>JBBAPI010000005.1:0-232504 GCA_040400915.1 Rubrivivax sp.
TACATGCTCCTTGTCGTCATGCTATGCCTCGCACACAAAATTCCGGACAGGCTCGACGGCCTTGGTCTTGATCGTGTTCAGGTAATAGGGCCCGTTGTCACCTTGCACCCATTCCGACGACGCGCCGAAGATCGTTTCGCGCAGGTTCACCGTCCACGCGCCCGAACGCCACAGCGCACCCAGGTTCAGGCGCCATTTCGGCGACGCCGTCTCGAGGTCGGAGATGGCCGTCTTGTCCAGCAGCGTCTGCGGCAGGATCTGGGTGGGCGCGAGGTTGATCTTCCTGACCTGGACCTTGTTCAGATTGCCCGCCACCGTCCAATCGACCTTGCCCACGCCACCGAAGTCGCTGCCGAAGCTGGCAACGAGATCGAGGCCCTGGTTGCGCGTGCTGACGGCGTTCGAGAAGATGTTGATGCCGGTCTGCACCACCGCAGGGTCCAGCACGTTGCCATTGGCCAGGATGGCGGCGCGCACCGCCGGTGAGTTGTAGACGCTGCCGCCCGTGCCGTACAGGGTGCCGCTGCCCACGATGCGGTCGCTGATCTCGATCTGGTAAGCGTCGATCGTGATGGTCGTCTTCGGAGCCGGCTTGAACACCGCACCGATGCTGTAGTTACTCGACTTTTCGGGCTTCAGACCATTCACACCCACCAGCTCGGCGGCTGCCGAGTTAGGCGGCAGTTGCACGAAAGCGGTACGCGGGCCGACGTTGGTGGCGGAGTAATACTGCTCAGCCAGCGTCGGTGCGCGGAAGCCGCTGCTGATCGTGCCGCGCAAGGCCACAGCAGGTGTGAAGTCGTAGCGCCCGGTCAGTTTGCCGACCGTGGTGTTGCCAAAGTCCGAGAAATGCTCGTAGCGCACCGCGGCGTCAAGTTGCAGTTTGGCCACCGGCGAGCTGGCCAGGTCCAGGTAGTAGGCGTAGTTCTGCCGGTCGTGCTGGCCGGCGTCGGTCAGCGCGAAGCCCGGGAAGGACTGCCCACCTTCCTTGTAGCGCGAGGCCGGGTCGCCGGCCCCGATCTCGTACTTGTCCTTGCGGTACTCGGCACCCATGGCCACGCTCAGCGGTTCGGCCCAGCCGATGTCCACGGACTTGCTGAGATCGAAGTTCGTCGTCGACTGCGTAGCCACGAAGCGGCCGTCGTAGAAGTCGGTCGGTGACTTGCCGGTGTCCTGGAACAGCGAAGCGTTGCCCGAGTTGATGGTGTAGATCTTGGCCAGGTCGCGGCCGTAGGTGGTGCTCAAGTCCCAGCGCCAGTCACCAGCCAGGCCTCCCTTGATACCGGCGGTGTAGGCGAAGTCGGTTTCGTCGATCTTCTCCTTGGGGTAGAAGCCGTTCGGGTACAGGCCCGGGATGCGGCTGGGCATGCGGAAGTTCTCGTAAGCCTCGGCCTTCTTCATGCCGTAGGTGGCGTTGCCGTAGACCTCCATGCCGCCGCCCAGGTCGAAGCCCGAGTTCAGCGAGAAGATGTTCAGCTTGTACTTGGCGTCGCCCTGGATCTTGTTCAGATAGGGGTAGCCCGGCTGCGACTTCAATTGCGGGTAAGCCGCCAGGTTGGCGGGGTCGACCACGCGCGGATCGGTGTCGCCGCGGAAACTGTGCCCGTGGGTGCGCGTCTCAGCCGTCAGGTTGACATAGGACTTGTCGGTCGGGCTGAGGCCGATGTTGAACATCGCACCCGCCGTATCGCCGCCGCCGTCGAAGTACTTGCCGGCATTCAGGCTGGCCGAGCCGCCCTTGTTCGCCTTCTTCATGATCAGATTGACCACACCGGCAATCGCGTCGGTGCCGTACTGGGCAGCGGAACCATCTTGCAGCACTTCGACGCGTTCCAGCGCGGCGAGGGGAACAAAGTTCAGGTCGGCCGATGCACCACCCTGGAACGGGCCGCCGAGGACAGCGAGATTGGACGTGCCGTGGCGCCGCTTGCCGTTGATCAGCACCAGGGTGTTGTTCGGGCTCAGACCGCGCAAGCGGATGGACAGCGTCAGGTTCGCCGTGTCACCACCGAAGGACTGGGCCTGGAAGGAAGGAATGTTCTGCGCAATGGCCTGCATCAAGTCGGGCTGCCCGGTGCGCTCGAGCGAGCCCGAGTCCAGCACCTGTATGGGTGCAGCGCTGTCGATGGCCTTCAGCCCGGTCTGGCGCGTACCCGTGACGATCAGCGTCTCGACCGAGCCGGCCGCTGCGGTCGCAGCCGCGGTCTGACCGAACACATACGGCGCATGCTGCAGCGCCACCAAGGCACCAAGGCCGTAGACACCGCGAGCAAACTTCTTCATGCAGACTTCTCCTGGGGTTTCGGAACTTGAGCGATTTCGCTGTCCAGAGCCACAGCAAGTCCCGTGCCGAGGCTGGGCTGCTGCGCCGATGCGATCAAAATGACGGCATGGCCCAGTACTTTGAAGTCCACCCACAGAACCCGCAGTCGCGCTTGTTGAAACAGGCGGCGGCCATCCTGCAGGCCGGCGGCGTCGCGGCGGTGCCCACCGACAGCAGCTATGCGCTGGTCTGCCGCCTGGACGACAAGACGGCCGCCGAGAACCTGCGCCGCTTGCGGCAGGTCGACGACAAGCACCACCTGACCCTGCTGTGCAAGGACCTGAGCGAGTTGGCCCGTTTTGCCCGCGTCGACAACCGCCAGTACCGCCTGCTGAAACTGGGCACACCGGGGCCCTACACCTTCATCCTGGAAGCCACCAAGGAAGTGCCGCGGCGGCTGAGCCACCCCAGCCGGCGCACCATCGGCCTGCGCGTGCCCGACCACCGCGTGCTGCAGGAACTGCTGGCGCTGTTCGGCGAGCCGCTGCTGGGCACCACCTTGATACCGGCGGGCGAAACCGAGCCCTTGAACGACGCCGGAGAGATCCGCGACCGCTACGAAAAGCTGCTGGGTGCGGTGGTCGACGCTGGCGCCTGCGCGATGGCGCCCACCACGGTGATCGACCTCAGTGCGGAAGAGCCGGCGCTGTTGCGCCAAGGCCGCGGCGACTTGGCGCGGCTGGGCTTGTAGCCCCGCGCTGCCGACGGCGCAGGCCGGTTCAGAGCGCGGCCGTCACCACCAGTTCGACGCGCCACTCGGGCTTGGCCAGGTTGGCCTGCACCGTCGCCCGCGGCGGCGCGTTGCCGGTCGGCAGCCAGGCTTCCCAGACGGCGTTCAGCGCCGGGAAGTCGGCCAGGTCCTTGATGAAGATCTGCACCATCAGCAGCTTGCTCTTGTCGGTGCCGGCGCGGGCCAGCAGCGCGTCGATGCTGGCCAGCACCTGATGCATCTGCCCGCTGATGTCCTGGCTGCCGTCGGCGGCCACCTGGCCGGCCAGGTAGCAAACGCCGTTGTGCACGGCCATCTCCGACAAACGCGTGCCGACATCGAAACGCTGAACCATCATGAATGCCCCTTCTTGTGTTTGGCGTGGTGCTGGCCGTGGTGCAGCGCATGCGGCTTGTCCACGTTCTGCAGCGGCCCCGGCGGTACGGCCGCGGCCTTCTGCCCCAGCTTGCTTTCGCTGCCGGCCAGCAGTTTCTTGATATTGCCTTCGTGGCGCCAGATCAGCAGCAGGCTCATCACGGCGATGGCCACGATCAGCGGCTCGGGGCCCCAAATCAGCGCCTGGTAGAAAGGCGCGAAGACGGCGGCGACGATGGCCCCCAGCGACACATAGCGGCTGAAGGCCACGACCAGCGCAAAGCTGGCCAGCGTGCACAGGCCCAGCAGCGGGTTGATGGCCATCAGCACACCTGCGGCCGTGGCCACGCCCTTGCCGCCCTGGAAACGGAAGAACACCGGCCACAGGTGGCCGATGAAGGCCGCCAGGCCGACGAAGGCGGCCACCGTCTCGTTCAGGCCGAAGCGCGCGCCGAAGACCAGCACCAGCAGCACCGGCACAAAGCCTTTCAGTGCATCGAAGGCCAAGGTCAGCAGTGCCGCCGCCTTGCTGCCCGAGCGCAGCACGTTGGTGGCGCCGGGGTTCTTGCTGCCGTAGCTGCGCGGGTCGGCCAGGCCGAGCGCGCGGCTGAAGATCACGGCGAAGGAAATCGAGCCGACGAGGTAGGCGGCCACCAGGGCGGCGAGAAGGGTCAGTGCAAACATGAACATCGAGTTTACGGGGGCGCCAGTGCGCAGTGGACAGCGCGCGCACCCAGCAGGTCCACCAGCACCTGCGGCGTGATGCCCACCAGGTAGCCGCGCCGCCCGCCGTTGATGTGGATGGTGGGCAGGTCCAGCACGCTGGCTTCCACGAAGACGGGCATGGCCTTGCGGATGCCGAAGGGCGAGGTGCCGCCGACCAGGTAGCCGCTGTGGCGCTGCGCCACCTCGGGCTTGCAGGGCTCGATGCCTTTCACGCCGATCTCGCGCGCCAGGTTCTTGGTGCTGACCTGGCGGTCGCCGTGCATCAGCACGATCAGCGGCTGCGACTTGTCGTCCTGCATCACCAGGGTCTTGACGACGCTGTGCTCGTCGACACCGAGTTGGGCCGCCGACTCGGCGGTGCCGCCGTGGTCCACGTAGTCATAGGGATGTTCGGTGTAGGCGACGCCGGCCGCGCGCAGCATCTGAGTGGCCGGTGTCTCGCTGACGTGCCTGTCTTTTTTCGCCACGGCTGTGCCTCAGACCGGCGCCGCGCGGGCGTAGCCGAAGGCGGCGAAGAAGTGGCAGACGCTGCCACCCAGCACGAACAGATGCCACACCGCGTGGGCGTAACGGACCCGGTTGTCCAGCATGAAGACCAGCGCGCCCAGTGTGTAGCTCAGGCCGCCCGCCACCAGCCAGGCCAGGCCGGCCGCGGGCATGCGTTCCAGCATCGGCACGATGGCCACCACCGCGACCCAGCCCATCGCCACGTAGAGGCCCGTGGACAGCCAGGGGTGGCGCAGCCGGTTCAGCAGCTTGACGGTCACGCCCACGGCCGCCGCGGCCCAGACGATGCCGAACAGCGACCAGCCCCAGGGCCCCTTCAGCACGCCCAGCGTGAAAGGCGTGTAGCTGCCGGCGATCAGCAGGTAGATGGCGGCGTGGTCCATGCGGTTGAACCAGCGCTTGGCGCCGCCACCCGGCAAGGCATGGTAGGTCGCCGAAGTGCCGTAGAGCAGGAACAGGCTGGCGCCGAAGACGCAGGCTCCGACGATGTCGGCCGCTCCGCCCAGCCGCGCCGCTTGCCACACCAGCAGGGGCAGCGCGGCCAGCGCCAGCAGGGCGCCCAGGCCGTGGCTGAGGGCGTTGGCGATCTCCTCACCCGGGGTCTGGTTGCGATGGCCGGCCAGAGTGCTCACGGGCTCAGTCCCCTTCGACCCACTCGATCTGCGCCCCCAGGGCGCGGATGTTTTCCGCAAAGCGCGGGTGGGCACGGCGCACCGGCGTGGCGTTCTTGATCACGCTCTTGCCCGGGATGCTGGCCGCCAGCATCAGCAGCGCGATGGCCACGCGGATGATGTAAGGGCTTTCCACTTCGGCCGGCGTCAGCGTCTTGCCGCCGAAAGTGATGATGCGGTGCGGGTCGCTCTGGAAGGCCTGCGCACCGAACTTCGACAGCTCGCTGGTCCAGCCCATCGCGCCTTCGTAGACCTTGTTCCAGTACATCACGCTGCCCTCGGCCTTGACGCCCAGGGCCACGAAGATGGGCAGCAGGTCGACCGGCAGATAGGGCCACGGCGCCGCTTCGACCTTCTGCAGGATGTTCTGCGTGAAAGGCTGCTTCACGCGCAGCGGGCCGTCGACCACGGTGTGGCTCCAGCCGTTCTCGTGCACCACCTGCACGCCGAACTTGGCGAAGGTGCGGTCGATCAGCGGAAACTGCTCGGGCGCGCTGTTCTTCACCGTGATGCAGCCGCCGGTGATGGCGCCCAGCGCCATGAAGGTGACGGCCTCGTGGAAGTCCTCAGTGAACTTGAAGTCACCGCCGCCCAGTCGGTCCACGCCGTGGATGGTCAGGCGGCTGGTGCCGGTGCCTTCGATCTGCGCGCCGAGCATCGCCATGAAGGCGCAGAACTCCTGCACATGCGGCTCGCTGGCGGCGTTCATCAGCGTGCTGGTGCCGCCGTTTCCCTTCGCCAGCGCGGCGCAGAGCACGAAGTTTTCGGTGGTGGTGACGCTGGCGTAGTCCAGCCAGTGGTGGTTGGATTTCAGACCCCCATCGGCACGGATCAACAGCGCTTCGCGGCTGCGTTCGACCTGGCAGCCGAAACGCTCCAGCACCTCGACGTGGGGGTCGATCTCGCGCACGCCCAGGGTGCAGCCCTGCACATCGTTCTCGATGCGGGCCACGCCGAAGCGGGCCAGCAGCGGCGGCACCAGCATCACGCTGGAGCGCATTTCTTCGGGCAGGTGGTCGGTCTGCGGGTCGAAATGGGTGTCGCGGTGGTGCACGTCCAGCACGCCGGTGGCGTAGTCCACCTGCACGCTGCTGCCCAGCATGCGGAAGATGTCCAGGATCTTGCGCACGTCGGTGATTTCCGGGATGCCCAGCAGCCGGATCGGCTCGCGGCTGAGCAGCGTGGCGCACAGAATGGGCAGCACCGCGTTCTTGTTCGCCGAGGGGGTGATGCGGCCGACGAGCGGCGTGCCGCCGTGGACGATGAGGTTCGCCATGTGGTGTGGGGGTGTCAGGTCGGGCTGGGATTGTCGCGGTTCACTGCGCCGGATTACTGCGCCGGATCACGGTGCCGCCAGCGGATGGCGTCGATGGCCTGCAGCACCTCGGGTGTCAAGCTGATGTCCCAGGCCGCCAGGTTCTCGTCGAGTTGCGCCAGGCTGGTCACGCCGATGATGGTGCTGGCCACGCGCCAGTTGCGGTAGCAGAAGGCCAGCGCCAGCTGCGACGGCGTCAGGCCGTGCTGGCGCGCCAGGGCGTTGTATTCGCGTGCGGCCGCCAGCGTGTCGGGCCGTGCCCAGCGCTGCTGGCGCATGGTGGCGAAGCGCGCGATCCGGCCCAGTTCGGGCTGCGCTTCGTCGAAGCCCGGCGCGTCGTACTTGCCGGTCAGCGTGCCAAAGCCCAGCGGCGAATAGGCCAGCAGGCCCACGCCGCTGTGGTGCAGCACCTCGTCCAGGCCGTTGTCGACCACCCGGTTGACCAGCGCGTAGGGGTTCTGCACGCTGACCACGCGCGGCAGGCCGTGCTGTTCGGCGATGCGCAGGAATTCGCACAGGCCCCAAGGCGTTTCGTTGGACAGCCCGATGTGGCGCACCTTGCCGGCCCGCACCAGGCCGCCCAGCGCTTGCAACTGCGCGTGGATGGAGGTGAAGTCGCGGTCTCTGGTCGGGTCGAGGTAGACCTGCCCGAAGGCCGGCGCATTGCGGTTGGGCCAGTGGATCTGGTAGAGGTCGATGACGTCGGTCTGCAGCCGGCGCAGGCTGTCGTCGCAGGCCTGGACGATCTCGGCCGGCAGCAGGTTGTCCGAGCCCTTGCGCACCCAGTCCATGTTGCGCGATGGCCCGGCCACCTTGGTCGCCAGCACCACGCGCTGGCGCAGGCCGGGGCGCGCGGCGAACCACTGCCCGATGATGGTTTCGGTGGCGCCGTAGGTCTCGCGGCGGGCCGGCACCGCATACATCTCGGCGGTGTCGATGAAGTTGATGCCGCCTTCGACGGCGGCATCCAGGATGGCGTGCGCGGCGGCGGTGCCGACCTGCTCACCGAAGGTCATGGTGCCCAGACAGATGGGGCTGACGTGCAGGTCGGAGCGGCCGAGAGCGATGTTTTGCATGGATGAAGACGGTATCTGAAAGCCGCCAGTGTGCCGCAGGGCCGCCCTGCCCCGGCCACCGGTCAGGATGCGGCGCGGCAACGGGCCCGCTCTTCCTCCTGCAGCCGCAGCACGCGCCGCTGCACCTTGCCGGTGGTGGTCATCGGCAAGGCCTCGATGAATTCGATCTCCTTGGGGTATTCGTAGGGCGCCAACTGCCCGCGCACATGCAGCTGCAGCGCAGCCACCAGCGCGGCGTCGCCGACATGGCCGGCGGCCAGCACCACATAGGCCTTGACCAGCGCACCGCGCTCGGCGTCGGGCTTGGGCACGACGGCGGCGTTGGCCACCGCCGGGTGCTTGACCAGGCAGTTCTCGATCTCGCTGGGCCCGATGCGGTAGCCGGCGGCCTTGAAGACATCGTCGCTGCGGCCCTGGTACCAGAGGTAGCCGTCGGCATCCATCACCGCCGTGTCGCCGGTGCGGCACCAGCTGTTCGAGGGGTCGCCGGTGAACTTGCCGGCGGTGGCGGCTGGGTTGCGCCAGTAGCCCAGGAAGAACACCGGGTCGGGGTCGCCGTGGATGTCCAGGCGGTGCAGCGCCACATCGCCCGGCGTGCCGCGCGGGCACTCCTGACCGGCGTCATCGATCACCGCCACGCGGTGACCGAGGTAGGCGCGGCCCATGCTGCCGGGCCGTGCCGGCCAGGCCGCGTGCGCCTGGCCCTGCACGTCGATGTAGCGGCCGCAATTGCCGACGATGTAGTTGATCTCGGTCTGCCCGAACATCTCGTTGACCGTGACACCCAAGGCCTGCTGGCACCAGTGGAAGACGGCGTCGCCGACGGCCTCGCCGGCACTCATCACCGCGCGCAGCTTCAGGCGGTAGCGCAGCCGCGGCGCGGGCACCGCCTTCATCATCGCCTTGAGCGCCGTGGGGAACAGGAAGCTGTGGGTCACGCCGTGCCGCTGCATCACCTCGAAAGCCCGCTCGGGGCTGAAGCGGCCCTGGAAGGCGACGATGCGCCGGCCGAAGTAGAGCGTGGGCAGCAAGGCGTCCATCAGGCCGCCGGTCCAGGCCCAGTCGGCCGGGCTCCAGAAGACCTCGTCGCTGGCCTCGGGCGGGCCGTGGCCGAAACCGTTCTGGCTGCAGACAAAGCCGCTCAGGTTGCCGATCAGCGCGCGGTGCGGTACCAGCGCGCCTTTGGGCGGGCCGGTGGTGCCGCTGGTGTAGATCAGCAAGGCCGCGTCCTCGGCGCGGGTGTCGACGGCGTCGAAAGGCTGCCCGCTGCCCGCCAGCACCTCGGGCCAGTCGAGATCGCCCTGCCCCAGCGCGTCGCCCACCGCCAGCACGCCGCGCAGCGCCGGGCAGTCGATGCGCACGGCCTGGATCTTCTGGATCGCACTGTCATCGGCCAGCGCCCACACGGCCTCGCTGTCCTGCAGGCGGTAGACCAGGGCCTCGGGACCGAACAGCATCGACAGCGGCATGGCCACCGCGCCCAGCTGGTAGAGCGCGATGTGGGCCACGGCCGTCTCGGGGCGCTGCGGCAGCACCAGCGCCACCACGTCGCCGCGCTGCACGCCCAGGCGGCGCAGGCCGTGGCTCAGGCGGTCGGCCTGGGCTTGCAGCTGGGCATAGCTCAGGCGGCCGCTGCGGCCGTCCTCGCGCTCCCAGACGATGGCCACCCGGCGGGCGCTGCGCGGGTTGCGCGCCCAGCGCGCGCTGCACACCTGCGCGATGTTGAAGTGCGCCGGCACCTGCCAGCGGAAGCCGGCGTGCAGGGCCGCATGGGCATCGGGCTGAGTGTCCATCGTCATCGCCCGAGCTTACGCGCGACCCACCCCGGCCCAGCACCCGGCGCAACCCGAAGGTCACCCACGGTCAAGTTTCGAGGGGCCGGGCCGAAATCCAGCTACCGGCCCCCACCCTGGGGCCCTTATCCAGAAGCAGCCTCATGTCACATGCCGAACTCTCGACCGTCAAGCACCGCGTCCGCCTGGGTGTGCCCTTGCCCTTCAACGTGCGCGACGCCGACAGAACCCTGCTGCTGGCGCGCGGCCAGCAGATCGACAGCTGGGAACAGCTCACCACCCTGTTCAAGCGCGGCGCGCTGGTCGACCTGACGGAACTGCAGTCGGCCCGCGAGGCCATCCTGAAGGCGCCGCGCGCGGCCCTGCCCGGTCTGTGGGCGCGTTGCCTCAGCCAGGTGGCGCAAACCCTGCTGTCGCCGCAAGGCGAAACCTTCACCGCCGTGCTGGACGAAGCCGCCATTCCGGTGCAGGCGCTGATCGAGCGCGACCATGACCTGGCCATCTTCCAGGTCCTGCGCCAGGGCAACAACGACGACGTGGCCTATGGCGCCCAGCGCTCGCTGCAGTCGGCCATCACCGGCTACCTGGTGGCCCAGCGCCTGGGCTGGGAAACGGCCCAGTGCGAACGCCTGTTCAAGGTGGCACTGACGATGAACCTGTCGATGCTGGAACTCCAGGGCCAGCTGTCGCGCCAGACCGTGCCCCCCACACCCGAACAGCGCCATGACCTGCGCACCCACCCGATGCGCAGTGTGCGCATCCTGGAGCGCTCAGGCGTGGCCGACGAGGCCTGGTTGATGGCGGTGCTGCAGCACCACGAACTGGAAGACGGTGGCGGCTACCCCAGCGGCACCACCGAGGTCGGCGACCTGGCTTCACTGGCCCGCCGCGCCGATGTCTACACCGGCAAGCTCAGCGGCCGTTCATCGCGCGACGCCCTGTCCGCCGACATGGCCGGCCGCCAGATGTTCATGCAGGACCCGGGGCACCCGATGACGGCGGCCCTGGTCAAGGAATTCGGCATCTACCCGCCGGGCTGCTATGTGCGCCTGAATTCGGGGGAGACGGGCATCGTCGTGCAACGCGGCATCAGCATCACGACACCGGTGGTGGCCTGCCTGACCACGCCGGGCGGCCTGCCGCTAAGCCAGCCCTCGCGCCAGGAAACCACCACCAAGGCCCACGCCGTGGCCTGCGTGGTCGGCGAGGGCAGCGTCAAGGCCCGCTTGCCGCTCGACCGCCTGGCGGCGCTCGTCACGGCCTGACGGTCAGCCGCCGTCTGGCCAGGCGCCGCAGCAGGGTGACAGCCCCTGACGGCGGCCGTCAGGCCGGCGCGAGCAAGCGCCCGGCTTCGATCACCAGCTGGCGGTCGCAGCGCGTCGCGATGGCGCGATCGTGGGTCACCAGGACCAGGGTCGTGCCAGCCTCGCGGTTGAGTTCGAACATCAGCGCCATCACGGTTTCGCCGGTCGCGAAATCCAGGCTGCCGGTCGGCTCGTCGGCCAGCAGCAGGGCCGGTCTGACCACGAAGGCCCGGGCCAGCGCCACGCGCTGCTGCTCGCCACCCGACAACACCTTGGGGTAATGGCCCAGCCGCTGGCCCAGGCCCACGCGCTGCAGCATGGCCGTGGCCGCCGCGCGGGCGTCGTTGCGGCCCATCAGTTCCAGCGGCAGCATCACGTTTTCCAGCGCCGTCAGGTTGCCCAGCAACTGGAAGCTCTGGAAGACGAAACCCATCTGCTGCGCGCGCAACCCGGCGCGGGCGTCTTCGTCCAGCCTGAACAGATCCTGCCCGGCGACGATGACGCTGCCGCTGCTGGGCACGTCCAGCCCGGCCAGGATGGACAGCAAGGTGCTCTTGCCCGATCCCGAGGCGCCGACGATGGCCACCGATTCGCGGGCCCGCAACTGGAAGGAAATCTCGTGCAGTATGGTCAGGGCACCGGTGGAATCGGCCACCTGCTTGCTGACCCGCTGGACATCCATGAGAGGTTCTGACATCACGACTTTTTCTGCGGCGCGGCGCGCCATGGCACTGCACTGTAGCCTGCTGCCCCTGTTCCTGGCGGCCGGGCTGGCGTTGCCCGCAGCGGCACAGGGCCCGTCGTCCGGCACCGCGCTGCTGGTGGTCGGCGACAGCCTGTCGGCCGAGTACGGCCTGGCGCGCGGTACCGGCTGGGTGGCGCTGCTGGAAGCCCGCTTGGCGCGCGAGCAAAGGGCGGTGAAGGTGGTCAATGCCAGCATCAGCGGCGACACCAGCTCGGGCGGCCGGTCGCGCCTGCCGGCCCTGCTGGCGCAGCACCGGCCGCAGACGGTGGTCATCGAACTGGGCGGCAACGACGCGCTGCGTGGCCTGCCACTGGCCACGACGCAAGCCAACCTCAGTGCCATGGCCGCAGCCGCGAAGGCGGCCGGCGCCCAGGTGGTGATCGTCGGCATGGCCGTGCCGCCCAACTACGGGCGGCAGTACGGCGAAGACTTCATCGGCCTGTTCGGCCGCGTCGCCCGGGCGCAGCGGGCCGCCCTGGTGCCCTTCTTGCTGGCCGGCGTGGCCGACGCGCCGAATGCCGACGCGCTGTTCCAGCCCGACCGCATCCACCCCAAGGCCGAGGCCCACCCGCGCATGCTGGACAACGTCTGGCCGGTGCTCAAGCCGCTGCTGCCGCGCTGAGGGCGGGCACCGCCCGCAGCAGCAGCGCGGGTTCGGCTACTTCTGGCTCTCGTTCTCGCGGCCCTGGCGCACCGCCTCGCCGCTGGCGGGCTTGCGTTCGCGGTCCCGCTCGCGGTCACTGTCGCGCGGCCTTTCGGCCGCCGGCCTCGGCGCGACCGCCGGTGGCGCCACCGGGCCCACCTGGACGGCCGGCTGCGGTGCCGGTGGTGGCGCCTGCGGTGACGCCAGTGGCACCTTGGCTGCCGGATGCGGCACCTGCGGCGCCGGTGGCGGCACCTGCGGTGCCGGTGGTGGCACCTGCGGTGCCGGTGGTGGCACCTGCGTTGACGGTGGTGGCACCTGCGTTGACGGTGGTGGCACCTGCGGTGCCAGCGACCGGGGGTTGCGCGGCTCGGGACCCATGCGGGCGTCGCCGTTCTCGCGCGGGTCGCGCGCGTCGCGCCACGGACGGCCTTCCCGGCCTTCCCGGCCATCGCGCGCCGGAACCGGGCGCTGGGGCTCGGCCACCCGCGGCGGTACCGGTGCCGTCTGCGTCCAGCCCGGGCTGCCGCGCCCGGCCGGCGCCTCGCGCGACGGGCCCTGCTGGCGCTCGTCCCAGCGTTCACCCGGGCGATCGTGACCGGCGTTGACGCGCTCGCGGTAGGACGGCGTCACCGCGTGATGGGGCACATAGACCTCGCGCGGTGCCAGCGGCATCCAGCCGATGGCAGGCCGGCTGACGCGCAGGCCGATGCTCACGCCGTTACCCGGACGGCCCCCGGCCCAGGCCACCAGCGCAGGGGCATAGACCGGCCTGGCCACATAGGCGCCCGGCACCCAGCACCAGGCGTTGCGCCAGTAGGCCCAGCGGCCGTAGTGGAAGGGCGCGAAGCCCCAGCGGGCGTTGTCGACCCAGGTCCAGCCCCAGGGCTGCACCCAGGCCCAGCGGCCGTCGCTGTAGGGCGCCCAGCCAGCGCTGACGGTCAGGGGCAGCCAGACGGCGCCGTACTCGGGGTGCTGCTCCCAGCGGCCGTTGCGGTCCAGTTCCTCGACGCCGGTCATCTCGGGCGACACATAACGCGCCGACACGCTGCGCTCTTCGCGCTGGTCTTCACGCTGCACCGCATCGGCGTAGCGGTCGTTCAAGGGCAGGCCGATCTGGAAGCGCAGCGCCTGGCTGCGCCGCTCGCGGAACAGTTCGACGCGCTGGCCGGTGGTCACCACGAAGCCGGCCGGATCGACGATGCGCAACTCGCCGCGCCAGCTGGTGGCCTGCGTGCTGTCATCGATGCGGTCCAGGCGAAAGTGGCCGGCGCCCAGCGGCGCCAGGCGCACCTCGGCGGTAACGAGTTCGATCTCCTCGGCGATCTCGCGGGAGCGCACGCGCAGGGCGACGCTGCCGCTGTGCAACTGGAAGGCCAGCCGCTCGTCGTCCAGGCGCAGCACCTCCAGCTCGGTGGTCTCGCCCAGGCGCAGCACGGTCGAGCCGACGCGCAATTCGGCGCTGCCACCGGCGGCGGTGCTGATGCGGTCGCCGCCGGTCAGCGGCTGGTTGCGCTCGCCTTCGGCCCAGCGGCCGGTTTCGAAGTCCCACCACGACACCGCGCCGCGCGCCTCGGCCAGCCGGCCGACGCGTCCCGGCGGGTCGGTCTGGGCCTGGCCCGCCAGCGCCCACAAGCCCAGGCACAGCGTCAGCAACAGGCGCGGCAGCCAGGCGCCGAACCCAGGGCTGGAGGGGTGGTCGAGGTGGGTGTTCATCGCTGCCTAACGGCTGGCAGCCGAAGGCGGCTGACCCCGCCCGGTGTAAAGGCCTGTGTCGCGCTGTGACAGCGCCGCCTTCAATCGTCGTCGGCGTTGGGGTCGATGTCCGGAAACAGCACGCTGGTGTAGCCGAACTTGCTGAAGTCGGTCATGCGCGTGGGGTAGAGGCGGCCGATCAGGTGATCACATTCGTGCTGCACCACGCGGGCATGGAAGCCGTCGGCGTCACGCTCGATCGGCTGGCCCTGGGCGTCGAAACCGGTGTAGCGGATGCGCGCCAGCCGCGACACCGCCCCGCGCAGGCCCGGCACCGACAGGCAGCCTTCCCAGCCCTCGACCTGCTCGTCACCCAACGGCGTGATCACCGGGTTGATCAGCACCGTCGGCGGCACCGGCGGCGCATCGGGGTAGCGCACGTTCTTGCTGTAGCCGAAGATGACCACCTGCAGGTCGACGCCGATCTGCGGCGCGGCCAGCCCGGCGCCCTGGGCGGCGGCCATGGTCTCGAACATGTCGTCGATCAGCGCCTGCAGCGCGGGGCTGCCGAACTGCTCGGCGGGCAAGGGTGGGGCGACGCGCAGCAAGCGCGGGTCGCCCATCTTCAGGATTTCTCGGACGGTCATGTGCTGCTCTTGGCTCTGGGCTCTTGGGTCTGCGGCCGGGGCCGCGCTCAGCCGATTGTCGTTCGGCGCACCCGGCGGCGCTGCGGGACCACACAAAGCCGCTCCGGTGCCGTCCTGACGCTCATCCCGGGCAACTCGCAGCGCTCGTCACCACAGCCAGGCAGGCGGGCAAGGCGTAGCTGCAAAACTGACTTTCCAGCGCGTAATAGCGGTGGCAAGTGGATTCCGAGTTGCTTTGCAAGCAGGTGGTGTAACTGTCGTGCGCACTGGCGGCAGCCCAATAGCTGCCATGGCTCGGCAGCCATGCGGGATCGTTGACCGCTTTGCTGGTCCGACATTGGTAACCACCGACAGGCGTACCCACGCCAGCGCTCCCCGATGTACCGGGCGCCAGCAAAGGCAGCGACTTCGTGAACGTCGATGAGGCGGTCTGGGTCCCATTGCCGAGTTCACCCAGCAAATTTCGACCCGTAGCGTAAATTTCGCCCAGGGCATTGGCCAGATAGGATGAATTCGCACCGGCCGACGCCATGGCATAGCCGGTGCCGACCATCTTGGGCGTCGCCGAATTGGTGTTCGTGCCGTCACCCAATTGACCTTCCAAGTTTCTGCCCCAGGTCCAGACGGATCCATCTGCCCACATGGCCACCACATGTTGGGTGCCCGCCGAAACGCTGGTGAACCCGCTGGCGACCTGAGCCGGCGCCGTGCGTTGCGTGACCGTCCCGTCCCCGAGCTGCCCCGCCGCGTTGTCGCCCCAAGACCAGAGCATGCCATCTGCCTTCAGCGCATAACCCGAATTCGATCCGGCGCTCACCTGCACGACGCCTGCGAGGATCTGAACGGGCGTGCCGCCGTCCCGGCTGCCATCCGGCAAGGACTGAACGGTGCGCCCCAACGCGCCTTGTGCAACAGCGTAGCCCCAAGTCCAGACCGTGCCATCAGCCTTCAGGGCCACCACGTATTGCGCGCCGCCGGAGACCGATGCAAAACCGGCGCCGATCTTGTTGGGGCTGTGCGGGCTTTGCGGTGGCGAATAGAGCGTCGAACCCCAGCCCCACAGCGTGCCATCCGACTTGACTGCGGCCGTGAACAAGGGTGTCGAAGCCAGCGAGATGTAGCCACCGGGCGTCGAAACGGGGTTGGAGCGCAAGGTCGTCGTGCCGTCCCCCAGCACGCCATACAGGTTGCTGCCCCACGCATAGGTGAACACGCCCGAGCCGAAGGCAAAGGTCTGTTTGAAGCCGGCTTCGACGAAAGCGAAGTTCGCCCCCAAGGCGGTGACCTGCGATGGCGTGGTGACCACGTTGTTGATCACGCCACCGAGGTTGTTGGTGGCACAACCCACCTGCGCCCCCACCTGGCACGCGTCATTTGCGCCCCAAGCCCAGACGGTGCTGTCGCTCTTGATGACCAGAACATGGCTGGCCATGTTGGCAGTCTTGATGCTTTTGATTTGCGAGACGATGCCAGCCGTGGACAGGCCGGATGCCGTCACGGTGTAATTGACCGTCGACCCATCAGCCGCCGCGACCGCGTACGTCACCGGATTGCTGAAGTCAACGGAATTGACGCCGCTGATTTGGGCTGTTGCACCGATCTTCACCGCAACGCCAGTTGTTGCGAACTTCGGAATCAGTGCATACACCGATGAACCGGTCGGGAGGTTCACCGCAATGGTCTTGTTCGCTTCATCGATGGCGCCGCTGATGCCCGCCGACGAGCCTGCAACCGTCACGGCAAAGGATGTCATGGCTTTGGCCGACGACTTGGCAGCCGGCGCGCCATTGTCGATCTGCGCGCTGCCGCTGCCGCTGCCGCCCCCGCAAGCGGCCAGCGATGCGAACGTCAGACAAACCGCGCCGAGTTTTAATTTTCGAGGCATGCAGGCCTTAGCAAATGGTGAGTCGCTGATCCATCAACTGCGATGGGCAGGCGCCCTGCAGGCATGCCGTCAGCGATGGATCGGCACTGCCGTCAAGGCTCAAGCCTGCAGCCTTCACAGCTTCCACAACAATTCCACCCCACCCGCCCAACTGTTCAGCGTGCTGGCCGGCAACTCCAGGCTGCTGCCCTGTGTCTGCGCGCCGCGCATCGAGGTCTGCCACTTGCCCCAGGCGCCCAGGTGCACATTCGGAATCACGGCCCGGCTGTAGCGGCGTCCCAGCCGCGGGTGCCGGTGAACAGGGCCTGCGGCTGGCTGGTGTTTTCCAGCCGCCGCCAGACCGGCGTGGCCAGGCTGGCGCGCAGGCCGTAATGCACGTTCTGCCCGCGCAGGGCACCCGAATCGAAGGCCACACCGAGTGAACCCAGGACCTCGCTGGTCGACTCTTCGATGGTGGTGCCCACTGGCACATTGACCGCCTTGTCGGGCCCGACCACGAAGCTGTAGCGCTTGAAGTACTGATTGCGCAGCGCGACGCCAGCGCTGGCATACCAACGCTCGGGCAGCTTCCAGTGGCCGGTGAACTGGGTGTTCGACTGGCGCAGCGAAAAACCGTTGCTCTGCAATTCGGGCGTGCTCAGCGTGACACCGCCGAACACCGGACTGGTGCTGCGCCAATGCTCGCTGCCGCGCCCGGGATAGAAGGTGTTTTCGCTGTCCAGCGAGAACTGGTGGCCGTTGTCGAGTTCGTACAAGCCGCCCGTCACCAGCACCGGCCCGCCGGAACGGCCCACGCTGCGAAAAGGCACGGTGGTGCCCTTTTCTGCGTAGCGGAAGTCTTGCCAGCCCATGCCCATCAGGTAGGAAAAACCGCCTTCGGCGGCAACGGCCGGGCCGGCAGCCAGGACCACCGCGCTGGCCAACAGCAGGGCGCGCATCAGGGCTGCTTGGCCACGGCGAAACTGAACAACGCATTGGCGCTGTTGCCGGTGCCGCTGGTGGTGGGCAGGTAGGAGGCCGTCACGCCGAAGCCGCGCAGTGGCAGAGACCAGGATTCGCGCACCGTGACCGCGCTGCCGTTGCTGGCCGTGGTGGTGGCAGCCGGCCGGTGGTGGTAACCATTGCGCGCCTGGTTGTATTCCAGCGTGTGCGGTTCGGTCACGGTGCTGCCGTCCTTGGCGGTGTTGCGCAAGAGGGTCGAACCGGTCACGCTGACCACGGTGTGGGTGCGGTAGTCCAGCGGGTCGCTGGCCAGGCCGCTGACGCGCACGTAGGCATTCCAGTTGGCCGAGATCTCGCCCACGGCCGGCAGGGTCAGCGTGCGCACCTTGGTGGCCACATTGAAGCTGCCGTCGGCGCCCAGCGTCACCAGCATCACGTCGCCGCTGCCCGCGCGGTAGGCAAAGGCGCGGTCGGTCCAGGGGTTCAAGGGATCGCTGGAGGCGAAGTTGAAGCCGCCCGCGCTGTTGAGGCTGAAGGCCGGCAGCAGGGTGGTGACGGTGCTGCAGGCGCTTTCCGGCGTCGTCATGTCGGCGCACTTGACCTGGGTGACGGCACCGCTGCTGGCCACCGTGCCGATGTAGCCCTTGGCATAAAAGGGCGTGGTGCTGCTGTCCCGGGTCCAGTTGGCCAGGTTCCAGGTGCCGGCGGCGTCAGCCAGGGCGAAATTCTGCACGGGCAGGCCCAGCACGACCCGTGTGGTGCCGCGGGCGGCCAGCGCCACGCTGCTGTCGTCCAGGGCTATGTTGCCCCGCGCCACCACCACACCGGCTGGCGAGACCACGATGTGCGAGCCATCGAGCGACGTGTAGCGGCAGTTGCCGTTGGCCGTCCAGGTGGACGATCCCGTGCTGCCCGGGATCGTCAGGGTCAGGGTCGGGGCGTCCAGGTTGACGGTGTCGATCGCCGTCACCGTGCTGCCGGGCGAAGCCGCGAACTTGATCAGGCGGTAGCTGCCGCTGGCCAGCGATGCGCAATTCGGCGCCTTGGGCTTGAGCAGCAGATCGGCCGGCAGCGTGGCAGTGCCGGCCGTGGTGGTGCTGGCGGTGGCCGCCGGGCTGGTCGCCGCCACGGTGCTGGTCAGCGCAGCCAGCGTGCTGCCCCCCGCGACGACCTTGGCGTTGAGCGCGTCCAGCACCTGGTCATAGGCATTGCCGACGGTGCCGCTGACAGCAGCGACCAGGGTGCCCGAGATGAAGTCACCGGCCGTGCTGGTGCTGACGCCGCCCGACGCCAGCGTGCTGCCCACGGCCGTCTGCGCCGCGGCCACGGCGCTGGCGGTGAAGGTGCTGGCCAGCGTGCTGGCGACCACGGTGGAGACGTAGGCCGCCGGGTCGCTGCCGGTCAGCTGAGCCACCACCAGTTCGGTCAAGGGCGTGATGTTGGCGGTGACGCTGGTGCTGGTGCTGGCCGTCGCCACCGAATGCAGCTTGGTCAGGCTGTCGCTGCTGGTGGCCTTCAGCACGCAGGGCAAGGCGCCGCCCGTGATGGTGACGCTGTAGCTGCCGTTGGCCGCCGTGGTGGCCGTGCCGGTGCAGGTGGCGCAAGTGACCGCCACGCTGGCACCGCCCAGCGCGGCGCCTTTGGCCACCACGCCCGTCAGGGTGATGCCGACCGGCGCGACGGGCGCAACCGGTGCAACGGGCGCGACCGGCGCGACCGGCGTCGAATCGCTGCCGCCGCCGCCGCTGCGAGCGGTCAACAGGCCGCCAGCGGCCAGGGCGAGGGCCAGTGCATGGGGACGAAAGTTCGGTCGCGTGTTCATGGCGAAGAGTCCTGGAGGGTTGATGTGCAAGGCGCGCCAGCCGGAGCCTTGCGACAGGCCGGCGGGTCGACGGCGGATGCTGCCCGGCGCGGCAACGCGCAAACCTCATCCAAAAGGCTGTGTAGTCCTCAACCGAAAGGATCGGAGCCCACAATGGGCGCATGCACACCGTTCTCGCCCCGCTGCGCCGTCCAGCCGCCTTGCGCGGGCGGGCTGTCGCCGGCGTGGCCGGGCTGGCGGCCGGGTTGCTGACGGGGCTGGCCGCGGCCAGCGGCACCGGTGGCAGCACCGGTGGCAGCACCGGTGGCGGCACGGCGCTGACCGTGGTCCAGGCCGAGTTCCTGGCCGATGACATGCTCCAGCCGCTGCAGGTGGCCTTGCCCGACACCTGGGTTCTACGCGGCCGACCGACCGCCGGTGTCGGCCACTACCGGGTGCGCTTCACCTTGCCGGCGGTGGTGGATGTGGCCTGGGCGCTGCAGGCCGACCGGCTCAGCACGGCGCACGAGGTGCGGCTCAACGGACAACTGGTGCACGGCACGCTGCGGATCCCGCCGCAGGCCATGCGGCCCGTGCAGACGCTGATCGCGCTGCCGCCCCACCTGCTGCAAGCGGGCGACAACCAGCTCGACATCGCCATCGAAGCCCGCGTTGGCGGCGGCTTGTCGGCGCTGACGCTGGGCCCGACGATCGATCTGGCCGCCGGCTTCCAGCGCCAGTTGCTGCGCACCGTCGGGCTGCCGCAATGGCTGAATGTGGCCGGTGCGGCCATCTCACTGTTCATGTTGCTGCTCTGGTTGAAGCGGCGCAGAGAAACCGTGCTCGGCAGCCTCGGCGCCTTGGGCCTGCTGGTGTCGCTGCGCAACGTCACCTACTTCGAAGCCAATGCCGCGCTGCCGGGGCCCTGGGCGGCGTGGGCGGGCTGGCTGTACATGCTGGCGCAGCTGGCGACCACGCTGCTGCTGGGGGCGTTTGCGATGGCCTTTGCCGAGCGCCGGCCGCTGGCCTACCGCCGCGCGCTGCAAGCCACGGCGCTGCTGTTCCCGCTGCTCAGCCTGTGGGCTCTGTGGGCTGACGCGCTGCAGTTGGCGCGCCTGTGGCTCTACCCCTGGGCCTTGCTGCTGAACCTGTTCGCCGCGGGTCTGGTGGCCCATGCGGCCTGGCAGCGGCGCATCGCGGCCGAGATCGTGCTGGCGGCCAGCCTGACCAGCGTGATGGCGGCCGGCTTCCACGACTACTTCCTCCAGCAAGGCCGGCTGTCGGTGATGGGCACCTTCTGGGTCCCGTATGCGGTGCCGCTGCTGTTGGCCGCTTTCTCGGCGCTGCTGCTCAAGCGCCTGCTGCTGGAGCGCACCCGCGAGCTGCAGGCCGCCAACGCCGCCAAGACCCGCTTCCTGGCGGCAGCCAGCCACGACCTGCGCCAACCGATGGTCAGCATCGGGCTGCTGGTCGGCTTGATGCACGAACAGGTGGTCAGCGGCCCTTTGCGACGCGTCGTGCTGCGCTTGCAGGAAGCCACTGGCGCGATGGAGGCGCTGCTGACGCGGCTGCTCGACCTGTCGCGCCTGCAGGCCGGCACCGTGCGTTCGTTCGCGGCACCGGTGCTGCGACCGCGGAAGACTCGGCCACCGGCCTGGGGCTGGGCCTGGCCATCGTGCAACGCTCGGCCGAACTGCTGGGCGCGGCGGTGACGCTGCGCTCGCAACCGGGCCGCGGTTCGTGCTTCAGCGTGCGGCTGCCGCGCGCCGTCGGCACGCCGGCCTTGGCCACCGCGACACCCGAGCGCGCCGTGCCGGCCACACCGCTGGCCGGCCGCCGCGTGTGGTTGCTGGAAGACCACCCCAACGCCCGCGCTTCCCTGCACCTGCTGCTGCAGCATTGGGGCGCCGAGGTGCGCGCCTATGCATCGCTGGCCGATGTGTGGGCCGGCGGCGGCGCCGCCGCGATGCCAGCCGGCGAACGACCCGACCTGCTGCTGACCGACTTGCGCCTGCCCGACGGCCAGGGTACCGATGCACTGATCGCGCTGCGGGCCCGCTGGCCGGGCCTGCCCGCGCTGATCGTCACCGGGAACACCGCGCCCGACGACCTGGCCGCGCTGGAACACTGGCGCGCAGCCGGCGTGCAGGTGCTGCAGAAGCCCTTTGCCAGCCTGGCCCTGCAAGATGCCGTGCTGGCCGCACTGGCGGGGGCGGCGAAGGCCGACGGCGGCTGACCCGGGCGCAAGGCGGCGGCAGCCGCCGGCTACAGCCTGAGCCGTCAGCGCGCCGCTGCCAGCACCGCCTGGGTGCGGCTTTCGACGCCCATCTTGCGGTAGATCAGCTGCAAGTGGGTCTTGACGGTGGCGTCGGTCAGGCCCAGACCCCGGGCGATCAGCTTGTTCGACTGGCCATCGATCAGCAGGCGCAAGACATCGCGCTGGCGTTGACTGAATTCGGGCAAGACCCCCGGTTCGGCCGCGCCGCGGCTCAACACGGCGGGCAGCACCACGCCGCCTTCCAGCACGCGGCGCACACCGTCCACCAGTTGCGCCGCGTCCACCGTCTTGGACAGGAAGCCGGCGGCGCCGTGGTCGATGGCCGCCAGCACGCTGTCGCGGTCATCGCAGGCCGACAAGACCACCACCGGTACCCAGGGCGCCGCCGCACGCACGCGAGCCAGCGTGTCCAGGCCGCGGCTGTCGGGCAGGTCCAGGTCCAGCAGCAGCAGGTCGATGTCGGGTTCGTTCAGCAGCACACGCAAGGCCGCGTCGAGCGTGGACGCATCGCGCCAGCGGTAGCCCGGCAGGCGCTGGTCCAGCAGCAGCAGCAGGCTTTCACGCACCATGGCGTGGTCTTCCACCAGCAGGGTCTTGGGCGAGGGCCGCAGGCCGCGGGCCACCGACAAGCCCGATGGCCGGTCTGACCCTTCATCCGTCCCGTTCGCCGCATCCCATGCCATCGCCACTGCCACCTCAGAAAAACACTGCGCGTGGGAAGGTGCCCAGCCAGGACTGCCGACGTTTTCAACGCCGACAGGGTGAGCTTAATGCCCATGCCGCACGCGGCGCACCGCCCAGCCCGCCGGCGGAGGCATCCTCCAACTTCCGCTGCAGCGGCTACGGCTTCGGCGACTGCAGCATCCGCAGCACCTGGTCCAGCCGAGCGGCCGGCCCACCCTGCGCGCGCAGGCAGGCAACACCCAGCTCGCCCAGGCGGGCCAGTGTCCAGGCCTGCTGGGCCTGGCGAAAGCCGTCGTCACGCCGGCAGCCGTCCTGAACGAAATCGAAATCGGCCTCGCAGAGCACCACGGCGTCATAGCGGCGGCGCGCCATGTCGAGCAACTCGGGCGGTGCCACGCCATGGTCGTGCAGGCAATACTGCAGCGTGGTCAGCGGCGTGGTGTCGCAGACCAGCCAGCCGCCCTGCCCGGCCAGCCCGGCGACGGCCTGGTCTTCCCATTCGATCTGCCGCCGGGCCACCGCCACCAGTTCGTCGACGGACAAGGTCACCCGCAACTCTTCCCAGCGCTGCCGGCCGTACTCCGGCACCCAGCGGGTTTGCAGCTGCGCGGCCAGAGCGCGGGCCAAGGTGGTCTTGCCGGTGGATTCACCGCCCAGCAGGGCCAGGCGGCGCACCGGCGGCGCGAGTGGGGTCGTGTTCATCGTTTCAAGGCGCGGCGCTGGGCTCGGCAGGCGCTGTGGGTGCGGCATCCAGCAGGGCGCGCAGGCCCGCCTCGTCGAGCACGGTGATGCCCAGTTCACGGGCCTTGTCTAGTTTGCTGCCGGCTTCCTCGCCAGCGACGAGGTAGTGCGTCTTCTTCGATACCGAACCCGCCACCTTGCCCCCGGCGGCCTCGATCAGCGCCTTGGCCTCGTCGCGCGTCAGCAGCGGCAGCGTACCCGTCAGCACCAGCGTCTGGCCCGCCAGCACCTGTGGCGCGGTGTCGCTGGCGGCCCCCCCGTGCTCGGGCCAGGTGATGCCCGCCGCGCGCAGGCGTTCGACGACCTCGCGGTTGTGCGGCTGCTCGAAGCAGGTGCGGATGCTCAGGGCCACCACCGGCCCGACGTCCCTGACGGCCAGCAGCTGTTCCAGCGTCGCGTCCATCACGCGGTCGATGCGGCCGAAATGCTTGGCCAGGTCCTTGGCCGTGGCCTCGCCGACGTGGCGGATGCCTAGGGCGTAGAGAAAGCGCGCCAGCGTGGTGTGCTTGCTCTTGTCCAGCCCGGCCACGATGTTGGCCGCGCTCTTGTCGGCCATGCGGTCCAGCGCGCTCAGCTGAGCGAGATCCAGGGCATAGAGATCGGGCAGCGTGCGGATCAGGCCGGCGTCGACCAGCTGATCGACCAGCTTGTCGCCCAGGCCTTCGACATCCATCGCCCGGCGCCCGGCGAAGTGCAGGACGGCCTGCTTGCGCTGCGCGGCGCAGAACAGGCCGCCGCTGCAGCGGTGGTCGATGCCGCCGCGCTCGCGCACCACCCGGCTGCCACACACCGGGCAGTGCAGCGGCATGCGGAAGTTGGCCACGTAGTTCGGCCGTTCGCCGGGCAGCCGGCCCACGACCTCCGGGATCACGTCGCCGGCCCGCCGCACGATCACCGTGTCGCCCACGCGCACGCCCTTGCGGCGCAACTCGAAGACGTTGTGCAGCGTGGCATTGCTGACCGTGGTGCCCCCCACGAAGACCGGCTCCAGCTTGGCCACCGGCGTCAGCTTGCCGGTGCGGCCGACCTGGATGTCGATGGCCTTGAGCCGCGTCATTTGCTCTTGCGCCGGGTATTTGTGGGCCACCGCCCAGCGCGGTTCGCGGGTGACGTAGCCCAGCCGCTTCTGCAAGGCGATGGCGTTGACCTTGTAGACCACGCCGTCGATGTCGAAGGCCAGCGCGTCGCGACGTGCGCCCATCGCCACGTGAAAGGCCACCAGGCCTGCGGCCCCCGGCACCACGGCGCGGTCGGCGCAGACCGGCACGCCGAAGGCGGCCAGCGCGTCCAGCGTGGCGCTGTGGGTGTCGGGCTGCGCCCAGCCCTGCACCTCGCCCAGGCCGTAGGCGAAGAAGCTCAGCGGGCGCTGCGCGGCGATGGCCGGGTCGAGTTGCCGCACCGCGCCGGCGGCGGCGTTGCGCGGGTTGACGAAGGTCTTGTCGCCACGCTCGCGCTGGCGCTCGTTCAGGCGCTCGAAGGCGTCGCGGCGCAGATAGACCTCGCCGCGCACTTCCAGCACGGCCGGGGCGGGGCCGGTCAGGCGCAGCGGAATCTCGCGGATGGTGCGGATGTTCTGCGTCACGTCTTCGCCGGTCTCGCCGTCGCCGCGCGTGGCCGCCTGCACCAGCACGCCGGCCTCGTAGCGCAGGTTCATCGCCAGGCCGTCGAACTTCAGTTCGGCGTTGTAGTCGACAGGCGGCGCGGCCGCGTCCAGTTCCAGTTCACGCCGCACCCGGTCGTCGAAGGCCGTCGCACCGGCGGGCGTGGTGTCGGTCTCGGTGCGGATGCTGAGCATGGCCACCGCATGGCGCACCGGCGTGAAGCCGTCCAGCACGCTGCCGATGACCCGCTGCGTCGGCGAATCGGGCGTCCGCAGTTCGGGGTGGGCGGCTTCCAGCGCCTGCAACTCGGCAAACAGGCGGTCGTACTCGGCGTCCGGGATTTCCGGGGCGTCGTGCACGTAGTAGCGCTGGGCGTGGTGGTGCAGCTGTGCGGCCAGTTCGGCGGCACGCTGGACGTAATCTGCGGCGGGCATGTGCGACATTGTCTGGCAAAGCCAGCGCCCCGCTGGTCACCCCGTCAGCCCCAGGACCACCATGAACTTCGACTACGACCTCATCACCCTCGGCGCCGGATCGGGCGGCGTGGCCGCCTCGCGCCGCGCCGCCCTGCACGGCGCCCGCGTGGCCATCGTCGAAGGCAGCCGCGTCGGCGGCACCTGCGTCATCCGCGGCTGCGTGCCCAAGAAGCTGCTGATGTACGCCGCGCAGTTCGGCGACGCACTGCGCGAAGCGCGCGGCTATGGCTGGGATGTCCCCACGCCGCACTTCGAGATGGCCCGCTGGGCGGCCGCCAAGGCCGCCGAGACCGACCGCCTGGAAGGCATCTACCGCCAGATGCTGCAGGGCAGCGGCGTGACGCTGATCGACGGCTGGGCGCGCATCGCGGGCCCGCAACGCGTGCAGATCGGCGAGCGCGTGGTGAGCGCCGAACGCATCCTGATCGCCACCGGCGGCGCCATCGTGCGCGACAGCATCCCGGGCATCGAGCTCTGCCCGACCAGCGACGATCTGCTCGACCTGGCCGCCTTGCCCGAGCGCGCGGCCGTCATCGGCGGGGGCTACATCGCGGTGGAATTCGCCAGCATGCTGGCGCGCTTGGGCGTGCAGGTCAGCCTGTATTTTCGCGACCGCCTGCCGCTGCGTGGCTTTGACGAGATGCTGCGCGCTGCCTGCGCCGCCGAACTGACCGCCGCCGGCATCGACCTGCACCCGGGCAGCGCACCGCAGCGCATCCAGCGGGCGGGCGAGGCCTACCTGCTGATGCTGGGCGAGGACCGGGTGGTCGAATTCCCGTGGGTGCTGAACGCCACCGGCCGGCGCCCCAACACCGAAGGCCTGGGGCTGGACAGCCTGGGCATCACCACCGACCCGGTCGGCGCCGTGCCGGTGGACAGCCAGCAGCAGACGACGGCACCCGGCGTCTACGCCATCGGCGACGTCACCAACCGCAAGAACCTGACGCCGGTGGCCATCGCCGAAGGCCGCGCCCTGGCCGACACCCTGTACGGGCCGCACCCGCGCAGCGTGGACCTGAGCCGCGTGGCCAGCGCGGTGTTCACCCTGCCACCGATCGCCAGCGTGGGTCCTTCCGAGGCCGACCTGGTCGCCGCCGGCCGACGGGTGCATGTCTTCGAGGCCGACTTCAGGCCCATGAAGCAGGCCTTCATCGGCGGCAGCGAGCGCACCCGGATGAAGCTGCTGGTCGACGCCACCACCGACGTGGTGCTGGCGGTGCACATGAGCGGCGCCGATGCGCCCGAAATCGTGCAGAGCCTGGCCGTGGCCTTGACGGCCGGCGCCACCAAATCCGACTTCGATCGCACCATCGCGATGCACCCCACCGCAGCCGAAGAGTTCGTGCTGATGCGGGAAGTCAGCCGCACGCTGGAGCCCACCGCCGCGCGCTGAGCGGGCCGCTTGCGCGACCGACAGGGCGGCCCGCCGGGGGCGGGCAGCCTGGTGCCTGGCACGCGTTCTGCTTACTCTGAACTGGTATACCAGTTGGTGCACCCATGTCGAACACCGCCGTACCGCCCGCTACAGCCTCAAGCGCAGCCGCAAGCGCAGCTGCAACCGCAACGCCCAGCCTGGGTGGCACGGTGGCGCTGTGGCAGCAGCGTGTGGCCGGCCACGCCGACCTGCTGCAGCCGCTGCAGCAGTTGCGCCTGCAGGCCGAAGGCGCGGCCGGGCTGGCGATCTGGATCCACCTCTGCCCACAGGCCCAATGGCAAGCCCAGCTGGCGACTTTGGTCCACCGCCTGGCCAGCGACCCTGACCGGCCGGCGCTGCAGGCCCGCTACCCACTGCTGGGCGTGCCCTTCGCGGTCAAGGACAACATCGACATCGCCGGGGAACCCACCACGGCGGCCTGCCCGGCCTTTGCCCACACGGCCGAGCGCCACGCCAGCGTGGTGCAGTGCCTGCTGGACGCCGGCGCGATCTGGGTCGGCAAGACCAACCTCGACCAGTTCGCCACCGGTCTGGTCGGCACGCGGTCGCCCTATGGCCGGCCGGCCTGCGTGGCCGACGCCAGCCGCATCAGCGGCGGCAGCAGTTCGGGGTCGGCGGTGGCCGTCGCCCGCGGCCTGGTCGCCTTCGCCCTGGGCACCGACACGGCGGGCTCGGGGCGCATCCCGGCCGGCTTCAACGGCCTGGTCGGGCTGAAGCCGACACCGGGGCGGGTCAGCACGGCGGGCGTGTTGCCGGCCTGCCGCACGCTGGACTGCGTGTCCATCTTCAGCCACAGCGTGAGCGATGCGGCCCAGGTGCTGGCCGTCATCGAAGGGGTCGACCCCGCTGACGCCTACACCTCGGCCCGGCCCGGCCCGGCCGCCCTGCCGCCCCGGCTGCGCGTGGGGGTGCCGCCGCAACCGCCGCTGGACGACGGCATCGGCTACCCCCTGGCCTGGGCCGAGGCCCGAGAACGCCTGGCGGCCCTGGGCCACACCGCCGTCGAGATCGACTTCAGCCCGCTGCATGCCGTCGCGGCGCTGCTTTACGACGGACCCTGGGTGGCCGAGCGCCACGCCGTGGTGCGCACCCTGCTGCAGGACCGCCCCGAAGCGCTGGACCCGACCGTGCGCCAGGTCATCGCCAAGGCGCTGGGCATGAGCGCCACTGACACCTTCACGGCGATGTACCGGCTGCGCGCCCTGCAGGCCACCTTGCGCGCGCTGTGGTCGCAGGTCGATGTGTTGATGGTGCCCACCGCCCCCAAGCACCCCAGCTTCGCGCAGGTCGATGCCGACCCGGTGGGTGCCAACGCGGCGCTGGGTCTGTACACCAACTTCGTCAATCTGCTGGGCTGGTGCGCGCTGGCCGTGCCGGCGGGCCACACCGGCTGCGGCCTGCCCTTCGGCGTGACCTTCATCGCACCCGGCCATTTCGACGCCGCCCTGGCCGGCCTGGGCGGCGCCTGGTGCGGCGAAGCGCCGGCCGCCGCCCTGCGCAGCCCGGCCACCGAGGCGACGCTGAAGCTGGCCGTCGTCGGCGCCCACCTCAGCGGCCTGCCGCTGAACGGTCAGCTGACCAAGCGCGGCGCCACGCTGCTGCACAGCACCACCACCGCCGCGGCCTACCGCCTGTACGCCCTGCCGGGCACGACACCGCCCAAGCCGGGGCTGCTGCGTGTGGCCGCCGGCGGCGTGGCCGTCGCCGTGGAAGTCTGGGCCATGCCGCAGACGGCCGTCGGCAGCTTCCTGGCCTTGATCCCGCCGCCGCTGGGCCTGGGCAGCATCGAACTGGCCGACGGCAGCCCGGTTCACGGCTTCCTCTGCGAAGCGCACGCCTTGGCCGGTGCCACCGACATCAGCCAACACGGCGGCTGGCGCGCCTATCTGGCCGATCTGACATCCAGGGCCTGAGCCCGCAACCGAAAGCACACCCCCATGGACCGTCGTGACTTCATCGCCTCCGGCAGCCTGGCCACCGGCCTGGCCACCCTGCCGCATGCCGCCCAGGCGCAGGCCCGGCCCAAGGACGTGCTGGTGGTGGCCAACGAATTCGGCCCCAATTCGCTGGACATCCACACGGTGGGCGCCAACCGGCCCAGCTACGGCGTGAGCTGGCTGGTCTACGACCGGCTGATGGGCTACGGCAAGAAGACGCTGCCCGACGGCC
This sequence comes from Rubrivivax sp., assembly GCA_040400915.1. Lineage (GTDB taxonomy): Bacteria > Pseudomonadota > Gammaproteobacteria > Burkholderiales > Burkholderiaceae_C > Rubrivivax. The sequence continues at coordinate 28,542 of JBBAPI010000005.1, forward strand.
GCGTGGTCTATGACATCGACAAGCTGCAGCCCGAACTGGCCGAGAGCTGGAAGATCGCGCCCGACGGCAACAGCGTCACCTTCAAGCTGCGCAAGAACGCCAAGTTCCACGACGGCACGCCGGTGACGGCCAAGGACGTGAAGTGGAGCTTCGACCGCGCGGTCACCGTCGGCGGTTTCCCGACTTTCCAGATGGCCGCCGGCTCGCTGGAGAAACCCGAGCAGTTCGAGGTGGTGGACGAGCACACCTTCAAGGTCAAGTTCCTGCGCCGCGACAAGCTGACGATGAACGACCTGGCGGTGGTCGTGCCCTGCGTCTTCAACAGCGAACTGGTGAAGAAGAACGCCACGCCGCAAGACCCCTGGGGCCTGGCCTGGACGCGCAACAACACCGCCGGCGGCGGCGCCTTCAAGGTCGAGGCCTTCCGCGCCGGGCAGGAAATCATCTACGTGCGCAACGACGACTGGGTCTGCGGCCCGCTGCCCAAACTGCGCCGCGTCATCCAGCGCGAAGTGCCCAACGCCGGCAACCGCCGCGCGCTGCTGCTCAAGGGCGACATTGACATCACCTTCGACCTGCCGCCGAAAGACTTCGCCGAACTGTCGAAGGAGGCCGGCAACGTCAAGGTCAGCAGCACGGCCATCGAGAACTCGATGATCTACCTGGGCATGAACACGACCAAGCCGCCCTTCAACAACCCCAAGGTGCGGCAGGCCGTGGCCTACGCCCTGCCCTACGAACGCCTGTACGACAACGCGCTGTACGGCCGCGGCATCAAGCTCTATGGCGCGGCTTCCGACAAGATCAAGACCACGGCCTGGCCGCAGCCCACGGCCTACAAGTCCGACCTGGCCAAGGCCAAGGCGCTGATGGCCGAAGCCGGGCTGAGCAGCGGCATCGAGACCACGCTGAGCTTCGACCTCGGCGGCGCCACCATCGGCGAGCCGATGGCCGTGCTGGTCCAGGAGTCGCTGGCGCAGATCGGCATCAAGACCACCCTCAACAAGATCCCCGGCGCCACCTGGCGCTCGGCGCTGTTGAAGAAGGACATGCCGATGATCATCAACCGCTTCGGCGGCTGGCTGAACTACCCGGAGTATTTCTTCTTCTGGTGCTACCACGGCCAGAACGCGGTGTTCAACACCATGAGCTACCAGAACTCCAAGCTGGACAAGACCATCGACAACGCGCGCTTCGCCGAGAGCAAGGTGCTCTACGACGCGGTGGTCAAAGACATGATCCAGATCGCTTTCGATGAGGTGCCGCGCGTGCCGCTGTTCCAGCCGACCATGGACGTGGCCATGCAGAAGGACGTGATGGGCTACCAGTACTGGTTCCACCTGCAACCCGACTACCGGCAGATCTACAAATCCTGAGGCCCGCCATGGACCATACGCCCTACATCGACGCCGCAGCGGCCACGCTGGGCCTGCAGATCACGCCCGAGCAGCGCCCGGGCGTGACCCTGTTCTTCAACCTGGCGGCCAACATGGCCGAGTTGCTGAACGGCATGCCGCTGACCCCCGAAGACGAGTCGGGCAATGTCTTCGTGCCGGTCGGCCCCGACCTGGGCGAGGGCGCGCCATGAGCGGCCCATCAGCGACGGCCATTGCCAGTGCGGTGCGCAGCGGCAGCCTGAGCGCCCGCGCCGCAGTGCAGGCCAGCCTGGACACCATCGCCGCCACCGAACCCCAGGTCAACGCCTGCACTGCCGTGCTGGCCGAGCGCGCGCTGAAGCGCGCCGACCTCATCGACGCCGACCCGCGCCGCACGCGCATGAAGCTGGCCGGCGTGCCCTTCGCCGTGAAGAACCTGTTCGACGTGGCCGGCATCACCACGCTGGCCGGCTCGAAGATCGAACGCGACAGCCCGCCCGCGCGACGCGACGCCGTCCTGATCCGTCGCCTGGAAGCCGAAGGCGCGGTGCTGGTCGGCGCACTGAACATGGACGAGTACGCCTACGGCTTCACCACCGAAAACAGCCACTACGGCGCCTGTCACAACCCGCACGATCTGGCACGCATCAGCGGCGGTTCATCGGGCGGATCGGCCGCCGCCGTGGCCGCCGGCCAGGTGCCGTTGACGCTGGGCTCGGACACCAACGGCAGCATCCGCGTGCCGGCTTCCTTGTGCGGCGTGTTCGGCCTGAAGCCCACCTACAGCCGGCTGCCACGCAGCGGTTCCTACCCCTTCGTGGCCAGCCTGGACCACCTGGGCCCCTTTGCCCGCAGCGTAGCCGATCTGGCGCTGGCCTACGACAGCATGCAGGGCCCCGACACCGACGACCCGGCCTGTGCGCAGCGCGACATCGAAGGCACGGCAGACCAGCTGGAGCGCGGCGCGGACGGCCTGCGCGTGGCCGTGCTGGGCGGCTGGTTTCGCGACAAGACCATGGCCGAAGCGCTGACCGCCGTGGACCGTGTGGCCCAGGCGCTGGGCACCACGCGGCGGGTCGAATGGCCCGAGGTGGAACGCGCCCGCGCGGCGGCCTTCATCATCAGTTGCGGCGAGGGCGGCGCACTGCACCTGGACGACCTGCGCAGCCGTGCGCAAGACTTCGACCCGCACACCCGCGACCGCTTCCTGGCCAACGCACTCATGCCAGCGGCGTGGGTGGTGCGCGCCCAGCGGATGCGGCACTGGTTCGCGCGCCGCGTGGCCGAGGCTTTCGAGACTGTGGACGTGCTGATCGCCCCGGCCACGCCCTGCACCGCACCGCTGATCGGCACCGACTGGCTTGAAGTGGCTGGCCAGCGCCTGCCGGCCCGCGCCAGCATGGGTCTGTTGACCCAGCCCATTTCCTGCATCGGCCTGCCGGTGGTGACCGTGCCGCTGTGGGGCTGCAACCCGGACGCACCGCACCTGCCCATCGGCGTGCAGATCATCGCCGCGCCCTGGCGCGAAGACCTGTGTCTGCGCGTGGCCGCCGCCCTCGAAGAAATGGGCGTCTGCGGCGCGCCCATCGCCACCCTGCCCACCTGAACCGAACGCAAGCCCCCATCGATGGACATCAACATCCCCGCCGTTCACGCCGAAGTGACGGCCTTCTTCGCGCGCTACGAAGACGCGCTGGTGCACAACAAAGTCGACGTGCTGGACGAACTGTTCTGGCCCAGCGAGCACACCGTGCGTTACGGCGTGGCCGAGAACCTGCATGGCATAGCCGCCATCCGCGACTTCCGCAACGCGCGGCCAGCCGTGGGCCTGGCGCGCACGCTGATGAACACTGTCATCACCACCTACGGCCAGGACTGCGCCACAGCGATGACCGAATTCCAGCGCGATGGGTCGGCCAAGACGGGCCGGCAGAGCCAGACCTGGGTGCGTTTCCCTGAAGGCTGGCGCATCGTGGCCGCCCACGTGAGCCTCTTGCAGACGTGACGGCATGACGACCACGCTGCACCTGATCGGCCGCCGTCTGCTGGGCGCGCTACCCAATCTGGTGGGCGTGGTGATCATCACCTTCATCCTGACGCGCGCCCTGCCCGGCGACCCGGCGGCCTATTTCGCGGGCGGCGCGGCCACGCAGGAAGCGGTGGACCAGGTACGCCAGCAACTCGGGCTGGACAAATCGTGGCTGGAGCAGTTCTTCCGCTACGCGGCTGACCTGCTGCGGGGTGACTTCGGCACCAGCCTGACGACCGGGCAGCCGGTGCTGCAGGAACTGGTGTCGCGCCTGCCGGCCAGCATCGAGATGGTGCTGCTGGCCCTGGTGCTGGCGTGCAGCGTGGCCTTGCCGCTGGGCGTGATGGCGGCCACCCGGCCCGGTTCCTGGATCGACCAGCTCTGCCGCCTGCTGACCACCGCCGGCGTGTCGCTGCCCACCTTCTTCACCGGGCTGCTGCTGTCCTACGTCTTCTACTTCCTGCTGGGCTGGGCACCGGCCCCATTGGGACGGCTGGACCCCGTCTTCTCGCCGCCGTCGCAGGTGACGGGGCTGTACCTGATCGACGCCCTGCTGGCTGGCGACGCGGCGTTGTGGTGGGCGGCCTTCAAGCAGCTCATGCTGCCGACGCTGACGATGGCGCTATTCGTGCTGGCGCCCATTGCGCGCATGACCCGGGCTTCGATGCTGCAGGTGCTGTCCAGCGACTTCGTCCGCACGGCGCGGGCCAGCGGCCTGAGCCCCACCACTGTGCGCGTGCGCTACGCCCTGCGCAACGCCCTGCTGCCGGTGGTGACCACGCTGGGCATGGTCTTCGGCTTCATGCTGGGCAGCAGCGTGATCGTCGAAAAGGTCTTCGGTTGGCCCGGTGTCGGCAGTTATGCCATCGACGCCTTGACAGCCAGCGACTACGCGCCAGTGCAAGGTTTCGTGCTCGCCATGGGCGTGCTCTTCGTGCTGCTGAACCTGCTGGTGGACGTGCTGTACACGCTGATCGACCCGCGCATCAGCCTGGGTGACGACTGATGGCCGGCTTTTTGGCATCCGAGACCACCAGGCACATCCGCCACGTGCTGACCGAAAACCCGGTGACGCTGGTGGCTGCCAGCCTGTTCCTGATGTTCGTGCTGCTGGCCCTGTTCGGCCCCTGGATCGTGCCCTACGACCCCTTGGCCAGCGACAGCGCGGCCGCGCTGCAGCCGCCATCGTGGCAGCACGGGTTCGGCACCGACAGCATCGGCCGCGACATCCTCAGCCGCACCCTGGTCGCGACCAGGCTGGACCTGGGCATCGCCGTGTCGGCGGTGGCGCTGTCGTTCGCCCTGGGCATCGCGCTGGGCCTGGCCGCCGGTTACTTCGGCGGCTGGTGGGACACCGCCGTCACCCGCGTCTCCGACACCATCATGGCCTTCCCGCTGTTCGTGCTGGCCATGGGCATCGTGGCCGCCCTGGGCAACACGGTGGGCAACATCGTGCTGGCCACGGCCATCATCAACCTGCCGTTCTACGTGCGCGTGGCGCGGGCCGAAACCAATGTGCGGCGCAACGCCGGCTTCGTCGAAGCGGCGCGGCTCAGCGGCAACAGCGATTGGCGCATCCTGGCGGTGCACCTGTTCCCCAACATCCTGCCGCCGGCCCTGGTGCAAGTCAGCCTGAACATGGGCTGGGCGATCCTGAATGCGGCCGGCCTGAGCTTCATCGGCCTGGGCGTGAGGCCGCCGACGCCCGAGTGGGGCATCCTGGTCGCCGAGGGCGCGCAGTTCATCGTCAGCGGCGAGTGGTGGGTCAGCTTCTTCCCGGGCGCGGTGCTGATGCTGGCGGTGTTCTCGTTCAACCTGCTGGGTGACGCGCTGCGCGACATCTTCGACCCGAGGAAGCGAACGTGACGGCGCCGGTCCCTTTGCTCGATATCCAGAACTTCAGCCTGGAATTCCGCACCCGCAGCGGCACCGTGCAGGCGCTGCAGAACGTCAATCTGCAGGCCGGCAAGGGCGAGATCGTCGGCCTGGTCGGCGAAAGCGGCTCGGGCAAGTCGGTGCTCAGCTACGCCATGCTGGGCATCAGCGACGCCGCCGCCAAGGTCACCGCCGGCCGCGCCCTGTTCGGCGGCACCGACCTGCTGCAGGCTGACGAGCGCGCCTTGAGCGACCTGCGCGGCCGCGAGATCAGCATGATCTTCCAGAGCCCGCGCACCGCGCTGAACCCGATACGCCCGGTGGGCCTGCAGATCGAAGACGTGCTGCGCCGCCACGCGATGGCCGCGCGCGGCCGCACCGGGCCCGACGCCGCCCTGGGCCTGCGCGAACGGGCCATCCAGGCGCTGCGCGACGTGGCCATCGCCGACCCCGAACGGCGCTGGGCCGCCTACCCCTTCGAGCTGAGCGGCGGCATGTGCCAGCGCGTGATGATTGCCATCGCCCTGGCCTGCCGGCCCAGCCTGCTGATTGCCGATGAACCCACCACCGGCCTGGACGTGACCACGCAGGCCGCCGTGATGGACCTGATCACCGGCCTGGCGCGCGAACGCCAGATGGCCACGCTCTTCATCACCCACGACCTGGGCCTGGCCGCCGACCACTGCGACCGCATCGTGGTCATGCACGCCGGCCATGCGGTGGAAAGCGCACCGACGAGGGCGCTGTTCGACCACCCGCGCCACCCCTACACGGCACGCCTGATGTCGTCCACGCCGCACCAGGACAGCACGCTGGCCAGCCTGCTGCCGGTGCCCGGCGCCCTGCCCGACCTGCGCCGCAGCGACCTGCCGAATTGCCGCTTCAGCGAACGCTGCGAACGCGCCGACGACCGCTGCGCAGGCGCGCTGCCGGTGCTGGACGCGAGCGCCGAGCACAGCGTGGCCTGCTGGCACCCCAGCCCGCGGCGGGCGGCCCATGTCTGAGCGGCAATTGCTGCGCGTCGAGCGCCTCGCCAAGCGCTATCCGGTCGCCGGCAGCAAGGGCCAGCGTGGCGCGCTGCTGCACGCGGTGGACGACGTCAGCTTGCACATCGCACCCGGCGAAAGCCTGGGCCTGGTCGGCGAATCGGGCTGCGGCAAGAGCACCCTGGTGCGCCTGCTGGCCCGGCTGATCGACCCGAGCGAAGGGCGCATCGTCTTCAACGGCGAAGACCTGGCCACGCTGCCCGCACGGGCCTTCGCCCGCATGCCGCAGCGCGCTGCCGTGCAGATGGTGTTTCAGGACCCGACCGACAGCCTGAACCCGCGTTACACGGCACGCGACACCATACGCGAACCCTGCCGCCTGCTGGCCGGCATGGACGCCGCAGCAGCCGACGCGCGGGTCGACGAAGTGGCCACGCAGGTGGGTCTGCCGCTGGCCTTGTTGTCACGCTTTCCGCACCAGTTGTCGGGCGGACAAAAGGCCCGCGTGGGCATTGCGCGGGCGCTGGCTTCGGGCCCGAAGCTGCTGATCCTGGACGAGCCCACGGCGGCGCTGGATGTCTCGGTGCAGGCCGTGGTGCTGCAACTGCTGGACCGCTTGCGCCGTGAGCTGGGCCTGTCGACGCTGTTCGTCAGCCACGACCTGAACGTGGTGCGCCTGCTGACCGACCGGGTCGCGGTCATGTACCTGGGCAAGATCGTCGAGATGGGTCCTTCACAGCAGGTCTTCGCCCACCCGGCGCACCCTTACACGCAGGCCCTGGTCTCGGCCATACCCGGGCATGGCCCGCGCATCCGGCTGGACGGTGAGGTGCAAAGCCCCATCAACCCGGCGCCGCAGGTCTGCCGCTTCGCCAGCCGCTGCCCTTCGGCACAAGACCGCTGCCTGCGCGAGGCGCCGCCACTGCAGGGGCCTTCCAGCCTGCCGCTGCCGGCCGCGCACCTGGCGGCCTGCCATTTCGCGCGCTGGCCCGAGGCCTGGGTGGTGTGAAAGCCCTTGCCCCACCCGTTGACCCGTCGGTGGCCGCCCGGCCCGAGCCGGAACGCCAGAAGGTGATCCTGCGCCGCCCCGGCGAGGCGCCGGCCCGCGCCAACCTGGCCGAACAGGTCTACGCCGTCTTGAAGTCGCAGATGCTCGACTTCAGCCTGGTCCCCGGTGACCGCTTCAGCGAGGCCGAACTTGGCGGCCGACTGGGCGTCAGCCGCACCCCCGTGCGCGAAGCCCTGTTCAGGCTGCGCAACGAAGGCCTGCTGGACGTCGAAAGCAAGAGCGGCTGGTTCGTGCGGCCCATCGACTTCGACAAGCTCGAGCAGCTCTATGACCTGCGCGTGCTGCTGGAAAGCGCCAGTGTGGCGCGCCTGTGCGCCCGGCCCGAGGTGGCGCCCGAACTGGGCGCGCTGAAAGCGATCTGGCTGGTGCCGGCGGCCGAGCGCCTGACGGAATCGGCCGATCGAGGGCGCGAAGTCGGTGCGCTGGACGAGCAGTTCCACGCCACCCTGGTGCGCGCCGCCGGCAATGAAGAGATCGCCCGTGTGCACTGGGACGTGACCGAGCGCATCCGCATCATCCGGCGCCTGGACTTCACGCGGGCCGACCGCATCGAGGCCACCTACGCCGAGCACGCCAAGATCCTGCGCGCCATCCTCCAGCGCAAGGCCGACGCGGCCCTGTTGCTGCTGCGCAGCCACATCGACCAGAGCAAGGCCGAGGTGCGCAAGATCACGCTGGCCACGCTGCACGAGGCACGGAACGCAGACCGGGCCTGAAACGGCCAGGCCGGCGCCGAACGGGCACGGCTTTTGCTTCTTCTGGACTGGATACCGCCTGGTATACCAGCCGCGCCCCAAAGCGGCACAACCACAGCCCCACTGGAGCCGCCATGAGCACTGATCTGTCCCGTCGTCGCGCCCTTGCACAACTGTCTGCGGCCTCGCTGGCCGGCATCAGCCCCTGGGCCCTGGCCCAGAAGGCCCTGACCGTGGGCGTGATCTACGTCGGCCCGCGCGACGACTTCGGCTACAACCAGGCCCACGCCGAATGCGCGGCCGAGTTGAAGAAGATGTCCGGCGTGAAGATCGTCGAAGAAGAGAACGTGCCCGAGACCCAGGCCGTGCAGAAGACCATGCAGGGCATGATCGCCCAGGACGGCGCGACCCTGCTCTTTCCCACCAGCTTCGGCTACTTCGACCCGCACATGCTGGAGGTGGCCAAGAAGAACCCGAGCGTGCGCTTCAGCCATTGCGGCGGCATGTGGACCAAGGGCAAGCACCCCGACAACACCGGCAGCTTCTTTGGCTACATCGACGAGGCGCAGTACCTCAACGGCGTCGTCGCCGGCCACATGTCGAAGAGCAAGAAGATCGCCTTCGTCGCCGCCAAGCCCATACCGCAGGTGCTGCGCAACATCAACGCCTACACCCTGGGTGCGCGCAGCGTCGACCCCAAGATCACCTGCAACGTGATCTTCACCGGCGACTGGAGCATGGCAGTCAAGGAAGCCGAAGCCACCAACAGCCTGGCCGACCAGGGCTGCGATGTCTTCACCATGCACGTCGACGGCCCCAAGGTTGTCGTCGAAACGGCGGCCAAGCGCGGCAAGATGGTCTGCGGCTACCACGCCAGCCAGGCCAAGCTGGCGCCGCAGGCCTACCTGACCGGTGCCGAGTGGAACTGGCTGACGGCCTACAAGCTGATCATCGACGCCGCCCGCACCGGCAAGCCGCACCCGAACTTCGTGCGCGGCGGCCTGAAGGACGGTTTCGTCAAGACCAGCGCCTACGGCCCGGCCGTCAGCGCCGCCGCGAAGGCCAACGCCGACGCGGTGAAAGCCAAGATGATGGCCGGCACCTTCGACGTCTACGCCGGTGAACTCAAGGACAACAGCGGCAAGGTGATGATCCCCAAGGGCACGACGATCAAGTTGACCGACCCGAGCCTCGAAGGCATGAACTACCTCGTCGAAGGTGTCGTCGGCAAGATCTGACGGGGTCCCGGATGAACCGCCAGCCCTGGCACGACGCCGCCGAAGCCGTGCTTCTGCCTGTGCTGGCGCTGGCCGGCGCGCTGCTGATGTTTGGCCTATGGGTCTGGTTTGGCGGGCACGACCCGGTGCAGGCCTGCACCTTGCTGTTCACCGGCGCCTTCGGCGATGCCTTCTCGTGGCAGAACACGCTGCAGCGGTCGGCGCCCTTGATGTTGACGGCCTTGTGCGTGGCGCTGCCGGCGCGGGCGGGCTTGACCATCATCGGCGGTGAAGGCGCGCTGGTGCTGGGCGGTCTGGCCTGTGCCGGTTTGCCTTATGTCGTGCACCTGCCCGGCAATTGGGTGGGTAGCTCGGTGCTGCTGCTCGCCGCCGCCGTCGCGGGCGGCGCCTGGATCGCGCTGGCCGGCGCCCTGCGCCAGTACCGCGGCGTCAACGAAACCATCAGCAGCCTGCTGCTGGGCTACATCGCCATCGCCTTGTTCAAGCATTTCGTCGAAGGGCCGATGCGCGACCCGGCAAGCCTGAACAAACCGTCGACGCTGCCGCTGGATGAAGCGCTGCGCATCGGCAGCATCGGTTCCTGGGACGCGCACTGGGGCCTGGCCTTCGGTGTCGTGCTGTGCTTGGCCAGCGCCCTCTGGCTGGGCCGTTCGACGCACGGCTTCGCCACCCGCGTGGTCGGCGGCAACGCCCGCGCGGCGCGGCTCGTCGGGCTGCCGGCGCACCGGCTCATCGTCACGGCTTGCGCACTGGGTGGCGCGGCGGCCGGGCTGGCGGGCGGCATCGAAGTGGCCGCCGTGCACACCGCGGCCAATGCCTCGCTGATCGCCGGACTGGGCTACGCCGGCATCCTGGTCAGCTTCGTGGCGCGGCACAACCCACTGGCCGTGATCCCGGTGGCCATCCTGTTCGGTGGCTTCGGTGCGGCGGGCAGCCTGCTGCAGCGGCGCATGGGCCTGCCCGACGCCAGCGTGCAGGTGCTGCTGGGCTTTGCCTTCGTGCTGATCCTGGCCGGCGAGGCGCTGCGCGGGCGCCTGCTGCCCTTGATGAGCTGGTTGCCGCAACGCGCACCCGTGTTGACCCCCTCTCCCGCTGGCGGACGAGGGTAGAAAGTCATCACCATGTCGATTGACGCCTTCTTCGATGTCTTGCTGGCCGTGCTGGGCGGCGCCATCCGCGTCGGCACGCCCTTTCTCTTCGTCAGCCTGGGCGAGTGCCTGACCGAGAAATCGGGCCGCATCAACCTGGGGCTGGAAGGCGTGCTGGTGTTCAGCGCGATGGCCGGCTTCGGTGGCGCCTACCTCAGCGGCTCGCCCTGGCTGGGTGTGCTGGCCGCCGGCTGCAGCGGCGCGCTGCTGGCGCTGATCCACGGCCTGGTGTGCTCGCTGCCACGCGTCAACGACATCGCGATGGGCATTGCGCTGATGCTGCTGGGCGCCGGGCTGGCCTTCTACCTGGGCAAGCCGCTGATCCAGCCGCAGGCGCCGCAGATCCCGTCCATAGCCCTGGGCGGTTTCAGCGCCTCGGGCGCGGTGCAGGCGGCGCTGAAGATCAACGCGCTCTTCCCCATCGGCGTGCTGCTGGCTGTCGCCATGGGCTGGGCTTTTGCCAACACGCGCTGGGGCCTGCTGGTGCGCATGGCCGGTGACTCGGCCGACGCCGCGCGGGCCCTGGGCAACAGCGTCAACGGCATCCGCATCGCGGCCACCACGGCGGGCGGTTTCATCGCCGGGCTGGGCGGCGCGTCGCTCAGCCTCTACTACCCCGGCAGCTGGAACGAAGGCCTGTCCAGCGGCCAGGGCCTGATCGCCGTGGCGCTGGTCATCTTTGCCCGCTGGAGCCCCGTGCGCTGCCTGGGCGCGGCCCTGCTCTTCGGCGGCGCCGGCGCACTCGGCCCGGCGCTGCAGGGTGTCGGCGTCAGCGGCTACTACCACCTCTTCAATGCCGTGCCCTACGCGCTGACGCTGGCCATCCTGGTCAGCACCTGCTCGCCCAAGCGCAGCATCAAGGGTGCACCTCTGGAACTCGGAGTTTCTCGATGAAGGACATGACATGAGTGGTCTGGGTGGTCTGAACAAGTCGCCGCAGGGCGTGGTCGTCGGCCTGGTGCAGCTGCAGCTGCCGACGGTCGATACGCCAGCGCAGCTGAAGGCGCAGGCCGAACGCATCTGCTGGATGGTGGGCAAGGCGCGGCGCAACCTGGGCACGATGGACCTGGTCGTCTTCCCCGAATACGCGCTGCACGGCCTGAGCATGAGCACCGCGCCCGAGTTGATGGTCACGCTGGACGGCCCCGAGGTCGCCTCGTTCAAGGCCGCCTGCATCGAGCACCAGATCTGGGGCTGCTTCTCCATCATGGAGTTCAACCCCGAGGGGAACCCGTACAACACCGGCCTGATCATCGACGACCAGGGCGGCATCCGGCTCTACTACCGCAAGCTGCACCCCTGGGTGCCGGTCGAAGCCTGGGAGCCCGGCAACATGGGCATCCCGGTCTGCGACGGCCCCAACGGCAGCAAGCTGGCGCTGATCATCTGCCACGACGGCATGTTCCCCGAGATGGCGCGCGAAGCCGCCTACAAAGGCGCCGAGATCATCCTGCGCACCGCCGGCTACACGGCGCCCATCCGCCACGCCTGGAAGATCACCAACCAGGCGAATGCCTTCCAGAACCTGGCCATCACCGCCAGCGTCTGCCTGTGCGGCAGCGACGGCAGCTTCGACAGCATGGGCGAAGGCATGTTCTGCAACTTCGACGGCACCATCCTGAAGGAAGGCGGCGCCCGCGTCGACGAGATCATCACCGCCGAACTGCGGCCCGACCTCGTTCGCGAAGCCCGCGCCGGCTGGGGCGTCGAGAACAACCCCTACCAGCTCTACCACCGCGGCTTTGTGGCCGTGCAGGGTGGCGCGCAGGACTGCCCTTACACGTTCATGCAGGACATGGTGGCCGGCACCTACAAGCTGCCCTGGGACGCCAGCATCCAGGTGCGCGACGGCACGCCCTGCGGCTTTGCGGCTCCGACCCGGCCCTACCGCGGCCCCGAGCCCAACCCCATCGAATAGGCCAGCGCACCATGCCCTTCGTCGCTGCCGAGCCCTACCCCTGGCCCTTCGACGGCGCGATGTCGCCGGCCAACACCGCGCTGCTGGTCATCGACATGCAGACCGACTTCTGCGGCATCGGCGGCTATGTCGACAAGATGGGCTACGACATCAGCCTGACGCGCGCGCCCATCGCCCCCATCGCCGCGCTGCTGGCGGCGATGCGCCCGCGCGGCTACACCATCATCCACACCCGCGAAGGCCACCGGCCCGACCTGTCCGACCTGCCGGCCAACAAGCGCTGGCGTTCGCAGCGCATCGGTGAAGGCGGTCGCGGCATCGGCGACGCCGGGCCTTGCGGGCGCATCCTGGTGCGCGGAGAGCCTGGCTGGGAGATCATTCCTGAACTGGCACCGCTGCCGGGTGAGATCGTCATCGACAAGCCCGGCAAGGGCAGCTTCTGCGGTACCGATATCGAGCTCTTGCTGCACACGCGCGGCATCCGCAACCTGGTGCTCACCGGCATCACCACCGATGTCTGCGTGCACACCACGATGCGCGAAGCGAATGACCGCGGCTTCGAATGCGTGCTGGTCGAAGACGCCACCGCCGCCACGGACCGCGGCAACCACGAAGCGGCCTTGAAGATGGTGTTGATGCAGGGCGGCGTGTTCGGTGCGGTGTCGAATTCGTGCGCACTGATCGATGCCATCGGAGCCATCGCAGGACCCTGAACATGCACGCACTGGCACTCGATACTTTCGATCTCACCAAGCGCTTCGGCGCCTTCACCGCGCTCGACGCCGTCTCGCTGAAAGTGCGGCCGGGCACCGTGCACGCGCTGCTGGGCGAGAACGGCGCGGGGAAAAGCACGCTGGTGAAGTGCATCGTCGGCTACTACAGCCCGGACGCCGGTGCCGTGCTCGTCGACGGCCGCGAGCAGGCCATCACCTCGCCCACCATCGCGCGCGACCTGGGCATCGGCATGGTCTACCAGCACTTCACCGTCGTGCCCGGCATGACGGTGGCCGAGAACCTGCTGCTGGCGCGTGGTCGCCTGCCGGCCGTCATTCCCTGGAAAAAGGTGCGCGCCGAGCTGACCGCCTTTCTGCAGACCACGCCCTTCAGGCTGGACCTGGACGCCACGCCGCAAGACCTGTCGGCCGGCGAAAAGCAGAAGCTGGAAATCCTCAAGCAGCTCTACCTGAAGCCGCGCCTGCTGATCCTGGACGAGCCGACCTCGGTGCTGACACCGCAAGAGGCCGACGAGGTGCTGGGCCTGCTGAAAGACCGCGCGCATGCCGGCGATTGCACCGTGATCCTGATCACCCACAAGTTCCGCGAGGTGGCCGAGCACGCCGACGACGTCAGCGTGCTGCGCGGCGGTGCGCTAGTGGCCAGCCACGCGGTGGCCGACGTCGCGCCCGAGGCCTTGGCCACCGCGATGGTCGGCGAAGGCAAGCGTGCCGTGGCCGCCACCTTCACGCGCGACGACCGTGAGGCCGGTGCGGTGCGGCTGCGGGTGCAGGGCCTGATGGTGTCGGGCGACCGCGGAGAGCGCGCCGTGCACGACCTGGGGCTGCGCGTGCACAGCGGCGAGATCGTCGGCGTGGCCGGGGTCTCGGGCAACGGCCAGCGTGAATTGATGGAAGCCCTGGTCGGCCAGCGCGCCATCGACGGCGGCGAGGTCACGGTTTCTGGCGAGCGCTTTCACGCCACGCGTGCGCAGAACCGACGGCTGAAAGTGCGCAGCCTGCCCGAAGAACCGCTGCGCAACGCCTGCGTGGGCGAGCTCAGCGTGGGGCACAACATGGGCTTGCGCGTGTTCGATGCCGCGCCCGCCGCACGCGGCGGCTGGCTGAACTTCGGCGTGCTGCGCGAGCGCGCGCAGGCGCTGATTGCCGAATACGCCATCAAGACGCAGGGCGAGGGTGCAGCCATCCGGTCGCTGTCGGGGGGCAATGTGCAGCGCGCCGTGCTGGCCCGTGAACTGGCCGAAGACGCCGACCTGCTGCTGGTCAGCAACCCGGTCTTCGGGCTGGACTTCGCGGCCGTCGCCGAAATCCACAGCCGCCTGGTCGGCGCGCGCAACCGCGGCACGGCCGTGCTGCTGGTCAGCGAAGACCTGGACGAACTGATGCACCTGAGCGACCGCATCGTGGTCATGAGCGCGGGCCGCATGGTCTTCGAATGCGACGCCCGCGGCGCCGACCGGCGCACCCTGGGCGCCTACATGGGTGGCCATGGCGCGCCGGGCGCGCACGAGGCCCATGCCGACACCGTGCCCGCCATCCTGAAAGTCGCCGCATGATCACCCTGCCCGCCCATCCCTTCAGTACCACGCTGGACCCCGGCCGCACGGCCCTGGTGGTCATCGACATGCAGCGCGACTTCGTCGAGCCGGGCGGCTTCGGCGCCAGCCTGGGCAACGACGTGACCCGCCTGCACGGCGCCATCGCACCCATCGCGGCGCTGCTGGCCGCCTGGCGCAGCCGCGGCTGGCTGGTGCTGCACACCCGCGAATGCCACCAGCCCGACCTGAGCGACTGCCCGCCGGCCAAGCGCGAGCGCGGCGACCCCACACTGCGCATTGGCGACCTGGGCCCGATGGGCCGCGTGCTGATCGCCGGCGAACCGGGCGCCGACATCATTCCGGCCCTCGCCCCCGCGCCCGGCGAATGGGTCATCGACAAGCCCGGCAAGGGCATGTTCTGGAACACCTGCCTGCAGGACGGTCAAAAAGAGGGCCTGCACGCCCGGCTGCAGGCCGCCGGCATCAGCCACCTGGTCTTCACCGGAGTGACCACCGAGGTCTGTGTGCAGACCAGCATGCGCGAGGCCAACGACCGCGGTTACACCTGCATCGTCGTCAAGGACGCCACCGACAGCTATTTCCCCGAGTTCAAGCGCGTGGCGCTGGACATGCTGACGGCGCAGGGCGCCATCGTCGGCTGGTGCGTCCACTCGGCCGAGCTGCTCGCCGCCCTGCCGCCCGCCCCGTTCAGCTGAACAGGCGCCGCGCAGCGACCGAACCGGCCGGAAGGTCCAGGGCTTCGAGTCGCGCGTACAGGCCATTCAATTCCTGGCCGATGTCGGCAAAAGCCTGCAGGCTGATGGGCTGCCCCTGGTCGTCACCGAGGGCCGCGTCCAGGTCGTCGGACAACTGGCGGGCGGCCAGATGCCAGGCCGGAAAGGGCTCCTTGGCGGCGGGCGTCTGGGGCACGTCCAGCGTCAGCGTGCAGTCCCGGATGGCGCTGGCCTGCGGGTCTTCGGCCAAGGCCGCCTGCGCGTCCACGGCCAGCACCAGCATCGGCGGTGCGCCTTCTTCTCCGGAAGGCAGCACCAGCCGTCCCGGCACCGCGCCCGGCACGAAGCCCAGGCGCGCCGCCACCTGCTGCACATAGCTCACCGACCAGGCCACGCCGTTGGTGCGCAGGGTGACGGTCAATTGCGCGTCCAGCGGCGCGGTCAGGCCGTCGAGTTCGCGCGCGCGGGCCACCACCTCGAGCATGTCGGGGGCGTTGGAACCGTCGATGCTGGCGCCCACCGCTTCGGCGTAGGCCTGCAGCTTCTGCATGAATTCGCTGTACTCGATCTCGTTGAGCGGTCCGCTGCGACTGGCCAGTTGCAGACCGGCCTGCAGTTCGCCGTAGCGACGGCCGGCGGCCAGGACTTCCCAGGTGCCGCTCTCGGCGTCCAGGCCTTCGATGTAGAAGGGCTTGCTGCCGGCGCGGCGCGAGGGCGGCAGATGGGCCAAGGCCAGTTCGCCGGTGATCGGCGACTCGACGGCCAGCGGCACGATGGCGTCGATGAGGGCGTCCAGCCGCGGCACCCGGCGCGCCGGTGTGCGCAGGGTGACGGTAGCCGGGCTGCCTGGGTTGACCCCGCCATCGGCAGCAGAGTCGCCAGGCAGCGTGCCGCCATCGGCTGCCGCAGCGGCGTCGGCGGAGCCTGGGGCGCCAGCATCGCCACCCAGTTGCGGCTCGGTACGTTCCCCGTTCAGCACGCTGTCGGCTGCCACCTGCCGCTGCCGGCGCCGCGTGCCCCACCACAGCTGCAGCGCCAGCAGGCCCAGCACCAGCAGGCCCAGCAGGGACAGCGCGGTGGTCAGCGTCATGCGGCCTCGGCCAGGCTGAGTGCCGATTCCATGTCGACCGCGACGATGCGCGAAACGCCCTGCTCCTGCATCGTCACACCGATGAGCTGCTGGGCCATTTCCATCGCAATCTTGTTGTGGCTGATGAAGAGAAACTGCGTGCCCTTGCTCATCTCGGTGACCAGGTTGCGGTAACGCTCGGTGTTGGCGTCGTCCAGTGGTGCGTCCACCTCGTCCAGCAGGCAGAACGGCGCAGGGTTGAGCTGGAAGATGGCGAAGACCAGCGCAATCGCCGTCAGCGCCTTTTCGCCGCCGCTCAGCAGATGGATGGTGCTGTTCTTCTTGCCCGGCGGCTGGGCCATGACCTGCACGCCGGAATCGAGAATCTCGGTGCCCGTCATCACCAGCCGTGCGTTGCCGCCACCGAAGAGTTTGGGGAACATCAGGCCGAAATGCGCGTTGACCTGGTTGAAGGTGGAAGCCAGCAGGTCGCGCGTCTCGAGGTCGATCTTGTGGATGGCGTCGGCCAGGGTCTGGATGGCCTCGGCCAGGTCGGCGTTCTGCGCGTCGAGGAAGGTCTTGCGTTCGCGCGACGCGCTCAGTTCGTCCAGCGCGGCCAGGTTCACTGCGCCCAGGCCGTTGATCTCCTTCGTGATGCGGTCGATCTCGGTCTGCAGCCCCCAGAGCTTCACCGCGCCGTCTTCGATGGTCTTGCTGAGGGCCTCGAAATCGACGGCGGCGGCGACCAGTTGTTCCAGGTATTGCGCACCGCCCAGCTGCGCAGCCTGCTGCTCCAGTTGCAGCTTGGTGATCTCGTCGCGCAAGGGTTGCAGGCTGCGCTCGAAGCCCAGCTTGGCCTCGTCGGCACGGCGCAACTGCGCGCTCAGGTCGTCGTACAGGCTGCGGGCCTGGCCCAGCGCCTGTTCGCGGTCCAGCTTCAGCGCCAGCGCGGTCTGCAGGCCGGCCGAGGCGGCCTGGTCGTTGAAATTGCCCAGTTCCAGTTGCAGCTGCTCACCGGCCTGCGCATTGGCCGCCACCTGCGCGGCGGCGGTCTCGATGCTGCGTGTCAGTTCGTCGCGCCGCGCCGCCAGCGCGCGCGCCTGGAAGCGCGCTTCCTGGGCCTGGCGTTCCAGCGCGCGCTGCTGCTCGCGCGCGTCGGACAGGGTGCGCTCCGCCGCGATCACGCCGTCTTCCAGGTCGGCGTGGCGCTCCTGCGTGTTGGCCAGCGCGATGTCCAGTTCCTCGAAGCGCGCCTCGCCCGTGGCCTTGCGCTCTTCCAGGGCTTCCAGCTGCGCGTCGATCTCGCCCAGCTCTTCGCTCAGCTGTTCGCGGCGCGAGGTGGCGGCTTCGGCCTGCTGGCTCAGGCGCAGCAGCTCGACATGCAGGCCGTGCGCGCGGTTCTGCGCTTCGGTGGCTTCGCGGCGCGCCACCAACAGGCGCTGGCTGGCATCGGTGTAGGCCGATTCGAGACGAACCGAGGCGGTCCTGCTGTCGTCGGCGATCAGCGCCTGGGCGCGCTGCTGGCGGTCGAGGTTTTCGATCTCCTGCGCGCGGGCCAGCATGCCGGCCTGTTCGCTGTCGGGCGCGTAGAAGGCCACGGCGTGCTGGCCGACGGCATGCCCTTCGCGCGTCATGATGACTTCGCCGTGCGCCAGTTGCGCCCGTTGGGCCATCGCGTCGTCGATGGACGGGGCGGTGTAGATGCCGTCCAGCCAATCGGCCAGCAGCGCCTTCAGGCCGTCATCGCCCAGGCGCAGCAGTTCGCTCAGCCGCGGCAGCGTGGCGTGCGGGGCTGACGAGCCTGACGTGCCGCCGGCAGGCGGCGCATAGAAAGCCAGCTTGGCCGGCGGCGCGTCGGCGACGAAGGCGCGCACGGTGTCCAGGCGGCCCACGGCCAGCGCGGTCATCCGCTCGCGCAGGGCCCCTTCCAGTGCGGGTTCCCAACCGGGTTCGATGTGGATCTTGGTCCACAAGCCCTGCAGGCCGGTCAGGCCGTGGCGTTCCAGCCAGGGCTTGAGCTTGCCTTCGGTCTGCACCTTCTCCTGCAGCGCGCGCAGCGCTTCCAGGCGGGCACCGATATCGGCCAGCTTGCCCGATTCGCGGTTCACCGTGGCCTGGGCGGCGCGGCGCTGTTCATCCAGCGTGGGCACCTGTTCTGACAGCTCGTGCAGCCGCGCGTCGGCCACTTCGTGGCTCTCGGTGGCGGCGGCCTCCTGCAGCCGCAAGGCGTCGAGCCGGGCCAGGTCGGGCGCCTGCAAGCCCTGGCGTTCACCGACCAGCCGCTCGCGCCGGCCCTTCAGCCCGCGCGACTGCTCTTCGATGTTGCGGCTGTCGGCGGCCAGCACCTGGATCTGCTGCTGCACCTGCGCCACCTGCGCGCGCTGCTGGTTGGCCGTGGCCTGCCGGGCGCGCACCGCGTCCTCCAGCGTGGGCAGTTCCATCGCCTGCTCTTCGGCCTGCGCGGCCAGCACGCCGGCCTGCTCGTCGGCGCCTTCGATCTGCGCGGCGATGTCGTCCAGTTCGACATCGGCCGTCGCCTGGCGTTGCGCCCAGGTCTCGTTCTGCAGCTTCAGTTCGGCCAGCCGGGCTTCGGCGCGCTGGCGCCCTTCCACGACGTAGCGGATGCGTTCTTCCAGCCGGCTGACTTCCAGCGCTGCTTCGGCCAGCTGGCCCTGACGGACGTGCAGTTCGTCGTTGGCGCTGTAGTGCGCCTGGCGCACGTTTTCCAGTTCGGCTTCGACGTGGCGCAGGTCGGCCAGGCGCGCTTCCAGGGCGTTGACCGCCTGGCTCGCGGCCGTCTTCACGCGCATTTCCTCGCTGGCCGCGTCACGGTGCTTGAGGAACCACAACTGGTGCAGCTTCAAGGTGCCCTGGTCTTGCAGCGTGCGGTACTGGGCGGCCACCGCGGCCTGGCTTTCCAGCTTGGCCAGATTGCTGTTCAGCTCACGCAGGATGTCGTCGACACGGGTTAGGTTTTCGCGCGTGTCCTTGAGCCGGTTCTCGGTCTCGCGGCGGCGTTCCTTGTACTTGCTGACGCCGGCGGCTTCTTCCAGGAACAGACGCAGTTCCTCGGGCCGGCTTTCGATGATGCGGCTGATGGTGCCCTGGCCGATGATGGCGTAGGCCCGTGGCCCCAGGCCGGTGCCGAGGAACACGTCCTGCACGTCGCGCCGGCGCACCGGCTGGTTGTTGATGAAGTAGCTGCTGGTGCCATCGCGGGTCAGCGTGCGCTTGACGGCAATCTCGGCGAAGGCGTTCCACTGGCCACCGACGCGCGCCAGGGTGTTGTCGAAGACCAGTTCGACGCTGGCCCGGCTGGCCGGCTTGCGGTTGCCGCTGCCACTGAAGATCACGTCCTGCATGCTTTCGCCGCGCAGCTCGCTGGCCTTGCTCTCGCCCAGCACCCAGCGCACGGCGTCCATGATGTTGCTCTTGCCGCAGCCGTTGGGCCCTACCACGCCGACCAGCTGCCCGGGCAGCTGGAAGGTGGTGGGTTCAGCGAAACTCTTGAAGCCCGAGAGCTTGATCTGTGTGAGGCGCATCGTCCGCTTGTGGCATCGGCAAGACCCGGTTCTGCAACCGCCGGCCCGCGCGCAAGTGCTTGATTTGAATAGAAAAATGCGCCCTGGTGCGGGGCGCGAAGCGGCTGGGATGATAGCATCGCTCCCCCTCAGAAACGCCCAGGCCGCCCGGCCCAAGGAAAGCACAGCATGGCCCGCAAGCCCCTCCTCAACCAACGCAGTGCACCGGCCGTTCCGCCGTCGGCCCCGAGCAAAGACCTGCAGGTCTTCCCCAATCCGGCGCCCGAGCGCGACTACGTCATCCGTTTCGACGTGCCCGAGTTCACCTGCCTGTGCCCGCTGACCGGCCAGCCCGACTTCGCCCACTTCACCATCGACGTCGTGGCCGACCAGCTGTGCGTCGAAACGAAAAGCCTGAAGCAGTACTTCTGGAGCTTTCGCAACGAAGGCGCCTTCCACGAGAAAGTCAGCAACGCCATCGTCAGCGACATCGTGGCCGCCATCCAGCCGCGCTTCATCCGCCTGCACGCCGACTGGTATGTGCGCGGCGGCATCCGCTGCTTCGTCACCGTCGAACACCGCAAAAAGGGCTGGAAGCAGCAACCCCAGGTGATCTTGCCGGGCGCCTGATGGCGCAGTTGCGCAGCCGGCCCCTTGTGGCGCCACCGGCCGTCCTGCCGGTGACGCCAGCCGGTCGGCCCGCCTACCAGAAGTTCGCTGTCGATGTGCAGGCCAGCGCCATCGACGGCAGGGGCGCCTTCGCGGCCCAGGCCATACCGGCGCGGCTGAAGATCGGCGAGATCCGCGGCGAGAGCATCAGCGTCGAGCAGGCGCGCATCCGTGCCACGCGCAGCGAGCGCATCATGATCGTCGAGCTGTCGGACAAGAAGGCCATCGACTTCACGAAGTCGGCCGACCCCATGCGCTACACCAACCACAGCTGCCAGCCCAACGCGCGGCTGTGCATCCGCAACGGGCGTGTCGAGTTCTATGCGCTGCAAGCCATCGCGGCCGGCGACGAGATCACCGTGAACTACGGCCCCACCCACCACGAAGGCCGGCTGGCCTGCCGGTGCGGGGCGCCAGGCTGCGCCGGTCGGATCTGACCGACCGCGCTGCCGATGTGGACGGCCGCCACACTTTTTGACACCGTTTGGGCAATTTGACACGGTGGTCGGGACGGGCAGGACATCAAGGCCATGGCAACGGGGCCGACATCCCGGTGGAGGGCGACAAACAGGCGCCATCCGCCCGCGCCCCCCTTCGCCCCGCAACCCCCGGCCAGAGGACCCACCATGAAACACCTGCTCATTACCGCCGCCACCGCCCTGATGCTCTGCGCGCCCTTCGCCCACGCCAACAACGACCCCAAGGCCGCCATCGCCGCCTTGGACGCCCGCCTGGGCAAGATCGGCGCGCCCAAGCTGGACGGCACCGACAAGGCTGGCGAAAAGTCGGTGTCCGGCCTGTACTTCGGCGCGCGCAAGATCAACAACAACTACGACGTGGTGGACGAGATCAAGAAGAGCACCGGCGCCACGGCCACGGTGTTCGTGAAGGAAGGCGACGACTTCATCCGTGTCAGCACCAACGTGCTGACGCCCGAAGGCAAGCGCGGCGTGGGCACGGCGCTGGCCAAGGCCAAGGCCTATGAAGCCGTGTCCAAAGGCGAGTCCTTTTGCGGCCAGGTCGACGTGCTGGGCACGCCCTTCGACGCTTGCTACAACCCCGTCAAGGACGCAGGCGGCAAAGTCATCGGCGTGAGCTACGTCGGCTTCAAGAAGTGAACCCCGGGCGCCGCCCGTGCGGCGCAGCCAGCGCGGCCCCGGCCGCTTGCAGAAAGAAGCCATGAAACTGCGCCAAAACGCTCTGGACGGGTTCGCCAGCATGACCATCGGTGCGCGACTCATGCTGGCCTTCGGCGTGGTGATCAGCCTGACGGTCGTGCTGGGCGCGGCGGGCGTCTTCAACCTGACGCGCGTCAACAGCACCTCGGCCGAACTGGCCGAGAAGTGGTTGCCCAGCGTGGGCCACCTCAGTTCCGCCCGGATGGCCCTGCTGGAATTCCGCGAACTGGAAGTCAAGCATGCCCACGCCGCCGATGCCAGCTACCGCAGCGAATACGAAGACAAGCTGAAGACGGTGGGCGCCAACGTCGGCCTGCACCAGGCCGAGCACGCCAAGCTCTTGTCCAGCGACGAAGAGCGCAAGCTGGCCGCCGCCTTTGCGGGCAAATGGACCGAGTACCAGGCCACCGCCAAGAAGGTGCTGGACCTGGGCAATGCCGGCAAGTCCGACGATGCGCGCGACGTCGGCGACGGCGCGGCCAAGATGGCCGCCGACGAGGCGGTGGCCGCCATCGACGCACTGAGTGCTTTCAGTTTCGAAGGCGGCAGGCAGGCGGCCGACAAGGCCAGTGCGGTCTACACCGTGGCACGCTGGTGGACGCTGGGGTTGGTCGCGGCGGCCCTGGCCATCGGCCTGGCGCTGTCGGCCCTGATCACCGCCAGCCTGAAAAAGCAGTTGGGCGGCGAACCCGCGATGGCCGCCCGGCTAGCCCGAGCGGTGGCCGATGGCGACCTCAGCACGCCCATCCGCCTGCGCGCAGGCGACAGCACCAGCCTGATGGCCTGCCTGCAACACATGCAGCACAGCCTGTCGCGCGTGGTGGCCACCGGCGAGGGTTCCGAACGCGTGGCCAGTGCCGGCAGCGAGATCGCGCAAGGCAATCTCGACCTGTCCAGCCGCACCGAGCAGCAGGCCAGCGCCATCCAGCGAACCTCGGCATCGATGGAAGAACTGGGCAGCACGGTCCAGCAGAACGCAGCCAGCGCCGGCGAGGCCGACACCCTCGCCAAAAGCGCCAGCGACGTGGCGCGGCTCGGCGGTGAAGCCGTGGCCCGGGTGGTGCTGACCATGGGCGGCATCACCGAGAGCTCGCGCAAGATTGCCGACATCATCGGTGTCATCGACGGCATCGCCTTTCAGACCAACATCCTGGCCTTGAACGCGGCGGTGGAAGCGGCCAGAGCCGGTGAACAAGGCCGTGGCTTTGCCGTGGTGGCCAGCGAAGTGCGCAGCCTGGCCCAGCGCAGCGCCGACGCGGCACGCGAGATCAAGCGCCTGATCGCGGCCAGCGTCGACCGGGTCGAGCAAGGGACCTTGCAGGTGGACGAGGCCGGCCGCACGATGGGCGAGGTGGTGGTGTCGATTGCCAGGGTGACGGCCATCATGGGTGCGATCAGCGCGGCCAGTCGCGAACAGAGCACGGGGGTGGCCCAGGTCGGCTCGTCGATGAGCCAGATGGACGCGGCCACGCAGCGCAACGCGGCCTTGGTCGAACAAAGCGCCGCCGCCGCCGCAAGCCTGAGTGCCCAGGCCCAGGAACTGGTGCAGGTGGTGGCGGGCTTCAGGCTGGCCACAGCATGAGCGCGGCGGGGGACTCGCCTCCGGGATAATCCGCCGGCATGAACCCTCTGCTGTCGCGCCTGCACCCCTACCCTTTCGAACGCTGGCGCGAGCTGACGCAGGACATCGTCCCCAACCCCGACTTCAAGCCCATCAGCCTGGGCATCGGCGAACCCAAGCACGCCACACCGGCCCTGATCGAAGAAGCGCTGCTGCGTGCGCTGCCCGCGCTGTCCGCCTACCCGTCCACGCAAGGCGAAGCGGCCTTGCGCGGGGCCATCGCCGGCTGGGTGCAGCGCCGCTACGGCGTGACGCTGGACGCCGCCACACAGGTGCTGCCGGTGAACGGCACACGCGAAGCGCTGTTCGCGCTGGCGCAGACGGTGTTGGACCCGTCGCGGCCCGGCGCCACGGTGGTCTGCCCGAATCCGTTCTACCAGATCTATGAGGGCGCAGCCCTGCTGGGCGGCGCGCAAACGGTCTTCGTGCCCAGCGACCCGGCGCGGAATTTTGCCGCCGACTGGGGCGCGGTGGACGCGGCCACCTGGGCCAGAACGCAGCTGCTCTACGTCTGCACACCCGGCAACCCGACCGGGGCGGTGATGCCGCTGTCTGAATGGGCGCAGCTGTTCGAACTGAGCGAACGCCACGGCTTCGTCATCGCCAGCGACGAGTGTTATTCCGAGATCTACTTCCGCGACGAGCCGCCGCTGGGTGCGCTGCAGGCCGCCCAGGCGCTGGGCCGCGACGATTTCAAGAACCTGATCGCGCTGACCAGCCTGTCCAAGCGCAGCAACGTGCCCGGCCTGCGCTCGGGCTTCGTGGCCGGTGACCGCGACATCGTCAAGGCCTTCCTGCTGTACCGCACCTACCATGGCAGCGCGATGGGCGGCATGGTGCAGCGGGCCAGCATCGCGGCCTGGAACGACGAAGCCCACGTGGTGGCCAACCGCGACCTCTACCGGGCCAAATTCACCCAGGTGACGCCGCTGCTGGCCGGCGTGATGGACGTGCAGCTGCCCGATGCCGCTTTCTACCTGTGGGCCGGTCTCCGCGCCCCGGCCCACGCGGCCGGTTGGCCCGCTGCCCGGCCGCAGAACGACATCGAATGGGCCCGCGGCCTGCTGGCTCAATACAATGTGGCGGTTCTGCCGGGCAGCCTGCTGGCGCGCAGCGTTGCCGGACACACCCCGCCCAATCCCGGCACGGGCCGCATCCGCATGGCCCTGGTCGCCCCGGTGGCCGAATGCCTCGAGGCGGCCCAGCGCATTGCTGCGTATGCCACCGACCTGTTGTCCCGTCCTCTCGAAAGCCCTTGATGTCCAGCACCCAAGAACTGCAGCAAATCATCGATCTCGCGTGGGAAGCCCGCGCCGAAATATCGGCCGTCAACGCCCCCGAAGTGCGCGAGGCTGTCGAGCAAACCATCTCCGAGTTGAACGGCGGCCGCCTGCGCGTGGCCGAACGCCTCGGTGTGGGCAACTGGACGGTGAACCAATGGGTCAAGAAGGCCGTGCTGCTGAGCTTCCGCCTGAACGACAACAAGATCATGCGGGCCGGTGAACTGGGCTTCTTCGACAAGGTGGCGACCAAGTTCGCCCACCTCGACGAAGCGCAGATGCGGGCCAGTGGTGTGCGCGTCGTGCCGCCGGCCGTGGCGCGGCGCGGCAGCTTCATCGCCAAGGGCGCGGTGCTGATGCCCAGCTACGTGAACATTGGCGCCTACGTCGGCGAAAACACCATGGTCGACACCTGGGCCACGGTCGGCAGTTGCGCGCAGATCGGCAAGAACGTGCACCTGTCGGGTGGCGTCGGCATCGGCGGCGTGCTGGAACCGCTGCAGGCCAACCCGACGATCATCGAAGACAACTGCTTCATCGGTGCGCGCAGCGAAGTCGTCGAAGGCGTGATCGTCGAAGAAAACTCGGTGCTGGGCATGGGCGTGTACCTGGGCCAGAGCACGCCGATCTTCAACCGCGAGACGGGTGAAACCAGCTACGGCCGCGTGCCCAGCGGCTCGGTCGTCGTCAGTGGCAACCTGCCCAAGACCGCCGCCAACGGCCAGGCCTACAGCCTGTACGCCGCCATCATCGTCAAGCGCGTCGACGCGCAGACGCGCAGCAAGACCAGCATCAACGACCTGCTGCGAGCCTGACCTTGCCAGTCGCAGCGATCTAGAGGGCGTATCCAGCATGGCCAACAACCTCGAACGCGTCTTGCGCCTGATGGCGGAGAAGGGTGCGTCCGACGTCTACCTGTCGGCCAACATGCCCATCCAGATCAAGATCAACGGGCAGATCCTGCAGTTGTCCGACCAGCTGCTGGGCCAGCAGCAGACGCGTCAATTGCTCGCGGAAATGCTCGCGCCGCAGCAGCTGGAAGAACTCGACGACACCGGCGAACTGAATGTCGGCATCGCCGTGCCGCGCGTCGGCAGCTTCCGGCTGTCGGCCTTCAAGCAGCGCGGCAGCATAGCGGCGGTGATCCGCTGCGTGCCGGTGGACATCCCGTCGCTCGAGGCGCTGGGCGTACCGCCGCTGCTGTCGCAGCTGGTGACCGAAAAGCGCGGGCTGATCCTGATGGTCGGCGCCACGGGTGCAGGTAAGAGCACCACGCTGGCCGCCATGCTCGAATGGCGCAACCAGCAGATGACCGGGCACATCCTGACCATCGAGGATCCGATCGAATTCCTCTTCACCAACAAGAAGAGCATCATCAACCAGCGCGAAGTGGGTCGCGACACGCAGAGCCTGCAGGTGGCGCTGAAGAACGCGCTGCGGCAGGCCCCCGACTGCATCCTCATCGGCGAGATCCGTGACCGCGAAACGATGACGGCAGCGATCAGCTATGCCCTGTCAGGCCACCTCGTGATGGCCACCCTGCACGCCAACAACAGTTACCACGCACTGGGCCGCATCCTGTCGTTCTACACGCCCGAGTCGCGCGCCACGCTGCTGTCCGACCTGTCCTCGGGACTGCGCGCCATCGTCTCGCAGCGCCTGTTGCGCTCACAGGCCGGCAAGCGAATTCCGGCCGTCGAGGTGCTGCTGAACACCAAGCTGGTGGGCGAACTGATCGCCAAGGGCGACCTGCCCGGCGTGAAGGAAGCGGTGGAAAAGTCGCTGGCTGAAGGCTCGCAGAGCTTCGAGCAGGACATCGCTCGGCTGATCACCGACGGCGTGGTCACCCGCGACGAGGGCCTGCAATACGCCGATTCACCGACCAACCTGCTGTGGCGCCTGCAGAACGACATGACACCCAGCTCGCGCATCTCGCCCAAGACGGACGAATCCGATGCCGCCGTCTACACCGAATTGACCATCGATGTGCGCCCCGACCCGGCGGCGCCCGCCATGCCCCTGTGGCCGGTGCCCCGTTGAACGGCGGCCGGGCATGAACCTCATCGAGCTCATCGAGCAAGCCGCCAGCGAACTGGAAGCGGCCGGCGTGGCCTTGGGCCACGGCACCACCAACGTCTTCGACGAGGCCGCCTGGCTGGTGCTGTGGCGCCTGGACCTGCCGCTGGACGCCCTGGACGACCACGCCCTGCGCGTGCTGACCGACGCCGAGATCGCGCACGTCAGCGCCCTCATCGGCCAGCGCATCGCCACCCGCAAGCCCGCCGCCTACCTGACAGGCGAAGCCTGGCTGCAGGGCGTGGCTTTCACGGTCGACGAACGGGTCATCGTGCCGCGCTCGCTGATTGCCGAACCGCTGATGGACGGCACGCTGGACGCCTGGCTCTCAGCCCACACCCGCCGCGTGCTGGACCTGTGCACCGGCAACGGCAGCCTGGCCGTTCTGGCCGCGCTGGCCTGGCCCGAGGTCCAGGTGCGGGCCACCGACATCTCGGCCGACGCCCTGGCTGTGGCCGCGCTGAATGTGCAGCGCCACGGCCTGCAGGGCCGCATCACGCTGGCCGCTGGCGACGGCCTGGCCGCCGCACCCGGCACCTACGACCTGATCCTTTGCAACCCGCCTTACGTGAATCGCGACTCGATGAACCTGCTGCCCCCCGAATTCCTCGCCGAACCGGCACTGGCGCTGGACGGCAACGTCCACGGCGGCAGCGACGGCATGGATTTCATCCGCGACCTGCTGCGCAACGTCGCGCGCCGCCTCAATGACGAAGGCGTGCTGGTGCTGGAAGTCGGCAATGAACGCGAGCATTTCGAAAAGGCCTTCCCGCGCCTGCTGCCCGTGTGGCTGCCCACCAGCGCCGGCGACGACAGCGTGCTCTTGCTGACGCGGGAGCAACTGGCTTGATCACGCTGCGCAACATCACGCTGCGGCGCGGCGTCAAGGTCGTGCTGCAGAACGCCAACGTCACGCTGCAGCCCGGTGAAAAGGTCGGCCTGATCGGGCGCAACGGCGCCGGCAAGTCCAGCCTGTTTTCGTTGATGACCAACCGCCTGCAGGCCGACAGCGGCGAGGTGGAAATTCCGCCGCGCTGGCGCGTCGGTGAAGTCGCGCAGGAGATGCCCGAGACCGAGGACGGCGCCACCGACTTCGTGCTGCAGGGCGACCTGCCGCTGGTGGCCGCACAGGCCGAATTGCAGGCCGCCGAAGCCAGCGGCGACGGCAACGCCATGGCCCACGCCCACATGGCCCTGGACGAAGCCGGCGCCTTCGACGCACCGGCCCGCGCGCAGGCCTTGCTGCTCGGCCTGGGCTTCAAGAACGAACAGCTGGACGCGCCGGTCAACAGCTTTTCGGGCGGCTGGCGCATGCGCCTGCAACTGGCGCGTGCGCTGATGTGCCCGGCCGAACTGCTGCTGCTCGACGAGCCCACCAACCACCTGGACCTCGACGCGCTGGTCTGGCTGGAAGCCTGGCTGAAACGCTTCGATGGCCTGCTGCTGATCATCAGCCACGACCGCGAATTCCTCGACGCCATCACCCGCGTCACCGTCCACCTGGACGAGCAGACCCTGACGCGCTATGGCGGCAACTACAGCGCTTTCGAGGAGATGCGCGCCGAACGCATGACGCTGGCGGCGGCCGCCTTCGGCAAGCAGCAGGACCGCATCAACCACCTGCAGAAGTTCATCGACCGCTTCAAGGCCAAGGCCAGCAAAGCCAAGCAGGCGCAGAGCCGCGTCAAGGCGCTGGCGCGCATGGAAAAGCTGGCGCCGGTGCTGACCAGCAGCGACTTCCAGTTCGAATTCCGCGAGCCGCTGAGCCTGCCCAACCCGATGCTGAGCTTCGACCGGCTGGCCTGCGGCTACGGCCACACCGCCATCGTCAAGGACTTCAGCCGCAGCGTGCTGGCCGGCCAGCGCATCGGCATCCTGGGCGCCAACGGCCAGGGCAAATCGACGCTGGTCAAGACCATCGCCAAGGCCCTGGCGCCGCTGGGCGGCCACGCCACCGAAGGCAAGGGCCTGGTCATCGGCTACTTCGCGCAGCAGGAACTCGACGTGCTGAGCCTGGACGACGGCCCGCTGATGCACATGGTGCGGTTGGCGCGCGATGTCGGCCCACCCGGTCGCGAACAGGAACTGCGCGACTTCCTGGGCCGCTTCAAGTTCGCGGGCGCGATGGTGCAGCAGGCGGTCGGCACGCTCAGTGGCGGCGAAAAGGCGCGGCTGGTGCTGGCCATGCTGGTCTGGCAGCGCCCCAACCTGCTGCTGATGGACGAGCCGACCAACCACCTGGACCTGACCACGCGCGAAGCGCTGTCGATGGCGCTGAACGAATTCGAAGGCACGGTGATGCTGGTCAGCCACGACCGCGCTTTGCTGCGCGAAACCTGCGACGAGTTCTGGCTCGTCGCCAAAGGCCAGGTGCAGCCTTTCGACGGCGACCTGGACGACTACCAGAAGTGGTTGCTCGACGTCTCGCGCGCTGCCGCCCGGGGCCAGCCGCTGCCCGACCCACCCAAGGCGGCGGGTGCACCGGTGTCTGAACTGCCCGCCGCGCCGGCCTATGTCGCCAAGGGCGGCAATGCCAAGGGGGCCGCCTCGACGACCGCCAAAAGCGGTTCGGTCCCGCGCGACGACCGCAAGGACGCCGCCCGCTCGCGTTCGCTGATCGCCAACCAGACCCGGCCGCTGCGCGTGGAAGTCCAGGACATCGACGCCCGGCTGAGCAAGCTGGGCGGCGAGAAGACCGAGCTCGAAGCCCAGCTCAGCGCCGGCAAGCGCTCGCCCGGCGCCATGGCCGAGGCCGGCCGCCGGCTCAACCACATTGCCGCCGAGGTCACGACGCTGGAAGAGCGCTGGCTGGTGTTGCAATCGGAAATCGAAGCGATCAACGCCGCCGGCTGAAGCGGCCAGCCACCCCGCGTGGCCTGCAAGCTGCCGGCCCTGATCGAAGTTACTGTTCACACCCGAAAGCGACACCACCATGGCCATCGACCAAGCGATCTACACCGCCCACGCCACCTCCACCGGCGGCCGCACCGGCACCACCGAATCCAGCGACGGCGCGATCAAGCTGGCGTTGGTGACGCCCAAGGAACTGGGTGGCTCGGGCGGCGTCGGCGCCAACCCGGAAGCGCTGTTCGCGTCCGGCTACTCGGCCTGTTTCATCGGCGCAATGAAAGCGGTTGCGGCACGCCAGAAGATCGCGCTGGCCGCCGATGTCTCGGTTCAAGCCCAGGTGTCCATCGGCCCGATGACCGGCAAGCCCGGCGCCTTCGGCATCGCCGTGGCGATGGCCATCACCGTGCCCGGCATGGACAAGGCCGCCGCCGAGCAACTGGTGGCCACGGCGCACGAGGTCTGCCCGTATTCGAACGCCACGCGCGGCAACATCGACGTCACGCTGACCGTGGTCTGACGGGCCGCCCGGGCTGGCCCTGCTCGGCGCGCCGCGCAGGTCTCACCCCCGGTTCAGCGCGAACCGGCCAGCAAGCCCTGCAGCAGCAGTTCGACGCGGCACTGCACGGCACTGAGCTCGCCGCCGCCGGGCAGCGCACCGACATCACCCAGCACGGCGCCGTGGGCACAGCGGCTGGCGCGCAGCACGCGCACGCCGGCGGCCTGCGCACGCAGCGCAGCTGCTTCGAGACCGGTCCCCAGCGTGCCGTTGCCGGTGCCGGCCACGACGAGGCCTTGCAGGCCCTGCGCCAGCAGGGCATCGACCAGCCTGCCGTCGCTGCCGGCGTGGTTCAGCACGATCTCCACGCGGGGCCATGCCGCGACGGCCGGGCTGATGGCCGCCAGGCCCAGCGGCACGGCCACCGGCCAGGCCCGGAAGCGGCGCAGCTGGCCGTCTTCGATGACCGCCAGCACGCCACCCGCACCGGACTCGAAGGCATCCAGCCTGTGGGTGTGGGCCTTGCGGATGTCGCTGCCCAGGTAGACCTGCCCGGCCACCACCACCAGCGCGCCGCGGGCCTCGGCGTGGCGGGCCAGCGTCACGGCGTCCAGCAGGTTCTGCGGGCCGTCGGCCTGCAGGGCCGTGGCCGGGCGCATCGCCGCGGTCAGCACCAGCGGCTTGGCCGGGGCCAGCACGCGGTGCAGAAAGTAGGCGGTTTCCTCCAGGGTGTCGGTGCCGTGGGTGACCACTACACCGGTCACCTCAGGCCGCGCCAGGTGAACCGCCGCGCGATGCGCCAGCAGTTGCCAGACGGCGGCCGACATGTCCTTGCTGTCGATCTGCGCCACCTGCTCGGTTTCGAGCGGCAGCCCGCGCAGCGCCGGCAACGCCGCCACCAGCGCCGACACACCCAGCTCTGCCGACCGGTAGTGCAGGCTGTCGACGGCGCTGGCGGCGGTCCCCGCGATGGTGCCGCCCGTACCCAGGATCACGGTGGTGCCGGGGGCGGCCGGGTGCTCAACACTTGGCATGCGACGTTTTATGGATGAAAATACAGTGACTGGATAAATGGCCAGTGCCCTGATCGCCCCGTGCGACCCCTACCGATGGACGAAAGCCCGAAGCTCACCGCCCGCCAACAGCAGATCCTCGATCTGGTGCAAAGTGCCATCGAACGCACCGGCGCCCCGCCCACGCGCGCCGAGATCGCCGCCGAACTGGGTTTCAAGTCGGCCAATGCCGCCGAAGAACACCTGCAGGCCCTGGCGCGCAAAGGCGTCATCGAATTGGTCGGCGGCACCTCGCGCGGCATCCGTTTGAAGTCTGACACATTGAAGGCGCTGGCCGAGGCCCGGCTGGCCCCCTTCGGCAAGCAGTACATGCTGCCGCTGCCCAATCTGGCGCAGCTGACCTTGCCGCTGGTCGGGCGCGTGGCAGCCGGCAGCCCGATCCTGGCCCAGGAACACATCGACCAGAGTTTCCTGATGGAAGCCTCGATGTTTGCCCGCCGCCCCGACTACCTGTTGAAAGTGCGCGGCATGAGCATGCGCGACGCCGGCATCCTCGACGGCGACCTGCTGGCCGTGCAGAAGGCCAAAGACGCCAAGAACGGCCAGATCGTGGTCGCCCGACTGGGCGACGACGTCACCGTCAAGCGCCTGCGCCGCACCGCCAAGGGTATCGAACTGCTGGCCGAAAACCCCGACTTCAAGACCATCTTCGTGGCGCCAGACACCGAAGACTTCGAACTCGAAGGCGTGGCCGTCGGCCTGATCCGCAACACCATGCTGATGTAGCCATGGCGGCCTGGCTGACACCCTCACCCAAGATGCACCCGCCCCGGGCCCTGCCGCCGCGCAAGGCCCGTGCGGCGGCCGAATGCCAGCAACTCGAGCAACTGCCCAACATCGGGCCTTCGATCGCCGCCGACCTGCGCCTGATCGGCGTGCAGCACCCCGCAGACCTGCTGGGTGCCGACGCCCTGGCGCTCTACCGCCGCCTGTGCACCCTGACCGGCAAGCGGCACGACCCCTGTGTGCTGGACACCTTCATGGCCGCCACCGACTTCATGGCCGGCGCCGAACCGCGCCCCTGGTGGGCCTACACCGCGCAGCGCAAAGCGACCTTCGGCGCGGTCTGAACGCCGCCGAGGAAGGCCCCCGGCGTTGACGCTGGGTGCGGCCGCCCCGCTGTCGCGGTTTCCCTTCCCGAAAACTGGCACCCCAAGACGCCGCTACTTCCGGCTTGGGTCGGGGGGCTGCGGCGTGAACATCAGGCTCAAGAGTTCGGAACCTGCTCCGATACAGCCGAGATGTTGCAATCCTTACGTCCCCTGAACCGCCGACGCGCCGCCCTGTGGGGCCGGCCGACCACCACGCTGTCGCCGCACAGCGGTCTGCACGCCGAAGTGCCGCCACCGTCGCTGCGCTGCGCACCGGCCTGCGCCTGGGATCGCCTGCTGTTCTGGCTGACCGCGCCAGCGCCCCACGAAGCAGCGCCGCCGCTGAGCCGCCTGCCGCGCGTGCGCCTCGAATTCCTGAACGCCTTGTCGGATATCGAAAGCGAAGACGCCGAGACCCTGCGCTTGCGCATCGGCGAGTGCGGCTCGCTGCGCGAACTCTGGCATGCCCGGGCTGAAGTCTTCCGTCTGGTCGGCGTCGCGCACAGCCAGGCCGAGGCCGACCGCCGCCTGGTGCGCTTGAACCGCCAATTCCCCACCCGCGCACCGCGCTCGCAATTCGCCCCGCTGTGATGCAACAAACCCAGACCGTTCCCCGTGACTACACCGTCGGCGCCGGCATGCCCGGCGACCGCCGCGCCCGCGTCGCCGCCCGCCAGGCCTTCGCCGACCTCAAGCTCACCTTTCTCTACGTCCTGACCGGCGCAGCGGGTGCCGAGTGGCTGCGCAACCAGGTCGAAAGCGCCGAGGAACCGGTGGACCTGTGGTTGCTGCGCGCGCCCGCTTTCTCGGTGCTCGATGGCGTGGGCGTGGACCAGCGCGGCCGCCGCCAGCTGCTGCGCCGCGGCCTGGACACCCTGTTCCCCGACCTGGAAGTCGACCGCGGCCTGCCGTCCTGAGCCACCGGCGCCCGGTGGCGCGCGTCAGGCGCGCACGCGCGACTTGAAGGTGCGCTTGAACTTCTCCACCTTGGGCGCCACCACGAAAGCGCAATAGCCCTGCTCGGGATGGTTGGCGAAGTAGTGCTGGTGGTAGGCCTCGGCCGTGCTGTAGTTGGCCAGCGGCAGCAGTTCCGTCACCACGCGGCCGCCCATTTCAGCCTGCAAGCCGGCCAGCACCTCGCGCGCCACGGCCTCGTCCGCAGCGCGTTCGAAGTAGATGCCGCTGCGGTATTGGGTGCCGGTGTCGTTGCCCTGGCGGTTCAGGGTGGTCGGGTCGTGCACGACGAAGAAGATCTCCAGCACCTCACGCAGGCTGATCTGCGCGTCGTCGTAGCTCACACGCACGACTTCGTTGTGACCGGTCCTGCCCGTGCACACCTGCTCGTAGCTGGGGCGCACGACCGTGCCATTGCAATAGCCGTTCTCGACCGCGCTGACCCCGTCGACCCGCTCGAAGACCGCTTCGACGCACCAGAAACAGCCCCCGCCCAAAGTGATGACCTGCTGACCCATGCTCACGTTCCTTTGCGTTGGAGTGCCCCTGCAAGGGTCGGGCGGCGCCGCGACTCCTTACACTTCAGCGGATTATCAGGAGACGTCAGTCATGGCCACGCGCTTCAACTGGGAAGACCCCTTCTTTTTCGACAACCAGCTCAGCGACGACGAGCGCGCTGTGCGCGATGCCGCCCACAGCTACTGCCAGGAACGGCTGCAGACGCGGGTGCTGATGGCGGCGCGGCACGAGACCTTCGACCGCAGCATCATGACCGAGATGGGCGAACTGGGCCTGCTGGGCAGCACCATCGAAGGCTATGGCTGTGCCGGCCTGAACCACGTCAGCTATGGCCTGGTGGCGCGCGAAGTGGAACGCGTCGATTCAGGCTACCGCAGCGCCATGAGCGTGCAGAGCAGCCTGGTCATGCACCCCATCCACGCCTACGGCAGCGAAGCGCAGCGGCAGAAGTACCTGCCCAAGCTGGCGACCGGCGAATGGGTCGGCTGTTTCGGCCTGACCGAACCCAACCACGGCAGTGACCCGGCCAGCATGCTGACGCGGGCCAAGCCCGCCACGCGCGACGGCGTGGCCGGCTATGTCCTGCGGGGCAGCAAGATGTGGATCACCAACAGCCCGATCGCCGACGTCTTCGTGGTCTGGGCCAAGAAGGAAGACCCGGATGGCCAGGTCGGCGGTCAGGAAAGCATCCACGGTTTCATCCTCGAAAAGGGAATGGCCGGGCTGAGCGCGCCGAAGATCGAAGGCAAGATGAGCCTGCGCGCCAGCATCACGGGCGAGATCGTGATGGACGGTGTCTTCGTGCCCGAGGCGCAGCTGCTGCCCAAGGTCAGCGGCCTGAAGGGCCCCTTCGGTTGCCTCAACAAAGCCCGCTTCGGCATCGCCTGGGGCGCGCTCGGCGCGGCCGAGTTCTGCTGGATGGCGGCCCGCCAGTACACCGTGGACCGCATGCAATTCGGCCGCCCGCTGGCCCAGAACCAGCTGATCCAGAAGAAGCTGGCCGACATGCAGACCGAGATCACGCTGGGCCTGCAATCGGTGCTGCGCGTGGGCCGTCTGATGGACGAAGGCCAGGCCGCACCCGAGATGATCAGCCTGATCAAGCGCAACAGCTGCGGCAAGGCCCTGGACATCGCCCGCATGGCGCGTGACATGCACGGCGGCAACGGCATCCATGACGAATACCACGTCATCCGGCACATGATCAATCTCGAGACGGTGAACACCTATGAAGGCACGCACGACGTGCATGCCCTGATCCTGGGACGGGCACAGACCGGCCTGCAGGCCTTCTTCTGAAGGCGCGCCCCGCCCACGGCGTCCAGCACCGGCGCTGGCCGTGAACGAGTTCGTGGTGGCTTTGAGCCTGCAATCATGGAAGCCCATAGTCTGGGTATTGGTGATGCCCCCGGTACCCTTGTTGCTGCTGGTGCTGATCGGTGTGCGCCAGATGGCCAGACGGCCTCTGCTGGCCTGGTCGCTGGTCGGACTGGCGACACTGGGGATCTGGTTCAGCTTCACACCCATCCTGGGCCACGTGATGGTGCAAGGCTTGATCAAGCCGCCGCCGGCGCTGACCCGCAATGACCTGGCCGAGCTTCGCCACAGCCCCAAGACGGCGATCATCGTGCTGGGCGGCGGGCGGCGGCAGATGGCACCCGAGTACGGCATGCCGACGCTGAACTTCCGCGGCGTGGAAAGGTTGCGCTACGGGGTATGGCTGTCGCGAGAGACGGGCCTGCCTCTGGGTTTCAGCGGCGGCGTGGGCTATGGGCAGGAGGCCGTCGGCGCGAGCGAAGCAGAGATCGCCGGCCGGGTGGCGGAACGCGAATTCAACCGGCCGCTGCGCTGGCAGGAAGGCGCCTCGCACGATACGCACGAGAATGCGATCAAGACGGTGGCGCTGCTGCAGCCTCAGGGCATCGAGAAGATCGTGCTGGTCACCGACGCCCTGCACATGCCCCGCGCCCTGGCCAACTTCCAACGGGCGGCCGATGGCAAGAACATCCGCCTGCTCGCCGCCCCGATGAACGTGAGCGCTGAAGGTCAGCTATCGGCCAGCGACTGGATGCCCGGTCTGCAAGGCTACGAAGCGGTCTGGCTGGCCTGGCACGAGGCGCTGGGCCGCTGGCTGGGCGCCTAGCTAACGCTGAAGGGCGGGCCTGGCGTCGGGCTTCAGCGCTGCTTTCTGCGCCTCGTTCTGGGCCTGGTCGAGCGCCTTGGCCTCGGCCTGCTCGCGCTCGGCCTGCGCCGCCTGGATGGCCTTGATGCGCCGGGCATGCTCGGCCGCGTTGGAACGGCGGAAGTCGTCCATCAAGACGGCGTTGACCTTCATGCCCTGGGCCCGCATGCGTTCACTCAGGTGCAGGCCGGCGGCGGGGTCGCCGCCCAGTGCGGCCACCACCTCGCTGGCGAAGAGGTCGGCGCGGCCGACGATGCTGTCCACGGCGATGGCCTGTTCGGCCTGCGCCTCGGCCGCCGACAGCACCATGCCGGCGCCCGGCACGGCCAGCAGCAGGATCTTGCCCACCGTGAAGCCGGTGCTGGCGTCCTCGGCCGTCTGCACCGCCTTGATGGCGCTCTGGCTGGCCTGAAAATAGGTGCCGAAGGCCGCCAGCCAGCGAAACTCATCGGCGTTGCGGGCCTCGATCATCGCGTTGGCGGGTATCTTCGCGCGGGTGTTGCCCATGCGCCAGAAGATGTCGGGGTCGGCGTCGAAGGAACTGGCGGTGACACTGCCCGCGCAGCCCTTTTGCGTCTCGACTTCCAGTTGGCGGCCGTCTTCCAGGGTCAAGACCATGGGCTTGCCCTGCACCGCTTCGGCGCGGGCCTTGAGCATCGCATCCCAGAAGCCCTGGTCGTCGCTGGACAGCAGGGAGCCACCGCGGAACAGGGCCCCCATCTCGAACTTGGTGCCCCCGGCGGGCAGTGGCCGGCCGTTGATGGCCTTGACCACATCGCGCAACTTCAGCTCATCGGGGGCGCCCTCGTCGGCCCAGACCACCCGCCACTTGTCGTCCATGCCGGTGACTTCGCGGAACAGTTTCATGTCCGGCGCCGACAGGCGCTGCTTGATCGAATGCACCGACAGCAGCACGAAAGGCTCGACCTGCGTGGTGGTGTCGCACAAGGCTTCAGCGCCCCAGGCCACATGGATGGCGGCCGCCCGGAACTTCACCTCTTGCTCGAAGCGCGTCTTGAACAGGTCGCGCTCGAAAGCCCGGTCGTACTGGGCGCTGACCGCGCCGCAGGCACCCAGGCCCAAGGCCGCCAACCAGATCGCACAGGGCTTACGCATCACGCTCATTCTGCCGCCACAGGGACCCCAGGCGCCAAAAATCTGCACAGCGCCGCGACGGCGGCGTGACGGGTGCCAACATCCCCGCCCCAAAGAGGGGCTTGAGGCCGGCGATCACGCCCTCATGTGGTCCACTCGGCGCCGAGACCGTCGCCAGGGACCACCGCCCGGCCGGTTTCAGACCACCCCCATAGGAATCCACACGATGAAGCTCTGGTTGATCAGCGTCCTGATGCTGGCCCTGGTGGCCACCACCGCCCCCACCGCCGCTGAGGCCAAGCGCCTGGCCGGCGGCAAGCCCGCCGGCATGCAACGCAATATGCCAGCCCGCACGGCCCCCGAGGCGGCACCGGCCAAGCCGGCCGCGGCACCGCAGCAGGCAGCGCCGGCTGCCACGCCAGCGACGCCTCCGGCCGCAGCGCCCAAGCGCAACTGGATGGGTCCGCTGGCCGGCCTGGCAGCCGGCCTGGGTATCGGTGCCCTGTTGAGCCACTTCGGCATGGGTGGCCTGGGCGGCGGCTTGGGCAGCATGCTGTCGATGCTGCTGCTGCTGGGCGGCGGCGCCTTGCTGGTGATGTTCCTGCTGCGCCGCTTCGGCCCGGGTGCCTCGCGCGCACCGGCCCTGGCCGGCGCCGGGGCTGGGGGGTCGGGCATGAACACGCAGGTCGCTTGGCCGACAGCCACACCCCGCGAGCCGGTGCTGGAGCGCCAGACCCTGGAGTCTTTGCCTGCACCGGGCTCGTCGTCGACCGGCACCACACCGGTGACACCGATCACGCCGGTCACGCCGGCCGATACGGGGGTGACGCGCGCCTTCGTGCCCGCTGCCTTCGATGCCGAAAGCTTCACGCGCACCGCCAAGCTGATCTTTATCCGCCTGCAGGCGGCCAACGACACGGCCGATCTGGACGACCTGCGCCGCTTCACCACGCCGGAGTTGTTTGCCTCCATCCGGCTCGACATCCAGGAGCGTGGCAGCCAGCCCCAACAGACCGATGTCGTCAAGGTCGACGCCGAAGTGCTGGATGTCGTCAACGAAGCCGACCGCCAGGTCGTCAGCGTGCGCTTCCACGGCCAGGTGATCGAAGAAAAGGGTGGCGTACCCGCCGCCTTCAACGAGGTCTGGCACCTGGTCAAGCCGCATGACGACAGCCATGCCTGGGCCATCGCCGGCATCGAGCCGCTGAACTGACAGCGCCGGCGAGCCCGGCGGCGCTGCGGCAGGTGATGTTCGAAGTCACCTGCTGCGCCCCACAGGGCCCGCGTCAGGCCACCCAGCGTCGCGCGTTGCGGAACATGCGCATCCAGGGGCTGAGGGCCGAACGGTCGCCTGGCGTCCAACTCATTTGGATCTGGCGGGTCACGCGCTCGGGGTGGGGCATCAAGGCCGTGGTGCGGCCGTCGGCCGTGGTCACCGCGGTCAGGCCGCCCGGGCTGCCGTTGGGGTTGGCCGGATAGGCCTCGGTCGCCGCGCCGTGGTGGTCCACGAAGCGCAGGGCGCGGTGCACGGTGGTGGCGTCGCCGCGCTGGCTGAAGTCGGCGTAGCCTTCGCCGTGGGCCACCGCGATGGGCAGGCGGCTGCCGGCCATACCCTGGAAGAAGATGCTCGGGCTGTCCAGCACTTCGACCAGAGACAGTCGGGCTTCGAACTGCTCGCTGCGGTTGCGCGTGAACTTCGGCCAGGCCTGGGTGCCCGGGATGAGGGCGGCCAGCGCGGCGAACATCTGGCAGCCGTTGCACACGCCCAGGGCGAAGCTGTCGGGGCGGTTGAAGAAGGCCGCGAACTGCTCGGCCAAAGCCGGGTTGAACAAGATGCTGCGGGCCCATCCCTCGCCCGCGCCCAGGGTGTCGCCGTAGCTAAAACCACCGCAGGCCACCAGGCCCTGGAACTGGTCGAGGCGCGCGCCGCCGGTTTGCAGATCGGTCATGTGCACGTCGTGCGTGTCGAAGCCGGCCAGCGCCATGGCATGGCTCATTTCCAGGTGGGAATTGACGCCCTGCTCGCGCAGGATGGCGATGCGCGGACGCTGCCTGTGCACGTAGGGCGCGGCCACATCCTGCGCCGCGTCGAAGGTCAGGTGCAGATGCAGACCGGGGTCGGACGGTTCACCGGCGCCGGCATGTTCGCTGTCGGCGCAGGCCGGGTTGTCCCGCAGCCGGGCGATGCGCCAGCTGACCTCGTCCCACTGCTGCTGCAAGGCGTGCAGCGGTGCACTGAACTGGTTCTTGGCGTCGCGCCAGACCTCCACCGTGCCGCGGTCATTGGGCTTGCCGATGAAGTGGGCGTGCTGGCTCAGGCCGTGCTCGCGCAGCGTGGCCATGACCTCGTTGCGCACGGCGGTCGGCACCTGGATGACGACGCCCAGCTCTTCGTTGAACAGCACCTGCAGCGTCAGTTCATTGCGCCGTTCACCGACCTGCCCGGCCCAGTTCTTCGAATCGCCGTACTCCGCCCGGCTGTCCTGGATGCCATCGCCTTCGGTGACCAGGATGTCGACGTTCAGGCTGACGCCCAGTCGCCCCGCGAACGCCATCTCGCAGACCGCCGCCCACAGGCCGCCGTCGCTGCGGTCGTGGTAGGCCAGGATGCGGCCCTGCGCGCGCAGCACGTTGATGACGGCGACCAGCGACTTCAGTTGTTGCGCATCAATGAGGTCGGGTACCTCGTCGCCGAACTGACCCAGCACCTGGGCCAGCATGCTGCCACCCATGCGCTTCCTGCCGTTGCCCAGGTCGATCAGCACCAGCGTGGTGTCGCCCGGCTGCAGTTGCGGCGTGAAGCTGCCGCGCACATCGTCCAGCGTGGCGAATGCGGTGACGACCAGCGAGACCGGGGCGGTGACTTGCTGCATGCCATGAGCCCCCTGCCAGCGCGTGTGCATCGACAGCGAATCCTTGCCCACCGGGATGCCGATGCCCAGCGCCGGGCACAGTTCCGTGGCCATGGCCCTGACCGTGTCGTAGAGCGCGGCGTCTTCCCCCGGTTCACCACAAGCCGCCATCCAGTTGGCGCTGAGCTTGATGCGGCCGAGTTCGATGGGCGCGGCCAGCAGGTTGGTGATGGCCTCGGCCACCGCCATGCGGCCCGAGGCCGGCGCGTCCAGCGCGGCCAGCGGCGTGCGTTCGCCCATGGCCATGGCCTCGCCACGGAAGCCCACGTAGTCGGCCAAGGTCACCGCACAGTCGGCCACCGGCACCTGCCAGGGGCCGACCATCGGGTCGCGGTGGCTCAGGCCGCCCACCGTGCGGTCACCGATGGTGATGAGGAAACGCTTGCTGGCCACCGTCGGGTGGCGCAGCACGTCCAGCGCCACCTGTGCCAGCTTCACGCCGGTCAGTTCCAGCGCTGCTTCGGCGCGCGCCACGCGCTGCACATCGCGGTGCATCTTGGGCGGCTTGCCGAGCAGCACGTCCATCGGCATGTCGATGACACGCTCGCCCGACGGGCCGTCTTCCAGGACCAGTTCACGGTCGTCCGTCACCACGCCGACGACGGCGTAGGGGCAGCGTTCGCGCCGGCACATCTGTTCGAACAGCGGCATCAGATCGGGATCGATGGCCAGGACGTAGCGCTCCTGGCTTTCGTTGCACCACACCTCCTTGGGTGCCAGGCCGCTTTCTTCCAGTGGCACCTTGCGCAGGTCGAAGGTGGCGCCCCTGCCGGCACCGTCCACCAGTTCTGGGAAGGCGTTGCTGATGCCGCCGGCGCCCACGTCGTGGATGGCCAGCACCGGGCTCAGCGCACCGAGCGCCCAGCAGTGGTTGATGACCTCCTGCGCGCGGCGCTGGATCTCGGGGTTGCCGCGCTGCACGCTGTCGAAGTCCAGCGCCGCGGTGTTGCTGCCGGCAGCCATGGAACTGGCCGCACTGCCACCCATGCCGATGCGCATGCCCGGCCCGCCCAGTTGAACCAGCAGCGTGCCGGCGCCGAAAGGCAGCTTCTTGACCTGGCCGGCGCTGATCATGCCCAGCCCGCCGGCGATCATGATGGGCTTGTGATAACCGCGTCGCACACCGGCCACGTCCTGCTCGAAGACGCGGAAATAGCCGCCCAGGTTGGGCCGGCCGAATTCGTTGTTGAAGGCCGCGCCGCCCAGCGGGCCCTCGGTCATGATCTGCAGCGCGCTGGCGATATGGTCGGGTTTGCCGACCGCTTGCCGTTCCCACGGTTCGGCACTGCCCGGCAGGTGCAGGTTGCTGACCGAAAACCCCGTCAAACCGGCCTTGGGCCGCGCACCGCGGCCGGTCGCCCCTTCGTCGCGGATCTCGCCGCCGGCGCCCGTGCTGGCGCCCGGGAAGGGGCTGATGGCGGTGGGGTGGTTGTGCGTTTCCACCTTCATCAGGACGTGCGTGATCTCGTCGCGCGCGGCGTACAGCGGCGCGTTCAGGTAGCCCTGCGGCAACCAGCGCTGCGTCGGGCCGCCTTCCATCACGGCGGCGTTGTCGTCGTAGGCGACGATGGTGTGCTGTGGCGATGTGGCTTCGGTGTGGCGGATCATCCCGAACATCGACAGCGGCTGTTCAATGCCGTCGATGCTGAAGCGGGCATTGAAGATCTTGTGGCGGCAGTGTTCGCTGTTGGCCTGGGCGAACATCATCAGTTCCACATCGCTGGGATTGCGGCCCAGTTGTGTGAAGGCGGCGACCAGGTAGTCGATCTCGTCGGCCGACAGCGCCAGGCCGAATT
This sequence comes from Rubrivivax sp., assembly GCA_040400915.1. Lineage (GTDB taxonomy): Bacteria > Pseudomonadota > Gammaproteobacteria > Burkholderiales > Burkholderiaceae_C > Rubrivivax. The sequence continues at coordinate 70,264 of JBBAPI010000005.1, forward strand.
CGCCGTTCGCGGCGTCCAGCGCCGAACGCCCGGCACCCAGCACATCGACATGCGCCAGGGGCGCGGCGGCTTGTGCATCGAAGAGATGGCTGGCCGCCTCGCGCTCGAAAGCCACGCTCTCGGTCATGCGGTCGTGCAGCAGGGCCGCCACGGCCGAACGCTCGTCGGCGCTGAGGGGTTTGGCCGCGCTGAGCAGGCCACTTTTCAGCGCCAGGCGGAACTCGGTCACGCGTTCCATGCGGTGCAGGTGCAGGCCGCAGTTCCTGGCGATGTCGCTGGCCTTGCTGGCCCACGGCGACACCGTACCCAGGCGCGGCAACACCACGACCAATTCGCCGCTGGAAGGACCGCCGTAGGCGTTGCCATAGGTCAGCAGCGCCTGCAGGGTGTCGGACTCGGCGCGGCTCGGCGAGCCGTCATGGGCCACCCAGTGGACATGGCGCGCCGCCACGGCGCTGATGCGCGGGCAGGCCGCCTGCAGGGCCAGCAACAGCGCCTGGGCGCGGAAGGCCGAGAGCGCATCGCCGCCCGGGAAATGCGTCAAATGAAGGGGCGAGGCGCTCATGCAATCCAGGGCTGGCGGGAGGGTCGCTGATTTTAGGGGTCCGGTGGGATAATCCCGAGATGGCAATCACGATCAAATCCGCCGCCGACATCGAAGGCATGCGTCTGGCCGGCCGCCTGGCCTCTGAAGTGCTGGACATGCTGACGCCGCACATGCGCGCCGGTGTCACCACCCTCGAACTCGACAAACTGGCCCACGACCACATGGTCCACGTGCAGGGCGGCGTCCCGGCCACGCTGGGCTACCGGCCGCAGGGCTACCCGGCCTACCCGGCCTCGCTGTGCTCGTCGCTGAACGACGTGGTCTGCCACGGCATCCCTGACGACAGGCCCCTGAAGGACGGCGACATCGTCAACATCGACGTCACCATCATCAAGAACGGCTGGCATGGCGACAACAGCCGCATGTACGTGGTCGGCGAAGGCACCATCGCCTCGCGCCGGCTGTGCCAGGTCACCTTCGACGCCATGTGGAAGGGCATCGTGAAGGTCAAGCCGGGCGCTCGCCTGGGCGACATCGGCAGTGCCATCCAGGTCTTCGCCGAACACGCCGGCTACACCGTGGTGCGCGAGTTCTGCGGCCACGGCGTGGGCGCGCGTTTCCACGAAGAGCCGCAGGTGCTGCACTACGGCCGCCCGGGCACGCTCGAAGAGCTGGTGCCGGGCATGATCTTCACCATCGAGCCGATGATCAACGCCGGCAAGCGCGACATCAAGGAAGACCGCAAGGGCAATCGCCCCTATGACGGCTGGACCATCGTCACCCGCGACCGTTCCTTGTCGGCGCAGTGGGAGCACACCGTGCTGGTCACCGAGACCGGCTACGAGGTGCTGACGGTGTCAGCCGGCAGCCCGCCGGCGCCGGCCTTCGCACCTCTGGGCTACGGCCAGGCCGCTGCGCTCGCCACCACCTGACCTGACGCCATGACCGCGACGCTCGAGGCCGCCGGCCCAGCGCCGGGCAGCTTGGCTCTGCTGCGCGCGCGCTTTCGCGACGGCAAGACGGCCTTGCTGGCGGCATTCCAGGGCGCCCGCCCGACGGCTCAGGCCGCCACCGACCTGACGCGGTCCCTGGCGCGCCATGTTGATGCGACGCTGACGGCCTTGTGGACCGCGTGCGGCATGCCACCCGGCGCGGCGCTGGTGGCGGTCGGCGGCTACGGTCGCGGCGAGCTGTTCCCCTATTCCGACGTCGACGTGCTGACCCTGCTGCCCGACGAACCGACGGAGGGCCTGGGCGAAGCCGTCGAGCGCTTCGTCGCGGCCTGCTGGGACCTGGGTCTGGAAATCGGCTCTTCGGTGCGCAGCAGCGCCGAGTGCGTGGCCGAGTCGACGCGTGACGTGACCGTGCAGACCGCCTTGCTCGAATCGCGCTGCATCTGCGGCAGCAAGCGTTTGTATGCGCAATTCCACAAGGCCCAGGACCAGGCCCTGGAGCCACGCACCTTTCTGCGCGCCAAGCTGCTGGAAATGCAGCAGCGCCACGTCAAGTACGAAGGCACGCCCTACGCGCTGGAACCGAACTGCAAGGAAAGCCCGGGCGGCCTGCGCGACCTGCAGGTGGTGATCTGGGTGGCCCGCGCGGCCGGCCTGGGCCGCACCTGGAGCGAACTGGCCGCCAAGGGGCTGATTACCCCCTTCGAGGCCAGCCAATTGGTCAAGCACGAAGGCACGTTGAAGCTGATCCGCGCGCGGCTGCACCTGATCGCTGGGCGGCGTGAAGACCGGCTGGTGTTCGACCTGCAAACGGCCGTGGCCGAGAGCTTCGGCTACGCCAACAGTGCGGCCGTGGCCAACGGCCAGCGCAGCAGCGAGGTGCTGATGCACCGCTACTACTGGGCGGCCAAGGCGGTGACGCAGCTGAATCAGATCCTGATGCTGAACATCGAGGAACGCGTCAACGGCTCCGAGGCCACGCCGATGCGCCCCATCACCGCGCGTTTCTTCGACCGCGGCGGCATGCTGGAGGTGGCGCACGACACGGTCTACCTGAACAACCCGCACGCCATCCTGGAAACCTTCCTGGTCTACCAGCAGACGCCGGGCCTGCAGGGCCTGTCGGCGCGCACGCTGCGGGCGCTGTACAACGCGCGCCAGGTGATGGGCGCCGAGTTCCGCCGCGACCCCATCAACCGGGAACTGTTCCTGGACATCCTGCGCCAGCCCAAGGGGCTGACGCACGCGCTGCGCCTGATGAACCAGACCAGCGTGCTGGGCCGTTACCTCTGGGTCTTCCGGCGCATCGTCGGACGCATGCAGCACGACCTGTTTCACGTCTACACCGTGGACCAGCACATCCTGATGGTGGTGCGCAATATGCGGCGCTTCTTCATCCCCGAGCACGCCCACGAATACCCCTTCTGCAGCCAGCTGGCCGCGCAGTGGGACGCACCCTGGCTGCTCTACGTGGCCGCCCTCTTCCACGACATCGCCAAGGGCCGCGGCGGCGACCATAGCGAGTTGGGCGTCGTCGAGGCCCGCCGCTTCTGCCGCGACCATGGCCTCGCCCGCGAAGACAGCCAACTCATCGAATTCCTCGTGCGGCACCACCTGACGATGAGCCGCGTGGCGCAGAAGGAAGACCTGTCCGACGCCGATGTCATCACCGGCTTCGCCGCATTGGTGGGCACGCCGCGCCAATTGACGGCCCTGTACCTGCTGACGGTGGCCGACATCCGCGGCACCAGCCCGAAGGTCTGGAACGCCTGGAAAGGCAAGCTGCTGGAAGACCTGTACCGGCTGACGCTGCGCGCCCTGGGCGGCGCGCAGCACAACCTGGACGCCGAGATCGAGGCGCGCAAGGAAGACGCCCGCCACATGCTGGCCTTGCACAGCGCCCTGCCCGGCACCGAAGTGCCGCTGTGGCAGACGCTGGAAGTCAGCTACTTCGCGCGTCACGACGCGGCCGACATCGCCTGGCACGCCCGGGTACTGTGGCGCCATGTGCAGGCCGATCAACCCGTGGTGCAGGCACGGCCCTCGTCGATCGGCGATGGCCTGCAGGTTCTGGTCTACTCACCCGACAGGCCGGATCTCTTCGCGCGCATCTGCGGCTATTTCGACGGCGCCGGCTTCAGCATCCTGGACGCCAAGATCCACACCACCCGCGCCGGTTACGCGCTGGACACATTCCAGGTCGTGGCCACGCAGAACATGTGGGTCGACCACAGCACGGGTGAGTCCGAGCTGAAGTACCGCGACCTGATTTCGCTGGTCGAAACCCAAGCCACGCTGGCGCTGGCCTCCGACGGCCCGCTGCCCGAACCGCGCAGCGGTCGCGTATCGCGCCGCGTGCGCAGTTTCCCGGTCACGCCGCGCGTCTCGCTGGAGCCCGACGAGCGCGCCCAGCGCTGGCTGCTGGCGGTGTCGGCCAGCGACCGCTCGGGACTGCTCTATGCCATCGCCCGCGTGCTGGCGCACAACCGCGTCAACCTGCAACTGGCCAAGATCACCACCTTGGGCGAACGTGTCGAAGACACCTTCCTGGTCGACGGCCCCGAGCTGCAGCGGCCCAAGGGCCAGTTGCGCATCGAAACCGAACTGCTCGACGCCGTCGGCATGACATGAAGCCCCCAAGCTCGCTAGCGCTCGCTACCCCCCGAGGGGGCCGTCCGCCAGCGGCCCGGCGAAGCCGGTTCCGCGGCGGGAAGCTGGGTCGCGTGACATGGGACTGAAGCGCATCTTGGCGGCCGACGCCATTTCGCGGCTGGCCGAATTCGACGCTGTCATCGACGCGCGCAGCGAAAGCGAATATGCCGAAGACCGCCTGACCGGCGCGGTCAACTGGCCCACGCTGAACGACGAAGAGCGGCACGCCGTGGGCACGCAATACAAGCAGGAATCGCCCTTCGAAGCCCGCAAGCGGGGGGCGGTGCTGGCGGCGCGCAACATCGCGCGCCACGTCGAAGCGCACTTGATGCTGCAGCCCCGCGACTGGAAGCCGCTGGTCTATTGCTGGCGCGGCGGCCAGCGTTCAGGCTCGCTGGCCACGGTGCTGGACCAGATCGGCTTCAACGTGACGGTGCTGGAAGGCGGCTACCGCGAGTTTCGCCGCGCCGTGCTGCAGGCACTGGAAACGCTGCCGTCCCGGTTCGAATGGCGGGTGGTGATCGGCCGCACCGGTTCGGCCAAGAGCCGTCTGCTGCAGGCCTTGCACGCCCAGGGCGAACAGGTGCTGGACCTGGAGGCCATCGCCTGCCACAAGGGCAGCGTGCTGGGCCCGCTGCCGGGGCAGCCGCAACCCTCGCAGAAACGCTTCGAGACGCTGGTCTGGGAAGCGCTGCGCGCCCTGGACCCTGCGCGCCCGGTCTATGTCGAAGGCGAGAGCCGCACCATCGGCCGTCTGCGGGTGCCCGAACGCCTGCTGGAAGGCCTGCGCGCCGCCCCCTGCATCCAGATCGAGATGCCGCTGGCCGCACGGGTGGACTTCCTGCTGGTCGACTACGGCTACTTCGTGGCCGACACCGAGAGCTTCTGCGAACGGCTGAATGCGCTGCGCGAACTGCGCGGCAACGCCGTGGTCGCGCGCTGGCAGGAACAGGCTCGCGCCGGCGACCTGACCCCGGTCGTGCGCGAACTGCTGACCGAGCACTACGACCCGGTCTACCTGCGGTCCATGCAGCGCAATTTCCGGCACTTCGAACAGGCGCAGACGCTGGACCTGCCCGACGGCCGGCCGGCCACGCTGGAAGCCGCCGCGCGGGCGCTGGCGTCGGACTCGGCAGCTGTTCCAGCGCCCGCGGCCTGACCCCGGTCAAGCCGCAGGCCCCGCGCGGCACCTAGACTGGCGCACCACACGCCGACACTGCCGATGCTGCCCCTAACCCCACCCGACCGCGCTCGCGGTTTCCGCATCGCCTCGGTGCCGCCCACGCAGCCGCTGGTGTGGCTGATGAAGGGCTGGGCCGACCTGGTCCACAGCCCGCTGCCCGGCCTGGCGCACGGCTTGGCAGCGGCCGCTTTCGGCGCCTTGCTGGTGGCCTGGGCGCACAACCGCTTCTGGCTGCTGGCCGGCGCCTTCAGCGGCTTCCTGCTGGTGGCGCCGCTGGTGGCGACCGGGCTTTACGCGGTCAGCCGCGCCCGTGAACAGCGGCAGGCAGCCGGGCTGGCCGTGGCGCTGGGCGCCTGGCACCCGAAAGACAGCCGGCTGGTGCGCTTCGGTCTGCTGCTGGCGCTGGCCGGTACGGGCTGGGTGCTGACCTCGGCTTCCCTCATCACCGCCTTCGCCGGCGCGCCCGTCAACAGCCCGGCCGACTTCCTGCACGTGGTGGTGCTCAGCGACAGCAACCACGTCTTCGAAGCCTGGGTGGTGCTGGGCAGCGTGCTGGCCGCGCCGATGTTCGCCAGTTCGGTGGTGGCCATTCCCATGCTGCTGGACCGCCCGCACGGCGTGCTGACGGCCGTGGCTACCAGCGTGGGCGCGGCGCTGATGAACCCGCTGGCCATGGCGCTGTGGGCCACGCTGATCCTGGGCCTGACGCTGCTGGGCATGGCCACGCTGATGCTGGGCCTGGTGGTCGTCGTGCCCTGGCTGGCCCACGCCAGCTGGCACGCCTACCGCGACCTGGTGCGTCCCGTCGAGCCGGCGAGTACCCGCTGATGTTCGGCTACAGCGAAGAACAGATCGCCCAGTTCGGCCTGACCTTCGGGGTCGGCGCCTTCATGCTGTACATGGTCTTCATCATCTTCCAGCTGGCGCGCGAATCGAAGGCCGGCCGCTTCGGCACTTTCGTGCTCTTCCTGGCGCTGGGCTTCGGCCTGGTCGGCTTCGCGGCCAAGGGCTTGATCAAGTACTTCTTGCGCGGCACTTGACGCCGAGCCCCTTGGCCCGGCTCGTTTCGGCAATCAGGCGCCAGTGCTGAGGACCTCGCCGAACCCCTGCCACTGCGTGCCGGTGAATTTCGCCAACTGCCCCTGCTTGACCAGGAAGTAGTCGCTCGGCGAGGTGTTCAGTGTCATCCCGGGCAACATCAGCGGCAGCTTCAGCGCCTTGATGCTGGCGGCCTGCTTCATCACGTTCTCCCGCGTCAGGTCGTTGCCGCAGGCCTTCAGCACATGGACCAGGGTCTGCGCCGTGATGTAAGCGTAGAGGTTGGACGCGTCCTTGGGGTCGCCGTCGCGGTAGTAGCGGCCCATGAAGGCGCGCCATTCCAGCATGTTGGGGTCGTCCTTCCACTGCGGGTCGTTGGGGTCCTTGTAGTACTGCAGCGTCAGCAGGCCCACGCTCTTGTCCAGGCCGGCCGGGGTCAGCACCGAGCCCACCGAAGCGCTGACGTTGTTGATGATGTGCAGCGGCTTCCAGCCCGAGTCCCAGGCCTTGCGCACCGCCTGGGCGCCGAACTTGGGCGTGGTGATGTTGATGAAGGTGTCGGCGCCCGAACCCTGCAGCGTCAGGATCTGCGAATCGACGGTCGGGTCGGTGACCTCGTAGCTGACCTTGGCCACGACCAGCTTCGCACCCGCCGCACCCAGGCCATCCTCGACGCCCTTGAGCACGTCCTTCCCGAAGTCGTCGTTCTGGAACAGGATGCCGATCTTGGCGTTCGGCTTGTTCTTCAGCAGGTAACGGGCGTAGATCTGGCCCTCGGCCTGGTAGCTCAGGTTGAAGCCCAGCGTCCACGGGAAATTCTTGGGGTCGGACCACTTGGTCGCGCCGGTGGCCAGGAACAGATGCGGCACCTTCTTGGCATTGACGTACTTGTGGATAGCGGTGTTGCTGGGCGTGCCGAGGGTTTGAAACAGCGCCAGCACCTCGTCCTGCTCGACCAGCTTGCGCACCTGCTCGACCGTCTTGGGCGGGCTGTAGCCGTCGTCCAGGCTGATCAGGTTGATCTTGCGGCCGTTGATGCCCCCGGCTTCATTGAGCATCTTGAAGTAGGCCTGGTGCGTCTTGCCGATGGTGCCGTAGGCCGAGGCCGGCCCGCTGTAGGGCATGGTCTGGCCGAGCTTGATTTCGGTGTCGCTGGCGCCCGGGCCGTACTTCTTCTGCGCGTAAGCAGGAGCCGCCGGCAGCGCCAGGGACGCAGCGGCAATCAGGGTCTGGCGGCGGGTGGTTTTGGTGGTCATGCGGTCTCCGTCATCGTGTCGCTGGAGGGGTTGCTAGGGCACACGCCGGCGGCGCCAGCGCGCCAGGGCGATGCGGATGAAACCGGCCACGCCGGTGGGCATCACGTACATGAAGCCGATCAGGAACAGGCCGTAGATCGCCCACGGCGCGGCCTTGGAAATCTCGTCGGCGACGTTGGGGATGAACTGGATGAACAGAGCGCCCCAGATGGCCCCCGAAATTGAGGCCAGGCCGCCGATGACGATGCCCACCACCAGGCTGATCGACAGGAAGATGGTGAAGGAATCGGGCGCGACGAACTGGATCGCGATGGCGCCCAGGGCTCCGGCCACGCCGGTGTACATCGCCGACACGCCAAAGGTCATGGACTTGACCATGGCGCTGTCGACGCCCATCGCACGCGCCGCGGTGGGCTGGTCGCGGATGGCCACCATCGCGCGCCCGATGCGCCCGCTCAGCAGGTTCCAGCCGAGCCAGAACATCAGCAGCATCACCGCCAGCGCGACGAAATACAGCCACTGGTCTTGCGACAGGCCGCTCCACTCGGGCGCCTCGGGCTTGGTGATGACGATGCCCTGCGCGCCGCCGGTCCAGTGTTCGATGCCCTTGTATTTCAGGATCTGCGGCAGCGCCACACCCAAGGCGAAGGTGGCCAGGGACAGGTACAGGCCCTCGAGGCGCAAGGCGGGCAGGCCGAACAGGAAACCCACCACCGCGCAGACCACCCCGGCGATCGGCAAGGTCAACCAGTACGGCACGCCGAACTTGTCCATCAGGATGGCCGCGGTGTACGCGCCGATGGCGTAGAAGGCGCCGTGGCCCAGCGAGATCTGGCCGTTGTAGCCGGTGAGCATGTTCAGCCCCAGCAGGGCGATGGCGTAGACCAGCACCAGCGTGAACTGGAAGACGCGGTAGTTGCTGACCACGAAGGGCAGCACGCAGGCCAGCGCGATCAGCAGCGCCAAGGCGCCGATCTTCTTGACCGAGCTTCCCGCCACAGAACCGGCTTCGCCGGGCTGTTGGCGGACGGCCCCCTCGGGGGGTAGCGAACGGAGTGAGCTTGGGGGCTTCATTTCACACCCGGGTCACATGGACTTTGCCGAACAGCCCGGAAGGGCGCACGACCAGCACGCCGACGATGAGCACCAGCGCCACCGTCAGCTTCAATTCCGTGCCCAGCACGGCCCCGACGACGTTTTCCAGCACGCCGACGATGAAGCCACCCAGCACCGCCCCGCCCGGGCTGTCGATGCCGCCAACCAGCGCGGCGGCGAAAGCGTAGAGCAGGATGCCCGACATCATGTTCGGTTCGAGGAACACCGTGGGCGCGACCATCACCCCGGCGATGGCGCCGATGGCCCCGGCCAGACCCCAGCCCAGGGCCAGCATCCAGCCCACGCGGATGCCGACCAGCCGGCTCGATTCGGGGTTCTGCGCGGCCGCGCGCATGGCCAGGCCCAGCGGGGTGAACCGGAAGAAGACGAAGAGGATGGACAGCACCACCAGCGTGATCGCCATCGACCCCAATTCGTGGCTGGAAACATAGCGGTTGCCGAACAGCGGTTCAGCCGGAAACGGGCTGGGGAAAGGCTTGATGGTGTAGCTGAAGATCCAGCCGGCCAGGCTGTTGACGATGACCAGCAGGCCGATGAAGACGATCACCACGCTCAGGATGGGCGCGTTTTCCACCGGCCGCACGATGACCCTTTCGATGACCACGCCGAGCACGAAGGCGATGGCCACGGTCAGGAAGAAGGCGGCCCAATAGGGCATGCCAGCCTGCATCAGGCTCCAGGCGATGTAGGTGCTGAACATGGCCAGTTCACCCTGCGCGAAGTTCACGTGGTGGGTGGCCTGGTAGATCATCACCAGCGCCAGGGCCACACTGGCGTAGATGCCGCCACTGGCCAGGCCGGAAAAGACTTGGTGGATGAACAGGTCGAGGGTCATCGCTTCAATAGCCCAGGTAGGAGCGGCGCACCGACTCGTCGTTGCGGATGTCTTCGGCCGGGCCCGAGATGACGACGCGGCCGGTCTCCAGCAGGTAGGCCCTGTCGGCCACCTTCAAGGCCAGCGCGGCGTTCTGCTCGACCAGCAACAGGCTGACGCGGTCGCGGCGGTTGATCTCCTTGAAGATCTCGAACAGTTCTTGCACCACCAGCGGCGCCAGGCCGAAGGACGGCTCGTCCAGCAGCAGCAGCTGGGGGCGCAGCATCAAGGCGCGCGACACGGCCAGCATCTGCTGCTCACCACCCGACAGCAAACCGGCCTGCTGCTTATGGCGCTCTTTCAGGCGCGGGAAGTAGGCGTACATGCGCTCGGTGTCCGCCGCCACTTCGACCTTGTCGCGCCGCGTGTAGGCGCCCAGGCGCAGGTTTTCTTCGACGCTGAGCGCCGCGAAGGTGCCGCGCCCGTCGGGCACATGGGCCACGCCCAGCCGCACGATGCTTTCGGTGGCCAGCTTGTCGATGCGTGTGCCGGCCAGCGTGACCTCACCCTGGCGCTTGACCATGCCGCAGACCGCGCGCAGCGTGGTCGTCTTGCCAGCGCCGTTGGCGCCCAGGATGGTCGTGATGCCGCCGGCTTCCACCGCGAAGCTCAAGCCGTGCAGAACCTGCGTGGGGCCATATTGCGCGTGCAGGTCGCGCACCTCCAGCAGCGCGGCCATCAGGCTTCGACGCCCAGGTAGGCGCGGATGACTTCGGCGTTGGCCTGCACTTCAGCGGGCGTGCCATCGGCGATCTTGCGGCCGAAGTCCAGCGCCACCACGCGGTCTGACACGCGCATGACCATGTTCATGTGGTGCTCGACCAGCAGCAGCGTCAGCTTCAACTTGTCGCGCACCTCGCGCAGCAGATCCATCAGCGCGCCGACCTCTTCGTGGTTCAGGCCGCCGGCCGGTTCGTCGAGCAGCAAGAGCTTGGGTTGGCTGGCCAGGGCGCGCCCGAGTTCCACGCGCTTCTGGGTACCGAAAGGCAGGTCCATCACCCGCGTCTCGGCCACCGCGCGCAGGTCCAGCAATTCAACCAGCGCCTGCGCCTGTGCCGCCAGTTGCGCTTCTTCGCGCACCACCGCGCCGGTCCGCAGCGCATTCGCCAGAAAGCCGCTGTGCGTGCGGCAATGGCCGCCCAGCATGATGTTCTGCCGCACGGTCATGGTGCGGAACAAGGCCAGGTTCTGGAAGGTGCGGCCGATGCCCAGTTCGGCGATGCCGTGGGTGGGCGTTTCCAGCAGTGAACGGCCTTCGAACCGGATCGCGCCTTCGCTGTAGCTGTACAGCCGCGACAGGCAATTGAACAGCGTGGTCTTGCCCGCGCCGTTGGGGCCGATCAGCCCGACGATGTGGCCCTGGGCCACGTTGAAAGACACCTTGTCGAGCGCCGTGATGCCGCCGAAGCGGACGGTCACGCCGTCCACCTGCAACAAGGGCTGACTGTGGGCTGGGGCTTCTATCGCGGTCTCCGTTGGAACGCGGCGCCATCGAAGGGGCGCCGTCATACGCAACGCTAACGTGCCCAGGCGCGGCGTGTAGCGGTCTAACCCTAGGTCAGCGCCACATTACCCCATGTGCAAACCCCCGTTGCAGCTGAAGTCGGCGCCGGTGGTGAAGCCTGAGTCATCACCGGCCAGCCAGGCGCAGATCGAGCCGATCTCGTCGGGCGTGCCCAGGCGCTTCACCGGGATGGTGGCGATGATTTTCTCCAGCACCTCGGGTTTGATGGCACGGACCATGTCGGTACCGATGTAGCCCGGGCTCACGGTATTCACCGTCACGCCCTTGCTGGCCATTTCCTGCGCCAGGGCCATCGTGAAGCCGTGCATGCCGGCCTTGGCCGCCGAGTAATTGGTCTGGCCCGACTGCCCTTTTTCGCCATTCACCGAACTGATCTGGATGATGCGGCCCCAGCCTTTTTCCACCATGCCCGGCACCACCTGCTTGGTGACGTTGAACATGCTGTTCAGGTTGGTGTCGATGACCGCCTTCCAGTCGTCAGGCGTCATCTTCAGGAACATCCTGTCCTTGGTGATGCCGGCGTTGTTGACCAGCACGTCGATGATGCCGTGCTCGGCGACAGCCTTGGAGAAGGCGTCCACGGTGGACTGCCAATCGGCCACGTTGCCCACCGATGCGTAGAAGGTGTAGCCCAGAGCCTTCTGCTCGTCCAGCCATTTGGCGTGGTCGCGGCTGGGGCCGCAACCGGCAATGACCTTGAACCCCGCCTTGTGCAGGCGCTGGCAGATGGCGGTACCGATACCGCCCATGCCACCGGTCACGTACGCAATTTTTTGACTCATGCTTGTCTCCTTTTGAATGCGGAAATTGTCATCGTTCAGTGAGCGATGCGACACCCAGGCGTGCCCTAACCCGGCATACCCGACTTGAACTCAGGCCTTGGCCTTGACGTAGCGGCCGGGCGCGGGCTCGATGGCCTTGTACTTCGCGCTGCCCGGCGCCTTGGGCGCGGCCACCAGCTTGCCGCCCAGCGGCTTGAGCCAGTCTGACCAGGTCGTCCACCAGCTGCCCGGGTGTTCGGTGGCACCGGCCAGCCAGGCTTCGGCCGTGGCCGGCAGCTGGCCGTCGGCCGGGTCGTTGGTCCAGTGACTGCGCTTGCCCTTGGCCGGCGGGTTGATGACGCCGGCAATGTGGCCCGAAGCGCCCAGCACGAAGCGCTTCTTGCCGCTGATCAGCGGCACCGAGTTGTAGGCCGCCGTCCACGGCACGATGTGGTCTTCGCGCGAACCGTAGATGAAGAACGGCGCCTCGATCGCACCGAGGTCGACCTGCTCGCCGCACACCGTCAGCTTGCCGGGCTGCTTCAGTTCGTTCTGCAGGTAGGTGTGGCGCAGGTACCAGCAGTACATCGGCCCCGGCAGGTTGGTGCTGTCGCCGTTCCAGTACAGCAGGTCGAAAGGCGGCGGCGCTTCGCCCTTCAGGTAATTGCCGACCACGTAATTCCACACCAGGTCGTTGGGCCGCAGGAAGCTGAAGGTGGTGGCCAGCTCCTTCCCCTTGAGCAGGCCGGGGCCCGATGGGGCGTGTTCGCCGAGCGTCATCTCGCGCATCTGGACCATGGTCTCGTCGATGAAGATGTCCAGGATGCCGGAGCTGTCGAAGTCCAGCAGCGTGGTCAGCAGGGTCACCGAATGGGCCGGCTGCTCGCCGCGCGCTGCCAGCACCGCCAGGGCGGTGCTGAGCAAGGTGCCGCCGACACAGAAGCCCAGGGTGTTGATGGTCTTGGACCCCGTGATGGCCTGCACGACCCCGATGGCCGTGATCGGGCCTTCCTGGATGTAGTCGTCCCAGGTCTTGTTGACCAGGCTTTCGTCGGGGTTGCGCCAGCTGACGACGAAAGTGCGGTGGCCTTGCTCGACGGTATAGCGGATGACGCTGTTGTCGGGCTGCAGATCGAGGATGTAGTACTTGTTGATGCAAGGCGGCACGAACAGCATCGGCCGCTCGTGCACCTTGGCGGTCAGCGGGGTGTACTCGATGAGCTGGAACAGATCATTTTCGAAGACCACCGCACCGGCCGTGGTGGCCACGTTCTTGCCCACCTCGAAGACGCTTTCGTCGGTCTGCGAGACATGGCCTTTCTGCAGGTCCTGCAGCAGCAACTGCATGCCGGTGGCGATGCTCTCGCCCTTGGTTTCCAGCGCCTTGCTCATCGCCTCGGGGTTCAGCGCCAGGTAGTTGCTGGGGCTGGCGGCGTCTATCCACTGCTGCACGGCAAAGCGGATGCGGCCCTTGGTCTTGGCGTCGCCTTCCACGCCTTCGGCCATCTGCATCAGCGCCTTGGCGTTCAGCAGGTACATCTGCGCGGTGAAAGCCGCGGCCGGGTTGCTGGCCCATTCGGCGCTGCCGAAACGTCGGTCGGCGATGGGCGCCGGCTGAGCGCTGGCCTCGGGCTGCAGGCGCTGCAGCGACTGATTCCAGACCTCGGTGGCGCTCTTGACGTAGTCGGTCTGGATCTGCGCGAGTTGCTGCATCGGCAGACTCAGCCCGGACATCGACTTCAGCATGCCCCCGATGGCGGCGCCGAAGGCGTCGGCCGGATCGGCTGGATCGGCGGGGGTGACGGGCGCGGCAGAGCCGGCAGCGGCGGTCTTGGATTTCATCGACTTGTCTCCTCGGGCCCTGTTCGGGCATCGCCTGGGTTCAGGCCTGCACGGTCAGCGGGCGCTTCCGTGTATTGCATCACGTTGTACTGTGAACGGCTGACGGCGGATTGACTGCCGATACCATCAGCCGAAACCTGGAATGGAACCGAACCATGTACCTGATCGCCATTGCCTGGGGCTACGTCGCGCTGATGATGGCTGCCGCGGAAGTCACCTCGGCCGGTGGCACCGTGCTGGGCGCGCTCTTCACCCTGCTGCTCTATGGCGTGTTGCCGCTGTCGCTGCTGATGTACATCGTGGGCACGCCGGGCCGCAAGCGGCGGCTCAAGGCCGCCCAGGCCCAGGCCGATGCCCAGGCCGCCGCACCGTCAATCCCGCCAGATGGCAGCGGCCAGGCGCCCGGTGACGCCATCGCGGCGAAAGGAAAAGAAGAGTGAAGTGTCGGCCACGGTGCACAGACCCGAAGCCGTGATGCGCGTGACACCCACCGCCTGAAGCCGGTCTGTCGCCAGCGCAGGCAGGTCGGCCAGCCAGCGGGCTCGGCCATCGCCGCGCGGGCGGCTGACAAAGCGCGGCGATGTGCCCGCCGCCGCTTCACAGCCGAAAGCCTGGAGCACCTCGGCACCCACTTCGAAAGCCTGCGGACCGATGCAAGGTCCCAGCCAGGCTTGCAGTTCCTGCGGCGGCGCCCCGACACCCTCGCAGATCGCAGCCACGGTGGCTTCCAGCACACCGGCGGCCAGGCCGCGCCAGCCGGCATGCGCGGCGCCCACGGCAGAGCCGTCGCGCAGCGCGAACAGCACCGGCAGGCAGTCGGCCGCAGTGACCTGACAGACCACGCCCGGGTCGGTGGTCCAGGCGGCGTCGGCCCGCGTCGTCGGGTGTTCCGGGCCGCCGGCCTGCAGGCGCAGCACCGAGCGGCCGTGCACCAGGTGCAGCCAGGCCGGGGCATGCCCCAGGCTGGCCACCCAGCGGGCACGGTTCTCGGCCACCGCGGCGGCCTCGTCACCCACGCTCACGCTCAGGTTCAGGCTGTCCCAAGGGGCCCGGCTGACGCCCCCTGCGCGCGTGCTCATCGCGGCCTGCACGCCGGGCGGCGCCGGCCAGTCGGGCCGCAGCACGGGCAGCACGCAGTGCGCGGCGGTCAAGTCAAGCCGCGTCAGGGCAACGCTCGGGCCGCGTCTGCTCGAAGGCGTCGAGCTTCATGCAGGCCTCGAAGACGCGCATCACCACGGGCACATGGTCCAGGCGGCATGCCATGCGGCGGGCGTTGAAGATCTGCGGCACCAGCACGCAGTCGGCCAGCGTGGGCGTGTCGCCGTGGCTGTAGGTGCCGGGCCGCGCGGCCAGCTGCTGCTCGACCACTTCCAGGCCGGTTTCCACCCAGTGGCGGTACCAGCGGTTCTTGTCGTCTTCGCTGACGTGCATGTCGCGCGTCAGGTAGCGCAGCACGCGCAGGTTGTCGAGGGGGTGGATCTCGCAGGCGATGTCCAGCGCCAGGGCCCGCACCCGGGCGCGCTCGACCGGCGTGGCCGGCAGCAGCGGCGGCTGGGGGTGGGTTTCTTCCAGGTACTCGATGATGGCCAGCGACTGTGTGACGGTGTGGCCGCCGTCGACCAGCAGCGGCACCAGCCGGGATGCCGAGACGGCGGCGTAGGACTCGGACAGCTGCTCGTTCTTCTGCAGGTGGACGGCCTTGTAGTCGTAGTCCAGGCCCTTCAGCGCCAGCGCGATGCGCACCCGGTAAGAGGCCGACGAGCGGAAGTAGTTGTAGAGCTCCATCACCACCCCTGCCTTTCAGCGCACGGCGACCTTCAGCACGCCCAGGCCTTCCACTGCGCCGACCATCACGTCGCCCGACACCACCGGGCCGACGCCGGCGGGGGTGCCCGTCATGATCAGGTCGCCGGCTTGCAGGGTCCAGGCCTGGCTCAGCTGTTCGATGATCTCGTTGACGCTCCAGATCAGCTGGTTCAGGTCGCCGGTCTGCTGGCGCGCGCCGTTGACGTCCAGCGTGATCGCGCCGGCCAGCAATTCGCCGGTCTGGGCAAAAGGCGTGATCGGGCCGATGGGCGCACTCTGATCGAAGCCCTTGCCGATGCACCAGGGGCGGCCCTGCTTCTTCATCTCGCCCTGGATGTCGCGCCGCGTCATGTCCAGGCCAACCGCATAGCCCCAGATGTGCTGCGGGGCGTCGGCGGCGCGGATGTCGCGGCCACCGGTGCCGATGGCCACCACGAGTTCGATTTCGTAGTGGAAATTCTTCGTCACCGTCGGGTAGTCGACGACACCGGTTGCCCCGTCGGGCACGGCCACGACGGCGTCCGTGGGCTTCATGAAGAAGAACGGCGGCTCACGGCCCGTGTAGCCCATTTCCTGGGCGTGCTCGACGTAATTGCGGCCCACGCAGTAGATACGCCTGACCGGAAATTCACCGCCGCCCACGACGGGCACGGTGGTGATGGCGGGCGGGGTGAAGACGAGAGTCATGGCAGGTTCCGAGCGAGTTGGTTAACAGCTGGCGTTCATGATGCCACGCAGGCCGCCCGCTACACTGACCGCCATGCTCAAGCCACGCCGTATCCAGCATTGCCGCCTCTGCGGCGCCCCCGCGGACTACCGCGTGCCACCCGACGACAACCGCGAGCGCGCCGTCTGCACGGCTTGCGGCGAGATCCACTACGAGAACCCGCTGAATGTCGTCGGCACCTTACCCGTCTGGGGCGATCAGGTGCTGCTGTGCCGCCGCAACATCGAGCCGCGCTACGGCTTCTGGACCCTGCCGGCCGGTTTTCTGGAACTGGGTGAAAGCGCGGCCGAAGGCGCCATCCGCGAGACCGTGGAAGAAGCCGGCGCGCACATCGAACTGCAGGACCTGTACACGCTGCTGAACGTGGTGCGTGTCGGGCAGATCCATTTCTACTACCGCGCCCGCCTGCTCGACACCGTGCTGGCGCCCGGGCCGGAGACCATCGAAGCGCGCCTGTTCCGCGAAGACGAGATTCCGTGGGACGAACTGGCCTTCCGCACGGTGCGGCTGACGCTGGAGCACTACTTCGCCGACCGGCCGGGCGGCGCCTACCCGCTGCACAGCGGCGACGTCAGCTAGTCAGCGCGCCACCGGCGGCGCGGCCGCAGCGCCTGCCAGGCCCACGGCCCACAGCGTGTCGAGGTCCTGGCCATCGGCCACGCGATCGACGCGCACCGACAGGCCCAGATCACCCACCCACTGGATCAGGCCCTGGGCGTAGGCTTTCAGGGCTTCGTCGCCCGCGACACCCCGCAGGTGCTCACCCGACAGGGTCACGAAGGCGATGCCGGCAGCCTGCAGGGCCGTCAGGTCGCGTTGCAGGCCCAGACCCAGGGCCAGGGCGACGCCCAGCCCGGCACCACAGGGCAGCCAGGACGCCACGGCGGCGGCCAGGGCTTGGTCGGGGTCACCCTGTTCGGCGGGGATCAATTCGATGGACAGGGCACGGGCCTGGCCCGGGACGGCCTGCAACAGCGCCTTGACGGCGGCCACGAAGCCGGGTGCGGCCCAGGATGTGACATCCAGACGCACGCAGCGCGGCAGGCCATCGACGGCGATGGCCTCCAGGGCCAGTTGCAGGGTCAACAGGTCGACATGGGGCAGCAGCTGGGCGCGTCGTGCCAATGCCATCCAGCGGCGCGGCGGCTGGTATTCGGCCTCGGGCGTCAACTGCAGGTGGACGCTGCAGCGCAGGTGAAGGAGGCCGCCCGCCCGGTCCGTCATGGGTGCTTCTTCCAGGCGCCCACGACCCTGCGTCAGGGCCAGTCCGATCTGCTGGCGCCAGGCGCTGGCGCCGGCGACATCGGCCACCAGGTCGCCATGACAGTCCACGGCCACGCCAGCGCCCTCCAGGTCGGCACCGGCTTCAGCCCGCGCCAGGGCCGCATCGGCTTCAGCCAGAGCGGTGCTGCAGGGGGTGTGCGGCAGGTCGTCGACCCCGCCGACGACGACCAGCGCGCCGGCGCTGCGCAGGGCGGTCAGCGCGCTCAGCGCCTCGCGCAGCGAAAGGGCCGTTTCCAGGGCCACGCCGCCCACCGGCAGGCACAGCGCGAAATCGCCGCCGTTCAGCCGGCCAGCGGCCGCACCCGCAACGCGGTCGACATAGGTCAGCAGCACGTGGGCGACGGCGCACAGCACGCGGTCCGTCGCTTCATGGCCAGCCCGCAGATTCACGGCCTCCAGGTCGCACACGCGGACGATCAGCAAGGCCGCGCGACCGCCCTGCAGGCCGTTCAGCTGCGCTTGCAACTGGCCCAGAAAGTGGTGGCGCAGCGACACGCCCGTGAGCGTGTCGGTCTGTGCCTGGTGCTGCAAATGCAGGACCCTGGCAGCCTGCGCCGCCAGGTCCTCGCGCAGGCCCTGCACGGTGGCCTCCATGCGCTGCGCCAGGCTGCGCATGGCGGGCAGGCCGGATGGATCCAGCACGGCCGCTGGCGCGGTAGGGCGCCCGTGGGGCACCCAGGCCGTCAGCCACCGGGGGACCACTGCGCCGCGCAGCAAGGCGCTGGCCAGCAGGCTGGCCACGGCGAACAGGGTCATCAGCAGCGCGCTGCGGCTGGTGGTCTGCCACAGCATCTGGTAGGCCCACGCGCGGCTGGCCTGGGCTTGCACCACGGCGGCCCCGCCGTCGCCAAACGTCCGGGTCGTGCTGCCGGGGGGCGCATCGAGAGGCCAGACTTGAACCAGCCAGCCGGGCACGCCAGCCGGGGTCGGCGCGCGAGCCAGACTGACGAGGACCCGCCCATCGGCTGTGCTCACGGCGATGCCATCCTCGTGGCCCTGCGCGAATCGCAGGCAAGCCCGTTCCTGCACCGTGGCGGCCACCAGGGCATCGTCGATCGGCTGGAACAGGCGGTCGGCCAGCCCTGGCGCGGCTTGCGCGTTGCGCAGGGCCTGTTCGGCCTGTAAGCCCTGCGTCAGCGCCCAGGTCTGCAGGCCCAGGCAGGCCAGGACCAGCAGCAGCAAGCCGCCCAGCCGCCCAGCCCTGCGCAGCGACAGCGGCGTGCTCGGGTCCAGTCGGGGTGCGGCAGCGGTCCGCGTCGGGGCAAGGGCTAGCGTCAAGGTGGACCCAGGAAGTTGCCCATGAGATCGACATCCGCCAGCCCGACTTGAGCGCGGACAAGCACCACGGGACCGCCCTGCGGCGACGCCCATGAAAAAGGCCCGCAAGGTGCGGGCCTTGGTGGGCGGCTGGCGCCGCCGTTGCGTCGCGACGCGTCAGGCCGTGGCCGCGCGCAGCTTCATCGAAAATTCCTGCAGGGCAGCGATGCCGCTTTCCTCGGCCTTGCGGCACCAGGTCTGCAACTCGACCACCAACTGCTCGGCCGAGACACCGGAACGCGTCCACAGGGCCCGCAACTCTTCGCGCATGGCCACCAGCTTGGCCAGACTGGGCGCTTCGCCCATGGCCTGGGCCAGCGCCGGCTTCACGCCGTGCGGGATCTTGTCGTCGTCGCGGTGCAGCCAGGCTTTCGCCAGGCGCATGTCGCGCCAACGGGCGCTGTTCTCGGCACCCTGGGCCTTGAGGTGCGCCAGTTCGACACCGACAGCGCGCTTCAGTTCGGCCGCGTAACGCGCCATCACTTCATAGCGGTTGGTGATCAGCGCTTCCAGGGTCTTGCCGTCGGCGACGTCGCGCACGCCGCCCAGAGCCAGCTTCGGCGGCGTCTTCTTGACCGTGGCCAGGCCGACCATCTCCAGACCGCGGATGTACATCCAGCCCACGTCGAACTCGAAAGGCTTGACCGAGAACTTGGCCGAAGTCGGGTAGGTGTGGTGGTTGTTGTGCAACTCTTCGCCACCGATCAGGATGCCCCACGGCGAGACATTGGTCGACGCGTCGGCCGACTCGAAGTTGCGGTAGCCCCAGAAGTGGCCGATGCCGTTGATCACGCCCGTGGCCCACACCGGTATCCAGGCCATCTGGATGGCCCAGACGGTGAGGCCGATGCCGCCGAACAGCAGCAGGTCGATGACCATCATCAAGCCCACACCTTGCCAGGTGTAGCGGCTGTACAAATTGTTCTCGATCCAGTCCTCAGGCGTGCCCCGGCCGTACTTGGCCAGCGTCTCCGGGTTGCTCGCCTCGACCCGGTAGAGCTCAACGCCCGTCAGCAACAGCGCCGGCAAGCCGCGTGTCTGGGGGCTGTGCGGGTCTTCCTCGGTTTCGCACTTGGCGTGGTGCTTGCGGTGCACGCCAACGAAGTCCTTGGTCACCATGCCCGTGGTCAGCCACAGCCAGAAGCGGAAGAAATGCGACACCGTGGGGTGCAGGTCCAGGGCACGGTGCGCCTGGGCACGGTGCAGGAAAACCGTCACCGAAGTGATGGTGATGTGCGTCACGATCAGCGTGAACAGCAACACATGCCACCAGGCTGCGTCGAGCAGTCCGTTCGCCAGCCACTGTACGAGCGCGTCTCGCACCAGCCACACTTGGTCCATCAGGATAGTCCTTGAGATCGATATTTGACAATCTGATTGTACGGGCGGATGGCCGATCAACGCAGCTGAAAGTCGGGGCTGGGCCAGCAAAGAAGCGCAAAGGCTGCGCACATCTGATCGGTATCGGTACAGATGGCGGCCATTTCGTGGAATTTCAACGCCTTTGCCAGACCGCAGCGAAAAAACCGTCGGTCTGGTGCACATGCGGCCACAGCCGCAGGTAGGGGCCGTTGACCAGGCCTTTGGCACTCTCGACATGGGCAGCCGCCAGCGCATCCTGTGCCAGCAACACCACAAAGTCGTCAGCGTGGGCGGCCGTGAAGGCGTCGGCAACGCCCTCGTTCTCGGCCGTCAGCAGGCTGCAGGTGGCATACACCAGGCGCCCGCCGGACTTCAGCAGCCGCGCCGCGCTGTCCAGGATGGCCGCCTGCTTGACCTGCAGTTCCTTGACCGATTTGGGCGATTGGCGCCATTTCAGGTCGGGGTTGCGCCGCAGCGTCCCCAGGCCGGAACACGGCGCGTCGACCAGCACGCGGTCGATCTTGCCCGACAGCCGCTTGATGCGGTCGTCACGCTCGTGGGCGATCTGCGCCGGGTGGACATTGCTCAGCCCGCTGCGCGCCATGCGCGGCTTCAGCGCGTCCAGGCGGTGGCCGGAGATGTCGAAGGCGTAGAGACGCCCGGTGTTGCGCATCGAAGCGCCCAGGGCCAGGGTCTTGCCGCCGGCACCGGCGCAGAAGTCCACCACCATTTCGCCGCGCTTGGCATCGGTCAGCAAGGCCAGCAGCTGGCTGCCTTCGTCCTGCACCTCGACCTCGCCGCGGATGAAGACGTCCAGCTTGTTCAGCGCCGGCTTGCCCTGCACGCGCAGGCCCCAGGGCGAATACGGCGTGACCTCGACCGTGTAGCCCGCAGCGACCAGCACCTTGAGCACGTCCTCGCGCTTGGCCTTGAAGGTGTTGACGCGCAGGTCCAGCGGGGCCGGCACGGACAGGGCCTCGACCAGCGGCCAGAAGCCCGCGCCCAGCGTGTCCTGCAGCGGCTGGGCCAACCAGTCGGGCAGGTTGTGGCGCAGCTTCTCGGGCAGCGTGGCACGGTCGATGGCCGTCATCTTGGCCAGCCAGGCCTGCTCGTCGGGGTCGGTGGCAGCCTTCAGGAAAGACACGCTGCCCTGCCAGGCCAGCAGGGCCAGGCGCCGTTCCATCGGGCCCATGCCGCTTTGGGCCAGGTGGGAGAACAAGAGCCGCTGGCGCAACACGGTGTAGGCCGTCTCGGCCAGGGTGTGGCGTTCGCGGGAGCCCAGCGACTTGTGCTGGCGCAGGAAGTTGGAAACGACCATGTCGGCCGGGTGTTCCAGCTTCAGGACGTGCCGCAGCAGTTCGGTGCTGAGGTCGAGCAGGGTGATGGGGGTCATGGTCTAGAGCAATACCTGGGACGCGCCGTCCGTTTGTGTGACAAGGCCGTTCTCGACGCGCAGCTTGTCTTCGATGAACCAGCGCGCGGCCAGTGGATAGATGGTGTGTTCGGTGGCCAGCACGCGGGCCGCCAGCGCGGCAGCGTCGTCAGCCGGCCGCACCGGCACCACGCTCTGCATCACGATAGGCCCGTGGTCGAGTTCCGGGGTGACGAAGTGCACCGTCGCGCCGACCGCCTTGCAGCCGGCTTCCAGCGCCCGTTGATGCGTGTGCAGACCGGGGAAAGCCGGCAGCAGCGAAGGGTGGATGTTGAGCATGCGGCCCTGGTAGCGCTGGACGAAGGGCGCGCCCAGGATGCGCATGAAACCGGCCAGCACCAGCAAGTCGGGCGCGAAGCTGTCGACGGCGTGGGCCAGTGCGGCGTCGAAGTCGGCGCGCCGGGCATGCAGCTGGTGGTCGACCACCGCCGTGGCGATGCCGCGTTCGGCCGCGTAGGCCAGGCCGCCGGCCGCCGGCCGGTTGGCGATCACGGCGACCACCTGCGCGGCCCAGCCCTGTTCGGCGCAGCTGCGCACGATGGCTTCCATGTTGGAGCCGCGGCCGGAAATGAGGATCACGATGCGTTTCATTGGGGCGCCGAGTGTATAGACCGGTGACCTGAGAGAATCGAGATCGCTTTTCTGAATGACCACCGCAGCATGACCATGCGACCCCGCGTCCTCTCCGGCATGCGCCCCACCGGCGCCATGCACCTCGGCCACTACCACGGCGCCCTGAAGAACTGGGTGCGCCTGCAGCGCGAGTACGAGTGCTTCTTCTTCGTCGCCGACTGGCACGCGCTGACCACGCACTACGAAGAGCGCGAGGTCATGGAGCGCTATGTCTACGAGATGGTCATCGACTGGATCGCCGCCGGGCTGGAACCCGAGGCCTGCACCATCTTCATCCAGAGCCGGCTGCCCGAGCACGCCGAGCTGTTCACGCTGCTGGCCATGGGCACGCCGCTGGGCTGGCTGGAGCGGGTGCCGACCTACAAGGACCAGATCGAGAAGCTCAAGGACCGCGACCTGGCGACCTACGGCTTCCTGGGCTACCCGCTGCTGCAGGCGGCCGACATCCTGATCTACAAGGCCAACTTCGTGCCGGTCGGCGAAGACCAGTCTTCCCACGTCGAGTTGACGCGCGAAGTGGCGCGCCGCTTCAACAACCTGTATGGCCGTGCCGGCGACGCCGAGGCGCGCATCGCCGCCGCGTTGCTGAAGATGGGCAAGGACGACGCGCGCTACTTCGAGCGCCAGCGCAAGGCCTTCGGCGAAACCGGCAGCGCCGAGGCGCAGGCCAAGGGCGAAGGCATGGTCAGGAAGGCCGCCGCCAACGTGGCCGGCTGGACCAACGACGAAACCGAACTGCTGCTGGGCCACCTGAAAGGCGCCGGCAAGACCATCCTGACCGAGCCGCAGGCCCTGCACACCGAGGTGCTGCGCCTGCCCGGCACCGACGGCACCAAGATGAGCAAGAGCTATGGCAATGCCATCCTGATGCGCGACGAACCGGCGGCCGTCACCAGCAAGGTGCGCGGCATGAAGACCGACCCGGCGCGCGCCCGCCGCACCGACCCGGGCGACCCCGAGAAGTGCCCCGTCTGGCAGTTCCACAAGGTCTACAGCGGCGCCCCGACGCAGGCCTGGGTGCAGCAAGGCTGCACGACCGCCGGCATCGGCTGCCTGGACTGCAAGCAGCCGGTGATCGACGCCATCATCCAGGAACAGCAACCCTGGCGCGAGCGCGCCGAGAGCTACCTGAGCAACCCCAAGCAGGTGCACTGGATCGTCGAGATGGGCACCGAGCGCGCGCGCACCGTGGCCCGCCAGACGATGAAGGATGTGCGCTCGGCGATGGGCCTGAACTACGGCGGCGGGAGCGAGGCATGACGCTGCAGACCTTCGAGGTCAACCCGGGCCTTGCGCCCCAGGCCACCGTCATCATCCTGCACGGCCTGGGCGCCGACGGCACCGACTTCCTGTCCTTCGCCGACGAGCTGAAACTGGACGCGGTGGGCCCGGTGCGCTACGTGTTCCCGCGCGCCCCGGTGCGGCGGGTGACCATCAACGGCGGCCAGCCGATGCGCGCCTGGTACGACATCCTGAACATGGACCTGGTGCGGCGCGAAGACGAAGCCGGGCTGCGCGACGCCTTTGCGCGGGTCCACGCGCTGCTCGATGCCGAAGTGGCGCGCGGCGTGCCGGCCCACCGCATCGTGCTGGGCGGCTTCTCGCAGGGCTGCGCCATCGCCTTGGGCGCCGGCCTGCGCTACCGCGAGCGGCTGGCCGGTCTGGTCGCGATGTCGGGCTACCTGCCGCTGGCCGATGCCCTGGCCGCCGAACGCAGCACGGCCAACGCCAGCACGCCCGTCTTCCAGGCTCACGGCCGCAGCGACGGCGTCATCGCCCTGCCCCGCGCCACCGCCACGCGCGACCAGTTGCTGGCCCTGGGCCAGCCGCTGGAATGGCATGACTACCCGATGGAACACTCGGTGTGCATGGAAGAAGTGCAGGCCATCCAGGCCTTTCTGCGCACGGTGCTGGCAGCCCCGTGATCGGCTGACACGCTGAAAGACGGAGCGGAGACGATGGAACTGGTTCGCCCGACAGCCGAGCACCTGCCCAGCTACATCGCGGCCCTGCAGCAGGGCTGGTCGCCCGACACCACGCGCGGCGCCGAGGCCGCGCTGGAGGCGCTGCGCAAGATCGAAGCCGACCCCGCCAGCCCCTTGGCGCTGGCAGATGACCCCGACGCGCTGGGACCTGCCTGGCAGGCGCCCGACGGCACGCTGAAAGCCCGCCTTCCCGGCCGCGTGCGCTGGATGTGGGACGACGGTGGCTTCGCCGGCAGCATCAACCTGCGCTGGCTGAAAGGCACGACCGCCCTGCCGCCGCACGTGCTGGGGCACATCGGTTATGCCGTCGTGCCGTGGAAGCGCCAGCGCGGCTATGCGACGCAGGCGCTGGGCCTGCTGCTGCCGCTCGCGCGTGCCGAAGGCCTGGCCTTCGTGGAGATCACCACCGACCCCGACAACACGCCGTCGCAGAAGGTCATCCTGGCCAATGGCGGCGTGCTCGTCGAGCGCTTCGACAAGGGCCCGACCTGGGGCCACAAGCCCGGCCTGCGCTTTCGCATTCCGCTCGCCAGCGCGTGATCGGCGCGATCACGCCTCAGGCAAAGCGGCCTTGCAGGTGCCAGTCGACATCGCCCGCGCCCCCGGGCACGCGGGCGCGGTAGATCCAGACCAGCGAGCCATCGTCGGTTTGCGCGATGAAGTAGTCGCGCGCCACGGGCTGGCTGTCCCACCAGCCGGATTCGATGCGTTCGGGACCGCTCAGCAACTGCAGGGGCCGTCCGTGCAGCAGCGGCAAGGCAGCGCGCGCGGCCAGCGGCAGCGGTTCGGGCAGCAGCCAGGCAGGGCGGTGCAGCGGCAAGGCCGACGCGCTCATGCGCGGCGGGCCCGCCGCGATGGCGCCGTGCGCCGGCACGCTGCGGCTGGCGCATTCGGGGCGGTGGTCGGCCACCGCCACCAGGCGCTGCACCTGGGCGTCGCCCAGGCGGGCGCGCAGGCGTTCGAGCAGGCGGGTCAGGCCCTCGGCTTCGCTGCTGCGGGTGGGGAAGAGTTCGCCGTTGGGCGCTGCGGCGGCCACGGTGTGGCGGCAGTGCAGGCGCAATTCCAGCGTCGGTGCGACCAACTCGACGCGACCCAGGCGCTCGCGCAGCAGCAACTGCAGGTGGCCGGCATCCAGCGCGGGTTCGGCCAGTTCGATGCGCAGTTCGGTGGCCGGCACCGCGGCGTGGCGGTGGTCTTCGTGCTGCATCGCGAGGGTGAAGCAGGCCACGCGCACCTGGCGCGCCTGCGCCCAGGCCACCAGCCGTGCCAGCAGCACGGCCGCGCCGTCCAGCACCTGGTCGCTGTTCTCGGCGCGGGCGTAGAGCTCGAGCCGGCTTTCGAAGACGGCCGGCAGCACGCTCCAGACGCGCGGGTCGGGCTGCAGGCCGAGGGCGCGGTCGAGCTCGCCCATCAAGTCCTCACCAAAGCGCCGCGCCAGGCCGCTGCGCGGCAGCTGGCGCAGGTCGCTCAGGGTGTGCAGACCCATGCCCTGCAAGGCGTCGCCATGCTCGCGACCCGGGCCCAGCAGCCACACGGGGGCGCTGTCGAGGCGGTCTTGCAGTGCGCGCAGCGTGGCGGCGTGCGGGCCGGGCGTGGCGGTCTCGGTGGCCGGCTGCCAGTGCGCCAGCAAGGCCGCACCCAGCGCCGTGGGCGCCGCTGCGCTGTGCACGCGGTGGCCCAGGGGCGCCACGCTGGCCAGCAGGCGGCGCCACAGCGCCGGCAGGCCGTGGAACAGGCGCAGGCTGGCCTGCACGTCGAGCAGCACGGTCTGTTCGTCGTGTAGCGTGACGGCGGGCGTGCAGGCCAGCGCGGCGTGGGCCACGGCCTGCAGCGCAGCCGCGTCGCGCGCGGCATCGGACTCGGCGATGAGCAGCTCGCCCGCCAGCGCCAGCGCGGTGGCGCGCTTCATGCCCGGGCGGATGCCGCATTCGGCGGCCGCGCTGTTGACGTGGCTGACGCGGTGCTCGGTCAGCAGCACCGCCGGGCGCAGGCGCTGCTCAGGCGTCAGCGTGGCGCAGAAGGCCTCCAGCGACAGCAACGGCAAATGCAGGGCCAACCAGAGCATGGCGCGGGGGTACGGGCGTGACGGATCGGGTGAGGCCAGCAGGCTGCGGCAGGGCTGAAGCAGGCGGCTGTCTCAGCCCCGGATCACGGCAGCGTGCAGTCGAAGTCGTAGAAATGCTGGCCGCCTTCGATGCGGATGCCCAGTGTGCCGGCGAGGCCGGCGAGTTCACCGCTGCCGGAGTCGGGCACCACGGTGACGCTGAGCGTGGGCCTGCCGCGGTCCATCACGCCGCGGTGCTGCAGCGCGAAGCTGCCGGTCCGGCCCAGCAGCGTGCCGGTGACGACCTCGATGGCGACGTAGCCGGCCGAACCCGGCACCCCCGTCATGGCGCTCAGCATCTGGCCCTGCGCGGTGGCCTGCAGTTCGCCCTGGTACTGCTTGCTGAGCAGCAGGCGGCCCACGGTGAGGCCCGGGGCTTCGACCTCGGGCCAGGGCCGGGGCTGCATGCTGACGCTGAAGGTGCCGGTGAGGTGGTGCTGGGGCATGGTGGTGGCTTTCGGGGCAGTCGGTGGTGGTGGTTCACAGCGGCAGCGCGCGCCGCAGCGGGGCCGGGGCTGCTGCGCGGCCGGCCGCCGACGCCAGTCTGACAGGCCCGGCCCGCGCCAGCGCCGTGGCCGACAGCACCGGCGCCAGCGCCAGGTTCAGCGCCTGCGCCAGCGGCGGGCCGCGCCGCTTCAGCAGCAGCACGCGCAGCCGGTCGGGCCCGGCGCTGCCCAGCAGCAGGCGCAGCGGCGCGGCGCTGGGGCGGCTGCGCTGCTCGGCGTCGCGCAGCAGGAAGACCGGCCCGTCGTGGGCCTGCGCGGCCAGTTGCAGGCGGCGCAGCGCATCGGCCGGCAAGCGGGCCGGCAGCCAGGCCAGCGCGGCGCCCAGGTGGCCGCTCTTCAGCGCCTGTTCCAGCGCCCACAGCACGTCAGCGGCCGGCAGCAGCGCCCGGGCGCGACCCTTGGGTGCGGGGGCCTGACCGCTGCGGCTGTGCACCACCACCAGCTGCCGCACGTCGATGTCCAGCGCACCCAAGGCCCAGGCGCAGGGCGCGGCAGGCGGGTCGAACCACATCAGGCTGCGCTGCTGGCGCTGCAGGGCCGCCAGGGCGGGCGCCAGCAAGCGCAGTTCGCCGACGCCGGCGTGCGGCAGCAGCAGTTCGGTCAGCACGCGGGCCGGCCAGCCGCCGCCGGGCAGCTGGGCGTCGAGTTCGGCATAGCCGCTGGCCAGCACGCCCTGCTGGGCGTTGGTGGGGCGGCCCAGCTGGTGGGCGCGCCACAGCGCCGGGTGCAGCTCTTCCGGCGCCGCGCGCGCCGGGTGCAGGTCTTCCGGCGCTGCGCGCGCCAGGTGCAGGTCTTCAGCTGCCGCGCGTGCAGGCCGTCGGGCGGGCGCCTGCACGGGCGGTGCCAGAGCGGCCGGGTCGGCGATTGAAGAGAAAAGGTCCACCCAAATACTGTATGTTCATACAGTCTTTTCGGCAAGCGCCTTGTTCGTGACGCCGTCGGCAGAACCGGGCTTTCAAGCCCCCAGCAAGGCCTGCACGCGCGCCCGCAAGCCCTGCAATTCCACCTGCGCCGGCGCCCATGCCTCGCCCACCACCAGGCCAACCGGGCTGAACACCCCGCGCCGGAAGGGCTTGCGCATGGCCGTGCCGCCTTCGATGCGCGAGAAATAGCTGCCCCACAGGTTCTGCAGCGCCATCGGCACGACGGGTACCGGGTGGGTCTGCAGCAGCTTCATCACGCCGCCTTTGAAGGGCCCCAGTTCACCGTCGCGCGTGATGCCCCCTTCGGGAAAGATGCACAGCAGGTCGCCCTCGTCCAGCACGCGGCCCGCCGCGGTGAAAGCGGCTTCATAGGCCGCCGGGTCGTCTTTCTGCGGCGCGATGGGTATGGCCTTGCCCAGCCTGAACAGCCAGCCCAGCACCGGCTGGGCAAAGATGCGGTGGTCCATCAGGAAGCGGATGGGGCGCGGGCTGGCGGCCATCAGCAACACCGCATCGACGAAACTGACGTGGTTGCAGACCAGGATGGCCGCGCCGCTGACGGGGATGTGTTCATCACCGCGGATGCGGAAGCGGTAGACGCAGCGTGTGAGCATGAAGGCCACGAAGCGCAGCAGGTACTCCGGCACGAGCAGGAAGATGTAGCCGGCCACCACGGCGTTGAGCAGACCGACCACCAGGAACACCTCGGGGATGGTCAAGCCGGCGCCAAGCAGGAAACCCACGCCGAGTGAACTGGCGATCATGAACAGTGCGTTCAGGATGTTGTTGGCCGCGATGATGCGGGCCCGGTGCGTGGGCAGGCTGCGCATCTGGATCAGCGCATACATGGGCACGCTGAAGATGCCGGCGAACAGCGACAGCAAGGCCAGGTCGGCCATGACACGCCAGTGGGCGGGTTGTGCGATGAAGGCCGACAGGCCCAGGCTGCTGGCCGGTGGCAGGCTGCGCGCAGCGAAATACAACTCGATGGCGAAGACGCTCATGCCGATGGCGCCCAGCGGCACCAGGCCGATCTCGACATGCCGCTTGGACAGCCTCTCGCACAGCAGCGCGCCAGTGGCGATGCCCAGCGAGAACACCACCAGCAGCAGCGAAGCGACATGCTCGTCGCCGTGCAGCACGTCTTTGGCGAAGGCCGGGAACATCGCCAGGAAGACCGCGCCGAAGAACCACATCCACGAGATGCCCAGCAGCGAGCGGAAGACCACGATGTTTTCGCGCGCCAGCTGCAGGTTGCGCCAGGTTTCGGTAAAGGGGTTCCAGTTGATGCGCAGTTGCGGGTCGGTGGCCGGCGAGTGCGGCAGCGCCTGGGCCACCAGCCGCCCGATCACCGCCACGGCCGCACAGCCCCAGGCGGCATACAGCGGCCCCTTGCCGGGGATGGCAATCAGCAGGCCACCCGCCAGCTGGCCCAGCAGGATGGCCACGAAGGTGCCCATCTCGACCACGCCATTGCCACCCGTCAGTTCGCTCTCGCTCAGGTGCTGCGGCAGGTAGGCGTACTTCACCGGGCCGAAGAGGGTGCTGTGCAAACCCATCAGAAAGACGCAGGCCAGCAGCACCGGCACGTTGGCCTGCATAAAGCCCCAACCCGCCAGCAGCATGACGGCGATCTCGAAGCTCTTCACGAAGCGCATCAGCACTTCCTTGGGGTATTTGTCGGCGAGCTGACCGCTGGTGGCCGAAAAGAGCAGGTAGGGAAAGATGAACAGCGCACCGATCACCAGCCCGGCCAGCGATGCCGACAGCCAGCTGACCTGCAGCTGGTAGGTCACCATCACGGTGAAGGCGAACTTGAAGAGGTTGTCGTTGCCGGCGCCCAGAAACTGCACCCAGAAGAAGGGGCCGAAGCGGCGCTGCGTCAACAAGGCGAACTGGTTGGGGTGGTCTTGATGCATCTTGGGGCCCGACTATCGCACCACCTGCGGCGCACCGCCCAGCCCGGGCGGTGCGCCTGCACGGGGTCGGCCAGAGCCAACCGCGATGCGCTCAGTGCAGTTTCGCGAACTGCTCAGGCCGGGGGCTTGAACAGTTCGCGCTTCAGCAAGGCCGTGCACAAGTCCACCGCCGTCTGCGCTTCCTGCAGCACCCGGCTCATCGTGATGAAGCCGTGGATCTGCCGCTCGAAGCAGAGGTACTCGACGCGGTTGCCGGCCGCCGACAGCGCGTCGGCGTACTGCCGCCCTTCGTCGCGCAGCGGGTCGTAGCCGGCGGTCAGCACCAGGGCTGGCGGCAGGCGCGTCAGGTCGGCGGCCAGCAGCGGCGAGGCCCGCCAGTCGGCCCAGTCCGCCGGGTGCTCGATGTAGTGGCCGCGGTAGTAGGCGATGCTGTCGCGGGTCAGCAGATAGCCCTGCCCGTTCGTGCTGTGGCTGGGCGCCACGGCGCGCATGTCGGTGGCCGGGTAGATGAGCAACTGGTAGGCCAGCGGCGGGTCGCCGGCCGAATCCGAATCACGCAGCGTCAGTGCCACGACGGCCGCGAGATTGCCGCCGGCGCTGTCGCCGCCGACGGCCATGCGCGCCGGGTCGACGCCCAGTTCGGCGGCATGCGTGCGCACCCAGCGCGTGGCCTGCACGCAGTCGTCCACGGCACCCGGAAAGCGCACCTCGGGGCCCAGGCCGTAGTCCACCGACACCACGGCCACGCCGGCGCCCGCGCACAGCTGGCGGCACAGCACGTCGTGCGTGTCCAGGTCGCCGATGGTCCAGCCGCCGCCGTGGATGTAGACCAGCACCGGCAGCACACCGGCGGCCGGCGGGCGGTACAGACGCAAAGCCAGGCCGCTGTCGCTGCGCAATTCACGCACCTCGGCCACCTCGGGCGGTTCCGGTTGGGTGAAGAAGCGCCGGTCGCGGTACAGGGCGCGGGCATCGACCGGGCTCAGGGTGTGTACCGGCGGTAGTTGGCGCTGTTCGATCAGATCGATCAGGGCGCGGGCTTGCGGGTCGAGCATGTCGGGGCCTTTGCTTAAGGTGGAACGCAGTGTAGCCAGCACCATCGCCAGGCAGCCTGCCCGGCAGCGGGCTTGACCGGGCACCAGGGCGCGGCCATCCTGCTGGCATGAACCGACCTGCCATCACGTCGCGCGAACCCGCACCCTGCCCCTGCGGCAGTGGCCTTGCGCTCGACCTTTGCTGCGGCCGCTGGCATGCCGGCCCGCAACACCTGCAGGCACCCACGGCCGTCGCCTTGATGCGCTCGCGCTACAGCGCCTATGTGCTGGAAAAGGCGGACTACCTGCGCGACACCTGGCACCCGAGCACCCGGCCGGCTGAAGCGCTGCGCTTCGGCGACGGCCTGCGCTGGCTGGGCCTGGACGTGCGCCGCCATGTGCAGACCGACGCCGATCACGCGGTGGTCGAATTCGTCGCCCGCAGCAAGCAGGGCGGGCGCGCTGCGCGGCTGCACGAGACCAGCCGCTTCGTGCGCGAAGACGGCCACTGGTTCTACGTCGACGGCGACACCGACTGAACGCGCTCGGCGCAGAGACGACAAGGCGCAGCGGCCCAGACCGCCCAGCCGCGGCGAGACCCGCTGCGGCGACAATGCGCCGACTCATGAACATCGGCTTCGTCTACGCCCTGCTGGCCTTCGGCATCTGGGGCATCTTCCCGCTGTACTTCCAACTCATCGCCCAGGTCTCGGCCATCGAGGTGGTGCTGCAGCGTTCGGTGTGGTCGCTGGCCTTCGTGCTGGGCATCCTGGCCTGGCAGGGCCGCTGGGCCTGGCTGTGGGAAACGCTGCGCCAGCCCAAGCGCGTGGCGCTGTTCACGGCCAGCGCGCTGCTGCTGTCGTGCAACTGGCTGACCTATGTCTACGCGGTGAAGACCGGTCAGGTCATCGAAGGCAGCCTGGGCTATTTCATCAACCCGCTGGTCAATGTGCTGCTGGGCGTGGTGGTGCTGCGCGAACGGCTCAAGCCCGTGCAATGGGTGGCCGTCGGTCTGGCCGCCTGCGGCGTGCTGTGGCTGACTTGGCACGCCGGCCGGCTGCCGTGGATCGCCCTGGTGCTGGCCGGCAGCTTCGGCATCTACGGCCTGATCCGCAAGACCGCGCCGCTGGGCGCGCTGGAAGGCCTGGCGCTGGAAAACCTGCTGCTGGCGCCCATCGTGGTGCCGGCGCTGCTGTGGTGGACCTTCTTCAACCACGGCGCCCTGCTGCAGGCCCAGCAAGGCCAGCCCTTGCTGCCCTTTTGGCTGCTGCTGACCGGCCCGCTGACCGCCCTGCCCCTGCTGTGCTTCGCCGCCGCCGCGCGCCGCCTGCCGCTGGCCACGCTGGGCATGGTGCAGTACAGCTCGCCGTCGCTGCAACTGGTGCTGGGCATCTGGGTGCTGCATGAACCCTTCGACATGCAGCGCCTGCTGGGTTTCGCGCTGATCTGGTCGGCGCTGCTGCTGCTGAGCGTCAACGCCTTGCGCCAGCACCGGATGAAGCTGGCAGCCGCTTGAGCAGGCACATGGACACCCCTGCGCTCGCCGACCTGGCCACCCCCGCCGCGCTGATCGTCGAAGCGCGGCTGCAGCACAACATCCAGCGCATGCAGCAACGCATGGACGCGCTGGGCGTGCGCCTGCGCCCGCATGTCAAAACCGCCAAGTGCGTGGCCGTGGCGCAGCGCCAGCGGGCGGCTGGCGCGGTGGGCATCACGGTGTCCACGCTGAAGGAAGCCGAGGTGTTCTTCGATGCCGGCTTCAGCGACATCCTGTACGCCGTGTGCATCACGCCGAACAAGCTGGCGGCCGCGCAGGCGCTGCGTGCGCGCGGCTGTGCGCTGACGGTGCTGGTCGACTCCATGGCGGCGG
Source organism: Rubrivivax sp. (assembly GCA_040400915.1). GTDB lineage: Bacteria > Pseudomonadota > Gammaproteobacteria > Burkholderiales > Burkholderiaceae_C > Rubrivivax. The sequence continues at coordinate 102,913 of JBBAPI010000005.1, forward strand.
CCCAGGCCGTCGTGGCCAGCGGGCACCCCTTCCCGGTGATGATCGAGATCGACACCGACGGCCACCGGGCCGGCGTGCTGCCCGACGCCGACCTGCTGCTGGACATCGGCCGCACCTTGCACGCTGGCGGCGCGCGGCTGCAGGGTGTCATGACGCACGCCGGCGCCAGCTACGAATGCCGCACGCCCGAGGCCCTGCAGGCCATGGCCGAACAGGAGCGCTCACGCTGCGTGCGCGCCGCCGCGCGCCTGCGGGCAGCCGGCTTGCCCTGCCCCGAGGTCAGCGTGGGCTCCACGCCGACGGCCTTGTCCGCGCTGTCACTGGCCGGCGTCACCGAAGTGCGCGCGGGCGTTTACGTGCTGCAGGACCTGGTCATGCACGGCGTGGGCGTGTGCAGCACCGACGAGATCGCGCTCAGCGTGCTGTGCACCGTCATCGGCCACCAGCTGGAAAAAGGCTGGGTGCTGGTCGACGCCGGCTGGATGGCGATGAGCCGCGACCGGGGCACGCAGGCGCAGGCGGTGGACTTCGGCTATGGCGCGGTCTGCGACGAAAACGGCGCCTGGATCGACGGCCTGGTGATGGACAGCGCCAACCAGGAACACGGCATCGTCGCCTGGCGCGACGGCCATGCCGACGGCAGTCTGGCGCAGCGCTTTCCGATCGGCAGCCGGCTGCGCGTGGTGCCCAATCACGCGTGCGCCACGGCGGCCCAATTCCCGGACTACACGGTGCTGCGCAGCGACGGCAGCGTCGAACGCTGGCCGCGCTTCATCGGCTGGTGACACCCCGCCGCACGGCGCCGGCGGTCAGGGCACTTCGTGGCCGATGCTGGCCTGCCAGACGCGGTACCAATCGGCCGCGCTGATCGTCACGTCCAGCGCCGCCACGGCGTCTTTCAGCCCCTGCAGGCGCCCGGTGCCCGTGACCGGTATCGGCCGCGAGGGATGGCGCAAGATCCAGGCATAGGCCACCGTCGGCACGCTCACGCCGTGCTGCGCGGCCAGGTCCTGCAACACGCCCCAGACGCGCGCGGCCTGCGCGTCGCTGCCGTTGAACAGGCGCCCGCCGCCCAGCGGCGACCAGGCCATCGGGCGCAGGCCGAGATCGACGCACTGTTCCAGCGTGCCGTCGGCCAGGGCGCGCATCTGCAGCGCCGAGAACTCGAACTGGTTGGTGAGCAGCGGGTGGCGCTTGCGCAGCATCGCCAACTGCCCGGGCGTGTGGTTGCTGACGCCGAAGTGCAAGACCTTGCCGGCGGCCAGCAGATGGCGAAAGGTGTCGGCCAGTTCGTCCGGGTCCATCAGCCAGTCCGGCCGGTGGATGAGCAGCAGGTCGATGCGGTCGGTGCCCAGCGCGCGCAGCGATGCCTCCACCGACGCCACCACATGCGCCCGCGAGCTGTCGTAGGCCTTGACGCTGTGGGCCGGCCGGTTCGGGTGCACCAGCTGAATACCGCACTTGGTGACGATCTGCAGGCGCCGGCGCAACTGCGGCGCGGCCGCCAGGGCCTGCCCGAACAGGGCCTCGACGGTGTAGCCGCCGTAGATGTCGGCGTGGTCGAAGGTGGTGATGCCGAGATCCAGCGCCTGTTCGATCCAGCCGACCCGCGCAGGCGTGTCCAGCGGCCATTCATGCAGCCGCCACAGGCCGGCGGCGATGGGCGACAGCATCACGGGCGACCCGCGCTTTTCAGCGCAGCCCCAGCAGGCGCAAGGCCAGCGTGTGCAGCCGACCGGCGGGGTCGGCCAGCCCCTTCAGCACCGTGAAGTGGTTGCACGACGGGATGGTTTCGCACACCGGCACGGCCGTCGGGCCCCAGACATCGCGGATCAGCCCGTTCTGCCGGCGGAACTCATCGCTTTCGTCCAGGCCGACGGCCGCGTAGAGCTTGCCAGCCTTGGGCCGCGGGAAGAAGGCCGGGCTCAGCCGCGCCACCGACGCGGGCGTCAGCTTCAAGTCGGCCTGCAGGAAGGGGGTGTGGCGCAGCGGCTCCAGGTCGTAGAGGCCCGAAATCGATAAGGCACCCGCCAACGGTTGCGCGGGCAGCGTGTCATCGATCTGCTTCCAGCGGCAACCGAGCAGCATGGTTGCCAGGTGGCCGCCGGCCGAGTGGCCCACCAGCGCGATGCGCGAGGGGTCGCCGCCGTGCTCGGCCGCGTGGTGCCAGACCCAGGCCACGGCCTTGGCCAACTGCATGACGATGTGCTCGATGCCGACCGCCGGGCACAGCGCGTAATTCGGCACCACCACCAGCGCACCGTCGGCGGTGAACGACGGCGCGATGAAAGCGTGGTCGGCCTTGTCGAGGGCACGCCAGTAGCCGCCATGGATGAAGACCAGCACCGGTGCTGGCCGGACCTCGGCCGGGGCTGGAAAGAGGTCCAGCGTCTCGCCAGCGCCATCGCCGTAGGGCAAGTCCAGCACGCAGGGGCTGGCCGTCCGAACCAGGGCCGAAGCTTGCGCCCAGCTCGCCAGGACCGCCGCATGGTCGGCCACCCGGGCGCGGTTGTCGTACTGGGCTTCCAGCCAAGCCGGGTCGTGACGGGACTTCATGCGCGTGGGTCAGGGCAGGTGTGGGAAGCACATGGTAAGCGCGCCGCAGACCCCGCCGCGCCCAGTGTTAAAGTCGACAGTTGTCGTGGGGGCGTAGCTCAGCTGGGAGAGCGTCGCGTTCGCAATGCGAAGGTCAGGAGTTCGATCCTCCTCGTCTCCACCACTTCATTCCCAAATCCTCGAGTCCCGCTGACACGCCCAGCAGCGGGAAGCCCGTGGCCTCAAGTGGTCAGCAGTTGACCCACATCGCCGCGACCAACGCCGCCGTCGACGCCAATGTGCCTGGCGAGTTCTGCGTCCCATGCCTCGATGGGCACGGCCCGACCAAAGAGGTCGCCTTGATAGGCGCGGCAGCCATTGCGCAGCAGGAAGTCCCTTTGCGCCTGGGTTTCGACGCCTTCGGCAACCACGCGCAGACCCAGTGATTCGCTCATCGCGAGGATGGCTCGAACGATGGCCGCATCGTTGTTGCCCGTCTCGAGATCCCGCACAAACGAGCGGTCGATCTTGACCTCGTCCAGCGGCAGCCGCTTGAGGTAGGACAGCGAGGAATATCCGGTTCCGAAATCATCGAGCGAGAACAGTACGCCAAGGCGGTGCAATTCCTCCATGCGATCGATCACTTCTTCAACGCGATCGATCACGATGCCCTCGGTGATCTCCAGCAACAGCCGGCTCGGATCGGCCCCGCTGGCGGCCAGACTCTCCTTGACACAGTCGACGAAGGTCGATTGGTGAAACTGCCTGGCGCTGACGTTGACGGACATGTGCAGCTTGCTCGTCAGCGGGGAGTCTTGCCACCGCCTGAGTTGAGCGCAGGCCGTATCGAGCACCCATTGACCGAGTTCCAGGATCAGTCCGGTCTCTTCCGCCAGCGGGATGAACTCGCTGGGAGGAATGACGTTCCCGGACGAGTCGAACCAGCGTATGAGCGCTTCGGCACCCGTGCGCTGGCCCTGCGCATCGACCTGCGGTTGGTAGTAAAGCCGGAACTGCCCCGCAACCAGGGCCTCGCGCAAGGCATTTTCCATTGCGGTGCGCGCATTGATTTCAGCCTGCATCAAGGGGTTGAAGAAGCGGATCGCATTGCGCCCCTCCTCCTTGGCCCGGTACAGCGCCAGGTCGGCCTGTTTCATCAAGACGTCGATGGATGTTGCGCGACCCCGGAACAAGGTGACGCCGATGCTGGGGCTGGTCCGGTGATTCGCGCCGGCCGCTTCCAGCGCAAAGGGCTCGTTGAGCACGGCATGTACTTTGTCGGCAACCTGCTCGGCGTACCAGGCAGCCGTTGACTCGTCGGCGTGCATGCCTTCGAGCACCAAGGCAAATTCGTCGCCCCCAAGACGCGATACCGTATCCGCCTCGCGCACGGTTTGCGCCAACCGTTCCGCGACCTGAACCAGCAGCCGGTCACCCACGTCGTGGCCTCGTGTGTCGTTGAGCTTCTTGAAGTGGTCCAGGTCCAGCATCATCAAGGCGCCGAATTGTTGGGTCCGCTCAGTGGCCATCAAGGCATGGCCCAGGCGGTCGAGGAACAGTCTTCGGTTGGGTAGGCCCGTCAGAAAATCGTAATGCGCCAATTGCCGAATCTCGTCCTCGGACGACTTGCGCTCGGTGATGTCGCGCACGGTCGTGCGCAATCCGAGGTATTCGCCGTCAAGACCGATCACCGGGCGGCTGACGTGGCTGACCCAGCGCAATTCACCGGACTTCTGAACGATGCGCAGATCCACCGATTGAGGCTGCTGCCGATCGGGTCCGGCCTCGACCGCTTTCACATGCAAGGTCCACAGCGCCTTGTCTTCGGGATGAATCACGCCAAGGATCAGGGCTGGATCCTGTTCAAAATCCTCAACCTGGTAACCCGTGATGCGCTCGACCGAAGGCGTCATGTAATGAACAAGGCCATCAGGCCGGACCCAATATTCCCAGTCCGTCGCCCAGTCCACCATGGTGTGGAACTTGGTTTCGCTATCGCGCAATTCTTTTTCAGTCTCTTCGCGTCGTGCGGTAAGGCGAACCAGAATCGCCAAACCGCCGAGCAAGAAAACGATGCTGAAGATTGCACAGGCCGCAATCTGCGTCGCCGAATGTCGCCAGCCTGAAAGAAAAATGGATTCGGGCACCGTCAACGCAATGACCAGCGGATAGCGCTCGGCCCGCCGCACGGCGTTGAGTCGCAACTCCGGCTTGCCGGTGGAGAACCGCGGCGTGTCGCTCAGCACCACATCGGCGCTCTTCTGGTTCGGTTCGATGACCGCCTTCGCCGCGCCCGAACTGTTGATTCGCCCGATGACCGGGTCCATGCGCGGCGATCGCGCCAGCGCCGTCAGGTCGCTGCGGTAGAGCGTGACGGAAGCGCCATCTCCCAGACTTCTGACGACTTGATCGTAGACGCTCGTCAGGGCGTCGACCGACAGTCCGACCAGCACCAGACCCATGAATCGGCCTTGGTCGTCATCGATACGGCGGCTGATGTAGAAGGTCCATTTCCCGTTGCCCTTGTTCCGGACCGAGGTGCTGATGAAACTGCCAAGATGCGCGTTGCCTTGATGCGCCTTGAAGTAATCACGCTCAGCCAGATTGATGTTCGCCACCGGGTAGGAACGGCTGAAGTTGATGTTGTCCCCGTTCGCGGCGACGACTGAAGCGACCTCCAACTGCGGGTGGCCCTTGATGCGCTCACGCAACATCTCATGGATGTCCGGCGTCGCCAGGCGCGAGCGAAACTCCGCTTCGTTCCGGGCACCCGATTGCTTGACCCGTTCGGTGATCGAGTCGAGCACGAGATAGGCGGCGAACAAGGTCTGGGAGGTGCTCTCCGTGAGCATGAAAGACATCCCCCTGAGCTGGCTCTGCCAGTCTTCGATTTCCCGCTTGCGCAAGGCAAGGACAGAAATCAGGGCGCCAGCGAGGATCGCGACAACCAGGACGGCACCGAACAGGCGCAGCGTTGTGCTGGTCAGCAACGGGGTTGCCGGCCGCAGGCCCTTCACAGGGCCTCGCGGTCGACGAAGTCTGGCCAGCATGGTCACGCTCCGCCGCTTCCTGGCGCGCTATCGAGTCCAGCCCACCCCATGATCACGCATCCATACACCACCCAGTGGTCTTGAGCCGGAACCGTCGGTGGGACCCGGCCGGGGACGGCGGTCAGCCGCACATGTTTTCAACAGCATGATGGAGTCGCCCTTCAAGGCCTGCAGGTGGCGCGCAGCGACATGCTGCAGGCATCAAAGTCGTTACCCGAGTGTTACAGAGACGACTTAAATTGAGCTTAAGAAACCCCGCCCCACCCTCAAATCAGTGGATCAAATCAGTGGAAATGGCTGCGGACCTTGGGCACGGTGGACCGAGGTGCGTGGTCAGACGCCCGCCGTGAGCACCGACTGCAAGGTGCACCTCGATGTCGAGGAATCCGTGCCGGCCCTGCGCCCCGGGCTGGTTCGGGCGATCACCGCTGTGTTCAGAATCAGGGCGCAGCCGCAATGACCGGCAGCTCGATGGCGCTGGCCTGCGCGGGCGTGTGCCAGATGCGCTGCGTGGCCTTGGCATAGTCCGCCGGTTTCGCGAACAGGATGTTCGGCACGTAGGTCTGCGGATTGCGGTCGTACAGCGGGAACCAGCTCGACTGCACCTGCACCATGACACGGTGGCCGGGCAGGAAGGTGTGGTTGGCCTGCGGCAGGCGGATGCGATAGGCCAGCGGCTCGCCGGCCTTCAAGGGCTGGGCCGTGCTGAAGTCCTCGCGGTAACGGCCGCGGAAGATGTCGGCCGACAGCATCTGCTGGTAGCCGCCCAGCCTGGGGTTGTTGGGGAATTCAGCGGGCCAGACGTCGATCAGCTTCACGACCCAGTCGGTGTCCGTGCCGCTGGTGGAGGCCACCAGATCGGCCCAGGGTTGGCCGGCGATGCGCAGCGGCTCCTTCAAGGGCTCGGTCTCGTAGACCATCACATCGGGGCGCGAGGCCGCATGGCGCTGGTCGTCCACCAGCCAGTCGCCCCAGGTCGAGCCCTCAGCACCGATCGCCAGCGTCGGCCGCGCCCGATAGGGCACCGGCTTGGCCGGATCGGAGACGAACTCGTCGAACGCGGCCGAGCCAGCGGGCGGCGGCTCGAAGCCGAGCTTGCCGCCGGGCTGCAGGTAGAGCTTGCGCGATGCCGATGCGCAGCCCTGGGCACAGGCCCGCGGCCAGGCGTCATAGCGCTGCCAGGTGTCGGCCCCCGTCTCGTAGGCGAGCACCCGCGGCGTGCGCGGCGCGGGTGCGTCCTTCAGGTGATGGTCGAGAAAGGGCTGCATCACCTTGCTGCGAAACCAGCCGGCCGTATCGCCTTCGAAGGGGATCATGCCGATAGCGCGCCCCTCTCGACGGCTGCCGCCGTGGTTCCACGGGCCCAGCACCAGATGCAGCCTGTCGCTCTGCGGATGGGCCGCAGCCATGGCCGCGTACAGCGCCGGGCCGCCATAGATGTCTTCCTGATCGAACAGGCCCGAGACGATCATCGTCGGCACCGTCAGCGGTTCCTTGGCCATCAGCTTGTCGACGGCTTGCAGTTGCCAGTAGCGGTCATAGGCGGTGTGGGCGGACAGCGCGCGCCAGAAACCGAGCTGGTCCATGCCGCGCGTGGCGGCGACGTCGCCCGCCGAGCCGGTGCGCAGGTATTGCTCGTAGGTGTCGGTGTACCCGGACCACCACTTCTCGTCGTTCTTGCGCGTGGCTTGCTGGTCGTAGGTGTAGTCCAGCGAGCCGTCTTGGCGGAAGGCGCCGTTGTGGAACCAGTCGTCGCCCATCCAGCCGTCGACCATCGGCGCGAAAGGCACGGCGGCCTTCAGTGCAGGGTGCGGGCGCACGGTGCACATCACGGTGGTGTAACCCTCGTACGATCCGCCGCCCACGGCCACGCGGCCATTGCTCTCGGGCAGGTTCTTCACCAGCCAGTCGATGGTGTCGTAGCAATCGGTGGCGTGGTCCACGCCCGTCGGGTTGAGCGGCCCGACGAGCGGCCGGTTCATCACGTAGTCGCCTTCCGAGCCGTACTTGCCGCGCACGTCCTGGCTCACGATGATGTAGCCCGCCGCGACGGTCGTGTCGTTCATCTGCGGCACGACGTTGGCGAGCCGGGGGCTGTCCATGCGCGAGAGCTTCTTGCTGGCGTTGTAGGGGGTGCGGTTCAGGAAGACCGGCGCGCCCTTGGCATCTTTCGGAACCAGGATGATGGTCTTGAGCTTGACGCCGTCACGCATGGGCACCATCACCTCTCGCCTGTCGAAGTCAAAGCTGCCGTTGACCGGTTTGAAATGGACCGGCGTCTCGCTCGGCAGCGCCGTCGCCTGTTGGGCCTGCGCGGTCGTGAGGGCGCACATCAGGGCAAGGGCCATGCGCAGTGGAATCGGCTTCATGTCGTTGTTCTGGCTGTTGGGAATTGGGGAATCGGGGAATTGGGGAATCGGGGTGTCGGGTGTGGGGATGTCAGGCCAGCAAGCGCAGGTGGCGCGTGGCTGCTTACCGACCGGAGCCCGCCAACAGCGCCGCCATCGGCGCCTTCCACAGCGCTGCCACCGTGTGCGAACCATGGCCGCGGGTTGCGGCGCTGAGCGGGATGACGATGGCCTTGCCGCGGGGCACGCGCTGGATCTCTTGTTCCAGCAGCCCCAGCTCGGGCGGGTTGATCAGGTCATCGGCCGTGTTGATGGCCAGCAGCGGGGCCTTGATCTTCTCCAACCCGGGATTCGGGTCGTAGTCGCGCGAGGCCTCCAGCGCGTAGAGCGTGTCGTTGGCGTCGCTGTTTTCGTCGCCGCTGGCGACGGTCGCGGCGATGGCCGCGTCGGCCGCAGCGAGCGTAGGCAGTTGCTGCTGGCGCAGCACCGGGTTGCTGGACATCAGCATCAGCATCTCGCTGGCTGTGCGCAGGCTGGGCGGCTGCTTGGCGTATTGGCCGCCCTGCCAGGCAGGGTCGTTGCGTATCGCGTCGATGACGACGCGGCGCCACAGCCGGTTGCGGCCGGCGATCTGGGTTGGCAGGCTGGCCAGCGGCATCAGCGCGTCCATGAAGTCGGGATAGCGTTGACCCCATAGCCAGGTGTGCATACCCCCCATCGAGGTTCCCATGACCAGGCGCAGGTTGTCGATCTTCAGGCCCTCGGTGACGAGCAGGTACTGCGCCCGCACCATGTCCTCATAGCCGTAACGGGGGAAATCGGCGCGCAGGCCGTCGCTGGGCTTGGACGATGCGCCATGGCCTATGCCGTCGGGCAGGATCAGGTAGTAGCGGCTGGCGTCCAGCAGCGCGCCGGCGCCGAACAGTTCACCGGCGAACTCGGGTCGGATGAACTGCCCGCCAGTGCCGCCGGTGCCGTGGGTGATCAACACGGCGTTGCTGACACGGCCGCTGGCGTCGCGCTGCGGCTGGCCCAGCGTGCGGTAGTGCAACTTCAACTCGGGCAACGACTGGCCATTGGCGAAGCGGAAGTTGCGGACGATGAAGTCACCCTCGGTGGGCGTCGGATAGTCGGCTGCCCGCGCAGGGCCCCAGAGCAGGCCGCCGGTCAGCAGGACCAGGCACAGGCGTTGGAAGAACGAGGACATCGACGCGGCTCCGGACGGCTGGATGACCAAGCGAGTCTACGCAAGCGGATGGCGGACGGTGCGCCTGGCGGTGACTTCGGCCATGAGCAGAGCGCAGCCCATGCGGAACTGCGGCTGGCAAGCCGAGGGGGACGGAGGCGATGCAGGCCGGCCATCGTGCAACGGCATCCGGGACGATGCCGATGACCGAACCGGTGCGCGGCGCTCCAATGGTCGCTCGCCGACACCGGGCTGCGCCAGGCCGGTGACGCCATCCGAAACCCAGCCCTCTTCAAGACCATGCCCCCACTTCCCCTGCACTACCGATCCGCCAGCGCACTGGCGCTGGAACTCCGCGCGGGCCGCATCGGCGCCCGCGAGCTGCTCGAGCATTTTCTCGCGCGCATCGACCGCCACAACCCGGCGATCAACGCCGTGGTGGTGCAGGACCGCGCCGGCGCCCGCGCCCGCGCCGACGCGGCCGACGCGGCCCGCGCGCGGGGCGAAAGCCTGGGGCCGCTGCACGGGCTGCCGATGACGATCAAGGAGAGCTATGACTTCGCCGGTACGCCCACCACCTGGGGCATCCCTGCACTGGCGGGCAAGGTCGCCGCCGAGAACGCCCTGGCGGTGCAACGTCTGGCCTCGGCCGGCGCCAACGTCTTCGGCAAGACCAACGTGCCCCTGCGCCTGGCCGACTTCCAGAGCTACAACGCGATCTACGGCACGACCAACAACCCCTGGGATGCCACGCGCACGCCGGGCGGCTCGTCGGGGGGCTCGGCAGCGGCGCTGGCTGCCGGGCTGACGGGGCTGGAGATCGGCAGCGACATCGGCGGCTCCATCCGCAACCCGGCGCACTTCTGTGGCGTGTTCGGCCACAAGCCCACCTGGGGGCTGGCGCCGCCACGCGGCCACGCGCTGGGCGGCGTGCTGTCGCCCACCGATATCTCGGTCATCGGCCCGCTCGCCCGTTCTGCCGACGACCTCGACACCGCCCTGCAGCTGATGGCCGGCCCCGACGAACTGGAGTCCGCCGGCCTCGGCCTGCACCTGCCCCGGCTCGACAGCCCGACGCGCGGCCTGCGCATTGCGGTGTGGCGCAGCGACCCCATCTGCCCGGCCTCGGCGGCGGTGCAGGCGCGCATCGGCGCGGTGGCCGAGGCGCTGGCAGGCGCTGGGGCCGTCATCGACGAGTCGGCGCGGCCCGCGTTCGACAGCGCGCACAGCCACCGCCTGTTCTCGGCACTGCTGATGTCGGCCATGTCGGCCCGCGTGCCCGATGCCGAATTCGCGGCGCTGGTGCAGGCGGCTGAACAGCTGGATGCGCAGGACGGCCGCCCGGGCGCCGACCTGCTGCGCTGGCAGACGCTGCGCACACGGGACTGGGCGCGCCTGAACGAAGCCCGCACGCAGCTGCGCTGGGCCTGGCACCGGTTCTTCCAGGATTGGGATTTCCTGCTCACGCCCATCATGCCGACCAGCGCCTTTGCGCACGACCACAGTCCGGAAAACGAACGTACGATCACCATCGACGGCGCGCAGCACCCCTACTTCGCGCAAACCTTCTGGGCCGGCCTGGCCGGCGTGGCCTACCTGCCGGCCACCGTCGTGCCGGCCGGCGCCGGCCCCGATGGTCTGCCTGTGGGCGTGCAGATCATCGGCCCGGCTTATGGCGATCTGCGCACCATCGAGCTCGCGCGCCGACTCGAGGCGCTGGGTTTTGCCTTCCAGCCGCCGCCCGGCCTGGACTGACCTGCCGCCTGGGCAAACCCAGCATCAGCAGCTTGACGCCGCGTGTCGATACCGGCACGCCAGAGGTCAGCCCGCGAAGTCCAGCACCACCCGCGACGGGACTTCGCCTTGGGCCAGGCGCGCGAAGACGGCGTTGATGGCGGACAGCGGCTGCAACTCGATGTCGGCCTTGACCTTGCCGGCGGCGGCAAAGGCCAGGGCTTCGGCCATGTCGCGCCGGTTGCCGACGAAGGAGCCGCGGATGGTGATGCAGTGGGCCACCACGTCGAACAGCGGCGTCGGGAAGTCGCCCGGCGGTATGCCCACCAGCACGCAGGTGCCGTGCTTGCGCGTCATGCCCACGCCCTGCTTGAATGCCGGCAAGGACGGCGCCGTGATCAGCACGCCGTGTGCGCCGCCGTCGGTGAGCTGGCGCACCGCCGCCACCGGGTCGACGGTCTTGGCGTTGACCACGGCATCGGCGCCCAGGCGCCTGGCGTGTTCGAGCTTGCGGTCGTCGATGTCGACCGCGCACACCTGCAGGCCCATGGCCTTGGCGTACTGCACGCCCAGGTGCCCCAGGCCGCCGATGCCCGAAACGACCACCCATTGCCCGGGCCGGGCCTGCGTTTCCTTCAGCCCCTTGTACGAGGTGATGCCGGCGCAGATCAAGGGCGCGGCATCGCGTGCGGCCAGGCCGGCCGGGATGTGGGCGACGTAGTTCGGGTCGGCCACGATGTATTCGGCAAAGCCACCGTTCTTCGTGTAGCCGCCGAACTGCGCCTCGGCGCACACCGGCTCCTGCGCCGCCAGGCAGTACTCGCAATGGCCGCAGGCTGAATACAGCCAGGGCACGCCGACGCGGTCGCCTTCTTTCACCGCCGTGACGCCGGCACCGAGTGCCGTGCCGATGCCGATGCCTTCGTGCCCCGGGGTGAACGGCAGTCCGGGCTTCAGCGGCCAGTCGCCGCTGGCGGCATGCAGGTCGGTGTGGCAGACGCCACAGGCCTCGGTCTTGACCAGGATCTGGCGCGCACCGGGCGTGGGGGTGTCGAGTTCCTTCAGCACCAGCGGCTGGCCGAATTGCTCGACCTGCGCCGCCTGCATCTGGCGCGTCATGCCGTCACCTTCGGGCAATCGGCGCCGCGCGCGACGGCCTGCCGGGCCCGCTTCAGGCCGAGGCCTGAGAAGCCGCCGGTGATGAACCACGCGGGCGCATCGGTGGGTTCAGGGTGCGGGGCGTTCTTGTTCATGAGATCTCCTGGGCGCTCAGAGGGGTGCTGCGACATGACGGCTGCGAACGAGCTTCTTGTTGACGAATTCCTGGATGCCCATGCGACTGAGCTCGCGGCCGCAGCCCGCGTGCTGGCCACCGCCGAACGGCAGGTCATGAAGCGGTGTCGCTGGACGGCTGATGCGAGGGTCAGGCCGCCAGGGCTGGATAGTCGGTGTAGCCCTTGGCGCCGGGCACGTAGAAGGTGGCTGCGTCCGGGGCATTGAGTGGCGCATCCTGGCGCAGCCTTGCCACGAGGTCAGGGTTGGCCAGGAACGGCCGCCCGAAGGCAATCAGGTCGCCACGCTGGTCGACGAGAGCCTGTTCGGCGCGGGCGTGGTCGAAGCCGCCGGACAGGATGAACAGGCCGTCGAAGGCATCGCGCAGTTGCATCTTGAAGTCGGCGGGCAGCGGCGGCGCGCCCATCGCCGAATGGTCGACGAGGCGCACGTACAGCAGACCCAGCGCAGACAGCGCGTGCGCCAGGCTGAGGTATTGCGCCTGCACCTCCGGGAACGCGCCGGTGCCGTTGAACACACCGTAGGGCGAGAGCCGGATGCCGACGCGGTCACGGCCGATGGCAGCGACCGTGGCGCGCGCGATCTCCAGCGCCAGGCGGTTGCGGCCTGGGGTGCTGCCGCCGTAGCCGTCGCTGCGCAGGTTGACCAGCGGGTTGAGGAACTGCTCGATCAGATAGCCGTTGGCGCCGTGCAGTTCAACGCCGTCGAAGCCTGCGTCCATGGCGAGCCTCGCGGCAGCCACGTGTTCGCGGGTGGCGTACGCGATGTCGGCCTCCACCATCGCGCGCGGCGGGCTGTGCGGCTGCATGCCCAAGGTGTCGGTGAACATCTCACCCGGGCATGCTGCCGTGCCGGGGCCTAGCACCTCGGCACCGGCCGGCAGGTTGGCGAGATGCGCCGCACGCCCACAGTGCATGAGCTGCACGAAGATCTTGCCGCCCCGGTCGTGGACGGCCGCCGTGGTGGCCTTCCAGGCGTCGGTCTGCGCCGCGCCGTACAGCCCCGGGATGCGGGGGTAGCCCAGGCCGTTGGGACTGGGCGAGGTGCCCTCGGTGATGATCAGCCCGGCCGTTGCACGCTGGCCGTAGTAGGTGGCCATCAGCGCATTCGGCGTGTGCTGGGGCGTGGCCCGGCTGCGGGTCAAGGGCGCCATCACCATGCGGTTGGCGAGTTGCAGCGAACGGGCGGAAAACGGGTCGAAGAGCATCGGGGGAACTCCTGTCAGCGGTCGAAGCTGCAGGCCAAGACGGGCACTGTGGCCCATTGCGGCCTGCAGGCCGTGAAAGATGCAGCCTGCGTCCCGCGATCTCTCGGGTCTGTACGCTAACGCACTTCAAGTTCGCCGTGTTCGACAGCAGACCGACCGCCAGCGCCTTGAAACCCAGACTGCGAGCCAGCCGGATGTCCGGCTCGTTCATGCACTCTGGAAGGAAAACCGAATGGCAAGCCCGATCGACAAGCAGGCGCACCTCTACGACCTGCTGAAGGACTTCGACACCGCGATGGTCGTGACCTGCGGCAGCGACGGCGTGATGCACGCCCGACCCATGGGGGTGGCTGAGCTGACGGCGGGCGGTGACGCCTTTTTCGTCACCAAGGTCAACTCGCCGAAAGCGATGCAGATCCAGGTCGATCCGGCCGTCACCCTGAGCTTTCAAAGCGCCAGGCAGTTCGCTTCCGTGTCCGGCACAGCGACCGTGGTGCGCGACCCGGCCCTGGTCGAAAGGCTGTGGAAGGAGTCCTGGAAGGTGTGGTTTCCCCAGGGCAAGACCGATCCAGAGATCGCGATGATCCAGTTCGACGCGAAGGAAGGCGAGTACTGGGACGCCGCCGGCGTGCAAGGCCTGAAGTTCGTCTTCGACGCGGTCAAGGCCTATGCCACGGGTCTAACCCCGCCTCCCGACGAAGCCCAGAACGCCAAGGTGCCATTGGCCGGTTGACCGAATCGTGTGGCAGGGCGGGTGCACGGGCTCCTCGGCGACCTGTGCGACCCAGCGAAACTTCCAATCTCGGGGTCGGCCAGCGCCCGAGCCAGCCAGCCGGAGGGCGGGCTCGTAGGGCGAGCGGCCTCGAAGCCGCGATCCGGATCACCGCAGGTCGAACCGGTCCAGGTTCATCACCTTGGTCCAGGCGGCGACGAAGTCGCGCACGAACTTGCCGCCGTTGTCGCTCTGGGCATAGACCTCGGCGATGGCGCGCAGCTGCGAGTTGGAACCGAAGACCAGGTCGACGCGGCTGGCCGTCCAGCAGGGGGCGCCGGTCTTGCGGTCGCTGCCGATGTAGGCGTTGTCACCAGCCGGCTTCCAGACGGTGGACATGTCGACCAGCTTGCAGAAGAAGTCGGTTGTCAGCTGGCCCGGTCGCTGGGTGAACACACCCTGCTGCGAGCCGCCATGGTTGGCACCGAGCACCCGCAGGCCACCGACGAGCACCGTCATCTCGGGCGCCGACAGGGTCAGCAACTGGGCCTTGTCGAGCAGCATTTCTTCGGGCGAGACGCTGTAGCCCTGCTGGCGGTAGTTGCGGAAGCCGTCGGCCACCGGTTCGAGCACGGCAAAGGCATCGACGTCGGTCTGTTCCTGCGTGGCATCGCTGCGCCCCGGGCTGAACGGCACCGCCACGGCATGGCCCGCAGCCTGGGCCGCGGCTTCCACACCGGCGTTGCCGGCCAGCACGATCAGGTCGGCCAGCGACACTTGTCTGCCGCCGCTTGGCTCGCCATTGAAGCGGCTCTGGATGCCTGCCAGCACCGCCAGCACCCGGGCCAGCTGCGCCGGCTGGTTGGCGTCCCAGTCCTTCTGCGGGGCCAGGCGGACGCGGGCGCCGTTGCTGCCGCCGCGCAGGTCGGAACCGCGGTAGGTCGAGGCCGAGGCCCAGGCGGTGGACACCAGTTCGCTGACCGACAGACCGCTGGCCAGCACGCGGGCCTTCAGCACCTGGGCATCGGCGGCGGCTATCAGCGGGTGCTTCACCGCCGGCACCGGGTCTTGCCAGATCAGGTCTTCGGCCGGCACTTCAGGACCGAGATAGCGGACCTTGGGGCCCATGTCGCGGTGGGTCAGCTTGAACCAGGCGCGGGCATAAGCGTCGGCGAACTCGTCGGGGTGGGCGGCGAAGTGGCGCGAGATCGGCGCGTAGGCCGGGTCGAAGCGCAGCGACAGGTCGGCCGTGGTCATGTGCGGCGGGTGCCGCTTGCCGGGGTCGTGGGCGTCGGCAATCATGTCCTCGGGGTCGACGTTCTGGGCTTCCCACTGGATGGCGCCGGCGGCGGTGGTCATCTGCTTCCACTCGTACTTGAACAACACCTTGAAGTAGCCCATGTCCCACTGCGTGGGCTTGGGTTTCCAGGCGCCTTCGAAGCCGCTGGTGGTGGTGTCGCCACCCTTGCCGCTGCCGTGCCGGTTGATCCAGCCCAAACCCATCTCTTCCATGGGGGCCCCTTCAGGTTCGGGGCCCACCAGGGCGGCATCACCGGCGCCGTGCATCTTGCCGAAGGTGTGGCCGCCGGCCACCAGAGCCACCGTTTCGTGATCGTTCATGGCCATGCGGGCGAAGGTTTCGCGCACGTCACGGCCGGAGAGCACCGGGTCGGGGTTGCCGTCCGGACCCTGCGGGTTCACGTAGATCAGGCCCATCTGCACGGCGGCCAGCGGGAGCGCCAGTTGGCGTTCACCGCTGTAGCGGCTGTGGGGCTGGTCGCTGGTGGCCAGCCATGCCTTTTCGGCGCCCCAGTCGATGTCCTCCTCGGGCGCCCAGATGTCGGGACGGCCGCCGCCGAAACCGAAGGTCTTGAAGCCCATGGTTTCCATGGCCACGTTGCCGGAGAGGATGAACAGGTCGGCCCAGGACAGCGCGTTGCCGTACTTCTGCTTGATGGGCCACAGCAAGCGGCGGGCCTTGTCGAGGTTGCCGTTGTCGGGCCAGCTGTTGAGCGGTGCGAAACGCTGGTTGCCGGTGTTGGCGCCACCGCGACCGTCGGCCGTGCGGTAGGTGCCGGCGGCGTGCCAGGCCAGGCGAATGAACAGGCCGCCGTAGTGGCCGTAATCGGCCGGCCACCAGTCCTGGCTTTGCGTCATCAGGTCCGCCAGGTCCTGCTTCATGGCCGGGTAGTCGAGCTGCTTGAAAGCCTCGGCGTAATCAAAGTCAGCGTCCATCGGGTTCGACACCGGCTGGTGCTGGTGCAGCATGGACAGGTTGAGTTGTTTGGGCCACCAGTCGGCGTTGGATTGCGCGCCGTGGGTGGCGCGCACGCCGCCGGCGGCGTGGAAGGGGCACTGGGCTACAGAGGTCATCACGGTCTCCTTGAAATGATCAGCAGGGAATCCATAGTTTTTTGCAAATAATCCATGAATGCCAGTTGATTTTCGCTATTGCGCGCATGGCTGCGAACGATCTCGACGAACAGCTTGACGACACGGCCGGTGGCGTGGCCGCGGCGCTGGGGGGTGATTTCGGCGGCTGACTGCGCGCAAGAAATCGCAGGCGGTTCGGGTCGCTATGGCCGTCGGCAATGGCCCGCGTCCGCTGCCAGAAGATCAGCCAAGGCATGGCTGATCTTCTGGCCGGTGTGCTGCTCGTAGTAGCTATACCCGGGCGAGGGGTTCACCTCCAGGCAGATCGTTCGGCCATCGTCAGGAATCATCAGGTCGATGCCCGCGAACGGCAGCCCGAGGGCGTGGGCCAGCTGTATGGATTGGACTGAAACAGTCGGGCTGAGGGCATAGGGCTCCAAGGCCGTTGTCTTGCCTTCCTGCGCCGCGTAGCGGTAGTCCACGGCATCGCTGAGGATGCGTGTCGCAATGGCCTGCTCGCCGACAACGTGCACCCGGACGTTGAAGCCCATCACGCATTCCTGAAATTGAACCGGGCAGTATTGAATCCGCGCCAGGTTTGCAAGGGACTCCGCGCTCACCCGTTTCACGATGCTCCGCGTTCCCGAGATGGACTTGTAGACCACGGCTGCGTGTTGCGCGATGAAGTCCCGGGCCACCTCCTCGTCGGAGGTGATGCAGGTATCCGGGATGTCCAGGCCATGCTCCTGGATGATGATCGACTGATACGGCTTGGAGTTGTTCGAGAGCTGGACCGAAGGCGGATTGACGACCCGGGTGCGTATCGCGCCGTCATCCAGCAGCTTCCACAAATGGCTGTAGGTGTCCTCGATGCGGGGGCGGTCCGCTGCAGCGCTGTCCCACTCCGGCAGCTTCCGGTGGTCCATCGTCCTCAGGTACAAGCCCGAGCAATCCGCTGGCGTGAGCCTGAGGTCGCCGTTCGACAGACTGCTTGCGTCGGGACAAAAGACGTCGTAATGGACCGTCCATTCCCCTTGCCGCCGCTGGTTGAACAAGGTGAACGGAAGGTGCTTGGCCGCACAGGCCTCCATGAGCAGCCGAACCGGTGGCTCGCTGGCAATGCCGATGAGCGCAATCATCTTGCGAAGCCGCCGGCGCGGTCGGCCAGCGCACTGACGAAGGGCCGGCCGTAACACGACAGAGCGGGCGTTCTCGATAGCCAGAGCAATTGCGGTCTCTGTGTCCTCGGGTCCACGACGGCCATTAACTCGAGCATTTCATCAGGACTTTCTTGCAGGATGGCCCGTTCGATGTCTGGGTAGCATCGCTCCTGACCCGCCGGCTTGAAAAGCTGGCCTTCGAAGTGCATCCAACGCAACAGCGTGGCGGGGTCCGCACGGCTGAGTTCCTGCAGGGCCTCGTTGGCATCCGCTGTGGCGAGCCGGTGGACCAGCACACCGGCGCGGTGAAGTCGGGACATCCAACGGGCCTCAAAACCCGTCCCGGCCCACAAAGCGCCGTGACGGACGGGGTTGCTGACTGAACACGGCAGCGAGCGGACGAAGGCCGAAAAGAAGGCGTTGATCTCGGCTGCGGCGTAAGTCTTTTCGGACGGAATGGCCTTGTCCCAGACCAAGGGCTCGATGTAACCCAGGCGATTGATCACATAGCGAGCGGAACGGCCAGAGAACACACTGGCCGTCGGCTTGACCAGCGACACCAGGGCGTCATGCCGCCCGCTCCCCCGAAGCCGCAGCGAAATGCGGTAGTCCACACCCAACGCTTCGGGCCAGAGCAGACAAGCCGCCTGCTGGAAGTCAAGCTCGACCGTTCGGCACAACCAGTCGGCCTCGGCGTCGTAATGGTGGGCCAGGACGAGGATCACGTTAGCGGGCGAAGGACGCTGGCAGCCGAAGACCCGTCGCTTCGCCCGAACCGGGCCTCGTCACTCGTGGCGCAATGCGCCGCCGCTCAGATCCGGCCGCAGGCTGGCATCGATGAACGACGTCAGGGCGCCCACCGTG
The DNA here is from genome assembly GCA_040400915.1 of Rubrivivax sp. Lineage (GTDB taxonomy): Bacteria > Pseudomonadota > Gammaproteobacteria > Burkholderiales > Burkholderiaceae_C > Rubrivivax. The sequence goes on from JBBAPI010000005.1 coordinate 121,375, forward strand.
GCTTCGAGTTGCTGAACGCGGGCCGCCAGGCTTTCCGCCCCCTCGCTCACCATCTGCCCACCCAGCGTTCCGGCGCCGGCACCGTGCAGTCCGGGGCCGACAGGCCCGATCGGGCCTATCGGGCCTTCCCGGAGCTTGTCGGGGATCTTGTGCTCGATGATTTCGTGCTTTTCCTTGATCTCGACTTTTTCCTTGTGCTCTGCCTTCTCGAGTTTCTCGGTCTTGATCTCTTTGTGCTCCAGCTTTTCGTTCTTCTCCTTGATTTCGACCTTTTCCTTGTGCTCGACCTTCTCGTTCTTCTCCTTGGTTTCGGTCTTCTCGATCTTCTCGTGCTTGACGTCCTTGGCGTCCTTGACAAGGCTCTTCGGCTTTGGATACACCGTCCCGGCGAAGGCTTGGTCCTGGGCATCGATGTCGCTGCCGCCGGTCACCGCCACCCCGGTCTGCATGATCGAGGCCGGCAGCCAGTAGCACATGATGGACGTCGGGTCTGCGTGGGCGGTCGCCAGGAGTGCTGAGTTGTTGAGCGGCGTGAGAACCTGGGCGGTGGTCATCGCGGCGTCCCAACCGTCATGGGCCAGGAAATAAGCCTTGGCCTTGACGGGATCGATTTGACTGACGATTTCGCTGCGCATGTGTTCGTGGGGGAAACCGAGCGTGTGCCCCGTTTCATGCCGCACGACACGGTGGTACTCTGACTCCGGGGTCGCCATCGAGAACCCTTGCAGATTCATGGTCGGCTGTCCGGCAGGAATGTGCAGGATGTCGGTTCCCAGGTAAGACCAGTATCCATTTCCGAGCAAGGAGATGCGGACCTGGGGATTGGTGGTGGTCTGGCTGAAGCTGGCATTGCAATACGAGCCCCAGGCATTCATGTGCGACAGCAGCCGCGCCCGCAGCGTCGCATCGACGGCTTCCATGAAACCCACCGTGAGATGCACGCCGGTGCTGGGCCATCGCTTCGCGGTCATGAGTGCCAGATGGGCGGGGGGCAGGACGGTTCCGGTTGCCCTGGCGAACTGATGGGCGCTGGCCTGGTTGCTCGGATTGACCCGGACAGCTGTCGCAGCGGCGGGAATCCATTGATCCTCCGGCAGCATCTTGATCGAGCACGTGATGATGTCGTCGGCGCGCCTCGTCGGCCGGTCTTGTTTCAGCGAGGGTTGGGCGGTGGTGCGAGTTGCCATTTGCTGACTCCCGTGGGTGGGCCTGGGTTACGCCGCTCGGGGGGAATGAATGCACGCATCTAACCTGAAACAACCGTCGGCGGCACGCCCGGTTGTCCAGGGTATTGGCCTCCTGCTTCGCGAGCCCGTCATCCTCAGTTTTGCGCAGACGCTGGAATTGCCGCGCTGCACCGAACCATGACGAAGTGCGCTGTGGTTGTAAATCTTCCCGCCGGGCCCGTCAAGCGGCCGAGATCGACCGGTACCCTGCTTGAGAAATGCTGCCAGCAGGGTGAAAGCGCGCAGCTGGGGCCCGGTAAAGGGCTGAATTTCTGATTCGGTCTCGATGCCGATGGGCGATCTACGGCGCCTGGCCCAAACAACTCGCACTGTGCTGTCGAACCCATTCCCGCCTTTACCCATGGCGATATACACAACGGTCAGGTGCGAGCCCCGGTCGTCCCGGATGCATCCATGGACGACGGTGTCGCCCGGTCGGTTTGTCGGTGGCTCGCCTTGCGCACCGGTATGGACGCTGAGGGCCAGGTCCTGCAGCAGGCGGCCAGGCTTGGCCTGCGGGTGGTCGGGCATCCCTTGCGCCTGCAGGCCCACACAGGCGCGGTTCAGCGTGGCTGGGCGCGGGGCAAGGTGGTGGTCAGGGCCGCGAACAGGGCGGCGCAGCGTGCGCTGAGACGAAGGGATGCGATGGCCGTCTCCAGGAAGCGCCACCCGCTGCTTACGGCGCATCCGGGCCGTGCCGCGACCAAAAAAAGGGCCTGACCGAAGCCACGCCCTTTTTCTTTCTGCAACTTCCTGGTGCCCGTGAACGGAATCGAACTGTTGACCTTCGCATTACGAATGCGCTGCTCTACCAACTGAGCTACACGGGCCTCAGCTTATGAGTATAGCCAATCCGCGGGCCGCCACGCTGTCGGCTAGGCAGGTCGGACCCGGCATGTGGGTGCACAAATCACGTTTCAGTGGCTCACGTTATGAGCCAGCGAGCTTCGACACTGCTGACACACCCCCCGCACGGAGCGAGGGAAGCTGATGAAGCCGACGATGAACCAGACCCCACTCGCCCTCGATGTTGCCCACCCCGCTGCGCCTGTCACGCAGGCCGACCACGTCGGCTTCGACATCGGTTGGGACCACGCCCACCACGGGCTGGTGCCCCCGCCCGAACTGCTGCTGGACGGCACGCCGGTGGGCCAGGGCTGGCGAGCCGGCCGGGCCGTCTTCGGCCGCCGCACGCTGGCCACCCAGCGCGCGACGCGGCAGTGGCTGGCGCTGCGCACGCTGGCCTGGCGGCGCGGCATTGCCTATGAAACCCAGCAACTGAGCGCGCACTACCTGGCGCAGATCCACAGCGAACGCTGCCCGATACTGCGCACCGGCCTGGGTGGCGCTGAGGGCCAGGCCACCGCGGCCGTCGTCGAACGGCTGAACCCGCAGGCCGGTTACGCCGCCGGCAACGTGGCCGTGATCAGCATGGCCGCCGTGCAGGCCCGCGCCGGGGTGGGCGTGCTGGAAGCGCTGCGCCGCGCCCACCGCATCGCCGACGGTGCCCCGGCCCTGGACGGCCTGGATGCTGCCGTCTGGTGGCGGCTGGCCGCGCTGCGGTCCTTTGCCACACCCCTGCCCTTCTTCGAGGCCGCCCGCGTGCCGCTGGCCCTGCTGCCGCCCAACCGGGTGCGCCTGCTGAACGCGCCGCAAGGTCTCCAGGCGCTGCTGACGCTGCAGTTCACCACCGCCGGTTGGAGCGCCCGCACCCGCGCCATTGCCGACCTGCTGCCGGCCCACACACTGCGCCACGACTACAACCTCTTCATCGGCGCGCTGGCCCCGCGCGTGCTGGAAGCGGGCGCCGATCCGGCTGCCGTCCGCCTGGCGCTGGAAGACGCCTGGCTGCAAGAGCGCGTGCAGCGCCGCTGGCAGCATCTGGTGCTGAGCCTGGGCGAGACGGCCACCACGGCCTTGATCGACCGCGCCGCCGCGCAGGGCCTGGCCGGTGTGCGCACGCTGCAGCATGCGCCCGAGCAGGCCGTCGAAGGCTGGGCACTGGCCGAAGGCGGCAGCATCAGGCGCCCCGCGCGGGTGGTAGCGCCGATCCGGGCGCTGCGCCCTGCAGCGGCAAGCCTGCAGCCTGCCTGCTGACCCTGGCACTGACCTGCGCGGCGGCAGCGCAGGCTGCATCGTCGCGCTGGCAGGCCGCCATCGCGCTGACGGCCGCGCCGCAGCCGCCGTCAACGTTCGTCGAAGGACAGGGTCACCCGGTCGGTCAGGGGGCGCGCCTGGCAGGTCAGCACGAAGCCGGCCGCCACCTCGTCGGCGCTGAGCGCAAAGTTGCGGTCCATGCTCAGGCGTCCGGCCTGCACGCGCGCGCGGCAGGTGGCGCAGACGCCCGACTGGCAGGAATACGGCATCTCCAGATCGGCCCGTGCCGCTGCAGCCAGCACACTGCCATCGCCGGGCAGAAAGTCGATCTCGCGCGCCATGCCGTCGCGCACGATGCGGATGCGGGACATGGCAGCGTCAGCGTCAGCAGCCGCTGCCGTCGGCTGCACCGCGGCGGCGGCCGCCACCGCAGGGGGCAGGCCGAATCGTTCGATGTGGATGCGGTCGGCCGCCACGCCAGCAGCTTGCAGGGCCGCGTCGACCGCCTCGTTCATGGCGTGCGGACCGCAGACGAAAGCGGCGTCCACCGGGCCGGCCAGGCGCAGCAGCGTGGCCACCTTGTCGGCGCCGATACGGCCGGCCTGCCACGGCGCGTCGACCTCCTCGCGGGAGTAGACCGCGTGCACGGCCAGCCGCGCCAGGTGGCGGTTCTTCAGGTCGTCGAGCGTGTCCTTGAACATCGTCGAGGCCGCGCTGCGGTTGCCGTAGAGCAGCGTGCAGCGCGTGCGGGCATCGGCCGCCAGCGCGGCCTGCAGGATGGCCAGGATCGGCGTGATGCCGCTGCCGCCGGCCACCGCCAGCACGTGGTGGGGGCTGGCCGCCAGCGCCGCGCCGAAGCGACCCAGCGGTGCCATCGCGTCGATGTGGTCGCCGGCTTTCAGGTGCCGGTGCAGCCAGGTCGAGAACACACCGCCCGCCACCCGGCGCACGCCGACACGCAAGGCGGCGCCCGGCGCCGAGCAGATGGAATAGGAACGCCGCAGTTCCCGGCCGTCGACGGTGGCGCGCAGCGTCAGGTGCTGCCCGGCCTGGAAGCGAAACGCATCGGCCGACGCGGGCGGCACCGCGAAAGTCAGCGCGACGGCATCGTCGGCAACGGCTTGCACGCTGACCACGCGCAGCGGGTGAAAGGCGAAGTCACTCACGGCGGCTTCCGGGCTGTCGCGCGCGGCGGACCGGCGCAAGGGGCAGCGACTTGCCGTTCACAGCGGCTTGAAGTGCTCGAAGGGCTCGCGGCAAGCCAGGCAGCGGTGCAGGGCCTTGCAGGCGGTGGAACCGAAGGCCGAGAGGCGTTCGGTGTCCGCGCTGCCGCAGCGCGGGCAAACCAGGTTGCGCGGGCGGATGCGCAGCACGGCCTCGCTGGCGACCGCAGGCCCGGGCGGCGCGATGCCATAGGCGCGCAGGCGTTCGCGGCCCGCAGCGCTGATCCAGTCGGTGGTCCAGGCGGGTGCAAGGCGTTGCGTGAGGGTGACGCTGGCGTAGCCGGCCCCCAGCAAGGCCGTGCGCACGCTGTCGGCGATGACTTCGGTGGCCGGGCAGCCGCTGTAGGTCGGTGTGAGCACGACTTCGACGCCATCGCCGCGCAGCGTGACCTCGCGCACGATGCCCAGATCGCACAAGGACAGGGCCGGCACCTCGGGGTCGGGCACGATCGCCAGCACGGCCCAGGCGTGGGCGCTGCGCTCGCGCAGGCGCGTCCGGGCCAGGGCCAGGGCCGCGGCAGCCCTCACCAGCGCCCGCCCGGATGCTGGCGTTGCAGGCTCTGCATCTCGGCCAGGATGTAGCCCAGGTGTTCGCTGTGGCGGCCCTGCGTGCCGCTGCTGATGAAGGGCGAGGCTGGCAGCGGCGCCAGGTTGGCGGCGCTCAGGACAGGGGCCACTTCGGCCCACCAGGCCGCATGCAGGGTGTCGCGTGCGGGGCCCAGGCCGGCCAGGACCGCTAGCGCATCGACGGCGTCGCTGGCGAACATCTCGGCCGTGTAGGGCCAGGCGCGGCGCAGCGCCGCCTGCATCCGCGCCGCCGATTCCGCGCTGCCGTCACCCAGGCGCACCACCCAGTCGGCCGCGTGCTGCTGGTGGTAGCGCGCCTCCTTCACGGCCTTGGCCGCGATGGCGGCCACGGTCGCGTCGCTCGAAGCGCCCAGGCCGGCCCACAGGGCCTTGAACCAGCCGGCCAGCAGGAAATTGCGCAGCACGGTGTCGGCAAAGTCGCCACCCGGCGCCGGGCCGCTGCTGCGGCGCATCGGCAACTCGGCCAGCGTCAGATTGAAGAACTGGCGTTCGTCGCGCAGAAACGCCAGTTGGTCTTCGTCCAGGCCCTGCCCCTCCAGGGCGCCGACCTGTGTCAACAGCCCGCGCGCCTGGCCCAGCAGGTCCAGCGCCATATTGGTCAGCGCCATGTCCTCTTCCAGCACCGGTCCGTGGCCGCACCACTCGGCCAGGCGCTGGGCGTGGATGAGGGCGGTGTCGGCGATGCGCAGCAGGTACTGCACCGTCGGCGTGAGCTGCAGCTGGATGGAAACGCCGCCTGCAGACGGCAGGGAGCGCAAGGCGGATGGGGTCGACATCAGCGCCTACATCTGGTCCACGGCCGCCGGCAGCACGTAGAAGCTGGGGTGGCGGTAGACCTTGTCTTCCATCGGATCGAAGTAGGCGGCCTTGTCGGCCGGGTCGCTGGCGGTGATGGCGCTGCTGGGCACCACCCACAGGCTGGAGCCTTCCTGGCGCCGGGTGTAGACCTCGCGCGCCAGCTGGATGGCCATCTTGGCGTCGGCCGCATGCAGGCTGCCACAGTGCTTGTGGTCGAGCCCGGCCTTGGCGCGCACGAAGACTTCGTACAGCGGCCATTCGGCCGACGGGGTGTCGTCGGTGCTCATGCGGCTTGATCCTCCAAAGCGTGTCGGGCGGCCTGCTTCTTCGCGTGCGCCAGGGCCGCTTCGCGCACCCAGGCGCCGTCGTCCCAGGCTTGCACGCGCGCCGCCAGCCGTTCGCTGTTGCAAGGGCCGTGGCCATTCACCACACGCCAGAACTCGGCCCAGTCGATAGGGCCGACATCGTGCTGGCCGCGCGCTTCGTTCCAGCGCAGCAGCGGGTCGGGCACGGTCACACCCAGCACTTGCGCCTGCGCCACGGTGGCATCGACGAACTTCTGCCGCAGCGCGTCGTTGCTCAGGCGCTTGATGCCCCAGCGCATGCTTTGTGCGGTGTTCGGGCTGTCGGCGTCGGGCGGGCCGAACATCATCAGGCTGGGCCACCACCAGCGGTCCACCGCGTCCTGCACCATGGCGCGCTGCGCGGCCGTGCCCTCGGACATCATGGTCAGCAGCGCGTCGTAGCCCTGGCGCTGGTGGAAGCTTTCCTCGCGGCACACGCGCACCATGGCGCGGGCGTAGGGCGCGTAGCTGCAGCGGGTCAGTGGCACCTGGTTCATGATGGCCGCGCCGTCGACCAGCCAGCCGATCACGCCGATGTCGGCCCAGCTCAGCGTCGGGTAGTTGAAGATGCTGCTGTACTTGGCCTTGCCGCTGTGCAGCGCGGCCAGCATCTGGTCGCGGCTGCTGCCCAGCGTCTCGGCAGCGGCATACAGGTACAGGCCATGGCCGGCTTCGTCCTGGATCTTGGCCAGCAGGATGGTCTTGCGCTTGAGCGTCGGCGCGCGCGTCACCCAGTTGCCCTCGGGCAGCATGCCCACGCATTCGCTGTGCGCATGCTGGCTGATCTGGCGCAGCAGCGTCTTGCGGTAATGCTCGGGCATCCAGTCCTTGGCTTCGATGAAGTCGCCTGCGTCGATACGGGCTTCGAAGCGCGCCTCGAGTTCGGCTTCCTCGGCGCTGCGGATGGCCTTGCGCTCCTCGCGCGGCGCCATGTCCATGGCTTGCGTGTACATCTCGATTCCCCTTATTTCGGGCGTTGATCGATGACGCGGCGGGCCTTGCCGACCAGCGTGCGCTCGATGGCGTCGGGCAGGCCGACATCGACCTGCGTGCTCACGCCGATCAGCGTCTTGATGCGGTGCTGCATGTCGAAGGCGATCGCATCGCGGTCGGCATGGCGGTGCTCGGGCGCCACCTCGCAGCGCACGCGCACTTCGTCGAGCAAACCGTTGCGCGTCACCACCAGCTGGTACTGCCCCGACAACTGGCCGTGCTGCAGCACCAGTTCCTCGATCTGCGTCGGGAACAGGTTGACGCCGCGGATGATCAGCATGTCGTCGCTGCGGCCCACGATCTTGCCCATGCGGCGCATGCTGCGCGCGGTCGGCGGCAGCAGCCGCGTCAGGTCGCGCGTGCGGTAGCGGATGACCGGCAGCGCCTCTTTTGTCAGCGTCGTGAAAACCAGCTCGCCTTCGCTGCCGTCGGGCAAGACGTCACCGGTATCGGGGTCGATGATCTCGGGGTAGAAATGGTCTTCCCAGACCACCGGGCCGTCCTGCGTCTCGATGCATTCGCTGGCCACGCCGGGGCCCATGACCTCGCTGAGGCCGTAGATGTCGACGGCCTTGATGTCGGCGCTGGCCTCGATGTCGCGGCGCATGGCCTCGGTCCACGGTTCGGCACCGAAGATGCCGGTGCGCAACGACAGTTTGCGCGGGTCCTTGCCCTGGCGGCGGCACTCTTCGACGATGACCTGCATGTAGCTGGGCGTGACCATGATGATGTCGGGCTGGAAGTCCTCGATCAGCTGCAACTGCTTCTCGGTTTGCCCGCCGCCCATGGGTATGACGGTGCAGCCCAGCTTCTCGGCGCCGTAGTGTGCGCCCAGGCCGCCGGTGAACAGGCCGTAGCCATAGGACACATGCACCATGTCGCCGCGCCGGCCGCCGGCGGCGCGGATGCTGCGGGCCACCAGGTCGGCCCAGCGAGCTATATCACCCTGGGTGTAGCCCACCACCGTGGGCTTGCCGGTGGTGCCCGAACTGGCGTGGATGCGCACCACCTGCTCGCGCGGCACGGCGAACATCCCGAAAGGGTAGTTCGCGCGCAGGTCGGCCTTGACGGTGTAGGGGAACTGGGCCAGATCGGCCAGCGACCGGCAATCGGACGGGTGGACGCCCCGCGCGTCGAAGGCCTGCCGGTAGTGCGGCACGCGGTCGTAGGCGTGCTGCAGCGTCTGCTGCAGGCGCTGCAGCTGCAAGGCCTGCAATTCGTCGCGGCTGGCGCGTTCGATGGGCTCCAGCGCGCTGGCGGGTGCGATCTTCATCGCGCTTTGCCCACCGGCAGGCCGGCCAGCACGGCCTGGCCCTTCATGCTGTAGGAACGGCCGCGAAACGCTGCCACGGCCAGCCCGTGCTGGTTGCGCACAGCGATGTCGTAGACACCGGTGCGCCCGGCCTTGTTCAACTCGGAAGCACTGGCCGTCAAGACATCGCCCAGGCGAGCCGCAGCCAGCAGGTTGACGTCGAAGCCGGAGGCCACCGTCACCTCGTTGTAGGCGTTGCAGGCAAAGGCGAAGGCGCTGTCGGCCAGCGTGGTGATGAAACCGCCGTGGCAGATGTCGTGGCCGTTGAGCATGTCTACACGCACGGTCATGCTGAGCGTGGCCGTGCCGGGTCCGACAGACAGCACGGCCATGCCCAGGCCTTGCGATGCGCGATCGTTGGCCCACATCGCGTCGCGGACCGCCTCGGCGATCTCCTGCGCCGTCATCACTCAGCGGTCCTTGAACTGCGGCGGCCGCTTGGCGAAGAAGGCCGCCACGCCCTCGGCGAAATCGGGGGCCCGGCCCAGTTCGCGCTGGGTGCTGGCCTCCAGCGCGAGGGCGTCGCCGAAGTTCATCGGCGCGGCCGCGTCGATGGCGCGCCGCGTCTCGGCCAGGGCCTTGCTGGGCATCGCCGCGAGCCGCTTGGCCAGCGCGGCGACGCTGTCGGCGAGGGCCGCGTCGTCCACGCACTGCCAGATCAGGCCGATGCGCTGCGCCTCTTCGGCCGGCAGCTTGTCGCCGGTCATGGCCAGGCCCAGCGCGCGGGCGCGGCCGACCAGGCGCGGCAGCAGCCAGGTGCCGCCGCAGTCGGGTACCAGGCCGATCTTGCTGAAGGCCTGGATGAAGCTGGCGCTGCGCGCCGCGACGACGAAGTCGCAGCACAGCGCGAAGTTCGCGCCGGCCCCTGCGGCCACGCCGTTGACGGCAGCGATGACGGGCACCGGCATGGTCCGCACGCGGGTGGCCAGCGGGCGGTAGTGGCGCTCGATGACGGCGCCCACATCGACGTCGCCGACCATCGCCGGGTCGTTCAGGTCCTGCCCGGCGCAGAAGCCCCGGCCGGCACCCGTGATGACGACGGCGCGGATGGCCGGGTCGGCCGCAGCCTCGTCCAGCGCCGGCAGCAGCACCGCGTGCATCGCGGCGGTGAAGCTGTTCAGCGCCGCCGGCCGGTTCAGGGTCAGCCAGCGCACGGCGCCTTGGGTGTCGACGAGGACGGGTGCTTCGGGCATGCGCAGGCTCCAGGAATGCATCGGGCGATCGATTGAAAAATTCTAGCCAGCGCCCGCCCGTCCTGCGGGTCGGCCAACCGGGGACAATCCCTCGGCCGATGACGACCCCGACCCCCCCGACCGCTGCACCTTGCCCGCCGCGCATCCTGTTGGCGCCCATGGAAGGCCTGCTCGACCACAGCCTGCGCGACGTCATCACCCGCGTCGGTGGCGTGGACCGCTGCGTGTCGGAGTTCATCCGCATCACCGACCAGTTGCTGCCGGTCCGCGTCTTCACCCGCATCGTGCCCGAATTGCTGACCGGCGGGCGCACGGCGGCCGGCACGCCGGTGCGCCCGCAACTGCTGGGCGGCGACCCGGCCTGCCTGGCCGACAACGCCGCGCGACTGGCCGGCCTGCGGCCCGAAGGCATCGACCTGAATTTCGGCTGCCCCGCGCCCACCGTCAACCGCCACCGCGGCGGCGCCGTGCTGCTGGACGAGCCCGAGCTGGTCCACGCCATCGTGGCGGCGGTGCGCCGCGCGGTGCCGGCCGACATCCCGGTGTCGGCCAAGATGCGCCTGGGCGTGCGCGACGAGAGCCGCATGCTGGACTGCGCGCGGGCCATCGCCGACGCGGGCGCCGACGAACTGGTGGTGCACGCCCGCACCAAGCTGCACGGCTACCGGCCGCCGGCCTACTGGGAACGCATCGCCGAGATCCGTTCGGTGGTGGCGATACCCGTGGTGGCCAACGGTGAAGTCTGGACCGTGGGCGACGCCCACCGCTGCCTCGAAGTCAGCGGCTGCGACGCCATCATGCTGGGCCGCGGCATCGTCGCCGACCCTGGCCTGGCACTGGCCCTGCGCGGCGCCGCCGAGCCGCTGTGGGCCGACCTGCTGCCGCTGCTGGCCCACTTCTGGCACCGCATCGCCAGCCACGTGGCACCGCGCCACCGCAGCGGTCGGCTCAAGCAGTGGTTGAACCTGCTGCGCCGCCGTCACCCGCAGGCGCAGGCGGCATTCGATGCCGTTCGCCTGACCAACGACCCGCAGGCGGTGGGCGCGATCCTGTTCGGCATCGCACCCACGCCGCCCGATCACATCACCACGTAACGCGCTTCGAGGTAGGCCAAGAGCGTGCGCAGCGTCTGCGCCTCGCCGCCCACCGGCCGGCCGGGGCGGGTTTCGTTGTTCCAGGCGAACAGGTCGATGTGCAGCCAGTCCTGCTCGGCCGGCACGAAGTCTTCCAGGAACAGGGCGGCGGTGATGGCGCCGGCCAGGGCGTTCTTGCCGGTGTTGACGATGTCGGCGATGTCGCTCTCGATGCCGCCGTGATAGCCGCGCCACAGCGGCATGTGCCACATCGGGTCGTGCAGGTCCATGCTGCGGTCGACCAGGTCGCGCGCCAGGTCGGTGCGGCGGCAGAACAGCGCCGGCAGTTGCGCGCCCAGCGCCACGCGGGCGGCGCCGGTCAGCGTGGCCATGTCGATCAGCAGCGCCGGTGTGCTCTCGGCGGCGTAGGCCAGGGCGTCGCACAGGATGACGCGGCCTTCGGCGTCGGTGTTGCCGATCTCGATGTGCAGACCCTGGCGCGTCTTGAAGACATCGCCCGGCCGGAAGGCGTTGCCGGCGATGGCGTTTTCCACCGCTGGGATCAGCAGTTGCAGGCGCACCGGCAGCTTCAGCGCCATGATCATCTGCGCCAGGCCCAGCGCGTTGGCGGCGCCGCCCATGTCCTTCTTCATCAGGCGCATGCCGTCGGCGCCCTTGATGTCCAGCCCGCCGCTGTCGAAGCACACGCCCTTGCCCACCAGGCTGATCTTCGGGTGCCTGGGGTTGCCCCAGTTCAGTTCGATCAGCCGCGGCTCGCGCCCTTCGCAGGCCGCACGGCCGACGGCGTGGATGGCCGGGAAGCCCTTCAGCAACTTGTCGCCGACGGTCTGCTTGAAGGTGGCGCCGTGCTGCTGGGCCACCAGCTTCACGGCGTCGGCCAGTTGCGCCGGGCCCAGGTGTTCGGCCGGCGTGTTGACCAGGTCGCGCGTGGAGGCGATGGCGGCGGCCACGATCAGCGCACGCTGGGTGTGGGCGTTCGACGGCAGATGCAGTTGCGCCGGCTCGCGGCGCGCGGGCTTGTACAGGTCGAAGGTGTAGCTGCCCAGTTCCCAGGACAGCGCGGCGGCGGCGGCGTCCAGCGCCAGGCCGCCATCACCCAGGTGGTAGACACCTGCCGGCAAGGCCTTGGGCAAGGCCGCCAGGGCCCACGGGTGGGCGGCACCGTGCACGCCGGCCCAGACGGCCGCGATGCCGCCATCGGCGCCGGGCAACACGGCGTGGGTGTCGGGGGCGCCCGTGAAACCCAGGCTCTGCAGCCAGCGCTGCGCGGCGGGCTCCAGCGCCGCGGCGTGGGCCGCGTAGCTGGCACGGTCGGTGGTGTGCAGCGGCGTGCTGCCGCGGGGTGTCTTGCTGAGGTGGACGGTCATGATCGAGTTGCTTTCGGTGTCGGCCGCCCGGCGGGCAACCGGTAAGCGCGTGGCGCATTGTCGGTTGCGGCTGCAGATCGTCGCCGCAGGCTGTCGATTGACGCCGCAGACCGGCTTTCAGTCGCAAGCCCCTGGCTGGCGGGGGGGCTGCCGCCCAAGCTTCGCTGATCGCTTCCCCAGGAGGTTTCCATGAACCCGCTGCGCTGGCTCTTCAGCCCCATCCGCGACCTCACCCAGGCCGTCGTGATGCCTTTCAAGGCCCTGTTCGTCGTCGGCCTGACCGGCACCGTCAACACCATGACCTACCACGGTGTGTGGTGGTTCAAGTGGGTGGCCCTGGGCATGGGCATCGCGGTGCTGCTGTCCTTCGCCCGCGCCGCCCGCACCCTGCTGCTGCTGGCCCTGGTGGCCTACGCGGGCCACCAGATCTACCAGCGCTACGGTCAGACGGCGCGGCAGCGCTTCGACGACTGGGTGGCCAGGACCCAGCCGCAGGCTGCGCAGGTGATGGCCGCGCTGCGGGCGCCACCAGCCGCACCGGGCGGCCAGGCCGCCAGCCGGCCTTGAGTGACTCCGCGCGTGCCGGCAGGAGCCGGCCGCCGCGCGGCCACCCAGGGCCTCAGGCGGTCGCGGCAGCCGGTGCGGCCACGGCGGGCTGCGCTGCTGCGGGGCCCAGCGTGCGCTCGGTGTACCAGTTGGCCAGCCGGCGCATATTGCCGATCGAGACCCAATGCAGGTGGATCAGACCCAGGATGCCGGTGCGGTGCAGCTCCATCACGGTGGCTTCCGGCAACTCGGTGACCTTCTTGTCGTCCACGGTCAGAAAGCCGTCCACCGTGTGCTGGCGGCCGTCGGGCAAGGTGGTGTCGAAGCGCATGTCGCGCAGCAGATCCAATTCCAGCAGCCGCTTGCCGATCATGCGCGTGCGCTGGACTTCGTTTTCCAGATTCTCCAGATTGCTCGTCATGGCCTTCAGCATCTCCGAAGGCTGGGCATCGCCTTCGAACAGCGGCACGCCTTCGGTTTCCGAGAAGCCGGCGTGGCCTTGGTCGACGCAGATGGCGAAGCGCTCGGTGTCGACGCGGGCGATGCAGAAGGGGTAAGACCGCAACACCGCAGGGACGTACTGGGCACGCCACTCGGTGCCCGCGACATAGAGGTTGTCGTCTTGCGTCAGACCGAAGACGGCCACCGGCGCGATGGCCTCGCTGCCGTCATCTTCCTGGCCGGCCTTGATGAAGACAATGGGGAACTCGCGGCAGACATCGCCGAATTCAACGGCGGCCACGAACATGGCATTCAGGCCTTTGGCGACGCTCCAGTCGGTAAGCGGCAGCTGCAGCTTCAGGTTGCGGTGCAGGTTGGTGTCCAGCGCCTGCGGCTGCAGGTGCAATTTCTGATTGATCAAAGGGCTACTCCAGGGATGTTGAGGCGCTCCACGAGCACCTTGTCGACGCGCTTGCCGTCGAGGTCCACGACCTCGAAGCGCCAGCCTTCCCACTCCACCGTATCGGTGGTGTTCGGCAGGCGGCCGAGCAAGAGCATGATCATGCCAGCCAGCGTGTTGTAGCGTCCGCGATCTTCTTCCGGCATGTCCTTGATTTCGAGCCTGTCCTTGAGCTCGGGCACCGGAATCAGGCCGTCCATCAGCCAGCTGCCGTCGGCGCGCTGCACCGCCCAGGCATCGTCGTCGCTGGGCGCACCGAACTCGCCGGTGATGGCTTCGAGCAGGTCGCGTTCGGTGATCACGCCCTGCACGGCGCCGTATTCGTCGACGACGAAGACCAGGTCGGTGCGCGTGGCGCGGAACTGCTCCAGCAGTTCCATCCCCGACAAGGTCTCGGGCACGAAGACCGGCGGCACCAGGTGGTCGGACAGCATCAGCTTGTCGCCCTTGGCCAGCGGCTGCAACAAGCTGGCCAGGCGCAGCACGCCTTGCACATCGTCCAGCGAACCGCGGCAGACCGGGAAGCGGGTGTGGCCGCTGTCGGTGATGCATTGCAGCAGCGTTTCCAGCGGATCGGCCACATCCAGCCAGACGATTTCCGCGCGCGGAATCATCATCGAGCCGATCTGCCGGTCGTCCAGCCTGAACACGTTGCGCACCATCTGGTGTTCCTGCGCCTCGATCACGCCGGCGTCGACACCCTCTTCCAGGCTGGCCGCGATCTCTTCCTCGGTGACCGCGCGCGACGGACCGTGGCGCATGCCCATCAGGGTCAGGATGGCGTTGGTGCTGAGGCTCAGCACCCAGACCAGCGGGCGCGTTGCGGTGGACAGCCAGTTCATCGGCCGCGCCACCAGCCGGGCCACCGTCTCGGGGTGCATCTGGCCCAGCCGCTTGGGGACCAGTTCGCCAAAGATGATCGTCAGCACGGTGATCATCACCACCACCAGCGCCGTGGCGCCGATGGCCGCGCCCTTGGCCGGTGCGTGGAAGGTGTGAACCAGCCACTGCGCCACCGGCTCACTGAAGGCAGCCTCGCCGACGATGCCATTCAGCACACCGATGGAGGTGATGCCGATCTGCACCGTGGACAGCCACAGCGTGGGGTTTTCATGCAGCGCCATCGCGGCCTGCGCGCCGGGCTGGCGGGCTTCCACCATCACTTGCAGACGGGCTTTGCGGCTGGCGCTCAGGGCCATCTCCGACATGGCGAAGAGGCCGTTGATCAGGATCAGGAAGAGCAGCAGTGTGAAGTCCATGCGCGCCGCAGGATGCCCAGGCGGTGGCTGTCTAAGAGGGGCGCGAGCGTAGCAGAATCGGCCGATGAACTACCTCATTGGCGACGTCCAAGGCTGCGACCAGGCGCTCGGGCTGCTGCTCGACGAGATCGGCTTTTCAGCCTCGCGCGACCGGATCGTGCTGCTCGGCGATCTGGTCAACCGGGGGCCGTCTTCGCTGGCCACCTTGCGGCGGCTGGCCGGCTTCGGCGCAGCCGCCACCTGCCTGCTCGGCAACCACGACCTGCATCTGCTGGCCGTGGCCCATGGCGCGCGGGCGCTGCAGCGCGGCGATACCTTCGACGATGTGCTGCGCGCCGCGGACCGCGACCGCTGGATCGAGTGGCTGCGCCGGCAACCGCTGGCCCACACCGAAACCGGCTGGCTGTGCGTGCACGCCGGCGTGGTGCCGCAGTGGACGCTCGCGCAAACGCTGGCCCTGGCCGCCGAAGTGCAGGCCGAGTTGCGCGGCCCGGCGCTGGGCGACTTTCTGCACCAGATGTACGGCAACCAGCCCGACCGCTGGCGCGACGAGCTGCAAGGCCCTGCACGTTGGCGGCTGGTGGTCAACGCGCTGACCCGCATCCGTTTTTGCAGCGCCGATGGCACCCTCGATTTCAAGACCAAGGAAGCGGCCGGCGGCGCGCTGCCGGGCTACATGCCGTGGTTCGAGGTGCCCGGCCGGCAGACCGCCGGTCAGCCGATCGCCTTCGGCCACTGGAGCACGCTGGGCCTGGTCAACCGCCCCACCCTGCTGGCGCTGGACACCGGCTGCGTCTGGGGCGGCGCGCTGACCGCGGTGCGCGTGGATGGTGGACGGCGAGAGGTCCATCAACTCGCCTGCGCAGCCGCACAGCAACCCGGGCCCTAGAATCGGCGACGTCGACAGGAAGCGTGGCAGAGTGGTCGATTGCACCGGTCTTGAAAACCGGCGGCCCGCAAGGGCCCGTGAGTTCGAATCTCACCGCTTCCGCCATCTCCAACCCTGAAGACGGCGCCGACATCAGGCCGCACCGCTCGGTCGACCCATCAACGCCGTCCGGTCTTCAAGCTCATTCGGCGACCAATTCGGTCCGCACGTATTGCGCGTGGCTCCACAGCAGGGCAACGCCGATCACCTGCCGGGTGGTCGATGGGCTGGTGACGCGGATGTGGCAGACCAGGCTGACCTTGCCGTCTTCGCCAAAGAGCTTGGTCTTGCTGCCGGCGGCGCAGGTGAAGGGCGAGCCGTCGAGCGTGACCGTCATGGACGCCGAGGTGTCGTCATGGCCGCCCGAAAATTCGGCCTTGAAGCGCCAACGCTGCGCCCCGCTGCGCGCCGGCAAAGGGCAACTGAACTGGATGAAATCGCCACCCGGCGATTCCGCTGTGCAGGCCGTGTTTTCCTGGCCCGGCTCGGCCGGCGCCGCCCACGCAGGGGCTGCCGTCGCCAGCGCGATGACCATGACAGGGATGCTGAACTTCATCGATTTCTCCGAGACAACAGGGCCGCAGCGCCCCAGCGGGCAGACCGTGCCGGGCCGGGCCTTGAGCGCGCATTGTCGGCGAGCCGTCCAGCGCAGGTGGCGGCCGGCGGGTCAGGCGGCCAGGGCGGGCAGATACACTCGATGGCTCCGCAAGCGATGCCGGTTCCCGGGCGCACGGCCTGTGTCGTCCTGTCCACGAGTTCCCCGTTTCCGCCCATGCCTGTTTCCGTTTCAGCACCCGTTACCGTTCCGGCCGCCCCCGTTTTCGACTTGAAGAGCACGGCCTGGACGCTGACTGCGCTGCGCCTGCAGTCGGCCGACGTGGCCACCATCACTGCGGCCTTCGATGCCCGGTTTGCCGACAGCCCGGGGCTGTTCGAAGACGAGCCCGTGGTCGTCGATCTGAGCCCGCTGCGCGAGGCCGATGCCGAGGTGGACTGGGCTGCACTGCTCCCCGAGTTGCGCCGCCGCGGCCTGCGGCCGATCGCGGCCCAGGGCGGCAGCACCGGGCAACTGGCCGCCGCCCGCGCCGCCGGCCTGGCCGAGGCGCACCACACACCGGCGGCGCGCGAACCGGTGCGCGAGGCGCCGCCTGCAGTGCCCGTGGAGCCGGTCCGTGAGACCGTGCGCGAGGTGGAAGTCGTGCGCGCAACCGTGCGCGAGGTGGCGGCCGCTGCCGTGCCGGTGCTGATCGTCGACAAACCCTTGCGCTCGGGCCAGCAGGTCTATGCCCGCGGTGGCGATCTCGTCGTGCTGGCCGTCGTCAGCGTCGGCGCCGAGGTCATCGCCGATGGCAGCATCCACGTCTATGCCCCGCTGCGCGGCCGTGCCATCGCCGGTGCACGCGGCGACACCCGAGCGCGCATCTTCAGCACCTGCATGGAGCCGCAGCTGGTGTCCATCGCCGGCATCTACCGCACCACCGAAGCACCGCTGCCGTCCGGGGTGCTGAGTCAAGCGGCCCAGGTGCGGCTGGACGGCGAAAAGATCATCGTCGAGCGCCTGGGCGCTTGAACCCTCCTGTTTTAGAAAGCATCCTTGATGGCCAAGATCATCGTCGTCACCTCCGGCAAGGGCGGGGTGGGCAAGACCACCACCAGCGCCAGCTTTTCTTCGGGTCTGGCCCTGCGCGGCCACAAGACGGCGGTCATCGACTTCGACGTCGGCCTGCGCAACCTCGACCTGATCATGGGTTGTGAACGCCGCGTGGTCTACGACCTGATCAACGTCATCCAGGGCGAAGCCAACCTGAACCAGGCGCTGATCAAGGACAAGCAGTGCGACAACCTCTATGTGCTGGCCGCCAGCCAGACGCGCGACAAGGACGCGCTGAAACAGGAAGGCGTGGAGAAAGTGCTGAAGGACCTGGCCGACATGGGTTTCGAATACATCGTCTGCGACTCGCCGGCGGGCATCGAGACCGGCGCGCTGATGGCCATGCACTTCGCCGACGAAGCCCTGGTGGTGACCAACCCCGAGGTGTCTTCGGTGCGCGATTCCGACCGCATCCTGGGCATGCTCAGCAGCAAGACGAAGCGCGCCATCGACGGTGAAGCACCGATCAAGGAACACCTGCTGATCACGCGCTACAACCCCAGCCGCGTCGAAGGCGGGCAGATGCTGTCGCTGACCGACATCCAGGACATCCTGCGCATACCGCTGATCGGCGTCATCCCTGAAAGCGAATCGGTGCTGGACGCGTCCAACCAGGGCTTGCCGGCCATCCACATGAAGACCTCGGACGTCAGCGAAGCCTACAAGGACGTCATCAGCCGCTTTCTGGGTGAGACCGTGCCCATGCGCTTCACCGAAGCCGAAAAGCCCGGGTTCTTCAAGCGCTTGTTCGGCGGGAGGTAATGCAGCATGTCCCTGCTTTCATTCCTGCTGGGTGAGAAAAAGAAGACCGCCTCGGTCGCCAAGGAGCGGCTGCAGATCATCCTGGCCCACGAGCGTTCGGGGCGCGGTGCCTCGCGGGCCGACTACCTGCCGCAACTGCAGGCCGAGTTGGTGGCCGTGATCAGCAAGTACGTGCAGATCAACGCCAACGACATCAAGGTCAGCCTCGAACGGCAGGACAACTTCGAAGTCCTGGAAGTCAAGATCGAACTGCCCGAAGCCCTGCGCTGAGTGCAGCGCCCGGCGCATCGGCGGCATGGCGCTCAGGTCCTGCGGGTCGGCGGCTGGGTCGCGGTCGGCATCTGCTGCTGGATCAGGTAGCTGGCGATCAGGCGCTGCAGCTGGTCCTTGAGTTGCGGCGGGTTGGCCGGGCGGCTCAAGGCCTGGTAGCAGCCCACGATGGCCAGGTAGAACAGCGCGGCCAGTTCGCTCGCGCTGCGGGCGTCGCCGGTCAGCCGCAGGAACTTGCGCTCGAACAGGCCCAGGCGCAGCGCGTCCACTTCGGCCAGCAGACGGGCCACCGGCGCATCGCGCTGCCCCAGGCTGCGCAAGGCCAGCTCGAAGCGCATGTGCTCCAGCTGCGGCCCGATCTGCGCCAGCGCGGTGTCCAGCACCTGCTCCAGCTCGTGCCGTGGGTCGGCGGCGCTGTGGGCCTGCAGCGCCGCGTCAATGGCAGCTTGCTGGCCTCGCCAGCGGGCCAGCAGTTCGGTCTGCAGTTCAGCCTGGCTGCTGAAGTGCCAATAGAAACTGCCGCGCGTCACCTGCAGCGCCTTGGCAAGCTGCAGCACGCGCAGCTGCTCGAAGCCGCCCTCCACCACCGCCGCGTGTGCGGTATCCAGCCAGTCGTCCCGGGTCAGTCGCGGGCCGTCGGGCCGCATGCGTTGGCGTTTCGCTGGATGCATCGAATTCGATTGGAAAACCCCAACAGACACCCCTGAACCGGGGTGTTAAATTGACGATTCAATACACAAGTGTACTGTTGGTTTGCAGACCCGCATGTCGATCCGTACCCTGCTGATGCCGCTCCTGACCCAGCGCTGGTTGTCGCGTGACCGCCTGCTGCGAGCGCGCGCCCGGGTTGAGCGGGCTCGCCTGTCCAAGGGCGAACCGCACCGCGTTCATTACTTTCACCAGCCCGATGACCCCTACAGCGCGCTGCTGGCGGCCTGCCTGCCCGCGCTGCGGCAGCGTTACGCCATCGAGCTCGTCGCGCACGTGGTCGGCCCGCCACCGGACGCCGCCGCGCCCGACCGCGACCGGCTGGTTGCCTACAGCCGCAAGGATGCGCAAAGCCTCGCGCAGCACCACGGTCTGGACTTCCGCGATCCCGGCGCCCAGCCCTCGGCCAGCGCGCTGGCCTTCACCACCCAGGCCCTGGTCGCGGCGGCCGAACAAGACCGCTTTGTCGAAGCGGCCGGGCCGCTGTCGGCGGCGCTGTGGGCCGGCGCGGCAGCAGGCGCGTCTGACCCTCAACCCGCGCCAACCGAGCCCGCCGCCAGCCCGCCGCAAACCACACCAACGGCGGCCCATCTGGCCGCGGCCAACGCCCTGCGCCAACGGCTGGGCCACTACCTGGGCGCCACCCTCTTCTACGGCGGCGAGTGGTACTGGGGCATCGACCGCCTGCACCACCTCGAGCAGCGCCTGCAGGCGCTGGGCGCGCAAAGGCCGGGCGTGGCCGGCTTGCTGTTTGCGCCCGACACCGACCTCGCCATGCCCGTCGCGCTGGCCGAGGCGCCGCCGATCGACTTCTACTTCTCCCTGCGCAGCCCCTACTCGGCCATCGTGGCGCCGCGGGTGTTCGAACTGGGCCGCCTGACCGGGGCCCCGGTGCGACTGCGCCCGGTGCTGCCGATGGTGATGCGCGGGCTGCCGGTGCCGCGCGAAAAGCGCGCCTACATCGGCCTGGACGCCGCCCGCGAGGCCCACCTGCGCGGCACGCCCTTCGGCCGCATCAACGACCCGCTGGGCCGCCCGGTCGAACGCGGGCTGTCGCTGCTGCCGCTGGCCGAGCGCTGCGGCCAGGGGCAGGCCTATGTGCTGTCCTTCATGCACGGCGTGTGGGCCGAAGGCCTCGATGCCGGCAGCGACCGCAGCCTGCGCCGCATCACCGAGCGCGCCGGCCTGCCCTGGGCCGAGGCCCAGGCCGCGATGCGGGATGGCGCCTGGCGCCTGACCGCCGAGGCCAACCGCGTCGAGATGTTGGGCCTGGGCCTGTGGGGCGTGCCCTCCTTTCGGGTGCGCGACACGGCGGTCTGGGGCCAGGACCGCCTGTGGGCCGTGCAAGGCGCGCTGCTCAACGCTTCCCCTTCAACCCGTTCCCGAGAGACTGCCTGATGAAACTGACCGTCAATTACGTGCTGCGCGCCCTGTGCCTGCTGGCCTACACCCTGGCCATCGCCAAGCTGGCGGGCTGGCTGCCAGCCGGCTCTTACGACCGCGCACCCTGGGTCGCCGGCATCTTGCTGGCGCTGCACGCCTGCGAACTCGTGTTCCTGTTCAAGCATGTGCGCCTGTACCGGGGTTCCTTGGCGGCGAGCGTCGTGTTGACGCTGTTGTTCGGCCTGCTGCACTGGAAGCCGCTGGCCGATCAACAAGCCCGCGCGGCGCGGCAGGGCTGAGCCATGCAGCCGGTGCGGGTCGTGCTCGGCTGGGCGGTGGGCTGGTCCCTGGCAACGGCCAGCCTGGCCGCTGCGCCAGTGCCACCCACCGCGCCAGCGACCGCACGGCCGGCCGCGCCCGCGCGGCCCAACATCGTGGTGCTGGTGGCCGACGACTGGGGTTACACCGACGTCGGCGCCTTCGGTGGCGAGATCGCGACGCCCCACCTCGACGAACTGGCCCGCCGCGGGGTGCGCTTTTCCAATTTCCATGTCGCCGCATCGTGTTCCCCGACGCGCTCCATGCTGCTCACCGGTGTGGACAACCACCGCAATGGCCACGGCAACCTGCGCGAGACCATGCCCGGCGCCCACCTCGGCCAGCCGGGCTACCAGGCCGCGCTGACACCGAATGTGGTGACCGTGGCCACGCTGCTGCAGGCCGGCGGCTACCGCACGTCGGTGGCTGGCAAATGGAACGTCGGCAACGAGGCGCGCAACCTGCCCGACCAGCGTGGCTTCGACCGCTCCTTCGTCATGGGCGACACGGGCTCGGACAACTGGGAGCCCGAGAAGCGCTACCTGCCGCATGCGGCACGCGTCAACTGGTACGAGGACGGCAAGCCGCCGACCCTGCCCAAGCAGTTCTACTCGTCGACCTTCTTCGTCGACAAGACCATCGAGTACCTGCGCGCCGGTGCCGCCAGCGGCAAGCCCTTCTTCGCCTACGTGGGCTTCCAGGCCAACCACGTGCCAGTGCAGGCCCCGCAGGCCTACATCGACAAGTACAAGGGCCGCTACGACGGCGGCTGGACGGCCCTGCGCGAGGCGCGCCGCGCCAAGGCGGCCGAGCTCGGCCTGGTGCCGAAAGACACGGCCATGGTGACCATGGGCAGCACGCGCGACTGGGCCGCCCTCAGCGCCGCCGACCGGCAATACCAGGCCCGCCTGATGGAGGTCTATGCCGCGATGGCCGACGCCATGGACCACGAGGTGGGCCGGCTCATCGCGCACCTCAAGTCCAGCGGCGAATTCGACAACACCGTGTTCGTCTTCCTGTCCGACAACGGCCCCGAGGGTTCGGACTACGCGGAAGCCGACCTGTGGCTGCGCTTCAACTACAACCGCGACATCGACCGCCTGGGCGGCCCCGGCGCCTACGTGGTGCCCGGCCCTTCGTGGTCCAGCGCCTCGGCCTCGCCCTTGAGCACCTTCAAGTTCTACGCTGGCGAAGGCGGCATCCGCTCGCCGCTGATCATCAGCGGCGCGGCCGTCACGGCCGGCAACCAGATCCACGCCGGGCTGGCCCATGTCACCGACATCGTGCCGACCCTGCTCGACCTGGCGCAGCTGCCGCGGCCGGGTACCACCTACCAAGGCCAGAACATCGAGGCGCAGACCGGCCGCAGCCTGCTGCCGGTGCTGGCCAACCCGGCCCTGCGCGTGCGCCATGCCGACGAGCCGCTGGGCTACGAGCTGGCCGGCAACAAGGCGCTGTTCAAGGGCGACCTGAAACTGGTGCTGAACAACCCGCCGGTCGGCGACGGGCAATGGCATCTGTACGACCTGCGCACCGACCCGGGTGAAACCAGAGACCTGCAGCAGGCCTTGCCGCAGCCCTTCACCGCGATGCGCGCCGACTACGCCGCCTGGGCGCTGGCCAACGGCGTGCTGGCCATGCCCGAGGGCTACAGCCCGGTGAAACAGGTCTTCATCAACAGCGTCGTCAATTACTGGCTGCCGACCTACGGGCTGCAGAGCCTGGCGGTGCTGCTGTTGCTGCTGGGGCTGCCGGCGGCGCTGCTGCTGCGCGCCAGGCGCCGCCGCGCCCGATGACGGCCGCCGGCTACCTGGACAGCCCCTGGCCGGCCGAAGACGGCGGGCCGCAGCGCTTGCAGCGGCCCCGCCGCGGCGCCGGGCTGAACCTGCGCGCCGGGGAGACCTTGCGCGCCACCACGCGCCGCACGCTGATGTCCACGATGACGGTGCTGGGCGCGCCCGGCGAGGTTTACCTGCTGACGCACTCGGCCTTGCGCGCCCAGGTCGGCCTGCCGACCACGGCTTGCGTGGAACGCATCGACCCGCTGAGCCTGAAGCCGCTGCGCCGTTCGCCGCGCCTGCGCGGCGGGCCGATGTGGCCAGGCGGCATGGCCCTGCACCGCAACGGTGACCTGCATGTGGTCTACGGCCGCTGGGCGCACCGGCTGAACCGGCGCTGCGAGCCGCTGGCCTCGCTGTGCTTGCCGGTGAACGAGGCCTACAACTCTTTCGTCACGCTGGACAACGGGCTGATCGTCACCAAGAACCTGTCGGCCAGCACGCCCGCCCGGCTGACCGTCATCGAGCCCGAGTCACTGCGGCCGGCTTGTGCGGACATCGAGGCACCCGAACCGTCCATCGCCCGCCTGAGCGCGCTGGGCAACACCGTCTACGTGGTCGGTGTGCGCTCCATCTTCCGCTACCACTGGATCGACGCGACGCAGTCCCTGCAATTCGACGCCGACTGGCGCTTCGACTACATCGGCAACACCCCGCAGAGCCATGGCTGGGACGTGGTGCTGGACGGCCAGCACGCCTGGTTCATGGACAACGGTGCGCACCGCTACCGCCACCGCATGATCGGTGCCGGTGTCAGCCGCACGGCCAACCGCCTGATCCGCGTGTCGCTGGCCGACGCGGCCGATCACCAGACGATCGAGGTCAGCGGCCTGGCCGGCGGCAGCATCACCAACCCGCCGCTGGTCGACGTGCAGCGCGGCATCGTCGTCGGCTACGACTCGGCCAACGCGGTGCTGCAGGCCTGGCGCTTCGACGCCGAGCGGCGCACGCTGCAGCCCCTGTGGCGCAAGGCGCCCTTCGGTTGCGCCAGCCACATGATCCTGTACCCCGACACCGGCGAACTCGTCATCAACGACTACCGCCGCCACGGCGAAGAGGTGGTCGTGCTGGACATCGCCAGCGGCCAGGAACGGGGTCGGGTGCGCACGGGCGGCCTGATGCAGGGCGTGGTCTTCCCCAGCCCGGGCTGGGGGCGTGATGTCTATTGGTCGTCGATGGGCCGGCTGGCCAGGGTCTACATCGCATGAAGAAAACCATCCTCATCACCGGCGCCGGCAGCGGCATCGGCCTGGACACGGCCTGGGCCCTGGCGGCGCGCGGTCACCGCGTCATCGCCACCACCTTCGACGGGGCGCAGGCCGACGCCTTGCGTGCGCAGGCGCAGTCGCGTGGCGTGGCGCTGCAGGTGTTCAAGCTCGACATCACCGCGGCGGCCGACCGGCAGCAGATCGAGCCTTTGGAGCTGGACGTGCTGATCAACAACGCCGGCATCGGCGAATCGGGCTCGCTGGCCGAGGTCGACGTGGACCGCATCCGCCGCGTCTTCGAGGTCAACCTCTTCGCCACGCTGGAACTCACGCAGCTGGCGCTGCGCGGCATGATCGCCCGCCGCCGCGGCACGGTGCTCTTCGTCAGCTCCATCGCCGGCCGCGTGCCCATGCCCTTCCTGATGCCGTATGCGATGAGCAAGTTCGCGCTGTCGGCGGCCGGCGCCGGCCTGCGCGCCGAACTGAAGCAACTGCGCTGCAATGTGCACGCCGCGCTGATCGAGCCCGGCGCCATCCACACCGGCTTCAACCAGTTGATGACCGACAGCAAATACACCTGGATGGGGTCGCAGTCCTACTTCGCGGCGCACGCCGAGCGCATGAAGGCCGAAGAGGCCCGCACCTTCGGCCTGCTGGAGGCCAAGTCCACGCGCTCGATCGTGGCCCAGATGGTCAAGGCCGCCGAGGCCGACCGCCCCAGGCTGCGCTACGTTGCGCCCTGGATCCAGGGCCTGGGCGTGCGCCTGGCGCGCATTTTTGGAGTTTGATCGACATGCCAGCGCTACCCACCGTCACCGACTTCGTGCGCACGGCCGAAGCCCGCTTCGCGCAACTGCCCGACTTCCCCTACACCCCGCATTACACGGTGGTCGGCGGCCTGCGCATCGCGCACATCGACGAAGGCCCGCGCGATGCGCCCGTCGTGCTGCTGATGCACGGCGAGCCGGCCTGGTCCTTCCTCTACCGCAAGATGATCCCGGTGCTGCTGCAGGCCGGCTACCGGGTGGTCGCCCCCGACCTGGTCGGCTTCGGCCGCTCGGACAAGCCGACCCGCGCCGCCGACTACTCGTACCTGAACCACGTGTTGTGGATGAGCGCCTGGCTGGAAGCCCAGGACCTGCGGCAGATCACGCTGTTCAGCCAGGACTGGGGTTCGCTGATCGGCCTGCGCCTGGCGGCCGAGGCGCCCCAGCGTTTCGACCGCATCGTGCTGGCCAACGGCGGCCTGCCGACCGGCGCCATGCCGGTGCCTCGGGCCTTCAAGATCTGGCGCGCCTTTGCGCGCTACAGCCCGTGGTTTCCGATCGGCCGCATCGTCAAGGCCGGCTGCGTGGACGGCCTGACGCCGCAGGAAGCGGCGGCCTACGACGCGCCCTTCCCCACCCGCCGCCACCGGCTCGCCGCCCGGCTGTTCCCGACTTTCGTGCCGACCACGCCCGACGACCCCGAGCGCGCGCGCAATGAAGCCGCCTGGGCGGTCTTCGAAGGCTGGGAAAAGCCCTTTCTGACGCTGTTCAGCAACCGCGACCCGGTGACGCGCGGCGGGCATCGCATCTGGCACCAACGCGTGCCCGGGGCGAAGGGGCAGCCGCACGCCGTCACCCGCGGCGCCGGGCACTTTCTGCAGGAAGACCGCGGGCCCGAGGTGGCTCAGGCCATCGTGGCCTTCATGCGGGCCACGCCCGTCACGGCCGGCCCAGCCGTCACGCCGTCTGCGGCACCATCGCCAGCAGCGCCCGGACAGCCAGGCGCATGACCTCGCGGGCCTGGCTGGCGGGCAGCCCTTGCTCACGCCGCAGCCGGATCCAGGCTTCGAAGCTCAGCACCAGGTCCAGCGCGTCGAGCAGCGCCGCGTTCTGCGCGACGGGGTCGGGCAACAGCCGGCGCAGCAGATCGCGCTGCAGCGCGGCCGAGTCCATCAGGTTCTGGGCCAGGTAGGCCGACTCGTGGCGGTGGACCTGCGCGGCCAGGTGCATGGCTGCGGTGCGGTCGTAGATGTCGCTGCGGAAATCGATGCTGTGCACCACGCGTTCCTGCCAGGTCGAGCCATCCAGACGCAGCTGCAACACGGGCTGGATCTGCGCGTCGATGTCGATGCTGATCTCGCGGTACAGCGTGTCCATGTCGTCGAAGTGGCGGAACACCGTGCGCAGGCCGACATCGGCCCGCAGCGCGACCTGCTCCGCCGTGGGCGTGATGTGGCCCTCGAAGACCAGCGCGGTGAAGGCATCGACGATCTTCTTGCGCGTGACGATGCTGCGCGTCAGGCGGCCATCGGGCTTGGGCAGACCCCCGCTCCGGGCAGCGGCTGGGCCGCGCTGGCGGGTCGGCGCGGCCTGTTGCCGGTATCGGGGTTTGGTGTCCTGCATGACCTGGATTCTGTCGTTCAGCCTGACCCTGAGCCGATGGGCCGTCTTGCGCCGTGCCCGAGTCAGTTTCGCCCTAGCGTAAATCCCAGGTCACACCGCCAACGGATGAATTGACACTATACATGCCAGAACATAAGAAGCCCTTTCCCGGAGATCATTTATGCGCCAGTTCAACTTCCGCCGTGCCCTGCTTGCAGCCTCGGTCATCAGCGCCTTTGCGGGCTCCGCCACAGCCGCCGATGGCTTCAAGGTGCGCTTCCCGCTGTCGGGCACCCTGGGCGGCGAAATCGTGGCGCAGGTCGAAAACCCCGGCTTCTTTGCCAGCGCCTCGCTGACGCAGATCGAGATCGACAAGATCACCGACGACACCGGCAATGCCTTCCAGCAGGTCAAGTCCGGCGTCTTCGCCACGCCGACGGCCATCGCCGGGGCCGTGCGCACCGCCACCTACAGCGGCACCGTCGGCATCGACCTGAAGCAGTCGCAGACCAATGCCAACCTGATCCTGGGTTACCAGACCCAGAAGAACTTTGGCGGGGGCCATCTGGTGCTGGCTTTGAACCTGCCCTACACGACGCGGCTCAGCCGCCAGAGCACCTACGGCGGCTCGACGCCCACCCTGAGCACGCTGGCGCCCGCCTTGACTTCACCGCCTCTGCCGGCCGGCACGGGGGCCGCCGCGCAAGCCAGCGCACAGGCTGGCTTCAACACCGCTTACCAGGCGCAGTTGGGTACGCTGTCGGCCGCCGGCACCGGCGCCATGGACGGCGCCGGCGATGCAGAACTCACGACGGCCTGGGTCTACCGAACCGACGAGCTGAAGGTGATCACCGGGCTGACCCTGGCCCTGCCCACCGGCAAGTACGACGCGGCGAGCCAGATCAACATCGGCTATGGCAACTTCTACACCCTACGTCCCGGCGTGGCCGTGGCCTACAACCCGTCCACCAACTGGACCCTGGGCGCCCGCGGCAGCCTGGGCTTCAACACGCGCAACAAGGACAACCAGATCAAGAGTGGCGACTACGGCTCGCTCGACCTGGCCGCGGCCTACCGCTCGCCGATCGGCGTGTTCGGGCCGCACGTGCTGCTGGTCAAGCAGTACGCCGACGACGAAGGCGGCACGCTGGGTGCCAACCGCTTCAGTTCCACCGGCGCGGGCTTCTTCTTCACCACCCTGATCCCCCAGATCGAGGCTGCGGTGAACCTGTCCTACCTGACGACGCTCAGTTCGCGCAATGCGCTGAGCGGGTCGTTCTACCAGCTGCGCGTCTCCAAGGCGTTCTGAAGCGGATCGGCCAGCGCCCCATGAAGGCCCAAGGCCGGGTGGGCTGGCGGCGCATCGGGCTGGCTGGCCTGCTGGCCGGCCTGGGGCTGGATTGCGACGCCGGCGAGCCGCCGGCCCGACCCAATATCGTCGTGCTCGTCGCCGACGACTGGGGCTACACCGACCTGGGCGCCTACGGCGGCGAGATCGCCACGCCGAACCTCGATGCCCTGGCCCGGCGCGGCGTCAAGTTCAGCAACTTCCATGTCGCGGCCACCTGTTCGCCGACCCGGGCGATGCTGCTCACCGGCGTCGACCACCACCGCAATGGCGTCGGCAACATGCCCGAGACCATGCCGCCCGAGCATGCAGGCCGACCGGGCTATGCGGGGGTGCTCGGCGACCAGGCCGTGACGCTGGCCACGATGCTGCGCGACAGCGGTTACCACACCAGCATCACCGGCAAATGGCACCTCGGCAAGACGCCGGACACCCTGCCGGGCCGGCGCGGCTTCGAACGCTCGTTCATCCAGGCCGACAGCGGCTCCGACAACTGGGAGAACCGCACCTACATGCCGCTGTACGACAAGGCCTACTGGTTCGAACAGGACCGGGAAGTCGGCCTGCCGGCCAACTTCTATTCGTCGACCTTCTTTGTCGACAAGGCCATCGAGTACATCGCAGCGCCGGGCCGCGACGGGCAACCCTTCTTCGCCTACATCGGCTTCCAGGGCAACCACATCCCGATCCAGGCGCCCCGGGCCTACGTCGAACACTACCGCGGCCGCTACGACGGCGGCTGGACGGTGCTGCGCCAGGCCCGGCATGCGCGCGCGCAGGCCCTGGGTTTGGTGCCTGCGGGCGCCGACCTGGTGAAGCTGCCGAGCACCAAGGACTGGGACAGCCTGGGTGCCGAAGAACGGCGCTGGCAGGCCCGCCACATGGAAGCCTATGCCGGCATGGCCGAGGCGCTGGACGCCGAGGTGGGCCGCCTCGTCGCATCGCTGAAGGCGACGGGGCGCTACGAGAACACGGTGTTCGTCTTCCTGTCGGACAACGGCTCCGATCCCGCCAACCCTTTCGAAATCCCGGTCTCCAAGACCTGGGTGCGGATGAACTACGTGACCGATGCCGACCCGCTGGGCGGCAAAGGCACTTTTTCGGCGAACGGGCCGCACTGGGCCACCGCCACCAACTCGCCGCTGAGCGGCTACAAGTATTTCGCCAGTGAAGGTGGCCTGCGCGTGCCGATGGTCATCGCCGGCGTGCCCGGCACGCTCAGCGACCACACGGCGAAGGCGCTGAGCCACGTCAACGACATCGTGCCGACCTTGCTGGAACTGGCCGGCATCCCGGACCACGGCGGACGCTACCGGGGCCGGCCGGTCGAGCCGCTGGTCGGACACAGCCTGGTGCCGCTGCTCACGGGTCGGGCCGACCGGGTCCATGCGGACGACGAAGCCATCGGCTACGAACTGGCCGGCTCGGCGGCGCTGTTCAAGGGCGACTTCAAACTGGTCAGGAATCTGGCCCCGCTGGGCGACGGGCAATGGCATCTCTTCGACCTGCAGGCCGACCCGGGTGAAGCCCACGATCTGCGCGATTCGCAAGCCGGTCTCTACAAGACGCTGCAGGCCGACTATGCCGAGTACGCACGCCGCAACGGCGTGCTGCCGATGCCCGAAGGCTTCGACCTGCAGAAGACAGCCCTGCGCTACGCGCTCCACCATGGCCTGCTGCCCAGGCTCAGGCAGGCCGCCCCCTGGGTCCTGGGTGGCTTGCTGGCCGCCGCGCTCGGTGTCTACGGGTGGCGCCGCCGCCAGACCGGCTCAAGTCGCGGTGCCGCACGCCGATGACCCTGGAGGTCCACTTGCGCGGGTTGTCAGCCTGTCGCCACCCAAGGTAGCCCCATGCTGAAGTCTTTGCGATGGTCGATATTCCTGCTCGGCGCGGTCGGCGTCGCGGCGGCCCTGGTGCTGGCGATCGAGGGTCACCTGCTGCAGGCTCGGATGAGCCGCAACGCGACCGAAGTCTTCGTGGCCAAGGACGTGGTTGCCGACATCCTGCCGCCGCCGCTCTACCTGATCGAGCTGCGGCTGATCCTGTCGCAGGCCGTTGAAGGCACGATGGATGGCGCCGAAGCCAAGAAGCAGTTCGATCGTGTCGTTGCCGAATACGGGCAGCGGGTCGACCACTGGGCCAAGAACCCGCCCTACGGCCTCGAGAAGAAATTGCTCGGCCGGCAGCACGAAGCGGCGCAGAAGTTCATCGCCGCGGCGCGGACGCAGATCATCGAGCGGCTGCAAGCCGGCGATAGCGCCGCCGCGCACGCCCAGCTCGCCGCGGTTCACCGCCTCTACCTCGAGCACCGCGACGGCGTCGACGAAACCGTTGCAGCCGGCAACCAGTTTGCCGAAGCGTCGGTTGCGGCCTTCGATGCGACCCATGCCTGGGCGGACCGTGTTGCGCTGGGCGTGACCCTCGCGGCGGTGGTGCTGGTGCTGCTGTTCTACAAGCTGGTGCTGCGCAGCGTGCAGGGCCCCGTCGAAGGCTGCAGCCGTCTGGCGCGGCAGATCGCCAACGGCGATCTGGTGCCGAGCGGCCCGCGCGTCAGCCAGCGCAGCGACTGCATCGGCGAACTCGAAGCGGCCCTGTCCGACATGCAGCACAAGCTGTCGCACATCGTCGGCAGCGTGCGCAGCAACGCCGACAGCGTGGCCACCGCCAGCGGGCAGATTGCGCAGGGCAACAACGACCTGTCGAGCCGCACCGAACAACAGGCCAGCGCGCTCGAAGAAACGGCCGCGTCGATGGCCGCGCTCGGCGCGACGGTGCGGCAGAACGCCGACAGCGCCCGCCAGGCGAACCAGCTGGCGCAAAGCGCGTCGACGGTGGCCATCCAGGGCGGCCAGGTCGTGGCCCGGGTGGTCGAGACCATGAAGGGCATCAACGCCTCGAGCCAGCAGATCGCCGACATCATCGGCGTCATCGACGGCATCGCCTTCCAGACCAACATCCTGGCCTTGAACGCCGCCGTCGAAGCAGCGCGCGCCGGCGAACAAGGCCGCGGCTTCGCGGTGGTGGCCAGCGAAGTGCGCAGCCTGGCCGGTCGCTCGTCCGATGCCGCCAGGGAAATCAAGAAGCTGATCCACGCCAGCGTCGAGCGCGTCGAGCAAGGCACGGCGCTAGTCGACACCGCGGGCGTGACGATGACCGAGGTGGTCGGCAGCATCCAGCGCGTGACCGACATCATGGGCGAGATCAGCGCGGCCAGCGTCGAGCAGAGCAGCGGCGTCTCGCAGGTCGGCGCAGCCGTTCGGCAGATGGAACAGTCGACGCAGCAGAACGCCGCCCTGGTCGAGGAAAGTGCCGCCGCCGCCGAGAGCCTTACCCAGCAGGCGCAGCAGTTGGTTCAGACGGTGGCGGTGTTCAAGCTCGGCCCGGGTGGCGTGGCGGGCGCCGGATCCAGCGGCTCCCGGCGCCATGTCGAGGACTTGCAGGTGTAGTTGAAAACCACCGAGCGTCGGGTCCAGACACCCCGATACGCCAGCGCGGGTCTGCCGCGCGGGCCCGCTGGACTGCGGGCTGCGGTCCTATACTGAAACCCGGCCTTCATTCAACCCGGGTGCCCGGCCACACCCGCCCTCAGAGCAGGGGCCCCACACCGTGCATATCGCCTCGCGTCAGATCGACAGCACGACCGTCGTCGAGCCGGCGGGCCGCATCGACCATCTCACCGCTGCGGCCTTCGAAGCCGCACTGGATCCGCTGCTGGCCCAGGCCGCGAAGTCGGCTCAGGGCACGCTGGTGCTCGACCTGTCGGGTGTGGACTACATCAGCAGCGTGGGGCTGCGCGCGCTGATGCTGGCCGCGCGGCGCCTGCAGCAGGCGCAAGGGCGGCTGCTCGTCACCGGGCTGCAGAGCGTGGTGGCCGAGATCTTCAAGATCAGCCGCTTCGACCGCATCCTGGAAGTCGCACCCTCGCTGGAAGCCGCGCTGTCGCGCGCTCAGGGCTCCGGCTCGCCGCCCGCCGCATGATGCGCGTGCACTTCTGGGGCACGCGCGGCTCGCTGCCTGTTGCACTCACCGCGGCCGACCTGCGCCGCAAGCACCTAGCGCTGCTGGGCGCAGCGCGCGGCCGCAGCCTGGAGTCCGAGGCCGAGCGCGAACAATTGCTGGCCGAACTGCCTTTCGCGGTGGCCGGCACCTATGGCGGCCACAGTTCTTGCGTGCAGATCGACCCTGGCGGCGCCGACCATTTCATCTGCGACATGGGCAGCGGGCTGCGCCCCTTCGGCCAGGCGGCGATGGCCGCGCGCGCAGCGGCCGGCGGCGCGCCGCAGACCTTCCACATCTTCCTGTCCCATCTGCATTGGGACCACATCATGGGCCTGCCCTTCTTCGTGCCGGCCTTCATTCCGGGCAACCGGGTCGTGATCTACGGCGGGCACCGTGATGTGGAGGCCGCGCTGCGCCGGCAGCAGCTGCCGCCGTCCTTCCCGGTGGACTTCGACGTCGTGTTCGGCGCGAAGATGGAATTCGTGCACCTCGAGCCCGGCCGCGTGCACGACATCGCTGGCGTGCGCGTGCGCTCGATGCTGCAGCGCCATGCCGGTGATTCCTATGGCTGGCGCTTCGAGGCGGGCGGCCGCTCGGTGGTGTATTCCACCGACTCCGAACACCCGCTGGCCGACCCCGAGCACACCGCGCGCTTCGTCGATTTCTTCCACGATGCCGACCTGGTCATCTTCGACGCCATGTACTCGCTGGCGGATGCGATCTCCGTGAAGGCCGACTGGGGCCACTCCAGCAACATCGTCGGCGTCGAGCTGTGCCAGCTGGCCGCGGCGCGCCGGCTGTGCCTGTTCCACCACGAGCCGGTGTTCGACGACGCGGCCATCGCCGCCGTGCTGGCCGAATCGCAGCGGCTGGAAGAGATCACGCGCGGCGTGCAGCCCCGGCTCGAGGTTAGCGCCGCCTACGACGGGATGGACATCCGGCTGTGACCGCAGGCCCGGCGCGCGTGGGTGGGGGCAGTGGCAAGGGCATCCGCAGCATCGGCAGCATCCGCAGCGCGGGCGGCCTGCTGCTGCTGGTGCTGGTGGCGCTGACGGTGTGGCAGCCGCCGTGGGTCGAACGCCTGCAGGCGGCGTGGTTCGACGCCCACCAGGCGATGTGGCCGCGCACGGTGCACGAGCTGCCGGTGACCATCGTCGAGATCGATCAGGCCAGCCTGATGGCGCTCGGGCAATGGCCCTGGCCGCGCAGCCGGCTGGCGCAGCTCGTGCACGCGATCAACGAAGCCGGCCCGGCAGCCATCGGCTTGAACGTGCTGATGTCCGAGCCCGACGCGCTGTCGCCCGAACGGCTGCTGGCCGAGTCGCCACAGCGTGACGATGCGGTGCAACGGGCCTTGCGTGCGCTGGACTCGAACGACGCCGCGCTGGCGAGTGCGCTGGCGGCTGCACCGGCGGCGCTGGTGCTGGTGGGCATGCCCGATCCCGCGCCCGGCCCGCTGCGGGTGGCGCCGGTGCTGGTGCGTGACAGCAGCGCCGCCGCCGACACGGCGCCGGCCGTCACCGACTACCCGTCGGCGCTGACCAGCATCGAAGAGCTCGACCGCCAGGCCGCCGGCCACGGCCTGATCTCGGCGGACACCACGCGCGGCATCGTGCGCCGGCTGCCGCTGGTGGCCCGCGTGCATGGCACCCTGGTGCCCGCGCTGGCCGTCGAGATGCTGCGCATCGCGGCCCGCGCCCCGGCACTGGGCCTGACCAAGTCCGGCGCGACGGTGAAGACGCTGGCTGTCGGCGGCCTGCGGGTGGCCACCGAGCGCGACGGCGCCGTGCGCGTGTACTTCTCGGCGCACCGCGCCGACCGCTTCGTCTCGGCGGCGGCATTGCTGCGCGGCCATGTCGATCCGGCGCGGCTGCGCGGGCGGCTGGTGCTGGTCGGGCCCACGGCCCTGGGCGTGGCCCCGTTCCAGGACACGCCCATCGGCGAGGCCCTGTCCGGCATCGAGATCCAGGCCCAGTTGCTGGAGAACCTGGTCGGCGGCAGCTGGTTGCGCCGCCCCGGCTGGGCGCCATTCCTTGAGGCCGGCCTGCTGCTGGTGCTGGGCGGCGTGCTGGTCTGGGTCACACCGCGGCTGTCGCCGCTGCGGGTTACGGCGCGGCTGGCGGGCTCGGTGGCGCTGTTGCTGGCGCTGGGCTACGGGCTGTTTCGCTGGCGCGGCCTGTGGCTGGATGGCCTGACGACCAGCCTGTATCTCTTCTTCCTCACTGGTGTGATGATGACCTTGAGCCTGAGTCTGGCCATGCGGCAGCGCCGCGCCTTGCACCAGGTGCTGCAGACCCAGCGCGAGCAGGGCGCGCGCATCGCCGGCGAGCTGGCGGCCGCGCAGCGCATCCAGCTGGGCAGCCTGCCGCGCCCCGAGTCGCTGCATGGCGACCCGCGCATCGACCTGCACGCCTGCCTGACGGCCGCGCGCGAGGTCGGCGGTGACCTGTACGACTTCTTCATGCTGGACGGCCGTCGCCTGTTCCTGCTGGTGGGCGACGTCGCCGGCAAGGGCCTGTCGGCGTCGATCTTCATGGCCGTAAGCAAGGCGCTGCTGAAGGGCGCGATGCTGCGCGCACCGCAGGCCGACCTGGGCCAGGTGCTGCAGGCGGTGGACACCGAGATCTCGCGCGACAACACCGAGTCGCTGTTCGTCACCGCCTTCGCTGCGGTGCTGGACCTGGACACCGGCCTGCTCTGCTACTGCAATGCCGGCCACGAGAATCCCTGGCGGCTGCGGCCGGGAGCGAGCGCGGCGCAGCGCATCGAAGACGGCGACGGCCCGCCGTTGTGCACGGCGCCCGGCTTCCCCTACCGCAGCGCGAGCTGCCTGCTGCAGCCCGGCGACTGGCTGGGCCTGGTGACCGATGGCGTGACCGAGGCGCAGGACCCGGCTGGCGCGCTGTATGGCGCGGCCCGCGCCGAGCGGCTGTTCGTCGCGCAGGCGCAGCACGGCGGCAGCGCGCAGGCGCTGGTGCAGGCGCTGCAGGCCGAGGTCACGGCTTTCGCCGCCGGGGCCGAGCCGGCCGACGACCTGACGATCCTGGCCCTGTGCTGGAAAGGGCCGGCGCCGTGAGCGCTTCAGCGCACCTGGATCTCGACGCGCCGGTTCAGCGGCTCGGCCACGCCGTCGGCCGTGGGCACCACCGGCTCGCGCTTGCCGCGGCCGATGGCGACCACGTTCTCGGGCGCGATGCCGCGCACCAGCAGCGCCAGGCGGACCACGTCGGCACGCTGGCGCGACAGCCTGTCGTTGTAGGCATCGGTGCCCGTGCGGTCGGTGTGGCCGATGACCAGCACGTCGAGCACCGGGCGCTGCGCGAGCTCGGCGAAGACGGCGTCGAGCTGCCGCCGCGACGCATCGGTGAAATCGTCCTTGCCCTCGACGAAGTACAGCGTGAACTGCGCCGGCGGCAAGGGCAGCGCGGCCAGCGCGGCGCCGAAGCGCGTGCGAACCGCCTGTTCGCTGGAGGCATAGGGCTGCGGTCCGTACCACGTCGTGCGCGCGGCGGCGTAGGGCTGGTCCAGCACCGCCTGCTGCTGCCCCTGTGTAAAGACCACCGCGGTGGGGCGCCCGTCGCTGCTGGGCAGCAGCACGGCGGTGCCTTGCGGTCCGGCACAGGCCGACAGCAGCGCCGCCACCCCTGCCGCCACAAAAGGCAGCGTGTGCCGGCTAGTCATCGACGGCCACCACGAAATCGGTGCCGCGCACGCCCAGCACGGCCGTCGGCGTGCGCACCGTCATCGCCTGCGGCGACTGCTTGGCGATGCGCCCCGACGACACCGCCAGCGTGCCGCGCGCAAGCCGCGCGTCGAAGCGCCCGGCGCTGGTGGTGGCATCGAAGTCGAAGGACTCCAGGGCCAGCACGCTGTTCGGCCCGGCCGACAGCCGGGCGTTGTCGCGCATGGTGATGCCCACCGCGCCATCGCTGCCGGTCTTCACGACGTCGGCAGCCTCCAGCTGCAAGCCCACCTGGGCCGGCAGAGCCTGGCCCTGCCTTTCCACCGTCACCTGTCCGCTGACGAGCTTGATCTGGCCGATGCCGGCGGCCGTGGCACTGGCGGCGGCGGTCACCATCAGGCAGAGCAACCAGGCTCGGGGCAGCAGACTTGCGGGGCGTGGCGTCACGGTCGACCTTTCTGTCGTGCGGGTGCGCGCGAGCTTAGTCGCCTTCGGGGGAAGCAGGGCATGAGCACCACCACCACCACCACCACCAGCACCAGCACCGGCGCCGCCTGTCGCCTGCCGGCGCGCCTGGACTGCCTGGGGCAAGCCGTGGCCCATGTCGAAGCCTTCTGCGCCGCGCACGGCGTGCCCGACGCCGACCGGCTGCGCCTGACCTTGTTCGTCGAGGAACTGTTCACCAACACCGTGACGCACGGCCACCGCGGCGACAGCGAAGCACAGGTGCACATCGCACTCACGGCCACGCCCGCCGAGTGGCTGCTGCGCTATGACGACAGCGCGCCGCCCTTCGACCCGCTGGCCCAAGCCGCGCAGCTGCAGGGCGAACTGGACCTGGGCCTGACCCAGCGGCCGGTCGGCCACCTGGGGCTGCCCTTG
Organism: Rubrivivax sp.; assembly: GCA_040400915.1. Classification (GTDB taxonomy): domain Bacteria; phylum Pseudomonadota; class Gammaproteobacteria; order Burkholderiales; family Burkholderiaceae_C; genus Rubrivivax. The sequence continues at coordinate 157,662 of JBBAPI010000005.1, forward strand.
ATCGTGCAGATGGCGCACCGCATCGCCTACCGCTGCGAGCAGGGGCTGAATCGGCTGGAGCTGGCGCTGCGACGCCGGGCTTGAACCGGCGTTGTGTTCCATCGTCCAAGGCCAGGACTGCCAGCCCGACTGCTTCAAGCCCGGCCACGCCAACGTAGGCGCCAACACCCCGCAGGCACCGCTCCAGGCGCTCCAGGCACTTCAGGCCATCACGGGACGCAACCGCTTTCGACAGCCACCCGCACGCCGTGCAGCCGCAGCCGGGGGATGTCCAGCGCCAGCAGCGGCTCGCCCCCGATGGACGCCAGCCAGGCCCGAACCTGCTGCTGCGCCAGCGGGTTCATGCCGCGGTAGACGTCCAGCGTGCGCTGCGCCATCCACAGGCTGTAGGGCAGCGCAGCACGGCGCAAGCGCCCCGCGCCCATCGGCACCTCGACATCGCCCAGCCGGCGCGGCAAGAGTTGGCCCGGCGGCCCGTCCGCCAGCCGGGCGCGGACTTGTTCGTTGATGCCGTGCAGCAGCGGCACGAACTCCCGCGCGATCGCCTGGAACACCGGCGTCAGCGTGGGCGGGATCTGGTCCTGGGCCCGCAGCGCCGGCGCGCCGGCCGCGCCGGCAGCATGCTCGGGCCGGGCCATGCGGTCTATCCAGGCGCGCAGATGCGGGCGCGGCGCCACCAGTTCACGGGCCGGCCAGGGGTCGCGGCCCAGGTGGCCGTACATGCTGCCGACCAGACCGAAATCACCCAGCGTCGGGCGGTCGCCGAAGAGGAAACGGTGCTGCGCGAAATGGGCGTTCAGCCGGTCCAGCATGCCGGCCATCCAGCTGTCCATCACCCCCAACTGCCCAGGCCGCACGCCCACGGCAGGGAGCATGCCGCGCAAGGTGCTGGCCACGCGCCGGACCGCGCGCCGCTGCACAAAGCCGGGCATGAAAGGCAGCAGCGCAGGGCCGGCTTCGCGTTCGAAGAGGGCGTAGTTTTCGGGATAGGTCCAGCGCGTGTGCATCGCCAGCGGTATCCACCACTCGTCGCCCCAGGCCTCCATCAGGTAAGACGCAAAGCACTGCACCGGCGTGGCCGGGTGAATGGACGGACCCGGCATGCGGGTCTCGAGGTGGTCGATGATGCGGCTGCTGTCGTTGATCCACTCGCCCTGCGGCGTGACCAGCACCGGCATCACGGCGGCGCCGGTCTGGCGCCGGATGCGCCACAGCAGCGTGACCATGTCCACGGCCTGGTGCCGGTGGGGCACCTGCTTGTAGCGCAGGTAGCACAGGGCCTTGCCGGTGAAGTACGACAGATGCCAGCCGTACAGCGTGTACACGTCGCTCAAGATCGCCCTTCGCCTGATTTCACCTGGCTTCAGTTGGCGTAGTACACGTACTCGTCGCTCGCCGTCGTCGGCTGCTTCATCGTATGGTCGATGGCAATGGCCCCGGCGCCCAGCGATGGCCACATCGGCTTGCGCTGGGTCTGGTTCCAGGCCAGCAACTGCGCCTTCAAGGCCGCCAGGCGCTCGGGCTCCTTGCCCGCGAGGTTGACCTTCTCGGTGGGGTCAGTGGCCAGGTTGAACAGCCAGTCCTTCTTCGGCAGTTCGGAGACCTGCAGTTTCCAGTCACCGGCGCGCACCGTGAGGTAGGTGTCGGTGCGCCAGAACAGCACATCGTGCGGCCGGCCGGGCGCTTCGCCCTTGATGAAAGGCAGCAGATTGACGCCGTCGATGATGCGGTCGCCCGGCACCTTCTGGCCGGCAGCCGCCGCGGCGGTGGCAAAGATGTCGAAATGGCTGACCGGTGCCGCGACGCTGGCCCCGGCCGGAATGCTGCCTGGCCAGCGCATGAAGAAGGGCACGTGGATGCCGCCCTCGAAGAAGGTGGCCTTCCAGCCGCGGTAGGGTGCATTGATGCCGTCCACGCCGATGTAGTGCGCGCCGCCGTTGTCGCTGGTGAAGATGACCAGGGTGTTGTCGTCCAGGCCCTGGTCCTTCAGCGACTGCAGCACGCGGCCGATGTTGCGGTCCAGCGAACGGATCATCGCGGCGTAGACGCGCGTCGTGTGGTCGGGAATGAAGGCCAGCGCGTCGTAGTCCTCGCGCGTGGCCTGCAGCGGCGTGTGCGGCGCGTTGTAGGCCAGGTACATGAAGAATGGCCGGTTCTTGTTGGCCGCCACCACCTTGACGGCTTCGTCGGTGAGGTAGTCGGTCATGTACTTCGGTGGCTGGAAGGGCTCGGCGTCCTTGAAGCGCACCGCCCAGGGCTCGGCCGCCCAGAGGAACTTGTCGATCGGGTCGAAGTCCTGCATCGCGTTGACCACGCCCGGGTGTTTCGTGGGCAGGAACATCGAGGCGCCGTGCAGGTGCGACAGCGATTCGTCGAAGCCGTGGTTGTAGGGCCGGAACTGGGGGCTGTCGCCCAGATGCCATTTGCCCAGATGGACGGTGTGATACCCGGCGCCCTGCAACACCCTGGCCAGCGTGATCTCGCTGGTCGGCAGGCCCATGTCCTCGTAGGGGATCAGGTCGGCCTCGCGCTCGGGGTGGTACACGGGCTTGAACAGTTGGTCGGCCGGCGCCATGCCGGTCACGGCCTTCATGAACTGCTTGGGCGTGGGCGTGAACTCGAAGCCGAAGCGCGTGGCGTAACGCCCGGTCATCATGGCCGCGCGCGACGGCGCGCAGGTGGCGTTGCCCGAATAGCCGTTGCGGAAATCGACGCCGCCTGTGGCGATGCTGTCGATGTTCGGCGTGGGCACCCGGCCGCCGGCGATGCCGCCGCCGTGGCAGGTGATGTCGTTGTAGCCCAGGTCGTCAGCGACGATCAGCACCACGTTCGGGGCGCGCCGCGCTGCGTTGCCGCTGGCCGGCAGGGCCACCGGCCGCGGCGCGGCGGGGCCGGCCTGCCACACCACTTCACGGGTCGGCGCGTAGTCCTGGTGCAGCCAGTACTTCACCGTCAGCAGCAGCACGCCGGCCCGCCCACCCACGGCGTAAAAGGCCACCGCAACCACCACCAGCAGGGCCCCCAGGCCCCAGGCCCAGCGCTTGATCATGTCCGTGTCTCCTGCTTTGCGACGTTTCAATGCGATGCCGGGGCTCAGGGCCGCCGGCCCATCTCGACGGCCCGGCTGCCGGCTGGCAGGCTGAACCAGTCACCGTCGGCGCCGATGCGCAAGGGCCCGGCGTAGATCTGGCCCGCGCGCTGCAGGAACACCGGCTCCAGCGCCGACAGCGGCAGCGGCGGCACGATGTGGTTGAACACCAGCGCCTTGACGCCCGCCGCCTGCGCAATCTCGGCCGCTTCTTCCGGCGTGGTGTGGTAGTTCAGCACGTCGTGCATGATCTGGGCCAGGTTCTTCCGGCCGGCCCGGGCCAAGCCCTGTTCCAGCAGCGCCAGCAACTGCGGCGACAGGGCCTCGTGGACCAGCAGGTCGACGCCCTGGGACTCGCGGGCCACCGCCGCGCTCTTGCTCGTGTCACCGCTGATCACCACGCTGCGGTCCTTGTAGCGGATGCGGTAGCCCACGGCCGGGTGGATGGGACCGTGGTCCACCGCGAAGGCCACGATCTCCAGGTCGGGCTCGGACAGCAAGACCTGGCGCCCGCTGCCGGCGGGCAAGTCGAAGGGCCGCGCCGTGCCACCGAAACCCTCAGGCGGCGCGACGGCCGCCCCGTGGTGGGCGGTGCGGTAGCCCTTGTCCAGGGTGTAGGCCTCGTTGAAACCCTGCAGCACCTGCTCCAGGCCCGCGGGGCCGTAAACCGGCAAGGGCTGCTGCGCCGTGCGCTGTATCCAGCGCTGCAGCATCAGTTCACCCAGGCCGTCGATGTGGTCGGAGTGGTAGTGGGTGAGGAACAGGGCCTCGATCTGGCCGGCATTGAGCCGCATGCGGGCCAGGTTGCGGCTGGCGCCGGAGCCCGAGTCGAAGATGAACAGACGCCGCCCGGCGACCACGGCCGTGCAAGGGCCGCTGCGCAGATCGTCGGGGAAAGGTGAACCGGCCCCGCACAAACCGACATGCAGACCGTCGGGCAAGGCCGCCAGCGGGTCGGCCACGGCGGTCATGGCCGCCACCTGCCGCGACATCAAGGCCACCGCGATGGGCCCGCGCTGCCACCAGGCCAAGGCAGCGGCAACGGCCAGCACCGCAACGATCCTCCAAACCACCTTCGCGGGTCCTTGCATGCTGTCTTTCTGTCGCGAGCTTCGCCCGATAGTCCGGGTACGGCATGGTGCATCGACGCCGAAACCCTGACCACTGGGGGTGTCCCGCTTGCAGCGGCGCATCACTTATGGCATCCTCAGTGTCATTATATTTATGGTCTGCGAGGATCGCCCCATGACCGAACTTGTCGTGCGCCGCTTGCTGATCGACCTGGAAACGCCCTTCGCGCGCCACTGGAACGGCGGCGACGCCTTCCGCACCGCCTTCTTCAATGCGCTGTCGATGAGCTTTCCACGCGGCGAACAGTTCTTCATCGATTCGGTGCGCAACGGCTGGAAGTCGCTGCCCGAAGCCGAACGTGCGCGGCATGCCGTCGAGGTGCAGGGCTTCATCGGTCAGGAAGCCACGCACCGGCGCATCCACGCGCTGTTCAATGGCCACCTGCAGACGCAGGGCTACATCAACCGCGTCGCGCAGCGGGCTGACGCGCGCATTGCGGCCAGCGCCCACCTGGACCTGCGCAACCACCTCGCCGCCACCGCCGCCACCGAGCACTTCACGGCCCTGTTCGCCGACTGGATGCTGCGCCACCCCGAAGCCCTCGAAGGCGCCGAGCCGCGCCTGCAGACCTTGTGGCTGTGGCACAGCGCCGAAGAATTCGAACACCGCTGCACGGCCTTCGACATCTACCGCGCCGCCGGCGGCAACCAGGCCTGGCGCGTGCGCGTGTTCCGCGCCGTGACGGTGATCTTCCTGGCCGACCTACTGCGCCAGACGGTGCGCAACCTGTGGCACGACGGCTGCCTGTTCCGCTGGAAGACCTGGCGCAGCGCACAGCGGATGCTCTTCGCGAGCGATGGCCTCTTGCGCGGCAACGTGGGCCTGTGGCGCGACTACCTGCGCGAAGACTTCCACCCCAGCCAGCATGAGGCCGCAGGTTCACAGCAGTGGTTGAGCGACAACCGCGCGCAATTCACGGTGGTCGGCAAGCCCGCCTGACCGAGCGTGGCGGCATGACGCGGCCTCGCTGGGCCTGGGCCTTGGTGGCGGCCAGCCTGGCTGCCGGCGCCGGCGCCTGGTGGGCCTTCGCTGCCCACCCGGGTGGACCGTCCCGGGTCGAACGTCGGGTCTGCGCGCCACCGCTGCAGCCCGGGTCGGGTGCGCACGCCGGCATGGTCTGGGTGCCGGCGGGCCAGTTCGACATCGGCGACACGGTCTACCCCGAAGAAACACCGCTGCGCCGTACCCGCGTGGACGGTTTTTGGATGGACAGCACGGAAGTCACCAACGACGCCTTCGCCGCCTTCGTCCAGGCCACGGGCTACGTGACGCAGGCCGAGCGGCCGGTCGACACCGTGCAGCACCCGGACCTGCCTGCCGCGCTGCAGCAGCCCGGTGCCGTGGTCTTCGTCATGCCGGGCGCTGAGCCGGGGCGCGGCAGCGACGCCCCGTGGTGGCGCTACCTGCCGGGCGCGAACTGGCGCCATCCCGGCGGGCCTTCAACGGACATCGAAGGCCACGGCGCCTTCCCGGTGGTGGCGGTGACGGTCGAGGACGCGCTGGCCTACGCCCGCTGGAAAGGCCGGGCGCTGCCCAGCGAAGCGCAGTGGGAATGGGCCGCCCGCGCGGCGCGACCCGAGCCGGCACCGTCCCATGCGCAACCCCAGGAAGCCAACACCTGGCAGGGCCTGTTTCCGGTGCTGAATTCCGGCGACGACGGCTTCGTCGGCCTGGCCCCGGTGGGCTGCTACGCGCCGAACGCGCTGGGCTTGCACGACATGATCGGCAATGCCTGGGAACTGACGGCCGACGCGTGGACGCCCCACCATGGCGACCCGGCCCAAGCGCCCCCCGACCAGGTCCCCGTCGGCCTGCGCAAGGGCGCCGCCGCACAGCAGGTCATCAAGGGCGGCTCTTTCCTGTGCGCGCCGAACTACTGCATGCGCTACCGCGCCGGTGCGCGCCAGGCCCAGGACCGCGATCTGGCCGCCAGCCACCTCGGGTTTCGCACCATCCTCATCGCACCCGGACCATGAGCATCCCCCAAGTTCTACCCACCGCCCGGCCTCGGCGTCCGCTGCGGCGCGCGCTGCTGGCCCTGCTGGCGGTGCTGATCGGGGGCGCGGCGCTGCTGCTCAGCCAGGCCGACGCGATCCGCGCCGGCGCCGAGGCCTACCTCTACGGCGTCCCGCTGGTGATCATGGACCTCACCCGCAGCCAGTCGGCCGCGCAGGTCGGCCCCGAAAACCAGCTGCGCCGCGTGCGCCAGTTCCCCGACGCCCGCTTCAAGGGCGTGGTGCGACCCAACGTCGACACCCTGTACACCACGGCCTTCATCGACATGGCCGGTGGCCCCTGGCTGTTCGAGATGGCGCCCAACGACCAGCGCTATGAAGTGATGCCCTTCATGGACGCCTGGACCAACGTCTACGCCGCGCCGGGCACGCGCGACAGCGGCGTGGGCGGTGGCCGCTTCCTGCTGGTCGGGCCGACCTGGCAGGGCAGCGTGCCGCCCGGCATGCGCCTGCTGCGCTCGCCGACGCGCAGCGTCTGGCTGATCGGCCGCACGCAGACCAATGGCGCGGCGGACTATCCGCTGGTCCACAGGCTGCAGGACGGCGTGACCCTGCGCCGCTGGCCCGCGGACGCCACCGCGCCAGCAGCGCCCGAGCCGGCCTGGCAGCCCAGCGCCGAAGCCGCGCGCCCGCCTGTGCTGCAGCTGCAGGCCCTGAGCAGCGAGGCCTACTTCACCCGGATGGCCGCCCTGATGGTGGACAACCCGCCAGCCGCCGCCGACGGCCCCATGCTGGCCCGGCTCGCGAGCCTGGGTATCGTGCCCGGCCAGCCGCTGCAGTGGAGCCTGCGCGAGCGCTGGTGCGTGGCCCTGGGCCGCTGGGCCGCCGACTTCAAGGTGGCGCGTGAGCTGAAGCAGCCGCGCCAGCTGCTGCGCGGCTGGGCCACGCCGCCGGCCAAGCTGGGCCAGTACGGCACCGACTACGCCACCCGCGCCGCGGTGGCCCTGGTCGGCCTGGGCGCCAACCTGCCGGCCGACGCGATCTACCCGAACGCCCAGGTTGATGCCCAGGGCGCAGCGCTGGACGGCAGCCACCGCTACCGTCTGCACTTCAAGGCCGGCGAGCTGCCGCCGGTGCGGGCCTTCTGGTCGGTGACGGCCTATGGCGCTGACGACCACCTGATCGACAACCAGCTGCAGCGCCACGCGCTGGGCGACCGCGACCCCCTGGCCTACAACGCCAACGGCTCGCTGGACCTGTGGATACAGGCCGCTGCGCCACCGGCCGACCAGCAGCGCAACTGGCTGCCCGTCAGGGCCGGCGCCCCCTTCTTGCTGAATGCCCGCCTGTACTGGCCCCGGGAAGCGGCCTTGACGGGCCGCTGGGGCATGCCGGCCGTCGAGCGGCTCGACTGATGGCAAGCACCCTGCCCGATCCCCGCGACGGCTAACGCCGGGCGAAAACCATCACGCCGTCGGCAACCTTGCCAAAACGCAGCGCCAGCAGGTCCAGCACATAGTTCTGATACAGACGCCAGGGCTTGCGGTCGCCCTGCTTGGGCAGCATCGCGGCGGCGCGCTGCACATAGCCCGAGGTGAAGTCGAGGAAGGGCTCGGCGACGACGTCGGCGCCGCGTGTGGGTGTGAAGACGGCCTGGCCATGGCGGTCCATGTGGCGCAGCAGGCGGCAGAAATAGCGCGCTGTCAGGTCGGCCTTCAACGTCCAGCTGGCATTGGTGTAGCCGAAGGTGTGGGCCAGGTTGGGCAGGCCGCTGAACATCATGCCCTTGTAGACCAGCAGCTCGGCGGGGTTCACCGGCACACCGCCCAGGCTGAGCTTGACGTCGCCCAGCACATTGAGTTGCAGGCCGGTGGCGGTGACGATCACGTCGGCCTTCAGCAACTGGCCCGAGCGCAGCTGGATGCCCTGCGGGGTGAGGGTCTCGATCTGGTCGGTGGCGACCGATGCCCGCCCTTCGCGCAGCGACTTGAACAGGTCGCCGTCGGGCACCAGGCATAGGCGCTGGTCCCACGGCTTGTAGTGCGGCGTGAAGTGCTTCTTGACATCGAAATCCGGGCCCAGGGCCTCGCGCACCATGCGCACCAGGCGCGCCTTGGCCGGCCCCGGGTACTTGCGCATCAGGCGGTAGAAGTACAGGCCGACGAGCACGTTCTTGGCGCGGATCAGCCGGTAGGCCAGGCCCGCGGGCAGCCAGCGCTTGAGGGTCTCGGCGATGGCATCGGTGGCCGGCCGCGCCACCACATAGGACGGCGAGCGCTGCAGCATGGTCACGTGGGCGGCGGTGCGGGCCATCTCGGGCACCAGCGTCACGGCCGTGGCGCCGCTGCCGATGACCACCACCTGCTTGCCGGTGTAGTCCAGCCCCTCGGGCCAGAACTGCGGGTGCACCAGCGTGCCGGTGAACTGCTCTTCGCCCGGGAAGTGCGGGCGGTGGCCTTGGGCGTAGTTGTAGTAGCCGCTGCAGAACAGCAGGCAGCGCGGTTTCATCTGCAGGCGCTGGCGCTGCGGGCCGCACTCGACCTCCACCATCCAGCGGCCCTCGGCGGCCGACCAGTCGGCGCTGACCAGGCGGTGCTGGGTGCGGATGTGCGCGGCGATGCCGTGTTCGACGGCGGTCTCGCGGATGTAGTCGCGGATGGACGGCCCGTCGGCGATGGCCTTGGCGGCGCGCCAGGGCTTGAAGTCGTAGCCCAGGGTGTACATGTCGGAATCGGAACGGATGCCGGGGTAGCGGAACAGGTCCCAGGTGCCACCGATGGCATCGCGCGCTTCGAGCAGGGCGTAGGACTTGTCCGGGCAGTCGCGCTGCAGGTGCACGGCGGCGCCGATGCCCGACAGGCCCGCGCCGACGATCAGCACGTCGAGTTCCTCGGGCTGGCTGGCGCGCTCGGCCGACTTAAGGAACGCCGCCGCTGCGCCCACCGAGCGGCGCGATTCCGGCAACAGGCGGAACAGCTGCCAGACATGGGGCACGCCCGGGAAGACCTCCAGCTCGACGCGCACGCCCGCTGCACGGGCCTTCTGCGCCAGGCGGACCGTATCGTCGCGCAGCACCTCGGACTCACCCACGTGCAGCAGCAGCGGCGGCAGGCCCGCCAGGTCGCCGAACAAGGGCGAGGCCAGTGGCTGCAGCGGGTCAGCCCCGGCCAGGTAGGCCGCCGCCATCAGGGGCAGCTGCGTCGGGTTCAGCATCGCGTCGCGCGCGGCGTTGAGGGTCATCGACGGGCTGGCGCCGGTCAGGTCCAGGGCGGCCGAGAACAGCGCTGCCGCGGCAGGCAGGGTCTCGCCCGCGTCGCGCAGCGTCAGCAGCAGGCCCAGGGTCAGGTTGCCGCCGGCGCTGTCGCCGGCCACCACGATGCGCCCTGCCGGGTCGAGGGCACGCATGGCGCGATAGACCGCCAGCACGTCCTGCGGCGCTGCGGGGAAAGGATGCTCGGGAGCCAGGCGGTAGTCGGGCACGAAGACGCGCAGACCCTGCAAGGCCAGGGCCGCGGTCAGGGGCCGGTGGCTGCGCGGCGAACAGGCCACGAAGCCGCCACCGTGCACATAGAGCAATGTGGTGGGGGTCGCGCCGGTGCCCGGCGCCGCGCCAGGCTCCGCCGGCGGCGCCTCGGCCTCGACCCATTCACCGGGCACCCCGCCCACGGTGGCTGCGGTGTAGCGCACGCCTTTTGCGGCCGGCAGGCGCGTGCCCAGGGCGGCGCGCACCGCGGCGATGTCGCGCAGGTCGGCCAGCGCCGGCTTGACCCGGCGGCGCACCGCGAAAGCCGCCATGCGGGCCTGCCAGCTTGCTGTCTTCACGGGGCAATCCTTAAGTCGGGTTTCATGGGGCACGGACGCCCTGGCGGGCCAGGCCGCGGGCGACCCACTTCCAGTAGGTGACCGGGAACAGCCGCTGCACCCAGGCGGCCGCCACGGCATCCTGGCCCACCAGCACCCGCGGTTCGCGCTGCTCGATGGCCTGCAGGATACGGCCTGCGGCGGCCTCGGGGGACAGGCGCAGTGCGCGGTGCGCGTTGTCGCGGTGCACCTTGCGTTCGGCCGCTGTGGCGGAGGCCGGCAAGCGGGCACTGGTCGCGATGCCGGTCCGCACGCCGCCGGGGTGCACCAGGGTCATGCCCACCGTCGAGCGGCTGGTTTCGAGTTCATGGCGCAGCGCTTCGGAGAAGCCGCGCACCGCGAACTTGGCCGCGCAATAGGCCGTCTGGCCCGGCGGCGCGATGATGCCGAAGATGCTGGAGATGTTGACGATCTGGGCGGCGTCGGCCTGCTTCAGCAGCGGCAGAAAGGCCCGCGTGAGGCGCACCACAGCGCTGAAGTTGATGCTCATCAGCCAGTCGAAGTCGGCTGCAGCCACCTGCTCGAAGGTGCCGCCCAGCGCCACACCCGCGTTGTTGACCAGGATCGTGGCCTGGCCGTGGCGGGCCATCACGTCAGCCAGCAAGGCCTCAGCGGATTCCGGTCGGGCCATGTCCAGCACCAGCGTGGAGACCGTGACGCCCCGCTCACGGGCCTGCTGGGCCACGGCTTCCAGGCCAACGGCATTCACGTCAGCCAGCGCCAGGTGGCAGCCGCGCGCGGCCAGTTGCAAGGCCAGCGCCGCGCCGATGCCACCGGCTGCGCCGGTGATGACGGCCACGCCGCCGCGCGGATCGAAGTTTGCCAGGGTGGTCACGGCGCCACCACCAGGGCCACCACGCTGACCAGATGAACCAGCGCCGCCGCCAGCGCCAAGCCCAGCGCGACGGCGGCGCGCGGCTGCAGGGCCAGACTGACGATCACCTGCGTCGGGAAGCTGAAAGTCACGTCCGTGCCCGCTGCCTTCAGCGCATGCACGCCCTGCAGCACCGGGTTGACGACCAGCGTCATCATGTCGCGACGGCTGCGGTAGCGCATCGCGCCCACCACATGCCAGCCGGGGTCGGGCACGGTGTTCCAGGCGTCCACATAACCGCCCACCTTGCGCATCGCCATCACGGGATGGCCGCCGTGGCGCAAGAGCAGCTTGACGAAAAGCCGGGCGTAGGCCTGGAACAGCGCCAGGCCCGGCGTGGGCACACCGGTCACCGGATGGGGCACCTCGCCCGGGTGGACGCGCACCAGGTTGCTCATGACGAACTCCTTGCCGTCATCGGCTTCCAGGAAGGCCCGCACCACGGCCGGGTCGCTGTTTTCGTTGAGGCGGGTGCGCGCCGCCTCGGTCATGAAGGCATCGATCTCGGCCGGGCTCAGCGGCCCCCGCCAGTTGTCGTACCAGAGCCGGAATGCGCCATACAGCACCAGCGCAACCAGCCACACCCACCATGCGCCCACCATCGTGCCGTCCCCGGGGCCCAGCCCTGTTTCCGATATATTGACACTATAGATGTCAATACTAGCGGCGGTCAACCCTGGGTCAGCGCTGGCGCGGCCGAACTGCAGCCCCGCAGCCCTGCAGGCCGGGGCCGCCGGGCCCCTCGACTCAGCCCTGCAACTCGCGGATGCGGATCTCGCTGCTCGGCTCGCTGGCCTGTCGAGCCTGCAGGCGCGACAGGGTCTGGGCCGATGTCGAGCCCAGTTCGCCTTGCAACTCGACGGCCGCGGGCGACAGGTCGACCAGAGCGGCATAGGCCGCAGCCAGCGCATCGTCGTCAGGGCAGACCGCCGCGCCATCCGGCGATGGCGGGTCGGGCAAGGCGTCCATGACGGCTGAGCTTCGGTCGGCATCGGCCTCGGCCTCGGCCGCCGGGAGCTGGTTCTCGCGGTCGATGAGGGCCACGGCGATGCGCGAACGCAAGGCCGCCAGGCCCACCGGCGACCAGTTGATGACCAGGCCTTCCAACTGCTCGAGCGCGCGCTGCAACAGGTCCACCGGCAACGTTTGCAAGGCACGCAGACCCTTGCGGGCCAGCGCCTTCTCGACGAAGACCAGATGGCGCAGCGTGGTGCGGGTTTCCGGCAGGTCGTCGAGCAGTTCGGCCAGTTGTTGCTGCATCAAGAGGAATTCCTGATTCGCCCGGCGCGCGGCCAGTTCGCCGCGGGTGGGCGGCCGCTCCGGCGCCGGCAGCCTGGCCCGGTCTTCCAGCACCACGCGCAGGCGCCCGGGGGCCACCCGCAGGGTCACGTGGCGGCGGAAGATCAAGGCGCAGCCGCGTCGAAGCAGACCGGTGAGGGGGGCGAAGAGGCTCATGGGCAAGGACAGACAGGCAACAGACGGCGAATCCGTCATCGGTACCCTGTGTTTCGGCCCCGCCCGGGCCGCGCTTGAACCGGCTTTGTGAGCAAACGCGTCGGCCGCCCGCCGAACGGCGCCCGGCTGCTGCCCGCTGCAGCGCGTCAACCGATGCAGGTTCGGTTCTTGCCCGTGCGCTTGGCCCCGTACAGGGCTTCGTCGGCCCGCTCCAGCGCAGCCTGCAGGGTCTCGCCGTGGCGCCAGGCGGTGACGCCGGCCGAGAAGGTGACGAAGACTTCGTGACCGTCATGCAGGAACAGCGCCTCGCTGAGGCTGCGTTGCAGGCGCGTCAGGGCCTGCTGCGCTTCGTCCACCGCCGTGGCCGGCAGCAGCACGACGAACTCTTCACCGCCAAAGCGCGCCAGGTGGTCGCCGGGCCGCAGCCGTTCGCGCACCGCCGCCGCCAGGCTCTTCAGGGCCACGTCACCCGCCGCATGGCCCAGGGTGTCGTTCAGCTTCTTGAAGTTGTCGATGTCGATCAGGCCCACCGCCAGCACCGGCGCCGGTTCGTCCGGCGCGCCAGTGCGCTGGCGGTCGGCACGCGCCACCTCGGCCTCGAAGGCCAGACTCAACCCGCGCCGGTTGGCCACCTGGGTCAAGGCGTCGGTCGAGACCTCTTCGGACAAGCGACGCAACTCGACTTCCAGTTCGCGCACCCGCCCTTCGAGCTCATCGGCCCGCGCCCGGTCGAGCAGCAGCCGCTCTTGCGAACGGCTCATCGCCGACTGCACGGTGCGCGCGTCGTCGAGCAGGGTGTGCACCACACCGGCCAGGCTTTCCAGCGTGTCGGCCTGGGCGATGGCTGCGGCATGGCGCGCCGTGGCCTGCTGAAAGCGCCCGGTGTGCTCGCCGATCTCACCCACTTCGAGCAGCATGCTGTGGATCAAGCGCTTCAGCGCTTCGCGGGCCTGCAGGCGCTGGTCGCGCAGGCTGTGCTGCTGGTCGCGGGTCTCGGCCAGCACGGTGCGCGCGGCGCGCACACCGCGCAGGGTCGGCGTGGCGGGGCCCCGCTTGGCGCTGGCTGTCAGCTCGGGGGTGCCCGTACCGGCCCCGGTACCGACCCCAGAACGGGCCCCAGCGCTGGCGCTCTGCAAGCCGAGGTGCGCCTGCAGCAGCTGGCACTGGCCGTGGACCCAGCTCTCGTCTTCGGCCAGGTCACCCAGGCTGAGCGTGAGTTCCTGGCACAAGGCGCCCAGGCTGTCGAGCAGCTGGTGACGGTGACCGAACACGCGCTGGGCCTGGGTGCACAAGACCGCGATGTCGGCCACGGCCTGCGGCGTGACGCCCGCCGCCGCGATGCCGTCCGCCGCCGCCGCCAACTGGTCGGCCAGGCTGTCGGCCGCCGGCGGCACCGCGTCAGGCAGGCCGGCGCGAACCGTGGCCTCCAGCGCCTGCAGCAGCGACGCCCAGACGGCGTTGTCCGTAGGCGCCGGGGCGCGCGCGGCAGCCTCGGTGGGCAGCTCTTCGGCGCCGCCGTGCGAAGGGTCGGATGGCAGGTCGCCCTCCCAGGCGCCCATCAGCGACTGCAGGCGCTGCAGCAGGCGCTGCGGATCGCTGCGGCTGCCGTCCAGCACGCGCTGCAGGCTCTGCTTGCGCCGGGCGCCGGTCCACTGCTTGCCGGTGCGTTCCAGATTGCGCGACAGGCGGCCCACCAGCGCGGCCCAGGCCGGGCCTTCGGCCGCGGGGTCGGCCACCGCCGCCGGGGCAGGCGCGGGCGCGACGCCAGCCGAAGCGCCAGCGGTCAAGGCCAGTCCCGACTCCTCGGCGTAGGCGCGGGCATAGTTTTCGGGCGTGGGCTCCAGTTGGGCCTGGGCCAGCCGCCGGAAGGCGGCCTTGGCGAGCGCCGCCGCGCTGGGCGCAGACATCAGCGCAAGGGCCTGGCGCCAGCCGCGCGCAGGCTGCCATCCACTTCATCGGCCTCGCTGGCAGCGCCGATCCAGGGCGCCTTGCGCGGCAACACCGTCTGTTCCAGCCAGGTCTGCAGCTCTTGCGGCGGCACCGCGCGGCTGAACAGGAAACCCTGCATCACGACACAGCCCAGACGGTGCAGCACCTCGAGCTGGCGCAAGGTCTCGACGCCCTCGGCCACGACGCGCAAGCCCAGCGAGCGGGCCAGCGCGATGATGGCCGTGATCACCGCCGAGCTCTGCGGCGTGACGCCGAGTTCGCGCACGAAGCTGCGGTCGATCTTCAGCTCGGAAATCGGCAGCGTGGTCAGGTAGGCCAGCGACGAGTAGCCGGTGCCGAAGTCGTCGATGGAGATCTCGACACCGATCTCGTTCAGGCGGTGCAGCGCAGGAATGACGTTTTGCAATTCCTTCATCAGGTTGTCTTCGGTGATCTCGAGGCGGATCACGCGGTGCGGCACGTCACTGGCCGTCACGCACTGGTGGATGTGCTCGACGAGATCGCTGCGCTCGAACAGGCGGCTGGGCAGGTTGACGGCGATCGAGTCGTTGAAGCCGAAGGCGTCGCGCCAGATCCGCGCCTGGCGCGCGGCCTCGCGCAGCGCCCACTCCGACAGGGGCACGATCAGCCCGGTGTCCTCGGCCATCGGCATGAAGTCGTTCGGCGGCACCAGCACGCTGCCGCGCTGCCAGCGCATCAGCGCTTCGACGCCGACCATCTTGGCGGCGCGCACGTCGATCTTGGGCTGGTAGTGCAGCACGATCTCGTCGCGTTCGACGGCCTTGTGCAAGGCCGTCTCGAGTTCGAGTTTTTCACGGCCCTGGCTGGCCAGCGCCGGGCTGTAGATGGCCGAGGCGTTCTTGCCCTGGGCCTTCACGGAGTACATCGCGATGTCGGAATTGCGCAGCAGGTCGACCACCGAGTTGCCGTCGCGCGGGAAGATCGCCACGCCCACGCTGGCCGTGACGAAACACTCCTGGCCGCTGACGAAGATCGGTTCGCGCAAGGCTTCGAGCACCCGCTGGGCCACCCGTTCGGCATCGCGGTCGGCCGTGATCTCGGGCAGCAGGGCGACGAATTCGTCGCCCCCCAGGCGGCCCACGGCCTCCAGCGCGCGGTGCGAGCGGGCTCCGCCGGCGCTGCCGTCGGGCGCCACGTCGGAGATCTGGTCGCTGTGGCGCACGCACGCGCGCAGCCGGCGGCCGACCTCGACCAGCAACTCGTCACCGGCGCCGTGGCCCAGGGTGTCGTTGATCAGCTTGAAGCGGTCGAGGTCGATCAGCAGCAGCGCGAACTGGTGCTGCAGCCGACGCGCCTGTTCCAGTGCGCGCTCGGCGCGCCAGATCAGCTGGCGTCGGTTGGGCAGGCCGGTCAGCGCATCGAAGTTGGCCAGCTGGCGGATGCGGTCTTCGGCCTGTCGCCGTTCGGTGACGTCCTGCACGATGCCGGTGTAGCCGGCGCCATGGCCGTGTTCGTTGAACTCGGGTTCGGCTTCGACATGGATGATCCGCTGGCGGCCGTCGAGCAGCACGACGGGCACGTCGGTGGCCAGCACCGACGATAGCTTCAGCGCGCCGTGCAACAAGCGCAGGAAGGCGCGCCGGTCGCCGTGCGGCACCATGCGCAGGATCAGGCGCAGCGAGACTTCTTCGTGGGGCCCGAAACCGAAGACGCGCAGCGCCTCGGGCGAGGTGCGCAGGCCGCCGCAGTTGCCGCGGTCCACCCGCCACCAGTCGAAGCTGCCCATGCGGGCCAGGTCCTGCGCCCGCGCCAGCTTGCTCTTGCTGCGCTCCAGTTCGATGCGGGTGCGCGAGGCGCGCAGCAGGTAGTGCAGACGGCCGGTCAGCAGGCTCCACTGGGTGGTCTTGACGAAGAAGTCGGTGGCGCCGGCCTCGTAGGCGCGGGTGATGGAGGCGTCGTCGTCCAGCCCGGTGAGCATCAGCACGGGCACGTTTTCGTAGCCGGGCATGCCGCGGATGCGGCGGCAGGTGTCGAAGCCGTCCAGGCCCGGCATCAGCGCGTCCAGCACGATGATGTTGGGCGTCCATTCGCGCAGCATCTCCAGGGCCGCCTCACCGCTGCCAGCCTCGCTCAGCTTGAAGCCGCGTTCGCGCAACCCCAGACCCGTCAGCAAGAGATTGATCTCGTCGTCGTCGACGAGAAGGACCTCGGGCACCGACGTCTGGCCGGCATCGAAAAAAGGGTGGACAACGGTCATGGGCGCGGCGGCCGCATCAGGCTCATGGCTGCAGCATAGCCCGAACTGCCACCAGGGCTGACTCACCGGCCGCCATCAGCCGTTCGACATCCGCCTGGAGATCGCCCGGCGCCCCCGCGTGCAGCCGGCGCTCGACTTCTGCACAGGCCTGGGACAATTGCAGCGCGCCCACACTGGCCGAGGACGACTTCAGCGTGTGGGCCACCGACAACACCACCCCGGAATGGCCGCTGTCGCGCTCGGCAGCCAGTTGCACCAGCATGCGCATCAGCGAAGTCTCGAAAGCGAGGAGCACGCGGTGCAGGACGCCATGGCGCCCACCGGGGTCCAATTCGCGCAGGCGGCCCAGGGCCGCTGCATCCAGCGTCGGGGGGCTGCTGGCGCCGCCGTTCGGCGGCTCGGGGCTCAGCACGGAATCCATGACAGGGTCGGCCCGCTCTGAAGGGACAGCGCAGACAAGGTGCAGCATGCCGTGCCAGGACAGCCTGTCCGTCCATCCCCAGGCGACAGGATGCGCAGGCGGCACCTGGCCGTCCAGCGCTGGTCTGCCGGTTTAGGGGGGTGGTTGAAGCGGGTCGACTCCTGCGTACCCCCAAGGTTACGGGATCAAATGAAACTCTGCACCCACGGCACTGCACGGAATTTAGCAAGGCCGGTGCCGAACTTGAGGAGGGGGTCGGGGCGGTGGAACGGCGGCGGTCCGTACAATTCTCGGCATGCATCCAACCTGCGAGGCGCCAGGTCGAAAGACCGATTGCCGGCCGCCCGTCTGGCTGGGCGGGCTGGCGCTCGCCGGCTGCACCGACAGCAGCCCTGCTGCGGCTTGGCCCGGCTGGGCCTTTTCCGGCTTCGCCACGGTCGCGCTGCTGGCCGTCGCTGCGCTGGC
The DNA here is from genome assembly GCA_040400915.1 of Rubrivivax sp. Taxonomy (GTDB): domain Bacteria; phylum Pseudomonadota; class Gammaproteobacteria; order Burkholderiales; family Burkholderiaceae_C; genus Rubrivivax. The sequence continues at coordinate 175,080 of JBBAPI010000005.1, forward strand.
CTTTGCGCTGGGCAGGCTGCGTGAGCGCCGCAACGCCGAACGCAAGCTGCGAGCAGCCCGCGCCGAGCTACACAGCTGGCAGCAATTGGGCGAAGACTGGCAGTGGCAGACCGACTCGGGACACCGCCTCACGGTTTGGCAAGGCCCAGGCCGCGGCGCAACCAGCGACTGCACCCTGTTCGACGCCCGCGACGCCGCACTGGCGGCGCGCCTGCGCGGCATGCAGGCCTTCAGCGGCCTGCGCCTGGCCTGCCTGCAGCCCCAGGACGGTGTCAGGGCCTGGGCCCTGCGTGGCGTACCGCGCCACGACGACCTCGGCGCCTTTGCCGGCTTCCTGGGCAGTGCCCAACCGCTGGATGCCACGGCGGCCCTGGCCACGCAGGCCGCCGCGCTGTCGCCGCTGGTGCGCGCCTGGCCCGGTGCGGCGCTGCTGGCGCTGCGCTCGACCGACGGGGGCTGGCGCGTGGAACAGGCGAATGCCGCAGCCCGCACGCTGTGGCCGGAACTGCCGGGTGCAGACGATCCGATCGACCTGAGCACCCTGGCCGGCCGCCTGCCGGCCGCGGCCGCAACGGCGCTGCGCGATGCCCTGGCCGGCAACCTGGCGGAAGCGGCGCTGGTGGACGGCTGGCATGTCGAGCATTTCAGCGCGCATCCCGGCGCAGCGCCACCGGCGGGTGCGGCGGCCGGTCTGCGCCAGCCCGCCGAACCGGCGGCGCGCGGCGGCCTGCTGCTGGCCCAGCAGGGCCTGGGCGCCAGCGACGCCCGACCTGCGCCGCCGGGCGAAAGCGACAGCTTCAGCTTCACCGCCTCGCACGACCTGCGAGCCCCCATTCGCGTCGTCGAAGGCTTCACCCGCATCGTCAAGGAAGACTACGGCCACCTGCTGGACCGCGTCGGCAACGACCACCTCGATCGCGTGCTGGGCGCCGCCGCGCGCATGAACCTGATGATCGACGCGCTGCTGACACTGGCGCGCCTGAGCGCGCAGCCGCTGGCCCGGCAACCGGTGAATCTGTCGCAACTGGCGGCCTTCGTGGCTGACGACCTGCGCCGCGCCACACCCGAGCGCGAGGCCGAGATCGACATCGAAGCCGGGCTGACGGCCGTCGGCGACCCGACCCTGCTGCGCCTGGTGCTGGAAAACCTGCTGGGCAACGCGTGGAAGTACAGCGGCCGCGCCGAACGCGCACAGATCAGCCTGCACACCGTGCAGCACAACGGCGGACGGGCATTCGTGGTGCGCGACAACGGCGCCGGTTTCGACATGCGCTCGGCCGACCGCCTGTTCGGACTGTTCCAGCGCCTGCACAGCGCCAGCGACTTCCCGGGCCATGGCGTCGGGCTGGCCTCGGTGCGGCGCATCATCCACCGCCATGGCGGCGACATCTGGGCCGAGGCCGAACCCGGCCGCGGCGCGGCCTTCTTCTTTACCCTGGCGGGCTGACCGGCGGGCCCCCGCTCGCCGAACTCAGGCGCCCGTGCGCGCCAGTTCTTCGACCGCGCCCAGCAGGCGTTCGGCCTGGGCCTGCAGCGACAGGCCCTGCTCGCCAGCCAGCCTTTGCAGGCGCTGGAGGGCCGTGGCGCGGAGCAAGGAATGGCGGTGCATCAACACACCCACCGCCAGCGCCACCGGCTCGAACAGCGGGTCGGCAACAGCAGCCGGCAGCGTCGGCGCGGCCGCTCCGGGCCCCTCCGGCACCCCCCCTCCAGGCCGCCCGCCGCGCAGCCGCGCCAGGGCATCGGCCACCCGCGGCAGGATCTGCCCGACGTCCAGCGGCTTGACGAGGTAGTCCAACGCGCCCAGCGCTTCGACCTTGGCCAGCGTGTCGCTGTCGGCGAAGGCCGACAGGAACATGAAGGGGATGCGGTAGGCGTCGCGCAAGGTGGCGGCCACGTCGAAACCGCTCTTGCCTTCCATGCGGATGTCGAGCAAGGCCAGGTCGGGGCGGTGCTCGCGGGCCAGCAAGATGGCGTCGTCACCATTGTCGGCATCGATGACCTCGTAGCCCGCCTGCGCCAGTCCGTGCACGACGGTGGCCAGCACCAGACGGTCGTCATCCACGACGAGGATCCTGCCCTGGCTGCCTACCGGTGAAGTCATCGGCGGATTGTCACCGATCACACCGCGGGCGCCGCGGCGTCGGCCTCGGCCGGCGCCGGCTCGGGCCGGCGCACGCCGGGCGGACGCAGCTCGATGGCGGCCACGACATCCGGGCCCTCTTGCAGCAGCGTCAAGGTGGCGCTGCGCCGCGGCAGCAGCGCGCGCACCAGGGCGAGCCCGGTCACACCGGCACGCACCTGTTTCAGGTCGAAGCCCTCGCTCAGCGTGGCGCGGCTGGCGATGCGGATGTGCACCGCCTCGCCCTGCGCGCTGAGCGTACAGCGCACGTCGCTGCCGCTGCTGTGCTTGATGGCGTTGGTGAAGAGTTCATTCACGGTCAGCGCCACGGGGATGGACTCGGCCTCGGGCAGGATGTGCGGCACCTCGCCCTCGACGGTCACCGTGATGGTCCGGCCGAAGGTGCGCTGAACCGACTGGCCGATGGCCCGCAGCAGGCTGGCCACGTCAGGCGGCCCGTTGGCACCGACTTGCAGGCCGTAGACCTGGGCGATGGCCTGCACCTGGCTGACAGCTTCCGACAGCACGGTGGCCAAGGCCGGGTGGCGCGCCACGCTCTGCTGCAGCAGACCGGCCACGCCCTGCAGGTTGTTCTTGATGCGGTGGTGCACCTCGCGCACCAGCACCTCGCGCTGGGCGATCGCGGCTTGCAGGCGGGCCCGCTCGGCGGCGCGCTGCTCGGTCACGTCGCTGGCCACCAGCAGCAATTGCGCGTCCGGCGCGTTGGCCGCGTCCAGCGGGGCGATCCGGCAGTCCCAGACCCGCGGGTCCGGCCCGCCCGGGTCGTCAGCGCGGTCTTCGGCGTGGTCGCGCCATTCGTGCTGACCGGCCAGGCCGCTCTCGGCGGTCTGCATCAACCAGCCCCGCAGGGCCAGCGCTTGCGGCGCCGGGGCGGCTTCGGCCAGCGCAGCCCCCAGCAGGGCGTCCAGCGGACGGCCGAAAAAGCTGGCCGCCGTGTGATTCAGTTGCTGCACGCGCAGGCTGTGCGCATCGAACAGCGCGATGGCCAGCGGCGCGGTCTCGATGACCCGCTGCAGCGAAGCCTGGGCCTGGGCGATGCTGACCTCGGCCTGGCGACGCCGCTCGATGTCCATCAGGGCGATGGTCAGTTCGGCACCGCCGCCGGCGACGTGGCCCGTCAGCACGGCATTGCCGACGACCCAGAATTCCCGGCCGTCGCGCGCCTTCAGGCGGCATTCGAAGGTTTCGGCCTGGCCTTCGGTCAAGCGGCTGAGGTAGTCGGTGCGGCGCAGCGGGTGGTCGGCCTCCGGCGTGGCCACGATGCTCAAGGACTCACCGACGAAGTCGGCCAACTCGCCGCCGAACATGCGCCGGGCCGAGCGGTTCATCCACTGGATACCGTCGGCCGAGACGGTGACGATGCCGACCAGCACCGAGTTCAGGATGGCCCGCGTGCGATCAGCCTGCAGGGCCAGGTTTTCGCGGGCGCTGCGCCGCTCGTCGATGTCGACGAAGGAGCAGATCACGCCAGCCCCGGCCGGGCTGCCGCCGCGCTCGGCATCATCCTGCACCGGGCGTACGGCCACCTGCACCCAGACCATGCTGCCATCGCGGCGGCGCAGCCGGCGTTCGCCACTGAAGCGGTGGCGCTCGCGCAGGGCCTGGGCGATGAGGGCCTCGAATTCGACGCACTCGCGGGCGTTGGCGTAGAGCTCGGCCGCGTCCAGCGTGCTCAGTTCCGTGCTGGCCCATCCCGTGAGGTCGGCCATCGCCTGGTTGGCACGCTCGATGCGCGCGCCGCGCTGGTAGACGATGCCCACCTCCGACAGGCTGAACATCAATTCGCGGTCGCGCAGCAGTTGCTGCAGTTCAGCCTGCTGCTGCTTGAGCCGCGTGATGTCGGTCAGCACGGCCACGGCTTCCGTCTGCTGGCCGTCGGCCTGGGCGCGGCGCACCGACAGCGAATACCACTGCGGCGGACCGTCGCCGCGCGCCAGCGGCAATTCGGCCTCGAAGGGCCGACCGGCTTCCAGCGCCTGCAGGGCCTGTTCGGCATTCGGGGCGCCCTGCAGCTCACCCATGCTGCGGCCGAAGATTTCTTCCAGCGAGGCGCCGGCCGCGGCGCCGGCCGGGAAACCGAGCATGCGTTCGAAGCGCTGGTTGCAGCGCACCAGCACCGGTCCGCGCAGGTAGGCAATGCCCGCGGTGGAACTGTCCAGGATGATGGTCAGTTCACGCAGCAGTTCTTCGTTGCGGCGCTGCGCGCGTTCCTGGTCGGTGACGTCCAGGGTCACCACCGACGTGGTGGTGCGGCCGCCGGCCAGCGCACCCGGCTCGACCCGGGTCAGCAGCCAGCGTGCGCCCAGCTCGGGATGCCGCACCGCGTAGCGCACCTCGGTGCGTTCACCGTTGCGCAGCGCGCGCTGCAGGCGCTCGTACTCGGGCAGCGAGGCCGGCTCGACCAGCTCACGGCCGATGCCCAGCAGGGCGCCACCGGCTTTGGCGGGCGCGGCCTTGACACGGTCCGGGCTGCTGGCCGCGGCGGTGGATCCGGCGCTGGCCCGCGGCGCCAACCAGCCGCGCAGCGGGTCGTAGGTGGCCACGCCGATGCTGGCGGTGTCCATCAACATGCCCATCTCGAGCTGGGCCAGGTCACGCTCGTCCTCGGTGCTGCGGTCCTGCACCACGGCCATCACGCGACGCCCGCCCTGCGGGTTGGGGTGGCAGGCCAGGCGGGCACTCAGCCGCCGCCGCCGGCCCTCGTCCACCGGCACCAGCGCCTGGCGCTCCAGCGCCGGCGCGCCGGGCACCAGCAAGGGCGACATCGCACCATCCTGCCAGCCCAGCAGGGCCTGCAGTTCGGGCGAGGCCTCGTCCAGCACCTCGGGCACGCGTTCGACCAGGGCTTCGAAAGCCGCGTTGCAGCGCACGATCAGGCCGCTGGGGTCGTAAACCAGCATGCCGTTGCCACTGAGCTCGAACCACTGGGCCAGTTCGTTGTGGGCGCTGCGCGCCTGTTCGCGGGCCTGCACCTCGCCGGTGACTTCGTTCCAGAGAGTCAGCCAGCGGGGTGCCCCGTCGGCGCCACGCAGACCCAGGGTCTGGATGTTGAACCAGCGCAGGCGCCCGTCGGCGGCCAGCAGACGCTGCTGGCCAGGCGCCGGCTCCAGCCCCCGCTGATCGGCCTGGGCGTTGTCCACGCGCTGGGCGAGCTGCAGTTCGCGGTCTTCGCCAGGGCCGAAATCCAGGCTGTCGCGGCCGACCAGAGCGGGCGCTGTTTGCCCGAACAGGAAGGCGGCCGCCGCATTGGCGTCCAGGATGCGGTAGGCAGCATCTTGCAGCAAGGCCGGTGTGGGCAGCCCGAGCAGGGCCTGCCAGACCGCGTCAGCGGGCCGCTTCTTGGGCGTCATGGCGTCACGGCTCGATGTCGCTGGCTGCCTTCAAGGCGCCGAGCAGCGCCCGGTTGACGGCCGCCGGACCCAGCAGCAGGCGTTCGCTGAGCTCGCGGATGTCGTAAACCGATTCCTGTTCGATGGCCTGCACCAGGTCCAGGTAGGCGCCGTAGGGGCCACCCTCGGCGCGCAAGGCCTGTTGCACGCGCTCGGGCACCGGCACGCTGCTCAGCAGGCCGGCCATCGGCTGCTGCAGCAGGCGGGGCAACAGCGAGAACACGCCGCAGATGAACATCTCGCCGCGCATCTCGGCGTCGCCCTGTTCAAGTCCCAGCGCTTCCATCAGCAGACCGCGGCGCACGGCCGCGCAGATCAGCACCCGGCTGTTCGGCCCCTTGGCCGAAGACACCAGCAGCAAGGCCAGCCAGCGCTTCAGCCGCTGGTAGCCCAGCAGCATCACGGCATGGCCCAGCGAATTCACCTCCACCGGCAGGCCGAAGGCGGGCGAGTTGAGGTAGCGCATCAGCCGGAAGGCCAGGGTCGGGTCGCGGCGCAGCACCGCTTCGAGCTGGGCCACGGGTTGCTCGCGGTCGACACCCTGCATCAGGTCCAGCACCGTGCGCACATCGCTGGGCAGGGTGGATCGGCCCGCCGCGGCCGGCGCTTCGTCGTCCCAGGGCCAACCCAGCACGGCCACCGCACCGCGCCGGAAGGCCGCATCGGCGGCCGCAGCCGTGCGCGCGCCCGCCTGGACGGGGCTGACCTTGCGGCTGCCGGCGTCGGCGACCGGCGCCACATCGCGCAGGTCTTCGCCCGGCTCCAGGATGCAGTGGCTGAACAAGGCCAGCACTTCGGGCTTCAAGGGCGCCAGGGGCCGGCCCTTGATCAGCAGCGTCGTGCCGGCGGCATGCAGCCGCTGCAAGGCGACGACGTGGGCCGCGTCACCGGCCATGAAGGCCGGCACCTCGACCATCAGCTGCGGCCCGGGAACGGCGGCCATCACGTCACGCAGCAGGGCTTCACCCGCCAGGTTCAACGTCAGCCGGGCGCGCGGCGACGGCTGGCCCGCCACCGTCGCCGCTGGCGGCCAGACATCGGCGATGGCCCGCAACAGCGCCACGGCATCGGGGGCGGCATCGGGACGCTCGGGGAAGACGGTCAGGCGCAGCGCCATGACCCCCCGTTGCGGGTCGATCATCGGGCTGTAGCCCAGGGCCACCTGGCCCAGCACGGGATGGTCTTGCATGCGGTCGGCCACGGTGGCGGCTTGGGGTTCTGGGTGGAACGCAGCAGCGCCACAGCCGCTGGACGGGCCGGCTACCGGATGTAGTCGAACAGCGACAGTCGCTGCACCATCGAATAGGTCTTCAGGGCCGCATCGTAGCCGGTCTGCTTGGCCTGGACACCCGACACGGCGGCCACCATGTCCAGGTCTTCGGCGGCTGAGCGCTGGCTTTGCGCGTCGAGCTTGGCCTGCGACAGGCGCGAGCCGATGTTGTCGGCCCGGTTCAGGGCTTCGCCCGCCGCCGAACGCCAACTCGAGAGGTTGGCCATCGCAGCGTCGATGCCCGCCAGACCGGCGGAGACCGTGGTCGCCGCCTGCGTCGCCGTGCGCCCGGGTGTGCCCATTTCGGCGACGGCCTTGTCCAGCGCGTCGAAGACCGACACATGGGCCCCCGGATGGGCCGGGTCGGGCGCCTGCAGCCACACCGCGCGGCCGTCCAGCGACAGCGGCATGGCCTCGCCGGTGGCCGCCTGCATGCCGCCCGAGGTGCCGCCATAGACGACGCCACCGGACGCGTCGAGCAGGGGTGGCCCGTCACTGCCCTGGCCGCCGAACAGGTAGCGTCCACTGCCGTCACCGCGGTTGGCCACGGCCAGCAGGTCGTTGCGCAGGCCGCGCAGGTTGTCGGCCACGGTCTTGCGCTCGGCGTCGGTGTAGGTGCCGTTGCCGCCCGAGACCATCATCTCGCGGGCCTGCTGCAGGATGTTGCCGGCGTCGCCCAGCGCGCTTTCACTCAGGGCCATCGAATTGCGCGCCGAGTCCAGCGCGCGCTGCTGGCCTTCGCTGCGCGTGGCGGCGGCCAGCGCACGCTCAACCTGGGCCGCGGCGGCCGGGTCGTCGCTGGGGCGCAGCACGCGCTTGCCGCTGGTCAGTTGGATCTGGGCTTCGCTGAGCGCCACCTGGCGGCGCTGCAGATTGGCCACCGTGCTGTCAAAGGCCGAGGCCGTGGAAATTCGCATGTCAGCGCAACCTTTCAGCGGGCAACGGCCTGCAGCATGGTGTCGAAGATGGACTGGGCCACCGACAGCACCTTGGCTGCGGCCTGGTAACCCTGCTGGTACTGGATGAGCCGCGCGCCTTCTTCGTCGAGGTTGACCCCGGTGACCGAACTGCGGTTGGTTTCGGCCTGCTGGGCCACGGCCGTGGAGATGGCCGACGTGGTCTTGCCGCTCTGCACGCGCACCCCGACGTCGGCCATGGCCTGCGCGTAGCCGTCGGTCGCGTTGCGCCCGTCGACGAGGTTGGCGTCGCGCAGCGCCATCAAGGACAGCGCGTTGCCGTTGTTGGTGACCAGTCCGCTGGCCGAGGTCGGGGCCACGGTGATCACGTCACCCTGGCGCGGCACGCCTTCGATCTGCAGCGTATAGCCGTTGAAATCGGTGCCGGCCGGTGGCAGCGGCTGGCCGGTCTGCCAGGTGCCGCTGCCGCCACCGATGGCGTTGTTGCTGGCGTCCAGCAGCGTCCAGTCGTAGCCGCCCAGGTCGTCCTTGAACGTGAGCTGCACGCTGCCGCCTGGGGTGGGCAGCGGCACGCTCGTGACCTGCAGGCTGCTGACCTTCACGGTGCCGACGTTGCCGGCTGCGGTGGTGGCCACCAGCGGCGACGCCGCCGCGACATCGCGCGGATCGGTCAGCAAGGCCTTCATCGTGGCTGCCGCATTGCGCACCGGCTGCAGCAGGAACTGGTCGCGCGACTGGGCATTGTTGATGGTGATGCGCAGACCGTCCACCACGTCGCCGCTGTTGATGGTGCGCACCACATGGTCGGCCAGCCGCGTCAGCTGCCAGGTGCCGCCGCTCGGGTCGGCTTGCAGCGCATAGTCACTGGCCTGCAGCGCCGACGGGTCGATGATGGCCATGCTGACGCTGCCCAGGGGCAGACCGGCCGCGTCGCGCGCGTTGCCGGCCTTGGGCACGGCCACCGGCCCGCCGATGGCGAAAAACGGCGACCCGTTGACCTGCCCCAGCGGGGGCTGCAAGGAAATCCCGGACGCTTGCTGCGCATTGATGGCCATGCCGATGGAAGCCGCCAGACGGCCCACCAGGTTGCGCCCCTGCACCAGGTCCTGATTCTGGAACTGCAGCAGGCCAGCCACCGACCCGCCACCCAGCGTGTCCTCGTCCAGCGGTTGCGAAGCACCGCCGGCGACCAGGGCCAGTGCGCTGCGCGAAGGGTCGTTGGCGTCGTGCACCACGGCCAGTGCGGCTGCCTGGCTGCCCAGCACCAGGGGTTGGCCGCCGGCCACGGTAATGGCCGTCGAACCGTCGATCGAGTCGATGCGATCGACGTGGATCTTGCTGGACAGTCGGGCCACCAGCTGGTCGCGCTGGTCGAGCAGGTCGTTGGCTGGCTGTGACTGGCCGCGCGTCAGCGCCAGCTTCTGGTTGACGGTGGCAATGTCGCGCGCCAGACCGTTGATCTCGGTCACCGTGGCGGTCAGCTCGGTGCCCACGCCGGTCTGCAGGCTGTCCAGCGACTGACCGGCCTCGCGAAAGCGCGCGGCCAGGTCGCTGGCACGGGCCAAGGCCACGCGGCGCGACGACAGGTCGCCCGGGTTGCTGCTGACGTCGACCATGGCCTTGAAGAACTGGCTGGACGCCGCGCCCAGACCGTTTTCACCCGGCTGAAAGGCGCTCTCCAGGCCGGTCAGCTGCGCCAGCCGGGTGCTGTCCATGGCCGCCAGCGAGGCGGTGTTGGCGGCCTCGCTGCTGAGGTGGGCGTCGTGCATGCGCGTGACCGAAGCGACATCCACGCCCATGCCGTAGAAGGCCCCGTTGCTGCTTTGGCCGGTTGAGGTTGACAGCTGGACCTGTTGCCGGGAATAGCCCGCCACGCTGGCATTGGCGATGTTGTTGCCCGTGGTCTGCAGGCCGGCAAATTGCGCGGCCATCGCCTTCAGGCCGATGTTGGTCAGGATGGAATTGGCCATGGCTCAGCCGCGCTGCATTCAGGCCACCAGGCGCTGCAGGCGCAGCGTGGTGTTGATGACCCGGCTCAGCTTGTCGGCGTAGGCCGGGTCGGTGGCGTAGCCGGCCTTTTGCAGACCCTGGGCGAAGCCGGTGGCCGCGCTGGCGGTGGCGGTGGCCGTGCCGGCCGCGCTGGCACCCCGGGCCTGGGCCACGGCGTTCTGGTAGCGCGGGCTGTCTTTCATCAGCTTGGCGTAGTCGGCGAAGGACTCGGCGTAGCTGTTGTAGGCCCGGAAGCGCGCCACCACCTTCTGCGCCTTGCCCCCGATGTATTCCGTGGTCGTCACGTCGGTCGTCGGGCCTTTCCAGTTGGCGCCGGCCTTGATACCGAACAAATTGTGTGACGAGCTGCCGTCGGCGTTGCGGATTTCCTTGCGCCCCCAGCCGGTTTCCAGCGCCGCCTGCGAGACCATGAAAGCAGCCGGCACGCCGGTGGCGGCTTCAGCCTTGTTCGCGGCTTCGGAATGCTGCTGCACGAAACCGGCTGCACCGGCCTGCGGAATGCGCGTAACCGCCGGTGTGGCCGACAGCGGCGCCGCGGTGTTGTTGGCCGAACCGGTGGCCGGTATCGGTCCGGGGCTCAGCCCCATCTGCCGTTCCAGCTGCTTCATGATGGCGTCGGACAGGCCGCCCGGCCGCCCGCTGAGCTGGCTGGCGAACTGCTGGTCCAGCATTTCGGTCCCCATGGCCGTGCTGGCGTTGTCCAGCATGCCGCTGGACTGCGTCGTGGCCCGCATGCCCTTCATGATTTCGTTCATGAAGATGGACTCGAACTGCTTGGCCACCTCGCGTGCAGCCGCCTTGGGGTCGGCGCCGGCCTGGGCCTTCAGCGCGACCAGCTCGCGACCGTCGGCGACCAGGCTGTTGCTGGCGCCCAGCGGGTTGCCGCTGCTGCCATTGAATGGGGATATGGACATTCAGATCACCTCGATCTCGGCGTGCAGCGCGCCGGCGTTTTTCATCGCCTGCAGGATGGCCAGCAGGTCCAGCGGCGTGGCGCCCAGTGCGTTCAGCGCCTTCACCACGTCGGCCAGCTTGGTGCCGGCGGCCATGTTGACCAGCGCACCCCCCTGCTGCGTCACCGAGATCTCCGACTTCTCGGCCTGCACCGTGGTGCCCTGGCTCAAGGCATTCGGCTGGCTGATCACCGGCGTGGTGTTGATGGTCACCGACAGGTTGCCATGCGCCACGGCGCAGGCGCTCAGGGTGACGGCGTCGTTCATGACGACCGAACCGGTGCGGGCGTTGAGCACGATGCGCGCGGCGGGGGTCTGCAGGTCCAGCACCAGGTTCTCGATGTCGGCCAGGAAGCCGACGCGGTCGCCACCCGCCGGCGGCACCTTCACGCGCACCGTGCGGCCGTCGACCGCGGCAGCCGTGCCTGCGCCCTTGGCGGCATTGATGGCGGCGGCCACGGCGCGCGCGGTGGCGTAGTCGCTGGCGTTCAGACCCAGTTGCAGGCTGTCGCCTTCGCCCAGCGGCGTGGGCACGGCACGCTCGACGCTGGCGCCGTCGGGTATGCGGCCGGCCGACAGGTGGTTGATCTGCACCTTGGAACCGCCGGCCGACGCACCGGCGCCGCCGACGATGAGATTGCCCTGCGCCAGGGCATAGACCTGGCCATCGGCACCGCGCAAAGGCGTGGCGATCAGCGTGCCGCCGCGCAGGCTCTTGGAATTGCCGACCGACGAGACGTTGACGTCGATGGTCTGCCCCGGCTGCGAAAACGGCGGCAGCGCCGCAGTGACCATCACGGCCGCCACGTTGCGGGGCTGGATGCTGGTTCCCGCCGGCACGGTGATGCCGAACTGCTGCAGCATGGCGTTCAGCGCCTGCGTCGTGTAGGGCGTCTGCGTGGCCTGGTCGCCGGTGCCGTCCAGGCCCACCACCAGGCCATAGCCCACGAGTTGGTTGCTGCGCACGCCTTGCACGGCGGCGACTTCCTTCAGCCGCACGCTGCTGGGCGCAGCCAGCACGGGCGAAGGGCACCACAGGGCGCTGCCCGCCACGGTCAGGGCCAGACCGCTCAACCAGCGCAGGACACGTTCGGGTTGGAGCTTCATGGTGGCGACTAGAAAGGCAGGACGGTCATGAAGGCCCGGCCCAGCCAACCCATGGCCTGCGCCTCGGACTGCTGGCCGCGGCCGCGCTGCTCCAGCCGCACATTGGCGATCTGGCTGCTCTGCACGGTGTTGCCGGGCTGGATGGCGCGCGGGTCGATCTGACCCGAGAAGCGCAAGGCGTCGACGTTCTCGTTCACGCCGATCTGCTTTTCGCCGGCGATCACCAGATGGCCGTTGGGCAGCACCTGGCGCACGATGACGGTGATGGTGCCGCTGAAGTCGTTGCTGTTGACGGTGGCGCCCTTGCCGGCAAAGGTATTGGCCGTGCTGCCGGCGGCGTTGGCCCGGCCCAGGGCAAAGGAATTCACGCTGGCCCCCGGCAGGGCGGTGATGGACGCGGCGATCGAGCCACTCTTGTCGATGGAACTGGTGGACGTCTGGGTGGCGCTGACCTTCTCGACGATCTGCACGGTCAGCGTGTCGCCGACCAGACGGGCGCGGAAGTCCTCGAACAGCGGGCGGTAGCTGACCGGCTGGAAGATGGAACCGGTGGCTGCGGCCGGCACGGCAATGGCCACCGGCAGCGGCGGCGTCGTGTCGGCCACCTCGACGCGCGGCCAGATGGTGCTGCAGCCGCCCAGCATGAAGGCGGTGGCCAGTACGAGACGCCGGTAGCTGTTGTCCATCACAGCTGCCCCAGCTTCTGCAGCATCTGGTCGGAAGCCTGGATGGCCTTGGAATTCAATTCGTAGGCCCGTTGCGTGGCGATCATGCTGACCAGCTCCTGCACCACGTTGACGTTGCTGCCTTCGGTGAAGGACTGCAGCAGGCTGCCGTGGCCCGCGGTGTTGGGTGCCGCCGACTGGGCCGAACCCGAGGCCGCCGTTTCGCTGTACAGGTTGCCGCCGCGCAGGTCCAGACCCGACGGGTTGATGAAGGAAGCCAGCTGGATCTGCCCCAGCTTCTGCGGCGCGGTCTGGTTCAGGATCGAGGCCGTGACCGTGCCATCGGACGCGATGTCCACGCTGGTGGCGTCCTTGGGCACGGTGATGCCGGGCTGCAGCACGTAGCCGGCGTTGGTGACGAGCTGGCCGTTGGCGTCTTTCTGGAAGCTGCCGTCACGGGTATAGCCCGTGGTGCCGTCGGGGAGCGTCACCTGGAAGAAGCCCTGGCCGTTGATGGCCAAGTCCAGTGCGTTGCCGCTTTGCTGCAGCGTGCCCTGGCTGAAGTTGCGCGTGCTGGCGGCCACCCGCACACCCAGGCCGACCTGCAGACCGGTGGGCAACTGCGTCTGCTCGGAGCTGTTGGCCCCGGCGCTGCGCAGGTTCTGGTACATCAGGTCTTCGAAGGCCACGCCGCCGCGTTTGTAGCCGTTGGTGGCCACGTTGGCCAGGTTGTTCGAGATGGCGTCCAGCGCAGCTTGCTGGCCTTCCATGCCGGTCTTGGCGATCCACAGCGAACGAATCATGGTGTTTACCGTCCTTCAATCAGTCGGATGATCTTCACCCGGACTGAAGGCCGGCCAGCGCCGGATAAGCGCCCCCGGCGCCGCCTATTTCTAGGCGTTGCCCAGCAGCTTGGAGGCGGCCTGCTCGCGCTGTTCAGCACCCTGCAGCATGCGCATCTGCTGCTCGAACTGGCGGCTGGCGGAGATCATGGCCACCATGGTCTCGACGGGGCTCACGTTCGACCCTTCCAGGGCGCCGCTTTGCAAGCGGGCCGAGGCGTCCTGGGTCAGGTCGTTGCCGTCGGCGGCGCGGAACAAGCCATCGGTGCCGCGCTCCAGCGGGGCTTCCGGCGTCACCATCTTCAGGCGTCCCGCCGGCTGCGGCCGGCCGTTGGCCAGCTTGGTGGTAATCAGGCCGTCGGACGAGATGTCCACCGCGGCGTTCGCCGGCAACTGGATCGGCCCGCCGTCGCCCACCACCGGCAGGCCCGACAGGGTCACCAGCTGGCCTTCGGCATTGGTCTGCAGCGCACCGGCGCGGGTGTAGGCCTCGGTGCCGTCCAGGCTCTGCACGGCCAGCCAGGCGTTGCCCGTCATCGCCACGTCCAGCGAACGGCCTGTGCTCTGCACCGGCCCTGCCGCGTTGTTGTAGCCGATGGTGGATTCAAGCGCGTAGACGCGGGTGCTGGCGCCGTCGCCGCGCACCGGCACGGCGCGAAAGGCCTGCAATTCGGCGCGAAAGCCCGTGGTCGACACATTGGCCAGGTTGTTGGCCAGCGAGTCCTGCCGCTGCAAGGTCGCCTTGGCGCCCGCCATCGACAAATAGATGAGTCTGTCCATCCGGCGTGGCCCTCAAGGTGCTGCGCGATCAGCGCAGGTTCACGAGGGTCTGCAGCACCTGGTCCTGCGTCTTGATGGTCTGCGCGTTGGCCTGGTAAGACCGCTGGGCGATCATCATGTTCACCAGTTCGCCGGTCAGGTCGACGTTGGACTCTTCCAGCGCGCTGGTCTGCAGGCTACCCAAGTTGCCGCTGCCGGGAACGCCCAGCACCGGCTCACCGGCGTTGATGGTCTTGGCCCACTCGTTGCCGCCCAGCGGTTGCAGGCCGTTCATGTTGTTGAAGGTGGCCAACTCGATCTGGCCGATGGCCTTGGTGCGGCCGTTCGAGTAGTTGGCCACGATGACGCCCGAGGTTTCGACGGACACACCGCTCAAGGCGCCGGCGGCGTAGCCGTCCTGCGTCAGCTTGGTGACGCCGAAAGGCGCCGCGAACTCGGTGAAACTGCTCAGGTCGACCTTCAGTCCGTTGATGGGCAGCGTGCCCACGCCGTTCGTGACCTTGCCAGCGGGAATGTTGACCGTGAAGGGCGTACCCGGGCTGCCGGTGGCGGGGTCGGGCAGCACGGCCCCGAGCACCGATGTGGGCTTGGCCCCCGTCGGGTCGAAGGTGATGGTCGTGACCGGCGTGGGCCTGGCGCCGCCGACCGGCGCGCCGTTGGCCGTCACATAGACGTCCCAGGTGTCCACCGCGGTCTTCTGGAAGTAGGAGGTGATCACCACATCCTTGCCGTTGGCGTCCACGGCGTTGACGGAGGTGGCGTTGTTGTAGGTGCTGGCGTCGGCAAAGTCGATGGGGAAGTTGGCCGCTGCGGCTTGGGGCACGGTGACGCCGCCACGCGAATCCACATTGGCGCTGATGGTCACCGCACTGGTGGCCTTGGGCTGGATGGCGCTGGTCAGCAGTTGCAGCGGCTGGGCCTGGCCGGACTGCACGGTGCCCGCGGCGTCGGCCGCGTAGCCCATCAGGCGGTCACCCCGGTTGTTGACGATGTCACCCTGGTTGTCCAGCTTGAACTGGCCGTTGCGGGTGTAGTGCACGGCGTCGTCACTGGTCTTGACCTGAAAAAACCCGTTGCCGCTGATGGCCACGTCCAACGGGTTGTTGGTGGAGGTGACGCTGCCCTGGCTGAAGCTCTGGGCCACGGCCGCGACCGCCACGCCCAC
Source organism: Rubrivivax sp. (assembly GCA_040400915.1). GTDB lineage: Bacteria > Pseudomonadota > Gammaproteobacteria > Burkholderiales > Burkholderiaceae_C > Rubrivivax. The sequence continues at coordinate 190,321 of JBBAPI010000005.1, forward strand.
GCCGCTGGACTTGCCGCCGCCGCCGCCCAGCGCGCTGGAGTACATGTCGAAGAATTCGATGCGCGAGGCCTTGGCGCCCACGGTGCCGGCGTTGGCGATGTTGTTGCCGATGACGTCGAGTTGCTTGCTGGTGGCGGCCAGACCCGAAATGCCTTGCTGAAAGCTCATGGTGTTCCTTGCGGAGTCGAGTGATGCGGGGGAAGGGGAAGTGCGCGGTCGCGGAGCAGCGTCGTCAGTTGACGGCCTTGACGTCGGTGTAGGCCACGGCGCCGGAGTAGGTGGTCTCCAGCGTCAGCTTGTTGTTGACGATGGCCACCGCGTTGACGTGGTCGCGCATCAGGGGGGTCGACACCACGGCGTTGCTGTCGGCGACGGCGCTCACGGCAAAGGTGTAGCTCTGGCCGCTGAGCGCGCCGTTCCACTTGAAGCCGTTCATGCCGGCGGGCGCTGCGCCCAGATTGAGGGTATCGACCACCGCGCCGGTGCTGTCGGCGACAGTGACCTTCACATTGGTCGCGGCACTCTCGATATTGAAGCCACCGATGCCGCTGCCGTCGCCGGCGGACACGTCCAGCTTGTTGCCGGCCAGGGTGACGCCGTGCCCGACCAGCGAGGCCGCCTGCAGGGCCTGCGACTGTGCCATCTGCGCATTCAACCCGGTCACGCTGGTGTTCAGGTCCTGGATGCCGCTGACCGTGCTGATCTGCGCCATCTGGCTGGTGACCTGGGCGTTGTCCATCGGGTTCAGCGGGTCCTGGTTCTTCATCTGGGTGACCAGCAGTTTCAGGAAGCGGTCGGTGGCGCTGGTGTCGGCCTTGGTGATGGCGCCGACGGCGCTGGTCGTGCTCTTGCCCGCATTGGCAATGGCGTCGAGCGGGTTGCTGGCGACGGAGGTGATGGCCATGGATTTCCTGTTGGATGGACGGTTACTGACCGATCTGCAGCGTCTTCAGCAGCAGGCCACGCGCGGTGTTCATCACCTCGACGTTGTTCTGGTAAGACCGCGAGGCCGACATCATGTTGACCATCTCCTCGACCGGGTTCACGTTGCTGTAGGTGACGTAGCCGTCGGCGTCGGCACTGGGGTGCTTGGGGTCGAGCACGCGCCGGCCCGGCGTCTGGTCTTCGGTGATGTTCGACACCCGCACGCCGGCACTGGCCTCGCGCTGCGCGACGTTGCCCATCAGGGTGGTCTGGAAGACCACCTGGCGGGCCTTGTAGGACTTGCCGTCGGGGCCGGCCACGGTGTCCACGTTGGCCAGGTTGGAGGCCACCGTGTTCAGCCGCTGGCTTTGCGCGCTGACCGCGCTGCCGGCGACGTCGAAGATGCGGAGCATGCTCATGGTTCAGTCCGCCTCAGGCTTGGTGGTAGCTTTTCATCGCGTCGAGCGTGGTGCGCACGCTGCCATTGATGAAACGCAGGGTCGATTCGTACTTCACCGAGTTGTCGACGAAAGCGCTGCGCTCGCGGTCCATGTCCACGCTGTTGTTGTCCAGGTTGGTCTGGCTGGGCACGGTGTAACGCAGCACCGGCGACGCGTGGCCGCTGCCGCCTGGCCCGTCACCGCGCATCACGCCCTGGGCGATGCCCTCGCCGACGGCGTTGTTGCCGCTGGCGGCGCGCAGGGCCGCGGCAAAGTCGAAATCCCGGGCCTGGAAGCCCGGCGTGTCGGCGTTGGCGATGTTGCTGGCGATCAGCCGCTGGCGTTCGGCGCGCAAGGACAGGGCTTGGGTGTGGAACTCCAGGCTGTCGGTCAGGCGGTTGATCATCGCGGGCTCCTTGCTGGGCCGGTGGGGCTGCACGGAGCGCAGACCTTGAGCGGCATGTGGAGCATTCTGGGCAGTCGTGGCCCCGGCATGAGCGCGAATAGAGGCCGGTTAGCCCCCCTATTCAGCTTCAGGCCGGGCCAGGGGCGCCGATACAGTGGCCAGCGTGGAAAAACCCCCTGCCCTGGCCCTGTTGGCCGCTTTCAGCCCGTCGGCGGTCACGCTGCTGAGCATGCTGACAGCGCTCGCGGTCCTGCCGGCATCGGCGCTGGCCCAGGCGCAGCCCCAGGCAGCAGCGCCAGCCCAGGTGCCGCCTGAAGTCCTGGCGCAGGGGCTGGCCCTGGCGACCCAGGCCGCCCTCGGCCCGGCGCCGCCACAAGCCCGCGTGGTGATCCAGACGGGCACGCTGGACCCGCGGCTGAGCCTGGCGCCCTGCGCACGCGTGGAGGCCTATCTGCCGACCGGCACGCCGGTCTGGGGCCGCACGCGTTTGGGCCTGCGCTGCGCCGAAGGCCGCGTGCGCTGGAACGTGCTGCTGCCCTTGACGGCCCAGGTCTTTGCACCGGCCATGGTCGCCGCGGCGGCCGTGCCGGCGGGGGTGCCACTGACCGAAGCCCTGCTCCAGCGCACGGAAACCGACTGGGCCAGCGCCACCTCATCGCTGTTCGAAAGCAGCGGCCCCTTGCTGGGCCGCAGCCTGTCGCGCCCGCTGGCGGCCGGTCAGGCTGTGCCGTCGGCCCAGTTGCAAAGCCGGCAATGGTTTGCCGCCGGCGACACCGTCCGCATCCAGGTCGCGGGTAAGGGGTTTTCGGTTGCCGGCGAAGGTCAGGCCCTGGGCCCAGGGCTGGAGGGCAAGGCGGTGCGCGTGCAAACCGGCAACGGCCGGGTGCTGGTGGCCAAGCCGGTCAGCGAACGCTGTGTCGAGGTGGTCCTGTGATGCCTGCGCCACGCCCAGACCCCGGCTTTCGCCCTGAATCCATAAAAAAATGTTCAAGCCCGCTAAAGTTCCGAGTTCACGCGTCCGATAGAGCGTCTATGTCGTTGGGTTAGCACCCCTGCCGTGCCCCTGACAGGAGTTCATCACCATGAAGATCGGTCCTTTCAATACCAGCCCCGCGGTCACCCCGACAGCGGAACGCAAGACGGCGTCTGCGCCTTCAGCGCCAGGCGCGGAGCCCAGCACGCAAGTGGCCCTGTCGACGGCCGCTGCGGCGCTGACCAGCCCTGCGGCGAATACCTCGTTCGATGCCAAGAAGGTCGAGCGGATCGCGCAAGCCATCCGCGACGGCAAGTTCACGGTCAACCCCGAGGCGATCGCCGACAAGCTGATCGGCAACGCCCAGGAACTGCTCGGTCGCAAGCCGAACTGACCGGGCCGGCCTTGCCATGATCGCAACCCCCGACGAGCGCCGCGCCTTGCACCCAGCCACTGAGCTGGAGCGCACGCTGTCGGCCGTCGAAACACAGCTCGGCGCGCTGGCCTTGGCGCTCGCCCGGCCGGATGTGGCGGCGGTCGACCGCGCCGCCGCCGACCTGCATGCAGCCCTGGCCGCCGCGGTCGACCATTTCACCCGGGCCGCACGCGCCGGTGGCGTCCCGCTGCCCCTGCGCCAGCGCCTGGCCCTGGCAGGCGGACAAGTCGCCGCCCAACGCGAGGCCCTGGCCCGCGCCACCGCCTCGCTCGACCGCGCCATGGATGTGCTGTTGCCGCGTCAGGCCCCCATGGGGCTGTACTCGGCCTTCGGCGCCACCGAGCGCCCGTCCGGCCAGGGCGGCAGCCTGCTGGCCTGAACGGCCTGCGGCCCGCCCGCCCGCCCGCCTGAAGAGATGGGCCAGGCCAGCCTGCAGGCTGGCGGCGCCGGATCGCTAGAATCTGCAACGCCACGATGCGTTGGCGCATCCCGGGCGGCCCGCCGCCCCACCGTTTCGATGCCCGCGACGTCCGACCCCTCGACTGCAGCGCACGGGTCTGCCTTGCAGCCGGCGCGACAGGACGGTCGGTCAGCCACCGGGCACACGGTCTGGGTGCTGATCCTGCTGGCGACGATGGTCGCGATCTGGTTCGGCACGCTGGACGCCCGCCACCTGCTGCGTTCTGACGAAGGCCGCTACGCCGAAATCGCCCGCGAGATGGTCGCCACAGGCGACTGGGTGACGATCCGCTACCAGGGCCTGAAATACTTCGAGAAGCCGCCGCTGCACCTGTGGATGACGGCGCTGGCCTACGAAGCCTTCGGTGTCGGTGACTGGCAGTCCCGCCTGTGGGTGGCCCTCAGTGGCGCCCTGGGCCTGGCGCTGACGGCGCTGGCCGCGCAGCGCTGGCTCGGCGGCCGGCTGACGGCCACGCCCTCGCGCACGAGCGGCGGCCTGCTGGCCGCGCTGGTCCTGCTGGCTGCGCCCACCTGGAACATCGGCAGCCACTTCAATTCGCTGGACATGGGGGTCTCGGGCGCGCTGGCCGGCGTGCTGGCCGCGCTGCTGATCGCCCAGCACCCGACGAACAGCGCCCGCGCGCAACGCCACTGGATGTGGGGGGCCTGGGCCGCCATGGGCCTGGCGGTACTGACCAAGGGCCTCATCGGCATCGTGCTGCCCGGCCTGGCGCTGGTCGCCTACACCTTGCTGGCGCGCGACTGGGCGCTGTGGCGTCGCCTGCACCTGGTCGGCGGCGCACTGGTCTTCCTGACCATCACGGTGCCGTGGTTCGTGCTGGTCTCGCAGCGCAACCCCGAATTCCCGCAGTTCTTCTTCATCCACGAGCATTGGGAGCGCTACACCAGCAGCGTTCACCAGCGCGGCGCACCGGCCTGGTATTTCGTGCCGCAGGTGCTGGCCGGTTTTGCGCCCTGGCTGGGGCTGTTGCCGGCCCTGTTCCGCGCGCTGCGGGCTGAATCGCGGGCGCACACCGCCCGGGCTTTCCGCCCCTTGCTGTTCTGCGCCGTGTGGGCGGTGGGCATCTTCGCTTTCTTCAGCGCGTCGGGCTCCAAATTACCGGGCTACATCCTGCCGGTCTTCCCGGCGCTGGCGGTGCTGGCCGCGGCGGCGCTGCAAGGCCTGGATGCGCTGGCCTGGCGCCGCCAGTTGCGGGTGATGCTGGCGCTGGCTGCCGCGTTGCTGCTGGCCAGCCCGCTGATCGGCCGCACGGGGGCCGGAGAGGCCGTGTTGCGCGACTACGGCCTGTGGGTCAGCGCCGGCTGCGCGCTGGCGGTGGCGGCGCTGCTGGGCGCCACCTGGCTGCAACGGCGCGGCGCGCTCGCGCCCAGCATCGCCCTGGCCGCCAGCGGCTTCTTCGGTGCCACCACGCTGGGCCTGCTGGGCCACGAAACGCTGGGCCGGCCGGCATCGGGCGCCGACCTGCTGCCGGCCATACAGGCCGTGCTCCGGCCAGGCATGCCCCTCTACTCGGTGAAGCTGCTGGACCACACCCTGCCCTACTACCTGCGCCGCACCGTGGTGATGGTGGAAGAGCCCGACGAGCTGGCCTTCGGCACCCAGCAAGAGCCGCAGAAATGGCTGCCCAGCGTGGCCGCTTTCAAGCAGGCGTGGACGGCCGGCCCGCCGGCGCTGGCCCTGATGTCGTCCGCCACCCATGCCGACCTGCAGGCACAGCACCTGCCGATGACCACCGTGGCGCAGGATGAGCGCCGTGTGGTCGTGGCCAACTTCCCGAGGCGCGAACCTTGAAACGACTGCCATGACGCTGGCCACTTTTGCCCTCATCCTCACCGGCGTGATGCTCAACGCCGGCGCACAGCTGCTGCTCAAGGCCGGCGTCACGCCGCTGGGCGAGCTGAGCGTGGGCTTGCACAACCTGCTGCCGACGATGGTCAAGGTGCTGATGCAGTGGCCCATCGTGGCCGGTCTGGCCTGCTACGTCGTCAGCGTGGGGGTGTGGATCGTCGGCCTGTCGCGCGTCGAGGTCTCCATCGCTTATCCGATGCTGTCGATGGGCTATGTGGTCAACGCCCTGCTGGCCTGGTGGCTGTTCGGCGAAGCGCTGGGGCCGATGCGCTGGGCGGGCATGCTGCTGATCCTGGCCGGCGTGGTGATCATGGCGCGCAGTTGAAGCGCGACGAAGCCTGACAATCACGCCCCATGTCGCAGCCCACCGCATCCACCGCCTTCCTGCCGTTCACGCGGCCCCACATCGACGCCGAGACCATCTCCGAAGTCGGCCGTGTGCTGGCCTCGGGCTGGATCACCTCCGGCCCCAAGGTGCAGGCCTTCGAGCAGCAACTGTCGGCGCTGTTCGGCGGCCGCCCGGTGCGCGCCTTCAGCAACGGCACGGCGACGATGGAAGTAGCGCTGCGCATCGCCGGCGTCGGCCCGGGCGACGAAGTCATCACCACGGCCATCACCTGGGTCGCCACAGCCAATGTCATCGGCACTGTCGGCGCGCGGGCGGTGCTGGTCGACATCGACCCGCGCACCCGCAACATCAGCCTGGACGCGGTGGAAGCCGCCATCACGCCGCGCACCAAAGCCGTGATGCCTGTCTACCTGTCGGGCCTGCCGGTGGACATGGACAGGCTGTACAGCATCGCCAACCAGCACGGCCTGCGGGTCATCGAGGACGCGGCGCAGGCCATCGATGCCCGCTGGGTGAACGCGCAGGGTAACCAGCGCATTGGCGCTTTCGGTGACCTGGTCAGTTTCAGCTTCCAGGCCAACAAGAACATCACCTGCGCCGAAGGCGGCTGCCTGGTGATGAACACGCCCGAAGAGGCCGAACTGGCCGAGCGCCTGCGCCTGCAGGGCGTGGTGCGCAGCGGTGCCGACGGCATGGACGTGGTCACGCCCGGCGGCAAGTTCAACCTGACCGACATCAACGCGGCCATCGGCCTGGGCCAGCTGCCGCTGCTGCCGCAGATCACGGCGCGACGCCAGGCGCTGGCGCAGGCCTATTTCGACGCAGCCACCCGGCACGGGCTGGCAGCGCTGGGCATCGAATTGCCGCTGCCGTCGAACACGACCGGTGCGATCACCAACTGGCACATGTTCCAGGTCATCTTGCCGGCCGACCGACTCAACGGCGGCCGCGCCGCGGTGATGGACGCGCTGAAAGCCGTGGGCATCGGCACCGGCGTGCACTACCCCGCGCTGCACCTGTTCACGCACTACCGCGCCTTGGGCTGGCGCGAGGGCATGCTGCCGCACAGTGAACGCATCGGCCGCAGCATCCTCACGCTACCGCTGTTCTTCGACATGGCCGACGCCGACCCCGATCGCGTCGCCCGCGAACTGGCCACCGCCTGCAAGGCGCTACTCAAGTGATCGCCCCTGCCATGCCTGCCGCCGTGCTGCCCGCCGTTTCCGTCGTCATCCCGGTCTACAACGAGGAAGACGTCCTGCCGACCTTGTTCGAGCGCCTTTACCCGGTACTCGACGCCACCGGCGAGCCCTACGAGATCATCTTCGTCAACGACGGCAGCCGTGACCGTTCGGCCGCCCTGCTGGCCGATCAGTACCGCCTGCGGCCCGACGTGACGCGGGTGGTGCTGTTCAACGGCAACTTCGGCCAGCACATGGCCATCCTGGCCGGCTTCGAGCATGTGCGCGGCGCCATGGCCATCACGCTGGATGCCGACCTGCAGAACCCGCCTGAGGAAATCCCGCGCCTGATTGCCGAGATCCGCAAGGGCCACGACTACGTCGGCACCATCCGCCAGCAGCGCGAAGACAGCGCCTGGCGGCGCATCGCCAGCAAGGCCATGAACCGGCTGCGCGAAAGCATCACGCGCATCCAGATGACCGACCAGGGCTGCATGCTGCGCGCCTACGACCGGCCGCTGGTGGACACGCTGAACGCCTGCCGCGAGGCCAACACCTTCATCCCCGCGCTGGCCTACACCTTCGCCGCGTCGCCGGTGGAAATCACGGTGTCGCACGAAGAGCGCTTCGCCGGGGAATCGAAGTACAGCCTGTACAAATTGATCCGGCTGAACTTCGACCTGGTGACCGGCTTTTCGACCGTGCCGCTGCAGTGGTTCAGCCTGATCGGCACGCTGCTGGCGCTGGGCGCCGGCGGGCTGTTCGTGCTGATCCTGCTGCGCCGCGTCTTGTTCGGCGCTGAAGTCGAAGGCGTGTTCACGCTGTTCGCGCTGCAGTTCTTCTTCACCGGCATCATGCTGTTCGGCATCGGCCTGATGGGCGAATACGTCGGCCGCATCCAGCAGGAAGTGCGCAGCCGGCCGCGTTACCGCATTGCGAAGGTGCTGGAGGCCAAGACCGATGGCGCGGCGGCTGTCGTGGCCGCCAACGCGGCGGCGGCCGAGCGGGCCGTCATCCTGTGAGGGCCGCGCTGTGAGGGCCGTCGTCTTCGCCTATTCCAACGTCGGCGACCGCTGCCTGCGCGTGCTGAAGGCGCACGGCGTGGACGTGGTGCTGGTCGCCACCCACACCGACCACCCCGGTGAAACGCTGTGGTTCCAGCGCGTGGCCGACACCGCCGACGAACTGGGCTTGCCGTGGATCTACGCCGACGACCCGAAGTCGCCCGCACTGGCGCAGGCCGTCGCCGATGCGCGGCCCGATGTGATCTTCGCCTTCTACTACCGCAGCATGATCCCGGTCAGCCTGCTGGCGCTGGCGCCGCAGGGCGCCTACAACCTGCACGGTTCGCTGCTGCCGCATTTCCGCGGCCGCGCGCCCACCAACTGGGCGGTGCTGAAAGGCGCCACCGAGACCGGCGCCACGCTGCACGAAATGGTCACCCAGCCCGACGCCGGCTTCATCGTTGATCAACAAGCCGTGCCCATCCTGCCCGACGACACCGGCGAGCAGGTCTTCGACAAGGTCTGCGTCGCCGCCGAACAGGTGCTGTGGCGCAGCCTGCCGGCGCTGCTGGCCGGCACGCCGCCGCGGCTGCCCAACGACCTGGCCGCCGGCAGCTACTTCGGTGGCCGCAAACCGGAAGACGGCCGCATAGCCTGGACGCGCCCTGCTGCCGAGGTCTACAACCTGATCCGCGCCGTGGCCCCGCCCTACCCCGGCGCCTTCACTGAAGTCGACGGCCAGCGGCTCATCATCGCCAAGGCCCGGCGGGCCCGCGCTGACATTGAACATGCGCTGGCCGATCATGCGACGGGCCTGCACCACCTGAACGGCCAGCTCTACGCCCGCTGCGGCGATGGCGGCGCGATCCACCTGCAAGAGACGCACGTGCAAGGCACGCTCCCCATTTCCCCCGCGAAAGACTGAACATGAAAAAAGTCCTCATCCTCGGCATCAACGGCTTCATCGGCCACCACCTGACGCAACGCATCCTGGAGACCACCGACTGGGAGGTCTACGGCATGGACATGGCGTCCAGCCGACTGGGCGAGATGGTCAACCACCCGCGCATGCACTTCTTCGAGGGCGACATCACCATCAACAAGGAATGGATCGAATACAACGTCAAGAAGTGCGACGTGATCCTGCCGCTGGTGGCCATCGCCACGCCGGCCACCTATGTGCGTGAACCGCTGCGCGTGTTCGAACTCGACTTCGAAGCCAACCTGCCCATCGTGCGCGCGGCGGCCAAGTACAAGAAGCACCTGGTCTTCCCGTCGACCAGCGAGGTCTACGGCATGTCGACCGACGCCGAGTTCGACCCGGAAACCTCCAACCTGGTCTACGGCCCGATCAACAAGCCGCGCTGGATCTACGCCTGCAGCAAGCAGCTGATGGACCGCGTGATCCACGCCTACGCGCAGGAGCAGGGTCTGAACTACACACTATTCCGGCCCTTCAACTGGGTCGGCTCGGGGCTGGATTCGATTTTCGAGAGCAAGGAAGGCTCGAGCCGCGTGGTGACCCAGTTCCTGGGCCAGATCGTGCGCGGCGAACCCATCCAGCTGGTCGACGGCGGCGCGCAGAAGCGGGCCTTTGCCGACGTCAGCGACGGCGTCAGTGCACTGATGAAGATCATCGCCAACGCGGGCGGCGTGGCCAGCGGGCGCATCTTCAACATCGGCAACCCGGCCAATATCTACTCGGTGCGCGAACTCGCCGAGATGATGCTGGCGATGGCCGCCGACTACCCGGAATACGCCGAAGGCGCCAAACTGACGAAGATCGTCGAGACCTCGTCGGGCCAGTTCTACGGCAAGGGCTACCAGGACGTGCAGAACCGCACGCCAAAGATCAGCGACACCATGGAAACGCTGGGCTGGGCGCCGCTGGTGGGCATGGAAGACGCGCTGCGCAAGATCTTCGAGAGCTACCGCCAGAAGGTGCTGGAAGCGCGCTCGCTGCTCGAAGCCAGCAACTGACGCGCGCGGCCGATGGCCCGCATTGCGCTGAAGGTGGACGTGGACACGCTGCGCGGCACGCGCGAAGGCGTGCCACGCTTGCTGCAATTGCTGGCGCAGCGCCAGCTGCACGCCACCTTCCTGTTCAGCCTGGGCCCGGACCACACCGGCTGGGCGCTGAAACGGGTGTTCAGACCGGGCTTCCTGAGCAAGGTCTCGCGCACCTCGGTCGCCCAGCATTACGGCTACAAGACGCTGATGTACGGCGTGCTGCTGCCGGGCCCGGACATCGGCCGCAAGGCCGCCGCCGACATGCGCGCCACACGCGACGCCGGCCACGAGTGCGGCATCCACACCTGGGACCATGTCTGGTGGCAGGACGAGGTGCGCACGCGCGACGCAGCCTGGACGCGGGCCGAGATGCGCAAGTCGCACGAGCGCTACCTCGAGATCTTCGGCGCAAGCCCCCCCACCCACGGCGCGGCGGGCTGGCAGATGAACGCCACCGCCTTCGAGCAGATCGACGACTGGGGCATGGCCTACGCCAGCGACGGCCGGGGCACCGCGCCCTACCGTTTGAACATCAACGGCCGCACGCTGCAGCACGTGCAGATGCCGACCACGCTGCCGACGCTGGACGAGTTGATCGGCCAGCACGGCGTCACCGAAACGAACGTCGCGCGCAGCGTGTTGAAGCTGACCGAGGCCGACCGCGATCAGGTCTACACGCTGCACGCCGAACTGGAAGGCGGCCTGCTGGCACCGGCCTTCGAGGCGCTGCTGGACGGCTGGCGCGCCCAGGGCCACGAGCTGGTGACCATGGCGGGGCTGTACCGCCACATCGACCCCGCCACCTTGCCTGTGCGCCCGCTGACCTGGGGCACGCTGCCCGGGCGCAGCGGAGAATTGATCACCGCAAGCTGAGCGACCTGGCGCGAACGCCGGGTCGCGTCGTTCACCACTGCCGCAGGCGGGTGCGCAAGCGCGCGATGCTCTGGCTGTGCAGCTGGCAGACCCGGCTTTCGGTGACGCCCAGCACGGCGGCGATTTCCTTCAGGTTCATGTCGTGCTCGTAGTACATGCTCATCACGTACTGCTCGCGCTCGGGCAGGTTCTTGATGGCCTCGACCAAGGCCTCGCGCATGCGGAGGTCTTGCAGCCGCGCCATCGGGTTGGCGTCGGCGTCGGTGATGTGGCGGTCGAGGTAGTCGTCGTCGCCTTCGTCGCCGCTCATGTCTTCCAGGTAGATGAGCTGGGTGCCACGCACCTTGCCCAGCAGTTCCTGGTAGTCGGTCAGACTCAGGCCCATCTCGCGGGCGATCTCGCTCTCGCTGGGCGCACGGCCGTGGCGCTGTTCCAGCTTGTGCACGGCAGCCTCGATGCTGCGCTGGTGGCGGCGGTCGCCGCGGCTCATCCAGTCGTTGCCGCGCAGTTCGTCCAGCATGGCACCGCGGATGCGCTGCGTGGCGAAGGTTTCGAACTGCACGCCCTGCGCTGCGTCGAAGCGGCCCAGCGCGTCGCTGAGGCCGATCATGCCGACCTGGATGAGGTCGTCGATCTCCACGTTGGCCGGCAGTTTGGCGATCATCTGGTGGGCGAGGCGGCGCACCAGCGGGCTGTACTGCTTGAGCAGTGCGCCAGCGTCGAGTTGTCCCTTGGCGGTGTACATAGTGATGCCTCTATCGGAATGCAGGGCGGGAAATCGGGGACGTGGCAGGGCGCGCCGCAGGGCGCGGTTGCGCATAGACGCTGACGGGCTCTGCGCAGGGGCTTTCGGTGCTGCGGGCGGGCTCGTCCAGCGCCAGCTGGGCCGCCAGCAGGCGGACCAGGTCGGCCTGGGCCTGCGGCTCGGGCGCTGCGTCGATGTCGAGCAGCGCTACGCCGCGCAACATGGCGCCCAGGAAAGTGTCCAGGCAGCCACCCAGGCTTTCGGCGATGCCGGCCGCGCGCGGCGATCGCCGCGACGCCACCAGCAGCAGGTCGAAGGTCATCAGTTCGCAGCGCCGGGCCAGCAGCTTGGCATTGGCATAGGTGTGCTTGATGCTCTCCGGGTTGTCGGCGCCCAGCAGCAGCGGGCGCACCGCGCGGTGTTTCAGCAGACGGGCCAGATCGACACCGTCGGCATGCAGGAGCACCACATCGGCTTGCGGGGCTGCGGCCTGCACGGCGTCGATGAAGGCACCGCAAGAACCCCGGGTATCGACATGCTCCAGCGGCAAACCGCGGGCAGCCAGGTAGGACACGCGGGGCGCCACGTTCAGCACGCAGGCCGACAGGTCCACGCTGGCCAGTTCGTGCGGCAACGGCGAGCTGCTGGCGGCGTCCACGACCAGCACGTGGCGGCCCTGTGCGGCCAGCAGCGCGGCCAGGCGGTCGAGCACGCGCGCGGTGCTGGCACCGTGCGGGTTGGCGGCCAGCGGCACCACGGTGCGGCGGCGACCCGCGAACAGCTTGCGCAGGCCGTCGGCCTGGTCCACGGGCATGCGGGCGGAAGACGGTGCGCGTGGGGCGCGGTGGAAAGGGGCGGCCATCGTCGGGTCAGGCATGCACAGCAGGGTTGGCGGCAGCCGATGCCGCCATCGGCGGCAGCCCGGCGAAGATCAGGTTCACATCGTGCTCATCGAGCTGCCAGGCGGCACCGCCGCCGCCCTTCAGCGCGCGCTGCACCAGGGCCTGCGCCGACAGACGGTGCCAGTCTTCCGGCACCCGCTGGCCGTTGGCCACGGCCAGCACCTTGAGCTTGTGGCGGATCATCGAATCCAGCGCCGGCCCCAGCTTCACGGCCTCGTCCAGCTTGGACAGGATCAGGCCCTCGCAGTTGTTGGCGTGGTAGGCGGCCAGCTGGTCCTCGATGGTTTCGCCCTGGGCGCTGGCGTTGACGACCAGCAGGCGCTGGATGGCGCTGTGCTGCAGCATGTCCAGCAGCTCGCGGGTGCGGCTGTCGCGCTGGGCCATGCCGGCGGTGTCGATCAGCACCAGGCGCTTGCCCGACAGCAGGTCCAGCAGGTCCTCCAGCGAATCGCGGTCGTGGGCGGTGTGCACCGGCACGCCCAGGATGCGGCCGTAGGCGCGCAGCTGTTCATGGGCGCCGACCCGGTAGGCGTCCAGCGTGATCAGACCCAGGTGCGGCGCGCCATGGCGGGTGGCGAAAGCGGCGGCCAGCTTGGCCGTGCTGGTGGTCTTGCCCACGCCGGTGGCGCCGATCAGTGCGTGGATGCCGCCCTGGTCTTCCAGGGCCACGTCGTGCTCGCCGGTGAGGACATTGCGCTCCAGCACGCTGGCCGCCCACATCGCTTCGTCACCCTCGGCGGGCAGACTCTCGACGAGCTTGCGGATCAGCATCGGCGAGAAGCCGGCGTCCAGCAGGTTCTTCGCCAGATTGGCCTGGCGCGGCTGGCGTTGCAGCTTTTCCATGAAGGCCAGCGCGCCGAAACGCTGTTCGATGAGGCCGCGCATCGAACGCAGTTCCGTCATCACCTCGATCTGCTGACCGCCGGCCTGCGGCGGCTGCGGCGTGGTCGTCGCAGACGCGGGGGGCGGGGCCGACAGCGTGACCTCGTCGCGCAGCACGGGCACTTCGCGGCGCGCCGCGATGCGGGCGCGGGCGGCTTCGATGGGGGCGACTTGCGGCGGCAGCGGCAGCGGCATGTCCGGCTCGGGCGCCGCCTGGGCCGCCATCTCGGCGCTGCGCCGCTTGAGCATGCGGTCGCGCACGTAATCCTGGAAGGACAGCGTGCTCATCTGCAGCTGTTCGACGTCGGCTTCCACCTCACGGTCCATCTGCGGCTCGGTGCGGCCGGCCGGTTCATGTGCTGCGCCAGTCAGGCGGTCCAGCATGCGGGGCTTGGGCGGCGCAGACCGCTCGCGCAGGGTGGGCGCACGCGGCGCCGGCGCAGCGGCTGCCGGTGGGCGCATGCTGACCGTTTCAGCGGCCTGACCCATGCGTTCGAGCTGTTCGAAGCTGTCGGACGCCATCGCCAGCACCTCGACGCCGTCTTCGCAGGGCTTGGTCGACATCACGATGGCGTCGTCGCCGAAGGCGGCCTTGACCAGGGCCAGGGCTTCGCGCGAGGTGCGGGCCGTAAAGCGCTTGAGGTTCATGCCGCCTCCTGCCGAGCCGGCTCAACGGAGGAGCTCCCCCTCGGGGGGAAGCGAACGTATGTGAGCTTGGGGGTCATACGGTTGCTCCGATGATCGATCCGATACGGATCGAATGGGTTTCAGGGATCTCGCTGTGGCTCAGCACTTTCATGCGGGGCGCAGCGCGTTTGAGCAGGCGCGCCATCGGGGCGCGGATCAGGTCGGGCACCAGCAGACAGGCCGGGTGGCCCAGGTCTTCCTGCTTCTTGGCGGTTTCCGCGGCGCTGCGGGTCAGCGTGTCGGCCACGCTGGGGTCCAGCGCGGCGCCGTGCGGCGAGCTCAGGGCCTGGGTGACCAGGCGCTCGAGTTCGGGCGCCAGCGCGATCACGTCGAGCTCTTTCACCGGGCCATAGATTTGTTGCACGATGGCCGGTGCCAGGTGCACGCGGATGCGGCGCGCCAGCTCGGCCGGGTCGGTGACGGTGCTGGCGTGCTCGGCCAGGCACTCGACGATGGAACGCATGTCGCGGATGTGCACGCCCTCTTCCAGCAGCAGTTGCAGCACGCGTTGCAGGGCAGCGATTCCGACCATCTTGGGCACGACGTCCTCGATCAGTTTGGGGGCCAGCTTGGTGACGTGCTCGACAAGCTGCTGGGTCTCGACCCGGCCGAGCAAGCGTGCGGCATTCACCTGCATCAAGTGTGAAAGATGGGTCGCCACGACGGTCGCGCAATCAACAACCGTAAACCCGGCCATTTGGGCCATCTCGCGGTAGCGTTCTTCGATCCACACCGCAGGCAGGCCGAAGGCCGGGTCGTTGGTCTTGGTGCCGGGCAACTGCTGGGTCGCGCCGCCCGGGTTGATGGCCAGGAACTGGCCCGGGTTGGCCTCGCCCTCGCCGACCACCGCGCCGCGCAGCATCACGCGGTAGGCACCCGGCTTGAGCTCCACCAGGTTGTCGCGGATGTGCACCGGCGGCGGCAGGAAACCCACGTCCTGGGCGAACTTCTTGCGCACGCCCTTGATGCGGGCCAGCAGGTCGCCCTGGCGCGCCTTGTCGACCAGCGCGATCAGCCGGTAGCCCACTTCCAGGCCCAGGGTGTCGACCGGTGTCAGGTCGTCCCAGCTGGCTTCGGCGTTGGCCGGCTGCACATCGCTGCCCACCGCGCGCTCGGGCTTGTTGGCTTCGGCCTTGCGCTTGCGCAGCAGCTGCCAGGCCAGCGCCCCGAGGCCACCGGCAACCAGCAGGAAGACCAGGTGCGGCATGCCCGGCACCAGCCCCAGCAAGGCCACCACGCCGGCGGCCACGCCCAGGGCCTGCGGCGAGTCGAAGACCTGGCCGCGGATCTGCGTGCCGATGTCCTGTTCCTTGCCGACGCGCGACACCACCATGGCGCTGGCCACGCTGATCAGCAGGGCGGGGATCTGCGCCACCAGGGCGTCGCCGACGGCCAGCGTCACGTAGCTGGCCGCCGCCTCGCCGGCGCCCATGTCGTGCATCGCCATGCCGATGACGAAACCACCGACCACGGTGATGAAGAGGATCAGCAGGCCGGCCATGGCGTCGCCGCGCACGAACTTGCTGGCGCCGTCCATGCTGCCGAAGAAGTCGGCTTCCTCGGCCACTTCCAGGCGGCGCTGGCGGGCCTGCTTCTCGTCGATCAGGCCGGCATTGAGGTCGGCGTCGATGGCCATCTGCTTGCCGGGCATGGCGTCCAGGGCGAAACGCGCGCCGACTTCGGCGATGCGCTCAGCACCCTTGGTCACCACGACGAAATTGATGACCACGATGATGGCGAAGACGATCAGGCCGACCGCGAAGTTGCCGCCGATCAGGAAGTGGCCGAAGGCCTCGATGACCTGGCCGGCGGCGCCCGGGCCGGTGTGGCCCTGGACCAGTACCACGCGGGTCGAGGCCACGTTCAGGCTCAGCCGCAGCAAGGTGGTGACCAGCAGCACGGTGGGCAAGGCCGCGAAGTCCAGCGGCTTGACCATCTGCGCGCTGACCATCATCACGGTCAGGGCCAGCGCGATGTTGAAGGTGAACAGCAGGTCGAGCACGAAGCCCGGCAGCGGCAGCACCATCATGGCCAGCATCATCACCACGAAGGCCGGCAGCACCAGCGCCTTCAAGGCGCCCGACCGCGGGCCGAACCAGGCGTTCAGGCGCAGCACCAGGGAGTTCATGCTTCAGCTCCTGCGCTCGGCGCAGCCGGGTCCGGCGGGTTGCCGGGCTTGAGCTGGTTGTGCGGGTCGAGGTCGGCCGGCACCTCGGGGGTCGGGGCCTGGTCCTTGACCGCACGGCCGGCGGCCATGGCCTCGCGCAGCTGGTAGACCCAGGCCAGCACCTGCGCCACGGCGCCGAACAGGCGGGCGGGTATTTCCTGGTCGACCTCGGCGTGGGCGTAGAGCGCACGGGCCAGGGCCGGCGCCTGCAGCACCGGCACCTTGGCTTCGCGGGCCAGGTCGCGGATCTTCATCGCCATCAGGTCGGCGCCCTTGGCCACCACCTTGGGCGCGGCCATCTTGCCGTCTTCGTACTTCAGCGCGACGGCGTAGTGGGTGGGGTTCATCACCACCAGGTCGGCCAGGGGCACCTGGGCCATCATGCGTTTGTTGGCCATTTCGCGCATGCGCCGGCGCATGGCGCCCTTCATCTCGGCGTTGCCTTCCTGCTCCTTGAATTCCTTCTTCATTTCCTCGACGCTCATGCGCAGCCGGCGCATCAGCAGTTCGCGCTGCAGCGGCACGTCGACCAGCGCGAAGGCGGCCAGCACGCCGCACAACAGCAGCAAACCGTCCTGCAGCAAGGCGCCCCCAGCGGCCAGCGCGGCGGGCAGCGGCATGGCCAGCAGCTCGGCGTGGCGGTTCCAGCGCACCACCAGGTAGGCCGTGCCCACGCCACCCAGCACCAAGGCCAGCAGGCAGGCCTTCAGCGTGGTGGTCAGCTGCTGGCCCGAGAACACGCGACCCAGCCCGCTCAAGGGATCGAGCTTGGTGAAATCGGGCAGCAAGGGCTTGAAGGTGAAGTTCCAGCCCCCCGACAACAGGCTCGATGCCAGGGCCACCACCACCATGGTGGCGAACAGCGGCACCAGCACGGCCGACATCTGCTGCGTCAGCACCAGCAGGCGCTCGACCATCGCCTCAGGGTGGTTGACCTGTGAGCGGTCGAAACGCAGGCCGGTGGCCAGCAGGCGCGTCATCCAGTCGGACAACTCGGGCGCCAGCGCCAGCAGCAGGGCCACGCCGCCGGTGACCGCCGTGAAATGGCCCAGATCGCGCGAACGCGCGACCTGGCCGTCGGCGCGCGCCTTCTCGATCTTGCGTCTTGACGCGGGTAACTTGCGGTCCTGGGCGCTGTCTGCCATTCAAAGGCCATGCAAAAGAGGCTCCGAAGTGGAGCCTCTGCATGGTGCCGCGCAGCGCGCGCGGCTTGAGCCGGATAAGCGGGTGAAAGCCCGCCGTGATCGCTGCCTTCACAACCCCGGGCTGGGCAAGCAGCCGGGCGACCTCGGCTAGAAGCCGAGGCTCGCGAGCCAGACGGCGACCTCGGCTAGAAGCCGAGGCTCGCGAGCAGGTCGTCGACCTCGCCCTGGTTGGACACCACGTCGGTGCGGCCTTCGGGGTTGACCACGGGGCCGGCCAGTACGCTGGAGTCGACCTTTTCGCGCTGCTCGGGGGGCACCACCGAGACCAGCAGCTTGACCAGGCTGTCTTCCAGATCGTTGGCCAGGGTCACCACCTTGGCCACCACCTGGCCGGTCAGGTCGTGAAAGTCCTGGGCCATCATGATGTCGGTCAGGTGGCTGTCGATGCGGGCCGTGCGCGCCTCGACGTCCTGGACGAAATTCAGCACCGCACCGCTGGCGACGGCCTTGACCGGGTCAGCCACCAGGGCCCGGGCGATGTCGCGGGTGCCTTCGGCGATGGCGGCGTGGTCGGCCTTGGCGGCGTCCACGGAATTGAGCACCTTTTCGGCGGCCGCGGCCGTCTTGGTGGCGATGTAGGTCAAGCGGCTGCGTGCGTCCGGCAGCCCGTCGGTCGCCACCTGCAACTTGGGCATCACGCCCAGTTGCTGCATGGTGTCGTGCAGCAGCCGGGTGATCGACCCGAGTTGCTGGAACACCTCGGGCGAGACCGCCAGCGGCTCAGCCGGCCGGAATGACTCGATGTCTTCCATTCTCATGTTCTGGACTCCCGATTGCACTGACGGTTTAAGCGGTGGCGGCAAGCTTCTGCATGATCTTCATCAGCTTCTCTTCCAGCGTGGCCTTGGTGAAAGGCTTGACGATGTAGCCGGCGGCGCCGCTCTGGGCGGCCAGCACGATGTCTTCCTTGCGCGCCTCGGCGGTCACCATCAGCACCGGCAGGTGCTTGAGCTGGTCATCGGCCTTGACCGCCTTGAGCAGGTCGAAGCCATTCATGTTGGGCATGTTGATGTCGGAGACGACGAAGTCATAGCGCTGGTTCTTCAGCATCTGAAGAGCGACAGCGCCGTCCTCGGCTTCATCGGCGTTGTTGCAACCCATCTCCTTGAGCAGGCCGCGCACGATGCGGCGCATGGTGGAGAAGTCATCGACGATCAGGAACTTCATCTCGGCAGGGGTAGTCATGGCAGCGGGACCTCGAGAGCGTTGTACTGACGAACTTATCGGCGGCTGGCAGCCGTACTTGAGCGCGGCAGGGCCTCGGCGGGCACGGCCATCGGTGACGGAACGGGCAGACCGGGAGCGCCGGGCATGGCCGGTGCTTCGGGTTCCGGTTCGGGCGCCGTCCGGAACAGGCGGTCTTCGGCAGCCCGGGTCATGACGATGATGCTGATGCGCCGGTTGGCCGGAGCGGTCGGGTCCTTGCGGTCGAAGGGATTGCTGGCCGCCAATCCCTGCACACGCAGCACGTGGTCCTCGGGCAGGCCGCCGGCCAGCAATTCGCGACGCGATGCGTTGGCCCGGTCCGAGCTGAGTTCCCAGTTGCTGTAGCCCCGCTCGGTGCTGCCCGCATTGGAGGAAAACGGCAAGGCATCGGTGTGGCCTTCCAGGGTCAGCCGGTTGGGCACCTCGGCCAGCACGCTGCCCACGGTGCGCAGCAGTTCGCGCATGCCGGCTTGCACGGCCGGGCTGCCGCTGGCGAACATGGGCCGGCCCTCGGCGTCGACGATCTGGATGCGCAGCCCGTCGGGCGTCATCTCCAGCAGGATCTGCGAGCCCAGGGCCCGCAGCTTGGCGTTCTCGGCGATCTTCTCTTCGACCTTGTTCTTCAGTTCGGTCAGCTTGGCCACTTCGGCCCGCGTCTGCTCGCTCTTGAGCTGGTGGAGATTGAGGGTGGATTTGGCCGCCTGAATCTCGCCGCGCTTGACCTGGCCGGTGGCTCGCGTCAGGTCTTCGCCGCCGCCCTTGACCACGCTGGACGCATCGCCGGCGCCCGAGCCGCCGTTCAGCAGCGCCAGCTTCAGCGGCGCCTGGAAGTAGTCGGCTATGCCCTTCTTGTCGCCTTCCGTGGTGCTGCCCAGCAGCCACATCAGCAGGAAGAAGGCCATCATGGCGGTCACGAAGTCGGCATAGGCGATCTTCCAGGCGCCACCGTGAACGGCGTGCCCGCCCTTCTTGATGCGCTTGATGATGATGGGTTGGAGTTTTTTGGCATCACCCGCCATGGTGTGCTCCCATCATTTCTTCTTCACGTGCGCTTCGAGCTCGACAAACGTCGGCCGGTCGCCGGAATACAGCACCTTGCGGCCGAATTCGATGGCCACCTGGGGCGCGTAGCCCTGCATCGAGGCCAGCAGCGTGGTCTTGATGCACTGCAGTTCCTTGCTGGCGTCTTCGACCTTCTGCTCCAGCAGGCCACCCAGCGGCTCGGCGAAGGCGTAGGCCAGCAAGATGCCCAGGAAGGTGCCCACCAGGGCCGAACCGATCATGCCGCCCAGCACGGCGGGCGGCTGGCCGACGCTGCCCATGGTCTTGACCACGCCCAGCACGGCGGCCACGATGCCGAAGGCCGGCAGGCCACCCGCCACCCGCTGCAGCGCAGCCACGGCGGCGTGGGCCTCGTGATGGTGGGTGTCGATCTCGCTGTCCATCAGCGATTCGATCTCGTGGGCGTTGAGGTTGCCCGACACCATCATGCGCAGGTAGTCGGTGATGAATTCGGTGACATGGTGGTCGCTGCCCACCGTCGGATACTTCTGAAAGATGGCCGAGTTGTGCGGGTCTTCGACGTCTTTCTCGATCGACATCAAGCCCTCCTTGCGGGCCTTTTGCAGGATGTCGAACATCAGCGCCAGCAACTCCATGTAGCGGGCCTTGTTGAACTTGCTGCCCTTGAAGCACTGACCCAGGCCACTGACCACGGCCTTCACGACCTTCATCTGGTTGTTGGCCAGGAAGGCGCCGATGGTGGCGCCGAAGATGGTGGTCAACTCCCACGGCAGGGCGTGCAGGATCACGCCGATGTTGCCGCCTTCGATGATGTAGACACCAAAGATGCAACCCAGTGCGATGAGCCAACCAACGATGACGAACATGGGTAGGGTTCCGGTTTGAGCCCGGCAGCGCCATGCGCCACCCGGGGTATGCGTGAGTTATCGGCCGGCCGCGACGGGGGTTGAGTCGGGCGATGCGGGCACTGCCTGAGTCCCCGCCGGCCGGTAGATCCACACCGGCCGCCGACCCGGCCCTGGCAGGCAGGCCCAGGGCGTTTGCCCTGGCACCGGAAATTCCAGGCTGACGAGCCAGGCTGTTGGCGCCAGTTCACGGCGCGCCTTCTCGAACACCCGCGCCATGCTCTCCGGACGCTGGAAGACATAGACCAGATCGTTGCCGGCCCAAGACGCCGCCCACAGGTCACCGCGCCGGATCTGGACCCGGGCGCCACGGCAGCGCCAGGCGGCCGCCCAGCTCAAGGGTGCGCTCCACTCCACGCCGTGCAACTGGGCTTGCGGCCACAACTGGCGCAACGCCTGCAGGCCGTGGCCCAGGCCACAGCCTGCGTCCAGCGCACGCCGGGGCTGGCCGACCACCGCGTCCAGCCCGTCCAGGGCCCGTTTCGGTGTGGGGAAGTAAGGGGCATCGCGCCAGGCTCGCACGGGGTAGGCGGCCAGCACGGGCAGCAGCAGCAACAGCCAGACCCAGGCCGGCATGGCCGCGGCAGCCCCCAGGGCCCAGGCCGACAGCGGAAAGCCGCCCGCTGCCAGCGCCCGCCGCCAGGGCGTTGCGCAAGGCCATGCCAGAGCGCTGCCGCCGGCCAGGGCCAGCAGGAAGGCCACGGCCCCCGGCAGGGCGACCGCGTTGGCCAGCGTCCACAGGGACCAGGCAGCGGTCCAGGCCAGCACGGCCGGCACAGGCCAGCGCAGACGGGCCCACAGGGGACCCGGACTGGCGTGGCTGGTCGCCTGCATGAGCACTTTCAAAGCAAGGCCAGCAGCTTGTCGTGCGGCGGGCGCACCTTCACCGCGCCTGACGCGACAGCGCCCTTGATGGCATAGCGGCGGTCGGCCGTGTCGCGCAGCGCCGGTTCGCCCAAAGGCAGGCCGCTGGCCGCCACCAGCGTGGCCACGCGGGGCTGGTTGGCGGTGAGCCCGCGCGCCAGCACGATGGCCAGTTCCCCACCCACCAGTTGCACGAAGCAACCGGGCGGGTACAGGCCCAGGGCCTTCAACAGGGCGCCTGCAAGCTCGTCGGGCCGGCCGTCGGCGGCCAGGCAGGCCTCGCGCACGGCTTGCACCGGCGACATCGGCTCGCGCGAAGCCCGGCGGCTGAACTTGGCCGTGCACCCATCCACGCGACGCAGCAATTCGGCCAACTGGTGTTCGGGCAGGCGATCGGCCAGCGGCTGCTCACGCGGCAGGGTGTCGTGGTGCAGCCGGATGGTCTGCAGGCACAGGACGTTGCTCAGGCCGCCGTCCTCCAGCAGCGCGGCGCTGGCGGCCGCATGGCCGACGATCTCTGCGCGCATGTCCGGCGTGGGCGGCAATTGCGTGCCCGCCAGCTGGTCCTGCAGCTTCAGCATGCTGACGTTCATGGCCAGCGCCGCCAGGCCCAGGCTGTCCGCCCAGGCCGCGGGCCAGCCCAATACGCCGGCCATCAATTCGCTCACACCCATGACCAGCAAGGCGTGTCGACAGCTGTAGCGCTGCGTGGTGTGGATGGATTCGTAGGCCAGGCAGTAGATCGAGGCATCGGGCCGGCGCTGGAACAACAGGCGCGCCCGGCCGTGCAGGCCCAGCAGCCGCGAGCGCCATTCGGAGGCTGGCTGCACGTCGCGCAAAGCACCTTCAAGTTGCGAGATCAGCGCATCCCACTGCTCGGGGAAACTCAGTGCCGCCGCCGCGCCGTCACGCGTTGCCGCCACCGGCGCCGCTTCGGGCCGCGCCGCGGCCAGGTCCTTCAGCGAGCCGCCCTGGCGCAGCACCACGTCCACCACGGCGGCCAGTCGGCGCGTCCAGTCGGCGGCTTCGTGTTCGACGGCGTACAAGGGCTGTCCGCGCAACTCGAAGAGGCGGCCTTCACTGGGCAAGGTCTGCCCGGCAGCCAGCAGCAGACGGCCCGTGGCGTCGCGCAGGCCGAACGGCAGCGGATCGTCGAGCCGCAGGTACTGGGATGAAAAAGGGATGAGCTTCAAGGTCGCCTGGGCCATGCCGGTGGCAGGGGCACCGGCTACACCCGGGATATCGGCGGGCCGGCGAACAGCCTGAGGCAGGGCAAGGGCCGAACTGGCGGGTCTTGGGCGACCAGTTGTCGGTCGACAGGGCCACTGAGCGCCTGAACCGGCCGCCGGGCCCGCTGCGAACGGGCAAAAAAATGCGGGTCCCGAAGGACCCGCCACAAAGCACAGCGCACTGTGCCAGGAGGAGACAAAACGAAAACTCGTTCAACCTGAGAACGATATCGGCACGCAGGTGCAGAAATCCAGGGTACTTTGTGATCAATGTTCCATTTCGAGGCTCAAAGCCAGGGACTTGGCAGCCTGGGCGCCCAGCGAGCCCGCCAGCTTGCCCTTGCCGGCACGAGCCGGTGGGTTGCACAGACCGCACACGTAGTGGCGGGCGATCTCGTGCGGGTGGGTCACGAAGTGGCCGCCGCACTGTTTGCAGGCGGTCATGGTGAGCATGCCGTTGTCGACGAACTTGACCAGTCGCCAGGCGCGCGTGACGCTGAGCAGCGGCTCCAGGCCCTGGGTCGTCATCTGCTCGGTGTAGAGCTGATAGGCCTTGATGACGGTGTCGATCTCGTCCAGCGCTGCCGCCTTGTTCAGGTACTCGTGGATGTTCAGGAACAGGCTGGCATGGATATTCGGCTGCCAGGTCATGAACCAGTCGGTCGAAAACGGCAGCTGGCCCTTGCTCGGGCTCTTGCCGGCAACTTCCTTGTACAGGCGAAGCAGGCGCTCGTAGCTCAGGTCGGTTTCGCTCTCCAGAACCTGCAGCCGGGCACCCAGCTGGATCAGCGTGATTGCGCGTTCGATCTGCCGGGCTTCGCCGACGATGCTTTTGCTTCGTGCCATGGTCTTGTTCTCCTGGAAATCGGGCGCTGTGGGGTCAGGCTGCTTCTTGATGGCGGCCGGCCATCAGGATGGAGGCGTGCAAGCGGCTCATGCCGTCGTTGGCCGCGCCCTTGCCGTGGTTGGTCAGCAGGTTCCACACCAGGTCGTCGTCCATGCGGAAGCGGCACAGCAGCGTGTTGCCGCCGGCGATCTTCATCATCTGCGCCGGTGTCAGCGTGCCGATCAGCGTGGCGGTGTCTTCGCTGACACCCAGGCGGAACAGGGCTTGTTCCTTGTCGCTGCGCACCAGGCTCTGCGCCAGCATCAGGTAGGACAGGTTGGCTTCACGGATCTCGGCGAGGATTTGGTCAGAAGTCATGGTCTTGCTCCAGCGGTTGACGTTCAGTGCCTGGGGGTAGGCGGAGTCGATGAAACAGACTGTAGGGATTTGAAATGGATGGCGTCATCAGCCCATTTCCGTCGCGGCCGTGAGCCTTCTTCTAGGCACCCTGTCAGGCAAAGTCCTACAAGCCGCCCACAGCGTGACGGGCACGACGGGCATCGCGGACGGCAAGCCATGGCGACGGGAAGGCGGGTACCCCTGTGGCGCCCGCCCATGCAAAACGCCCCTGGAGCAGGGGCGTTTTGCATGGGCGCCGGGAGGCTCAGCTGCGCTCTATGCGGGCGTAAGCCGAGTGGTTGTGGATGGACTCGAAATTCTCGACATCCACCCGGTAACGGCCGATGCGGGCGTCGGCATTCAAGGCCAGCGCCACGTCGCGCACCAGGTCCTCGACGAACTTGGGGTTCTGGTAGGCGCGCTCGGTGACCCACTTCTCGTCGGGGCGCTTGAGCAGAGGCCAGATTTCGCTGGACGCCTGGTCCTCGGCGTAACGCACCAGTTCCTGCCAGCCGATGGGCGGCAAGGCGCCGTCCAGCACCTCGGCGCGGATGGTCACCAGCGAGCGCTGGTTGTGCGCGCCGTAGTCCGAGATTTCCTTGGAACACGGACACAGGCTCTTCACCGGCACCGCCACCTCGGCGTGCACGCGCGTCACGCCGTCGCGCGTCTCGGCGATCCAGCGGCCCTGGTAGTCGAGCAGGCTCTGCACGCCCGACACCGGCGCGCGCTTGCGCAGGAAGAAGCTGAAGGCGGCCTCGATGCGGCCTTCCTGGGCGCCCAGCTTGTCCAGCATGGCCGCATGCAGGCGGCGCAGCGTGGCGGCGTCCAGGGGCTCACCCGACAGCGCCAGCGCGTCCAGCCAGGCCACGAAGCGCGACATGTGGGTACCCTTCTTCTCGGCGGGCAAGGCCACGTCCAGCGACCACAGCGCGGCGGTGGTTTGCACCGCGCCGGCCACCGTCAGTTGCAGCGGGTAGCGGATGTCCTTGATGCCCACCCGCTGGATGGCCAGGTGGCGCTCGTCGGCGGCACTTTGCGTGTCGGGGATTTGCAGCGCCTCGGTCAGGTTCATGCTGTTCAGGGGGGGCGAGGAATTCATCATGGGTCAGGCAAGGATGACACCGAATCGGTGCCAGCACGGTCACCCGGGTTACAGCACGCCGCTGCAACGACCGGGATGGCGCTTCAGGCGTTGGCTGCAGCCAGCGCAGGCCGGCTGCCGTAACGCTGCAGTATGGCCTGCTCGATGCCGCTGGCGTCCAGCCCGCACAAGGCCAGGATCTTGGCCGGGTCACCGTGCTCGGTGAACACATCGGGCAGGCCCAGTTGCAGCACCGGCACGAGCACGCCCGCGGCGGCCAGGCATTCCAGCACCGCGCTGCCCGCGCCGCCCGCCACGCAGCCCTCCTCCACCGTCACCAGACCGTCGTGCGTGCGCGCCAGTTCGAGCACCAGTTCGGCGTCCAGCGGCTTGGCGAAGCGCATGTCGGCCACCGTGGCGCCGAGCGATGCGCCCGCCTTCAGTGCGGCGTGCAGCAGCGTACCGAAGGCCAGGATGGCGATGCGCTGGCCCTGTTTGCGGACCACGCCCTTGCCCCAGGGCCAGGTGTTCAGCGCCGGCTCGATGGCCACACCAGCGCCGACGCCCCGCGGGTAGCGCACGGCCACCGGGCCGTTGTGGCGGAAAGCCGTGGTCAGCGCCTGGCGGCATTCGTTCTCGTCGCTGGGCGTCAACATCGCCATGTTCGGGATGCAGCGCACGAAAGCGATGTCGTAGGCGCCGGCGTGCGTCGGGCCGTCGGCGCCGACGATGCCGGCGCGGTCCAGCGCGAACACCACCGGCAGGTTCTGCAGCGCCACGTCGTGGATCAGCTGGTCGTAGCCGCGCTGCAGGAAGGTGCTGTAGATCGCGACGACCGGCTTCAGGCCCTCGCAAGCCAGGCCGCCGGCGAATGTGACGGCATGCTGCTCGGCGATGCCGACGTCGAAATAGCGCCTGGGAAAGCGCTTGTGGAATTCGACCATGCCCGAGCCTTCGCGCATCGCCGGGGTGATGGCCACCAGCTTGTCATCGACCTCGGCCATGTCGCACAGCCACTGGCCGAAGACATGCATGAACGCCGGCTTGCTGGGTTTGCTGGGCGGGAAGCCTTCAGCCGGGTTGAACTTGGTCGAGGCGGCGTGGTATTTCACCGGGTCGGCCTCGGCCAGCTTGTAGCCATAGCCCTTCTTGGTGACTACGTGCAGGAACTGCGGGCCCTTCTTGGCACGCAGGTTTTCCAGTGTCGGGATGAGTGCGTCGAGGTCGTGACCGTCGATGGGGCCGACGTAATTGAAGCCGAATTCCTCGAAGATGGTGCCAGGCACGACCATGCCCTTGGCGTGTTCCTCGAAGCGCCGGGCCAGCTCGAACAAGGGAGGCGCGTTCTTCAGCACCGCCTTGGCGCTTTCGCGGGCCGCCTCGTAGAAATTGCCGCTCATCAGCCGCGCCAGGTATTTGTTCAGCGCACCCACAGGCGGGCTGATCGACATGTCGTTGTCGTTGAGCACCACCAGCAGGTTGGGCAGCATGCCGGCGTGGCTGATGCCGCCGTTGTTCAGGGCCTCGAAGGCCATGCCGGCGGTCATCGCGCCGTCGCCGATGACGGCCACCGCCTTGCGGTCTTCGCCCTGGAGCTTGCTGGCCAGCGCCATGCCCAGTGCGGCGCTGATGCTGGTGCTGCTGTGGGCCGTGCCGAAGGTGTCGTACTCGCTTTCGTCGCGCTTGGGAAAGCCGGCGATGCCGCCCAGCTGGCGCAGCGTGTGCATGCGCTCGCGGCGGCCGGTGATGACCTTGTGCGGATAGGTCTGGTGGCCGACGTCCCAGACGATGCGGTCGTTGGGCGTGTTGAACACGTAGTGCAGCGCGATCGTCAGTTCCACCGTGCCCAGGTTGCTGCCCAGGTGCCCATTGCCCGTCTGGCTGACGGTGTTCAGCACGAACTCGCGCAGTTCGGTGGCCAGACCCGGCAGATCAGCGCGACTCAAGCGGCGCAGGTCGGCGGGGCTGTCGATCTTGTCGAGTATCTTTTTCATGTCAGTTGTCTCGTTCGACGACCTTGTCGGCCAGAACCGACAAGAGGCCGGCCGCACCGCCCAGGCCGGTGCGGGCCAAGGCGGCGTGCGCCTGTTCGCGCAATTCGTCGGCGTGCCGGCGGGCCGCGCCCAGCCCCAGCACGGTGACATAGGTGGGCTTGTTGTGATGCAGATCCTTGCCGGCGGTCTTGCCCAGCGTTTCCGAGGCCTGCGTCGCGTCCAGGATGTCGTCCACCACCTGAAAGGCCAGGCCCAGCGCCGCGCCATAGTCGCCGAGCGCGGCGGTGGCCGTGGCGCTGCAGGCACCGCAAGCCGCCCCCATCATCACGCTGGCCTGCAACAAGGCGCCGGTCTTGCGGCGGTGCATATCGCGCAGCGCCGCTTCATCCAGCGCGTGGCCGATGCTGGCCAGGTCGATGGCCTGCCCGCCCGCCATGCCGGCATGACCGGCCGCCCGGGCCAGCAAGGCCGTCAGGCGGGCCTGCAGGGCCGGTTCGACGCCGCTGTCTGGGGTAAGCACCTCGAAGGCCAGGGCCTGCATGGCATCGCCAGCCAACATGGCCTGCGCTTCGCCGAATTGAACATGGACGGTGGGCTTGCCCCGGCGCAGCACGTCGTTGTCCATGCAGGGCATGTCGTCGTGAACCAGCGAATAGGCGTGGATCAATTCCACCGCCACGGCCGCCCGCATCGCGGCCTCGGCCTGACCGGCCACGGCCTGGCAACTGGCCAGAACCAGCAAGGGCCGCAGACGCTTGCCACCGTCGAGCACGCCGTAGCGCATCGCCAGGCCCAGGCCGGCGGGGGCTGCCGAGGGCACCCATTTCTCCAGCGCCGATTCGACCGCCAGCAGTTGCAGGCGCGACCAGGCGTCGAAATCGGGGGCCTTCATGCCGCGGTCCAGGCCTTGAGCTGCCCGTCGTCCAGCACCTTGACCTGCGCCTCGACGTCCTGCAGCTTGGCCCGGCAGAAATTCAGCAGTTCGGCCCCGCGGCGGTAACCGTCGAGCAACTGGTCCAGCGGCAGTTGTCCGCCTTCCATCTGCGCCACCAGGCGGTCGAGTTCGGCCAGGGCTTGCTCGTAGGTGGCGGGGGCTGTCATGGGTGCTGCTGCGCTGAGGGCCATTTCGGAACATGAAATTGGAAGCTCCGATTCTAGACAATGGTGCCACGCCGGTCCGAGCGGTCCTCATCTGAAAGTGCCACGGCTAGAATCGCCGACCCTTAGGCCTGGCATCAACGGGGCCGAAGGTTCACGTTTGCCGCCCGCGGGGCCACCGGGCGGCGGGTCGATGTCCTTGACAAGGAGGATCCAGTCGGATCATGTCGGACCTGAGCATTTGTCTCGAAGCTCTTGAGCGCGCCAATTCAAAAAGCGGCACTCAACTTTCAGTTTCCAGCTACTTTGACGCGAGTCTGTTCCAGCAGGAACAGGAACTCATCTTTCAACACGCACCGCGCTACCTGGGGCACGCCCTGGCCGTGCCGGAGGTCGGCGACCATCTGGCCCTGGTGCAAGAAGGCGAAGGACGGGCGCTGGTGCGCACCGCCGACGGGATCGAACTCGTCAGCAACGTCTGCCGCCACCGACAGGCCGTGATGCTGAAGGGCCGCGGCAACGCAGGCCGGCACATCGTCTGCCCGCTGCACCGCTGGACCTATGACCTGCACGGCGCCCTGGTTGGTGCACCGCATTTCGACGAAGACCCGGGCCTGAACCTGCGCAACTACCCGCTGCAGACCTGGCAGGGCCTGGTCTTCGAGCACAACGGCCGCTCGGTGGCCACCGACCTGGCCGCCTTGGGCGCCGCGCACGACCTCGACTTCAGCGGCTTTGTCTTCGACCGCGCCCATCTCCACCAATGCGATTACAACTGGAAGACCTTCATTGAGGTCTACCTCGAGGACTACCACGTCGGCCCCTTCCACCCCGGCCTGGGCGGTTTCGTCAGCTGCGAAGACCTGAAGTGGGAATTCGGCCGCCACCATTCGGTACAGACCGTGGGTGTGCAGGCCTCCTGGTCGCGCGCCGGCTCGGACGCCTACGCGCGCTGGCAGCAGGCGGTGCTGAACTACCGCAACGGCGAGCCGCCGCCGCAGGGCGCGATCTGGCTGACCTACTACCCGACCGTGATGGTCGAGTGGTATCCCCACGTGCTGGTGGTGTCCACGCTGTTCCCGCAGGGGCCGCAGAAGACCCTGAACCTGGTCGAGTTCTTCTACCCCGAAGAAATCGTCGCCTTCGAGCGTGAGTTCGTCGACGCGCAGCAGGCGGCCTATATGGAGACCTGCGTCGAGGACGACGAGATCGCGCTGCGCATGGACGCCGGCCGGCGGGCGCTGATGTTGCGCGGCGACGACGACGCGGGGCCCTACCAGAGCCCGATGGAAGACGGCATGCAGCACTTCCACGCGTGGTACCGGCGCGAGATGGGCCTGGGCCCGACGCCCACCTGATGGCTTGACACGCATCAAGGGGCGGCTGGGCCGTTGTGGGGACACTGAAGGCATGGGCGCAGCCGCCTGCGCCGCCCCGAAGGAGCCCTCATGTACCACCGCATCCTCTTCCCCACCGACGGATCCGACATCACGGCCAAGGCCCTGGAGTCGGCGATCGCCCTGGCCCGCCTGGCAGGTGCCGAGTTGAGCGTGCTGGCGGTGAAGGAACCCTTCCCCTACAGCGCCATCTCCGAGATGCAGCCGGTGCCGCCGCAGGAATATTTCGACACCCAGGAGCGCGTGGCCTCGGCCCGCGTCAAGGTGGCCACCGATGCCGCCATGGCCGCCGACGTGAGCTGCAAGGGTTACACCGTGGAGGCACTGCATGCCTGGGAGGCCATCCTCGACCAGGCCAAGGCGCAGGACTGCGACCTCATCGTGATGGCCTCGCACGGCCGGCGCGGCATGAGCGCCTTGCTGCTGGGCAGCGAGACGCAGAAAGTGCTGACCCACAGCAGGCTGCCGGTGCTGGTGGTGCGCTGAACCGTTATTTCAAGCCGGCCATCGCCAGCAAGACCAAGCCCAGGCCGGCAGCCAGCCAGGCCACCTGCAACAGCGTTTCGCGCCAGGCCAGCCGCTGCTGCAACTGCGGCAGCAGGTCGGCCACGGCCACGTAGACGAAGCTGCTCGAGGCCACCACCAGCAGGTAGGGCATCACCCACTGCCAGGGGCCGACGACGAAGTAGCCCAGCACGCCGCCCGCCACCGCCGCCAGGCCCGAGATGGCGTTGAAGAGCAGCGCCTTGCGGCGTGAGAAGCCGGCGTTCAGCAGCACGATGTAGTCGCCCGCCTCCTGGGGAATCTCGTGGGCCATGATGGCCAGCGCCGTCACCAGGCCGAGCCCCGGGTTGGCCAGAAAGGCCGCCGCGATGATCACCCCGTCGCAGAAGTTGTGCACCGTGTCGCCCACCAGCACGCTGAGGCCGCCGCGCCCGGCCTGCTGCGCGTCGAAATGGTGGTGATGGCCGTGGCCGTCGCCCTCATGGTGGTGCACGTGGCGGTAGAGCTCGGCTTTCTCCAGCAGCCAGAAGAACAGCAGGCCGCCCAGCAGCGTGGCAAAGAGCTTGTGCGGCGGGGTCTTGCTTTCGAAAGCCTCGGGCAGCACATTGAGCAGCGCCGTGCCGAGCAGCACGCCGGCCGACAGGCTGACCATGTTCTTGACGACACGCCCCAGCACCGCCTGCGTCAGCGACGCGGCGATCAACACCGACAGCACACCGCCGGCCGCCGTGGCGACGACGATGTAGAACAGGATCACCGCAGCCCTGCCATCAGGCCACGCCTTGGTCCTTGAACCAGGCCAGGGCGCGCCGCCAGCCGTCCTCGGCATCGGCCTGGCGGTAGCTGCTGCGGTAGTCGGCGTGGAAAGCGTGCGGGGCGTCGGGGTAGACCGTGAAGCGGCTGCGTCGCGCCGCCGCGCTGCCGCCGGCCAGCGCCAGCTTCATCTTCTCGACGGTTTCCAGCGGTATGCCGGCGTCCTGCCCGCCATACAGGCCCAGCACCGGCGCGTTCAGCTGGCCGACCGCGTCGATCGGGTGGCTCGGGCTGAGCGGCGTCGGGCTGCCGACCAGCCGCCCGTACCAGGCCACACCGGCCTTCACGCCGGGGTTGTGCGCGGCATACAGCCAGGTGATGCGTCCGCCCCAGCAGAAGCCGGTGATGCCCAGCCGGTCGGTGTCATGGCCCTGGGCGCGGGCCCAGGCCAGCGTGGCGTCCAGGTCACCCATGACCTGGGCGTCGGGCACTTTCGACACGACCTCGGCCATCAGCTTGGCGATCTCGCCGTAGGCACCGGCATCGCCCTGGCGCACGAACAACTCGGGCGCGATGGCGCAATAGCCGGCCCGCGCGAGGCGCAGGGTGACATCGGCGATGTGCTCGTGCACGCCGAAGATCTCGCTGATCACCAGCACCACCGGCGCCCGGCCTTTGCCCGCCGGCACGGCGCGATAGGCCGGCATCTTGAAGTCACCCACCGGGATGAGCACCTCGCCGGCCAGCAGGCCTTCGGCCGAAGTCCGGATGGTCTGCGCAGCCACGGGCAGCACCGCCGCGGCAAAGCCGCTGCCGACGGTCTTGCGGACGAACTCGCGGCGGTTGACGTCCGCGGCGCCGTGCACCGGGGTGTTGATTTCAGGCTTCAGCATGGCGGGGACCCAGCGGGGAGGTGAGATCGCGGATTGTAGGAAGGCCCGCGGGTACGATCCCCTGATGGAATCCAGCGTCAAACCGAACGGCCCGCTCGCCGCCATCGACATGGGATCGAACAGCTTTCGGCTGGAGATCGGTCAACTGCCGGGCGCACAACAAGGCGGCCGCTACCGCCGCATCGATTACCTCAAGGACACGGTGCGCCTGGGCGGCGGTCTCGACGCGAACGGCATGCTGTCCGAAGAAGCCGCGCAGCGAGGACTGGCCTGCCTGCGGCACTTCTCGGCACGACTGGCCGGCTTCGAACCCGGCCAGGTGCGCGCCGTGGCCACCCAGACGCTGCGTGAGGCGCGCAACCGCAACGCCTTTCTGCTGCGCGCGCAGGAAGCGCTGGGTTTTCCGATCGAGGTCATCTCGGGGCGCGAGGAAGCCCGGCTGATCCATGCCGGCGTGGCCCACCTGCAGCCCAGCGAAGCGCCGCGTCTGGTCATCGACATCGGCGGGCGCAGCACCGAACTCATCCTGGGCCGCGGCCGCACGCCGCTGGTGTCGGAGTCCTTCAGCGTGGGCTGCGTCAGCCTGTCGCTGCGCTTCTTCGAGGGCGGCCGCATCACCGAGGCCGGCTTTCGCGCTGCGCAAGTCGCCGCAGGCGCCGAACTGGAAGAGGCCCTGCAGCCCTTCGCCCGCGAGCACTGGACGCGCGCGCTGGGTTCATCGGGCACGGCCGGCGCGGTGTCGCAGCTGTTGCAGACCGCCGGCATCACCGACGGCCGCATCACGCCGGCCGGCTTGCGCTGGTGCATCGAACGCTGCCTGGAAGCCGGCGAGATCGGCAAGATCGACCTGCCCGGCCTGAAGGCCGACCGCCACGCGGTGTTGCCCGGGGGCCTGGCCATCCTGTACACGCTGGCCGCGAACTTCGGCATCGACGAGTTGTGGCCGGCCAAGGGCGCGCTGCGCCAGGGCGTGGTGATCGACCTGCACGAACGGCTGATGGCCCGCCAGCGCGGCAAGGTCACCGACATGCGCGACGCCACCGTGGCCGAGCTGCAGCAGCGCTTTGCCGTGAACCGGGGTCAGGCCGCCCGGGTGGCTGCCGTCGCGCTCGCCGCCTTCGACGCCGCCGTGCCCGATGCCGAATCGGAAGCCCGCCGCGAACTGGCCTGGGCCTGCGCCTTGCATGAACTGGGTTTGATGGTCTCGCACCACGACCACCACCGCCACAGCGCCTACCTGCTGGCCCATGTCGACGCCGCCGGGTTCTCGCAGAGCCAGCAAAGGCGCATCGCCGACCTGGTGCTGGGGCAGCGCGGCGGGCTGCGCAAGATCGAGCCGCAACTGGCCAACGAGACCTTTGCCTGGCAGGTGCTGTGCCTGAGGCTGGCCGCCATCAAGTGCCATGCCCGGGACGATGTGGACCCCCGGGCCCTGACGCTGCGGGCGCGCGGCCGCGACGCCCTGCTGGGCTGGGACCGCCCCGCCTGGCCCGAAGCCCACCCGCGCACCCTCTACCTGCTGCGCGAGGAGGTCACGGCCTGGGCGCGCAATGGGCCTTTGCGGCTGGTCTTGCCAGCCTGAACATGCCAGCCGCTGCGGATCGCGCCGGCTCGGGTCGACCGCAGCGGCGCCAGCCGGCAGGGCTGGGTGGCGGCGACTTGTCTAGACTCGAGCGGTGATCCCGCCCGGCTTCCTGCAAGAACTGATCTCCCGCGTCGACATCGTCGAGGTGGTCGGCCGCCACGTCGAACTCAAGCGCGGCGGCGCCAATTTCATGGGCCTGTGCCCCTTCCATGGCGAGAAGTCACCGAGCTTCTCCGTCAGCGCGTCCAAACAGTTCTACTACTGCTTCGGCTGCGGTGCCAGCGGCGACGCCATCCGCTTCCTCACCGAACACCTGGGCCTGAGCTTCGTCGAGGCTGTGCGCGACCTCGCGCAAGGCGTCGGCCTGACCGTGCCCGAAGAGCAGGTCAGCGCCGAAGAACGCGAGCGGCGCAACACCTTGCGCGACCGCCGCACCTCGCTGGGCGAGGTGCTGACGAAAGCAGCGGATTTCTACCGCGCGCAACTGCGCGCCACGCCCCGCGCGGTGGACTACCTGAAACGCCGCGGCTTGACGGGCGCCGTGGCTGCGCGCTTCGGCCTCGGCTACGCGCCGCCGGGTTGGCGCACGCTGGCCGGGGTCTTTCCGCGCTACGACGACCCGCTGCTGGAAGAAGCCGGCCTGGTCAGGCTGAAAGAGGCGGAAGAGCCGCGCGATGCCGCCCCTGGCAAGCCGGCGGAACGCGCCGACAACACGGTCGATGAACGCAGCCGCTACGACTGGTTCCGCGACCGCGTGATGTTCCCCATCCGGTCGGTGGACGGCTCGGTCATCGGCTTCGGCGGCCGCGTGCTGGACGACAGCAAGCCCAAGTACATGAACTCGCCGGAAACCCCGCTGTTTAGCAAAGGGCGCGAGCTCTACGGCCTGTTCGAAGCCCGCCAGGCGTTGCGCGACAAGGGCTACGTGCTGGTGGTCGAGGGCTATATGGACGTCGTCGCGCTGGCCCAATCGGGTTTCGCCAACGCCGTCGCCACGCTGGGCACGGCCTGCACCGCCGATCACGTGCAGAAGCTCTTCCGCCACACCGACTCGGTGGTCTTCAGCTTCGACGGCGACGCCGCCGGGCGACGCGCTGCCGGCCGCGCCCTGGAGGCCGCCCTGCCCCACGCCAGCGACCTGCGCACCGTGCGCTTTCTGTTCCTGCCGCCCGAGCACGACCCGGACAGTTACGTGCGTGAACAGGGCCCCGCCGCCTTCGAAGCCCAGGTGACCCAGGCCGTGCCGCTGTCGCGGCAATTGATCGCGCAGGCCGGCGAGGACGCCGACCTGCAAACCGCCGAAGGCCGCGCGCGCATGCTGGCGCAGGCCAAGCCACTCTGGATGGCACTGCCCGACGGTGCGTTGAAGCGGCAACTGCTGCCCGAGCTGGCCCGCCAGGCGCAGCTGGAAGCGGCGGACCTGAGTTCACTCTGGGGCACGGCCGTTGCAGCCGCTGCAGCGGTACCGCGCCCAGCCACCCGCGCACCGGCCTACAGCACACCCCCGCTGCGTCGCTCAGGCCGCCAGGCACCGGCCGGCACCGCCGACCTGGCCCTGCGCCTGCTGCTGCGGCATGCCGACTGGCTGGAACGCCTGTCGCGCGAGGACCAGGAACTGCTGCACGGCTTGAGCGGATCGCATGGCCTGGTCGTGGCCTGGCTGGAACGGCAACTGATGGAACACGGGCCGGTGACCTGGGCTGCGCTGGACCCGCTGCTGGCCGAAGAGGCCTGGTGCGCTGAAGCCCGGGGCTGGGTGAACGCGGCGGTGGTCGATGAAGAACAGGGTTTCGAAGATTTGCGGCTGGTCCTGCACCGCATGTGGATCGCCGCGCTGCGCCAGGACATGGAAGCCTTGATTGCACAGGGCCACACCGAACGCGAGCAACTGCACCGTATCGGCGAACTCGACGCCCGCATCCGCGAACACCGCAAAGCCGAACGCGAATTGGCCGACCAGCATCCCGCAAGACGTTGATTTCAATGGGTTGTGGGTATAATCCACGGTTTGTCGCCGCGGCAAGAGTGACGGCAGCACCCCAGACGGGATTTCCGAGCCCCGACCATCCCCTTCGAACAAGGGCAACACCGGTCACCCGCTCACCCGTCCGTCCGATCAACCGGAATGCTGCTCACCCGATGAGTTCACCTGAGCTTGCCTGCCCGACCTGCGTGACCCAGCGCGCCCTGCCCGGAGTATCGGGATGGGGCGGCGGCGTGGTGCATGCAAGTCCTGTGACGCCCGCTTCTGCCCAAGGAACCGCATGACTGCCAAGAAGACCGCTGCCCCTGCCTCCCAACCCCTCGCGACCAAGCCGGCCAAGGCCGGTGGCGCGGCCAGCAAGCCGGCCAAGTCAGCCGCGCTGGCGCTGGCCGCCGAGCCTGAAGGCAAGTCCAAGGTCGCCGTGGCCAAGGCGGGCAAAGCCGCCGCCAAGCCCGCCAAGAAGGCCGCTGAGGTGAAGAAGTCAGCGCCGGTCGAAGAACTCGACATGGCCGACATCGAAGCCGATCTGGAAGGCGAAGTCGAGGTAGAAGCCGAGACCGAAGTTGCCGCCGAAGTCGAAGGCGAGAAGGTCGTCAAGGCCAAACCGCTGCGCATGAAGGTATCGCGCGCCAAAGAGCGCGCCCTGATGCGCGAATTCGGCCTCGAGGAAACCACCCTCACCGAAGAAGAAGCCGCCAAGCGCCGCCAGGAGCTGAAGACGCTCATCAAGATGGGCAAGACGCGCGGCTTCCTGACGCACCAGGAAATCAACGACCACCTGCCCGAGAAGCTGATCAACGAGGAAATCCTCGAGGCCATCATCAGCATGCTCAACGACATGGGCATCGCCGTGTACGAGCAGGCGCCCGACGCCGCCACGCTGCTGGTCGCCGGCGGTGGTGCCACCACCGCCACCGAGGAAGAGGCCGAAGAAGCCGCCGAAGCCGCGCTGTCCACCGTGGACAGCGAATTCGGCCGCACCACCGACCCGGTGCGCATGTACATGCGCGAAATGGGCACCGTCGAGCTGCTGACGCGTGAGGGCGAGATCGAAATCGCCAAGCGCATCGAAGGGGGCCTGCAGGCCATGATGCTGGCGATCAGCGCCAGCCCGACGACCATCGCTGAAATCCTGGCCATGGCCGACCGCATCGGCAAGGGCGAGATGCAGATCAGCGAAGCCGTCGATGGCTTCGTCGCCGAAGACGAGGCCGACGACTATGTGGCCGAAGAAGACTTCGACGAATTCGACGAAGAAGACGACGACGACGGCAACGGCGGCAGCAAGGCGCTGACCAAGAAACTCGAAGAGCTGAAGAAGCAGGCGCTGGAGAAGTTCGCCAACCTGCGCCTGCACTTCGACAAGATGCGCAAGTCCTACGAGAAGGACGGCTACAAGTCGGTCTCCTACAACAAGGCCCAGCTGGCCATCAGCGAAGACCTGATGACCATCCGCTTCACGGTCAAGACCATCGAGAAGCTGTGCCACATCCTGCGCAGCCAGGTCGACGACGTGCGCCGCTACGAACGGGAAATTCGCAAGATCGCGGTGGACAAGTGCGGCATGCCGCAGGACCACTTCATCAAGACCTTCCCGCCCAACGTGATGAACCAGAAGTGGGCCGAGAAGGAAATTGCGGCGGGCAAGCCCTACAGCCACATCCTGTCGCGCAACCTGCCGGCGGTGCAGGAACTGCAGCAGAAGCTGTTCGACCTGCAGGCCCGCGCCGTCGTGCCGCTGGAAGACCTCAAGCTCATCAACAAGAAGATGAACGAGGGCGAGAAGGCCAGCCGCGATGCGAAGAAGGAAATGATCGAGGCCAACCTGCGCCTGGTCATCTCCATCGCCAAGAAGTACACCAACCGCGGCCTGCAGTTCCTCGACCTGATCCAGGAAGGCAACATCGGTTTGATGAAGGCCGTGGACAAGTTCGAATACCGCCGCGGCTACAAGTTCAGCACCTACGCCACGTGGTGGATCCGCCAGGCCATCACGCGGTCCATTGCCGACCAGGCGCGCACCATCCGCATCCCGGTGCACATGATCGAGACGATCAACAAGATGAACCGCATCTCGCGGCAGCACCTGCAGGAATTCGGCTTCGAGCCCGATGCCCCGACGCTGGCCGAGAAGATGGAGATCCCGGAAGACAAGATCCGCAAGATCATGAAGATCGCCAAAGAGCCGATCAGCATGGAAACGCCGATCGGCGACGACGACGACAGCCACCTGGGCGACTTCATCGAGGACACCAACAACGTGGCCCCGGTCGACGCCGCGATGCAGGCCGGCCTGCGCGATGTGGTGAAGGACATCCTCGACAGCCTGACCCCGCGCGAAGCCAAGGTGCTGCGCATGCGCTTCGGCATCGAGATGTCCACCGACCACACGCTGGAAGAAGTCGGCAAGCAGTTCGACGTGACGCGCGAGCGCATCCGCCAGATCGAGGCCAAGGCCATCCGCAAGCTCAAGCACCCGAGCCGGTCGGACAAGCTGCGCACCTACCTGGACAACCTGTAATCGACGGCTTGATTCGGGCCAACCCAGAGCAGGCCCCTACACTTCCAGTGCCATGACCCGCATCTCCGACCGCACCGTCCTGTTCGCCGATTTGCGCGGCAGCACGGCGCTGTACGAGACCCTGGGCAATGCCGAAGCCACTTCGGTGGTGACGCATTGCGTGAATGCCTTGGCGGCGCCGGTGAATGGCAACAGCGGGCATGTCGTCAAGACCCTGGGTGACGGGCTGATGGCCGTCTTCGAGTCGGCCACGCCGGCCATACAGGCCTCGATGCAGATGCACGACCTGCTCGACGGCATGGTCATGCGCGGCAGCGAAAGGGGGGCTTCATCCGGCCTGCGCGGGCTGCGGCTGCAAGTCGGCATGGCGCGCGGTGAAGTGGTCGAGATGTCGGGCGATTGCTTTGGCGATGCGGTCAACGTCGCGGCGCGGCTGCTCGACCATGCCGGCGACAATGAGACCCTGGTCACCGTGGATGTGTTGCAGGGTTTGACACTGGAACTGCGGTCGCGCTTTCGCAGCCTCGACAAGCTCGTGCTGCGCGGCCGCGCCGAACCCGTGCAGGTGCATGTGATGGGCGGCCGGCGCGGTGCCAACAGCGAGATGGCCGTGACCCAGTTCGGTGACGTCGGCGTCATGCAGGAACCCGATGGGCTGCGCCTGATGTGGGGCGGACAGCATCTGGTCTTCGCCAGTGCGCAGATGCCGGTGGTCTTGGGCCGCAGCCCGCAAGCGGCATTCTGCGTGGACGACTCGCGGGTGTCGCGTTCGCACGCCCGGGTCGACTGGCACAGTGGCAGTTTCCAACTGGCCGACCTCAGCTACAACGGCACCTATGTGCGCTTCAACGACGGCGAAATCGTCAGCCTGCGCCGGGGTGCCTGCACCCTGCATGGCAGCGGCAGCATCGGTCTGGGTGGATCGCCCAGCGACCCTGCGTCGGCCTGCGTCAGCTTCGATGTGCTGCGCTTCGCCGACACCCAACCGCTGCCTTTGCTGCCGCTGCGCTGACCATGAAGGTGCTGTATGTCGATGACGACCGCGTCAACACGCTGCTGTTCGTGGAAACCTGTCGCCACGTGCCCGACGTTGAAGTCGAGACGGCCCTGACGGGCGCCGAAGCGTTGGAACTCGCCCGGGGCTGGAACCCCGATTTTCTGGTCATCGACCTGCATCTGCCCGACACCAACGGCTACGAACTGCTGCCCGCCCTGCGCGCCTGCCTGTCCGCGCCCAGCCTGCCGGCCTTCCTGTGCACCGCCGATGAAGAACGGTTGGTGGCCGGCCCGGCCCGCAACGCGGGCTTCAACGGCTGCTGGACCAAGCCTGTCGATCTGCCGGTGATCCTGACTGAACTGACCCTGCGCAGCGCCAGTCGCCGACCGCCCCCATGACATTCAACACCGAACCCGCCTACCGGCACGGCCAGCCGCCAAGAACCGCTGTGCTGCTGGTCAACCTGGGCACACCCGACGAACCCACGGCGCCGGCGCTGCGCCGTTACCTGGCTGAATTCCTCAGCGATCCGCGGGTGGTGGAAATTCCGCGCATCGTGTGGTGGCTCATCCTGCACGGCATCATCCTGCGCACGCGTCCGGCCAAGTCGGCGGCCAAGTACGCCACGGTGTGGATGGAAGGCGGCTCGCCGCTGGCGGTCTGGACGCGTCGTCAAGCCGAGGGGGTTGCACAGACGCTGGCGGCCGCCGGCCACCACGTGCAGGTGCGGCATGCCATGCGCTACGGCAACCCGGGCCTGCCGGCCGTGCTGGACGACCTGCGCGCGGACGGGGTGACGCGCGTGCTGGTGCTGCCGCTCTACCCGCAGTTTGCAGCCGCCACCAGCGCCAGCGTCAACGACAAAGTCATGCAGTGGGCGCAACAAGCCCGGCGCATGCCCGAGTTCCGCTTCATCAACGAATACCACGACCTCCCGGGCTACATCGATGCCCTGGTGCAACGCCTGCAGTTGCACTGGCAGGCCCATGGCCGCAGCGAGAAACTGGTGCTGAGCTTTCACGGTGTGCCTGAACGGTCGCTGCACCTGGGGGACCCCTACCACTGTCATTGCCACAAGACCGCGCGTTTGCTGACGGAACGCCTGGGGCTGCCCGAGGGCAGCGTGCTGGTGACTTTCCAGAGCCGCTTCGGCAAGGCGAAATGGCTGGAGCCCTACACCGAACCCACCCTGATCGCGCTGGCCGAACAGGGCGTGAAGTCGGTGGACGTGATGTGCCCGGGCTTCGTCGCCGACTGCCTGGAAACCCTGGAAGAGATCGCGCAGGAAGCGCGCGACGCCTTCCTGGAAGCCGGTGGCACGGACTTCAACTACGTACCTTGCCTGAACGACCTGCCGGCCTGGACCGACGCCCTCGCTGAACTGGCTGCCCAGCACCTGCAAGGCTGGCCGACGCAGGCAGCGCCTGACGATGCCGCACTGGCTCAGCAAAATGCACGGGCCTTGGCGATGGGTGCCACCGCCTGAAGACTGCTGACGCCGGCCTGCTTTGAGCCGGCCCGCCCGAACACCCCACCGCCATGACCGACGAACCCCGCGTGCGCCTGGACAAGTGGCTATGGGCTGCGCGCTTCTTCAAGACCCGCGGCCTGGCTTGCGAAGAAATCGGCCGTGGCCGGGTCAGCATCAACGGCCAGGTGGCCAAGGCTTCGCGCGAGCCCAAGGTGGGTGACCTGGTCCAGTTGCGACAAGGCACGGTGCAGCGCAGCGTGCACGTGCTGGCCCTCAGCAGCGCACGCGGGCCGGCGACTGCGGCGCAAGGGCTGTACGCCGAGACGCCCGACAGCATCGCCGCCCGCCTGCAGGCCGCCGAAGCGCGGCGTGTGGGCTCGGAGCCGGCCACCGCCATCGAGCAAGGCCGCCCGACCAAACGCAACCGCCGGGTGCTGGCCGACTGGCAGCGCTGGAGTGCCAGCGCCGATGACCTGCCGGCTGACGACCCCGGATCGGGCTGAGCCGCCACCACGTTCAGGCGCTGTTTTCGAATGACCCTCTTGAAATTGCGGACTGGGGCTCGACATCCCCGTCAGCCGACTTCTCACCCACCATGAACACCACGCCTTCCAACCCCGATAGCCCTGACCAACAAGCCGCTGCCGATGCAGCGCCAGCCGCGGAAAACAGCCCGACAGCCGAGCAGCAGGTGGCCGAACTCCAGGCCAAGCTGACCGAGGCATCCGATGCTTTCCTGCGTGCCAAGGCCGAGGCCGAGAACACGCGCCGCCGCGCCGACGAAGAAATGGCCAAGGCGCGCAAGTTCGCCGTCGAATCCTTCGCCGAAAGCCTGCTGCCGGTGCGCGACAGCCTGGAAGCGGCCATCCTGATCCAGAACGCCACGCCCGAGCAGTTGCTCGAAGGCGTACACGCCACGCTGCGCCAGCTGACGCAGGCGCTGGAGCGCAACAAGGTGATGGCCATCGCACCGCCGCCGGGCACCAAGTTCGACCCGCATCAGCACCAGGCCATCAGCGTACAGCCCGCCGAGCAGGAAGCCGGCACCGTGGTGGCCGTGCTGCAGAAGGGCTACCTGATTGCCGAGCGCGTGCTGCGGCCGGCGCTGGTCACCGTTTCAGCGCCGAAATAGGCCGGTTTGGCCAGAAACCGGCGCGCCCTGCCTTGAAAGCCGGCGCCCCGTCCACAACTCCAGAACAACCGCAAACACTCCACAGGAGCATCAGAACATGGGCAAGATCATCGGTATCGACCTCGGCACGACGA
This sequence comes from Rubrivivax sp., assembly GCA_040400915.1. Taxonomy (GTDB): domain Bacteria; phylum Pseudomonadota; class Gammaproteobacteria; order Burkholderiales; family Burkholderiaceae_C; genus Rubrivivax. The sequence continues at coordinate 231,833 of JBBAPI010000005.1, forward strand.
ATTCGTGCGTGGCGATCATGGAAGGCAACACCACCAAGGTCATCGAGAACAGCGAAGGTGCGCGCACCACGCCGTCCATCATTGCCTACCAGGAAGACGGCGAGATCCTCGTCGGTGCCTCGGCCAAGCGCCAGAGCGTGACCAACCCGCGCAACACGGTGTATGCGTCCAAGCGCCTGATCGGCCGCAAGTTCACCGAGAAGGAAGTGCAGAAGGACATCGACCTGATGCCCTACAAGATCGTCGCGGCCGACAACGGCGATGCGTGGATCGAGGTGCGCGGCAAGAAGATGGCGCCGCCGCAGATCAGCGCCGAAGTGCTGCGCAAGATGAAGAAGACGGCCGAGGACTACCTCGGTGAAGAAGTCACCGAAGCCGTGATCACGGTGCCGGCCTACTTCAACGACAGCCAGCGTCAGGCCACCAAGGACGCCGGCCGCATCGCCGGTCTGGACGTCAAGCGCATCATCAACGAGCCCACCGCCGCGGCCCTGGCCTTCGGCCTGGACAAGCACGGCAAGGGCGACCGCAAGATCGCGGTGTTCGACCTGGGTGGCGGCACCTTCGACATCAGCATCATCGAGATCGCCGACGTCGATGGCGAAAAGCAGTTCGAGGTGCTGTCGACCAACGGCGACACCTTCCTGGGCGGCGAAGACTTCGACCAGCGCA
>JBBAPI010000006.1:0-205013 GCA_040400915.1 Rubrivivax sp.
TACTCAGCAAAAAGCTGCATGACACAGGCGGCAACTACCTTGACGCGCGCCGGCTGCTGGCCCTGTCGTGGCTGGCAGACGCAATCGTCTCGTTTTCAGCCACCTACTTCTTTGTTTCTCCGCGGGCTCTTCTTCAAGCGACGACTTTCTTTCAGGACTTGCATTGGCCGGACCTCCTGGATATGCCGCGGATCGGCGTGGGGGTCTTCTTCCTGCTCGCCGGTTGGTTGTTGTCTTGGCACCTGAAAGGCCGAAAGGTCGGCTTTGTCCCGTTCCTGCTGGTCTTTGCGGTGCTGTACGCAGCCGATGCATCGAATGGCTCGGCGGGGGCGATGTTGCGTTCGGAGAGGTTCGTGGCTGCAAATGTCGCCGGCACCACGGTGATGAACATCGCAGACGTGTTTTCTACACAAGACAAGCCCCGGCCGCTGGAGCGGCTGCCGCCGCGCGCGTCGGCGCTGGACCCGGATGCTGCACTCGACTGGGCCGCCAAACACCGTGATGGCCGGATGCTGCTCGTGGTGGTGGAGTCTTTGGGCCTGCACCGGGATGCCGGGATCCAGGAATGGCTGCGGGGACGGTTGACGGACTCCTTGCCGCCGGGCGGCTTCCGGGTGAACGAGCGGCGTGTGAACTTCAAAGGCAGCACGACTGCAGGCGAACTGCGCACCATTTGCTCGCTGGCCAGCGACTACCGTTCGCTGGACGCTTCATCCGCCGGGGGTTGCCTGCCTCTGCAATTGGCAGCGGCAGGTTGGCATACGGTGGGCCTGCACGGTTTCACCGGCAATATGTTCGACAGGCGTCATTGGTGGCCTCTGATGGGATTGCAACACCAGTTTTTTGGAGAAGATCTGCTGCAAGCTGCCACCCAACGGTGCGGATTGGTGTTCCGCGGAGTCTGCGACGCGGACTTGCTCGACCGCGCGATGCAGGAACTGTCCGGGCCCGGTCGCTTCGTTTATGCGCTGACCTTGAATACGCATATTCCGCTGCCTGCCATATCGATTCCGGACGACCTGCTGCCCTTGTGCAAAGTGGCCAAGACCGGAACAACAGTCTGCGAGATGGTTGCAGCGCACGGCGCGCTGCTGGCGCACCTGGCCACCCGATTACGTGAATCGCAGCTCAAGCCATTGGTTGTGGTTGTCGGCGATCATGCGCCGCCCTTCAGCCGACGCGACCAGCGTGAGCAATTCGATCAGCGCTATGTGCCGAGCTACATGCTCCTGCCCAACTGATCGTTGCCAGTTCATGTGAAGTGGATGCCGGCCTCAAAGCGGGCTATCACGCAGGTAGTTGCGTATCGATGTGAATTCGAAACGCTCTGCCAGATTGGCGACCTTGCGCGGCGTGGTGTAGGTCCAGGAGGCTTGCGCCAACGACTGCAGCATCCCGACCTTTCGGCGGGGCTGGTCTCGATTGAACTCCCATGCGTGACAGTAGATCATGGGGCATCCCTTGAACGAGGTCGACGTTTCGAGCACCTTGGCGAAGAGTGCCTGTGGCGCCAGCCGCAGTACGCTCCCGCCGCAGACCGTGACCCGCCGACCCGCGAATTGCGCCGTGCTGATTGGAATCTCCAGGAATGGATGTTCCGGCAGCCGCCGTGGCACTGTGGATGCCTGGCCGGTAATCGCCCGGAATTCCGTATCCGTGAGGCTCGAATCGAACTCGATGCCGTTCCTGGCGAGCACGTCCAAAGCCCAAGGGGTCGCTCGCGTGATCGAAAAGGATCGTGCTCGGTAGCCGACGACCTTCTTGCCGGAGATTCCCTCGATCGCGCCCAGCGAGCGCTTGAGGTCGTCCTCGAAGGAGGCCTCGTTCATCCGGGGGACCAGCTCGTGTGCGTAGCCGTGACTGGCGATCTCGAAGCCGGCGCGGGCTATGCACCTGACAACCTCGGGGCGACGCGCTGCAACCTTGCCGAGCACAAAGAAGGTCGCATCGGCCTTCAACGCCTGCAGCATGGCGACGATCTTTTCCGTGTTCGGTACGACCTGACCCTCATAGGCATCCCAGTCGGCATCCCGGCGAAGCTCGTCCCGCGCGAAATTGTCCTCGATGTCAAAGGTCATCATCAGGCGGGGCTTAGACGACATCGAGATCACCCCAGCTGATGTACCAGTTGCTGTCCTGGCGCAGATATTCCTGATCGATGTCGGCGCTGTTGACCATCGCGCCGAAGTAGATGTCCTGCGGAAACAGCTTGCGCGGAATGCGAATGAAACCAAATCGCCGGTAAATGCCTTGGTTGGGGTCGCCGGGAAGCACGAGCATGCTGATCGCATCGACTGCATGCTGGCGGGCCAAACCGTTCAGATGCTGGCACAGGTCTCGGGTTGCCGCGGCGTCGCTGTTGCCAACGACCAACTCCATCACGTACATCATCCGCAAACCCAGCTTCTTGTCGACGCAATAGATGGCGTAAGCGATGCATTTGCCAGCCGATTTCGCCATCACAAATTTGTATTGGAAGCCCGGCTTGCGCAGATAGCGCCAGTCGAGGTAGCGCTTGTCACGCAGAAGGGCAATTCGCGACGCGCCAAAGGTGCTGGACCAGAGCGCCGCAGCTTCTTCCCCAACAGCGTCGACCTCTTCAAATTCCAACACCCCGTTGCGTGCGGCGGGCGTGCTGATCGTTGACCACAGACCCAGCGCCGCGTCGGTGACCGGTGCGAGAACGCTCGAAATCCAGCTGCGACCCAACTTTCGCTCGATGAAGGGCTGCGACTTGAGCAGCTTGATATGCACCGGAAACTGGCCGGGCTCCAGCCAATTGAGCTTGGTGACGAAGCCGTGTATGGACTGCGAATTGGGAAATCCGAAGACCAGCTTGCAGCCGTCGGCGGCGAGGTTCTCGTAGGCTTTGCGCGCGAGCGCGACGAAAATTCCCCGTCCTCGCACGGACTTGTCGGTGACGGTGGCGGTCGAAATGGCACCCGCGATCCGTCGGCCGCGATAGGTCATGTCCAGCCACATCACCGCGTAGTGGCCGACGATCCGCGCGTTCATTTCGGCAACGACAACGCAACTGTCGCGGGATATCTCGTTGCGAAACTGCCAGGTCCACATCTCGCGGATCTTCGCAACGTCGGGTGTGTTGGGGTAGTTGTCGCGCAGGAGTTCCGCAATGGCCAGCTCATCGCCGGCTCGGTGAACGCGTATGGTGATCTCGGCGCTTTCAGACATGGCGCAAGAGCAAGAATGGGTTTTGCATCGACGTGGGGACCGTGGCGTATCGGTTGGGTATTATGATCTGAGGTGATCTCACGCCGGTCGAGCCTGCACCGGCCACGGCGGAAGCATCGCGCTTGCTGGGGAGCCGCCCAGCCCAAGCCGTGGCGCTCCCCTTGCCCACCATCCACGTCGCGTCGGTCGACGGCGTTGCCCGCCGCTGGACGATTCGACACGTCTGCCGGAACATGAAAGCTGCAATCCAAGTCCAGATCATCGACGGCATCGGTGCCCACTCGGGCATGCAGGCTTACAACTCGGCACTGGCCCGCGCGCTGGAAGCGGGCGGCCTGCGTGCCTCGATCTACTCGAACTACCTGGATGACCGGTTTGCCAACCGCCTGGGGTGGATCTTGCCTAACTTCTATGTCGGCAGCATCTGGGGCAACATCCGGCGGATGCTGGCTTGCGGCCGCGAAGTCTTCCGGTACGTCAAACGCGTTGATGACGAGGAAACCTGGTGGCTGCTGCATTTCCATGGCGCCACGCTCGGCAACTTGGTCTTTTTTCTGGCTTTGTCTCTGGCCACCAGGCGAAGACGGATTGGTCTCATCGTGCACGACGTGACCTCGGTTCACCGTCGCGAGAACGCCTTCTTTCGCAGGATCAAGACCCTGTTTTACCGCCACGCGCCCCGCGTGGTGATCGTGCACTCCGAAATTGCCGGACAGCAGTTGCGGGCCATGGGCTACCGCCGAGCTCTGATGCAAACGGAGATCTTCCGCAGTTCGGATGCCGTCGTTCTGCCGGTGCATCCTATTCAGGACGGTGAACTGAGCGCGGTCTTGCAGTCGACCCGTCGCCGCTTCCTGTTGTTCGGCTCGATACGGGAATCCAAGGGATTGGACACGGTCCTGGCGGCCCTGCGCCTGCTGCCGCCGGAGGCTCGAAACGCAACGATGGTGGTGGTTGCCGGGCGGGATTCCGGCGGTGTCATCGGAACGCCCGGACATGAGATACCGGACGACGGCTCGGTCGTCTTGCTGAATCGCTTCATCTCGAACGAGGAGCGTGGCGCGCTCTTTGCCTCGACCGACATCGTCTTGCTGCCCTATCGAAGCATCTACCAGAGTGGGGTTCTCGACGTGGCGGCGGCACACCGTGTGCCGGTGATCGCTTCGGACCTGCCCAGCTTTCGACACTTTTTCGCGGACTTTCCATCATTCGGCCGTGTCTATGGGCACGATGCCGGTCAACTGGCGCAAGCCATGATGGATGTGTTGGCATCAGATGCCAGTACCCGTCCGGTCTACACCGAAAGTGACGTCGCTCGTTACGAGGCCAGTGACCCGGTCTTGTCCTTCGGCGAAGAACTTCGTACCGTGATGCAATCGGCAGGCTGAGCAGCCGGATCCAGCTGTTCAGCTCAACGCTGGCAAGCGGCCGACAGGATGGCGTCGTAACGGTCCCAAATCGTCTGCCAGCGGTACTCGGCCCGTGCGATGTCGCCCATGCGTTGCCCCAGTGCTGCCAAGGCACCAACATCAGTCTTGCCGAGGACAGCGATCAAGGTGTCGGCGCTGTCGAAGTACAGGGCTTGGCCTTGCGTGGTCTCGCGGTTGGTGGCCACGTCGAAGCAGACGGTGGGCAGCCCCAGATACATGGCCTCGACCAAGGATGGCGCAGTGCCACATCGTGAGTGCGTGTGCACATAGACGGCCGCATTGGCACGCAGATAGTCCAACTCGCGCGGGTCGTAGATCGCTGGCAGCAGGCGCACGTTGGGCAGGGCCGAGCGCTCTTCGAACAGAGCGCGCCCGTAGGCGGAGACGTTCCAGTTCGAGACCACCACGAGTTGCCGTTCCGGCATGCGTTCGTACGCTTCAATCAGCAGATGGATGTTGTTGTCCGGCTGCGCCCTTGCCACCGCAAGATGGTAGGGCTTGCCGACGAACGCGTACTTGGCGTCGAGGTCGGGCTGGCGGCCGGACTGGGGCTGCACATGGTCACCGCCATAGCGCACCACTTCGGCGTCGGCGCCGAAATTGCGCATCAGACTGTCGCGAAGCAGGGTGTTGTCGGCGATATTGGTTGTCGACCAGCGTGACGCGAAGCGCGACGACCAGAACAGCACCTGGCGCTGGAACCAAGGGAACTTCTCGCGCGTCCATTCGTCGAGGCCGCCGTGGTTGACGACCAGGCCACGCCGCGCCAGCACATTGGCCGGCAGCGCGAAGCCCACGCCCGGGCCGAGCATGAGCAGCACGTCGGCCGTCATCATGGCGTGCCAGGTGGTCAGCAGGTCGTAGGGCAAAGACTGCCAGCCATTGGCGCGCAAGGGCACATGGAGCAGGCGCGCACCGAGGTATTCGTCTTTCCGCTGCTCGGGCGGCACGCCCGAACAGTAGACCGTGATGTCCCAGCGGCCCGCCAACCCGCGCACCAAGTTTTCAGCCAGTGTCTCGAAGCCGCCGTAGCGAGCGGGGATCCCGTTCGTGCCGACGATCGCCAGCCGCTTCATCCCAGATAGCCGGCGTAGTAGTCGCGCAGATACTGAGCCAGGGCGACACGCCAGTCTTGCATCAGGTTCAGCTCGCGGAGGTCGAGCTTGGTGTTGAGAAGACGTTCGCAATCGGGGCGCGGGGCGAAGTATTCCTTCGCGAAGTGGCTGCTTTCCACGGCGTGCAGCGCCACGCGGTCTTGCAGTCCCAACTGCTTCAGCAACTCCCCTGCGACCTCGAAGCGGCTGGTCTGTCCGCCGCACACCATGTTGTACAGACCCCAATACTGCTTCTCGATCAGCGCCTTCACATTGCGTGCGAAGTCGTGGGTGTAGGTGGGTGTGCCGTCCTTGTCGTTGACCACGTAGAGGTCGGTCGCGCCGCCCTTGAGCTGCGCCATCAGCTTCTGGATGAACTTCTTGTCCTTGCGCGGACCCGAGCCCATCATCCAGCCAGCGCGACAAACGAGGTAGCGGCGCGCGTTCTCGACCACGAAGCGCTCGCCCATGTATTTCGACCGTGCGTACACGCCCAGTGGGTTGGGCTGCGCCCAGTCGTCGTAGGAAGACTGGGCGCCGTCGAAGATGCCGGCAGTGCTGATGTACAGCAGCGGGATGTCCAGTTCGTTGGCGATGTAGACCGCGTTCTCGACGGCCAGCGTATTCGTGCGGTAGGCGTCCTCGACGTTGCTCTCGCAGTACTCCAGGCTGGTGTGCGCGCCCAGGTGGAACAGGTAGTCGGGCGCGAAGGCGCGCACGTCAGCGAGATAGGCCGCGTGGTCACGGAAGTCCAGCAACTGCAGCCACGGCTCGTTGAGGTCGATGTCTGTGCAGCGCAGTTCGTGATCGGTGCCGAACTGGACGTGAAAGGCTTCGCCCAGCATGCCGCCGCTGCCGGCGATGTAAATCTTCTTCATGATCGATACTCGAATAAGAGGTAGATGGATGACGGTCAGACGTTCTCGGTACGCCCCGTCAGCACGTCGATGACAGGCAGCCCGCGGATGATTTCAAGGCGGGCAGGGCCGCCGATGAGCGTGGGCCGGCCATCCGCGTCGCGGCTTTCACGCACCTTGGATGGTGTGTATCCCGCCGTGCGTGCAAGTGGCGCAATCTCGTCATTGACGCAATCATTCCGCACGAAGAATGCATTGACGCCCGAAGTGGTCGTGCCCACGAATGTGTAGCCAAGTCGTTCAGCCAAATGACGGAACGCGGCCAGCGAAGCGCCGAAATACAGATTGGAGTGGTGGGCCGCGGTGCGAAAGAAATCGGCCCGGTACGGCACCGTGATCGCACGATCGGCGCCGAAAATCGCGTTGTACTCGACGATGAGGATGCGCGGCTTGAAGCCCGTGATGGCCTCCAGAACGTGGTAGTCCACGCCGTCGATGTCGACCGAAAGAACGCCCAGATCCTGGTCGAACCCGCTGCGCGCCAACAACTCGTTGATGTTTTCGCGCGTGATGAAGGCCTGCGTGCTGCCCAGGTCGTAGCGCCAGTTGTCGTATGCTGCACGAAGGCGGCCGATGGCCACCGGCGAGCCATCGATCACGAATCCTGACCAGTAATCCTTGACCATCAGGAAACGGCAATTCGCCTGAGTGAAGTCTTCGACACCGAACTCGATGAAGGTACGGTTCGGGATCTCGATGGCCCGCGTGAGCTTTTGCAGGATGCCATCCTCGCCCCACTGAGAGAAGACGCGGAACTCGTAGTCCTGCAAATTGGCAGAAATGCGATTGCGCTGGATTTCGGCCAGCGTGTGGCCTTGCAAGGCCTTGGCCTCGTCGAAGTGCTGGCCTATGTTGACGAGCGTGTGGAACGAGGTGCGCAGTCGCGTCGAGATCTTCTCCAGGCGCGTCGGTCCTCTTGGGGCGATCGGAACATTCACGGGGTGGTGTGGGCAATGCCGTTGTTGTTGACGGGCGCCGTGGGTGTGGCGCGGCGTTTGAGCCAACCCCGAACGGGGCGGCGGTCTTCGAAAGCGACTGGCTTGATTATCAGCCACTTGGTAGGTCTCGCCAGAACCCGGTCCACGGACGCGAAGTCTGCTGCGTCAGCGATGCGATTCATGGTGGGCAAGCAGCATGGCTACCAGCAGCAGGACGAATTCAGGAAACATCACAAACGATCCGGTGACAATGGAGGAGATAGCCAGGTAGGCCAGGTAGGTCTCGCAGGTATCGCTGGTCGTACTGGAGCGTGCGCGCGTGATTCGCCGCGCATACCGCCACCCGAAGATGAACTGCACCGCGAAGGCAGCGGTACCGATCAGTCCGAACTGCACGGCCATGCCCACGATGCCGATGTCGTCCGGAAAGAAGTACGTGTCGAGCAAGCCGGCGTAGCCCTCTTCCACCCATTGACTGCTGATCCTGCCGTTGCCCATCCAGGGGTGCTCTTCGATCATCGGCAGCGCCACAAGGATCTGCAGGGCACGGCTTGCGGCGGACGCGTCGCCGATGAGATCGGCATCCAGCGAGACCACCGCAAAGGCGTCAGCGAACTTGTCGAGGCGCTCCGATGTCGCTTCTGGGGCGATGACGGCTGCAACGCCGAACACCGCACCGAGCAACAGCGCAAGCCCGGCGGCACCACGCCACACGCGTGCCCACCCGCCCCAATGCAACAACACGACCAGAACGGCGAGGATCACGGATACGGCGAGCGTCCGGCCGCCTGCCGAGCCGAACAGAAACAGAGCGAAAGGGGCAGATGCCAAATACCACTGAGGACGTGATTCGCGCAGAGCGCGCACCGCGTAGTGGAACATCGCGTACAGCGTGAAAACGGCGTTGAACTTGAACCGGAAGCCTTCGGTGTGTCGGTCCTCGATGAAGCCTGGGCCATAGTCGATGTAGTTGACTGGATCCAGCGTCACTGTCATCAGGACGAAGAGCATCAACGTGATCCAGGCACAGGCGACGAAGGCTCGATCGACGTCGCCGGTGGTGATCAGGCGGGCTCGAACTGCATACAGCACGATCAGCGCGAAGGACGACAACCAATAGCCGCGCGAGGCCAGGATGCCGAAGACCAACGGTTGTCCATGTGCCCATAACGCCGCCAGGCCTGACCAAGCTGCCATCGCAATGGTCAGGAACAGCAGGTACAGCTCGAACCCGGGCGTTCGTCCCACCACCTTGGGGTGGCGGCGCATCAAGACAGCCAAAGCAACAGGAGCGGCGACGATCGCCGCTTCCTGCACGAGACCCATAGCCGGGAAGTACTGGAAGGTACGCGCCACCATCAACAGCCCAATGCTGAGCGCGACGACTGGCCACGGACCGGTCAGCCTTCTGCGCGAAACGGGCCTTTTGACCGAGCGCGGAACTTCCATGGCTGAAACGGGTAACCGCACGAGGCCGCTTCCGTTGTCATCCCCGTTCATCGCAGCGATCCCTCAGGTTTGGCGGCCAGCCAACCAACCTTTACAAGGGCTTTGATGATTCTCCCAGGGGGTGCATTCCCGTGAGAAATTCCGATTTCTGCAAGAACGCCGCGCCAGTCGAACTCCGGAGACCGGCGGTTCCAGTCGTACGCGTCGATCTGGGCCTGATGGCGTGCCACCCAGTCGAGTACAGCTGCGCGCTGGCCTTGAACGCACAGTTGGCTGACGATGCTTTTTCGAAACTCGAAGCTGCGCTTCACCGACTGCGCCATCGTCGACAGCTTCAAACTCTCATTGTGTGAGAAGCGATAGCGCGCAAGCCGCTGGTCCGTGATGGTGATGCCATAGTGCAGGCAGTAGCGCGCGCTGAAAACGTAGTCGGCGATCGGCCAGAACTTGCTGTTGTAGCCGCCCAACGCGAGTGCAGCGTCGCGGTGCATCACCACCCCGAGGGATGCATGCACGGGGTTGCCGGCGAGCAGATCTGCAAGCTTGACGCGGTACTCCCCCCCGCGGCCGGCGATCCTGTCGCCCAAGGCCTTCAGCGCAGCATCAAGCCGGCTTCGGTGGTGCAGCCACGGCTGGTCACCAAAGAGCTCGACGCGACAGGCCCGCATCTCCTGCCCAGACCGCCGCCCGGCCACGGTGTCCAGCCAGTCGGGCTTCAGCAGATCATCGTCGTTGAGGATGCTGAGCCAGGGGGCGCGCGCCAACTCGATGCAGCGGTTCCAGTTGCCGAACATCCCGATGTTTTCGCGATTCCGATAGAGGCGCAGGCATGGTGATCGGAAACTGCTCACGACTGCATCGACAGCGCGCGCCCCTTCGAGATCCGTATCGTTGTCAACCACGATGACTTCAAGGGCGCAGTCCGAACGTTGCGCAAGCGCAGAGGCGACGGCTTCGCGCAGTATGTCTGGGCGGCGAAACGTCGGGATGGCGATCGTCAATTCGGGCTGCGCCAGCGACGAGCCGGCTATGACCAAGTCCGATGGTATTTGGCGGTAGGCGGCGTAACAGTCTTCGGGATCGAAATAGCCGCCACCGATACCCTGCGCAGTCGCAGTCGCTGCCGCACCATCGATCGGCTGGCCATAGACCATGAGTCTTGGAGAGCTCATCGTGGGACGAAAAGGTGCCGCAGTTCGCTGCACCCGATACGGAGCAGTTCGCCGACAGAAGTGTCGAGCTCTCTGAGCGCATCGCGCGGCCACTTCCAGTTGTTGTAAGCCAACTGAACCAGACCTTGAGCGATGACAACCCCCCAGATGCCAGAAGCTGTCCATGCACACAGCGCGTATCCCAGGCAGGCGATGGCCAAGCCCGAAACAATAGCGGCGCCGGCAAACGGAACCTTGTTGAGCGTCGTCAGGTAGTGAGCAGCGATGGAGTGGTTCATCTCCAGGAATGCGATCGTAACCATGGCCAGCAGGACCGGCGTGTCGAGCAAGTGCACTTGCCGGCCCAAATGCGCCAGCAATTCGTGCCCGAAAGAGGCCAGCAAGAAAGCGCCGAAGGCAAAGATGATCCAGGAGGAGACGACAGATAGCCCGACCGCCTGCTTCAGCAGCGCCCTGTCGCCGCGCGCCTGCGCCGCGTTCATGCGCGGCAGTTGCAGGATCACCAGCAACGACGCCACGCCGGAAATCAGCAGCAACAGTTGAAGCGTCAGGCCATATGACCCCGCGATTTTGAGCCCGAGGTACGAGGAGACCACCAAGGTATTCGCGCGAATGATCAGGAAGCCGCCCAGCTGCACAACGAACAGTCGCCAGGCGTTGGGCCACAGGGTCCGCATCACTTCGACCGTCGTGGGCCGGACGTCCGTCGGCGCGGTTGACGGCGGAACAAGACCCTTGAAGTAGTGATGGGCAAGCCATCGGCCGACAACGCACGAAACCAGAGAGGCGATGCCGAGCGCCATCAGTTGCTGCTCGAAGATCAGTCCCAGTGCAGCAAGCAGAACGAAGCTGCCCCGCGTCAGCACCGTGATTCTGCTGTTCTGCCCGACATTCCCGTGCCCGAGGATGAAGGCGCTGTAATAGCCGTAGAAGACGTTGATGGTTATTCCACTCGCGTAAACCACCCAAGCGAGAACGGCAGTTCCTGCGCCAGCCTCACTCTTGGACACCAGCGTGGCGACATAGGCGCTGCCGCCGAGCACCAGGCAGACCGCAACCAGTGCAGTGATGACCTTGTAGCTGGCCCGACCTCCTGCGATCAGCGCCGTCAGTAGGCCGACGCTGACCGACGAGTTGGGACGCGGGGCCTGCAGCCCGATGCCGCTCAGGCTGTCCGCGCCAGCGAAGACATATGCAGCGGTGCGCGATAGCGTCGGCTGCAGGGCCAGTTCGAACAACTGGGCCATGGCGACCAGCGTCAGGAAGACGAACCAGAGGCCAACCTGCTCAGGGGAAAGTGTCAGCAGCACCACCGGTAACAGCAACACGCCGCTGCCGATGTTGACCAGCTGAGCTGCATAACCCCAGGCGATGTCGGCATGTCTGAGTGGCTGCGTCATTGCGGCTCGACGGCGTCGAGCGCCGGCACGAGGCGCATGATCTCATTCGAACGGTAAGGCACAGCGCCGGCCATCAACTGGCCTTTCGCATCCCAACGTCGCCACCAGCTCTCGGCGAATTCCAGCAGGGTCTGCGGATGGCCGCTTGCAACATGGCGTACGCGAGGTTGACCTGGCGCTATGTCTCGGAAGTCGAGGGCCTCGGCGATCTGACGGGCCACTTCCCGAACATCGATGAAATCCCGTATCTGTTCCCCGGCACTCATCTTGAAGTCCCGACCCGAGAGCGCCGCTTCCCGCAGCGAGGGCCAGAACCTGGAGGCCTGCTCGCCCTCGCCATAAACCTGAAAGATGCGCAGCACTTCCAACACCAACCCCTGCTCTCTCGCCATCCCCATGAAGGCGATGGTTGCGGCTGCCTTGGAGGTCGGATACGAAAGTGAGGGCTCGAGAGGTGCGTTGGTGGGAATCCGTGCGAAGGTCTCGGCAGCTCGACCGTACTCGAAGCAGGAGCCCGCAACGAGAAATCGGTTGACGCCGGACGCGACAGCTTGTCGTGCCATCCGGGTTGCTGCATACACATTCCAGTACAGGCAACTCTCCAGCGTGTCATACGGCGGGTTCGGTGTGTGCGACGCCAAGTGCACGACCGCGTCGACGCCGACGAAAGCCGACCCCAGATCGCTATCGATGGCCTGTTCGATCCAGGCGGGTTCTCGATCCAAGGGAATTCGCGGCCTGCTGCCAGGGCGCCGCAGGGCCACGACTTCGTGGCCGGCACCGTGACACTGGTTGATAACGTGCGATCCGACAAAACCCGTTCCCCCGGTCACGAAGACTTTCATGGGCTGTGTCAGAAAGGAGAAGCGAAGTCGGCGAGTGCCGGATGCAGGGCGTCGCGTGCGGACAGCAGTGGCTGGGCGCACCCCCAGTCGAATCCGAAGCTGGCCCAATGCACGCCCGCATCGTGTTGAGGCGCGTGTTCGGAACTGGTCTTATAGACCATCAGCGTGTGGTCCTCCAGCGCCCGGAAGCCGTGCGCCACGCCGCGTGGCACCACAACGAGTGCGGGCTCGGCTGCATCCAGGTGCACGGCAGCTACACGGCCATAACCTGGGCCGCGACGCAGATCCAGCAACACATCGTGGGCCGAGCCATTGGCGCAATACACCAGCTTGACGTGATCGTGCGGGGGCAACTGGAAATGCATGCCGCGCACCACGTCCCGGTGCGAGTACGAGTAGAACTCCTCGCGCAAGTCGAACGCCGGGACGCCCGGTATGGCTTCGAAGACGCTCTGCGCATAGGTTTTCACGAAGCTGCCGCGCGCATCGTCCAGGCGCTTCAGGCGCACAAGCCAGACGCCCGGCAGCAATTCATCGGTGAACTGCATCAGAAGCCTATTCCCAGGAAGGTCTCGAGCTTTTCGACGATGTAATCCAGATGGGCCTCGGTCAGCGCAGGGAAGACACCAATCCAGAAAGTCTGGTTCATCACGATGTCCGTGTTCGTGAGTTCGCCGCTGATGCGGAAATTGCGACCGATCATGTACGGCTGGCGCACCAAGTTCCCCGCGAACAAAAGACGAGTCCCGATCTTGGACTGGTCAAGATAGTTCAGCAGATCGACACGCCGTACGCCGCTTTCGGGTTTGAGCACCAAGGGGAAACCGAACCATGAGGGTTCGGAATTCGGCGTGGCCTCTGGCAGGTGCAAGAACTCTTTGCACGATTGCAAACGTTCCTTCAGGTATGCAAAGTTGTGGCGCCTGATTCGGATGAAATCATCCACGCGATCCATTTGTGCCAGTGCACAGGCCGCCTGCATGTCGGATATCTTCAGGTTGTAGCCGAGATGCGAATAGGTGTACTTGTGGTCGTAGCCCTCGGGCAGGTTGCCCAGCTTCCAGCAAAAGCGTTTGTTGCAGGTATTGTCCTTGCCGGGTGGGCAATAGCAGTCACGGCCCCAATCACGGAACGATTCGGCGATCAGCTTGAGTTCGGGGTTGTTCGTGAAGACAGCACCACCCTCGCCCATGGTGATGTGGTGCGCCGGATAGAAGCTCAGCGTACCGATGTCCCCGAACGTTCCGACCATCTGGCCGTTGTAGCGCGCACCCATGGCGTCGCAGCAATCCTCTATCAGCCACAGACCGTATTTCTTGCAGAGCGCCGTGACGACGTCCAGGTTGAAAGGGTTGCCCAGCGAATGCGCCAGCATGATGGCCCGCGTCTTGGGCGAGATGGCTGCTTCGATCAGGGAAGCGTCGATGTTGTGGGTTGCCAGATCGACGTCTACAAAGACCGGTACCGCGCCGAATTGCAGGATGGGATTGACCGTGGTCGGGAACCCTGCTGCAACACCGATGACCTCGTCTCCCGGTTTGATGGCGCGGTCACCCAGTCGAGGCGAAGTCAAGGTCGAAAAGGCCACCAGGTTGGCCGACGAACCCGAGTTGACAGTGATGAGATGTTTGACACCAAGAAACGCTGCCAATCTCGATTCGAACTCAGCATTGAATCGGCCGGTGGTGAGCCAGCCATCCAGCGAAGCCTCGACCATCAACTGCAATTCCTTGGTTCCGATGACCTTGCCGGACACAGGAACCACCGATTCGCCGGGCACGAAGGGTTGGGGTGCAAGCGTCAGCTCTGCATAGCGCCGCACCAGCTCTGCAATTTCGTTGCGCAATGCAGCGGCAGGGGGGGCCACGTTGGCTGTTGTGGCGAAAACGGTACTCATTGAGGGTCCTTGTTGATCATGCAATGCGAATATTGGGCAATCTGCTCAAGGCACAGGGCGCGAACATCGTCGCCGGCCAACCAGGCGCGGTGCCAACGCACGATCTCGTGCAATGCCGTGTCGAGCGACCAGCGCGGCTGCCAGCCCAGACGGCTCGCGGCCTTGGAAATGTCGAGCTTGAGGAAGTTGGCTTCGTGCGGCTGCGGCGCATCGTCGAGTTTCCAGCTGGCGCCCGCACCCCAGGCGTTGACCAGACGTTCGACGATCCAGTGCACGGGCCGAGCATCTTCGTCACGCGGGCCGAAATTCCAGCCTTCGGCGCAGGCCTGGCCTTCGGTGAAGAGTCGCTGCGCAAGCAAGAGATAGCCCGAGAGCGGTTCCAGAACGTGCTGCCAGGGCCGCGTGGCGTGTGGATTGCGAATGAGCACGGACTGACCGGCGCCCATGCCACGCAGGATGTCGGGCACCAGACGGTCCGCGGCCCAGTCGCCGCCGCCGATGACATTGCCTGCCCGGGCCGACGCCAGTGCTGCCCCCTGTTGGAAGAACGACTGGCGATAGGCCGCCGTCACGAGTTCCGAGCAACCCTTGCTGCTGCTGTACGGGTCGCGACCGCCCATCGGCTCGCTTTCACGGTAGCCCCAGACCCACTCCCTGTTTTCGTAGCACTTGTCGGTGGTGACGTTGACGATCGCCCGCACAGTGCCTGCCCGGCGGGCTGCTTCGAGCACATGCACCGTCCCCATCACATTCGTGGCGTAGGTTTCCACAGGCTCGGCGTACGAATACCGCACCAGCGGTTGAGCGGCCATGTGGATGACGATGTCAGGGCCGAAAGCCACCAGGCTGCTGCATACGGCCTCGAATTCGCGAATGTCGCCCAGTGTGGACACCATGCCTTCGGCGACCCGTGCTTGGGTAAAAAGCGCAGGCGTGGTCGGCGGTGACAAGGCGTAACCCTGCACTGACGCGCCCAGCGATTGCAACCAAAGCGCGAGCCAACTGCCCTTGAAGCCGGTGTGGCCGGTCAGGAAAACGCGTTTGCCGCGCCAGAAATCGGCCTCGACGACCATGTTCAATCCCAATGCTTCCAGGGAGCCTTGCCGCTGGCCCACAGATCCTCAAGGTGGACCTTGTCGCGCAGCGTGTCCATCGGCTGCCAGAAACCGTTGTGTTCATAGGCCATCAATTCGCCCTGCGCCGCCAGGCCGACCAAGGGGGCTTGTTCCCAGATGCATGCGTCGCTGTCGATCAAGGTCAGCACCTTGGGTGAAAGCACGAAGAAACCGCCATTGATGCGACCACCGTCGCCGCGAGGCTTTTCCGTGAAGCTGCGCACCTGACTCTCGGCGATATCCAGCGCGCCGAAGCGGCCGGGTGGCAATGTGGCCGTCAGCGTGGCCTGCTTGCCGTGCTGGTGATGGAAGGCCAGCGTGGCCGCGATATCCAAATCGCTGACGCCGTCGCCATAGGTGAAGAAGAAGGCCTCCTCGTCCTGCACATACTGCCGCACTCGGCCCAGCCGCCCGCCCGTCATCGACTGCTCGCCCGTGTCGACCAAGGTCACTTTCCAAGGCTCCGCGCGCTTGTGATGGACATCCATGCGGTTGGCCCGCATGTCGAAAGTCACGTCGGACGTGTGCAAGAAGTAGTTGGCAAAGTACTCCTTGATCATGTAGCCCTTGTACCCGCAGCAGATCACGAAGTCATTGCAGCCGTGGGCTGAATACATCTTCATGATGTGCCACAGGATCGGCTTGCCGCCGATTTCGACCATGGGCTTGGGCCGGCTCAGCGTTTCTTCGCTGAGCCTTGTGCCCAGGCCACCGGCAAGGATCACGGCTTTCATCGGCACGGTACTTTCTTCAGGAATATGAATGTCAAGATGAACTCACGAAAGCGTCTGAGAAGAATCGCCCTTTGGGTAACCCGGCAGTTTGCAGGACGACACGGGCTGACTGGATCATGGCATCGGAGCCGCAAGCGTAAACCACGGCCCGTTCGATGTCGGGTGCTGTTCGCATGAGCGCGTCTTGCACGTGGCCGCGTTCGCCAACCCACTCCCCGCCCGCTCGGGACAGAACGGGCGTGTGGTTCAGCCCAGGCAGGGCGCGGCCGGGGCTCCAGTAAAGATCGGCCTCCAAACGCCCCCCCCAAAACAATGCGACCGAGCGAGGTGCGCGCTCGGGTCCGTACGTTGCCAATTCGGCCAACATCGATTTGACTGGCGCAATGCCGGTACCGGTCGCCAGAAACACCAGGTCGAGACCAGCCACGTTGCGCAGGAAGAAGGTGCCGAGCGGTCCACGCAGTCTCAGCAGGTCGTTGGGTTTCGCGCTGCCGAACCAGTAGTCACTCATCAGGCCGCCGGGCACTTGGCGGATTTGTATTTCCAGCTTTTCCGGCGCAGCCGAATCGCTGGCTACGGAATAACTGCGGGACACCCCTCCATGGCCGACGACGTCGATGTATTGGCCAGCACGGAATTTGAATCCTGATCCGGGCGGCAACCGCAGCGTCACGATCATGACGTCGGGGGCCGGTCTAGACAGGCCGTCGATGCGGCAAGGCAGCGTCTTGACGCTGATGCCGGCCAGACCGCTGAGGTCCTCGATGTCCAAACTCAGATCGGATGTGGCTTCGCGCGCGCAAGTGAGGATCATCCCGCCGGCGATCTCGTCTTCTCGCAGAGAGACCTCGGGCCGCAGTGGACGGGATTGGCCCGCAGTCACCTGGGCTTTGCAACTGCCGCACCGCCCAGTGCGGCAGCTGTGTTCGATGGCGAGAGAAGCCCGTTCTGCCGCTTCCAGGATCGAGGCACCCACCTCCGCTTGGAAGGTCTTGCCGTTCGATAGGGTCACGATACTCATCGCAGTCTTCGGGTGTACTGAGGAAAAAGCAGCGTAGGTCCAGACTCTCCGAAAGCCTCTGCGCCGACGGACATGAAGTGCCGCATTCCCGGCTGACCAACCTCATCCTGCACCACGGGCCTTCAGTCGATGGCCGTCTGGATGGCCGGCTTGTGCCGCTGCCCTCGCGTCACGACCCAGATCAGCAGCAGCACGAAGGCACCGGCCGTCACACCGAGGGCGGTCAGGGCCCGCTTGGGCCGGCTCTTCTTTTCGGGCGGCGTTGCGGGGTCGATCACCTGTATCAGTGCGCCTTCACGGGTTTCATCCAATCGCGCCAATTCGTATTGGCGCGAAAACAATTCGAACAAAGTTTCCTGATACTTGAATTCGCGGTATTTGCCGACGTAGTTCGGGCCTGCTCCCGTGTCGGGTGTCGCATCTTCTACCTTTGCCAACTCGCCCCGCAGCGCACCCAGAGTGGCCATTTGTTGCTGGACTTCGGGCGCGCTGTCGGTGAGGTTGCGACGCAGGGTCTGAACCTTCACCTCGGCGGCGGTGGCCTCGGCTTTGAGCTTGGCGTAGCCCTCGGCCGCGGCCTTCGGCTCGGCTTTCAATGCCCCTGTGCTGAAGCCGCTGTCCTGCAATGCCTGTTGTGCGCGAGCCAACTGATCGCGCGTCTGTTTCAGTTGAGCCTCGAAGAACACGCGCCGTTGCTGCGATTCGGACAGCGCCAGTCTTGCGGTCATGCGACGCAATTCATCGACATGCCGATTGGCCATGTCTGCGGCGCGCTGGGGGCTGACGTCGTCGACCTCGATGGTGATCAGCCCGTCCTTCTTGCCAGCGCCGATGCGCACGTTCTTCGCCAACTCCTTGCGCGCTTCCACCCGGTACTTTTCGTCGTAGACCTTCAGCAGGTCGAACTGATCCACGATGCGGTCTGCCACCGTCGTGCTTTGCATCAGCGCCACGTACTGGTCGGCAGGACTCTTGATGCCAGCCGCTGCACCGGCCAGGCTCGACAGCGCACCCAGCGACGACAAGGCTGTTGCTGCAAGGCTCTGCTGCTGCTGAGGCGGCAGGAAGACCGTGCGTGCCGTGAAGGTGGGTGGGATCAGGTACGTGGCCGCCAGGCCCACAAGCCCGGCCAGCAAGGACCCTAAGACCAGCAGGATCCATCGCTCTCGCATGGGCCCCAGAACCTCGAGTGCTGCTCGCGCAGGTTCCTGGTCCGCCAAATCATCGCTCGGATGGGTCGCGGCATCCACCCTCGAGTCCGACGCATCGACCCTCGTCATGGGCAGCCCGCCGAAACATCATCCCGTGGATGGAGGTCGGTTCGGATCGCTGCCAAACACGGCCTCATCGAGCCACTCGCATTTGCCTGCGCAGTCATGACCCGCATCATCGGATGGCCGCTGTGGACTTGATGCCTGCGGCGCCCAGGCCCAACTGGTACAGGATCAGAGTCCAATCTCTGGCCGTCTGAAGTGCTGTCGACTTGTCCATTTCCTCGGGCACGAATACGCTGTCTCCGGGCAGTGCTGACATGGCCAGGGTGGACGCATCCCTGGAGAACCAGCCCGTGTTGTTCTGGCGGTTGCTGACAACCTGACCATTGGCTCGAACAACGAACAGGCTGGCCTCGTCGGCGCCTTTGGTCGGTCCCCCGGCCAATCGAACGTAGTCGCTCAACGGCCGTGAACCCTGGTAGAGGTAACTGCCCGCGTTGAAGACGCTGCCGAAGACCCCGACGGCTGAGGGTTTGGGCGGAACGAAGACCTTGTCGCCGTCCTCCAGCAGCAGTTCCGGCAAATCGCGCGCTTCGGGTGCGACTTGCAACACCACACGACCGGACGGCTGCAGGGCGCGCAGCCGGTCGACCAGGCGCGCGTTCGTCGCTGCCCGGGTCTGGGCGTTCAGCGCATCCTCCTGCGAGGTGACGCGTTGAGATGCACTGCTCTTGATCAGATCCGTCTCGAGGTCGCGCAGAGCCCGTTCGTAGTTTTCCTGCTGGGAAGCGCGCACGCTCACGCGCGTGAAGTTCGTGCCGAAGACGAACGCCGTCGTCGACAAGCCGCCGGCAGCCCGTATCGCATCGGCCAGGGTGCTTTCAGGCGGCAGCAGATACTCGCCCGGAACGGCGATCTCACCCTCGACACGGATGCGCTTGTTCTGGCGTTGCACGGACAGCGAAGAGTCGACCGCGCTGAAGACGCGCACGACATCACCACTTTGCAAGGTCATGTTCTCGCTGGCCGGCAGCTTCAATTGCACGACACGCTGGTCGTTGCGGTTCTCCAGGCGCTCCAGCGAAAAGCGCGTTCGGTCAGCGACCTCCGTGAAGCCTCCGGCCATGCGCAGGACATCCTTGAGGACTTCGCCCTGCTTCAGCTCGAAAATGGCCTGTCGGTTGACGCTGCCGCGCAGCGCGACTTGCGTACCGACGGGCAACACGTGGATCACATCGTCAGGTTCAACCAGCCGGTCGGACGTGCGGTCGCCGCGTTGCAACAGGTCGTAGAGGTCGAAGCTGGCAACCGTCTTGCCTTGACGCCGCAATTCGATTTGGCGGAAGCTGCCGGCGGCGGACGGGCCGCCTGCACGCATCGCAGCACTCATGACCGTGGAAAGCCCTGCGACGGCGTAGGCACCGGGCCGCTGCACGAAGCCGGTGACGTACACCCGCACACCGCGTAACTTGCCCAGCGAGGCGCTGAGCTCGAAATTCTTGAACACCTGGGCCACCCGCCGGGTCAGCGTTTCGCGCAGGTCAGCGAAGCGCACGCCGGCCACCAAGGTTGGACCCACGCGAGGAATCGTCACCCGCCCGGCGCGGTCGACGGTCAGGCGCATGTCCGCATCCACCGAGCCCCACAGCGACACCTGTATCTCGTCGCCAGGCTGTATCACGTATTCCGGCGGCACCAGCGGGCTGAAGTCGGCAGCGCCCGCAGCGAGTTCGTTGACCAGGTCCGAGCCGTAGCGCTGCAGACCGACGAAAGTTTCAAATTCACCGGGCTTGGCCGCAGTTTGAACCGGCGCTGCGATGGTCGTGACGACGGGTTCTGCCAGCGGCTGGCGCAGCCGTACGGGCCCCCCAGTGGTGGTTGCGGCGTCTGCCGTACCGCTTGCCGACGAATTCGTCGACTGGGCCAGGGAAGCCAGAGTCGTCACGCACAGCGCGGCCGCGATGCAAAGGCGGCTGACGCTCGATCGGCGGCCTGACAGGCGTGGCAGGGAAAACAGATGCATCGGAAGATATGGCTCGTGGCCCTGAAGCGCGTGAGCAAACAAAAGACCACCATTCTACCGGCCGCCTTCTGCGCCTCGGAGCCTCATCAGGATGTACGAGCCATCACCTGATGATCATTGGTTAGACTTCATCCGTGCAATCCCTGATTTTCGCCTTCTTCGTCTCCATCCTGCTGACCGGCTGGGTCGTCCACGCCGCACGCCACGGCAAGGGCTCCGTGCTCGATCACGACACCTCCGGCCCGCAGAAATTTCACACACAGCCTGTGCCTCGCGTCGGCGGCATCGGCATCGTAGGCGGTGCCATCGCCGGGGCGGCCCTGCTGGCTTGGCTGAACCGCCCGGCCGGCGAACTGGCCGCGATGCTGCTGCTCTGCGCCGCGCCGGCTTTCGCCGCCGGCTTGATCGAAGACCTGACCAAGCGCGTGAGCCCCGGCAAGCGGCTGCTGGCCACCGCGGTATCGGCAGGGCTGGCGTTCTGGTTCCTGGGCGCGCAGATCACGCGCACCGACATTCCCGGCCTGGACACCCTGGTTTCCTTCGCTGCCGGCGCCTTGCTGGTCACGGTCTTTGCCGTGGCGGGCATCGCCAATTCGGTCAACATCATCGACGGCTTCAACGGCCTGTCTTCGATGTGCGTGATGATCATGCTGTCGGCTCTGGCCTATGTGGGCTTCCAGGTGAATGACGTTGCCGTCGCCACCCTGGCGCTGATGGGCATCGGCGCCGTGCTGGGCTTCTTCCTGTGGAATTTCCCGGCCGGGTTGATCTTTCTGGGCGATGGCGGCGCCTACTTTCTGGGCTTCTACGTGGCCGAGGTCTCCATCCTGCTGCTGGTGCGCAACCCCGGCATCTCGCCGCTGTTTCCGCTGCTGGTGTGCGTCTACCCCGTTTTCGAGACGCTGTTTTCCATCTACCGCCGACGTTTCCTGCGTTCGGTGCCGCCCAGCATGCCCGACGGTATCCACCTGCATTCGCTGATCTACCGCCGCCTGCTGCGCTTGGCGGTCGGCGACCGCAACGCCCGCACGCTGACCCGGCGCAACTCGATGACCTCGCCTTTCCTGTGGCTGCTGTGCATGCTGTCGGTGGTGCCAGCCATCCTGTTTTGGGACAACACGGCGCTGATCGCCGGCGCGCTGGGCGTGTTCGCGCTGTCCTACGTGGCGCTCTACTGGCGCATCGTGCGTTTCAAGTCGCCACGCTGGATGCGCATCCTGGCCAGCCGCCCGATGCCGCTGGGCAAGCGATAATCGGGTGACATGACCGACCTACACCCTGAGGCCTCCGAGGCCGAAGCGGCGCTACCCGCCCCGCTGTTCAACACCCTCCCGCTCGACCCCAAGCTGCTGCGCGCCGTTTCCGACGCCGGCTACCTGGCCATGACGCCCATCCAGGCCAAGGCGATACCCATCGTGCTGGCCGGCCGCGACGTGATGGGTGCCGCGCAGACCGGCACCGGCAAGACGGCCGCCTTCACCATCCCGCTGTTGCAGAAGATGCTGCGCCACGAAAGCGCCAGCATGTCGCCGGCGCGCCACCCGGTGCGCGCTTTGGTGCTGGCGCCCACGCGCGAACTGGCCGACCAGGTGGCCAACAACGTCAAGACCTACGCCAAGCACACCAACCTTCGGTCCACCGTCGTCTTCGGCGGCATCGACATGAAGCCGCAGACGCTGGTGCTCAAGGGCGGTGTCGAGGTGCTGATCGCCACGCCGGGCCGCCTGCTCGACCACATCGAGGCCAAGAACGCGGTGCTCAACCAGGTCGAGTACGTGGTGCTCGACGAGGCCGACCGCATGCTCGACATCGGCTTCCTGCCCGACTTGCAGCGCATCCTGGCCTACTTGCCCAAAGAGCGGCAAACCCTGCTGTTTTCGGCCACCTTCTCGCCCGAGATCAAGCGCCTGGCCAACAGCTACCTGCAAGACCCGGTGCTGGTGGAAGTGGCCCGGCCCAATGCCGCGGCCACGAACGTGGAGCAGCGCTTCTACAGCACCACCGACGACGACAAGCGCCGCGTGGTGACGCAGTTGCTGAAGACGCGCGACCTGAAGCAGGCCATCGTCTTCGTCAACTCCAAACTGGGCGCCGCCCGCCTAGCCCGCTCTTTCGAGCGCGACGGCCTGCGCACGGCCGCGCTGCACGGCGACAAGAGCCAGGACGAGAGGCTGAAGTCGCTGGCCTCCTTCAAGGCTGGCGAGGTCGACCTGCTGGTGGCCACCGACGTGGCGGCCCGCGGGCTGGACATCGCCGACCTGCCGGCCGTCTTCAACTTCGACGTGCCTTTTCACGCCGAAGACTACGTCCACCGCATCGGCCGCACCGGCCGCGCCGGCGCTTCGGGGCTGGCGGTGACGCTGGTCACGCGCGACGACACGCGCTTTGTCAGCGACATCGAAAAGCTGCTCAAGACCAAGCTCGATATCGAAGCCATCGAACTGGAAGACGACCGGCCGCGCCGGCCGCCGCGTCGCCGCGATGACGAAGATGCGGACGCTGTGCCCGAAGCCCAGTCGGCCGAACGCCCGGCCGAACGCGTGGCGGAGCGTGCCTACGAACGGCCTCCCGCACGCGCCTACGAGGCGCCGCGGCGCCCGGCGCCTTCGCGCGACCCCTTCTTCGACCGGCCTTACGAAGCGGCGGCCGAAGCCACGCCGGCCTGGGAAGCCAGCGCCAAGGCCGCCAGCACCAGCACCTTGGGCCGTGGCCTGACGCCCAACATCCGGCCGAAGAAGAAGGTTGCCGCGCTGCTCGGCGGTAGCTGAGCCCGGACGCAAGGGCGCGGAAGCGGCCTTGCGCCTGACGGAGGCCATCGGGCGATTTCACGCCCCAGGGCAGCAGGCGCCGGCTGCGGGTGGTCGGCGCCTCAGCTGGCCAGCAGGCTGAACACCGCCGGCCAGCGGTCGGGCATGGGCTGTGGCCGGGCGCGCCAGCCGACCACCGTGTCGGTGCGCGACCAGCCGGTCGGCAAGGTCAGCCCGCAACTGACGGCCACGCCGGTCTGCGGCGCCAAGGCGGCCAGCATCGCGTCCAGCACAGCGGCGTTGCGGTAGGGCGTCTCGATGACGATCTGCGTCTGCTGCAGCCGCCGCGACAGCGTTTCCAGTTCACGCAGCCGCGCCAGCCGCGCTGCGGCGTCTTGCGGCAGGTAGCCGACGAAGGCGAAGCTCTGGCCGTTCAGGCCGCTGGCGGCCAGCGCCAGCAGCAGCGAACTGGGGCCGGCCAGCGGCAGCACCGTCACGCCCGCAGCGTGGGCCGCGCGCACCAGCGCCGCGCCCGGGTCGGCCACTGCGGGCAGGCCGGCTTCCGACAGCAGGCCCAGGTCGTGCCCGTCCAGCGCCGGCTGCAGCAAGGCCTGCCACTGCGCGGGTGGAACGGGTTCGCGGCTGCCTTTGCGCGGTCGCGGCAGTTCGGTGATGGCGACGCTTTGCAGCGCCACGCCCAGCGGTGCGATGGCGTCGACGCGCTTCAGGAAGGCCCGCGCGCTGCGCGCGTCTTCGGCCGCCCAGTGGCGCAGCGCCGCCGCGCGGCGGATCACGCCCAGCGGCAGCACCTCTTGCAGGTCGACGGTCTCGGTGCCCAGGTCCAGGGCATTGGGCATCAGCACCAGCGTGCCCTTCATGGCTGCAGCGCGTCCAGGCCGGCGGCGCGCAGCAGCGCGCAGGTGCGGATCAGCGGCAGGCCGATCAGCGCCGTGGGGTCGTCGCTCTCGATGCCGTCGAGCAGCGCGATGCCCAGGGTCTCGCATTTGGCGCTGCCGGCGCAGTCGTAGGGCTCTTCCAGCCGCAGGTAGCGCTCGATCTCGGCGTCGCTGAGCGAGCGGAAGTGCACGGTGACCGGGGCCAGCAGCGCCTGTTCGAAGCCGACGTCGGCGCGCACCACGGCCACTGCGGTCTGGAAGACCACGCGCCGCCCGCTCAGTTGGCGCAGCTGGGCGGTCGCCTTTTCGTGGTCGCCCGGTTTGCCGATGGGCAGGCCGTCGAGGTCGGCCACCTGGTCGGACCCGATCACCACGGCCTCGGGCCGGCCTTGCGCCACCGCTCTGGCCTTGGCCAGCGCCAGGCGCAGGGCCAAGGCGGGCGGTGCTTCGCCGGGCAGCGGGGTCTCGTCCACCTGCGGCGCCATCACCTCGAAGGGCAGATGGAGCCGTTCCAGCAGTTCGCGGCGGTAGCGTGAGGTCGAGGCCAGGATCAGGGGCGGGCGCGTGGGCAGGGCGGAGTTCATGGGGAGTGATTTTCGTCGCAACGGCAGGTGTGCCCGTTGCATGGTTGTAGCTCTTGAGCGACACTCGGCCGATGCGAGTCGAGAAGACCGACAGCTACAGCAGATGGATCGATGGTCTGAAGGACAGCGCCGGACGAGCGCGAGTGCTGATGCGTGTTGATCGCCTCATCCATGGCAATCCTGGCGCACACCGTAACCTGACGGAAGGCGTATCCGAACTCAAGGTCGATGTTGGACCCGGCTATCGGGTGTACTACTCGCAGCGCGGGGACCGGCTGATCTTGCTGATTGCAGGCGGTGACAAGTCAACGCAGGCCCAGGATATCGCCAAGGCACTGGCGCTCAACCGGAATTTCGAGGATTCGTCATGACCAAGGTTGCCACGATCAAGTCGTCAAAGACCAAGACCACGGCATACGACGTGTCGGAGCATCTGCGCACGCCTGAAGAGATGGCTGCTTATCTGGATGCTTGGCTTGCGGAGGCGCCAGAAGATACGGCGGGCATTGCCCGCGCGTTGGGCGATATCGCTCGGGCCAAAGGCATGTCGCAGGTGGCCAAAGACGCTGGCCTGAGCCGCGAAAGTCTCTACCGGGCCCTGAGCGCGGAAGGCAATCCAAGCTTTGCCACGGTCCTGAAGGTGGCCAAGGCGCTTGGCGTCAGGCTGCATGCGCAGGCCGTTCCAGGCGGCGCCTGACCCTTTTGGCCGATCTCTTGCCAGTCAAGAGATCGGCCAGGTCCCGCTGGCTACACTCAGCCCCCGCTTTCGAAGATACCCATGACCGACACCACCACCGATGCCCATGCCCTGGAGGTGCTGGCTTTCTGCCGGCAGGGCGGCAGCCTGCAAGGGCGCTGGCCGCTGGCCAGGATGACGCGCCTGGGCGACAGCCTGCAAGCCGCCGGCGACGACGCGGTGGTGGACTGGCAGGTCACGGGCAGCCTGCTGCCGGTGACCGGTGGCGAGGCGGAGGTCTGGTTGCACCTGCAGGCCAGCGCCACGGTGAGCCTGCAATGCCAGCGCTGCCTGAAGGCCATGGACGAGGCCATCGCCGTCGACCGTCGCTTCCGCTTCGTGCGCACCGAGGCCGAGGCCCTGAAGCTGGACGAAGTCTCGGAAGACGACGTGCTGGTGCTGGAGCCGCGGCTGGACCTGGGCACCCTGCTGGAAGACGAGTTGATCCTGGGCCTGCCCATCGTGCCCATGCACACGGCCTGCCCCGAACCGCTGCGCCCACAGCGCGACGACACCGTGCTCGAAGACGAGGTGCCCCACCCCTTTGCCGCGCTGGCGGCGCTGCGCGGCAAGACGCCGCGGGACGGCGACGCCTGAGGCGCCGTCAGGCCAGCCCCGCAGTTGCTGAGCCGGGGCTGGGTGCTATACTGGAAGGCTTTGCGAGGGCTAGCCCCTCTTCGAGTCGAGTTATTGACTCTGGCGTGGGCCTGTCGGTCCAGCACGCCGATCCCAGGAGAATTTCATGGCCGTTCAGCAGAACAAGAAGTCGCCTTCCAAGCGCGGCATGCACCGCTCACACAACGCCGTCGCGGCGCCGGGTACGGCGGTCGAGTCGACCACGGGCGAGGTGCATCTGCGCCACCACATCAGCCCGACGGGTTTCTACCGGGGCCGCAAGGTCCTGAAGACCAAGGCCGACGCCTGATCAACGGCGTGGGCCGGTCCCGGTCCACCGCCGTGTTCCTCGGCATCCGATACCCCGGGCGGCAACGTTCGACCGGGAGCGTCGGCATGCCTTGTGACGCAGCCCTAGCCTGAGCCGTGTCGACGTCTGCCGCGCCCGCCCCGCTGGACCGTGTCCGCATTGCCGTGGACTGTATGGGCGGCGACCATGGGCCCGCCGTCACGCTGCCGGCCTGCCGGTCCTTCCTTGACGCGCACCCCCATGCGGAGCTGATCCTGGTCGGGCAGCCGCAGGCCCTGGCCGGCGCCCGGGATTGGCCACGCTGTTCGGTGGTTGCGGCCAGTGAAGTCGTCACCATGGACGACGCCATCGAAGTGGCCCTGCGCCGCAAGCGCGATTCGTCGATGCGTGTGGCCATCGCCCAGGTCAAGGATGGCGCGCACGCCTGCGTCTCGGCCGGCAACACCGGGGCCTTGATGGCGCTGGCGCGTTTCCTGCTGAAGACGCTGGACGGCATCGACCGCCCGGCCATCGCCACCGTCATGCCCAACCGCCAGGACGGCTACACGACCGTGTTGGACCTCGGCGCCAACGTCGACTGCACGCCCGAACACCTGCTGCAGTTCGCGGTGATGGGCAGCGCGCTGGTGTCGGCGGTGGACGGCACGGCCGAGCCGACGGTGGGCCTGCTGAACATCGGCGAAGAAGCCATCAAGGGCAGCGAAACCATCAAGCGCGCCGGTGAATTGCTGCGTGCGGCCGGCGCTGCCGGGCAGATCCGCTTCGTCGGCAATGTCGAAGGCAACGACATCTTCAAGGGCACCGTGGACGTGGTCGTCTGCGACGGCTTCGTCGGCAATGTCCTGTTGAAGACCAGCGAAGGCCTGGCGTCGATGCTGGGCGAATTCATCAAGCAGGAATTCACCCGCGGCCCCTACGCCAAGCTGGCTGCGCTGGTCGCCCTGCCCGTGTTGAAGCGCTTCAAGCACCGGGTCGACCCACGCCGCTACAACGGTGCGGCTTTGCTGGGCTTGCGCGGCCTGGTCTTCAAGAGCCACGGTTCGGCCGACGCCTACGCTTTCGAACAAGCGCTGGCCCGGGCTTATGATGCTTCGCGCAACCGGCTGCTGGACCGCGTGCACGACCGCCTGGGCGGCGCTGCACCCAGCCTGCAGCCGGCCCTGCCGGTCGGCGATGTCGGCCTGGAACCCGCTGCATGAACCCACAGGCACCCGCTACCCCATCCGCGCCGCGCTACGCCCGCATCACCGGCACCGGCAGCCACCTGCCGCCGCGCCGCTTGAGCAATGCCGACATGGCCGCCATGCTGGCCGAGCGCGGCCTGGAGACCAGCGACGCCTGGATCGTCGAGCGCACCGGCATCCGCGCCCGCCACTTCGCCGATGACGGCGTGTATGCCAGCGACCTGGCGCTGCTGGCCGCGCGCGCGGCCCTGGAAGCGGCCGGCCGCCGGGCCGATGAACTCGACCTGATCATTGTCGCCACCTCGACGCCGGACATGGTCTTCCCGTCCACCGCCTGCATCCTGCAGAACAAGCTGGGTGCCAACGGCTGCGCGGCCTTCGACCTGCAGGCGGTGTGCTCGGGCTTCGTCTATGCGCTGGCCGTGGCCGACGCCATGATCCGCGCCGGCGGCGCGCGCTGTGCGCTGGTGGTCGGCGCCGAAGTCTTCTCGCGCATCCTCGACTTCAACGACCGCACCACCTGCGTGCTATTCGGCGATGGCGCCGGCGCCGTGGTGCTGGAAGCCAGCGAAGAAGCCGGCATCCTGGCCACCGATCTGCATGCCGACGGCAAGCACGTGGGCATCCTGTGCGTGCCGGGCACCGTGGCCGGCGGCGAGGTGCTGGGCGACCCGCTGCTGAAGATGGACGGCCCGGCGGTGTTCAAGCTGGCCGTGGGTGTGCTGGACAGCGCGGCGCGCGCGGTGCTGGCCAAGGCCGGCCTGACCGAAGCCGATGTCGACTGGCTGATCCCGCACCAGGCCAATATCCGCATCATGCTGGGCACGGCCAAGAAGCTGAAGCTGTCGCCGGACAAGGTCATCGTCACCGTCGACGAACACGGCAACACCTCGGCCGCTTCGGTGCCGCTGGCGCTGGATGTGGCCGTGCGCAGCGGCCGCGTGAAGCGCGGCGACACGCTGCTGCTCGAAGGCGTCGGCGGCGGCTTCACCTGGGGTGCCGTGCTGCTGCGCTACTAGCGCCTGCGCACCCCGCTCATCCGACTCTGCTGCCCGCCTCATCCGATGCCTGAATTTGCTTTCGTCTTCCCCGGCCAGGGCTCGCAGTCCGTCGGCATGCTCGACGCCTGGGGCGACCACCCGGCGGTGCAGGCCACGCTGGCCGAAGCCTCGGACGCGCTGGGTGAAGACCTGGGCCGCTTGATCCACGCCGGCCCCAAAGAGGCGCTGGAACTGACCACCAACACGCAACCGGTGATGCTGGCCTCGGCCATCGCCTGCTACCGCGCCTGGCGTGCTGAAGGCGGTGCCGAACCGGCTGCGGTGGCCGGCCATTCGCTGGGTGAATACAGCGCCCTGGTGGTCGCTGAAGCGCTCAGCCTGGCCGATGCGCTGCCGCTGGTGCGCCTGCGTGCGCAGGCCATGCAGCAGGCCGTGCCGGTGGGCGCTGGGGCGATGGCCGCCATCCTGGGCCTGGACGCCGCCGTGGTGGCCGCCGCCTGCGCCGAGGTGGCTGCGGCCAGCGGGCAAGCCGTCGCGCCGGCCAACTTCAACGACCCCAAACAGACCGTCATCGCCGGCACCAAGGCCGGCGTCGACCTGGCCTGCGAGAAGCTGAAAAGCCTGGGCGCCAAGCGCGCCTTGCTGCTGGCCGTGTCGGCACCTTTCCATTCGGCGTTGATGAAGCCGGCGGCCGAAGTGCTGCGCGACGGGCTGGCCAGCGTGGCCATCCGCTCGCCGCGGATTCCGGTGGTCAACAACATCGACGTGGCCGTGCAGACCGAGCCCGACGCCATCCGCGACGCGCTCTACCGCCAGGCTTTCGGGCCGGTGCGCTGGGTCGAGGTGACGCAGGCCCTGAAGGCCCGCGGTCTGCAGCACATCTTCGAATGCGGGCCGGGCAAGGTGCTGGCCGGCCTGGTCAAGCGCATCGACGCCGACCTCGTCACCACCACCGTGCTGGACCCGGCCAGCCTGGCCCACGCCCAAGGCCTGCTGGCATGAGCGACGACACGAACACAGCCGCCCAGGTCGCGCTGGTCACCGGCGCCACGCGCGGCATCGGCCGGGCCATCGCGCTGGCGCTGGCCGGCGCGGGCTACCGGGTCACCGGCACGGCCACATCCGCCGCCGGCGCGGCCTCGATCAGCGCAGCGCTGGCCGCCCATCCCGGCTGCCAGGGCATCGTGCTCGACGTCACCGACGGCGCGGCGCTCGAAGCCGCCATCGACAGCCTGGTGAAGACGCAGGGCGGCCTGCACGTGCTGGTCAACAACGCCGGCATCACGCGCGACGGCCTGTCCATGCGCATGAAGGACGACGACTGGGACGCGGTGCACGACACCAACCTCAAGGCCGTCTTCCGCGCCTGTCGCGCCGCCACCCGGCCGATGATGAAGCAGCGCTATGGCCGGCTGATCAACATCACGTCGGTGGTGGGCGCCATCGGCAACGCGGGCCAGGCCAACTACGCAGCGGCCAAGGCCGGCGTGGCCGGGCTGACACGTGCGCTGGCCCGTGAACTGGGCGGCCGCAACATCACCGCCAACTGCGTCGCGCCGGGCTTCATCGCCACCGACATGACCCACGGTCTGCCCGAAGCCGTGAAGACGGCCTTGCTGGCGCAGATCCCGCTGGGCCGCCTGGGTGCGGCCGAAGACGTGGCCCACGCGGTGCTGTTCCTGGCCAGCCCTGAGGCCGGCTACATCACGGGCACCGAACTGGCCGTCAATGGCGGCATGCACATGGGCTGAGCCGCAGCGCGGCGCACATCGAAGATCACTGAAAATCCGGGTCGAGCCCCGCCGGTAGAATCGTGGGCTGTGTGAACCGTCCCCACTCCTGGAGGAGTCATGAGCGATATTGAAGCGCGAGTCAAGAAGATCATTGCCGAGCAACTCGGCGTACCCGAATCCGACGTCACCAACGAGAAGGCCTTCGTGGCCGACCTCGGTGCCGACTCGCTGGACACCGTTGAACTGGTGATGGCCTTGGAGGACGAGTTCGGGATCGAGATCCCCGACGAAGAGGCCGAGAAGATCACCACGGTTCAGTTGGCCATCGACTACGCCTCGACCCATCAGAAGGGCTGAGCGCGGATGACCCGTCGCCGCGTTGTCGTCACGGGCCTGGGGCTCGTGAGCCCGGTGGGCAATTCGGTGTCCGAAGGCTGGGCCAATCTGGTGGCCGGCCGCACGGGCATCGCGAACATCACGAAGTTCGACGCGTCGAACTTCGCCTGCCGGTTCGCGGGTGAGGTCAAGGGTTTCCGGATCGAGGATTACATCCCCGCCAAGGAAGCCCGCCACATGGACACCTTCATCCATTTCGGCATGGCTGCGGCCATGCAGGCGGTGCAGGATGCGGGCTTGCCGCACGGCGAAACGCTGAGCGAAGACCAGGCCGAACGCATCGGCTGTCTGGTCGGTTCGGGCATCGGCGGTTTGCCGATGATCGAGCTGACCGACGGCGAATACCGGGAACGCGGCCCGCGCCGCATTTCGCCCTTCTTCGTGCCGGCCTCGATCATCAACATGATCTCGGGGCATGTCTCCATCCTGTACGGCTACACGGGGCCGAACCTGGCCATCGTGACGGCCTGCACGACGGGCCTGCACGCCATCGGGCAAGCCGGAAGGCTCATCGAGTACGGCGACGCCGACGTGATGATCGCCGGCGGTGCCGAAAGCACGGTCTCGCCGCTGGGCGTGGGCGGCTTCGCCGCGGCGCGTGCGCTGTCCACGCGCAACGACGACCCCCAGACGGCCTCGCGCCCCTGGGACCGCGACCGCGACGGTTTCGTGCTGGGCGAAGGCGCGGGCGTGGTGGTGCTCGAAGAATACGAACACGCCAGGAAGCGCGGCGCCAAGATCTACGCCGAGCTGGCCGGTTTCGGCATGGGTGCTGACGCCCACCACATGACGGCGCCCAACGTCGACGGCCCCAAGCGCAGCATGAAGGCGGCGCTGCGCAATGCCGGTGTCAACGCGTCCGAGGTGCAGTACCTGAACGCGCACGGCACCAGCACGCCGCTGGGCGATGCCAACGAGACGAATGCCATCAAGCTGGCCTTCGGCGACCATGCCCGGCAACTGGTGGTCAATTCGACCAAGTCGATGACCGGCCACCTGCTGGGCGGCGCCGGCGGCATTGAGGCTGTCTTCACGGTGCTGGCACTGCACCATCAGGTCTCGCCGCCGACCATCAACATCTTCAACCAGGACCCCGAGTGCGACCTGGACTACTGCGCCAACGAGGCGCGGCAGATGAAGATCGAGGTGGCCGTGAAGAACAACTTCGGCTTCGGCGGCACCAACGGCACGCTGGTGTTCCGGCGCGCCTGATCCGGCATGCGCGCCGCGCCCCCCGTCAGCCTGCGCTGCTCGGGCGGGCGCTGGTGGCGCGGCTTGCAAACCGTCTTGCCGACCCTGGCGGCGGCAGCCTGCGGCGTCTGGGCCCTGCAATGGATGCAGCAGGCAGCGGGCTGGGCCGCCGTGCCGGCTGTGGGGGTGGCGCTGTTGTGCTGGCGCCTGGCTGCGCCGGTCCCCGTTGACTTGGCCTGGGACGGCCAGCTTTGGACGGCCGACGGCCTGCCAGGGCGGCTGGATGTGATGCTGGACGTCAGCGGTGCCTTGCTGCTGTGCCTGCGGCCCGACCCGCCAGCCGGCCGCCGACGCCGCTGGATCGCCGTCAGCGCAGCCGAAGCCGGCCCGGCGATGCAGGCCCTGCGCGTGGCCGTCTACCACCGCCCGGCTGCGGCGCCCCCGGGCGCCGTGCCGGCCGGTCCCGCCAAGCCGGATCGGCCGGTCAGCCGCTGAATGGCCGACACCGATGTCGACGCCGGGCTGGTCGAGCGGGCCCAGCGGGGCGACGTCCGCGCCTTCGAGATGCTGGTGGTCAAGTACCAGCGTCGGGTCGAAAGGCTGATCGGCCGCATGGTGCGCGACAGCGACCTGGTGCAGGACATCGCGCAGGAAAGCTTCATCCGCGCCTACCGCGCCCTGCCGCAGTTTCGCGGCGAGGCCGCCTTCTACACCTGGCTGTACCGCATCGCCGTCAACACCGCCAGGCAAGCCCTGGGCGACATGAAGCGCGACCCGCTGCTCTTCGAGTCGGCGCGCGGCGCCGTCGAAGAGGGCGATGAAACTTTCCGGCCTGAAAATGAACCAATCGACAACGCGACACCCGAAGCGGAGTTGGCGAGCAAAGAGATCGCTGCGGCGGTGAATGCCGCGATCGAAGCCTTGACCGAAGACCTGCGTGTGGCCATCACCCTGCGCGAGATCGAAGGCCTCAGTTACGAGGACATCGCCGAAGTCATGAACTGCCCCATCGGTACCGTGCGCTCGCGCATCTTCCGCGCCCGCGAGGCCATCGCCACCCGTCTGCGGCCTTTGCTCGACACGCGCGACGGCGAGCGCTGGTAGCGTTGCGGCCACCCGCTGCTCGCCGACCGCCCCGAACCACCTGACCGACCTGCTCCACCCCTTCCATGCACGCCGAACCCGACCCCCGTTCCACGGCCCTCAGCGACGACGAACAGCGTGGCCTGTGGCTCTCGGCCTGCGCCGATGGCGAAGCGCAGGCCCTCGACCCGGCCTGCCGCCTGTGGCGCGATGACGCCGCTGCACGCCAGACCTGGCACCGCTACCACCTGATCGGCGATGTGATGCGCTCAGCCGATCTGGCCTTCACACCGGCGCGCGATGCCGCCCTGATGGCCGGCCTGCGCCGCCGCCTGGCGGCCGAGCCCGTGGTGCTGGCGCCAGCGGCCCTGCCTGCGCCGCGGGCAGCGGCTGCGCCGCGCCCGGCGTGGCGCCTGCCGGCGGCGCTGGCCGCCAGCTTCGTGCTCGTGGCGGGTGCCTTCACGGTGGCCCGCCTGGGCCCGGTTCCAGTGGGCGGCGACTTGGCGGACGGCAGCGGCGCAGCGGCCTTGGTGGCTCAAGCCAACACGCACCCCGGCAACGCTGTCGGCGCCCTGATCACCGACCCGCGGCTGGACGAATTCCTGCGCGCCCACCAGGCCATGGGCGGCGGCATGCAGGCCGCAGCGCCGGGCAGCAGCCTGCGGCGGGTCGAAGGCATCGTTCCCGCCGTCGCCCGCCCTTGATGGTGCTGTCGCGTTCGCGCTGGCGGCCGCGGTGGGCGGTCGCCGTGGTTCTGGCCTGGGCCTGGGCCACCTGGCCGGCGCTGGCGCTGGCCGCGCCCGACGCGCCAGCCAGCAGCCCGACGCTGGATGCCCGGGCCTGGATCCACCGCATCCACGCCGCGGCCAACGCCGGCAACTACCAGGGCACGCTGGTGTTCAGTGCGGGCGGCACGCTGTCGAGCTCGCGGGTCGCGCACTACGCCGTGGGCGACCAGGTCTACGAGCAGCTCGAAGCACTCGACGGCCGCGAGCAGCGCATCCTGCGCCACAACGATGTAGTCCAGACGCTGTGGCCGCAGACGCGCACGGCGGTGGTC
This sequence comes from Rubrivivax sp., assembly GCA_040400915.1. Classification (GTDB taxonomy): domain Bacteria; phylum Pseudomonadota; class Gammaproteobacteria; order Burkholderiales; family Burkholderiaceae_C; genus Rubrivivax. The sequence continues at coordinate 33,978 of JBBAPI010000006.1, forward strand.
GAAAAGCGCGAAACGTTGCCCGGCTGGTCGACCACGCCGCAGGCCGTCGAGCCGCAGGCGCTGGAGCACTACGACCTGCGCCGGGAAGCCGACAGCCGCGTGGCCGGGCGCGATGCCGCCGTCTTTGTGCTCGAACCGCGCGACGGCCTGCGCTATGCCCAGCGCTTCTGGGCCGACCTGGCCACCGGCTTGATGTTGCGGGCCGACCTGCTGGGCCTGGCGGCGCCGGCTGCAGGCGGCGCACCCGTGCCACGCCCGGTGCTGGAATCGACGGCTTTTTCTGAAGTGGCCATCGCCGTCAAGCCGCAGCCCGAGAGCGTCACGCAGGCGATGCAGAACCTGGGCAAGCAGGGCGGCTGGCGCATCGTCAAACCGCAGCAGCAGCGCAGCACGCTGGACAGCGAAGGCTGGGTGCTGGCCAACCCGGTGGCGGGTTACAAGCTGGCCGGTTGCGTGCGCCGCGGCATGGACGCCACCGGTGACGACCAGCCGGTGCTGCAAGCGGTGTTCACCGATGGCCTGACGCATGTCTCGGTGTTTGCCGAGAGCTACAAGCCGCAGCGCCACCAGAGCGAGACGCAGATGCAGGCCCAGCACGGCGCCACGGCGATGCTGACGCAGCGCCGGGGCGGCCACTGGCTGACGGCGGTGGGCGATGTGCCGCTGGCCACGCTCAAGCTCTTCGCCGCCGCGCTGGAGCGGCGGCGGCCTTGAACTGGCGCCACCAGACCCCCAACTGCGGCCAGCCGCGCCCAGGAATAGCCCTTCGCCGCAGGCCCTCCGCCCGCAGCGGTTCCAATTCGTCCCCCCGTTCCAGGAAATTCATCGCATGAACGCACTTCGCCCGACTTCCACCCGCAGCGGGTCCGGCCGCCTGGCAGCCGTCGCAGCGGTCTGTCTGCTGACCTTGACGGCCCTGCCGCCGGGCATCAGCCACGCCCAGGCCGCGCCGTCGCTGCAACTGCCCGACTTCACCGAACTGGTCGAGCGCGTGGGGCCTTCGGTGGTCAACATCCGCACGACCGAGAAGCGCGGCGGCGCTGCGGCCAATGGCGAGGTCGATCCCAACATGGAAGAGTTCCTCCGCCGTTTCGGTATCCCCATGCCCAACCGGCCGAACCCGCGCCAGGCGCCGCGCAACGAGGAAGAGCCGCAGCCACGTGGCGTCGGCTCGGGCTTCATCCTCAGCGCCGACGGCTACATCATGACCAATGCCCACGTCGTCGAAGGCGCCGAAGAAGTCATCGTCCGGCTGACCGACAAGCGCGAGTTCAAGGCCCGCATCGTCGGCGCCGACAAGCGCAGCGACGTCGCCGTGGTCAAGGTCGAAGCCACGGGCCTGCCCTTCGTGAAGATCGGTGACGTGAACCGGCTGAAGGTCGGTGAATGGGTGATGGCCATCGGCTCGCCCTTCGATCTCGACAACACCGTCACCGCCGGCATCGTCAGCGCCAAGCAGCGCGACACCGGTGACAGCTATCTGCCCCTGATCCAGACCGATGTGGCCATCAACCCCGGCAACTCGGGCGGCCCGCTGATCAACCTGCGCGGCGAGGTGGTGGGCATCAACTCGCAGATCTACAGCCGCTCGGGCGGCTACATGGGCATCAGCTTCGCCATCCCCATCGACGAGGCCACGCGCGTGGCCGAGCAGCTGCGCGCCAGCGGGCGCGTCAGCCGCGGGCGCATCGGTGTCGGCATCACGCAGGTCAGCAAGGAGGTGGCCGAGTCCATCGGCCTGGGCGCGCCGCGCGGCGCACTGGTCACCAGCGTCGAGAAGGACGGGCCGGCCGACAAGGCCGGCATCGAGGCCGGCGACATCCTGTTGAAGGTCGATGGCAAGGGGGTCGAGAAATCGGCCGATCTGCCGCGTCTGATCGGCAGCATCAAGCCCGGGGCCAAGGCCACGCTGCAGTTGTTCCGCCGCGGCAGCATGCGGGACGTGGGCGTGACGGTGGTCGAGTTCGAACCCGAGAAGCCCGTCAAGCGCGCTGCCGCCGAAGCCGGCAGTGCCCCGCAGGCCGCCAAGAGCGTGCTGGGCATCACGGCCTCGGACATCACCGAGGCGCAGAAGAAGGAACTGCGCGTGCGCGGCGGCGTGAAGGTCGATGCGGTGGAAGGCGCCGCAGCCCGCGCCGGCCTGCGTGACGGCGACGTCATCCTGTCCCTCGACAACACCGAGATCAGCGATGGCAAGCAGTTCGCCGCCGTGGCCAGCAAGGCCGAAAAATCCAAGACCGTGACCTTGCTGGTTCGGCGCGGCGACTGGACCAACTACATCGTCATCCGCCCCGGCCGCTGAGACCCCGGCGGTGCCGATGGCGCTGCTTCGGAGACCCGGCCGCTACTTGACCAGGGCGGCGGGTCTTTCCGCATCGTGAAGTGAAGGGTGATTTCCTTCCCGGCTGCTTCGGCGTCTGCTGACACCTGCAAGTTAGTGACCTTTCACTTCAAGTGAGGGCGGTCCGTGATTAACACGGTGGCCGATTAGAATATCGCCCAATAGCGGCTTGATTTAGGCGCTTGAGGGGCCCAAAGACCGCGCTCAAGCCCCGCAGTCGATCTGCTGACAAACCTGTTGATGACTTGTGGACAACTTTGGCTGTCGGATCGCTGCAACGACCGGAACCCGAGCACTGACGCGGGTTCCCGCTTGATCGTTTTGGCTACAATGGTTTCCCAACAAGCAGTTGCCAAACGTTCTGTTGGAAGGCGCGTCATCCGATTCGACGCGCCTTTTTTTTGGCCTCAGCAAGGCGCCGAGTGCCCCAAATTCGGCCTTCACATCGCGCCGCGATCTGAGCTCACGCTGAGGCGGCTTGCGCCACTTTGCCTCTCACGCAAAGCCTGCACCCGAAGTCCATGAACCACATCCGAAACTTCTCCATCATTGCCCACATCGACCACGGCAAGAGCACGCTGGCCGATCGCATCATCCAGCGCTGCGGCGGCCTGTCCGACCGCGAGATGGAAGCGCAGGTGCTCGACTCGATGGACATCGAGCGCGAGCGTGGCATCACCATCAAGGCGCAGACCGCCGCGCTGGAATACAAGGCCCGCGACGGCCAGATCTACCAGCTGAACCTGATCGACACGCCGGGGCACGTCGACTTCTCTTACGAAGTCAGCCGCTCGCTGTCGGCCTGCGAAGGCGCGCTGCTGGTGGTCGACGCGTCGCAGGGCGTCGAAGCGCAGACGGTGGCCAACTGCTACACCGCGCTGGACCTCGGCGTGACCGTGGTGCCCGTGCTCAACAAGATGGACCTGCCGAACGCCGACCCCGACAACGCCAAGAGCGAGATCGAGGACGTGATCGGCATCGACGCCGACGACGCCATCCCGTGTTCGGCCAAGACCGGCATGGGCCTGGACGACATCCTGGAAGCCGTGATCACGCGCATGCCGCCGCCGCGCGGCAACCCCGACGGCCCGCCGCGGGCCATGATCGTCGACAGCTGGTTCGACAACTACGTCGGCGTGGTGATGCTGGTGCGCGTGGTGGACGGCATCCTGAAGAAGGGTGAGCGCATCCGCATGATGGCCACCAACTCGGTCTACCCGATCGAGCAGATGGGCGTTTTCACGCCCAAGAACGTGTCGCGCGACGCGCTGAAGGCTGGCGAGGTCGGCTTCATCATCTGCGGTATCAAGGAACTTCAGGCCGCCAAGGTGGGCGACACCGTGACGGTGGACAAGAAGCTGCCCAACAACGCCGGCCCGGCGCTGCAAGCGCTGCCCGGTTTCAAGGAAATCCAGCCCCAGGTTTTCGCCGGTCTGTACCCCACCGAGGCGAGCGAATACGACCAGCTGCGCGACGCGCTGGAAAAGCTCAAGCTCAACGACTCTTCGCTGCGCTACGAACCCGAAGTCAGCCAGGCGCTGGGCTTCGGTTTTCGCTGCGGCTTCCTGGGCCTGCTGCACATGGAAATCGTGCAGGAGCGCCTGGAGCGCGAGTTCGACCAGGACCTGATCACGACCGCGCCCAGCGTGGTCTACGAAGTCGAGTTGAACGACGGCACCGTGATCTCGGTCGAGAACCCCAGCAAGATGCCCGACCTGGGCCGCATCCGCGAGATCCGCGAGCCCATCGTCACCGTGCACCTCTACATGCCGCAAGACAGCGTAGGCCCGGTGATGACGCTGGCCAACGCCAAGCGCGGCCTGCAGATGAACATGGCCTACCACGGCCGCCAGGTGATGCTGACCTATGAGCTGCCGCTGGCCGAAATCGTGCTGGACTTCTTCGACAAGCTGAAGAGCGTGTCGCGCGGCTACGCCTCGATGGACTACGAGTTCAAGGAATACCGCGCCGCCGATGTCGTGAAGGTCGACCTGATGATCAACGGCGACCGGGTCGATGCGCTGTCCATCATCGTGCACCGTGCGCAGAGCCTGTACCGCGGCCGCGCGGTGGCGTCCAAGATGCGCCAGCAGATCCCGCGCCAGATGTACGACGTGGCCATCCAGGCGTCCATCGGCGCGAACATCATCGCCCGCGAAGACATCAAGGCGCTGCGCAAGAACGTGCTGGCAAAATGCTATGGCGGCGACATCAGCCGCAAGAAGAAGCTGCTCGAAAAACAAAAGGCCGGCAAGAAACGCATGAAACAGATCGGCACCGTCGAAGTGCCGCAGGAAGCGTTCCTGGCCATCTTGCAAGTCGACGATTGATCACCTCCGCCCGCCCAATGTCATCCATGGCTACCCTGACCGCCGCCCTCTACGGCGCCCTGATCGTCTACCTCGGTGGTTGGTTCCTCGGGCAATGGAGCGGCAACTTCTCGTTGTTGCTGTTCATGTTGACGATGGTGACGCTGTGCTTCTGGCTGGCCGAGCGCTTCGTCTTCCAGCCCAAGCGGGTGGCCGCCGCGATCACCCTGGAACAGCAGGACGCTGCGCGCCGTGCGCAACTGGCCAAGCAGGGCATCGCCCGTGTCGACGGCGACATCGAAGAGGCCAAGCACAAGCTGCTGATGCAGCCCTGGTGGCTGGACTGGACGGCCGGTCTGTTCCCGGTGATCCTGATCGTCTTCCTGCTGCGGTCTTTCCTGTTCGAGCCGTTCAAGATTCCGTCGGGTTCCATGGTGCCCACGCTGCTGGTCGGTGACCTGATCCTGGTCAGCAAGTTCCACTACGGCGTGCGCCTGCCGGTGATCAACAAGAAGATCATCGACAACCACCCGGTGGCGCGCGGCGACGTCATGGTCTTCCGCTACCCGGTGGACCCGCGGCTGGACTACATCAAGCGGGTCGTCGGGCTGCCGGGTGACGAGATTGCCTACCTGGGGCAGAAGCTGACGGTGAATGGTGTGCTGGTGCCCACCGTGGCCCAGGGCGAGCACTACGATGAGGACAGCATGAGCTACTCGCCGATGTACACCGAGAAGTTCGGCGAACAAGTGCACAAGATCCGCGTCGACCTGCGGCGATCGGCTTACTATGGGCCCGAGCCGCACGGCTTTCCCAACGCCCAGAACTGCCGCTACAGCCCTGAGGGCGTGGTTTGCAAAGTGCCGCCGGGGCACTATTTTATGATGGGCGACAACCGCGACAACTCGCAGGATTCGCGCTACTGGGGTTTCGTGCCGGACGCCAACATCGTCGGCAAGGCCTTTCTGGTGTGGATGAACTTCGGCAATCTGGGGCGTATCGGCGCCTTCCAATGAGCCCTGCGCGGGCTGGCAGGAGTGAGCAGCAGTGAGCATGCGTTCAGGGCACCGGGTTCGCGCAGCACCGAACCCCGGTCAGCGATACGGCCGCCGCGCGCAGCAGCGTGGTATCACCTTGTTCGGCTTGTTGTTCTGGGTGGTGCTGATCGGCTTCGCTGCCTACCTGACGATTCGCACACTGCCCACGGTGAACGAGTACTACACCATCCAGAAGGCCGTCGACACCATCGCCAAGGCCCAGCCACCCACGGTACCGGAAGTCAGGCTGGCCTTTGAGCGGCAAAAGGAACTGGAGTATTCGATCAGTTCCATCACCAGCAAGGATCTGGCCATCACCAAGGAAAACGACAGGGTCGTGATTGCCTTTGCCTACGACAAGCTGATCCCGATCATGGGTCCGGTGTACTTGCTGATCAAGTACGAGGGTCGATCGAAATAGGCGCCATGGAAGGCGGCACAGCCCCGGCCCTGCAGACGCTGCAAACGCGCCTGGGCTACCGCTACACCCGCGCCGACCTGCTGCGCCGGGCCCTGACCCACCGCAGTTGGGGCGCCGAGCACAACGAGCGGCTGGAATTTCTGGGTGACGCGGTGCTGAGCCTGGCCGTGTCGCGGCTGCTCTACGAACGCCATGCCGACAGCGACGAAGGCGACCTGACCCGCGTGCGGGCCCACCTCGTGCGTGAAGACAGCCTGCACCGCGTGGCGCTGGGCCTGGGCCTGCCCGAGGTGATGCGCCTGTCCGAAGGCGAAGCACGGGGCGGCGGCGCGCAACGGCCGTCGATCCTGGCCGACGCGGTGGAGGCGCTGATCGGCGCGGTCTTCCTCGAAGGCGGCTACGAGGCCGCGCATGCCGTGGTGCAGCGCCTGTTCGGCGAGATCATCTCCGCCACCGAGGCCGAAAGCTGGGGCAAGGACGCCAAGACCGAATTGCAGGAATGGTTGCAGGCCCGCCGCGTGCCGGTACCGGCCTACCGCATCACCGCCACGCGGGGGCAGGCGCACGCGCAGACCTTTGAAGTCGAGTGTGCCGTGCCCACGCTGGGCCTGGCCGAGCGTGGCGAAGGCCGATCGCGCCGCGTGGCCGAACAAGAAGCGGCCCGGCTCCTGCTGGCCAGCCTGAAAGCGAGCGACCGCCCTGGTGGCCCGCTGAGATCATGAAACGGACCCTGTGAACGACACCCCTGAGACCCCCCCCGACGCTGCCACTGAACCCGCTGACGAACCGGCATCCGGCACGCCGCGCCGTTGCGGCCTGGTGGCCATCGTCGGCCGCCCCAACGTCGGCAAGAGCACGCTGCTGAACGCGCTGGTGGGGCAGAAGATCAGCATCACCAGCAACAAGGCGCAGACCACGCGCCACCGCATCACCGGCATCCGCACCGAAGGCGTGGCGCAGTTCGTCTTCGTCGACACGCCAGGCTTCCAGACCAAGCACGGCACGGCGCTGAACCGCACGCTGAACCGCACGGTGCTGTCCTCGCTGGGCGATGTCGACGTGGTGCTCTTCGTCGTCGAAGCCGGCAAGTTCGGCGCGCCCGACGCCAAGGTGCTGGGCCTGCTGCCGGTGGGCAAGCCGGCCTTGCTGATCGCCAACAAGCTCGACGAACTTCAGCGCCGGCAGGACGTGCTGCCCTGGCTGCAGCAGATGCAGGGCCGCCACGCCTTCGCCGAATTCGTGCCCATGTCGGCCACGCGCGAGGCCGACGTGACGCGGCTGCTGAACATCGTGCAGCCCTACCTGCCCGAGCAGCCCTGGCTCTACGAAGAAGACGCGCTGACCGACCGCAGCGAGCGCTTCCTGGCCGGCGAGATGGTGCGCGAAAAGCTGTTCCGTCTGACCGGGGACGAGTTGCCCTACAACGCCACGGTGGTCATCGATTCCTTCGTCGAAGAAGGCAATTTGCGGCGCATCGCGGCCACCATCGTGGTCGAGCGCGATGCCCACAAGGGCATGATCATCGGTGAGGGCGGCGAACGCCTGAAGCGCATCGGCAGCGAGACCCGGCAAGACCTGGAACGCCTGTGGGACGCCAAGGTCTTCCTGGAACTGTGGGTCAAGGTGCGTTCGGGCTGGGCCGACGACGAAGCGCATCTGCGCAGTTATGGCTACGAGTAAGGCCTCAGTCCCGCTGCTCAGCTACGTCCTGCACCGCTACGACTGGAGCGAAACCAGCCTGATCGTGGAGCTCTACACCCGCGCGCAAGGCCGGGTGGTGGTGATCGCCAAAGGCGCCAAGCGCCCGACCTCGCAGCTGCGGCCCGTGCTGCTCCCCTTCCAGCCCCTGCACGCCTTGCTGGGCAAGACGCCAGCCGACGCCCAGAACGAGGTGCACGTGCTGCGCAGCGCCGAGTGGGCCGGCGGGCAGCCGCTGCTGGCGGCGGCGGCGATGTTCTCGGGTTTCTACCTCAACGAGCTGTTGCTGAAACTCCTGGCGCGACAGGACCCGCACCCGGCCCTGTTCGACGCCTACGCCGCGACGCTGGCGGCCCTGGCCACCGAGGCCGATGAAGCCGCCGCGCTGCGCGCTTTCGAGCTGGTTTTGCTGCGCGAACTGGGCTGGCTGCCCGAGCTGAACGCGGTGACGCTGACCGCCGAGGACCTGCAGCCCGAGCAGCACTACACCTTGCAGGCCGAGGCCGGCATCGTGCCGGCCGGCAAGGGGCCCCGTGGCCGCGCCTGGGTGGCACTGGAAGCCGCGCTGACCCACGGCAGCATGGCCGCGCTGCGGGCCGCCTGTGCACCCGAAGCCGCGGCCTTGCGGGTGCCGCTGCGCGCGCTGCTTCACTATCATCTGGGTCCCGCGCCGCTGCGCACGCGCCAGGTCTGGCAAGGCGTGCAGCGACTGGCGCAGACTGCACCCAACAGCCCATGAACCCCCTGATCGCCGCCGCCGCCGAACGCCATTCGACCGATTTGACCGCCTTGTCGGTCAACGTCAACAAGGTGGCCCAGTTGCGCAACACGCGCCACCTGGGCATTCCCAGTGTCGTGCGGGCGGCCACGCTGTGCCTGCAGGCGGGGGCAGACGGCATCACCGTGCACCCGCGGCCCGACGAGCGCCACATCCGCGCGCAGGACGTGCACGACCTCGCTGCGCTGCTGCAGGACTGGCCCCAGGCCGAATACAACATCGAAGGCAACCCCTTCCAGAACCTGCTGGGTTTCATCCGCGCGGTGAAACCGGACCAGGCCACGTTCGTGCCCGACAGCGAAGACCAGTTCACCAGCGACCACGGCTGGGACTTGGCCGTGGACGGCGAACGGCTGCGCCCGCTGATCCAGGAATGCCATGACCTGGGCGTGCGCGTCAGCCTGTTCATGGACCCGACGCCCGGGGCCATGGCCCTGGCGCGGGCGGTGGGCGCCGACCGCGTCGAGCTCTACACCGAGCCCTATGCCGCGGCCTATGGCCGCGCAGGGCAGGGCGCCCAGCTCGACCGCTTCGCGGCTGCCGCCATGGCTGCGCAAGCCCAAGGACTGGGCGTCAACGCTGGCCACGATCTGAACCGCGACAACCTGGCGGCTTTCCTGGGCGCGTTGCCCGGCGTGCTCGAGGTTTCCATCGGCCATGCGCTGATCGCTGACGCGCTGGAGCTGGGTCTGCCCGAGACCGTGCGCGCCTACCTGCGCGCCATCCGCCTGGGCCACGGCAAACCGTCGGCATGATCGTCGGCATCGGCACCGATGTGTGCGATATCCGCCGCATCACCGCCACGCTGCAACGGCGCGGTGAACGTTTCGCCGAACGCGTGCTGGGCCCGGCCGAGTTGCCGGTTTTCCACGCCCGCCGCGCGCGGGTCGAAGCGCGCGGTATCCGCTACCTGGCGACGCGTTTCTCGGCCAAGGAAGCCTTCTCCAAGGCCATCGGCCTGGGCATCCGCAGCCCCATGACCTGGCGCGCCTGCCAGATCGTCAACGAGCCCAGCGGCAAGCCCGTGCTGCGTCTGTCGGGCGAACTGGCGGCGTGGTTCGAAGCCCAGGGCTGGGTCGGCCACGTCACCCTCACCGACGAGAGCGACTACGCGGCCTCTTTCGTCGTCGTCGAAAAGAAAGCGGCCCTGCCATGACCTCCCACGCTCTCCCTGCACCCCACGCCCCGGTCGTGCTCGACATCGCCGGCACGGCGCTGACCGCCGCCGACAAGAAGCGCCTGAAGCACCCGCTGACCGGCGGCCTGATCCTCTTCGCGCGCAATTTCGAAAGCCGTTTGCAACTGACCGAGTTGACCGCTTCGATCAAGAAGCTGCGGCCCGACCTGCTGATCGGCGTCGACCACGAAGGCGGCCGCGTCCAGCGTTTCCGCACCGACGGCTTCACCGCCTTGCCAGCCATGCGCGTGCTGGGCGAACAGTGGATGCACGACGCCATGACGGCCACCGACAGCGCCACCGCGCTGGGCACCGTGCTGGCCAGCGAACTGCGCGCCTGCGGGGTCGACCTGAGCTTCGCGCCGGTGCTCGACCTGGACCACGGCGGCAGCGCCGTGATCGGCGAACGCGCCTTCCACCGCGACCCGCGCGTGACCACGGTGCTGGCGCAAAGCGTCATCCACGGCCTGCTGCGTGCCGGTATGGCGCATTGCGGCAAGCACTTCCCCGGCCACGGCTTCGTCAAGGCCGACAGCCACGTCGCCGTGCCGGTGGACCGGCGCAGCCTGAAGGCGATATTGGCCGACGACGCGCGGCCCTACGAATGGCTCAGCGCCACGCTGACGGCGGTGATGCCCGCGCACGTCATCTACCCCAAGGTCGACCGCCACCCGGCCGGCTTTTCCGAACGCTGGCTGAAGGACATCCTGCGCGGCCGCTTCGGCTTCACCGGCGCCATCTTCAGCGACGACCTGAGCATGGAAGGCGCGCGCCATCTGGATGGCGGTGACCTCAGCTACGCCGAGGCCGCTGCGCTGGCCTTGAATGCCGGCTGCGACCTGGTGCTGCTGTGCAACCAGTCGGTGGACGGCGGCAGCGCCGTGGACGCGCTGCTGGCCGGCCTGGAAGAGCAGGCCGCTTCAGGCCACTGGCACCCCGACCCCGACAGCGAACAACGCCGCCTGGCGCTGCTGCCGCAGACCCCGCCGCTGACCTGGGACGAGCTGATGCACGACGCGGTTTACCAGCGCGCGCTGGAACGCTTGCCCTGAGCGTGCCCATGAAAAACGCCGCCGGGCGCGAGCCACGGCGGCGTTGAACCCGCGGCGACCTGGGTTCAGGCAGTCGGGGCTTGCGCGCTGTCGAAGGGCAGCTTGATCTGCGACAAGTCCTTGCGCGTCTCGACCAGCACCAGCGGGCCCTCGTCGGCCAGCACATGGCGCTTGGGCTCGCGCGGCACGCGGATGGGCTGCGGTTCGGCGGCCATCGCAGCCTGCACGGCGCGGATCTTCTCGGCATCCGAATTGACCCACTCCAGCCCGGCGGTCTGCGCCAGGCTGTGCAAGCTGTCCATCGGCAGTGCGTAGGGTTCGGTGCGCGCGGGTGCAGCCGCGGCGACGGCCGGCGCGACTTCGGCAGCCGGTGGCGCAACGGGCGCTGCGATCACCGCAGTCGCAACGGGCGCCGACGTCACCGCAGGCGCAGCGGGCTCGGGCCGTGGCTCGGGCTGTGGCTGTGCCGCTTCAACGGCTGCTGCTTCGACCGGCGGCAGCGTTTCGGCAGCCGGCTCGGCAGCCGCTGTGGCGCCATCGTCGAAGGTGGCCACGGCCAGCGGTGCGACGGCTGACACTTCACCCTCGCCCTGGCCCGCCTCGGCGGCGCGCGGCAGGCCTTCCTCACGGCCCTCGCGGTCGCGCCCCCGGCCGCCACGGCCGCGGCGACGGCCGCGTTCGCGTTCGCCGCCTTCGACGGTTTCCTCGCTGCCTTCGGCGGTGGTCATGGGCTGGGCTGCATCGGTGCCGCTGCCCTCGGCTTGCGCGGCTGAACCGCTTTCGCTGGCCACGCCGTCCTGGCGCGGCACGCCGGCTTCGTCGACCCGGCCTTCGCCGCGGTCACGACCGCCACGCCGACGGCGGCGGCGGCCGTCGCGTTCGCCATCGGCAGCCGGTGTTTCGGCGCCGGCTGCGGTGTCGACCAAGGCCTGCACGCCGGCTTCGGCAGTGCTGCCTTCGGCGCTCGGTGCGGCATCGCGCTCGGGGCGCGGTCCGCGCCGGCCCTCACCCCGTTCACCGCGTTCACTGCGGGGGGCACGCTCTTCACGTTCGGGCGTCGGCACGCCGTCCACGGCGGGCAGGTCCAAGCGCGGCGGGCGCGGTTCGCGCGGCTCGCGGCCTTCCGGGCGGGCCTCGTTGCGGGCTTCGGCGCTGCGCTCAGCGCCCCGTTCGCCGCGTTCGCCACCCCGGCCGCCACGGCCTTCCTTGTTGTCGCGGTCGCGGCCATTGCGCGAACCGCCGCGATCGCCACCCCGGCCACCGCGCTCACCGCGGCGGCCATCGCCGCGCTTCTCGGGCGCGGCAGCAACCGGCGTTGCGGCCGTTGCGGCCACGGCCGGCGCCGCCACGGGGGCGGGTGCCGGCGCGGCGCCACCGCCGAACAGCTTGGCGACCCAACCGAAGAAGCCGCTGCCAGCCGCCGCTGCGGGCGCCGGCGCCGGCACGGGGGCCGGACGCGGCGCCACCACGGCCACCGGTGCTGCCACCACAGGCGCGGGCGCCGGTGCCGGCGGGGCCGGCATGTCGGGCAGCACGCCCTTGATCAGCGGTTCCTGCTTGGGCTTGGTGGCCTTCTCGCGGCGCGTGACGCTTTCCTCTTCGGTCGGCTCCTCGATCATCGTGTAGCTGGCCTGCAGGTTTTCCAGACGCGGGTCGTCGTGGCGCAGGCGTTCGAGCTTGTAGTTCGGCGTCTCGATGTGGCGGTTGGGCACCAGCAGCACGGTCACGCGCTGCTTCATCTCGATCTTGGTGATCTCGGTGCGCTTCTCGTTGAGCAGGAAGCTGGTCACTTCGACCGGCACCTGCACGTGGACGGCGGCGGTGTTCTCCTTCAGCGCTTCTTCCTGGATGATGCGCAGGATCTGCAGCGCCGACGATTCGGTGTCGCGGATGTGGCCGGTGCCGTTGCAGCGCGGGCAGGTGATGTGGTTGCCCTCGCTCAGCGCCGGGCGCAGGCGCTGGCGGCTCAGTTCGAGCAGGCCGAACTTGCTGATCGACGAGAACTGCACGCGGGCACGGTCCGAGCGCAGCGCGTCGCGCAGCCGGGTCTCGACCTCGCGGCGGTTCTTGCTCTCTTCCATGTCGATGAAGTCGACGACGATCAGCCCGCCCAGGTCGCGCAGGCGCATCTGGCGCGCCACTTCGTCGGCGGCTTCCAGGTTGGTGCGGGTGGCGGTTTCCTCGATGTCGCTGCCGCGCGTGCTGCGCGCCGAGTTGACGTCGACGCTGACCAGCGCTTCGGTGTGGTCGATGACGATGGCGCCGCCCGAAGGCAGGTTCACCGTTCGGCTGAAGGCTGTTTCGATCTGGTGTTCGATCTGGAAGCGGCTGAACAGCGCCGCGTCGTCGCGGTAGCGCTTCACGCGATTGGCCGTTTCCGGCATCACGTGGTTCATGAACTGCTGGGCCTGATCGAAGATGTCGTCGGTGTCGATCAGGATCTCGCCGATGTCCGCCGTGAAGTAGTCGCGGATGGCGCGGATGACCAGGCTGCTTTCCTGGTAGATCAGGTAGGCACCCTTGCCGCCCTTGGACGCGCCGTCGATGGCGGTCCACAGCTTGAGCATGTAGTTCAGGTCCCACTGCAGCTCTTCGGCGCTGCGGCCGATGCCGGCGGTGCGCGCGATCAGCGACATGCCCTTGGGGTAGTCGAGCTGGTCGAGGTTTTCCTTCAGCTCTTCGCGCTGCTCGCCCTCGATGCGGCGGCTGACGCCACCGCCGCGCGGGTTGTTGGGCATCAGCACCAGGTAACGGCCGGCCAGGCTGACGAAGGTGGTCAGCGCCGCGCCCTTGTTGCCGCGCTCTTCCTTGTCGACCTGCACCAGCAGGCTGTCGCCTTCCTTGACGGCGTCCTGGATGCGCGCGTCGCGGGCGGTCACGCCTTCGCGGAAGTAGTTCTTGCTGATTTCCTTGAACGGCAGGAAGCCGTGGCGGTCTTCGCCGTAGTCGACGAAACAGGCTTCCAGCGACGGTTCGACCCGGGTGATGACGGCCTTGTAGATGTTGCCCTTGCGCTGTTCGCGCCCTTCGATTTCGGTTTCGAAGTCGAGCAGTTTCTGGCCATCGACGATCGCCAGCCGCCGCTCTTCAGGCTGCGTGGCGTTGATCAACATGCGTTTCATGTGCGCTCCCGCGGGCCCTGTGGACCCGCTCTATCCATGGTCGGCAACCCGCTCAGGCGGGCTGCCCTTCTTCACACAGATGCACGAAAAACGCTGTCGAACCGAAGTCGCGAGTGCCCTGGACTGCGATCACGCCGCCTTGTGGCGGTCAGTGGCGCAGCGTTGGCGCGTGCGTGTCGGCGGGTGCTGCGGCAGGGTGGGTCGCTGTCTGCCAGGGCCGCTGCGGATCGCGCAGTGGCTGCCCCAGGCCTGCGGCAACCCGGGTGTCGGCAGGACGCCGAGACCGGGTGGGGCAGAGACTGGGAGTGGCTGGAGACGGGAACGACATGGACTGCTGCTGGCGCGCCGGACGCTGGATGCAAGACGGCGGCGGACCGGGTCTTGCACCATGGGATTCACGGTGGCCTCGCTGGCTATCTCTGTAGCAGCGAGGGTGGGGTTCTTTGCGTTCTTCTGCCGCCTGCCGTTGCACTCTGCCGGGTCACTGGGGGTCCCCGGCCCGATTGCATCATCAGGCGTTGCATCACCTCTTTGCTTGCACGATGGTCGTGCAATGCTGCCCACGCCAGCGCCGGAACAGCCCGGGTAAACTTCGGTAAATCAAGCACTTACGGCCCGAACGTGGAGCTGAAGAGTATAGAGGGGAAAGTCGCGCTACCTGATCATCACGCCCAGCCTGCCGTACGCCATCTGACGGTGGATGCCGATTCGGCCGGCCAGCGCCTGGACAACTACCTGATGCGCATGCTCAAGGGCGTGCCCAAGACCCACGTCTACCGCGTCATCCGCTCGGGCGAGGTGCGCATCAACAAGGGCCGCGTCCATGCCGATACCCGTGTGGCCGAGGGCGACGACGTGCGCCTGCCGCCGGTGCGGGTGGCTGAAAAGCCGGCCGGCCCGCTGGCCCCGGCGCGTGAATTCCCGATCCTGCTGGAAGACGAGCACCTGCTGGCCATCGTCAAGCCGGCCGGCGTGGCGGTGCATGGCGGCAGCGGCGTCAGCTCCGGCGTCATCGAACAACTGCGCCGCTCAAGGCCGACGGCCAAGTTCCTGGAACTGGTGCACCGGCTGGACAAGGAAACCTCGGGCATCCTGCTGCTGGCCAAGAAGCGCAGCGCGCTGACCCATCTGCAAGACCAGTTCCGCAGCCGCGACACCGGCAAGATCTACGCCGCCGCCGTGCTGGGCAACTGGCCCGAGAACCTGAAGGTCATCGACCTGGCGCTGCACAAGGGCCTGGACGCTGCCGGCGAGCGCCATGTGCGCGTCGTGCCGGCCGACCATGCAGACGGCCGCCGTTCGATCACGCTGGTCAAGGTGCTGCAGCGCCGGCCCGACTTCACGCTGCTGGATGTGACCATCAAGACCGGTCGCACGCACCAGATCCGCGTGCACCTGGCGCACAGCGGACACCCCATCGTCGGCGACCCCAAGTACGGCGATTTCGCGCGCAACAGGCTGTTTGCCAAGCAGCACCGTTTCGAGCGCATGTTCCTGCACGCCCGGCAACTGGCTTTCGACCACCCCGCCACGGGCGAGCGCATCACCCTGCAAGCGCCGCTCCCGGGCGAGTGCGAGACACTGCTGAAGCCATGAAAAAACGCCAATTCGACCTGATCGTCTTCGACTGGGACGGCACGCTGTTCGACAGCACGATGCTGATCGTGCGTTGCATACAGGCCGCCTGCCGCGATATCGCCGTCACCGTGCCCAGCGACGAAGCGGCCGCCTACGTCATCGGCCTGGGTCTGCATGACGCATTGCAGCACGCGGTGCCCGGCCTGCCGCCGGCCCGCTATCCCGAACTGGGCGCCCGCTACCGCCACCACTACATCGCCAAGCAGGACGAACTGGTCCTGTTCCCGGGCACGCTGGAGATGCTGCAGGCGCTGAAAGACCGCCAGCACTGGCTGGCCGTGGCCACTGGCAAGAACCGCAAGGGGCTGGACGACGCGCTGGCCCATTCGCAGCTGGGCGCGCTGTTCGACGCCACGCGAACGGCCGACGAAACAGCCAGCAAGCCGCACCCGCTGATGCTGCAGCAGCTGATGGCCGAATTCGGCGTCCGGCCCGAACGCACGCTGATGATCGGCGACACCACGCACGACCTGCAGCTGGCCGCCAATGCCGGCACGCCGCGGGTGGCGGTCAGCTATGGTGCGCACGACAGCGCGGCCTTCGACGCGCACGGGCCGCTGCACATCGCGCACAGCACGGCCGACCTGCACGCCTGGCTGCTGGACCACGCTTGAGTTCCAGCGCTTCCAGCCCGGCGGCCGCCGACCCGGGCCTGCCCCTGTGCGATGTCCGGGCGCTCGAAGAGCGCGGCAAGGCATGGGGCTGGAACGTGCTGGAGTACGGCCGCCCGGTGCGTGCATTCGCCTTGCGTTTCGACGGCGTGGTGCGCGCCTACCTGAACCGCTGTGCCCATGTGCCGGTCGAGATGGACTGGCAGCCGGGTGAGTTCCTCGACAGCGAGCAGCGCGTCATCCTGTGTTCCATCCACGGCGCCGCCTACGAGCCTGCGGGGGGGCGCTGCGTCGGCGGCCCCTGCGGCCGCAACCGCCTCATCGCCCTGCGCACCGAAGAACGCGCCGGGATGGTGTATTGGTATCCTTCTCCTGACATTCGGCCGGTGGCCTTCGATCCACCCGCCTGAAGAAAGCCCGCGATGAGCACCCCCGATCCGACCCCGGCGTCCGCGCCTGTGGCCTCCCCTTTCGAAGCGCCAGCGCCGTACCCTGCGGCCGCTGAACGCGCCCCTGCGGCGGACAGCGCGCCGACGCCGGGCCGCCCCGGGCTGGAAGCCGCGCTGGAACGCGTGGCCGCCGAATTGCTGCACCAGCGCCAGAGCGAACGCCGCTGGCGCAACTTCTTTCGCCTGGCCTGGCTGGGTCTCGCCCTCACGGTGCTGGGGCTGGTCCTGGCGCGCAGCTACTCGCCCAGCGCGCCGCATTCGCCGCACACGGCCCTGGTGGAGGTGCACGGCGAGATCGGCGCCGACACCGAAGCCAGTGCCGAAGCCCTGGTCGGCGCCTTGAAGAACGCCTTCGAGGACGCCGGCGCGCAGGCCGTCGTGCTGCGCATCAATTCGCCCGGCGGCAGCCCGGTGCAAAGCGGCATCGTCAATGACGAGATCCGGCGACTGAAAGCCAAGCATCACAAGAAGGTCTATGCCGTGGTCGAGGAAATGTGCGCCTCGGGGGCCTACTACATCGCCGTGGCCGCCGACGAGATCTATGTCGACAAGGCCAGCATCGTCGGCAGCATCGGCGTGGTCATGGACGGCTTCGGCTTCACCGGCCTGATGGACAAGCTGGGTGTCGAACGCCGGCTCTACACAGCCGGCGACAACAAGGCCATGCTGGACCCCTTCAGCCCGGTCAAGGAACGGCATCTGCGGCTGAATCAGGCGCTGCTCGACCAGGTCCACCGCCAGTTCATCGCCGTGGTGAAAGAAGGCCGCGGCGCACGGCTGAAGGAAACCCCGGACACCTTTTCCGGTCTGTTCTGGAACGGTGAGGAAGCCATCAAACAGGGCCTGGCCGACAAGCTGGGCAACCTGGATTACGTGGCCCGCGAGGTCATCAAGGCCGAAGACATCATCGACTACACGCCGCGCGAGAACGTGGCCGAGCGGCTGGCCAAGCGCTTCGGCGCCAGCGTCGGCGCCGGCGCCGTGAAGGCGCTGCACGCGATGGCGCCGCTGCGGTGAGCGGCCCGGTGGCCGTGCCCCTGGGCGAACGCGTGGCGGTGGCGGCACAGCACCTGCTGCCCCAGCAGGCCTTGACGCAGTTCGCGGGTCTTGTGGCGGGGTGGCAAGGCGGTGCGGCCACCACCGCGATCATCCGCTGGTTCGTGGCCCGCTACGGCGTGAACATGGCCGAGGCCGCCCAGCCCGACCCCGCCCGTTACGCCAGCTTCAACGACTTCTTCACCCGCGCCCTGAAGCCCGATGCCCGGCCTCAGGCGCAGGCCGATCTGGTCTGCCCGGTGGACGGCGCGATCAGCCAGTTCGGCGCCATTGCAGGCGACCAGATCTTCCAGGCCAAGGGCCATGCCTACAGCACGACGGCGCTGCTGGGCGGCGACGGCGCACTGGCCGCGCATTTCCATGGCGGCCATTTCGCCACGCTCTACCTCAGCCCCAAGGACTACCACCGCATCCACATGCCCTGCGCGGGTCGGCTGCTGCGCATGATCTACGTGCCGGGCGCCTTGTTCTCGGTGAACCCGGCCACCGCGCGCGGCGTGCCCGGTCTGTTCGCGCGCAACGAGCGCGTGGTCTGCGTGTTCGACGGCGAACACGGGCCGTGGGTCAACGTGCTGGTCGGTGCCACCATCGTCGGCAGCATGGCCACGGTGTGGCACGGCGTGGTCAATCCGCCGCGTCCGGGCGGGCTGCGCGAGTGGGCCTACGAGGCGGGTCAGGTCGATCTGCCGCAAGGCGCCGAGATGGGCCGCTTCCTGCTGGGCTCGACGGTGGTGATGCTGTTTCCGCGCGGACCGCTGCGCTTCAACCCGGCGTGGACGCCGGGGCGGGCGATCCGGCTCGGCGAGGCCATGGCGCAGCGCGCCTGAAGCCACCCCCGGGCCTTCAACCGAACAGACCCGGCGCGTGCACCGGGTCGTCGACCTCGCTGTAGAAGCAGGACGGGCAGACCGCGCGGTAGCGCTCGTTGCCGCCGATGACGACCTGCTCGCCCTGCTGCACGCGCCGGCCCTGGTCGTCGACCCGCAGGTTCATGCTGGCCTTGCGCGCGCAGGCGCAGATGGTCTTCATCTCTTCCAGGTCGTCGGCCAGCGTCAGCAGGGCCGCCGCACCGGGAAAGGCGTCGCCGCGGAAGTCGCTGCGCAGCCCGTAGCACAGCACGGGCCGGTGGGCGGCGTGGGCCAGGCGGTGCAGCTGCCGCACCTGCCCGGGCGTCAGGAACTGGGCTTCGTCGATCAGCACGCAGGCGTAACCCGTGCCCAGCCAGTCGGCGTCGAAGACCGTCTGCGGGCCGAAGGTCTCGACCGGCCGCTGCAGGCCCAGGCGCGAGCCGATGATGCCGGGGCCGGCGCGGTCATCGTGCGCGGCGGTGAACAGGCGCACCTGCATGCCCCGTTCTTCGTAGTTGTGCGCCGCCTGCAGCAAGGCGGTGGACTTGCCGGCGTTCATCGCGGCGTAGCGGAAATACAGTTTGCTCACGGCGGGCACTCTACCCGCCAGCGCGGCCGGTCCAAGCCGGTTGGACGCGCCGCTTGCGGGCCACGGCAAGCCGCCGGCGGCCTCAGGCCGTCAGCAGCCCCCGCTGCTCGATGAAGCGGATCACGGCGTCCAGGCCTTCGCGCGTGCGCAGGTTGGTCATCACGTAGGGCCGCTTGGCCTTGTCCCCGGCGTGGTCGGGCCGCATCCGCCGGGTGTCGGCTTCCATCACCTCCAGGCTGGCGCCCACATGGGGCGCGAGGTCGATCTTGTTGATCACCAGCAGGTCGCTCTTGGTGATGCCCGGGCCGCCCTTGCGCGGAATCTTCTCGCCGCCGGCCACGTCGATGACATACAGCGTCAGGTCGCTGAGTTCCGGGCTGAAGGTGGCCGCCAGGTTGTCGCCGCCGCTCTCGATGAAGACGATGTCGGCGTTGGGGAACTTCTCCAGCATCCGGTCCACCGCCTCGAGGTTGATCGAGGCGTCTTCGCGGATGGCGGTGTGCGGGCAGCCGCCCGTCTCGACGCCGACGATGCGCTCGGCGTCGAGCGCACCGGCCACGGTCAGCAGGCGCTGGTCTTCCTTGGTGTAGATGTCGTTGGTGACGACGACCAGGTCCCAGCGGTCGCGCAAGGTCTTGCAGAGCATCTCGACCAGGGTGGTCTTGCCCGAACCCACCGGGCCGCCCACGCCGACGCGCAGCGGGGGCAGTTTCTTGGTGCGGCCGACGATGTGGTGGAGGGGGCTGTTCACACCGGGGATGATGCACGAAGCGTGCTCAGCCCCGGCTACAGCCCTGCAAGGCGGTCACTTTGAGGTGTAGCCGCGGGCGTCCATGCAGGCATCGACGGCGCGCATGAAGACCGAGGAATCGTTCAGCGCGGCAGGCTGCGTGGTCGCCCAGCGGTTGCACTCCTGGCGGTCGGCTTCCAGCTGTTGCGCCGACTGGCCGTTGCGCGGGTAGATCACCGGTTCAGGCCGGCTCGGCGCCGCCGCCGGCGCGGGCGCGGGCGGTGCCGCATACACCTGCGGCGGCTGCTCGACGATGACCGTGGTCGGGCCGGGGTAGACCCAGGGCGAGGCCAGCAGCAAGCCCGCGCCGAGGCCCACACCCACACCCCAGCCACAGCACCAGCCGCCGGGGTAGCCGCCGTAGTAACCGCCGTAGTAGCGACCGCTGCGGCCGCCGTAGCCGCCGCCATGGCCACCGCGATAGCCGACGTTGACAACCCCGACGGGGCCGCCGGTGCGGTAGACGGCCGGGCTCAGCGTGAGCGGGGCGCCGGCGCTGACGGCTGCCGATACGCCATCGGCATGCGCCGCAGCCGCGATAGCGGTCAACACGGCAACGACCGCGCCCCGACGAAGGGTCGTAGACAGTGAAACTTTCAGCATGGCAAGCACCTCCGGCAATCAAGCCGCCATGATGCACCCGCGACCACCCGGCCGCTTGACGGGTCTGCAAAGTATCGTGAACGGTGGGTGACGCCGGTGTCAGACCGGCCGACGAAGACGGCTGGCCGGCCCGTGCCGGACCGGAGCTTCAGGACCGGAACAGCCGCGAATACTGGGTCTCGTGCTGGGCGCTCAGGATGGTCAGCATCGGGCTGTGCGCCTGGCGTTCAGGCTCGGGCAGAACCAGCGCGCGTTCGACCGCCTCGGGTATCGCCGCCGCCAATCGGGCCAGGATGCGCTGCGCGGCCGACTGACCCAGCGGCACGGCCTTCATCGCCGCCTGCGCCATGTTTTCAGCCCAGCCCCAGGCGCAGGCCAGCAAGGCCCCGCGGGCGTCGCTGCCCGCCAGCACGGCCGCCAGCGCGAAGGCCATCGGCCACAGTGGTGCCGGTTGCAGGGCGGCCAGCGTGCCCAGGCGGGCGTCGGTGGCCTGCGGGCCATTGCGCAGCCATTCCAGCAGGCTGCGCCCCATCTGTTCGGACTGGGCGCGGAATTCGGCGCTTTCGCGGGTGCAGCGCAGCCAGTCGTTGAGTTCGGCCACGCGCGCTGCGTCCTGCGCCTGCCAGGCGGCGCAGGCCAGCGCCAGGGTCGGCAGGTCGGACCGGGCCAGCGTCAGCTCCAGCTGTGCCGTCAGCCAGTCGGCAGCCTGGGCTTCCGTGCTCACGCAGCCCGCCTCGACCGCCGCTTCCAGCCCCTCGGAATAACTGAAACCGCCCACCGGCAGGGCTGGCGAGGCCAGCCACATCAGCTGCAGCCGGGTGGCCGCTGTTTCAGTGTTCGTGGGGGCCGTGGTCATGACCGCAACCCGGGCCGTGCACATGGGGCGCGGCCTTCACGGCGATGCCCAGCGGCTTGCCGCGGGCCGGCACCGCCGCGGGCGCTGCGGCGCCGTGGCCGGCGGCGTGATCGGGTTCGGCCGCGGGCGCGTGGTCATGGCCGTGGTCCTGGCCTGCGCCATGCGCGTGCCCGACCGTGGCCGCTGCGTAGGCGCCCGACTCGGGTTCGAAGGCCGACTGTTCCTCGCTGACGATCAGGTGCATGGCGCGCAGCAGGTCGGCCAGCACGTGGTCGGGTTCCAGCAGCAGCCGGTCGGCTTGCAGTTCCAGCGGCACATGGCGGTTGCCCAGGTGGTAGGCGGCGCGCAGCAGGTCGAAAGCGCTGCCGTGCTCGGCGCAGGCGCGCACCACCAGCACGGGCTGCGGCGCGGCCAGCACGCGGATGATGGAACCGTCCTCGGCCACCAGCGCGTCACCGCCGCGCAGCACGCTGCCGCGCGGCAGGAAGATGCCCAGGGCGCGTCCGCCGCTGTCGGTGGCGTCGAGGCGGCTCTTCCGGCGTTCGTCCCAGCCCAGTTCGATGGTGGTGGCGCGCTTGAGCAGTGCGGTTGCGAGGCCCTGTGAGCGGGGCAGCAGTTTGTTGACGGTCAGCATGGGTGGATTGTCGCCTGGCGCTATGCGCGGGCCGTCAAGGCTTGGCGAAGTAGCGCACGCCGGGCAGGCCCTCGAAGTGGCTGTCCTGGGTCCAGAGTTCAGCATGGTGCAGTTGGGCGGTGGCGTAGATCAAGCTGTCGGCCAATGGCAGGCCGTTGACAGCGGCTGCCAGCGCCAGCGGCAAGTCGACAGACACCACTTGGCCGCGTTGCATCAGCGACAAAGCGGCGGCTGCCACCTCGTCACCCGCTTCACGCACCAGCTTCTTGGCCACTTCATAGACGGTGACGACAGGCACCACCAGGTGCTCGGGCTGCGCCAGCGCCTCGGCGTACAGGTCGGCCCGCGCGCTGTCGGTGAAGAATTCCAGCCAGCACGATGAGTCCAGTACGCGCAGGGTGGGCTGGGCGGCGGCCCTGGTCTTGGCCCTTGCCCGGGTCTGGGTGGGCGGCGCCATCGGCTTCGAGCCCGCCCCGGCCATCAGGCGATCCGATCGGCGTCGCGTGCGATGTCGGGGTTGATGCCCCGTGCGATGCCGCGCAATTCGGCTGCGCTGCGCAACGGCATCAGGCGCAGGCCGCCGTTGAAGTCCACCACCATCAACTTGGTGCCGGCCTGCAGCTTCAGCCGTTGGCGCACGGCCAGCGGGATGACGACCTGGAATTTCGGCGAAACGGTGACGGTGTCCATGTCGATCAATGTAGCGTATGCCGAGTATTTGATCGATGTAAATTCGCTGGCCAAGCTAGAACAGGAAGTACTTCTGCGCCAGCGGCAGCACCGTCGCCGGCTCGCAGGTCAGCAACTGCCCGTCGGCCCGCACCTGGTAGGTCTGGGCGTCGATCTGCATCTTCGGCAGGTAGTCGTTCAGCACCATGTCGTGCTTCTTCACACTGCGGCAGCCGTGCACCACGCTCAGCCGCTTGCGCAGGCCCAAGGCATCCCCGATGTCGTTGTCCATCGCCGCCTTGCTCATGAAGGTCAGGCTGGTGGCCTGCACCAGGCGGCCGCAGCTGCCGAACATCGGCCGGTAGTGCACGGGTTGCGGTGTCGGGATGCTGGCGTTGGCGTCGCCCATCAGCGCCGCGGCAATGAAGCCGCCCTTCAGAATCAGGCTGGGCTTGACGCCGAAGAAGGCCGGGCGCCACAGCACCAGGTCGGCCCACTTGCCGACTTCGATGCTGCCCACGTCGTGCGAAATGCCGTTCGCGATCGCCGGGTTGATCGTGTACTTGGCGATGTAGCGCTTGACCCGGTTGTTGTCGTTGCGCTCAGAGTCACCGGCCAGCGCGCCACGCTGCGCCTTCATCTTGTGCGCCGTCTGCCAGGTGCGGATGATGACTTCGCCGACGCGGCCCATGGCCTGGCTGTCGCTGGACATCATGCTGATCGCGCCCAGGTCGTGCAGCACGTCTTCGGCGGCGATGGTTTCCCGGCGGATGCGGCTTTCGGCAAAGGCCAGGTCTTCGGCGATGGACGGGTCGAGGTGGTGGCAGACCATCAGCATGTCCAGGTGCTCGTCCACCGTGTTGGCGGTGTAGGGCATGGTCGGGTTGGTGCTGCTGGGCAGGAAATTGGCCTCGCCGACGACGCGCAGGATGTCCGGC
This sequence comes from Rubrivivax sp., assembly GCA_040400915.1. Lineage (GTDB taxonomy): Bacteria > Pseudomonadota > Gammaproteobacteria > Burkholderiales > Burkholderiaceae_C > Rubrivivax. Next base: position 57,594 of record JBBAPI010000006.1, read on the forward strand.
GCGTGGCCGCCGCCGGCGCCTTCGGTGTGGAAGGCGCACAGGGTGCGCCCGCCGGTGGCGGCCACCGTGTCTTCGACGAAGCCGCTTTCGTTCAGCGTGTCGCTGTGGATGCTGACCTGGGTGTCGGTGGCCTCGGCCACGTCCAGGCAGTTGCTGATGGCCGCCGGCGTGGTGCCCCAGTCTTCGTGCAGCTTCAGGCCGATGGCGCCAGCGGCGATCTGCTGGCTGAGCGCCGCGGCCTGCGTGGCGTTGCCCTTGCCCAGGAAGCCCAGGTTCATCGGGAAGGCCTCGGCCGCCTGCAGCATGCGGTGGATGTTCTCGGGGCCGGGCGTGCAGGTGGTGGCGAAGGTGCCGGTGGCCGGGCCGGTGCCGCCGCCCAGCATGGTGGTCACGCCGCTCATCAACGCTTCTTCGATCTGCTGCGGGCAGATGAAGTGGATGTGGCTGTCGATGCCGCCGGCGGTCAGGATCATCCCCTCGCCGGCAATGATCTCGGTGCCTGGGCCGATGACGATGTCCACCCCCGGCTGCACGTCGGGGTTGCCGGCCTTGCCGATGGCCGCAATGCGGCAGCCCTTGAGGCCGACATCGGCCTTGACGATGCCCCAGGTGTCGATGATCAGCGCGTTGGCGATGACGCAGTCGGCGGCCTCGGCGTGGCCGGGGCCGTTGACAACCTGGCTCTGGCCCATGCCGTCGCGGATGGTCTTGCCGCCGCCGAATTTCACTTCCTCGCCGTAGCCGCCCGCGGCCAGCGTGTGGTCCTTTTCGACCTCGACGATCAGGCCCGTGTCGGCCAGGCGCAGGCGGTCGCCGGCCGTGGGGCCGAACATCTCGGCGTAGGCGCGTTTTCCGATCAGGGCCATCACAGTGCTCCGTTCACCAGACCGCGGAAGCCCCAGACCTGGCGCAAGCCGGCGTAGGCCACCAATTCGACGGTGCGTTGCTGCCCCGGCTCGAAGCGCACCGCGGTGCCGCTGGCGATGTTCAGGCGCATGCCCTTGGCGGCTTCGCGGTCGAAGCGCAGGGCCGCATTGGTTTCGGCGAAGTGGTAATGCGAACCCACCTGTATCGGGCGATCGCCGGTGTTGGCCACCACCACCGTGGCGGTGGCGCGGCTGGGGTTCAAGGTGTGGAAGCCGTCGTCGATCAGCAGTTCGCCGGGTGTCATCGTGTGGTGTCCTTGGGTTCTTGAAATCAGTTCATGGGCCAGGCTGACAGTGGCTGCAGCCGGCCCAGCGCTGCGGCCTTGCGGCAATAGGCTTCGTCGGCGGTGACCAGCACGGCGTCTTCGGTTTCCAGCGCCAGCGCGTGGTACAGCGTGTCGAACAGGTGGTGGTTCAGCTGCTGGCTGAGCTGCATGGCGCGCCAATAGACCCGGTCATCGTCCCGCGAACGCAGGCCCAAGGCGCGCAAATTCGCCAGGTGCCGTTCCATCCGATCCGGTGTCTCGCGCGCCAGCACGGCGCACACCTCGGCCTGGAAGTGCGGCGGTTGCAGCAACTGGTGTCGGCCGTCGACATGGCCCTGCAGGATGTCCAGCGCGGCGGCGCCATCGTCTTCGCCGGAGCGTTCATGAAAGAACCACTTCAGAGCGACGCTGGCGTCGACCACCAGCTTCACGGACGCCCAGCCCGGCGCGCAGCGGCCAGTTGTCTCGAACTGCGGACCGGCGCCGTGCTGCGCATGTCCAGGATGCTGGCCAGGGCGGCCTCGCGCAGGCGCTGCTCCTGCGCCAGCGCGATGGCCGTGCGCAACAGTTGCGTCAATACCGCGCTCTTGTTCTGGCCCTCGAAGGTGGCGTTGAACGCTTGTTTCACATCCTCGGGGACACTGAAATTCATCGTGGCCATGTCACGACCCCATTGTTGAAGAGTTCAACAACTTAGCCGATGCGTCCGACGCCGTCAAGGCAGCCGGTTTCAGGTGATGGGTTGGTGCACGGTCACCAGTTTGGTGCCATCGGGGAAGGTGGCTTCGACCTGGATTTCGCTGACGATTTCCGGCACGCCGTCCATCACGTCGTCGCGGCCCAGGACGGTTTTGCCGTCGCTCATCAACTGGGCCACGGTCTTGCCGTCGCGGGCCCCTTCCAGGATGCCGCAGCTGATGAAGGCGATGGCCTCGGGCACGTTCAGCTTCAAGCCGCGCGCCCGTCGGCGTTCGGCCAGCAGGCCGGCAGTGAAGAGCAGCAGTTTGTCTTTTTCGCGGGGTGTCAGGTCCATGCTGGGGGCTCATTCACGTCGGGTGCCAGCATCCTAACCGTCGACCCTGGGCCGGTGGCGCAGTCCGTGCATCATCGCCACCCAGCATGAGTGCCTTGCCCCTTTCGGCCCCAGCATCGAGCGACGCCCCGCCGGCGCCGCAGCAGCGCGTCATCAAGGTCCGCCGCGACTACAACGCCTGGGTCGCCAGCGAGAGCCTGGAAGACTACGCGCTGCGCTTCACGCCGCGCAGCTTCCGCAAGTGGAGCACTTGGCGTGTGGCCAACACCGCCATCGGCGGGGCGGCCTCCTTTCTGGTTCTGGAAGCCGTGGGCGCCACGCTGCTGCTGCAGTTCGGTTTCATCAACGCCTTCTGGGCCGTTCTGGCCACCGCGCTGATCATCTTCGCCGCCGGCCTGCCGATCAGCGTCTACGCCGCGCGCCACGGGCTGGACATGGACCTGCTGACGCGCGGCGCCGGCTTCGGCTACATCGGCAGCACCATCACCAGCCTGATCTACGCCAGCTTCACCTTCATCTTTTTCGCGCTGGAAGCGGCCATCATGGCCTACGCGCTGGAACTGGCCTGGGGCATCCCGCCGACCTGGGGCTACCTGCTGTGCGCGCTGGTGGTCATCCCGCTGGTCACCCACGGCGTCACGGCCATCAGCCAGCTGCAGGTGTGGACGCAGCCGCTGTGGCTGGCGCTGCTGGTGTTGCCCTACGGCTACGTCTTCCAGGCGCATCCGGGCTTGGTCGGCGAACTGCGCGTCTACGCCGGTGCAAGCGGGCAGGGTGGTGGCTTCAACCCGCTGCTCTTCGGCGGCGCGCTGACGGTGGGCATCGCGCTGATCACGCAGATGGGTGAGCAGGCCGACTACCTGCGCTTCATGCCCGAGAAGACCGTGGCCACGCGCGGCCGCTGGTGGCTGGGCGTGTTGATCGGCGGCCCCGGCTGGGTCATCCCCGGCGTGTTGAAGATGCTGGGCGGCATGCTGCTGGCCTACCTGGCGCTGACGCTGGCCGTGCCGGCCGACCGCGCGGTCGACCCCAACCAGATGTACCTGGCGGCCTACGAACTGGTCTTTCCGCACTACACCTGGGCGGTGGCGGCCACGGCTTTGCTGGTCATCGTCAGCCAGCTGAAGATCAACGTGACCAACGCCTACGCCGGCAGCCTGGCCTGGTCGAACTTCTTCGCCCGCGTCACGCACAGCCACCCCGGCCGCGTCGTCTGGGTGGTGTTCAACACCCTGATCGCGCTGATGCTGATGGAGCTGGAGGTCTTCAAGGCCATCGCCGGCGTGCTGGGCCTGTACAGCAACATCGCCATCAGCTGGATCATGGCCGTGGTGGCCGATCTGGTGGTCAACAAGCCGCTGGGCTGGTCGCCCAAGGGCATCGAATTCAAGCGGGCGCACCTCTACGACATCAACCCGGTGGGCGTGGGTGCCATGGGCTTGGCTTCGGTGCTGTCCATTGCGGCCTACCTGGGCGTCTTCGGCGCGATGGCGCAGGCCTTCTCGGCGGTGATCGCGATGGCGGTGGCCTTCGTCACGTCGCCGCTGATCGCCTGGGCGACCCAGGGCCGCTACTACATCGCCAGAACATCCGTTGACCCCAAGGCCGCCGCAAGCGGCGACCGTCCCCCGAGGGGAGCGATGCATCCTTGGGGCGGCCCGGCGGATGCATCCGACGACGGCGCCTACCTGGGCGCGACCAGCGGCGTGCTGAAGCTGCGCCGCTGCGTGATCTGCGAGCGCGACTACGAAGGCGAAGACATGGCGCAGTGCCCGGCCTACGGCGGGCCGATCTGCAGCCTGTGCTGCGCGCTGGACGCCCGCTGCCACGACCTGTGCAAGCCCGAACCCGCGCGCGCGCCGTGGCAGCTGACGGCGCTGCTGCGCCGCCTGACGCCACGCGCCTGGTGGCCGCAGCTGGACACGGGGCTGGGCCGCTACCTGCTGCTGATGGCCGTCGTGGCGCCCGCGCTGGCCGGTCTGCTGAGCCTGCTCTACCAGGCCGAACTGCGCCACCTGGGCGATGCGGCCGGGGCGCTGGCCCCGGCACTGCGCGCCGGCTTCATCAAGGCCTGGTGCGGGCTGGTGCTGGTGGCCGGGGTGATCGGCTGGTGGGGGGTCCTGACGCAGATCAGCCGCCGCGTGGCGCAGGAGGAAAGCAACCGCCAGACCCAAGCCCTGATGCGCGAGATCGATGCCCACCACCGGACGGACGAAGCCCTGCAGCGCGCCAAGCAGGCTTCGGAGGCCGCCAACCAGGCCAAGACGCGCTACATCAGCGCCGTCAGCCACGAACTGCGCACACCGCTGAACAGCATCCTGGGCTATGCGCAACTGCTCGACGAAGACCCGACCTTGCCGGTGCACCGCAAGCAGGCGGTGGGCGTGATCCGGCGCGGCGGCGAACACCTGCTGAGCCTGATCGAAGGCACGCTGGACATCGCGCGCATCGAAGGCGGCAAGCTGGCGCTGGAGCCCAAGCCGATGCGCCTGCACGAGGCGCTGCGCCAGATCGTGCAGATGTTCGAGCTGCAGGCGGCCAGCAAGGGCCTGCGCTTCGAGCACCACATCGAGGGCGCGCCCGCGCTGGTCAAGGCCGACGAGCGGCGGTTGACGCAGATCCTGATCAACGTGCTGGGCAATGCCGTCAAGTTCACGCCGGCCGGCCGCGTCAGCTTCCGCGCCCTGCCTGTGCGTGGCATGACCGTGTTCGAGATCGAGGACACCGGGCCGGGCATCGCCGCGCAGGACCTGGAACGCATCTTCGAACCCTTCTCGCGCGGCGGTGCTGCGGCCGGTGCGCCGAGTGGTGGCACGGGACTGGGCCTGACCATCGCCAAGATGCTGACCGACCTGATGGGCGGCGAGATGACGGTGTCGTCGCGCACCGCGGCCGAGGGCGTCGGCATGTCCGGCACCTTGTTCCGCGTGCGCCTCTTCCTGCCCGAACTGCAAGGTGCAAGAGCCCCGCAGCCCTTGCCCTTGCGTGCCGGCTACGCGGGCGCGCGGCGCCGTGTGCTGGTGGTGGACAACGAAGAAATCGACCGCACGCTGCTGGCCGCCCGGCTGCAGGCTGTCGGCTTCGACGTGCTGCAGGCCAGTTCCGGCCACGCCGCCCTGGCCCTGCTGCATGAACACGCCGTGAGCCTGACGGCCGTCGACGCCATCCTGATGGACCTGGCCATGCCCGGCATCGACGGCTGGGAAACCATCCGCACGCTGCGCCGCCAGCGGCTGAGCAGCGCGCCGGTGGCCATCGTTTCGGCCAACGCCTTCGACAAGGGGCTGGACAACGATGTCGGCACCACCCCGGCCGACTTCATCACCAAGCCGGTTCGCTTCGACGAACTGCTGGACTGGCTGGGCCGCGGCCTGGGGCTGCAATGGCTGGCCCAGCCGCCCGAACCGCCGCCCACGCCGACGCCGTCCGATGCGCCGCGCCCCACGCGCACCCAGTTGCTGGCGCTGCGCGAGGTGGTGAACCTGGGCTACCCGCGCGGCGTGCAGCGGCTGCTGGACCAGATCGAGGCCGAAAGCCCTGACTGCACGGCCTGGCTGGCGCCGCTGCGCGCGCTGGCCGCCGGCTTCCAGTTCGACCGCATCCCACCGCTGATCGACGCCGCGCTGGCGCAAGTCGATGTCCACTGAAGGTTCGCCGCGCGCCGCGTTGGTTCCCGAACGCGCCAGCAGCGCCGGTCTGGTGCTGATCGTCGACGACGTGCCCGACAACCTGGCCGTGCTGCACGACGCGCTGGACGAAGCCGGCTACACCGTGCTGGTGGCCACCGACGGCGCCACGGCGCTGCAGCGCGCCGCGCAGGCCGAACCCGACATCGTGCTGCTGGACGCGGTGATGCCGGGCATGGACGGCTTTGAAGTGGCGCGGCGCCTGAAGGCCGGGCCCGAGACGGCGCACATCCCCATCGTTTTCATGACCGGCCTGACCGAAACCGAACACGTGCTGGCGGCCTTCGAAGCCGGTGGCGTCGACTACGTCACCAAGCCCATACGCCCGCCCGAGGTGCTGGCCCGCATGGCCGCCCACATGCAGGCTGCGCGCCAGGCCCGGCAGGCGCGCAATGCGCTGGACGCCTACGGCCACGCCACCATCGCGGTGCGTGTGGAGGGTGATCGCGCGCGCTTGACCTGGCAGACGCCGCTGGCTCGGCGCTGGCTGCCGGCCTACTTCGAGTGCGTGCCCGGCGAGGTGCCCGCCCCGCTGCTGGCGTGGTTGCAAGGCGTTGCGGCGGGGCGTGAGGCGCGGCCGCTGTCCAGCGCGCGGGGCGCCCAGCAACTGGTCTGCACCTTGCAAGGCCGCACGCCCGACGAAGACTGGCTGGTCGTGCTGCGCGAGGTCAGCGACGCCGCCACCGTGGAAGCCACGATGCAGGCCCTGGGCCTGACGCTGCGCGAGAGCGAGGTGCTCTACTGGGTGGTCAAGGGCAAGACCAACCGCGACATCGGTGACATCCTGGGCAGCAGCCCGGCCACCGTGAAGAAGCACCTGGAACGGGTCTATGAGAAGTTGGGTGTCGAGACGCGCACCGCGGCCGCCGGCGTGGCCCTGCAGCGGGTACGGGCTCTGGCGCAGACCTGAGCCGCCGCCGCCCCGGTGCAAGCAGCACGAGAGTCGGCTGCCCGCCCGCCCGAGCGAAGCCGCGTGATGCTGCCGACCGGTGGGTCGCACGGCGGGCGCGGCGGAGGCGCTATCGTCCGGCTCCGGCAGCCGCCTGCCCGCTGGGCGGTGGCCCCGAACGGCACCTTCTCTGCATCCAGGATTCGAATCGTCAGGGTGGCACCCTCATGCACGTGGTGGAGATCAACGCGAGCAGCGACATCAAGGCCCTGCTGCTGACCGATGTGGTGGACAGCACCCAGCTGTCATCGACGCTGGGCGACGCGGCCATGGCCCAGCTGTGGGCGGCCCACGACCGCCTGGCGCGCGACCTGCTGCCGCCCTGGCATGGGCGCGAGATCGACAAGACCGACGGCATGCTGCTGATGTTCGACACGGCCGCCGATGCGGCGGGCTATGCGCTGGCCTACCACCGCGCCCTCGACGCGCTGCCCATCCCGCTGAAGGCGCGCGCCGGCCTGCATGTGGGGCCGGTGATCCTGCGCGAGAACAAGGCCGAGGACGTGGCCCGCGGCGCCAAGCCGCTGGAAGTGGATGGCCTGGCCAAGCCGACCGCGGCCCGCGTGATGTCGCTGGCGGTGGGTGGTCAGACGCTGATCACCGCCGAGGCCCGGCTGGCGCTGGGTGAGACGGCGCTGGCCCAGCAGTCGCATGGCCACTGGGTGATGAAGGGCGTGTCCGAACCGGTGGAACTGTTCGAGGTGGCCGAAGCGGGCCGCAGTTTCTCGGCGCCGCCCGACAGCGACAAGGTGTATCGCGTCGTCAGGGTCGGCGAGCGCTGGCTGCCCGTCAAGGCCTTGCCGAACAACCTGCCGCTGCAAACGACCTCCTTCATCGGCCGTGAGCGCGAACTGGCCGAGGTCAAGGCGCTGCTGCCGCGCACGCGGCTGCTCACGCTGCTGGGCATGGGGGGCCTGGGCAAGACCCGCCTTTCGCTGCAGGTGGCGGCTGAAGTCATGCCGGACTACCCCGACGGCGCGTGGTTCCTCGACCTCGCGCCGATCCGCGACCCGGGCCTCGTCACCAGCGAAGCCGCGCAGGTGCTGGGGGTGCGCGAAGAACCCGGCCGCCCGCTGCTGCACAGCGTGTGTGCGCACCTCAAGGCGCTGCGTGTGCTGCTCATCGTCGACAACTGCGAGCACCTCGTGAAGGCCTCCGCCGACCTCGTCAACGCCATCCTGCGTGCGGCGCCCGGGGTGCGCGCCATCGCGTCGAGCCGTGAGGCCTTGCGCATCCCCGGCGAGCAGGCCTACCCGGTCTTCCCCTTGCCCCTGCCGGGCCGCGGCGATGGGCTTGAGGCGCTGCAGCGCTCGACGGCCGTGCGCCTGTTCGTCGAGCGCGCGCAATCGCACAAGCCGGCCTTCACCCTGGGCGAGCGCGAGGCGCCGGCGGTGGCCGAACTGGTGGCGCGGCTGGAGGGCATACCGCTGGCGCTGGAACTCGCCGCGGCCCGCGTGCGCATGCTGAGCGTGACCGACATCAACCTGCGGCTGAAAGACCGCTACAAGCTGCTCACTGGCGGCGGCCGCGTGCTGCTGGAGCGGCAGCAGACGTTGCGCGCGCTGGTGGACTGGTCCTACGACCTGCTGGAGGAACCCGAGCGGGCCTTGCTGCAGCGGCTGTCGGTGTTCCTGGGTGGCTTTGACCTGACCGCCGCCGAGACCGTGTGCGCTGACGAGGAACTGGGCGCCGAGGACATCATGGATGTGCTGAATTCGCTGGTCGAGAAGTCGCTGGTGGCGATGGAGCAGAGCGACGAGCAGGGGCGCTTTCGCATGCTGGAGACCATCCGCGAATACGCCGACAGCAAGTTGTCCGAGGTCGGTGGTCGCCCGCCGGTGGCGGCGCGGCATTGCCATTTCTTCTTCGACCTGTCCAAGCAGGCGCGCAACGGCATGCAGGGTCCGCAGCAGCGCGAGTGGCTCGACCGGCTGGAAGTCGAACAGGACAACCTGCGCGCTGCGATGGCGCTGCCGCAGGCTGACGGCAGTGAGGTGGACCCTTTCATCGTCATCAAGATGGCCGTGGCCTTGCAGAATTTCTGGATTCTGCGTGGTGGCGCCGGCGAAGGCCGGGCGGTGGTGCGGACGATGTTGGCGCATCCTGTCGTGCAGGCCTCGGCGATGGCCAAGGCCCATGCGCTCTACGTCGGTGCGGCCCTGGCCTGCACCCAGGGCGACCTCGACGAAGCGCTGGAATTGCTGCTGCAGTGCCTGGAACTGCGGCGCGCGGATGCGCCCCCTGTCGATGTGGCCGCAACGCTGTCCACGCTGGCCGTGACGCGCCTGAGCATCGGCGACGTCGACGGCGCCCGCAGCGCGGGCGCCGAGGCCGTCGAGCTGTTCCGCCAGTGCGGTTACCGCGTGGCCGAGGCCATCGCGCTCCAGCAACTGGGCCAGGTCGAAGTCCACCGGGGCCACCCCGATCAGGCCCGGCAGCACGTGCGCGCGGCGCTGGCCATCGCCACCGAGATCAAGCACCCGGAGACCGAAGGCGACGCCGAACTGGTGCTTGGCGACATCGAGATGGAGTGGGGCCAGGACAGCGCCGCCGAACGGCACTTTCAACGCTCGCTGGCGGTCTGCGTGGGCGCTGGCGACCGGCGCGGCGCAGCCAACGCCCGCTGGGCCCTCGGGCGGCTGGACTTGCGCGCCGGCCGCTTCGACGCCGCCCTGCCAGGCCTGCGCGAGGCCTTGACCGCCTTCGACGGCTTCGAGATGCGGGGCCCCTGGGTCGGCTGTCTGGAAGACCATGCCGCGCTGGCGCTGGCCTGGGGCCAGCCATCGGAGGCCTGCGGTCTGGCCGCTGCCGCGCAGCAGGCGCGTGAGCGCTCGCGCCTGGCGCGTTCCCCGCAGGCCCAGACCCGTTTCGAGGCCTTGACCGCCCACCTGCGCGACGCGCTGGGGGCCGAGGCCTGCGCCGCCACCTGGGCGCAAGCCACGGCCTGGGAAGTCAGCGAAATCCGCCGGCGCGCCTTGGCGGTCAGCCCCCACGGGGCAGACGCGCTGGCCTGAACGCGCAGGCCCGTCAGTTCCCCGGCGCCGATGAGGCTCGGGTGGGCGCCCAGGCCGGGCTAGCGGCTTGCACCCGGGCCAGGCGCGCAACCCGCCGCAGCTGCCGTGTCGCTGGCCGCTTCGCGCCAGCCACGGTGCAACTGCCGCCACGTGAATGGGGGGTCCCCAGGAAGGCCGGTCGCTGATAAGCTGGTGAGGGAACGTCTTGGTGCACCGTCCGGTGCGCCAGCCCAAGCGCCGTAGCGACTTCAAGACAGTGACAAGGAGGCCGCATGGGCCGGTTTTCATTCAAATCATGGGTTTCATCGCTGCTGGCCACCGCCATGCTGCTGTGCATCCCCTTCGGCGCCCGCGCCGGGCTGGTCACGGGCAACTGGGATCCGGTTTTCGACCCGGGCGGCTTGACCTTGCCGAACCTCTCCTGGCAGGTGCGTTCGCAGTGGCAGGTTCCGAACACTTGCCTGGGACTGGCTGATGGCATCTACTCAACGGCCACTGGCCCGTGTTCTTCCTTGACCGATCCGGTGCGACTGCAAGCCATCTGGATACGCTGGTTCGATACCAGCGGGCCCTACGCGGGCGATCCGAACAACTTCTTCCAGCAGGTCTTTCCTTATTCGGCCCATTACGGCCTGTGCCTGACAGGGCTGGCTGACCCGGGTTGCGCAGAGCCAAATGTCTACACGTTCCTCCTGGGAGCCGAGCCATTGACCGCGACCGGTCTGCGCGTTGCGCAAGGCCAGATCGTTGGTTTTGACACCAACACCTTGGGCAAGATCTACACCCATGGCTGGCCGACTTCTGCGCCTGAAGGTTACTCTTTCGACTTGCGCTTCACGACGGACGGTCCGGTCTTCAGGTGCTTCGGCGGTCCCAAGAACGAGTGTGGCGAAGGCGGGGTCACGGCAGTTGCCGACGACCTGAAGCAGTACCTGATCACCTACACCAGCGCGGACACTTCACAGCCGTTCTCGCAGGATGCCAACGGCAATGCGGTCGGCGTGAGCTTGAATGGCCAGGGACAGGTGATTCCTGAGCCCTCGGCCCTGGCCTTGGTGCTGGGGGCCTTGGTGGCGCTGGGCTTGTCCCGCCGTCGCCGGTAAGCGCGCCTCCGAAAAAAGCCGATGCTGGTGGATCGGCTGACGCGTTCAGGTCGGTCTGTCAAACTGTCCAGGGGCTGGCGGCCAGCCCCGGCGGCTCAGTGCCAACGATCAAGAGCCGCACGGCATGGGCATAGCCGGCCTGCCGCTCGCGCAAGATCTGCCATTGCGCCGGTGAGGGGCTCTGCGCCACGATCAAGGTCGGCCGGCGCGGCTGGAAGGCCTGCAAGGCTGCGGTGCTGCCCTGCAGCCAACCGCAGTCCCACGGGTCGTCCTCGCGCAGCGGCCGCCACCACAGGGCACCGTGCAGCTTGGTCTGCAACTTCAGCGTGATGCGACCCAGGGCCCCGCTGTCGGCCAGCCTCAGACTGCCGTCCAGGACCAGGCTCAAGCGGTTGGCGATGCGCGCAGCGCGCTCTGGGTCGCCCGCCAGCGCCCCGATGCGCAGGCGCTGCGCAATGGCCGGGGGCGACAGCGGCCGCAGCAGCGGGCTGCACCCCGGGCCGGCGCCGTCCAGGCACCAGCGCTGCAAGGGCACGGCCAGAGCCGCCTCGGCCGGGTCGGGCGCGCCAGCCGCATCCGGTGGCCGCAGCACGGCGCTGTCGTAGCGCGCCAGCAGTTCCGCCACGCGGTGCCCCGGGCGGTCCGTCATGGCCGTTGACGGCCGCGGGACGCGGGCGCCTGGGCGGTCGGCCCACGTCCGGGGCGTCTTGGGCGACACTGCAGGCCCTGCTTCGTCCACCTCGCCCGCCCATGTCCGCTCTCATCTGGTCCGACCACCTTGCCCTGCATCACACGCTGATGGACGACACGCACCGCGAATTCGTCGATCTGCTGGCTGAACTGGAGACCGCGGCGCAGGGCTCTGCGGCGGCCTTGTTGCCCTGCCTGGACCGTTTCGTCGAACACACCGAAGCCCACTTCGGCCAGGAAGACGCCTGGATGGCGAGCATCGGTTTCCAGCCCGAGAACTGCCACGCCCGGGAACACGCCCAGATCCTGCAACTGCTGCGCGAGGTGCAGCGGCGGGTGCGCGACGAGGGTCAGTTCAAGCTCGTCCCGCAACTGGTACCGGCGCTGGCCGAGTGGTTCCCGCCGCACGCGCAGAACATGGACGGCGGCCTGGCGCAGGTCATGCAGGCCACGGGTTTCGACCCGGCGACGGGCGCGATGACGAACCCGCCGCAAGCGCTGTCCGACGCGGCTTTCGAAGCTGCGCCGGAAGTCCCGGCCGCCGGCTGCCACTGAGCGCTTCAGCGCGGCCGCCAAGCCGGCCGCAGCAGGGCCATCAGTTCGGACGGCCGGGTGACGGTGGCGTCAAAAGGGGCCTGCGTCTGGCCGCCGATGTTGGCGCGGACCTTGCGCACATACAGCCGCGTCTCGGCATAGGGCGGCACGCCCAGGTAGCGTTCGACCGCGCGCTCACCGGCGTTGTAGGCGGCCGCGGCCAGGTTGATGTCGCCTTCGAAGTAGGCCAGCAGCCAGCGCAGATAGGCCATGCCGCCGCGCAGGTTCTGCACCGGGTCCTTGATGTTGCGCACACCGAAGCGGGCCGCCGTTTCGGGGATCAGCTGCATCAGGCCCTGCGCGTTCTTGGGTGATTGCGCATTCGGGTCGAAATTGGATTCGACCGCGATGATGGCCAGCACCAGGTGCGGCGGCAGCTGGTATTCCGGGGCCACCAGGTTGACGAAGCGCACGATGGGTTCGGGGGCGTTGGCCGGTAGCGGTGGCGGTGGCGGCGGCAGCGGCACCCCGGCCTTGGCGGCGGCGACGGCTTTGGCGTTCGCGGGCAGCTGGCCCGCTGCCGGCGCGGTGGCGGCCACCAGGCGGTCTTCGTCGGGCGGCCGCAGGCAGGCCGGTGGTGGGCCCTGCGGCGTGCCCATGCGCGCCAGGATGTTCTGCGCCTGCGTGTAGCCCTGCTCGGCGGCTGCAGCGAACAGGTGCGCGGCTTGCGCCTCGTCGCGTTCGATGCCGCGTGCATGGGTCAGCATCCAGGCCAGGCTGAACTGCGCCTCGGCGTCGCCGTAGCGCGCGGCGCGACAGTACAACTGCGCCGCCCGCACGGCGTCGCGCTCCAGCCCGTCGCCATGCTCCAGGGCCTTGGCTTCGGTGCGCCAGCGTTCCACCTGTGCCGGCAACACCGGGCCGCGCTCGGGCGGCGGCGTGCTGGGGCGGGGCAGGTTGTCCAGGCTGGGCAACTGGGCCTGAGCCTGCAGCGGAGCCCAGAGTGCGGCAACGACCAGCAGAGTGGCGCAACCAGGGCGTGCAATCAGGGTCGGGTGCATGGCACGGAGTCTAGCCAGCGCGGCGCTGTACGCCGTCTGGCGTATATCGGCCGTGCACGGGGCTGCCTAAGCTTCAAGGCGGAAATCAACCCCCCCACCTAGACCGCCAGGAGCACCCGACCCATGACCACCACCCGCCGCGTATTCGGAAAGTCCATCGGCAAGACCCTGACCGCTGTCGCGCTGGCCGCTGCCAGCTTTGGCGTGACGTCCGCCTTCGCCCAGGAGACCATCAAGGTCGGCGTGCTGCACTCGCTGAGCGGCACCATGGCCATCTCGGAAACGGTGTTGAAGGACACCATCCTGATGGAGATCGAAGCCATCAACGCCAAGGGCGGCCTGCTGGGCAAGAAGCTCGAGCCGGTGGTCGTCGACCCGGCCTCGAACTGGCCGCTGTTCGCCGAGAAGACGCGCCAGCTGATCAGCAAGGACAAGGTCGCGGTGATCTTCGGCTGCTGGACCAGCGTGTCGCGCAAGAGCGTGCTGCCCGTCGTCGAGGAACTCAACGGCCTGCTGTTCTACCCGGTGCAGTACGAAGGCGAAGAGCTGTCGAAGAACGTCTTCTACACCGGTGCAGCGCCCAATCAGCAGGCCATCCCCGCGGTCGAATACCTGATGAGCAAGGACGGCGGCAGCGCCAAGCGCTGGGTGCTGCTGGGCACCGACTACGTCTACCCGCGCACCACCAACAAGATCCTGCGCGCCTTCCTGAAGAGCAAGGGCGTGGCCGAGGCCGACATCATGGAGGAGTACACCCCCTTCGGCCACTCCGACTACCAGTCGATCATCGCCAAGATCAAGAAGTTCAGCGCCGAAGGCAAGAAGACCGCCGTGGTGTCGACCATCAACGGCGACAGCAACGTGCCCTTCTACAAGGAACTGGGCAACCAGGGCCTGAAGGCCACCGACGTGCCGGTCGTCGCCTTCTCGGTCGGTGAAGAAGAATTGCGCGGCGTGGACACCAAGCCGCTGGTCGGCCACCTGGCCGCCTGGAACTACTTCCAGTCGATCAAGAACCCGACCAACGACGAGTTCATCAAGCAGTGGAGCGCCTACGCCAAGGCCAAGGGCATCGCCGGCCACAAGGACAAGGCGCTGACCAACGACCCGATGGAAGCCAGCGTGATCGGCTTCCAGATGTGGGCCCAGGCCGTGACCAAGGCCAAGAGCACCGACACCGACAAGGTCATCGCGGCGATGGCCGGCCAGACCTACAAGGCGCCGAGCGGCATCATGTCCATGATGGACGCGAAGAACCACCACCTGCACAAGAGCGTGTTCATCGGCGAGATCAAGGCCGACGGCCAGTTCAACGTGGTGTGGAAGACGCCCGGCCCGGTCAAGGCCCAGCCGTGGAGCCCGTTCATTCCCGAGAACAAGGGCAAGCCCGACGAGCCGGTGGTCGCCAAGAAGTAAGCACCGGATGAAGTGGCTGCGAGGCCTCCTTGGAGGCCTTTTTCTTGTCGGTGTCAGCGCCACGTGGGCGCTGACACCCGACCAAGCCTTGCGCATCGCGCAGGGCGAAAGCGGTGCGCGCATCGCTGCCTTGAACGAGGCGGTTGTCGCTGCTGACCCGGCGCTGGCCGCCTACGTGCAGGCGCTGCTGGCCGACGAAGTGAAAGTCGTCGGCGGCAAGGCCTTGATCGTCCGCGACGGCAAGGCCACCGACGCCGCCAGCGGCGCGGCCGCCACCTTGCCCGACGGCGCGGAGGACGTCGTCAACCCCAACCGCGTGCGCCGTGAACTGGAAAGTACGCTGGCCGCGTTGAAGCTGTTCTCGCCGAACCGCGCCGAGCGCGCCAAGGCCGTCACCGAATTGAAGGATCAGGCCGACGAAGGCAAGCTAGTGCTGATCGAAAAGGCCGAGAAGACCGAGACCGACGCCGAGATCAAGGCGCAATTGGCGCTGCTGAAAGCCGCCGTGTTGATCTCATCCGCGGACAAGTCCAAGCGCCTGGCCGCCGCGCAGTTGCTCGCCGACAGCGACCAGCCCGCGACCAAGAGCCTGCTGATCGAACGTGTGGCCGCCGAGACCGATCCCGAGGTCAAGGCCGCGCTGAACAAGACCCTGTCCACCGTCGCCGGCCGCCTGGCCTGGGGTGAACGTTTCGGCGTGCTGTTCACCGGCATCAGCCTGGGCAGCATCCTGCTCTTGGCCGCGCTGGGCCTGGCCATCACTTACGGCCTGATGGGCGTCATCAACATGGCCCACGGGGAGCTGATCATGATCGGCGCCTACGCGACCTACTTCGTGCAGAACCTCTTCAAGCAGATGCTGCCTGGTGCCTTCGACTGGTACATCGTCGCCGCCATCCCCTTCAGCTTCATCGCCAGCGCGCTGGTGGGTACGCTGATGGAACGCACGGTGATCCGCTGGCTCTACGGCCGGCCGCTGGAAACGCTGCTGGCCACCTGGGGCATCAGCCTGATCCTGATGCAGAGCGTGCGCACCCTGTTCGGCGCGCAGAACGTCGGTGTCGAAAATCCGGGTTGGCTGTCGGGCGGCGTGCAGGTGCTGCCCAACCTGGTGCTGCCCTACAACCGCCTCGCCATCCTGGCTTTCGCCGCGCTGGTGCTGCTGGGCATGGCGCTGCTGATCGGCAAGACGCGCCTCGGCCTCTTCGTGCGCGGCGTGACGCAGAACCGGCGCATGGCCGCCTGTGTGGGGGTGAACACGGCGCGTGTCGATACCTACGCCTTCGCCCTGGGTGCCGGCATCGCCGGCCTGGCGGGCTGCGCGCTCAGCCAGGTCGGCAACGTCGGGCCCGACCTGGGCCAGGGCTACATCGTCGACAGCTTCATGGTGGTCGTGCTGGGCGGCGTGGGGCAGATCGCCGGCACCGTCTACGCCGGCCTGGGCCTGGGCGTGCTGAACAAGCTGCTCGAAGGCTGGCAGGGCGCGGTGCTGGCCAAGATCATGGTGCTGGCCTTCATCGTCATCTTCATCCAGAAGCGCCCGCAAGGTCTGTTCGCGCTCAAAGGGCGGTCCGCCGAATGAAGACCACCATCCTCTCGGTCAAGGGCTGGCTGGCGGTGTTCGCGGCCTTGCTGGTGATGGCCGTTGTCGTGCCGGTGCTGAACCTGGTGGTGCCCGACGGCAGCGTCTTCCACCTCAGCGACTTCTATGTCAGCTTGCTGGGCAAGATCCTGTGCTACGCCATCTGCGCGCTGGCCATGGACCTGATCTGGGGCTACACCGGCATCCTGAGCCTGGGCCACGGCCTGTTCTTTGCCCTCGGCGGCTACGCGATGGGCATGTATTTGATGCGCCAGATCGGCCGCGACGGCCAGTACAAGTCCGACATGCCCGACTTCATGGTCTTCCTGAACTGGAAGGAATTCCCCGCCGCCTGGGCTTTCAGCGACAGCTTCGTGGTGCAGATGCTCTTCGTGCTGCTGGTGCCGGGTTTGCTGGCCTTCGTCTTCGGCTTCTTCGCCTTTCGCAGCCGCATCAAGGGCGTGTACTTTTCCATCATCACGCAGGCGCTGACCTTCGCCGCCATGCTGCTGTTCTTCCGCAACGAAACGGGCTTCGGCGGCAACAACGGCTTCACCGACTTCAAGCGCATCCTGGACGTGCCCATCACCACGCCCAGCATGCGCGTGCTGCTGTGCGTCGTCAGCGGGCTGGTGTTGATCGGCTTCTTCGTGATGGCGCGGGCCATCGTGCAGAGCAAGTTCGGCCGCGTGCTGCAGGCCATCCGCGACGCCGAAACGCGGGTCATGTTCACCGGCTACAACCCGGTGGCTTACAAGCTCAGCATCTGGACGCTGAGCGCGGTCATGTGCGGCGTGGCTGGCGCGCTCTACGTGCCGCAGGTGGGCATCATCAACCCCGGCGAAATGAGCCCGGCAGCCAGCATCGAGATCGCCATCTGGGCCGCCGTCGGGGGCCGCGCCACGCTGATCGGCCCCATCGTCGGCGCCTTCTTCGTCAACGGCGCCAAGAGCTGGTTCACGGTGGCCTTCCCCGAGTTCTGGCTGTTCTTCCTGGGCGCGCTGTTCATCGCCGTGACGCTGTTCCTGCCCGACGGCATCGTGGGCCTGTTCAAGCGCAAGACCGAGAAGCACACATGAACCCAGGCTCGCTCCCCCGGAGGCTCGCATGACGCCCGACCTGATGGAAGCCGGTGCCCGCGCGCTGGCCGAACACAAGGCCAGGACCGGCTCGGTCATCGCGGGCGAAGCCGTCTATTTCGGCCAGGGTGTGGCGCTGTATGTCGACGGCATCACCGTCAGCTTCGATGGCTTCCGCGCCCTGAACAAGCTCAGCCTGACGATCAACGTCGGTGAACTGCGCTGCATCATCGGCCCCAACGGTGCGGGCAAGACGACGATGATGGACTGCATCACCGGCAAGACCCGGCCCGACAGCGGCAGCGTCTTCTTCGGCAGCAACATCGACCTGCTGCGCCTGACCGAACCGCAGATCGCACAGGCCGGCGTCGGCCGCAAATTCCAGAAGCCGACGGTCTACGAACAGCTGAGCGTCTTCGAGAACCTGGAACTCGCGCTGAAAGCCGACCGCGGTGTGCGCGCGGCGCTGTTCCACCGCCTCAGCGGCCTGCAACTCGACCGCATCGGCGAGGTGCTGACGCTGATCCATCTGAAGAATGACGCGCAACGCACCGCCGGCCTGCTCAGCCACGGCCAGAAGCAGTGGCTGGAGATCGGCATGCTGCTGATGCAGGACCCCAAGTTGCTGCTGCTCGACGAACCCGTGGCCGGCATGACCGACGAGGAGACCGAGCGCACCGCCGAGTTGTTTTTGAGTCTGGAAGGCCAGCATTCCTTGGTCGTTGTTGAGCACGACATGAAGTTCGTCGATGCGCTGACGCAGGGACGCAAGACGGTGACCGTGCTCCACGAAGGCAGCGTGCTGGCCGAAGGGCTGCTGAGTGAAGTGCAGGCCAACGAGAAGGTCGTGGAGGTCTACCTTGGCCGCTGATCCCGGTGCCGCAGCGCTGCTGAAAGTCGAAGGCCTGAACCAGTACTACGGCGGCAGCCACATCCTGCGCAACCTCGGCTTCGAGGCGAAGGTGGGTGAGATCACCGTCATCCTGGGCCGCAACGGCGTGGGCAAGACCACGCTGCTGAAGAGCCTGATGGGGGTGGTGCCGGTGAAGACCGGCCGTGTCATGCTGGGCGGACAGGACATCACCAAGGCTGCCAGCTACGACCGCGTGCGCCAGGGTATCGGCTACGTGCCGCAGGGCCGCGAGATATTCGGCCGTCTGACGGTGGACGAGAACCTGCGCATGGGCCTGGCGACCCAGCCTGGCGGCACGGCGGTACCGGCGCAGTTGTTCGACCTGTTCCCGGTCCTGAAACAGATGATCAACCGCCGTGGCGGTGACCTGTCGGGCGGCCAGCAGCAGCAACTGGCCATCGCCCGCGCGCTGGCCGCCGGCCCCCAGCTGCTGATGCTGGACGAGCCCACCGAAGGCATCCAGCCCAGCATCATCAAGGACATCGGCCGCGTGCTGCGGATGCTGGCCGATGAAGGCATGCAAGGGCAGCGGATGGCCATCGTGCTGGTCGAGCAGTACTACGACTTCGCCGAGGAACTGGCCGACCAGTACCTCGTGATGGAGCGCGGCGAGATCGTGCAGCGCGGCCGCGGCGACAACATGGAAGCCGAGGGCGTGAGGGCGAAGATGTCGATCTGAAGCCGGCGGGCGCACAGACCTCGTGGTGTGCTCGTGCGAGGATGCCAGCCTTCAAGGCCCCAGGACACGCCGACATGGACGCCGTCTTTCACACCCTTCCGGATCTGTTCCACCAACTGGG
Source organism: Rubrivivax sp. (assembly GCA_040400915.1). Lineage (GTDB taxonomy): Bacteria > Pseudomonadota > Gammaproteobacteria > Burkholderiales > Burkholderiaceae_C > Rubrivivax. The sequence goes on from JBBAPI010000006.1 coordinate 76,646, forward strand.
CTTGCCGAACGACGAGGCTGCCATCGACGGCTTCATTGCCACGCACCGCCACCTGCCCTCGGGCGTGCGCCTGCCCGATGCCCCTTTCTGGACACCCAGCCAGGCGCAGTTCCTGCGCGAGGCACTGGCCAGCGACGCCGACTGGGCCGAAGTGGCGGACGCCTTGTCGGCCCGGCTGAGCACCTGAGCTGCACCGCATAATCGGTTCGTGAAGCAAGCCAGACCGCCGCTGGTGCGATCGTGGAAACACGGCACTGGAGGAAGGTCCGGACTGCACAGAGCACCGTAGCAGTTAACGGCTGCCAACCGCGAGGTGAGGATCAGAGCAACAGAGACGAGTCGATTCAGGGCGCCGCAGGAGGTGGTCTGTGAGGCGCCGGCGCAAGCCGGCGGGACGTGCGGTTCACCGCACGGACTCGGGCGCAAGCCCGAACCGAACAGCCACCCGATTCGGAGCACCGCCCCGAATCGGGTGAAACGGGCAATCTCTACGCGCAGCAATACCAAATAGGCACACGTTGACCCGGCTCGGCGAGTGTGCGGGTAGGTAGCACCGAGCCGAGAGGCGACTCTCGGCCCAGAGGAATGGCGGTCACGGTCAGAAGGCGCAAGCTGGACGGCTGCACAGAATCCGGCCTATCGGCTCGCTTCACACTTTTCAACTTCAGCGCAGCCGCCCCGGCTGCGTCGCACGACCTGCATGAACCCCGACGCCCAACAGCTGTGGCCCGGCAAGCGCTGGACGCTGGCCTTGCTGCTGGCCTGTCTGGTCATGCTCGGGCCGTTTTCCATCGACACCTACCTGCCGGCGTTCTCGGGCATCGCCGCCAGCATCGGCGCCACGCCGGTGCAGATGCAGCAGACGCTGTCGAGCTACCTGCTGGGCTTCGCGTTGATGAACCTGTTCCACGGTGCCCTGTCGGACAGCCTGGGCCGCCGGCCTGTCATCCTGTTCGGCGTGGCGCTGTTCACCGTGGCCTCGGCCGGTTGCGCGCTCAGCAATTCCATCGCCTCGCTGGTGGCTTTCAGGGCGCTGCAGGGCCTGTCCGCCGGCGTCGGCATGGTGGTCTCGCGGGCCATCATCCGCGACATGTTCCCGCCGGCCGACGCACAGCGCGTGATGTCGCAGGTGACGATCTACTTCGGCATTGCGCCGGCGGTGGCGCCGCTGGTTGGCGGCTTTCTGTTCGCCAACACCAACTGGCATTCGATCTTCTGGCTGCTGGTGCTGCTGGGCGTGCTGCTGTGGCTGGTCTGCTGGCGCTTTCTGCCCGAAACCCTGCAGCCCAGCGCCCGCCAGTCCTTCCACCCGGCGCATTTGCTCAGCGGCTACTGGCAGTTGCTGCGCAGCCCGCGCTTCCTGGCGCTGGTGGTCGCCAGCGGCGTGCCTTTCAACGGCATGTTCCTCTACGTGCTGTCAGCGCCCGAATTCCTGGGCCGCCATCTGCGCCTCGCGCCGACGCAGTTCTTCTGGTTCTTCCTGCTGACCATCAGCGGCATCATGGGCGGCGCCTGGCTGTCGGGCCGGCTGGCCGGCCAGGTCAAGCCGCGCCACCAGATCCGCCACGGCTTCCTGATCATGCTGCTCACGTCGCTGGTCAACGTGGGCTTGAACCTGCTGTTCGAGCCGCAGGCCTGGTGGGCGCTGCTGCCGCTGGCGGTGTTCGCCTTCGGCTGGGCGCTGATGGTGCCGGTGGTGACGCTGCTGGCCCTGGACCAGGCGCCCGAGCGGCGCGGCATGGCCTCGTCGGTGCAGGCCTGCGTGGGCAGCCTGGCCAATGCGGGCGTGGCTGGCGTGGTGGCGCCGCTGGTCATGCATTCGACCATCGCCCTGGCCTTCACCTCGCTGGGCATGATGGCCATCGGCGTCGTGGCCTGGGTCTGGGTCAAGCCGCGGCTGGTTTGATCGCAGCGGCTGAGGGGCCGCAGCGGGCCACCTTCGGCTCAAGGTGGCCCACCGGCGGCCGATAAGGAGCCAGGAGTCCCACGCCATGACCACCCCTTTCCGCACCGTTTTCCCGTCCTTCCTCGTCGCCCTGGGTCTTTGGTTGCCGGCTGCGGCCCTGCCTTCAGACCACCCGGCGCCGGCCAAGGCCGAGAAGCCCGCTGTGGCGGGTGCGCCTGCCGCCCAGGTGGCCAGTGCCTCGCCCACGGTGCCGGCCGACCCGATGGAGCAACTGCGCCAGCGACTGGCCGAGAAGCTGAGCGGCGGCAAGGCGGCCGACGGTGCGGGCCAGGCCGAAGTGCGGGTCAGCGTGAAGTCGGCTCCGTCGGGCGCAGCGCCCAGCGGCCACGGCGGCGGCGCCAGGAAGACCGCCAAGGTCGAAGCCGCCCATGCGGGTGGAGCGGTCCACTGGGACTACGCCGGCTCGGGCGGCCCGCAGGCCTGGAGTTCGCTGAAGCCTGAATTCGCCGCCTGCAGCAGTGGCCAGCGCCAAAGCCCCATCGACATCCGCGGCGGCCTGTCGGTCGACCTTGAGCCGGTGCGTTTCGAATACCAGGCCAGCCGTTTCGCGGTGGTCGACAACGGCCACACGGTGCAGGTCAACCTGGCGCAGGGCAATGCCATCGAAGTCGCCGGCAAGCGCTACGAATTGCTGCAGTTCCATTTCCACCGGCCCTCGGAAGAACGCATCGACGGGCGGCAGTTCGAGATGAGCCTGCACCTGGTGCACAAGAACAGCGAGGGCCAGCTGGCCGTGGTGGGCCTGCTCTTCGACAAGGGCCAGGCCAATGCCGTGATGCAGCAGGTGTGGAATAACCTGCCGCTGGAAAAGAACGAAGAGATGAAGGCCGCAGGCAATATGGAACTGGCCGACCTGCTGCCCAACGACCGCCGCTACTTCACCTACATGGGTTCGCTGACCACGCCGCCCTGCAGCGAAGGCGTGAAGTGGATCGTGATGCGCCAGCCGGTTACGCTGACCAAGGATCAGATCGACATCTTCGCCCGCATGTACCCGATGAACGCGCGCCCCATCCAGGCCGCGTCGGGCCGGCGCATCATGCAATCCAATTAAGTTTGCTTGCGGCCCGCTGCCCACAGCAGCGGCCACAACCACAGGCTGGCGAACCAGCGCGCGACGCGGGCGAAGGACAGGGGTGCGGTCTCGTGCTGGGCCACCTTGACGAAGAGCACCACGGCGCCCGTCATGACGTAGACCAGCAGCGCGGCATACAGCGCCACGCGCGTGCCGTAACCGCCACCGAAGGCATCGCCCAGTGCAGCGCCGGCCATGGCCGCGACGAAAACCGACAACAGCAGCGCCAGGCCGACGCCGGCCAGGGCGTGGCGCAGCTTCCAGAGCGGGTCTTGCGTGGTCATGCGGTTTCCTCGGGGCGGGTTGCGCAGCGGTCACTCACGCGTCGGTCGAGAGCGCCTCGGGGCAGTGGTAGGGCATCAGCAAACGGCCATCGGCGCCGGGTAGCGCTGCGATGGTGATGCGCGGTGCGTGCGACTGTACCGGGCCGAAGATGGTGGCAAAGGCCACATCGGCAGCGTCGCGCCCGGTGCCGAAGCGCACGAAGCCCATCGGGATGGCGGTGCCTGAAGGGTCGAAGATGTACCAGCGGTCGCCCAGGAAGACTTCGGCATAGGCGTGGAAATCGGTCGGGCCCAGCACCGGGTCGGCGCCGTAATCGATGCCTGTGGTGAAGCGCGCCGGGATGTTCACCGCGCGGCACAGCGCAATCATCAGGTGCGCGAAATCGCGGCACACGCCGACGGTTTCCAGCAGCGTGTCCACCGCCGAGGTGTTGCTGTTCGACGTGTTCTGCGTGAAGTGGATGCGCTGCAGCACCCAGTCGCGGATGCCCTGCACGCGGCTGTAGCCCTGTTGCCAGTGGCCGAATTCGCGCGCCGCTAGGCGCAGCAGGCGGTCGCTCTGGCAATAGCGGCTGGGGTAGATATAGCCCAGCACGCCAGTGGGCAGGTGGGCCACCGGGACCTCGGGGATCTGGCCCGGCTGCGCGATGTGGTGCTGGATGTCCACCGTGGCCTGGTAGGAGACCCTCAAGGGGCCCGGCGCGCCACTCAGCCGCAGGTAGCGGTTCTTCGTGACCGGATCGATATCGACCCGTGTCGCCACGTCCTGGCTGATCTGCAGGTTCTCGCTCAGCACGCGCTGGCAGTCGGTGTGCGCGGCGTGGATATTGAAGATGAAGTCGCAGCCCGGCTGCGCGATCTCGTAGTCGAGTTCCAGGGACAGTTGCAGGCGGATCATGCAGCCCCCTGGGTGGCTGCCGCGCTGCGCAGCCAGGCCCAGCGCCCGGCGCCCGAGGCCGCCGCGCTGGCCAGGCTGCCCCAGGCCATGTCGACGATGGACAGCGCCCACGGCCAGTCCTTGAGCGTGGCCAGGTTGCTGAGGTCGTAGGTGGCGTAGGCAAAGAAGCCGAAGGCCGCCGCCGTCGACAGGGGCGCCCGCCAGCCCGACCGGGCGTCGAAGGGCAGCACGGTGAAGCGCAGCAGGCCCAGCGCGTAGACCCCGTAGAACAGGCCGGCGGCGACCCAGTTGGGCTGCCCGGCCATCAGGTGGCCGATGCCGGCGGCATACATGGGGCCGGCGACGACGCCGAGCCAGAGTCCGTCCAGCACGAGCATGGAAATCGCCACGGCGGCGTAGGCGGGCAGAGTGCGGTTCATGGGCTGACCCCTGGAGGCGCGTCAGCTGCGCGCGGAAGCACCGATGCTGGCCGCGTTCGGCCGCTGGGTCTGTACGCCAGATGGCCAGAACAAATTCCCGCGCATCCCGGTACGGGCTGCAACCGGGTTCGTGCCCCGCCATGGACCTCACAAAGCACTTTCATAAAGAACCACAAGTACTTCATTTGGAACGAGTTTTTGCCACTCGAAGTGCTGCAGAAACAGCCGGTAAGTGCTTGATTTGATTGAATTTTCGGCGCGAAAGCCAGTTGACCCTGGGTTCTGAACTCGGTTAAAGTGCAGACCGGTGCAGAAAAGTGGGGTTTTGTGGCAGCAATGACGTTTCGAGGGGGTCCGGTGCTCACGCTGGACGGGAAAGGGCGCATCACCGTGCCCGCCCGTTGGCGTGACCTGCTGATGGCCACCGTCAACGGCCAGTTGGTCGTTGCGAAGAACGCCGACGGTTGCCTGGGCCTGTACCCCTTGCCGGTGTGGGAAGCGCTGGAAGCGCAGCTGCTGGAGTTGTCCAGCGAGAACGACGCCTGGCGCCGCTTCTTCATCGGCAGCGCCACCGACGTCGAGATCGACGCTTCGGCACGCGTGCTGATACCGCCCGAGCTGCGGGCCTGGGCGGGTCTGGACAAGGACGTGAAGTTCATGGGTGTCGGGCCGCATTTCGAATTGTGGGACATGGCCCGCTACGAAGCCAAAGAAGCCGCCGCGCTGGAAGCCGGCCGCCCCGAGGCGCTGCGCAACCTGGTCGTCCGGTGAGCGCCGCCGCTTTGCCCGCAGCGACATGGACCCACACGGCCGTGTTGCTCGCCGAAGCCGTCGAGGCCCTGGTGACGCAGCCTGACGGGGTCTACGTGGACGGCACCTTCGGCCGCGGCGGCCACAGCCGGGCCATCCTGGCGCAGTTGTCGCCGGCCGGCCGGCTGTGGGCCTTCGACAAGGACCCGGAAGCCATCGCCGCCGCCGCCGACATCACCGACCCGCGCTTCGCCATCTGCCATGCCAGCTTTGCCGACATGCAAAGCGAACTGGCGGCGCGCGGCGTGGACAAGGTCGACGGCATCCTGCTCGACCTGGGCGTCAGTTCGCCGCAGATCGACAACCCAGAGCGGGGTTTCAGCTTCCGCTTCGATGCCCCGCTGGACATGCGCATGGACACCACGCGCGGTGAGACAGCAGCCGAATTCCTGGCGCGTGCCGAGGTGCGCGAGATTGCAGAGGTGATACGTGAATACGGCGAAGAACGGTTTGCTCTTCAGATTGCAAAGGCGCTTGTCGCTGGCCGCGAGGGCGGGCATGCCCCACGCACAACCACTGAACTATCCGCGCTCGTGGCTCGCGTCGTCAAAACCCGCGAACCGGGCCAGGACCCTGCAACGCGCACATTTCAAGCTCTTCGGATTCACGTCAACGCCGAGCTTGAGGCGCTGCAACAAGGCCTGAAGGCGGCGCTGGACCTGCTGGCACCGCAGGGCCGGCTGGTGGTGATCAGTTTCCATTCGCTGGAAGACCGCATCGTGAAGACCTTCATCGCCCGCGAAAGCCGCGACGAGGTCGACCGCCGTGCGCCCTTCGCACCGGCCAAGCCGATGCGGCTGGAAGCTGTGGCGCGCGTCAAGCCGAATGCACTGGAAGTGCTGCGCAACCCGCGTTCGCGTTCGGCAGTGCTGCGGGTGGCCGAGCGCACCGCCGTGGTTTGAATATGAAGCCCCCAAGCTCACTGCGTTCGCTGCCCCCCGAGGGGGCGCTCAGTGCCTTCGGAACGGCCGGGCGGCACTGAGATGAAGCTCAACGCCCTGCTCATCGTCGCGCTGCTGCTCAGCGCGCTGCTGCTGGTGAAGACGGCTTTCGAATCGCGCCAGCTCTTCGCGGCCATCGACAGCGCGCGCGCCGAGAAGACGCAACTCGACGCCGAATACAAGCGCCTGGACGCCGAGGCGCAGGCGCAGAGCACCAATATGCGCGTCGAGCGCGTGGCCCACGACAAGCTGGGCATGAACCGCGCGCAGCAGGGCGTGATGACCTATGTCTTCGACAGCGCCGTCGCCGCCGCAGTGGCCGCTTCAGGGGCGCCGCCATGAGCCGCACCGTCAGCCGGGCCGCAGCCCGCACGCTGGGCGCCAACAGCGTGCGCAGCGTCAACTACGCCACCAGCCCGCTGCTGACCAGCAAGACGCCGACCTGGCGTTCGCGCTTCGTCGTCGTGCTGGTGGGCGGCGCCTTCCTGGCGCTGCTGGGCCGGGCGGCCTATCTGCAGATCTGGGCCACGGATTTCTACCAGGCGCAGGGCGAAAAGCGTTTCATGCACAAGCAGACGCTGCCGGCCAGCCGCGGCCGCATCCTGGACCGCAACGGCCTGGTGCTGGCCACCAGCGTGGCCCTGCCGACGGTGCAGGTCGACCCCAAGACCTTCAACGCCGACACCGCACAGCGCAAGGCCCTGGCCAAGTCGCTGGGCATGACGCTTTCCGAGGTGGACGACAAGCTGGAAGGCGCCACCAACACCGTCACCTTGCGCCGGCTGGTGGAAGAAGCCGCCTGGCAGCAGATCAAGCAACTGGCCCGTGACGAGGGTATCAAGGGCTTGCAGGACGTGCGCGAGTACCAGCGCCGTTACCCCGAAGGCGAAGCCGCCGCGCACGTCGTGGGCTTCACCGACATCGACGGCAAGGGCATCGACGGCATCGAGCTGGGCTTCCAGAACCAGCTGATCGGCAAGCTCGGCGCGCGCACCGTGGTGCGCGACCGGCTGGGCCGCGTGGTCGAGGAAATGGGCGACCAGGCCGACCCGGTGAACGGCAGCGACATCACCCTGTCCATCGACAGCAAGGTGCAGTTTTTCGCCTACCAGCGCGTGCGCGACGCGGTGAAGGAACACAAGGCCAAGGCCGGCAGCGTGGTGGTGCTGGACAGCCTGACCGGCGAGGTGCTGGCCCTGGCCAACTACCCCAGCTACGACCCGTCGAACCGCAGCAGCCTGAGCGGCGGCAGCCTGCGCAACCGCGCGCTGACCGACGTCTTCGAGCCCGGCTCGACGATGAAGCCGCTGGTCGTGGCGCTGGCCCTGGAAACCAAGCGGGTGCGCGTTGACCAGGTGATCAACACCGCGCCGGGCAGCCTGGTGGTCGGCCCGCTGGTGGTCAAGGACGCCCACCCGCACCCGGCGCTGACGGTGCAGGAAGTGATCCAGAAAAGCAGCAACATCGGCGCGGCGCGCATCGCCATGGGCATACCGGCGCGTGAGCTGTGGGAACTGTTCAGCGCGGTGGGCTACGGCCAGAAGCCGCAGATCGCTTTCCCGGGTGCCGTGACCGGTCGCCTGAAGCCCTACAAGAACTGGCGCCCGGTGGAGCAGGCCACGATGGCCTACGGCTACGGCCTGTCGGCTTCGCTGCTGCAGATGGCGCGCGCCTACACGCCGCTGGCGCGCGACGGCGACGTCATCCCTGTCACCCTGCTCAAGCAGGACCACCCGGCCAGCGGCCCGCGCGTGCTGTCGACGGCCACCGCGGCCGAGATCCGCACCATGCTACAACTGGCCGCCGGCCCCGGCGGCACCGGCCCCAAGGCGCAGACCATGGGCTATTCGGTGGGCGGCAAGAGCGGCACCGCGCACAAGCAGGAAGGCAAGGGCTACGCGTCGAACAAGTACCGCTCGTGGTTCGTCGGCATGGCGCCGATCAGCGCGCCGCGCATCATCGTGGCGGTGATGGTGGACGAGCCCAGCAACGGCCTGCACTTCGGCGGCGACGTGGCCGCGCCGGTGTTCAGCGAAGTGGTGCAGCAGACGCTGCGCATGATGAACGTGGCGCCCGACCTCGACGTGAAGGCGCAGATCAGCGCCAAGCCCATCGTGCCCGTGGTCACCGAGCAGGAAAGCTTCTGATGCCGACCTCGCTGGCCAGCGCCCCTGAAGCCGCCCAGTGGCTGGCGGCGCGGGTGCGCGGCCGTTTGCGCATGGACAGCCGCGCCGTGGAGCCGGGTGACGGCTTCATCGCCTGGCCGGGCTACGCCGCCGAGGGGCGGCGCTTTGTGCAGGCTGCGCTGGACGCCGGGGCTGCGGCCTGCCTGGTTGAAGCGCAGGGCGCCGAGGCCTTCGCTTTCGACCCCGAGCGCGTCGCCCAGGTGGCCGGTCTGAAGGTCAGTACCGGCGACATCGCCGACCACTACTTCGCCCAGCCCAGCGCGGTGCTGGATGTGGTGGCCACCACCGGCACCAACGGCAAGACCAGCACGGCCTGGTGGACGGCGCAGGCACTGACGCGGCTGGGCCGGCGCTGTGGCGTCATCGGCACGCTGGGGGTGGGCGAGCCGCCTGCCGGCAGCGGCGCTGCGGGTCAGCTCACCAGCACCGGCCTGACCACGCCCGACCCTGTCACCTTGCACGGCGCTTTCCGCAGCTTCGTCGACCTGGGTTTTTCGGCCTGTGCGCTGGAGGCTTCGTCCATCGGTCTGGCCGAGCACCGCCTGGCCGCCGCACGCATCGACGTGGCGCTGTTCACCAACTTCACCCGCGACCACCTCGACTACCACGGCAGCATGGCCCGCTACTGGGAAGCCAAGCGCGTGCTCTTCGACTGGCCGGGCCTGCAGTCCGCGGTGGTCAACACCGACGACGAGCAGGGCGCCCTGCTGGGCGCAGAACTGGGGCGCCGCGACCTGGATCTGTGGACCGTGTCGCTGCAGCATGCCGCCCGCCTGCAGGCCAGCGGCCTGCGCTACACCGACGACGGCCTGGCCTTCGAGTTGACCGAAAACGGCCAACAGGCCCAGGTGCACAGCCGGCTGGTGGGTGAGTTCAACGCCAGCAACCTGCTGGTCGTCATCGGCGGCCTGCGCGCGCTGGGCGTGCCCTTGGCCGACGCCGCGCAGGTGGCGGCGGAACTGACGCCCGTGCCGGGTCGCGTGCAGCGCGTCAGCGGCCGCGACTTGGACGTGGTGGTGGACTATGCCCACACCCCCGACGCGCTGGCCAAGGTGCTGCAGGCGCTGCGCCCGCTGGTCACTGCGCGCGGCACGCGGCTGTGGTGCGTCTTCGGCTGCGGTGGCAACCGCGACGCCAGCAAGCGCCCGCTGATGGGGGCCATCGCCGCAGCCGGCGCCGACCACGTCGTGCTGACCAGCGACAACCCGCGCGGCGAAGCGCCCGACGCCATCCTGGCGCAGATCCTGGCTGGCCTGACCGGCCACGATGACATCGATGTCATCGAAGACCGCCGTGCGGCCATCGCCCACGCCGTGCGACACGCTGCGCCCGGCGATGTCGTGTTGCTGGCCGGCAAGGGCCATGAGGCCCACCAGGAGATCGCCGGCGTCAAGCGCCCCTTCTCCGACGGGGCCGAAGCCCGCGCCGCGCTGGCGCTGCGCGATGGCGGCTGGCAAGCACCCGGCGCTGGGGTGACCGCGCCATGCTGACCCTGGCACTAGCCCATGCCCTGCTGCCCGGCAGCCGCCTGGTGGGTGACGGCGGGTTGGTCCTCGCCCGCGTCCACAGCGACACGCGCACGCTGCGGCCCGGCGACTTGTTCGTGGCGTTGCGGGGTGAGCGTTTCGATGGCCATGCCTATCTGGCGCAGGCCGAGGCCGCTGGTGCCGTGGCGGCGCTGGTGGACCATCTCCCTCTCCCTCTCCCTCTCCCGCTGGCGGGAGAGGGCAGGGGTGAGGGTGATGGCGCGCCGATGCCCTCACCCCAACCCTCTCCCGCCAGCGGGAGAGGGAGTTCGATGGCGGCATTGCTGGTGCCCGACACGATGCAGGCGCTGCAGCAACTGGCTGCCGCCTGGCGTGCGCGCTTCACGCTGCCTTTGATCGCCGTGACGGGCAGCAACGGCAAGACCACGGTCACGCAGATGACGGCGGCCATCCTGCGCAGCTGGCATGGCGCGGCGGCGCTGGCCACCGCCGGCAACCTCAACAACCACATCGGCGTGCCGCTGACCTTGCTGCGCCTGCGCGCCGACCACCGTGCCGCGGTGCTGGAACTGGGCATGAACCACCCCGGCGAAATCGCCTTGTTGGCCGGCCTGGCTGCGCCCACCGTGGCCCTGGTCAACAACGCCCAGCGCGAGCACCTCGAATTCATGCACAGCGTGGCCGCAGTGGCGCGCGAAAACGGCAGCGTCATCGAAGCGCTGGGTGCCGGCGGCACCGTCGTCATCCCCGCCGACGACGCGCACACGCCGCTGTGGCGCGAGCAGGCCGGCCTGCGCCGCGTCTGGACCTTCGGCCTGCAAGCCGCTGCCGACCCTTACAGCCATGTCTGGGCCGATGCGCAATGGCAGTCTGAACAGGGCCTGTGGCGGCTGCAGCTGCACACACCGCTGGGCGGCGCCGACACCACGCTGGCACTGGCTGGCCGCCACAACGTGTGCAATGCGGCGGCCGCAGCGGCCTGCGCCATCGCTGCCGGTGCGCCGCTGGCCGCCGTGGCGCGCGGCCTGGCGGCTTTCGAAGCCGTGGCCGGCCGCTCGCAGGCGCTGCGTGTGCAGCGGCAGGGCCGCAGCGTCACCCTCATCGACGACAGCTACAACGCCAACCCCGATTCGGTGCTGGCCGCCATCGCGGTGCTGGCCGGTTTGCCGGGGCCGCGCTGGCTGCTGCTGGGCGACATGGGCGAGGTCGGCAACGACGGCCCGCGCCTGCACGCCGAAGTCGGCGCCGCCGCGCGCGCGGCCGGCATCGAACAGTTCTGGACCACCGGCATGCTGTGTGCGCACGCCGGCGCCCACCGTCATTTCAGCAGCGTGGCCGAGCTCGTCGCCGCGCTGCCCCAGGCCGAAGCAGCCGCTTCGGTGCTGGTCAAAGGGTCGCGATTCATGAAGATGGAACAGGTCGTTCACGCCCTGCAACAGGAAGCAAGCCATGCTGCTTAGCCTGAGCCAGTGGCTGCTGCAGCTGTCGCCGGAAACCCTGGGCTTCCTGCGCGTCTTCCAGTACCTGACCTTCCGCGCCGTGCTGGCCGCGATGACCTCGCTGCTCATCGGCCTGGCTTTCGGGCCCTGGGTGATCCGCCGGCTGACCGAGATGAAGATCGGCCAGCCGATCCGCGAATACGGCTTGCAGGCCCACCTGGGCAAGCGCGGCACGCCGACCATGGGCGGCGTGCTGGTGCTCATCGGCATCGGTGTCAGCACCCTGCTGTGGTTCGACTGGAGCAACCGCTTCGTCTGGGTGGTGATGCTGGTCACTTTCGGCTTCGGCGCCATCGGCTGGACCGACGACTACCGCAAGGTCGTCAACAAGGACCCCGAAGGCATGCGCAGCCGCGAGAAGTTCTTCTGGCAAAGCCTGATCGGTCTCGTTGCCGCGCTGTATCTCGCCTTCAGCGTCAGCGAGACCAGCAACCTGCGCGTGCTGGAACTGTTCCTGCGCTGGATAGGCAGCGGCTTTTCCAACACGCTGCCGCCGCGGGCCGACCTGATGCTGCCCTTCTTCAAGACGGTCACCTACCCGCTGGGCGTGTTCGGCTTCATCTTCCTGACCTGGTTCGTCATCGTCGGTGCCTCCAACGCGGTGAACTTCACCGACGGCCTGGACGGCCTGGCCATCATGCCGGTGGTGATGGTGGGCTCCTCGCTCGGCATCTTTGCCTACATCACCGGCAACGCGGTCTTCAGCAAGTACCTGCTGTTCCCGCACATCCCGGGCTCGGGCGAACTGCTGGTCTTCTGCGCGGCCATGGCCGGCGCGGGACTGGCCTTCCTGTGGTTCAACGCCAACCCGGCCCAGGTCTTCATGGGTGACGTCGGTGCGCTGTCGCTGGGCGGCGCCCTGGGCACCATCGCCGTCATCACGCGCCAGGAAATCGTGCTCGGCATCATGGGCGGCGTCTTCGTCGCCGAAGCGCTGTCCGTGATGATCCAGGTCGGCTGGTTCAAGTACACCAAGAAGCGGACCGGCACCGGCCGCCGCGTGTTCCTGATGGCGCCGCTGCACCACCACTTCGAGAAGAAGGGCTGGGCCGAACAGCAGGTCGTCGTGCGCTTCTGGATCATCACCATGCTGCTGTGCCTGGTCGGCCTGGCCAGCCTGAAGTTGCGATGAACTTCCTCCAAGACCTGCAGGTGCTGGTGCTGGGCCTGGGCGACAGCGGCCTGGCGATGGCGCGCTGGTGCGCGCGCCACGGTGCGCAGGTCACGGCCTGGGATACGCGTGACAGCGCACCGGGTTCGGCCGCGCTGCGCAGCGCATGGCCGGCGGTTGACATCCACACCGGTCCCCTGGGCGTCGACCGCCTGAGCGGTATCCAACTGGTGCTGAAGAGCCCCGGCCTGGCGCCCACCGACGCGCGCGTGGCGCCGCTGCTGGATGAGGCGCGGGCCATCGGTATCGCGGTGCAGGGCGAACTCGATCTCTACGCGCGGGCGCTGGTCGATCTGCAGGAACAGGATGGCTATGCGCCGCAGGTGCTGGCCATCACCGGCACCAACGGCAAGACCACCACCACCGCGATGACCGCGATGCTGGTGGCGCGCGCCGGCAAGCGCGTGGCGGTGGCCGGCAACATCGGGCCGACGCTGCTGGACACGCTGACGGCCTGCCTGGACCAGCCGCCCGGCGAGCGCCCCGAGGTCTGGGTGCTGGAGTTGTCCAGCTTCCAGCTGGAAGGCGGCGGCACCGGCGTGAAGGGCTTCCAGCCCCATGCGGCCACGGTGTTGAACATCACGCAGGACCACCTGGACTGGCACGGCACGATGGCGGCCTACACGGCGGCCAAGGCGCGCGTCTTCGGCAGTGCCGTCGACAGCACGCTGACGATGGTCATCAACGCCGACGACCCGCGTGTTGTAGCCCTGGTGCCTCAGCCGCTGGTCGTCAAGGGCAAGGTCAAGCCCAAGCCCATCACCCAGACGCTGCTGCGTTTTGGTCTGGGCGCCCCGCAGCACCCCGGCGACTTCGGCCTGGTCACCGAGAACGGCATGGCCTGGCTGGTGCGGGCGCTGCCGGTGGACGAAACCTTCAAGCTGAAGAAGGGCGAGGAGCTGGAAATCCATCTGCAGCGCCTGATGCCCGCCGACGCGCTGCGCGTGCGCGGCCGCCACAACGCAGCCAACGCACTGGCCGCCTTGGCGCTTGCCACGGCCATCGGCTGTCTGCTTGCGCCCATGCTGCACGGCCTGCGCGAATACGCGGGCGAAGCGCACCGCGTGCAGCCGGTGGGCCTGGTCGGCGAGGTCGAGGCCTATGACGACAGCAAGGGCACCAACGTCGGCGCCACCGTGGCCGCGCTGCACGGCCTGGGCGCCGACAAGGCACCGTCCAAGCTGGTGGTCATCCTGGGTGGCGACGGCAAGGGGCAGGACTTCAGCCCGCTGACCGCCCCGCTGGCCCGTCACGCGCGCGCCGTGGCCACCATCGGGCGCGACGCCGTGGCCATCGAAGCCGCCGTCGAAGCCGGTCTGGGCGGTGTGCCCGTGCAGCGTTTCGCCACGCTGCAGGCCGCTGTCGGCTGGTGTTTCGAGCAAGCGCAGCCCGGCGACGCGGTGCTGCTGAGCCCGGCCTGCGCCAGCCTGGACATGTTCCGCAACTACGCCCACCGTGCCGAGGTCTTTGTCGACGCGGTGCAGGCGCTGGCGCTGGAGCGGGGGCAGGCATGAGCGTGTCGGTCGCAGCCCTCAAAGGCTGGTTTGCCGCCCGCCGCGAAGGCGTCGGTGCCTTGCCGGTGCGCGACCAGGTCGAGGTCGGCGGTGCCCGCCCGGTGCGGCTGATGGCCTTCGACCAGACGCTGGTGGCCGTCATCGGCGCCTTGATGCTGCTGGGCGTGGTGATGGTCTATTCGGCCAGCGTGGCCTTGCCCGACAACCCCAAGTTCGCCGCCTACTCGCCGACCTTTTTCCTGCAGCGGCACCTGATGTCGCTGGCCATTGCTTTCGTCGTCGCGCTGGCCACGATGCAGGTGCCGGTTTCCTTCTGGGAAAAATACGCGCCGCTGATCTTCGTGGCCTCGCTGGTGCTGCTGGTGCTGGTGCTGATACCGGGCATCGGCAAGGTGGTGAACTTCTCGCGCCGCTGGATTCCGCTGGGCATCATGAATTTCCAGCCCAGCGAACTGGCCAAGCTGGCGATTGCGCTGTACGCGGCCGGTTACATGGTGCGCCGCATGGACGCCCGCGAAGAGTTCTTCCGTGCCGTCATGCCCATGGTGGTGGCCGTGGCCATCGTCGGCGGGCTGCTGATGCGCGAACCCGACATGGGCGCCTTCATGGTGGTGGCCACCATCGCCCTGGGCATCCTGTTCCTGGGCGGCGTCAACGCCCGCATGTTCTTCCTGATGGCCGTCGTCATCGTCGCCACCGCCGCCATCTTCCTGTACTTCGACGACCTGCGCCGCGAACGCATCCTGGCCTACCTCGACCCCTGGAACCCCAAGTACGCGCAGGGCAAGGGCTACCAGCTGACGCACTCGCTGATCGCCCTGGGCCGCGGCGAGATCTTCGGTCAGGGCCTGGGCGCCAGCGTCGAGAAACTGCACTACCTGCCCGAGGCGCACACCGACTTCCTGCTCGCCGTGATCGGCGAAGAACTGGGTTTCGTCGGCGTGGCCACCGTCATCGGTTTCTTCTTCTGGATGACGCGCCGGCTCTTCCACATCGGCCGCCAGGCCATCGCGCTGGACCGCATCTTTGCCGGCCTACTGTGCCAGGGCGTTGGCATCTGGATGGGCTTCCAGACCTTCATCAACATGGGCGTCAACCTGGGCCTGCTGCCGACCAAGGGCCTGACGCTGCCGTTGATGAGTTACGGCGGCAGCGCGATCCTGATGAACCTGATCGCGCTGGCCATCGTGCTGCGCGTGGACATCGAGAATCGTGCATTGATGCGGGGCGGCCGCGCATGAACCACCTTGTGATCATGGCCGCCGGCACTGGCGGGCACATCATCCCGGGCCTGGCCGTTGCGCAGCAAATGCAGGGCCGCGGCTGGAGCGTCAGCTGGCTGGGCACCACGCACGGCATGGAAAACAAGCTGGTGCCGCCGACCGGCATCCCGATGGACACCATCAGCTTCAGCGGCCTGCGCGGCAAGGGCCTGCTGCACATGCTGACCGGGGGCCTGCGCCTGCTGAAGGCCTTCGTCGATTGCTGGCGCATCCTGCGCGCGCGCAGCGCCAGCGCGGTGCTGGGCATGGGCGGCTACGTCTGCTTTCCCGGCGGCCTGATGGCCAGCCTGCTGAACCGGCCGCTGATGCTGGTGAACGCCGACGCCGGCCTGCTGCTGTCCAACAAGAGCCTGCTGCCGGTGGCCGACCGCGTGGCCTTCGGCTTCGCCGGCGCTGCCGCTGCGACGACGAAGAACGCGCTGGTCACCGGCAACCCGGTGCGCGCCGACATCGAAGCCCTGCCGCTGCCCGCCGCGCGCTACGCCGGCCGCAGCGGGCCGCTGCGTCTGCTGGTCGTCGGCGGCAGCCTGGGCGCGCAAGCCTTGAACAGCGCGGTGCCGGCCGCGCTGGCCTTGTTGCCGGCTGCGCAGCGCCCGCAAGTCGTCCACCAGACCGGCGCCACGCAGGCCGACAGCGTGCGCGCGGCCTATGCCGCCGCGGGCATGGACGCCGAGGTGCTGCCCTTCATCAGCGACATGCCGCAGCGCCTGGCCGACTGCGACCTGATGGTCTGCCGCGCCGGTGCCATCACCGTCAGCGAACTGTGCGCGGCGGGTGTGCCGGCGCTGCTGGTGCCTTTCATCGCCAGCACCACGGCGCACCAGCGCGACAACGCCGCGTGGATGGCCGGGCTGGGCGCAGCGCTGCACCTGCCGCAGGCCGAACTGACACCCCGCAAGCTGGCCGATGTGCTGGCCGGCCTGAACCGCGACCGCCTGTTGGCGATGGCCGAACAGGCCCGTGCCCTGGCGCGTCCGCATGCGGCCGCGCGGGTTGCCGACGAGCTCGAGAAACTGGTCGCACGCCAGCAGGGTCGGGCATGAAGCACGCCATCCAGCACATCCACCTCGTGGGCATCGGCGGCTCGGGCATGAGCCCGATCGCCGAGATCTTTCACGGCCTGGGCTATCGCGTGTCGGGCTCGGACCAGACGGCCAGCGCCGTCACGGACCGCTTGTCAGCCCTGGGCCTCACGGTCTTCATCGGCCATGCCGCCGGGCACATCGCCGGCGCGCAGGCCGTGGTCACCAGCAGCGCCGTGCAGGCCGACAACCCCGAGGTGCTGGCTGCCCATGCGCAGCGCATACCGGTGGTGGCGCGGGCGGTGCTGCTGGCCGAGTTGATGCGCCTCAAGCAGGGCATCGCCATCGCCGGCACCCACGGCAAGACGACCACGACCGCGCTGGTGGCCAGCGTGCTGCTCGAGGCCGGTGCCGACCCGACCTTCGTCATCGGTGGCCCGTTGAAGCGCTTCGGCGCGAACGCGAGGCTCGGTTCGGGCGAGTACATCGTCGTCGAGGCCGACGAGAGTGACGCCAGCTTCCTGCACCTCAACCCCGTCATCGGCGTCGTCACCAACATCGACGCCGACCACATGGCCACCTACGGCCACGACCTGGGCCGTCTGCACGCTGCCTTTGTGGAATTCATCCACCGACTGCCCTTCTACGGCCGCGCCGTGCTGTGCAGCGACGACGCCGGCGTGCGCGCCATCCTGCCCGCGCTGCAGCGGCCCGTCACCACCTACGGTCTGGACGCCAGTGCCGACCTGCGCGCGGTCGGCGTGCAGGCGCTGGACGGCGGCGGCATGCGCTTCACCGCGCAGCAAGCCGGCCGCGCCGACCTGGCCGTGACGCTGAACCTGGCCGGCGAACACAACGTGCGCAACGCGCTGGCGGCCATCGCGGTGGCGCGCGAAATCGACTTGCCCGACGCGCCCATCGCCCACGCGCTGGCGCAATTCGCGGGTGTCGGCCGGCGCTTCGAGCGTCATGGTGAAGTGGCCGTTGCGGCCGAAAACGGCGGCGGCACCTACACCCTGATCGACGACTACGGCCACCACCCGGTGGAACTGGCGGCGGTCATCGCCGCCGCCCGCTGCGCCTTTGCCGGCCGCCGCCTGGTGCTGGCCTTCCAACCGCACCGCTACAGCCGCACGCGCGACTGCTTTGCCGAATTCGTCGATGTGCTGGCCCGCGCCGATGTGCTGCTGCTGACCGAGGTCTACCCCGCCGGTGAAGCGCCCATCGCTGGCGCCGACGGTGCCAGCCTTGCCGCTGCCCTGGATTGCGGAGAGGGAGCAATACCGGTGCACTTCATCGCCCGAGTTGCCGACCTCGTCCAAGCCATCGCTGGCCTGGCGCGTGCCGGCGATGTCGTCATCACCCTGGGCGCCGGCAGTATCGGCAGCGTGCCGCGTCAGATCAAACAGGAGATCGCGGCATGAGCGGCGCAGCCCTGGGCAAGGTGGCGGTCCTGATGGGCGGCAGCAGCGCCGAACGCGCGGTGTCGCTGATGTCGGGCACCGGGGTGCTGGCTGCGCTGCGGGCGCAAGGCGTCGACGCGCAGGCCTTCGACCCGGCCGAACGCGACCTGGTCGAACTCCAGCGCGAAGGCTACGCCCGCGTCTTCATCGCCCTGCACGGCCGCCACGGCGAAGACGGCACGGTGCAAGGCGCGCTGGAACTGCTGGGCATTCCTTACACCGGCAGCGGCGTGATGGCCAGCGCCATCGCCATGGACAAGGTCATGACCAAGCGCGTCTGGCAGACCGAAGGGCTGCCCACGCCGCGCTGGCTGTGGCTGGCGCCCGACCGGCAGTCGCGCGAAGACTTGCAGGCCGTGCCCGACCAATTGGGTCTGCCCTTGATCGTGAAGCCGCCGCGCGAGGGTTCTTCCATCGGCATCAGCAAGGTGGCCGGGTATTCGCAGATGCAGGACGCGGTGGCCCTGGCCGCCCGCTACGACGCCGACGTGCTGTGTGAAGCGTTCATCGCCGGTATCGAGTTGACCTGTCCCGTGCTGGGCCAGGGCGCAAGCGCCCAGGCCCTGCCGGTGGTCCGCATCGACGCCCCGGACGGCCAGTACGACTTCCAGAACAAGTACTACACCGACGTCGTCCAATACGGCATCCCCAGCGGCTTGTCGGCGGCCGAAGAAGCCGAAGTCCAGCGCCTGACGCTGGCCGCCTACCGCCTGCTCGGCTGTCGCGGCTGGGGCCGCGCCGACCTGATGCTGCGCGCCGCCGACCGCCAGATCTTCCTGCTGGAAATGAACACCAGCCCGGGCATGACCAGCCATTCGCTGGTGCCCATGTCGGCACGCGCCGCCGGTATCAGCTACGAGCAACTCTGCCTGCACCTGCTGCAGCAGGCCACGCTCGACAGCGCGCGCTGAAAGCCACCACGACCATGCCCCGCGGCGCCGCCCCTCGCTACAACACCCTGGCCACTTCGGCCCTGGCGATGCCGGCCGACGTGCGCCTGATGAACGCGGTGGCCAGCACGGTGTATGCGCTGGCGGCGGTGGGGGCCTTGATCGCGGGCGTGCTGTGGCTGATGCGCAGCCCGCTGTTCCCGATACGCGGCATCCAGCTCGATGGCGACCTGGCGCGCAACAGCGTGCCCACCATCCGCGCCAATGCCGGCCCGATGCTGGCCGGCAACTTCTACAGCGTCGACCTGCAAAAAGGCCGCGCCGCCTTCGAGACCGTGCCCTGGGTGCGCCGCGCCGTCGTTCACCGCGTCTGGCCCGACCGGCTGGCCGTGCGGCTGGAAGAACACCGCGCCGCTGCGCTCTGGGAGGGCTCCCCGGGCCTGGTCGAAGAGGCGGCCGGCGACAAGCTGGTCAACAGCTACGGCGAAGTCTTCGAGGCCAATGTCGGTGATGTCGAACAAGACGGCCTGCCCAGCTTGGCCGGCCCCGAGGGCAGCGCCCGCCAGGTGCTGGCCCTGTACCGCCGCCTGCAGCCGGTGCTGGCCAGGCTGGACCTGGCCATCGACAAGTTGCAGCTCACCGGCCGCGGGTCCTGGCGGGCCGAACTGGACAGCGGCGCGCTGATCGAGATGGGCCGTGGCAGCGACGACGAGGTGCTGGCCCGCACCGAGCGTTTCGTGCGCACGCTGACGCAGGTGACGACCCGCTACGGCCGGCCGCTGGAATACGCCGACCTGCGGCAGGCCGGCGGCTACGCCGTGCGCCTGCGCGGTATCAGCACCACGGCCCCGGCCAACAAGACCCCTTAGAGGAAAGCACATGAAGCCCCCAAGCTCACTTCGGTACTGACATGGCCAAAGAATTCAAGGACATGGTGTTCGCCCTGGACATCGGCACCGCCAAGGTGATGGTGGTGGCCGCCGAGGTGCTGTCCGACGGCAGCCTGCGCGTGGCCGGCCTGGGCGTGGCGCCCACCCACGGCCTGAAGCGCGGCGTGGTGGTGAACATCGACGCCACGGTGCAGAGCATCCAGCAGGCCTTGAAGGAGGCCGAGATGATGGCCGCCTGCAAGATCACCAGCGTCTACACCGGCATCACCGGCAGCCACATCCGGGGCCAGAACAGCACCGGTATGGTCATCGTGCGCGACAACCGCGAGGTCACGCCCGTCGATGTCGGCCGTGTGGTCGAAACGGCCAAGGCCATCAACATCCCGAACGACCAGCGCCTGCTGCTCGTCGAGCCGCAGGAATTCATCATCGACGGGCACGAGGTGAAAGAGCCCATCGGCATGAGCGGCAGCCGGCTGGAGGTGAAGGTCCACATCGTCACCGGCGCGCAGAGCGCGGCCGAGAACATCCTGAAGTGCGTGCGGCGCTGCGGCCTGGAAGTCGAACGTCTGGTGCTCAACCCGAGCGCCAGCGCAGCGGCCGTGCTGTCGCCCGACGAGATGAGCCTGGGCGTGGCGGTGGTCGACATCGGCGCCGGCACCACCGACGTGCAGATCTACACCGACGGCAGCGTGCGCCACACGGCGGTCATCCCCATCGCCGGCGACCTGATCACCAGCGACATCGCGATGGCCCTGCGTACGCCGACCAAGGATGCCGAAGAGATCAAGGTCGAACACGGCGTGGCCAAGCAGCTGCTGGCCGACCCGGGCGACCAGGTCGAAGTGCCCGGCCTGGGCGACCGCGTGCCGCGCATGCTGTCGCGCCAGGCGCTGGCCGGCGTCATCGAGCCGCGCGTCGAAGAGATCTTCACGCTGGTGCACCAGGTCATCCGCGAAAGCGGCTACGAGGAACTGCTGTCCAGCGGCATCGTCATCACCGGCGGCAGCGCGGTGATGCCGGGCATGGTCGAACTGGGCGAAGACATTTTCCTCAAACCCGTGCGCCGGGGGCTGCCGCTGTACCACGGCGCGCTTTACGACATGGTGGCGAATCCGCGCAGTGCCACCGTGATGGGGCTGCTGGAAGAAGCGCGAAGGGCAAGGGCCCGTGGCCACAAGGCGGCGGCGCACGCGGGGGCCATGAAGAACATCGTCGGCCGCGCGAAAGACTGGTTTCTCGGTAACTTTTAATGAGCGATTTCTGGTTTCGGACGGGGTAATTCAAATGAAGCGAAGTTCCAATTCAACAAGCCCCACATTTCATCAACTGGCAACTGCAATTCACCCAAGTAGGAGGCTCACATGCCCATCGAAATGATCGACGAATTTGACGAAGGCACCCAGATCAAAGTGATCGGCGTGGGTGGCGGCGGCGGCAACGCCGTCGAGCACATGATCGGCCAGGGTGTTCAAGGTGTGGAGTTCATCTGCGCCAACACCGATGCGCAAGCCCTGCACCGCAGCAGCGCCGGCACGCTGGTGCAACTGGGCAAGACCGGCCTGGGCGCGGGCAGCAAGCCCGAGATGGGCCGCGTGAGCGCCGAAGACGCGGTGGAGAGCATCCGGCAGGCCATCACCGGCGCGCACATGCTCTTCATCACCGCCGGCATGGGCGGCGGCACGGGCACCGGCGCCGCGCCGGTGATCGCGCGCGTGGCCAAGGAAATGGGCATCCTGACGGTGGGCGTGGTGACCAAGCCTTTCGACTTCGAAGGCAAGCGCCGCGGCAAGCAGGCCGACGACGGCGTGGCCGAACTCGAAGCCAATGTCGACAGCCTGATCGTGGTGCTCAACGAGAAGCTGCTCGACGTGATGGGCGACGACGTGACGCAGGAACAGGCCTTCGCGCACGCCAACGACGTGCTGAAGAACGCCGTGGGCGGCATCAGCGACATCATCCACATCCCGGGCCTGGTCAACGTCGACTTCGAAGACGTGAAGACCGTGATGAGCGAACCCGGCAAGGCGATGATGGGCACCGCCACCGGCAGCGGCCCCGACCGCGCCACCAAGGCCGCCGATGCGGCCGTGGCCTGCCCGCTGCTGGAAGGCATCGACCTGAGCGGCGCGCGCGGCGTGCTGGTGCTGATCGCGGCCAGCAAGGCCACCTTCAAGCTGGCCGAAAGCCGCAATGCGATGAACACCATCCGCCGTTACGCGGCCGACGATGCGCATGTCATCTTCGGCACCGCCTACGACGAAAGCCTGGGCGACCAGCTGCGCGTGACGGTGATCGCCACCGGCCTGAGCAGCGCGCGCAAGGCCGTGGTGCAGCCGCCGACGCTGGTGCAGCCGCCGACGCTGGTGCAGCAACCGCTGCAGGCGCTGCGCACGGGCACCGACAACCTGCCCATCCTGAACAGCCCGCTGAACGCGGCCGTCCAGCAGCCGGTGCACATCAACGCACCGGCGGCGTCGCAGCACAGCTACGAAGGCCTCAACACGCCCAGCGTGTGGCGCAGCGCGCGCTCTCAGGCCGCGGCGAAGGTGGATGCGCTGGCCAGCAACGGCATGGATGACATCGACATCCCCGCGTTCCTGCGCAAGCAGGCGGATTGATACAAGGCTCCGCTGCTTGCCGAGCCCGTCGGCAGACCCAACAAAGCCCGGCCATGCCGGGCTTTGTTCTGCAGAGGCGGGACACGTCAGCGCAAGCGTCGGTACAGATTGACGATCGTGACCGCCAATTCGTCCACGTTGACCGGCTTGGCAAAGTAGGCGTCAGCCCCGACGGTCAAGCCCTTGATCCGATCGTCGACGCCACCCCGCACGCTCGCCATGATGACGCCGCAGTTGCGCAGGGCCCGGAGCCGCGAGGCCAGGCTCAGTCCGTCCTCGCTCGTCTGGCCCAGTTCGACATCCAGGACCACCACGTCGGCCGGTTGTTGCGCCCAGCCAGCGGCAAACTCGGTGGCGTCGGCCACGCCGCGCACCAGGAACTGTCGCTCCAGCAGCGCGGCCGTCAGGTGATCCCGGTACCAGGCATCGTCCTCGACCACGAGGACCCGAATCGGCGTCGCGTCGTCGATCTCAGGCGGCTCGTCGGCCAGACGAAGCTGTGAAAGTTGGCCAGCCAATTCGGCAAACGAGGTGGCGCCCATGCGCCGCATCACCTCTGCGCGGTGCGCCTTGACGGTGTGCACCGTGACGTCCAGACGGCCCGCGATGTCGGTATTCGACAGCCCATCCGCCAACAGGCCAGCGACCGCGCGCTGGCGCGCGGTCAGCGATTGAAAGCGGCTCTGTAGGGTATTCAACGCAGTCACGGTGAGTCCAGCTTGCGGCATCTCTCGGATCAGGCGAACCCGCCTGCGGCTTCTTGCCCGTACGGGTTTGGCTTGGGCCCGCCCCTAGCCACTTGGCCAATGTCTAACCAGGTACGATGATACTAAGCTGCATGCTCGCAGTAACCATGCGGCCCACAGCGGCGGCGGGGACACGCGATACCCGTTCACGGTGAAAAGGCCGTACATCAACCCCGTACGCTCAGCCCACGCGTTGACGAGTCCCATGGCCAAATCGATGCAATCCAGCGCTACTGAATCCGGCCTTGCTGCCGACGCGCCGCTCTTCAAGGCCACGCTCGACAACTGCGAGCGCGAGCCCATCCACATTCCCGGGTCGATCCAGCCATCGGGGGCCTTGCTCACCTTCGAGCCCGGCCTCGGGTCCATCCTGCACGCTTCCAGCAACCTCGGGCGCTGGCTGCCGGTGGGCAAGCTGCCGGTCAAGGGCCGGGCCCTGACGGACCTGCTGGGCGCAGCAGCCTGCGACCGGGTGACGCTAGCCCTGAGCGGGCGCGCCGGCGGGCCGGTCCGGCACGAGGTGGTCGACCTGCCGGCGCGCCCTGAAGCCGGCCAGCCCCACGCGCTGGAGGCGCTGGTGCACAGCCACCGCGGGGTCTGCTTCGTCGAGATCGAGCCGGCCGCCGCCACGCCCAGCGACTGGTTGCAGGGCCTGAGCGACACCGTCGACGCGCTGCGCAGCGCCACCGGGCTGGAAGACCTGTACCAGCGCATGGCGCAGCGCGTCAAGCGCCTGACCGGCCTGGACCGCGTGATGGTCTACCGCTTCGACGAGGACCACCACGGGCATGTGGTGGCCGACGCCCGCGAGCCCGGCATGGAATCGTTTTTCGACCTGCACTACCCGGCGAGCGACATCCCGGCCCAGGCCCGCGAGCTCTACGTCAGCAACCTGGTGCGCTACATCGCCGACGTCGGCTACGTGCCGGTGCCGGTGCTGTCCTGGCTGGACATGGAGCGCCTGCAACCGCTGGACATGAGCCATGCCGCGCTGCGCAGCATCTCGCCCATGCACATCCAGTATCTGCAGAACATGGGTGTGGCCTCGACGCTGGTGATGTCCTTGCTGGTCGAAGGTCGCCTGTGGGGCCTGATCGCCTGCCACCACCGCCAGCCCACGGCCTTGTCGACACGGATGCGCCGCGCCTGCTATGCGCTGTCGGTCACGGCCGGCTACATGACGGGCTGGTTTGTGAGCCAGCAGCGGATCGCGACGCAAGCCGCTGCGGCGGCGGCCCAGACCGCCGTCCTGGAGGCTTTCAACCAGGTGCAAGTGCCCCTGCGCGAAGTGGTCGAGCACTGTGCCACGCCGCTGTTGCAGATGGTCGGCGCATCGGGGGGTGCGTTCTGGCGCGGCGACACCGTGCTGCCCTTCGGCCAGTGGCCGGCCGGGCTGCGCGGCGCATCGGTGCTGCGCTTCGTGCGCCAGGCCTTCGAGGACTTGACTTCCCAGCAGATCGACACCGAGCAGGCCGAACTGCAGCCCCCGTTGGAGGCCGCCGAACTGCGCGAGGTCTGCGGCGTGATGGCCATCAAGTTCGACGGCTTGGCCTCGTCGGGGCTGGTCTGGCTGCGGCCTGAACACCGCAGCGAGGTGCTGTGGGGCGGCGACCCCGCCAAGCCGGTGGAAGTGACGCTCGACGCCGACGGTCGGCCCGTGCTCTCGCCACGCTCATCGTTCGCCCGCTGGGAGACCATCGTCAAGGGCAGGAGTCGCTCCTGGAGCGATATCGACCGCGAGACCGCTGCCTCGCTGTCGGTCGTGCGCCAGGTGCTGCTGGTGCGCGAGTCGCTGGCCCAGATCAGCCTCAGCGACCGGCAGTTCCGCAGCCTGGTGAACCTGCAATCCAACGCCTATTGGCAGACCGATCGCAAGGGCCGACTCGTGACGATGAGCAAGCCGCCGCCCTTCGACCATCCGAAGCTGCAAGACACGATGCTGGCCGACGTGTTCGCCCAGGCTGGCGACTGCGACGGCTTGACGGCCTTGCGCGAGGTGTTGGCCGCAGACAGCCCGTTCCGCGCCCTGCGCGTGGTGGTCCGCCTGCAGGCCCAGGAGCAGCCGTTCACCTGTTTGCTCAGCGGCGAACCGCTGCGCGATAACGACGGGTACAACATCGGCTGGCACGGCACGCTCAGCGACATCACGCGTGACGCCCAGCTGGAAGCCGACATCGAGCAGAAGAAGGAGGCAGCCGAATTCGCGAACCGGGCCAAGAGCGCGTTCCTGGCCAACATGAGCCATGAAATTCGCACCCCGATGAACGGCGTGGTCGGCATGGTCGACGTGCTCAGGGAAACGAAGCTGGACTTCAAACAAGAGCGCATGCTCGAGACCATCCAGGAATCGTCGCTGTCCTTGCTGCGCATCCTCGACGACATCCTCGATTACTCCAAGATCGAGGCCGACATGCTGCGCCTGGAGCCCCTGCCGACCCCACTGCGCGCAGTCGCCGAAAGCGTGGCGCAGCTCATGTACGCGGCGTCCCGCACCAAGAACCTGAACTTGTCGGTGTACGTGGCGCCCGATCTGCCGAACTGGGTACGCATCGACCCCACCCGCTTGCGCCAGATCCTGATCAACCTGGTGGGCAATGCCGTCAAATTCACCGCCAGCCGCAACGGGGTGCAAGGCAAGGTCGACCTGACGCTGGGGCCCTGCACCCTGACCGACGGAGCCCCCGGCCTGCGGGTGAGGGTGACCGACAACGGCATCGGTATCGCCCCCGGCATCCTGGGCAAACTCTTTCAGCCGTTTGCACAGGCCGAAGAAGGCACGGCCCGCAAATTCGGTGGCACCGGGCTGGGCCTGAGCATCACCAAGCGGCTGACCGAGATGATGGGCGGCCGGGTGTCGGTGAACAGCACCGAAGGCGCGGGGTCGGCATTCACGGTTGAGCTGCCACTTCAGGCCTGCGAGCCCGCGGGCGATGCGACGGCCTTGCCCGCATTGACGGGCGTGCAGGTGGTGGCCCTGTTCCGCCGGGACGATGGCCTGCACAGCATAGCCAACTACTGCCGTGCCGCCGGTGCCGAAGTGACGCGGGTGAACGACCCGACCGCGCTGCGCGAGACCTTGCGCGAGTTGCGGCCCGCCTCGGGCCGCCCGGTGGCCCTGCTCGGCCCCGACGAGCAGACCACCCTGGCGGACCTCGATCTGCCTGAAGGCGTGAGGCTCGTCAGCATCGACCGCCGTGCCGACATCCCCAGAGACCAGGCCATTTCAGTCGCCAACAACCCGGTGCTGTACGACGAATTGATACAGGCTGTGGTGCGCGCCGCCGGCGTCGCGAACGACCGTGGCGGCGCCGTACAGGCTGGAGATGGGCAGCCTCAGGCTTGGGCCGATGCCGTGGGCTCGCAGCCGGGATCGCAGGCGGGCGCGCAGGCCCACCGACGGATCTTGCTGGCCGAAGACAACGAGATCAACCAGGAAGTGATGCTCGAACAACTCGGCATCCTGGGCTACACGGCCGAGTGTGCCAAGGACGGCGAGGCGGCACTGGCCCTGTGGCGCAGCGGTGGCTTCGATCTGTTGCTGACCGATTGCCACATGCCCAATATGGATGGCTACGAGCTGGCCGAGGCCATCCGTCGGACGGAACCGGCAGGCTCGCGCATGCCCATCATCGCGATCACCGCCAACGTGAGCCAAGGCGTGAGAGAGCACTGCCTGGCGCGCGGGATGGACGACTCGATTGCCAAGCCCTTGCGGATGCAGGTCCTGGCCGACATCCTGCTCAAGTGGCTGCCTGCAGTCCCAGCCGTCACGCCGCAGCGGTGGCTGGGTTGGGATGCCGCCGTGTTGCCCGGCTTGATCGGGGGCAGTCCGGCCCTGCACCACCGGCTGTGGGCCAAGTTCCTGACCAGCGCGCGCGACCATCTCCAGCAGATCGACATCGCAGCCGCGCAGGCCGATGCGAGCGGCGTGGCCAACGAAGCCCACAAACTGTGTTCATCAGCCCGCACCGTGGGCGCCTTGGGCCTGGGCGACCTGTGTGCGGCCCTGGAGCTGGCGGCACGCACGGGTGACATGGCGGCCTGCAGTGCACTGCTGCAAGAACTGCCGCCGGTCTTTGCCGCCGCTGCCGGGGCCATCGAAGCCCACATCGCCTGAGTCCGGCGCCAAGGCCCTGCGTGTGGCGCAGCGCGCTAGCCGACAAGCCGCACCACCAGCCCGTCGCGCGGGCCGGTCGTGCGGCTTCTTCAGTCCAGTTGGCGGGCCCGGCGACGGCCCAGCAGCCCGAGCACGCCGACACCGGCCAGCATCATCGCCAACGTGTGGGGCTCCGGCACCGGGGACGGCGGCAGCGGCGAGACGTCGGCGACGATGCCGCCGTAGTAGATGGCGTTGGCGATCAGTGCCTTGCCGGTGATCTCCAGCACGTAGATGCCGCCGGTGAGCTGGTCATTGCTCGAGACGGCCTGGAATGAATCCGACTGGACCTGCCGCACCAGATCGATGCTCTCGCCGGTGAAGGCGTACAGATCGACGCTGTAGAACTCCACGGCCTGGAAGGTGCTGAAGATGCGCTTGACCGGGTCGTAACTGAAGCCCAGACCCGAGTTGCCGCTGGCGGCGAACGAGGCCGTGGGGGGCGGCAGGTTGAAGTAGTAGTCGTCGACGAAGGGCGTGTTGGCGACATTGAAGTTGTTCGAGAAGGTCGCCAACTGGGTCAGTCCCGCCCCGTAGCCGAGGTTGAGGAAGAACGCGTTGTACTGGGTCGGTGGGTCCGCCGCGATGGCGGCCAGCGGCGAGGCGAGTGTCGCCGTCAGGGCGAGGGCGTGTAAGGAGGGCTTGAAGAAGTGGCGCACGGTGGGTTCCTGCATCAATAGGTCGAATGGGGGCGGCAGCGGCGCGTCAGCGCAGCGCCTTGGCGAGGTTGTCCACGTTCAGGGTGCCGATGCCGGCAGCCGGGTTGAAATTGGAATTCGCGTTCCAGTACAGGTTGGAGCCGTAGACCAGCGGCCTGAACGGTGAACCGGGGCCGTAGCCCATGTTGGCGAAGGCGGCATACAACTGGCTGTTGGGGAAGCCGACCCGCGTGGCGGCGGAGCCTGAAGTCGCACGCAGGTCTTCGGTGATGAGGGCGAAGATGCCATTCAATTGCGGCGCCACGAAACTGGTGCCACCGCCGCCGCTGTACCAGGTGCCGCCGTAGTACAGCAGGTAGCCGGTGAAGGGATCCGCGTTCAACGAGATGTCAGGCACATTGCGCCCTGCATAGCCTGAAGGCAGACCTCCCGGCGTGTACAGCGCGACCCCGCTGGGCGTGTTGCAGAACAGCGCCTGCGCGCTCGGCGAGACCTGCGTGCCCGGGGTCCCGGTCTGGAACCAGGGGAGGTCATAGTTGACGCTGACGCCGCCGCCGCTGCCGACGGGGAAGACGTTGTCGTAATAGAACTGCTGCCCGTAATGGCTGACGTAATAGTCGCGCAGGTAGTCCCAGCCCCAGGGCCGCTCTGCCGGCACCGTGACCGTGCCGTAGCGGCGCGGAATCACACCCGGCAGCGTGGTCCCGCCAGCCGCCAGCACCAGCGGGTGGCTGGCCGGGAAGTCGACCGAGAGGATCGTTGTGCAGGTCGGGTAGGCGTAATTCCGGTTGACGTCGTAGGCACCAGAGTCGCCTGACGAGGCGATGACCGGAATGCCGGCGATCGCAGCCTGGTAGAACAGCACGTCGAACGGTGCCAGATCGGCCGCGCCGTAGGCGAGCTCGAACAACCCCCAGCTGATCGACAAGGTGTCGGCGCGGTTGTCATTGATGGCTGTCGAATAGAGGTCGATCGCGCCGGCATCGGTGTTGGCCGCCTCGTAGACGATGATTTTCGCGCCCGGTGCGAGGCCGCCCGACTGCTCGACGTCGAGGGTGGTCTCCTCGGCGCCATCGGTCGTGATGGTCAAAGGGTCGCTGGCGGCAACGATCTCGATGCGGTTGGGGTCGAAGCTCAGTCCCAGCGCCGTCCAGTAGGCCTTGGCATCGGCGGGGTTGAAGCTGGCGAAGGTCATGATGCCCAGCGTCACGCCAGCCCCTGTGATGCCCCGTGCATACAGCGGCCCGACGTTGTACAGGTTGGAAACGTCAGCCGTGGTCAGTTGGCCCAGGATGGCGTTGGCGGCGGCGCTCGGCTTCGGAATCTTGAGCGCACCGACCGTGGCTTCACCGGCGCCGACGCCGACGGCCGGGATGCGCTGCAGGAAAGGTTTGTGGACGGCCTGCGTGCTGAGGCCGGCCACGCTGGCCACCATGCCCTGCAAGGCCGCCGGGACCTGTGCCGCGCTGACCGGCCGCTGGTACTTCTGCCCCGCCAACTGGTAGCTGCGGATGGGCGAGCCGAATGCACGCGTCAACTGGGCATTGGTGGCGCGCGCGTTCAGGATCAGCTTGTTCGCATGCACCTTGGTGACCGTGATCCCGTAGCCGGCGAGCACGCTCGTGACCTGGGCGATCTGGGCATCGCTCTGGCCGAAGCGGGCGGCAAACTGGGACGGGTTGAGGAACTTGCGGAAATTCGGGCTGCTGCGGTCGACGGTCGACTTCGCATAGGCGACCATCGCATTCCGGTTTGGCACCGTCAGCGTCAACGTCACGCTCTTGACATCGGTGGCAGGCGCCAAGCCCATGTCCTGCGCGCCGAAGTCGCGGGCCAGCCGGACCTGGGAGCCTGGCGCCGCTGACGCGGTGCCCCACGCCAGGGCCGTGGCGGCGGCAAGCGCCGCCAGCATGGAAACCCAGTTCCCAGAACGCTCACGCTTCACCATGAGGACCCCTCTTTCGATGTTCGGATGATGGGATGTCAGCTTCGATACCGTCTGCCCGTCCAGGGTCTAACGTTGACCCGACGTGCCCAGATAGCAAACCTAGCCCACGAAGCGCGGACACGGTGGCTTAATTTCTCCTTAAGAACCGGGAACGACCCCCTCACATCGGGGGGGCTCCGGCAGGGCTTGGGCATGGGCGGCAGCCCAGCGACCCTGGCAGATGACGGCCTTGGCGTCGAAGGGGCCACGCAGCAGATGTCCTGCGATGGGCTGATGCACACCAGCCGGCCTGTACCTTCAGACGGGTACGGCCGCAGAGGCTGTTAACGTCGTGGGCTTGGCACTGGCGGCAGGCGAAACACGTCTGCAGTCACCCCACAAGCCGCACGCACGCGGCGGGCCCTACGTCTTCGGAGTCACCATGGAACGTCGTTCATTTCTGAATCTCAGCAGCCTGGCCCTGGGCACCATGCTGGTCCCCGTGTGCGGCCGCGCGGTGGCCGCCGAAGAACTGCTCAGCCCGATGGCCGTGAAGTTCAAGAAGATGCTGGCCGACACCGCGATGACCGCCGCCACCAGCGCCGGCGCCAGCTACTGCGACGTGCGCGTCGGGCGCTACCTGAACCAGTTCATCACCACGCGCGACCTCAACGTCGAGAACGTGGTCAACACCGAATCGGCGGGCGTCGGCGTTCGCGTGCTGGCCGGCGGCGCCTATGGCTTTGCCGCCACCAACGACATGACGGCCGACGGCGTGGCCGGCGCAGCCCGCCAGGCCGTGACCATCGCCAAGGCCAACGCCAGGTTGCAGGCCGAGCCGGTGCGACTGGCGCCGGTCAAGGGGCTGGGCGAAGTGAGCTGGGCCACGCCGATCAAGAAGGACTGGCGCACGGTGCCGATCAAGGACAAGGCCGACCTGCTGATCACGGCCAACAAGGCCGGCTTCGACGCCGGCGCCAACTTCATGCGCTCGGTGCTGTTCCAGGTCAACCAGCAGAAGTATTTCGCGTCGACCGACGGCTCCTACATCGACCAGGACATCCACCGCATCTGGATGCCGATCACGGCCACCGCGGTCGACAAGTCGACCAACAAGTTCCGCTCGCGCAATGGCCTGTCCACGCCCGTGGGCATGGGCTTTGAGTATTTCGACGGCCGCCCGGAAGACAAGATCAAGGCCGCCGGTGGCGTGGCCACGCTGTACAAGAATTCCTACGACCCCATCGAGGACGCCCGCGCCGCCGGTCGCCAGGCCAAGGAAAAGCTCACCGCCAAGTCGGTGGAACCGGGCAAGTACGACCTGGTGCTGAGCCCCGAACACCTGTGGCTGACGATCCACGAGTCGGTGGGCCACCCGACGGAGCTGGACCGCGTGCTGGGCTACGAAGCCAACTACGCGGGCACCAGTTTCGCCACGCTGGACAAGTGGCAGAGCAAGAAGTTCAAGTACGGCGCCGAGCGCGTCAACATCGTCGCCGACAAGACCATCCCCGGCTCGCTGGGCGCGGTGGGCTTTGACGACGAAGGCGTGAAGTGCAAGACCTGGGACATCGTCAAGGACGGCGTGCTGGTGAACTACCAGGCCACGCGCGACCAGGTCCACATGCTGGGTGAAAGCGAGTCGCAAGGCTGCTCCTACGCCGACAGCTGGAGCAGCGTGCAGTTCCAGCGCATGCCGAATGTCTCGCTGTCGGCCGGCAAGACGCCGCTGACGCCCGACGAGATGATCAAGGACGTGAAGAAGGGCATCTACATCATCGGCGACGGCTCGTTCTCCATCGACCAGCAGCGCTACAACTTCCAGTTCGGCGGCCAGCTCTACTTCGAGATCAAGGACGGCAAGCTCGGCGCGCAGCTGGAAGACGTCGCCTACCAGTCCAACACCACCGAGTTCTGGAACGCCTGCTCCGCCCTGTGCGACGCCAGCGACTGGCGCATGGGCGGTTCCTTCTTCGACGGCAAGGGCCAGCCTTCGCAGTCCAGCGCCGTGTCGCACGGTGCGTCCACCGCGCGCTTCAATGGCGTCAACGTGATCAACACCGCGCGCAAGATCGCCTGAACCGGAAGCCGACATGAAATTCCTCACCTCCGAAGAAGCCCGCCGCATCTGCGACAAGGTGCTGGCCCTGTCCAAGGCCGACGAGTGCACCGTCAGCCTGAACGGCAGCCGCGACGGCAACATCCGCTATGCGCGCAACAGCGTGTCCACCGCCGGCCTGATCGAGAACACCCAGCTCGCGGTGAGCGTGGCCTTCGGCAAGAAGCAGGGCACGGCCGTCATCAACGAACTCGACGACGCGTCGCTGGAAAGGCTGGTGCGCCGCGCCGAAGACGTGGCCCGGCTGGCGCCCGAAAATCCCGAATTCATGCCCACGGTGGACAAGCAGGCCTACAAGGCGTCGCCCACCTACAGCAAGAGCACGGCCGCCATCGACCCCGAATTCCGCGTCCAGGCTGCGGCCTACAGCATCGAGGCCTGCCGCAAGAAGGGCCTGACGGCAGCCGGCTTCTTCAGCGACAGCCTGGGCTACAGCGTGGTCGCCAATTCCAAAGGCGTCTTCGGCCACCAGGCCAGCACCGCGCTGGACTTCACCGTCACCGTGCGCACCGAAGACGGCCGCGGCTCGGGCTGGGTCAAGCGCTCGGCCAACGACGCGGCGCGTTTCGACGCGCGCGAGGCTTCAGACGTGGCCATCGAGAAGGCGCTGCGCTCGGTCGAGGCCAAGGCCATCGAGCCGGGCCGCTATACGGTGATCCTGGAACCGGCCGCCACCTCGGAACTGGTGGGCCGCCTGTTCGGCGGCTTCAACGCCCGCCAGGCCGACGAAGGCCGCAGCTTCCTCAGCAAGAAGGGCGGCGGCAACCGCCTGGGCGAGAAGCTATTCGACGAGCAGGTCAACGTCTGGGCCGACCCCTGGAACCCCGATGTCGGCGTGCTGCCCTGGGACGGCAGCAGCATGCTGGCCCGCGAGCGCACCGACCTGATCAAGGGCGGCCGTGTCAACGCGCTGGAATACTCGCGCTACTGGGCGCAGAAGCAGGGCGCCCGCGCCGTCGGCCGGCCCGGCAACATGATCATGGGCGGCAGCGAGAAGTCGCTGGCCGAACTGATCGCCAACACCAAGAAGGGCATCCTGGTCACGCGCACCTGGTACATCCGCCTGGTCGACCCGCAGTCGGTGCTGCTGACCGGCTTGACGCGCGACGGCACCTTCTACATCGAGAACGGCAAGGTCGCCTACCCGGTGAAGAACTTCCGCTTCAACGAAAGCCCGGTCACGATGCTGAACAACATCGACGAGATCGGCAAGCCGGTGATCATCGCCGGCGACGAGGTGCCCTACCAGATGTTGATCCCGCCGATGAAGGTGCGCGACTTCAACTTCACCAGCCTGTCCGACGCCGTCTAGCGCGCGACCGAGGCCACGGGGTCCGCACGGCCCCTGGCCTCCCTACCGAGACCTGAGCATGGAAAGACGCCGTTTTCTCAACCTCTCCGGCATCGCCGGCGGCACGCTGCTGGTGCCGGTCTTCGGGCAGGCCATCGCGGCCGAAGCGCTGGTGCAGCCGGCCGACACCGCCGGGCGCAAGCGCCTGGCCGACACCGCGCTGAACGCCGCGACGGCGGCCGGCGCCAGTTACTGCGACGTGCGCATCGGGCGCTATCTGAACCAGTTCGTCACCACGCGCGACACCCGGGTCGAGGACATCGTCAACACCGAGTCGCTGGGCGTGGGCGTGCGCGTTATCGCCCAGGGCGCCTACGGTTTTGCGTCGACCAACGACCTGACGCCCGACGCCGTGGCCGGGGCCGCCCGGCAGGCCGTGGCCATCGCCAAGGCCAACGCGCGGCTGCAGACCGAGCCGCTGCGGCTGGCGCCGGTGAAGGGTGTCGGCGAGGTGCAGTGGGCCACGCCCATGAGCAAGGACTGGCGCACCGTGCCGCTGAAGGACAAGGCCGAGATGCTGATCGCGGCCAACCGCGCCGGGCTGGAAGCCGGCGCGGCCTTCATGCAGTCGCGCTTGTTCCAGGTCAACCAGCAGAAGTACTTCGCGTCGACCGATGGCTCCTACATTGCGCAGGACATCCACCGCCTGTGGGCGCCGATGACGGCCACCGCCGTCGACAAGGCCAGCAACCGCTTCCGCAGCCGCGAGAGCCTGGCCTCGCCAGTGGGTATGGGCTACGAATTCTTCGACGCCAAGGCGGCCGACAAGGTGCAGGCCGCCGGTGGCGTGGCCACGCTCTACGGTGCCTCGTGCGACCTGGTCGAGGAAGCCCGCGCCTGCGGCCGCCAGGCCAAGGACAAACTGACGGCCAAGTCGGTGGAGCCTGGCAAGTACGACCTGGTGCTGAGCCCTGAACACCTGTTCCTGACCATCCACGAATCGGTCGGCCACCCGACCGAACTCGACCGCGTGCTGGGTTATGAAGCCAATTACGCGGGCACCAGTTTCGTCACGCTGGACAAGTGGCGCAGCAAGAACTTCAAGTTCGGTTCCGAACGTGTCAACTTCTATGCCGACAAGACCACACCGGGTTCGCTGGGCGCGGTGGGCTTTGATGACGAAGGCGTGGCCTGCAAGAGCTGGGACCTGATCAAGGACGGCGTGCTGGTCAACTACCAGGCCACGCGCGACCAGGCCCACCTCATCGACGAGCCGGCTTCGCACGGCTGCTCTTACGCCGACAGCTGGGCCAGCGTGCAATTCCAGCGCATGCCCAATGTGTCGCTGGCCGCGGGCAAGGCCCCGCTGACGCCCGACGAGATGGTCAAGGACGTCAAGAAGGGCGTCTACATCCTGGGCCGCGGCAGCTACAGCATCGACCAGCAGCGCTACAACTTCCAGTTCGGCGGGCAGCTGTACTTCGAGATCAAGGACGGCCGCATCACCGGCCCGCTGGAAGACGTGGCCTACCAGGCCAACACCCAGGAATTCTGGAATGCCTGCAGCGCCATCTGCGACCAGCGCGACTGGCGCATGGGCGGCTCTTTCTTCGACGGCAAGGGCCAGCCCAGCCAGGTCAGTGCGGTGTCGCACGGCTCGGCCACCACGCGCTTCAACGGCATCAACGTCATCAACACCGCGCGCAAGATCGCTTGACCACGGGACACGCCATGAAACCCATCACCGAAGACATCGCCAGGCGCATCTGCGACAAGGCCTTGTCCTTTTCCAAGGCCGACGAGTGCCGCGTGACGCTGACCGGCAGCCGCACCGGCAACATCCGCTACGCGCAGAACAGTGTCTCGACGGCCGGCTTGAACGAGGACACGCAGATCTCGGTCAGCGTGGCCTTCGGCAAGCGCCAGGGCACGGCCACGCTGAACGAATTCGACGACGCCTCGCTGGAAAAGCTGGTGCGCCGCGCCGAAGACGTGGCGCGGCTGGCGCCCGAGAACCCGGAATTCATGCCGGCCGTCGGCAAGCAGGCTTTCAAGGCTTCATCGACCTACGCCAAGGCCACTGCCGCCATCGACCCCGAATTCCGCGCCGAGGTGGCGGCCAGCAGCATCAACGAAAGCAAGAAGAAAGGCCTGCAGGCCGCCGGCTTCTTCGTCGACACCACGGGCTTCGAGGCCGTGGCCAATTCGAACGGTGTCTTCGGCTACCAGCAGGCCACCGACCTGAACTTCACCGTCACCACACGCACCGAAGACGGCCGTGGCTCGGGCTGGGTCACGCGCAACGGCAACGACGCGGCGCGCTTCGACGCGCGTGAAGCCTCGGCCGTGGCCATCGAAAAGGCGCTGCGCTCGGTCGATGCCAAGGCCATCGAGCCCGGCCGCTACACCGTCATCCTGGAACCGGCGGCCTCGGCCGACATCCTGAGCTTCATGTTCCGTGCTTTCGACGCCCGCCAGGCCGACGAGGGCCGCAGCTTCCTCAGCAGACGAGGCGGCGGCAACCGCCTGGGCGAGAAGATGTTCGACGAGCAGGTCAATCTGTGGACCGACCCCTGGGACCCGGCGGCCCCGGTGCGGCCGTGGGACAGCGACACCATGCTGGCCCGCGACCGCCGCAACCTGATCCAGGGCGGCAAGGTGGCCTCGCTGGACTACTCGGCCTTCTGGGCCCGCAAGCAGGGCGTGGCCGCGCGCGGCCGGCCGGGCAATGTGATCATGGCCGGGGGCAACAAGTCGCTGGCCGAACTGATCGCCGCCACCAAAAAGGGCGTGCTGGTGACGCGCACCTGGTACATCCGGTCGGTCGACCCGCAGTCGCTGCTGGTGACCGGGCTGACGCGCGACGGCACTTTCTACATCGAGAACGGCAAGATCGCTTACCCGGTGAAGAACTTCCGCTTCAATGAAAGCCCGGTGACCATGCTCAACAACATCGACGAACTGGGCCAGACCCAGGTGCTCGGCGAGAACCGCCGCGTGGTGGTGCCGGCGATGAAGTTGCGCGACTTCAACTTCACCAGTCTGTCCGACGCGGTCTAGCGCACAGCGGCACGTGGCGGCCCTTTCAGGCTTCGATTTCTACTTCACGCGCCTGGTCTACGAATCGGGCGACTGGGACGTGGACGTCCGCATGCCCAGCAATGTGCTGAATTCGCTGGTCGAGTACACGACCCTGCGCGTCGACCCGGTGGAGCGCATCGTGCCGCTGGCCGACCCCAAGATGCTGGAAGCGCCTTTCTGCTACCTGGCCGGGCACAAGCTGCTGCAGTTCACGCCGGCCGAGCGCAAGAACTTCGAGCGCTATGTGAAGGGCGGCGGCTTCGTCTTCGTGGACGACTGCAACCACGACATCGACGGCCTGTTCGCCAAGTCCTTCGAAGCCGAAGTGGCGCGCCTCTTCGGCCCCAAGGCGCTGCAGAAGATACCGAACAAGCACCCGATCTATTCCAGCTTCTTCAAGTTCGATGGCCCGCCCAACACCGGCGTGGAATTGAACGGCTGGGGCGACGACCTGGTGCACGACTACCTGAAGGCGGTGGAGATCAACGGCCGCGTGCGCCTGCTCTACAGCAACAAGGACTACGGCTGCGAGTGGGACTACGACTTCCGCAACAAGCGCTGGCTGGTCATCGACAACACGCGCTTCGCCGTGAACATCATTCAATACGCGCTGGGCGCGTGAACCGGGAGCATGACCTTGGCTGAGCGCGACGCTGCAGACTGGAACGAAGAAGAGATCGCCACGTTGACCGCCAAGCTCGCTGAACTGTCGGCCAGCATGTCCAAAGTCATCATCGGCCAGGCCGGTGTCATCGAGTCGCTGGTGATCTGCCTGATCGCCGGCGGCCACGCGCTGGTCGAAGGCGTGCCGGGCCTGGGCAAGACGCTGCTGGTGAAGAGCCTGGCGCAGGCCACCGACATGCAGTTCCGCCGCGTGCAGTTCACGCCCGACCTGATGCCTTCGGACATCGTCGGCACCGAGATCCTGGAAGAAGACAGCAGCACCCACCAGCGCGTCTTCCGCTTCCAGCGCGGCCCCGTCTTCACGCAGGTGCTGCTGGCCGACGAGATCAACCGTGCGCCGCCCAAGACGCAGTCGGCGCTGCTCGAAGCGATGCAGGAACGCGCGGTGACTTTCGCCGGCACCACGCATGCGTTGCCGCGGCCCTTCTTCGTGCTGGCCACGCAGAACCCGATCGAACAGGCCGGGACCTATCCGCTGCCCGAGGCGCAGCTCGACCGCTTCCTGCTGCGCATCGACGTCGGCTACCCGAGCGAAGACGAAGAGATGGCGATGGTCTCGGCCACCACCCACGCCGGGCTGGCGGATGCGCAAGCCGCGATGGACGTGGCCAGCCTGCTGCGCCTGCAGCAGCTGGTGCGCGACATCGAGATCGGCGAGCACCTGCTGCGCTACGCCATGCGCCTGGTGCGCGCCACGCGGCCGCAGGACAGCCCGGTGGCCAGCATCCGGAAGCACGTCGGCTGGGGTGCCGGTCCACGCGCCGGCCAGGCCCTGGTGCTGGCGGCCAAGGCCCGCGCGCTGATGCACGGCCGGCTGGCCGTCACGCGCGACGACATCGCCGCGATGCTGCTGCCGGTGCTGGCGCACCGCGTGCTGCGCAACTTCGAGGCCGAGGCCGACGGCGTGGCCATCGCCGACATCCTGGCCGCGCTGCGCGAACACGTCACCGTCGACTAGACACTCGATGCTGGCGACGGCTGCACTCCGGGCGCAAACCGCGGACCTGGACCTCGTCATCCGCCACGTGCTGGCGGGGCTGGGCCATGGCATCCACGCCGGCCGCGAACGCGGCGCGGGCGTCGAATTCAGCGAATACCGCGCCTATGCGCCGGGTGATGAGTGGCGCCGCGTCGACTGGAAGCTGTTGGCCCGCGCCGACCGCTACTACGTGCGCGAAGCCGAGCGCGACAGCCATGTCGCGGTGTGGTTGCTGCTGGACGCCAGCGCCTCGATGGCCGAGCCCAGCCGCCGCCTGACCGGTGTGGACAAGCTGGGCTGCGCGCGCACCGTGCTGGCCTGCGTGGCGGCCATCGCGCAGCGCCAGGGTGACGCCTTCGGGCTGGTGGTGGCCGGCGGCGACCGCATGGCCGTCACGCCGGCTGCGCGCGGGCCGCGCCAGATGCACCGCGTGCTGGCGCAGTTGCAGCGCGCGCAGGCCGGTGGCGGCCTGCCCGACGCCACGGCGGTGCGCAGCAGCCTGCACTTCGCCCGCGCACCCAGCCTGGTCTTCGCGGTCAGCGACGCCCTGGAATGGCCGTCGCCGCTGTCCGAGGCCTTGCTGCGCCTGCGTGCCATGCACCACGACGTGCGCCTGCTGTGCCTGCAGACCGAGGCCGAGGTGGCAGGCCGCTTCGCCGTGGGCACCGGCTACCGCGACCCCGAAACCTTGGACGCCGCGGCCGGTCTGCACCGCTATGACGCGGCCGCGCAGGCCGGCTACCGCGCTGCGCGCACCGCCCATTTCGACAGCGTGGCCGCGGCCTGCCGGCAGCGCAATGTGCCGCTGCAGATGGCGTCCATCGAAGACCCCGTGGGGCCGCTGCTGCGCAGCTGGTTGAAGCGGGCCGGGCGCGCATGAGCAGTGCCTACCCGCTGTGGTGGCTGGCGCTGGCTGTGCTGCTGTTGCCGCTCTGGTGGCACCGCCGCAAGCGCCAGCGCACGCAGGCCGAGCCGCTGGCCACCGCGCGTTTCCTGCCGGTCGCAGCGCCGCAGCAGTTGCGCATCTGGCGTTGGGCCGACAAGACCCTGCTGCTGCTGCGCCTGCTGTTGTTGATCGGCCTGATCGCCTGGCTGGCCGATGTGGCGCTGCCCTGGCGCGGCGACACGGTCTTCGTGGGCGACCGCGTCGACCCGGCCTGGGCCGAGGCGCAGATCCAGGCGGCGGGCCTGGGCGCCGCCCCGCGCAGCCCGCTGCCCGCCACCGACCCGCTGGCCTGGCTGGTGGCGCACGAGCGCGAATGGCGGCCCGCCGCGCGGCTGGCCATCGTCGCCAGCGGCGATGCCGTGCCCATGGCGGC
Organism: Rubrivivax sp.; assembly: GCA_040400915.1. Taxonomy (GTDB): domain Bacteria; phylum Pseudomonadota; class Gammaproteobacteria; order Burkholderiales; family Burkholderiaceae_C; genus Rubrivivax. The sequence continues at coordinate 116,026 of JBBAPI010000006.1, forward strand.
GCGCCCGCCAACCCTGGCGCACCGCGTCGAGCTGCGCCTGCAGTCGGCGTCGCCCGGCGCCACCACCGTCGAGCGCCACGTCGCGCTGGCCAGCGCACGGGCGGCCTCCTGGCGCGCCCTGTTCACCGCCTACGAGAGCGCGGGTTTGGGGCGCGAGCGCTACATCGTCACCGAAGCACCCGACCCGCAGACCGAGTTGATCGTCTGGGACCGCCCCGGTGCGCCCGACGCCGCCTGGCGCGCGCCGCTGTGGTGGGCCGTGCAAGCGGCGGCCTTTCCCGAACTGGCCAGCGCCCGCCGCAGTGGCAGCTTGCGCGTGGCCGACGCGGCGCGCGGCCGGGTCTGGGCGCGCGACAGCTGGCCGCTGGACGACCGCGAGCCGCTGGACGGCGCCCGCGCGCTGTGGGGCGACTGGCAGACCTTGCAGCGCGAGCCGCTGCCCTACGCCGCACCGACCGGGACGCTGGACGCCAGCACGGCCGTGCCGGCGACGCTGCCCATCGCCGCCAGCCACACGCTGCTGGCGCCGCTGCTGGCCTTGCTGTTTGCGCTGGAGCGGGCGCTGGCCTACCGCCTGATGCGCCGACAGCAGCCGGCTGCCGCGCTGCCGAGTGCGCCAGCCGGCCCGCAGGACACGGAGCGGTGAGCGCCGCAACACCCGGCCTGCCCGGGCCTGACGGCGCGCCCGCCGCGCCCATCGTGCCGCCAGCACCGCCAGCACCGCCAGCACCGCCAGCGTCCGGTCTGCCCGCCTTGCGCCTGCGCCTGCTGCGGGCCGCCTTGTGGCAGCGCGCGCCCTGGTGGCTGGCGGCCCTGCTGCCCTGGCTGCTGCTGCGCTCGGGGCCCGGTCTGGCGCTGTGCGCAGCGGCTCTGGCGCTGGAGGCCTGGCAACTGCGCCGCCGCGTGGCCCAAAACTGCTTGCGCTGGCTGGACGCCGCCGCCCCGGCGCTGGAAGACAGCAGCGCCTGCCTGGTCGACGCCCGCTCGCCGCTGGCGCGGCTGCAGCAGCGGCGCCTGTTGGCGCGGCTGGACCGCGTCGCCGACGCCGCGCTGCTGCGCCAGATCGCGCAGCGGCAGGCGCGCTGGAACTGGCGCTGGCTGGTGCTGAGCGGGGCCGCTGCCGCCGCGGTGCTGGCCAGCGCGGGGCTGCGGCAGGGCGTGAGCCGCGCCACCGCGGCGCCCGCCGCGCCGGCCGTTGCGGTGGACACCCTGGCGTTGCAGGTCGTGCCGCCGGCCTACACCGGCGTGGCGGCCTTCGACAGCGCGCCGCGCGACCTGCTGGTGCCCGAGCAGAGCCGCGTGCGCTGGTGCGTGCAGGCCGGCGGGGCCAGCGGCTCCAGCGGCCCGGCGGCGCCCGCGTCCTCGGCCGCCGCCGCAGACCGCATCGAACTCAGCGACGGCAGCGAGCTGGCGCTGGCGGCAGGCTGTGCCAGCTGGCTGGCCAGCGAGTCGGTGGCGTGGCGCTGGCGCGGGCTGCGCCACACGCTGCGCGTGCAGCCCGACGCGGCCCCGGTCATCACCGTGCGCGCGCCCGAAGAGCCGATCCGCATCCTGGGCCCCGGCGAAACCAGCGCCCGCATCGCCGTCACGGTGCGTGACGACTACCAGGTGGCGCGGGCCAGCCTGCACCTGACGCTGGCGCGCAGCAGCGGCGAGAACGTGCGCTTCAGCGACCGCGAGCTGCCCCTGCCGCAGGGCCGCGACCCGCGTGTGCGCGACTGGGACCAGACCTGGACGCTCAAGGAACTGGGCATGGAGCCCGGCGACGAGCTCTACGTCTTCGTGCGCGCCAGCGACAACGCCGAACCGCGGCCGCACATCAGCACCTCGCCCACCGTCACGCTGCGTCTGCCCGGCCCGCAGGCAGCCAGCGAGGAAGCCTCGGCGCTGCCCATGCTGGTCAAGCCCGAGAACCTGCGCAGCCAGCGCCAGATCATCATCGACACCGAACAGCTGCTGGCCGACATCAAGGCCAACCCCAAGCTGAAACCGGCCGAGGTGCGCGCGCGCAGCGAAAGCATCGCCAGCGACCAGGCGCAGCTGCGCCGGCGCTACGGCCAGTTCCTGGGTGAAGAGTCCAGCCTGTTCGGCGACGCCGACGACCACGAGGCCGAATCCGGCGCTGGCCAGCCCGACCTGATGGCGCAGTTCGGCCACACCCACGACCAGGCCGAGAACGCCACCTTGTTCGACGAGGCCACCAAGCAGGTGCTGCGCCGGGCACTGTCGGCGATGTGGGACGCCGAGAAGGCGCTGCGCGCCATCACGCCGCAGCCGGCGCTGCCCTTCGAATACAGGGCGCTGGAAGCCATCAAGCAGTTGCAGCAGGCCGACCGCATCTACCTGCACCGCACGGCCTTCGTGCCGCCGCCGCTGAAGGAAGAGAAGCGCCTCAGCGGCGACGCCGTCGGCGCGGCCAGCAGCCGCCGCGAGCAGGGCGCAATGCCCGAGGCGGTGCCGGCGCCGCTGCGCGAACTGCTGCGGGCGCTGGCCGAGGACGCACCGCTGCCGGCGCTGTGGCCGGGCGCGGCACGGGCCTGGATCCGCGAGCGCATGGTTGCCGACGAAGACCGCCTGGCGGCCCAGCGCGCCGTGCAGGACGTGCAGGACGGCTGCGTGCCCTGCCGCGCTTCGCTGCGGGCCTGGCTGCGCAGCGGCATCACCGACAGCCTGCCGCGCCTGCAGGCGCAAGACGGCGGCAGCACGGCCTTTTCCAGCGCGCTGGCGCAGGGCCTGCGCCGGGGGGCGCCGTGATGGGCGCTGCGCTGCTGGCATCGACGGGGGGCGCGCTGGCGCTGGCGGCGGCGGCCGGGATCGCCGGTGCCGGCCTCGTCAGCGCGCTGCTGCTGGCGCACGCCCGGCGCTGGGTCGACGCCGCCCTGGCGGCCGTGGCCGCGGTCGCGCTGGCCGTGCTGGTCAGCGACATGTCCGTCACGGCGGCCCCGGCCGGCAGCGCCCGGGTCGCCGACAGCCTGACCGCCGAAGCCGTGCGCGGGTCGGCCAGCCTCAGCCTGCAGGGCGACGGCCTGCGCGCAGCCGCCTGGCACGACCTGCCCACCCGCCCGCTGCTGGGCAGCTTGCCCGTGGACGCCGGCCTCAGGCTGGACTTCCCGCGCCAGCTGGCCCTGGGCCGCCCTTTCGAGTTGAGGCTGCGGCGCGGCCGGCCGCTGGCCGGCTGGCGCCTGCAGTTGCTGGACGAAAACGGCCGCCTGCTGGCCCAGGCCGCGCCGGCCGGGATGGCCACCGAGGCCCGCCTGCGCTGGCTGCCGCCGGTGGCCGAGAGCCTGGTGCTGCAGGCGCGGGTCCTCGCCGCCGACGGCCGCGTGCTCGAGCAGGGGCCGCTGCCGCTGCGCGTGCAGGCCGCCACGCCGTTGCAGGTGCAAGGGCGTTTCGGTGCCGCTTCCTTCGACGCGCAGGCGCTGAACCGGCTGCTGGTGGACAGCGAGGCCCTGCTGGACTGGCAGGTCACGCTGGGCAAGACGGTGACGCGCACCGAGACCGCGCGCGGCGCGATGGCCGCACCCGACCTGCTGGTCATCGACGCCGCCCATTTCGAGCGCGCCAGCGCCCCGGCCCGCGCCGCGCTGCTGGCCCAGGTCGCGCGCGGCCTGCCGCTGCTGGTGCTGTCCGCCAACGCCAGCGACCCCGGTCTGTGGGCGCGCGAACTGCAATTGCCGCTGGCCGCCACCGAAGGCGAGCCCACCCGCACGCCCGGGCCCGACCCGGCCCTGGTGTTGCCGGTGACCCGGCTGGTGCCGGCCACCGGCAGCCCGGCCCGGCTGGGCCCGTGGCTGGCCAACGACGCCGTCCAGCCCTGGCTGTGGCAGCGCCCCTGGCAGGCCGGCCGCATCGCCTGGCTGGGCGTCAGCGATTGGCACCGCGCCGCCATCAGCGCGCCGCAGGCGCTGGGCGCGTGGTGGCAGGCCGTGCTCGACCCGCTGGGCCTGCGCCACGCCACGCCGCTGGCCTGGGACTTTCCCGATCCGATGCCCCTGGTGGGCGAGCGCAGCACCCTCTGTGCCCGCGGCGCGGGCGCCGCGATGGCCATCGAACTGCCCGGCCTGAATCAGCGTGCGCACCTGCAGCGCCGGGCCGACCGTGCCGATGCCGCCTGCGCCGCCTTCTGGCCGCGCCAGGCCGGCTGGCAGCGGGTGCAGGGCCCGCAGGCTGGCGCATCGCCGGCGGCCGTCTATGTCTACGCCGCCACCGATTGGCCAGACTGGCAGCGCACCTTGCGGCAGGATGCCAGTGCCCACTACGCTGTTCGCGCTCTGCCCGCAACGCCGACCATCGTCCAGCCGCTGTCGGCCTGGCCCTGGGCCCTGGCCTTTGCGGGGGCCATGCTGGCCCTGTGGTGGCGCGAAAGGCGCTAGCGGCCCGCTAGTTAGCCGGGCCGCTGCATCGCCGTGCGCACCCAGGCGTCGACCTGCTGGTCCAGGATGTCGAGTGGCAGCGCGCCGGCGCCCAGCACCGTGTCGTGGAAGGCTTGCTCGGCCTCGGCGTTCCAGCGCGGGCCCAGCGCTTTTTCGGCCCGCGTGCGCGCCGCGCGGATGCTCAGCATGCCCACCTTGTAGGCGCAGGCCTGGCCGGGCATGACGATGTAGCGCTCGATCTCGGCCACCACCTCGCCGGCCGGCATGCCGGTCTTGTCGGCCATGTAACGAATGGCCTGCTGCCGCGGCCAGCGCTTGAAGTGGATGCCGGTGTCCACCACCAGCCGCACCGCGCGGAACATCTCGGCCTGCAGGCGGCCCAGGTCGCTGTAGGGGTCGTCGCGGTAGACGCCCAGTTCGGTACCCAGCCATTCGGCGTACAAGGCCCAACCTTCGCTGTAGGCGGTGAAGGGCAGCACCTTGCGGAAGAGGGGGCCGCCTTTCTGTTCCTGCGCCAGGGCGATCTGGAAGTGGTGGCCGGGCACGCCTTCGTGGATGGACAGGGTGCGCATGCCGAAGGTCGGCAGCTCGTTCAGGTTGCGCAGGTTGGCGTAGAACACGCCGGGCCGCGTGCCGTCCATCGCGGGCGGGTTGTAGTAGGCGCCGGCCGAGGTCTTTTCCTTGAATTCGGGCACGCGCTGCACCTCCAGCGCCGCCTTGGGCACCAGGCCGACGACGGCGCGCGAGCGCTGCAGCTGGTCGGCGATCATTTTCGTGTAGTCGGCCAGCGCGGCCGTGCGGCCGGCGTCGTCGTTGGGGTAGAGGAAGCGCGGCTCCTTCGACAGGCGCGCCATCGCTTGCGCCGGTGTTTCGCCGGCCTGCAACTGGCCTTGCGTGGCCAGGATGGCCTGCATTTCGGCTTCGATGCGTGCCACCTCGCTCAGACCCAGCTCGTGCACCTGCTGCGGCGTCATCTTCGTGGTGGTCTGGTTGCGCAGGCGCCAGGCGTAGTAGGCGTCGCCGTCGGGCAGCTTCCACACGCCGTCGTCGCTGGTGGCGCGCGCCAGCTGGCCGGCTAAGAAGGCGATCAGCTTGCGGTAGGCCGGCAGCACGCCGCTGTCGATGGCCTGCGCGCAGCGGGCGTTCAGCGCCTGCTTTTCAGCGGGCGTCAGCGCAGCCAGCGCATCGACCTTCTTCACGAAGTTGGCGTACAGCGGGTTCTCCGTGGCCGGCTTGCCGGCGAAGCCGCGCATCTCGGCCAGCACGCGCTCGATGACGAAGCGCGGCGGCACCACACCCTTTTTTTCGCGCAGCGCCAGACCTTCCAGCACCTCGTCGAACTTGCGGCCGACTTCGCCCAGCCGCGACAGGTAGTCCTCGGCGCCGCGCCGGTCGGGGATGCGGTGCTGGTTGATCAGGAAATCGGGCGTGCCGTTCTGCACGCCGAACATCTGGTTCACTGGGTAGTCGTGGAAGGCGTAGGGCTCGCCTTCGAGCTGGCTCTCGATGAACCAGGTCAGCACCCGGGTGGACAGCTGCTGCGCCGGCGTCTGGCTGGCGAAGTCGTAGGCTTTCAGGTCGGCCAGGTGCTGGCGCCAGTCCTTGAAGTCGCTGGCCACGCGCGCCACCGAGGCGTCGCCCAGGTGGGCGTTGTGGCGGCGGTAGCCGAACTGCTCGGCAATGCCCAGCGAAGTCAGCAGTTCCGGGTTCTGCAGCGTGAACTGGACGAAGACCTTGTCGTAGAACAGGTTCAGGCTGAAGGGCCTGAACCAGACCCCGTTGACCACCCAGACCGTGGCCGCCAGCAGCAAGGCGGCCAGCAGGGCGCCCAGGGTTTTCAAGATGGGCTTGCGCACCGTGCCGGGCCTCAGGCTGGCAGCCCGGTGATGCGGTGCCCGCTGGCCAGCAGTTCATCCACCAGGTTCAGCACGAAGCCGCCGGTGGCGGAATAGGGGTCGAATTCGGGGTGCTGCATGCGGATCATCGCGTCGTCGTCGGGCAAGGCCACATGGGCCATGCTCCAGTCGGGGTAGCGGCGCCGGCTGGTCTCTTCGAAGGACAGGATCTGGACGTCCCGATGGCGCCGGTCTGGCGCGATCTGGGCAAACAGGCGGTTGACTTCGCCGCGTTCGCCCTCCAGCACCTGCAGGTACAAGCCCTGGCCCTGGCACAGCACGCCAGTGATGCCATGCGCCGGGTTGTAGGCTTGCGCAGCGCCCAGGATGCCCGCCGTGACGGTGCCCGTCTGCGGCCCCACGGCGCGGCTGACGTACAGGATTCGAACCAGCATGGCGGTCTCGCTTTCAAAGGCGGCGCCGAAAGCGGCCCCGCGCGGTGGATGATGACCGAAAGACCGGGCCTACAACTCGGCGCCGAAGACCTCGTTCAAGTCCAGCCGCGCGCCCAGGCGGGTGCAGAGCATGAAACTGCCGATGAACTTGCGCTGCAGGAACAGCAGGTCGGGCGGCGGCGTGCGGGCATAGCCGTCACCGAAGAACTGCGCCCGGCCCTGGTTGAAGGCGCGCGCGAAGAGGTCCGAAGCGCCGAAGTCGTAGGCTCCGCGCTGCTGCAGCGGTGCGCCCGCCATCAGCAGCATCGCGATGACGCCTTGCGTCTGCGCCTGGGGGTCTTCCCGGGCGATGAAGCCGGCGGCCAGCGCTGCGGCGGTCAGGCGCGGCACGTCGGCGTCACGCAGCGCGCGGCCCAGTTCGCGCAGTTGTTCGACGCGCGCGTCGCTGACGGTTTCGGTGGCGCCGAAGTCGATCAGCGCCACGCGCCCGGTGGCGGCGTCGAAGAGGTAGTTGCCGAAGTTGGGGTCGGTCTGCACCAGGCGCATGCGGAAGAACTCGTGCACCGACAGCCGGCTCAGAGCGGCCGCCACGTGGTCGCGCTGGGCTTGCGGCACGCCCGGCCGCGTCAGCTGGTCGACAGCCACGCCGGGCGCGAAATCGGTGGCGATGATGTGCGCCGTGCTGTGTTCCTCGTGCACCGCTGGCACCGTCAGCACCGGGTCGTCGCCCAGGCGGCGGCGGTATTCGCTGGCGTGGCGGGCTTCGGCGAGGTAGTCGGTCTCCAGGTGCAGTTGCTCGCGCACGCGGGCCAGGATGGCGGTCGGGTCCAGCGCCGCGGGCACCAGGCCGGGGGTGCGCGCCAGCAGCGCCAGGTTGGCCACGTCGCTGTCGATGCTGGCCTTGACACCGGGGTACTGGATCTTCAGCGCCAGCAACTGGCCGTCGTGGGTCTCGGCGCGGTGCACCTGGCCAATGGACGCGGCGGCGATGGGCTGGAAGCTGAAGCGGCGAAAGCGGCGGTGCCAGTCGGCGCCGTATTCGCGCTCCAGCACCTCGGCCAGCTGGGTGGCCGGCATGGTGTGGGCCTGGTCGCGCAGGCCGCCCAACAAATCGGCGAAGTGCGGCGGCAGCACGCCGTGGCCGTCCATCGACATCAGCTGGCCCACCTTCATCACCGCCCCACGCATCTGCGACAGCCGGCCGGCCAGGCGCTGCGCGTTGGCCGGCGTCAGCATCAGATCGGCCAGGGCCGGCCGTTCGCCGCGTGCCAGGCGGCTCAGGCCCTCGGCGGCGGCAGAAGCCGCCATCTCGCCCACCGCGCGGCCCAGGTGCAGGAAGCGGCGCGTGCGGCCTTCGGGCACGGGCGCATGGCGCTCGGCATCGGTGGGCGGCATCCCTCAGGTCAGCGCGCCGCAGCAGGCGCGTTCGTCGAGCCCGTTCATGGGGGCGATTCGACGTCGGGGTCGACGGCGGCGGGGCGCGGTGCCGCCGGCGGCGCGGCCATCTTTTCACCGTCCCACTGCTGGCCGCACCAGCAGCGGCCTTCGGTGTCGATGATGCAAGTGCCGCTGCCACAGCAGCGCGGGTCTTCGGTCATGGCCAACTCCACAGGGCTGAAGGCTCGATTCTGCCCAAGCGTTTCAGTCCTGTCGCAGCGGCGCCGAAAGCACTGGGTATGCTCGGCTCGGTACCCGCCCACCGACAACCCGCGCAACCCCGGAGCCCCGCCATGCAGACGCTCGACGACATGCGCAGCCTGCGCCTGCTCAGCGACGACCAGCACGCCCAGATCGGCGCCTGGATCGCTGCCGGCAAGACGCCCGAGGCCATCCTGCAGATGCCGCCCCACCTGTGGCGGGCCTTCACCCTGGCCAGTGTGCTGATGGGCTTCGACGCCGACCTGGATCAGCCGCCGCTGATGGGTGGCGACGGCGACTGATCTGCCGCCGCCGGGCTATTTCGCTGCCAAGGCTTCGGCCAGACCGCGCGCGTATTCCGCGCCGTGCTTGACCTGCGCGGTCGAGGGCTTCAGCGTGTTGCCGATGGGCTCGGCACGGCCGCCCAGACACTGCGCCAGGAAGTTTTCGGTCACGGCATTGAAGGCGATGTTGTTCACCGGCCGCGCGAAACCGTGGCCTTCGTCGGGGAAGAGCACATAGGTCACCGGGATCTTCTTGGCGGCCAGGGCCGCGACGATCTGGTCCGATTCACGCACGTTGACGCGCGGGTCGTTGGCGCCCTGGCCGATCAGCAGCGGCCGGGTGATCCTGTCGGCTGAATTCAAGGGCGAACGTTCGGCCAGCCAGCCCTTGCCGGCTGCGGTGCCGGGGTCGCCCATGCGGCGGTACATCTGCTGCTTGAACGATTCCCAATAGGGCGGGATGGTTCCCAGCAGCGTGTTCAGGTTCGACGGCCCGACGATGTCCACCCCGCAAGCGAAGGCCTGGGGCGTGAAGGCCAGGCCGGCCAGCGTGGCATAGCCACCGTAGCTGCCGCCCATGATGGCCACCTGCTCGCGCGTGGTGACGCCAGCCTTGACGGCCCAGTCCACCGCGTCGAGCAGGTCGTCCTGCATCTTGCGGCCCCATTCGCCGTCGCCGGCCGAGGTGAAGGCCTTGCCGAAACCGGTGGAACCGCGGAAGTTCACCGACAGCACGGCGTAGCCGCGATTGGCCAGCCACTGGTGGTAGCTGTTGCCGCCATAGCCGTCACGCGCCCACGGGCCGCCATGCACGAAGAGCACCATGGGCACCGGCTGGTTGGCCTTGCCGCTGCCGGTGGGGTCCGCCGCCTGGGGCAGGGTCAGGTAGGACACCAGCGTCAGGCCGTCGCGCGACTTGATTTCCAGCGGCTGCATGGGCACCAGCGGTGCGCCTTCCATCTCGGGGCGGCTGACGTAGAGCTGGCTCAGGCGCTGGGCGCGGCGGTCGTACAGCCAGGTGCTGTCGGGTGCCGTCACCGGGTCCATCGCGACCAGCCAGCGGTTGTTGTCTTCGCTGCGCGAGGTGATGCTGAACTGCCCCGGCGTGGCCGCCTGCAGGCGCTTCAGGTCGGTCGCGATGGCCGGGTCCACGCCGACGTATTCGCGCTTCAGGTATTCCACGGCATAGGCCTGCACGACGCCGGTCTGCGGGTCGTACAGGGCCGACCCGATGTCGGCGCGCGCGTCCTGGGCCACCACCGTGGTAGCGCCGGTGGCCAGGTTCTGCGCCACCAGCGCGGCCTTGTCGCGGCCGCGTGAATCGGTCCAGTACATCGTCAGCCCGTCGGCGGCGATGCGCAGCGGCTGCGTCGTTTGCGAGTCTTCCAGGCCCACGCTGACGAAGGGCTTGACCTCGGCCACGCCGTCCTTCAGGCGGAAATAGTCGGCACCGCCGTCGGCGCGCGACTTCTGCGCCACGCGCAGCACCAGCGCATCGTCGGCCTCGAAGCCGCCGTAGCCGTCGTTCTGCTGCACCAGGGTCAGCCGGCCGCTGGCCAGATCCAGGCTGTGCACATCGTGCCAACGCGGATCGCGGTTGTTCAGGCCGACCAGGATGCGGTCCTTGACCTTGTTGCTGATGGCCACGACCTGGGCGCGTGTCTTCTCGAAGGGCGTGTAGTTCTTCAGCGCGCCGCTGGCCACGTCCACGCCATAGAGGAGGAAGTTCTCGTCGCCGCCCTGGTCGTTGATGTAAAGCACGGTCCTGGAATCGGGCGACCAGAAGCTGCCGCGGATGGGGCGCTTCTTTTCGGCCGTCAGCGGCCTGGCTTGCGACGGGTCGGCCACTGGCGCGACCCAGACGTTGAGCGCGCCGTCGCGCGGTGCGATCCAGCTCAGCCACTGCCCGTCAGGGCTGATGCGCCCGCCGATCTTGGACGGGTTGCCGAAGAGCCGGCTGCGTTCGATCAGCGGCACGGCGGCGGTCGGGCTGGCGGCGCTGGGGGTGGGCGGCGCGGTCGTGCAGCCGGCGGCGAGGCAGGCCGCAGCCAGCATGGACAGGGCAGAACGGTTCATGGGCACCTCGGTGTGTTGGGGGCAAAGGAAAGCGGCGTCGGGTCGAGGCGCGGTTGTACCGCACCCCAACCCGACGCCGCCTGGGCGTTGCCGGAAACGCTTACTTGAACTTGTAGTTCGCGGTCAGGTAGACGAAGCGGCCGCGCACGTCGGTGTAGCTGAGGTCGTAGCTGCCGACGAAGCCGGCGCCGTAGTTGGTGTACGGCGGGTCCTTGTCGAACAGGTTCTTCACGCCCAGCGTCAGCTTGAGTGCCTTGATGCCGCTGTAGGACACCTGGGCGTCATAGGTCTCGTAGCTGCCCACCTGGCGGGGTGTGGGCGTGTTGGCGACCGTCTGCAGCGAGGTGCGCAGGTCGCGGTAGCCGACCTGGTAGTTTTCGGAGAAGGTCGCGGCCCACGGGCCGTTGTCCCAGGTCGCGCTCAGCACATGGCGCCAGCGCAGCACGACACCGATGCCGACGGCAGCCGGGTTGTTGATCGCCGAGCTGTAGCTGCCGTCGGTGCCCTGCACGTCGTACTTGCTGACGTAGTTGCCGTTCAGGCGCAAGGTCAGGCGGTCTGCCGGCGTCAGGGCGACGCGGCCCGACACGTCGATGTCGATGCCTTCGACGTTCACCTTGCCCAGGTTGACCAGGCCCTGTGCGATGCCCGTGATCGGGCCCACGCCGCTGGCGTTGCCATCGGGCGCGCCGCGCTGGATGTAGGACGCATAGCGCGCCGGGTCGCTCAGGATGGTGGCCGTGGACAGGGCGCTGCGGATCACATCGCTGATCTCGACCCGGTACATGTCGAAGCCCAGCGACACGTTCTTGACCGGCTCGACCACCAGGCCCAGGGTGTAGGACGACGACTTTTCGGGCTGCAGGGCCGGGTTGCCGCCGCCGATGGTCACGAACTGCGTGCTGCAGTCGATGATGCCGCTGGCACCGGGCGGGCAGCGCAGCAGGTCACGGCTGCCGTTGGACGTGATGCCGCGGGCTTCGGGGCTGTACAGGTCGCTGAGCAGCGGCGCGCGGAAGCCGGTACCGGCCGAGGCGCGCAGCAGCACCTGCTCGGTCGGACGCCACTTCACCGAGGCCTTGGGGTTGGTGGTGCTGCCCACGTTCTGGTAGTTGTCGTAGCGCACGGCAACGTTGGCCTCCAGCGTCTTCAGCACCGGCACGTTGACTTCGGCGTAGCCCGAGGTCACGTTGCGGCTGGCCGTCAGCGGAACGCCCGCCGCGCCAAAGCCCGAAACCAGGAACTGCTTGTTGGCGTCCGACGGCGCCACGTCCAGCGATTCCTGGCGGTATTCGGCGCCGACGGCCAGGCTGACGGCACCGGCCGACAGGTTGAAGAGTTCGCGCGAGGCCTTCGCATCGATGCCCTTGACCGTGTTGGTGGTGACGTTGAACAGGCCGTTGTAGTTGCTGTTCATCGCGGCCTGGCGCGCCGCCGCGTCGGTGGTGTCACCGAAGGGGTTGATGACGCCCGTGTTCACCAGGTTCAGGTACTTGTCGGTCAGCGTCCAGCCCTGCGTCAGGTTGGTCGTGACCTTGTTCTTGCTGTAGACGCCACCGACGTCGAAGTCCCAGTTGGCCAGCGTGCCGCGCACGCCCGTCACCAGGCGCGTGTTGTCGACCACGTTTTCCGTCTTGCGGGTGCCCGTCGGGACGGAGCGGAACAGCAGCACCAGGGGCTGGCCGGTCAGGCCGTTGGTGGCGGCGAAAGCCGTCGGGTAGTAGGGGCTGGTTGGTGGCAGCAGCGCGTAGGCGTTGACGACGCCCGTGGTGCCGACCGGGAAGAGTGCGTTGCGCACCGCGGTCGGCAGGGTCGGGTACTGGGTGTTGACCAGATTCGTCAGCGACGTGAAGTAGGCGCTGTTGGGCAGCTGCGTCGAACCGTTGATCAGCACGTGCTGCGTGGTGTCTTCGATCTTGTTGCGAGTGAAACCGGCTTCGGCATAGGCCTCGAAGGCATTGCTCAGGTTCAGCCGCCCGGCCGCCGACAGGCTGGTCACGGTGGACTCGGGCTGCAGGGCGATGAAAGGCGCGTTGTCGTAGCGGCACAGGCCCGGCGTTAGCGGCGAGGCCAGTGAATACGAACCGCAGTTGGGGTAGTTGGCGCTGGCCAGCGTGCCGCTGGGCAGGCGGATGTTGGCCGGGAAGGCCGTGCTGCTGGTCTTGTCGAGCTTTTCATCGACGTTGAGGTTGCGGGCGAAGCTGCGGTCCGAGCCGAAGATGGGCTTGACCGTGGCGATGCTGGCCGCGAAGGTGGTGCTGAACTTGTCGGTGTCGAAGTCGCCGAAACCCGCGGTCACGCTCGCCTTGGTCTCGGTACCGCCGCCGGCGCGGGTGGGTGCGCCCAGGGTGGCGCTGGCTTCGATGCCCTTGTATTCGCGGCGCAGGATGAAGTTGACCACGCCGGCCATGGCGTCGCTGCCGTAGACGGCGGAAGCGCCGTCCTTCAGCACTTCCACGCGCTCGATCATGGACAGGGGGATGCTGGAAATGTCCACCCCCGAGGAACCGCCAACGGCTGGCGCGCTGCGGCGGCCGTTGATCAGCACCAGGGTGCGCGCCGAGCCCAGGCCGCGCAGCGACAGCAGCGACTGCCCGCTGGCGCCGCCCTGGCCGCCGCCCGCACCGCTGTTGGCGACCTGCGAGGCGCCGGCGGTGGAGGTCGCGGTGACGCTCTTCAGCAACTGCTCGACGTTGGAGACGCCGGTGCGTGCGATGTCATCGCGGTTCAGGACCTGAACCGGCAGGGCGGTTTCGGCATCGATGCGCTTGATCGACGAGCCGGTGATTTCCACCCGTTCGGTGGCGCTTTGCGCGTGGGCATTCAGGACGACCAAGGGCGCCAAGGCGGTGGCCAGGGCGACGGCGGTCGGGCGGAAACGAAGACGACGGGGGTGCATGGGAGCTTCCTCTTGGGTACTGGAATGGCAATGAACAGATCGCGACCCGTCTGGGTCTCAATGGCGGAATCCCTGAATCGCGTTGCCCTCGCTGGGGCCGCTGGCAACCCATACGGGCCAATGAAGCCCAATGGGTGCGCTGCTATGTCGCTTGGTCGGTAACCTTAATGCACTAGCAAACGGCGTGCCCTCAGGTAAATCCAGGTGTTGCGATCATGCTGAAGCCAGCATCCCCGGTCGCGAATCGCGAATAATTGGGTGTGGTGATGGATCCAATTCAACCAATGTGCACACATATGATGGGTTTGCACCAACGCAGTGCAGATCTTTTGCGCTGCCTCCCCGTGGCTTCGAGTTGACGGCTGCTGTCGACTCCTTCGATACACCCAGACCATGCTTGCACCTTGCCCCCGCCTGGCCCGGAAACGGCCGCGCTTCCGAGCGCTGGGCTGCGCCACCTTCTGCGCGCTCACCCTGTTTGTCGGCTTGTCGGCCAGCGCCCAGCCGGCACCGGACCCGGTGGTGCAGCAGGTGCTGGCCGGCATTTCCAGCGCCCGCATCGCGCAGCGCATCCAGGCCCTGGTCGCCTTCGAGACCCGCCACACCGAAAGCGAGACGGTGTCAGACGTCCGCGGCATCGGCGCGGCGCGGCGCTGGATCGAGCGTGAATTGCAAGCCTGCTCGAAAGCCAGCGGCGGCCGGCTGCAGGTGGCCACGCAGGAGTGGGTCGAACCGGCCGGCCGCCGGCTGGCCAAGCCGACGACGCTGGTCAATGTGGTGGCCACGCTGCCGGGCACCTCGGCGGCCTCGCGCGACCGGCTGCTGGTGGTCAGCGGCCACTACGACTCGCGCAATTCAGACGTGGCCGACCCCGTGGGCCTGGCGCCAGGCGCCAACGACGACGCCTCGGGCACCGCCGTGGTGATGGAACTGGCCTGCGCCATGGCCAGCCTGAACTTCGACGCCACGTTGGTCTTCACGGCCGTGCCGGGCGAAGAGCAGGGCCTGCTGGGCGCCGCGCACTACGCCAGCGAGGCGCGGCGGCTGGGCCTCAACGTCGAGGCCATGATCACCAACGACATCGTCGGCAGCGCCACGGGCGACTTCGGCCAACGCGACGCGAAGCAGATCCGCCTCTTCGCCGACGGCTTCGACCCGCTGCTGCGCCTGCTGGTGCAGTCGCAGGCCAACCGCCCTGGCGACGCGGCCGAAGCGCTGGCCAACGAAGCCCTGCGCACCCGGCTGCAGACCATCGCGCTGGCCGGCGGCAGTGAAGACCTGCCCACGCACCAGCTCGGCCGTCACCTGAAGGCGGCCGCCGAAAGCCACCTGCCGGGCTTCAAGGTGCAACTCATCCAGCGCCGCGACCGCTACCTGCGCGGCGGCGACCACATCCCTTTCCTGGAGCGCGGCTACGCGGCGGTGCGCTACACCGAGCCCTTCGAGAACTTCCGCCACCAGCACCAGAACCCGCGCAGCGAAGGCGGCAAGGTCTTCGGCGACCTCTTCGAGTTCGTCGAGCCCGACTACGTGGCCGACGTGGCGCGCGTCAATGCTGTCGGCCTGGCCACGCTGGCCCTGGCGCCGGCCGCCCCGCTGGACGTGAAGCTGGATGCCTCGACCCTGACCAACGACAGCACCCTGGTCTGGACCGTCAGCCCCGACCCGGGCGTGACCGGCTACCGCGTGGTCTGGCGCGACACGGGTGCCGCCACCTGGCAACACGCGCAGGACGTGGGCCGCGTCGGCACGCTGACGCTGCCGGTGTCCAAGGACAATGTGATCTTCGGCGTGCAGGCGGTGTCAGCGCGCGGCCATGCCAGCCTGGCCGCCTTCCCCCTTCCCCTGATGCGATGAGCTGGAGCTTTTTCGATGACTGCACCTGTGAACCGACGCGGCTTCATGGCCGCCACCTTGCCCCTGGGCGCCGTGGCGACAGCCGGTCTGACCGGCGCGATGTCTGACAGCGCGCAGGCCGCCAGCGCGGCCCAGGCTGCGGTCCCGCCGTCGATGCTGGAAGGCCTGGACGCGGCCGCGCTGCAGGCCCGCATGGCTGGCGGTCGGCTCAGCGCCCTGGGTCTGACGCGCGCCTGCCTGCGCCGCATTGCCGCCATCGACCACGCCGGCCCGCAGCTGCGCTCCGTGGTCGAGATCAACCCCGACGCGCTGGCCCAGGCGCGCACGCTGGACGCCGAGCGCAAGGCCGGCCGCCTGCGCGGGCCCTTGCACGGCCTGCCGGTGCTGATCAAGGACAACATCGCCACCGCCGACCGCATGGCCACCACCGCAGGGTCGCTGGCGCTGGCCGGCCTGCACGCGCAGCGCGACGCCCACATCGTGACGCGGCTGCGCGAGGCCGGCGCCGTTATCCTGGGCAAGACCAACCTCAGCGAGTGGGCCAACTTCCGCAGCACACGCAGCAGCAGCGGCTGGAGCAGCCGCGGCGGCCAGACCAGGAACGCCTACGCGCTGACGCGCACGCCCAGCGGCAGCAGCTCGGGCTCGGGCGTGGCGGTGGCCGCCGGCCTGTGCGTCTTCGCGGTGGGCACCGAGACCGACGGCTCCATCGTGTCGCCGGCCAGCCGCAGCGGCGTCGTCGGCTTCAAGCCCACGCTGGGCCGGGTCAGCCGCAACGGCATCATCCCCATCGCCGCTTCGCAAGACACCGCCGGGCCGATGGCACGCAGCGTGGCCGACGCGGCGCTGTTGATGTCCGCGCTGGCCGGGCCCGATGCCGATGACGCGGCCACCGCCGCCGTGCCGGCCGCCGCCGCCGCACCCGATTACCTGGCTGCGCTGAAAGCCGATGCCCTGCAGGGCGCGCGCATCGGTGTCGTGCGCACGCCGCTGCCCAACAACCCGCAGGCGCTGGCCTTGTTCGAAGCCGCCATCGCGGTGCTGAAGGCGCAGGGCGCGGTGCTGGTCGACAACCTGCAGATTCCCAACCGCGACAAGTACGGCACCACCGAATCGACGGTGCTGCTGCACGAATTCAAGGACGGTGTGGCCAAGTACCTGGCGGCTTTCCAGCCCGACGCGCCGGTGAAGAACCTGCAGGACCTGATCGCCTGGAACAGCGCCCATGCTGCGCAGGCCATGCCTTTCTTCGACCAGGAACTGGTCGTGCAGGCGCAGGCCACCACCGGGCTGGACAGCACCGACTACATCGAAGCCCTGGCCATCAACCACCGCTATTCGCGCGCCGAAGGCCTGGACGCGCTGTTCGCCGAACACAAGCTGGACGCCGTGGTCACCGCCACCGGCAACCCGGCCTGGCGCATCGACCACATCCTGGGCGATTTCGGCCAGCGCGCCGGCTTCACCGGGCCTTTTGCGGTGTCGGGCTACCCGCACATCACGGTGCCCATGGGCCTGGTGGCTGAACTGCCAGTGGGCCTGTCTTTCGGCGCGCTGGCCTGGCAAGACGCCAAGCTGCTGGGCATCGCCCACGCCTACGAACAGGCCAGCCGCATGCGCCGGGCGCCGAAGTTTCTGGCCGACGCGGGCTGACGCTCGGCTTGAGCGGACGGCCGCTAAACTGAAATTAGACCGGGTTGCACGCGCAGCACGCGGTGCCAGACCCGGGCCTGCAGATCCCACCACAACCGGAGACCCGAAATGCACACTCCCCGTATCCAGCTGATCGCTGCGGCCTTGCTGGCCGGCAGCAGCGTCTGGGCTCAGGCCCAGACGCCACCGGCCACCGCACCGGCCGCGGCAGCGCCACCGGCGCCGTCCTGGCAGCAAGGCCGCACGGCCGAGCAGAACGCCTCGCCGCTGCACCCCATCGCGCCCATCTTCACCGGCCGCCCGGCCAGCGAACTGCCGGTCAACACCCTGAAGGTGCCGGCTGGTTTCAAGGTCGAGGTCTATGCCGACGGCATCCCTGAAGCGCGCTCGCTGGCCTTGGGCGACAAGGGCACGGTCTTCGTCAGCAACCGCAACCTGAGCGACATCTACGCCATCGTCGAGAAAGACGGCAAGCGCGAGGTCAAGCGCATCCTGAAGGGCCTGAAGTCGCCCAACGGCGTGGCCTTCGACAAGGGCACGCTGTATGTCGCCGAACGCGGCCGCATCACGCGCTACGACGGCATCGAAGACAGCCTGGACAACCCGCCGGCGGCCAAGGTCGTCATCGACAACCTCGACCCCACCAACCAGGCCGGCCACTTCTGGAAGTTCCTGGCCATGGGGCCCGACGGTCAGCTCTACTTCAACATCGGCTCGCCGGGCAACATCGTCATGCCGGGCACCGTGCAGGCCAGCATCAACCGGGTCGACCCCAAGACCGGCGTGATGGAGCAATACGCCCGCGGCGTGCGCAACACGGTGGGCTTCGACTGGCACCCCAAGACCAAGGACCTGTGGTTCACCAACCATGCGCGCGACTGGGTCAGCGACGACCTGCCCAACGACACGCTGAACCGCGCCGCCAAGAAGGACATGAACTTCGGCTACCCTTACTGCCACCAGGGCGACCTGCTCGACCCCGAATTCGGCAAGAACCGCAGCTGCGCCGAATTCGACAAGCCGACGATGAACCTGGGGGCGCACATCGCTCCGCTGGGCATGCGCTTCTACACCGGCAAGATGTTCCCGGCGGCCTACCAGAACAGCATGTTCATCGCCATGCACGGCTCGTGGAACCGCAGCAACAAGCAGGGTTACAACGTCATGACCGTGACGATGGACAGCCAGGGCGTGCCGACGCTCAAGCCCTTCCTGGAAGGCTTCCTGACCGACCCCAAGGCCGACCCGCCGATGTGGGGCCGCCCGGTCGACGTGCTGGTGATGAAGGACGGCGCGCTGTTGGTGTCTGACGACTACAACGGCATCGTCTACCGCGTCAGCTACGCGAAATGAAGCAGCGGACCGGCGTGTGGCGGGCCGCGGTCGCGGCGCCTGTGCTGGCGGTCGAGCTGGCCGTCGTGCTGGCGGGGGCGGTCACGCTGCCGGCCCGTGCTGCCGACCCCGTGGCCGTGCCGCAGCAGGCAGCAGCCTGCGGCGCCTGCCATGGCGCCAACGGCAATTCGCCGTCAGCGGACGTGCCCTCGCTGGCTGGCCAGCCCAAGCAGTTCATCACCACGCAACTGGTGATGTTCCGCGAGGGCCGCCGCCTGAACCCGGTGATGGCGGCGCTGACGGCCAACATGAGCAATGCCGACATCAACGCGCTGGGCGGCCATTACGCCGCCATGCCCGCGATGGCCACGGCGGCGCCGCAAAGCGATCACCACCAGAAGGCCGGGCGCGCCCGCGCCGAGGCCCTGAACTGCGTGCAGTGCCATGGCGCGGCGCTGAAAGGCCAGCAGCACATCCCGCGGCTGGCCGGCCAGCAGGCGGCCTACCTGCGCACGCAGTTGCAGGGCTTCAAGGCGCAGACCCGCTTCGACATGGACGGCAACATGACCTCGGCCGCGCAGGCGATGACGGCGGAGGACATCGAACTGCTGGCCACCTACCTGGCCGCGCTGCCCTGAGCCACCCGGCTGGGCCGGGACACCCTGGCGCCCCGAGCCCATCCGGTTTGCAAGACACTCTGCGGTTCACACGACACCGGAGACTCCATGACGCTGCCCCGCCCCTGGCGCAAGACCCTGCCGGCCCTGGCCGCCACCCTGGCCTTGTTGGCTGCCGCTGCGCCCTCACAAGCGCAGGACCAGCCCGAAAAATTCGTCTACCTGACCAACTGGTACGCCGAGGCCGAGCACGGCGGCTTCTACCAGGCGCTGGCCAGTGGCCTGTACAAGCAGGCCGGCCTGGACGTGACCATCAAGATGGGCGGTCCGCAGGTCAACGGCCTGCAGATCCTGTCCGCCGGCCAGGTCGACTGCCTGATGGGCTACGACGTGCAGACCATGAAGGCGCGCGAGCAGGGCATCACCGCGGTGACGGTGGCGGCGGCCTTCCAGAAGGACCCGCAGGTGATGATCGGCCACCCCGAGAACTTCAAGCAGATGGCCGACCTCAAGGGCAAGACCATCCTGATTTCCGGCGACGCCCGCACCAACTTCTGGCCCTGGCTGCAGGCCACCTTCAAGCTCGACGAAAAGCAGATCCGCCCCTACACCTTCAACATCCAGCCTTTCGTGGCCGACAAGAACGTGGTGCAGCAGGGCTATCTGTCCAGCGAGCCCTTTGCCATCGAGAAGCAGGCCAAGTTCAAGCCGAATGCCTTCCTGCTGTCTGACCACGGCTGGCCGCCCTACACCACCACCATCGTCTGCATGGAGTCCACCTTGCAGAAGAAGCCCAGGCAGGTGGCGGCCTTCATCAAGGCCAGCATGCAGGGCTGGAAGGCCTACATGACGGGTGACCCGAAAGCGGCCAACGCGCTGATCCGCAAGGACAACCCGAACATGGGCGAAGACGAGTTGCTCAACGGCATCCGTCTGCTCAAGGAAACCGGCATGGTGCTGGGCGGTGATGCCAAGACGATGGGCGTAGGCGTCATCACCGATGAGCGCATGAAGAAGACCTACGACATGCTGGTCGGCATGAAGCTGATCGACCCGGCGAAGGTGGACTTGAAGAAGACCTACAGCACACAGTTCGTCAAGGACCTGAGGGTGCTGCCCTGACACCGCCAGCCCTCGGCAGTGGCGTGGCGGCCGTCGAAGTGCTGGCGGCCGAGAAGACCTACCCCAACGGTACGCGCGCCCTGCTGCCCGTCAACCTGACGGTGCGCGAAGGCGAGTTCGTCACCTTGCTGGGCCCCAGCGGCTGCGGCAAGAGCACCTTGCTGAAGATGGTGGCCGGCCTGCTGCAACCCAGCGACGGCCGTTTGCTGCTGTGGCGCAAGCCGGTGGACCAGGTCGGCACCGTGGCCAGCGGCGCCCACCGCCTGAGCTTTGTCTTCCAGGAAGCCACGCTGATGCCCTGGGCCCGCGTGCGCAGCAATGTGCGCCTGCCGCTGGACCTGGCCGGTGTGCCCGCCGCCGAGGCCGAGCCGCGCGTGGACAGCGCGCTGCAGCTCGTCGGCCTGGCCGCGTTCGGCGACAGCCTGCCGCGCGAACTGAGCGGCGGCATGCAGATGCGGGTGTCCATCGCGCGCGGCCTGGTGACGCAGCCGCAGCTGCTGCTGATGGACGAGCCTTTCGGCGCGCTCGACGAGATCACGCGCAACCGGCTGGACAGCGACCTGCTCGAACTCTGGCAGCGCCAGAAACTGACCGTCGTCTTCGTCACCCACTCCATCCACGAAGCCGTCTTCCTGAGCCAGCGCGTGGTCGTGATGGCGGCACGGCCGGGGCGCATCGTTGAGGAACTCGCCATCGAAGAACCCTATCCGCGCAGCGCCGATTTCCGCGTGTCCACCACCTTCAGCCAGCACGCGAAGCGGCTGCAGGACAGCCTCTTGCGCGCCAGCGGCGCCGAGGCCGACCTGGCATGAACGGGCAAGCCCAGAAGTTCATCTGGCCGCTGATGGTGGCGGTGGTGCTGGTCGCGCTGTGGCAGGGCCTGGTCGTCTACCTCGAGGTGCCGGTTTTCCTGGTGCCGTCGCCGCTGCGCGTGGCGCAGGTGTTGGTCGAAGACGCCGGGCTGCTGTTCGGCGCGCTGCTCACCACGATGAAGATCACGCTGCTGGCCTTCGCCTGCGCCACCGCCCTGGGCGTGCTCATCGCCTTCGCCTTCGTGCAAAGCCGGGTCATCGAAACCGCGCTGTTTCCGTATGCCGTGCTGCTGCAGGTGACGCCCATCGTGGCCATCGCGCCGCTGATCATCATCTGGGTCAAGGACCCGACCGCCTCGCTGGTGATCTGCGCCACGCTGGTGGCGCTGTTCCCCATCATCGCCAACACCACGCTGGGCCTGCGCAGCGTGAACCCGGGGCTGTTGAGCTATTTCAAGCTGAACCGCGCGTCGCGCTGGCAGACGCTGGTGCGGCTGCGAATCCCGTCGGCCCTGCCTTACTTTTTCGGCGGCCTGCGCATCAGCAGCGGGCTGAGCCTGATCGGCGCCGTGGTGGCCGAATTCGTCGCCGGCACCGGCGGCACCGGCACGGGTCTGGCCTACCAGATCCTGCAAGCCGGCTACCAACTCAACATCCCGCGCATGTTCGCCGCGCTGCTGCTGATCACCGTCACCGGTGTGCTGCTGTTCGCGGCGATGGCGGGCTTGTCCAAATGGGCGCTGGGTTCCTGGCACGACAGTGAGCAAACGCATGACTGACCTTCTGATTCAAGGCGCCGCCCACCTGTGGACCGGCTTGCGCGGCGACGCGATGCGGGCCACGGGTGGCTGCGACATCCGTATCCGCCAGGGCGTGATCACGGCCATCGGCCGCTTGCAGCCCGAGCCCGGCGAACGCCTGCTGGACGCCGGCGGCTGCGTCATCCACCCCGCCTCCGTCAACACCCACCACCACCTCTTCCAGAGCCTGCTGAAAGGCATACCGGCCGGCATCAACCTGGCGCTGCTGCCCTGGCTGGCGGCGGTGCCGGTGGCCTACCGGCGCCACTTCGACCACGAAGCCGCGCTGCGTGTGGCGGCCCGCGTCGGCCTGGTGGAACTGATGCTGTCGGGCTGCGGCACGGTGGCCGACCACCAGTACCACTACTACCCCGGCATGCCCTTCGACGCCAGTGCGGCGGTGTTCGACGAAGCCGACAAGCTGGGTCTGCGCTTCGTGCTCTGCCGTGGGGGTGCCACGCAGGCCCGTGCGATGACCGACGACGCCGCGCCGCCCCAGGTGGCGCCGGAGACGCTGGACGGCTTCATGGCCGGCATCGCGCATGACGTGCGGCGTTTCCACGACCCCGGACCCATGGCCATGCGACGCGTCGTCAGCGCCATCACCACACCGAACTGGAGCTGTCAGGTCGAGCACCTGCAACCCATGGCCGAACAGGCCCGGGCGCTGGGCATCCGTTTGCACAGCCACCTCAGCGAAACCTACGACTACGTGCGCTGGGCGCGCGAGGTGCACGGCTGCACGCCGTTGCAGTTCGTCGAACAGCACGGCTGGGTTGGGCCCGACATCTGGTATGCCCACATGGTGCACCTGGACGACGGCGACCTGCAGATCTGCGCCCGCACCGGCACCGGCATCGCCCACTGCCCGCAGAGCAACGCGCGGCTGGGCAGCGGCATCGCGCGCATCCCCGAGGCGCTGGCGCTGGGCATCCCGGTGTCGCTGGCGGTGGACGGGGCGGCCAGCAACGAAGCCGCCGACATGGCCAGCGAGATGCACGCCGCCTGGCTGACCCACCGCGCCGACCCACGCGCCGGCACGCGGGCGCAGCAGGGCGGCACCCAGCCCGGCGGCCATGCCGCAGCGTTGACGGTGGCGGACGTGGTGCACATCGCCACGGCCGGCGGTGCGCGCGTGCTGGGGCTGGACGGCGTGGGCACGCTGCAGGTCGGCATGGCCGCCGACATCGCCATCTACGACCTCGACCAACCGCGCCACTTCGGCCTGCACGACCCGGCCATCGCGCCCGTGGCCAGCGGCGGGCGCACCACGCTGCGGGCGCTGCTGGTGCAGGGCCGCGTGGTGGTCGAGAACGACGCCGTGCCGGGGCTGGACCTGGCGCAACTGCGCGCCGATGCGCAGGCCCTGGTCAGCCGCATGCGCGGCTGAAGCCCGCTTTGAAAGCCCCCACCATGCTCGTCACCCAACAGCCTGTCTTCCGCCGGTTCTGGCATGCCACGATGCCGCTGGCCCAGCTTTCGGGCGGTACGCCCCAGCCCTTCACCTTGCTGGGCGAAAAGATCGTGCTCTTCCTGGACGCCAACGGCCAGCCCGCCGCGCTGAAAGACCGCTGCTGCCACCGCACGGCCCAACTCAGCAAGGGCCGCTGCGTCGACGGTGGCATCCAATGCGATTACCACGGCTGGACCTACAACGCCGCCGGCCGCGTCATCCGCATTCCGCAATACGACGAAGGCCGCGCCATCCCGGCCGACTACGGCACGCCGGCCTACAAGTGCAGGGCCCAACACGGCTACGCCTGGGTCGCGCTGGTCGGCGTCGACGAAGAACCGCTGGCGCCCATCCCCGACATCCCCGAGTTCGGCGCCCCCGGCTGGCGCACCATCTTCCAGTTTCACGAGGTCTGGGCCACCAGCCCGCTGCGCGCGCTGGAAAACAGCTTCGACAACAGCCACTTCAGCTTCGTCCACCGCGCCACCTTCGGCGTGGCCGACCAGCCCAAGCCCAGCAAGTACGAACTGGTGCAGACGGACGGCGGCTTCTGCGCCGAAACCCTCATCGCCGCGGCCAACCCCGAGGCCTTCCACCGGGTCAGCGGCAACACCGCGCCCATCACGCAGCGCCACATGCGCAACGCCTACTACCTGCCGTTCTCGCGCCGGCTGGACATCGAATACCCGCCCGGGGTTGACAAGGACGACGGCAAGCCCGGCGTGCGCCACGTCATCATCAACTGCTTCACGCCCATCGATGACGGCCACATCCAGCTCTGCCAATGGCTGTTCCGCAACGACACCGAAGCCGACTGCGCCGCAGCCATGCTGGTCGACTTCGACGCCGTCATCACGCGCGAGGACAAGGACATCCTGGAGTCCACCGACCCCGACGCGCTGGTCGACACGCGCCGCCGTGGCGTCGAGTATTCGATGGACAGCGACAAGCCCGGCATGCTCATCCGCAAGCTGCTGATGGAATTGCTGGCGGCGCACGGCGAAGCCGAAGTGCACCGCTGAGCGGCGGGCGGCCTCGCGCCTGGGGTCAGCCTGCGGCGCCCCGCAGCGTTCTCAGCACCTGCAGCACGGTGCGCACGCGTGCCATGCGCGGGTCGGAGCTCATCGTTTCATCCAGGCGATCATCTGCCAGCGCCGAGCACGATCTCGGTGTACAGCTTCTTCCATTTCGCGTCTTCGTCCAGCACCACCGCGGGGTCGACGAAGACCAGCGGCAGCGCGTGGGCGCGGTTGGGCAGGCGCTGGTTGGCGGGCACGTAGCCGCCCTGCGCCAGCACGGCCTGACCTTCGGGGCCGAGCAGGAAGTCCATGAACAGCACGGCCGCATGCGGGTGCGCCACACCGCGCGGGATGGCCACGCCGTTGGCGCGCCCCACCGCCGGGGCGAGCGTGAACCATTCCACCGGCGCACCCTTGGCCTTCAGCTTGTCGGCGCCGTGGCTGTACACCGTCAGCGCCAGCGGCACCTCGCCCGACGCGACCAGACCGGCCAGCAGCGTGTGGCCCTTGCGCACCGAAAAGCCGTTCACGCGCGCCATCTCGCGGAAGGTCTTCAGCCCGGCCTCTTCGCCCAGGCCCTTGATGACCATCGCAAACCAGTCCTCGTCTTCGGCCTCGATGCCCAGGCGGCCCTTCCAGCGCGGGTGCGTCAGGTCGGCATAGGTCTTGGGCAGTTCGTCCTTCGGCACCCGCTGCGTGTTGTAGGCGTGCACGAACATGTTCACGCGCGTGCCCACCCAGTGCCCGTGCGGGCGCAGCGCCTGCGGCAGCAGGTCGGCCGCGTGCGGCGAGGCCAGGGGCAGTAGCAGGCGTTCGCGGTACAGCACCTCGAGCTCGGGGCCGTTGGTCTCGATCACGTCGACCTCGAAGCGCGACGCACGCGCCTCGGTGAGCGTGCGCTGCAGGATTTTCTCGGAGCTGGCGCGCCAGGTCCTGACCTTCACGCCGTACTTCTTCTCGAAGGCTGCGGACAGGCCCGACACCTCTTCCGCGGTCAGCGAGGTGTAGAGCGCAACCTCGCCCTCCTTGCGCGCACCCGCCAAGAGCTTTTGCTCGCGGTCGGGCGACAGCGTGCGGGCCAGCGCCGCGGCGTCGACGGACTGGGCCGATGCGGGCACCGTGAGGCCGGTCAGGGCGCCAGCGGCGGACAGCGCCAGCAGGCGGCGCCGGCGGCTGCAAGGGCCGCCGGGGTGCAGAGCGGGTTGGTGCTTCGGCATGCGCGTTGCCCGTGCTTCAGCGGTCGAAATAGCCCGTATCGATGAAGCGCAGCCAGAGCTTGCCGACAACATCGATGCTGTCCTGCGTGTACAGGTAGTGCTGCATGTCCTGCACGCGCAGCACGCGGTACTTGCGCGCTGCGGGCTCCATCACCTGGCGGTGCGCGTCCACGGTCTTGGGCGGGATCGCTTCGTCGAGCGTGCCGTTCATGTCCAGCACGGCCACGCGGGCGAGTTCCGGCGGCGGGAAGCTTGGGGCCAGCAGGGCCTGCACGAAGGCGCCCAGGCCGCCCTTGCGCTCGTCGGCGGGCAGCGTGTCGCTCATCCACAGCTGCATGGCGGTCTCGGTCAGTGCGGCGACGTTGAATTGCATCGGCGCGTCCTCGCCGCTCTTGAAGCGCGGCCCGCGCTGCGCCTGGCGCCACCAGCTCAGTCGCGTGGCCTCGTCGAGTTCGCGCGTGTAGAACATGAAGTCGTCGAAACCGCGTTCGCGCAGGCGCAGTGCCGTCTTGGCATAGGGGCCGCCGGTGTCGCCCTGGGTGGCTTTGCGGAACAGGTAGGCCAGGCCGGTGCTGCTGGTGCCCCAGCCCAGGTAGCCGTCGGGCGTCAGCGTGCGGGCCAGCGGGTACAGGAAGGCGCCGCCGGTGGACATGCCCCAGTACAGCAGGAAGACGTCCTTGCGTTGTGCCGGCGGCACTGCGCGTTCGATGCCGAGCTGGTAGCCCTTGAGGTAGGTCAGCGGTGTCGCCGCCAGCATCTGCGCGTACAGCGCCGTGCCCTTCCTGGGGAAGCGGTAGACGGCGCTGTCGCCCGAGCCGACGGCCTTGCCCTTTTCTTCCTGCACCTCGTAGTCGGCGCGGGTCCAGTGGGCTGTCTGCTGGCGGTTGAAGACGGGCATGCGCTCGCCGATGGGCACGCCGTCCCAGGATCCGCCGCCGTCCCGGGCCAGAAAGTTCCAGCGGCCGACGCGGGTCAGGGCGACGAAGGTCACGCCGCGCCGCGCCAGCCAGACGCCCGGGCCTTCCTTGCCTTCGGGCGTCTCGATGAAGTCGGTGGCGTATTCGCTGCCGGGCTCGGCACCGACGACGACCAGGCGCCGGCCCTGGTGCAGCCGCGGCTTGTCGGGCACCAGTGTCACCACGACCTGCGTGTAGCGCTGGCCATGGTTTTCGAAGTCGATCATCTCGACGCGCTGCTGGTAGCCGGTTGTGGCTGGCGTGTCATCGGCGGCGCGCACGGCACGCACCGTCTCGCGGTCCATCGTGGCGCCGTCGGCGGGCAGGGTCCAGGCGTGGACGGTGGGCGCCGCCGCGCAGGCCGCGGCAAGACAGAAGGCGAACAGGAAACGCATGCAACTCCTCCAGAACCCGGCGATTCAAGCACGCCGCAGGCCGCGCGGCCCCTGGTGGCAACCCGTCGTTGCCCCGCGGAGCCCCCAGACCCGCCGGCGCACGCGGCTAGACTGCGGGCATGCCCTGGACGCAGACACTCGCTGGCCGCACGCACCGCTTCGACGACCTGAAGACGCTGCTCGCGCGCGCCACCCCACCGCGTTCTGGCGATGCGCTGGCCGGCGTTGCGGCCGAGTCCGCTGCCGAGCGCATCGCCGCCCAACTCACGCTGGCCGACCTGCCGCTGAAGGCCTTCCTCAACGAGGCCCTGGTGCCTTATGAAACCGATGAAGTCAGCCGGCTGATCATCGACAGCCACGACGCCGCCGCCTTCGCACCGGTGGCGCACCTGACGGTCGGCGACCTGCGCAACTGGCTGCTCGGCCCCGCCGCCACGCCGGCCGCGCTGCGCGCGCTGGCGCCCGGCCTGATGCCCGAAATGGCCGCTGCGGTCAGCAAGCTGATGCGCCTGCAGGACCTGATCCTGGTGGCCAAGAAGTGCCACGTCACCACCGCCTTGCGCAACACCATTGGCCTGCCCGGCCACCTGGCCGTGCGCCTGCAGCCCAACCACCCCACCGACGACCTGCGCGGCGTGGCCGCCTCGCTGCTCGACGGCCTGATGTACGGCTGCGGCGACGCCGTCATCGGCATCAACCCGGCCAGCGACAGCCTGCGCGTCATCGGCGACCTGCTGCGCCTGCTGGACGGCGTCATCCAGCGCCACGCCATCCCCACGCAGGGCTGCGTGCTGACCCACGTGACCAACACCCTGCGCCTCATCGACGTGGGCGTGCCGGTGGACCTGGTCTTCCAGTCCATCGCCGGCAGTGAGCAGGCCAATGCCGGCTTCGGCATCACGCTGGACCTGCTGCGCCAGGCGCAGCAGGCGGCGCTGTCGCTGAACCGCGGCACGGTGGGCCGCAACGTGATGTATTTCGAGACCGGCCAGGGCAGCGCGCTCAGCGCCAATGCCCACCATGGCGTGGACCAGCAGACGATGGAAGCGCGGGCCTACGGCGTGGCGCGGGCCTACGCGCCGCTGTTGACCAACACCGTGGTCGGCTTCATCGGGCCCGAGTATTTGTTCGACGGCAAGCAGATCGTCCGGGCCGGCCTGGAAGACCATTTCTGCGGCAAGCTGCTGGGCGTGCCCATGGGCTGCGACATCTGTTACACCAACCACGCCGAGGCCGACAGCGACGACATGGACGCCTTGATGACGCTGCTGGGCGCGGCCGGCGTCAACTTCATCATGGGCGTGCCGGGCGCCGACGACATCATGCTGAACTACCAAAGCACCAGCTTCCACGACGCCGCGGTGCTGCGCGATGTGCTGGGCCTGAAGCGGGCGCCCGAGTTCGAGGCCTGGCTGGCGCAAGTGGGCATCGCCGGCGATGACGGCCGGCTGCTGCCGGCGCCGGCGCGCCACGCCCTGCTGACCGACCTGTCCGGCCGCGCATGAGCAGCGCGCCCGACCCCTGGACCGCGCTGCGGGCCCACACCGCCGCGCGCATTGCGCTGGGCCGCGCCGGCGTCAGCCTGCCCACCGCCGAGTGGCTGCAGTTCGCGCAAGCCCACGCCCTGGCCCGCGATGCCGTGCACGCCCCTTTCGACAGCGCTGCGCTGGCCCAGGCCTTGGCGCTTCAGGCTTTCCAGGCCATGGTGGTCGAGAGCGCCGCGCCCGACCGCGCCACCTACCTGCGCCGGCCCGACCTGGGCCGGCGTCTGAGCGCACGCAGCGCCGCCTTGTTCGCGGGTCTGCAGACCCCAGACTGCGACGTGGCGGTGGTGGTGGCCGACGGCCTGTCAGCCCTGGCCGCGCAGCGCCACGCGCTGCCCTTGCTGCTGGAATTGCGCCCGCGCCTGGAGGCGCAAGGCCAGGCGCTGGGCGCCGTGGTGCTGGCGCAGCAGGCGCGCGTGGCCCTGGGCGATGAGGCCGGCAGCTTGCTGCGCGCCCGCGCTGTGCTGGTGCTGATCGGTGAGCGGCCGGGCCTGTCGTCGCCCGACAGCCTGGGTGCCTACCTGACCTGGGCGCCGCAGCGCGGTGTGTCGGACGCGCAGCGCAACTGCGTGTCCAACATCCGGCCTGAGGGGCTGGTCTACGCCGAAGCGGCGCGCAAGATCGCCTGGCTGCTGGGCGCGGCGCGGCGCCTGGGCGGCACGGGCGTGGGCTTGAAGGACGAGAGCGACGCGCCTGCGCTGGTCGGCCCGTCGTGCCAGACAATCGCGTCATGATCCAGCAACGCACCCTGAAGTCGATCACGCGCGCCGTGGGTGTGGGCGTGCACAGCGGGCAGAAGGTGGAACTGACGCTGCGCCCGGCGGCACCCGACACCGGCATCGTCTTCCGCCGCACCGATCTGGCTGAGCCGGTCAGCATCCCGGTCAGCGCCGAAGCCGTCAGCGACACCCGCATGGCCAGCACCATCAGCCCCCTCAACGACCCGGGCGGCCCCAAGGTGCAGACCATCGAGCACCTGATGTCGGCCTGCGCCGGGCTGGGGCTGGACAACCTGACCATCGACATCACCGCCGAGGAAGTGCCCATCCTCGACGGCAGCGCGGCCAGCTTCGTCTTCCTGCTGCAAAGCGCCGGCATCGAACTGCAGCAGGCGCCCAAGCGTTTCATCCGCGTGAAGAAGGCGGTGGAGCTGCGCGAGGGCGAAGGCAACAGCCTGAAATGGGCCCGGCTGGAGCCTTTCCACGGCTACAAGCTGGCCTTCGAGATCGAGTTCAAGCACCCGGCGCTGGACGCCACGGGCCAGCGCGTCGAATTCGATTTCGCGTCCGGTCTGTACAAGCGCGACATCGCCCGTGCCCGCACCTTCGGCTTCACCAAGGACGTGGAAATGATGCGCGCCCGCGGCCTGGGCCTGGGCGGTAACATGGACAACGTGATCGTCGTCGACGAGTACCGCGTGCTGAACGGCGAAGGCTTGCGCTACGACGATGAGTTCGTGAAGCACAAGCTGCTGGACGCCATCGGCGACCTGCACATCGCCGGCAAGCCGCTGCTGGCCAGCTACACCGCCTTCAAGAGCGGCCACGCGCTGAACAACAAGCTGCTGCGCAAGCTGCTGGCCGACGAGACCGCGTTTGAGATCGTCACCTTCGAACGCGACGCCGACGCACCCGCCGGTTTCGCCGCGCTGGCACCGGCCTGGTAAGCCGGATCACACCCACACCATGCTGCTCTTTCGCCTCGTCTTCGGCTTGCTGCTGGTCAGTGGCGTGCTGTGCTTCGCCATGTTCATCGGCACCGGCCAGGTCGTCTGGCGCCGGCGCGGCACCGTCATCGTCAAATGGACGGTGCTGGCCGGCCTGGCCTTCTTCGCGGTGCTCATCCTGGAGCGGCTGGCGGTGATGCTGTAGCCCGGTTTTCAGGCTGCCTTGCGGCGGCTGGCAGCGCTACCGGCCAGCAGGGCCAGACCGACCAGGGCGATGGAGGTGGGTTCGGGAACGGTCGACGCATCTGCGGCGTTCCAGAAGTTCCAAGATGTTTGGGTGAGGTCCAACCTGACGTACCCGTGCACAAAATCCCCACCGGTGCTGGAATTGCCCCAGTCGGAGGAATAGCTGTCCCAGATCGAGCCGTGGGAAAAGATGTCCTCGGACGTGCCGCCGTAGGTGGTGTCCATGTACCAGTTCATGATCTGGTAGTCGACCAGGTTGAAGGTCATCTGCCAGCCCCAGGTCGTTCCGTCCTGATCGAAGCTGACGTGGCCGTCGGTGAAGGCCCACAGCAGTTGTGCCGCGTTGCTCTCGCCGGACCTGACGTCGATCTGGCCGCTGCCGTTGGCCAGCGCGCTGCTGTCGAAGGAGATGCTGCCGGTGATGCGGTCAGCGGTCGAGTAGACGCTGCCGTCGACTTCCGTGAAGAACGGGCTGGTGTAGTTGTAGCTCAGCGTCGAAGCCGAAGCGGTCTGGGTGCCCAGCAGGGCGGCGGCCAAGGCCAGTGCGGCCAGCGGTGTGCGTGAGGTGTTCATGGTGTTTGATAGGCTTGGGTTGAAGGTGCGCGTGTCTGGGCGCACGCGGTCTCAAGGGGCGATCACCGTGCTGGGGTCGTTCGCCCCGGGACCTTGTCTAAAGACCCTCTTGCCTGGAGCCGCAATGATCGCCGCCGGACATTTATTTGGACTTAAGTCAGACCCCCCGGTTAAGTGGAGGGGGGATCCTGGGGGGGGCCACCCCGTGTGGGCAGGGGCAACGGACCGCCCGGCCCGCCCCGTCAGCGCGCGGCTTGCGCCTTGCTGCGCTCGCCGACCTGCGACTGCGGCCATCCGGAGACTAATCCAATGGATTACACTGCTGGTGCGTGTTTCTGACCATTGCAGAATTGCCAGAGTACCTTCGCGCGGCGGGAAGGTTGCTGGCAGACGACGACCGCCGAGCCATCATCGACTATCTGGCGGCGCACCCGAAGGCTGGTGATCTCATCATGGGCGCCGGCGGCGTGCGCAAGCTGCGCTGGGCGCGCGGCGGACGCGGCAAGAGTGGCGGTGTGCGGGTGATTTACTACTTCCACAGCGGGGCGATGCCGCTGTATCTGTTGACGATGTTCGCCAAGAACGAGCGGTCGAACCTGACCAAGGCCGAGCGCAACGAGCTGGCAGGCCTGGTCGATCTGCTGGTGCAAATCTGGCTTGAAAGGTGACGTGATGGGCAAGGCATTCGACAGCATCAAGCAAGGCCTGACTGAGGCCGTTGGTCACGCCAAGGGCACACAGGTCGGCGTGAAGGTTTGGCGCCCCGTGGCCGTCGACGTCGCCGCCGTGCGCGGCCGGCTGGGCTTTTCCCAGGCGCAGTTTGCGGCGCGCTTCGGCGTGTCGGTGGCCACCCTCAGGCACTGGGAGCGTGGCGACCGCAACCCGCAAGGCCCTGCCCTGGTGCTGCTGAATCTGATCGACCGCGACCCGGCTGGCGTACTGCGTGCCTTGACCTGAACTTCCACCCCTGAAGTCGCCCAGAAACCCGGCAGCCGACGGACCGTCCGGCCCGTCAGCGCGCGGCTTGCGCCTTGCTGCGCTCGCCGACCTGCACCTGCACGGCCAGCGCCTGCGCGCCGCGTTGCAGGCCCAGCGTGGCCGGGGTGTCCGGGGGCAGGGCGGCCACGGCGGACAGCAGTTCGATGGTGCTGCGCACCGCCTTGTCGCCCACCTTCAGCACCACATCGCCGGGCTTCACGCCGCCTTTGGCGGCCGGGCCGTCCTGCAGCACGCCGGTGATCAGCACGCCCGCCTTCACCGGCAGGTTCAGGCTGTCGGCCAGTTCGACCGACAGGTCGCGCGGCACCACGCCGATCCAGCCGCGCTTGACGCTGCCGCCGCGCAGCAGGGCTTCCATCACCGCGCGCGCGGTGTCCACCGGCACCGCGAAGCCGATACCCAGGCTGCCGCCGCTGGCACTGAAGATGGCGGTGTTGATGCCCACCAGGTTGCCCTGCGCATCGACCAGTGCGCCACCCGAATTGCCGGGGTTGATGGCCGCGTCGGTCTGGATGAAGTTCTGGAAGGGCGTGTCGCTCTGCTTGCGGTCCAGCGCGCTGACGATGCCCGCCGTCACCGTCTGCCCGACGTTGAAGGGGTTGCCGATGGCCAGCACCGCGTCGCCGACCTGCAGCGCGCGCACGTCGCCCAGCGCGATGACCGGCAGCTTGTCGAGGTCGATCTTGAGCAGCGCGATGTCGGTTTCGGCGTCGCTGCCGATCAGGCGCGCGCGGGTCTGCCGGCCGTCGGGCAGTTGCACCTCGATCTCGGTGGCGTCCTCGACGACATGGTGGTTGGTCAGCAGATAGCCTTCGGGCGAGACGATCACGCCCGAACCCATGCCGGTCTGTGCCGGCTGCTCGCTGCCGTGGCCACCGGGGCCACCAGGGCCATCGCGGAAGAAGAACTTGAAGCGCGGGTCGTCGGCGTGCGGGTTGCGCACGGCCAGCTTGGTGGCCGTGACGCTGACCACCGCCGGCGCGGCACGCCGCGCGGCCAGCGCGTAGCCCGTTGCCGCCGCGGCGGACGCCGTCGCACCGGGCGGCGCCACCTGCATCAGCGTGGGCGCCGGCAGCCAGCCGGTGGCCGAACCGCGCCGCAGCCACTCGGGTTTCAGCGTCTGCAGCACGAAGAGCGCCGCCACGACGACGGTCACGGTCTGCGCAAAGACGAGCCAGGTTTTACGCCACATCGAATGCCGATCGGGGAATGTGAAGGAAGGGTCGCTGCGACGGGGCAGAATCGGCCGCATGGCGGATCGAAGCGAATTGGAAGCGGGCCTGAAGGCGCTGCTGCAGCCCGAGGCGTTCAAGGATTATGGGCCGAACGGTCTGCAGGTCGAGGGCCGCCGCGAGGTGCGCCACCTGGTGTCGGGCGTCACCGCCAGCCTGGCCTTCATCGAGGCGGCCATCGCGGCGGGCGCCGACACGCTGCTGGTCCACCACGGCCTGTTCTGGCGCGGCCAGGACGGCCGCTTGACCGGCTGGCTGGCGGCCCGCGTGCGGCTGCTGATGGCCGCAGACGTGAACCTGTTTGCCTACCACCTGCCGCTGGACGCCCACCCCGAACTGGGCAACAACGCGCAGCTAGGGCGGCGCCTGGGGCTGCTGGCCGACGCGCGTTTCGGCGAGCAGAACCTGGGCTTCATCGGCGCGGCGCCGCCGGCTGCCGGGTCGCTGCAGTCGCTGACCGCCAACGTGCAGCAGCAGCTGGCTCGCACGCCCGTGGTGCTGCCCGGCGACGGCCGAGCGCTGCGCCGTGTGGCCTGGTGCACAGGCGGCGCCCAGGGCTACTTCGAAGCCGCCATCGCGGCGGGCGCCGATGCCTTCCTCACCGGTGAGATCTCCGAACCGCAGGCCCACCTGGCGCGCGAGACCGGGGTCGCTTTCCTGGCCTGCGGCCACCACGCCACCGAACGCTATGGCGCCCCGGCCGTGGCCGCGCATGTGGCGGCGCAATGTGGCCTGACGCACGCCCATATCGACATCGAGAATCCAGCGTGAGCAACAACCGCCAGCCCTTGCTGGTCACCATGGGTGACGCCGCCGGCATCGGCCCGGAAACCATCGTCAAGGCCTGGCTGCAGGACGGCTTGCGCGACGCCGTGGTCATCGGCGACCCCGCCGTCCTGCGCCGGGCCGGCAGCCCGATGACCGCCGTCATCGAAACGCCGGCCGACGCGCTGCAGCTGCCACCCGGCTGCCTGCCCGTGCTGCCGCCGCCCGGCCTGCCGCCGGGTCTGGCCGCGCTGCCGCTGGGCGTCATCGACGCCCGCAACGGCGCCGCCGCCGCGCGCTGCATCGAACACGCCGTTCAGCTGGTCCAGCGCGGTGAGGCTGCGGCCCTCGTCACCGCGCCCATTCACAAGGAAGCCTGGTCGGCTGCTGGTCTGACCTACCCGGGCCACACCGAGATGCTGCAGGCGCTGGCCGCTGCCGCGGCACCGGGTGCGCCGCTGCCGGCGGTGCGCATGATGCTGGCCAACGAAGAATTGCGCGTCGTGCTGGTGACCATCCACACCTCGCTGCGCCTGGCCATCGAAGGCGTCACCTTCGACGCCGTGCTGCAGACCCTGCGCATCGCCCACCGCGCCGCAGCGGCCTGGCAGGACGGCCCGCCGCGCATCGCGGTGGCCGGCCTGAACCCGCATGCCGGCGAGGGCGGCCTGTTCGGCGATGAAGAGATCCAGATCATCGGCCCGGCCGTGCAGGCGGCCGTCGCCGAGGGCATACAGGCCAGCGGCCCCTACGCGCCCGACACCGTCTTCATGCGCGCGCGGCGCGGCGAGTTCGATCTGGTGGTGGCCATGACCCACGACCACGGGCTGATCCCGGTCAAGTACCTGGGTGTGGAGCAGGGCGTCAACATCACGCTGGGCCTGCCCTTCGTGCGCACCAGCCCCGACCACGGCACGGCCTTCGACATCGCCGGCAGGGGTTTGGCCGATCCGTCCAGCCTGATGGCGGCGCTGCGCATGGCGCGCCGCCTGGTGGCTGCGGCCCATTGACCCCGCTGGCTGCCGCGGAACCGGCTGGCCCGCGCCGCTGGCTCGCCCCACCTTGGGGGGGTGGCCAAGGCTAGTGAGCTTGGGGGCTCAAGCCCGCCAGCTGCCGTCGCGCCCGGGCGGTGGCGCGTTCGACCAGGTAGCTGGTTTCGTAAGCCTTCAGGCGGCCGGCTTCGCACAGCCGGACCAGCATGCGCTGGGTCAGCGACACCGTCTTGCGGTGCTTGCCGCCGTGCGTGAAGATGAAGAAGCTGCGCGCCGCGCTGACGTGCGACAGGCGCACTTTCTGCCACTGCGCGCCGATGTGCATCTGGTAGGGGTAGCCGACCTGCACATGGTCGGCCAGCGCCCGGCCATCGGTGGGTTCGGCGGCTTCGCTGCTGTCGGGCAGGCCCGGCAGGCTGGGCGCCGATGCGACGGCGGCGGCGCTGTCCGGGTCGCTGTCGCCCCCGATCTCGATGTCCACCGTGCCCGACCAGTCGATGGCCGATTCGGGCACCAGCCCCACGCGCTGCGCTTCCTCGGCGGTGAGCTGGGGCGCCGTTGCGCTGGCCGAAGGCGGCGGCGCGGCGGCCAGTTCGGCGCGCGAAGGCGGCGGCTTCAACAGCGCGCCGTCGATCTGCCGCGCCATCAGGTTGATGTCCAGCGTGCGCCCGCCGGTCGACTTGAGGGCTTCGGCATGGCAGGGCATCAGCTGGCCGAAGAAGGTGCGGCGCTGGGCCTCGGGCCAGGCGATCAGGTTCATGCCCTCGCTCAGGGTCTGCATCAACTTGGGCAGTTCGGCCAGAAAGAGCTTGCGCTGCTGGGCGGTGGCCTTGGGCTGCACGCTCAGAAAGAGTTCGCGCCCGGCGTCGCGCAGGCGCTGGGCCAGCGGGCCGCCGGGCCCGCCCTGCTCGGTCGCGCGCAACAGCACCTGGCTCCAGACGCCGGCCAGGAAATCACGCAGAAAGGGCGGTGCGTCCAGGTTTTTCAGCTCGCCGGCCAGGCGCTGGGCGTAGAGCTCGCGCAGGCGCTGCTGGTCTTCCTTTTCCGACAGCAGCGTGGCGGCATCGCGCTGGCCCTGGTCGTCGCCGTCCGCGCCCTCGGCGGTGTAGGCCTCCAGGGCGGCCAGCTTCTGCTCGTAGATGTCGATGCGGTCGAAGTCGCCTTCGGCCACTTCCTGCACCAGCGAACGCACCTTGTTCAGGAAATGCCGGGCGCCTTCGTCATTGAAGTCCTCGAAGGCCGAGCCCAGCGACGCGATGCGGTTGATGAAGCGCCGCACCGGGTGCTTGCGCGACGAGAAGAAGGTCTTGTCGCCCAGCGCCGCACGCAGCACCGGCAACTGCAGCCGGGCGATCTGCCGCGCCAGCTGCGGCGGCACTTTCGGGTCGGCCAGGATCTGGTCGAACATGAAGCCGATGACGTCGATCACCATGTGGTCGAGCTCGCCGGTGGAGGCCCCGCGCAACTCATCCCGGTGGGCGCGGATGAGGTTGCGCGGCAGCGCAGCCTGCCGGCCTGCGCGGTCGCCCTCGTCGCCGTTGCCGCCGTTGCCGCCGCCGTGGCCGTTGCCATCGCCGCCCGCTTCGCAGCTGCCCAGCACCGCGCCACCGCCATCGCCCTGGTTGAGGCGCCGGATCAGCGTCATCAGCACCGGGTCGAGATGCCCCAGCGCTGCGCCCCTGTGCGCGCGCCCGCCGCCCCCAGGGCCCGACAGGCCACCGTGCAGTGAAGACCCGTGGCCGCCGCGCTGGGTGTTGCCGCCGCGCGGGCCGTCAAAGCGGCTGTCCAGGCTGCCGCTGTGCACCGTGGTGGCGCCGGCGCGCCGGTGGCGTTCATCCGCGGCGGGCCCGCCAGCGGCCTCGGTGTCGGCGCCTTCCGGGTGGCCGTCGCCACCGCCTGCGCCCGGGCCATGGCGCTGCAGACGGTGGCGCACGGCCAGGCTTTGCGGCTGCACG
The DNA here is from genome assembly GCA_040400915.1 of Rubrivivax sp. Classification (GTDB taxonomy): domain Bacteria; phylum Pseudomonadota; class Gammaproteobacteria; order Burkholderiales; family Burkholderiaceae_C; genus Rubrivivax. Next base: position 152,791 of record JBBAPI010000006.1, read on the forward strand.
CCGGCGTTGCGCAGGGCGGTCACGATGTCGGCATAGGCCGCGGGCAGCAGGCTGGCCATCGAACGGCCGAGCTCGGCGGCCAGGACCTTGCGCACATCGTCGCGGTCCGACACCGCCGCGATGCCGCGGATCATGGCGTGGCCGATGAGATCGGGGCGCAGCGGGTTGCGGTCGCGCTCGCCGCCCGCGTCGCCCAGGATGGCGCTGACGTAGGCCTCCAGTTCCCGCAGTTCCCATTCGCAAGCGTGGGCGATGTCCATGCCGAAGCGTTCGGCCGAGATCTGCGCTTCGACTTCCTGGTCTTCGACCAGGCTCAGGCTGGCCCAGTCGGTGGGCGCCGACGACGCCGCGGTGGCGGTGGCGAAATCGATGGGCGCTGCATGGCCGCTGGTGTCGCCCGCAGGGCGCGGTGTGATTTCCCGCAGCACGCGCTGGTCATGGGCGTCGTTGAAGGTCAGCGCAAAGACGGCCGACTTGCGGTTCAGCTCGAACTGCGCACCGAGCAGGCCGTCGCGCTGGAAAGCATGGTTGGCCGCCAGCGCCGCCAGCCCCAGGCTCTCGACGGTGCGTTCAGCCGCCTCACGCGCGGCGAGCTTGAGGCGCTGGATGGCGCCCTCCAGCGGGGCAGGCAGGCGGTGGACGGGGTTCGGCTTCATGGGCGGGCGCAGGCCGACGACAGCGGCACCCCAGTATGCGGCCTGTCCCGCCTGCCCAAGCGACGGGCAGCGCCCGAAGTGCCGCGCTTATCGGCGCAAGGAATCGCGGATCTCGCGCAACAGCAGCACATCTTCCGGCGTCGGGGCCGGCGCTGCGGGCGGGGCGGCCGGGGCTTCGCGCTTCATGCGGTTCATCTGCTTGACCATCATGAAGATAATCAGGGCCAGGATCGCGAAGTTGATGCTGACGGTGAGGAAGCTGCCGTAGGCGAAGACCGCGCCGGCCTTCTTGGCTTCGACCAGCGTCGTGGCGGTCTGCCCGGACAGGGCGATGAAATAATTGCTGAAGTCCAGCCCGCCGAAGATCTTGCCCACGATGGGCATGATCAGGTCGCCGACGACGGAATCGACGATCTTGCCGAAAGCGCCCCCGATGATCACGCCCACGGCGAGGTCCATCACATTGCCCTTGAGGGCGAATTCCTTGAACTCCGAGCTGAAACTCATACGGCTAGCACTCCGGTGGTGGTGGGTTCGTGTCCGGGCGCGGCCAGGCTGCGCATCGGCGACAGTGACGCTAGTAGCAGGTTTGCGCGCCGTCAATCGGGCCAGCACCGGGCATCCGCGTTCGGGCCAGGGCGTGTCAGCCGAACGCAGGCCTGTCGGCTAGAATTCGGGGTTGTCCCCAATGAACACTGAACTCTGAGGATCTCCATGAGCGACGTTGCAGGCGATAGTCCCGCCTTCCCTTCAGGTGCCACCGTTGACTCGGGCCGCCGCACGTGGCTGGCCATCACCTGTGGTGCTGGCGCCCTGGGTGGCGCCGCTGTTGCCGTGCCTTTCGTCAGCACCTTCGCGCCGTCCGAGCGCGCCCGGGCTGCCGGCGCGCCGGTGCAGGTCGACATCAGCGCCATCAAGCCGGGCGAGAAGCTCACCGTCGAGTGGCGCGGCAAGCCGGTGTGGATCATCCGCCGCACGCCCGAGCAGGTCGCGGCCCTGACCAAGAACGACAAGGACTTGGCTGATCCCAAGTCCGAACGCAAGCCGGCCGACTTGACGCCGGTCTATGCGCGCAATGAAGGGCGTTCGATCAAGCCCGAATTCTTCGTCGGCGTGGGCATCTGTTCGCACCTGGGTTGCTCGCCCAGCGACCGCTTCACCACCGGCGCGCAGCCTTCGCTGCCCGACGACTGGAATGGCGGTTTTCTGTGTCCCTGCCACGGTTCCACCTTCGACCTCGCCGGCCGCGTCTACAAGAACAAGCCCGCGCCGGACAACCTCGAAGTGCCGCCGCACATGTATGTTTCCGACGCCGTCCTCGTCATCGGCGAAGACAAGAAGGCGTGAGCCTCCAGTTCCCTGTAGTAACCCCTGAAGTCTGAGGTCAAGATGGCTGAATTCAAGGAAGCGCCCGCTGGCGCTGGCACGTTGGTCCAGGCGTCCACCTGGATCGAAAACCGGTTTCCGACCGCTTTCGACGCCTACAAGGTGCACATGTCGGAGTACTACGCGCCGAAGAACTTCAATTTCTGGTATTTCTTTGGCGCCCTGGCGCTGCTGGTGCTGGTCATCCAGATCGTCACCGGCATCTTCCTGGTGATGCACTACAAGCCCGACGCGAACCTGGCCTTCGCCTCGGTCGAGTACATCATGCGCGACGTGCCCTGGGGCTGGCTGGTGCGCTACATGCACAGCACCGGTGCCAGTGCCTTCTTCGTCGTGGTCTACCTGCACATGTTCCGCGGCCTGATCTACGGCAGCTACAAGAAGCCGCGCGAACTGGTCTGGATCTTCGGCTGCGCCATCTTCCTGGCCTTGATGGCCGAAGCCTTCATGGGCTATTTGCTGCCCTGGGGCCAGATGAGCTACTGGGGCGCCCAGGTCATCATCAACCTCTTTGCGGCGATTCCTTTCGTCGGCCCTGACCTGTCACTGCTGATCCGCGGCGACTACGTGGTCGGCGACGCCACGCTGAACCGCTTCTTCAGCTTCCACGTGATCGCCGTGCCGCTGGTGTTGCTGGGTCTGGTCGTGGCGCACCTGCTGTCGCTGCACGACGTGGGTTCCAACAACCCCGACGGCATCGAGATCAAGGCCAAGCGCGACCCGAAGACCGGCATCCCGCTGGACGGCATCCCTTTCCACCCCTACTACTCGGTGCACGATGTGATGGGCGTCAGCGTGTTCCTGATGATCTTCACAGCGGTGATCTTCTTCGCGCCGGAAATGGGCGGCTACTTCCTGGAGTTCAACAACTTCATCCCGGCTGACCCGCTGAAGACGCCCCTGCACATTGCGCCGGTCTGGTATTTCACGCCCTACTACTCGATGCTGCGCGCGGTCACCGACGACATGGTCAATGTGTTCGTGGGGCTGACGGCCGTAGCCGGTGTGCTGGCTTTCCTCAAGGGTGGCTTCAAGGGCCTGTGGAAGTTCGCTCCGCTGGTCGGCGCCCTGGTGCTGGCCGTGATGCTGAAGTCCTTCGACGCCAAGTTCTGGGGCGTGGTGGTGATGGGCGGCGCCGTGATGATCCTGTTCGGCCTGCCCTGGTTCGACAAGAGCCCGGTCAAGTCCATCCGCTACCGCCCGAGCTGGAACAAGATCCTTTACGGTGTCTTCGTCGTGGTCTTTGCGGTCCTCGGTTACCTGGGCATCCAGCCGCCGACGGTGGTGGGCACGCTGATGTCGCAGGCCGGCACGCTGTTCTACTTCGGCTTCTTCCTGCTGATGCCCTGGTGGAGCACCTGGGGTGAATTCAAGCCGGTGCCTGACCGCGTGACTTTCCACGCCCACTGAACGCGCACGGCGGAGTCGAAACCATGAAAAAACTCATCCTCGCGCTGCTGGCATCGCTGGCCCTCTTCGGTTCGGCGCAAGCCAACACCGAAGGCCCGGCCTGGGACAAGTTCCCGACCAAGCGTCTGACCGACATGGCCGCGCTGCAAAACGGCGCCAAGCTCTTCGTCAATTACTGCCTGAACTGCCATAACGCGGCCTTCATGCGCTACAACCGGCTGCGTGACATCGGCCTGAGCGAGCAGCAGATCAAGGACAACCTGGTGCTGACCGGCGTCAAGGTCGGTGACCTGATGAAGGCCGCGCTGGACCCGAAAGACGCCAAGGACTGGCTTGGTGTCGTGCCGCCCGATCTGACGCTGATCACCCGTTCACGCGCCAACGAAAAGGGCAGTGGTGCCGACTACGTCTACACCTACCTGCGCAGCTACTACCGCGATGACAGCAAGGCCACGGGCTGGAACAACACCGCGTACCCCAACTCGGCCATGCCCCACGTGCTGTGGGAGTTGCAAGGCCAGCAGCGCGCGGTGATGGTCGATCAGAAAGACCCGCACGATCCGTCCAAGGTCGCGCATGTGTTCAAGGGTTACGAGCCGATCACGACCGGCACCCAGACCCAGGCCCAGTACAACGACTCGGTGGCCGACCTGGTGGCCTTCCTACAATGGATGGGCGAGCCCGAACAAAACAGCCGGGTCAGGCTGGGTGTCTGGGTGATGTTGTTCCTGGCCGTGTTCACGGTCATTGCCTGGCGCCTGAACGCGGCGTTCTGGAAAGACATCAAGTAGTTCGAGAAGTCAGGCCCCGGCCGTACGAACCAGCGTACGGCCGGGCTTGCTGCGCAGTGGAGCGACATCGGTCCAGACCGAGGTAGCCACTGCGTTTTGTGTTTTTTGACGTGCTGAGAAGCTGAAGAGAAAGGCCCACGCCATGATGGTGCTGTATTCCGGAACGACCTGCCCCTATTCGCACCGCTGCCGCTTTGTGCTGTTCGAGAAGGGCATGGACTTCGAGATCCGTGACGTGGACATCTTCGCCAAGCCCGAAGACATCGCGCTGATGAACCCCTACAACGAGGTGCCCATCCTCGTCGAACGCGACCTGATCCTGTACGAGTCGCACATCATCAACGAGTACATCGACGAGCGCTTCCCGCACCCGCAACTGATGCCCGGCGACCCGGTGGCGCGCGCCCGCGTGCGGCTGTTCCTGTTCAACTTTGAAAAGGAACTGTTCAGCAACGTCAACCTGCTGGAAGGCCGCGGCGTCAAGGCCACGGAAAAGCAGCTGGAAAAGGCCCGCGACCAGATCCGCGACCGCCTGACGCAACTGGCGCCCATCTTCCTGAAGAACAAGTACATGCTGGGTGACGACTTCAGCATGCTCGACGTGGCCATCGCGCCGCTGCTGTGGCGGCTGGACTACTACGGCATCGACCTGAGCAAGAACGCCGTGCCGCTGCTGAAGTACGCCGAGCGCATCTTTTCGCGCCCGGCCTACATCGAGGCGCTGACGCCGTCCGAAAAGGTCATGCGCAAGTAAAGGGGGCGAGCTGACCATGGTTGACTCGCTCGGCGCCCAAGGCACCTCCACCCGCCCGTATCTGTTGCGGGCCTTGCATGACTGGTGTTCGGACAACGGCTACACGCCCTACATCGCCGTGCACGTCGGGCCCGGCGTGCAGGTGCCCATGGAGTACGTGAAGAACAACGAGATCGTGCTCAACGTCGGCTTCGACGCCACCTCGGGGCTGCAACTGGGCAACGAGTACGTCGAATTCAAGGCGCGTTTCGGCGGCATGGCGCGCGAGATCAAGGTGCCCATCGGTCACGTCGTGGCCATCTATGCCCGCGAAAACGGCCAGGGCATGGCCTTCCCGATGCCCACGGAAGGCGGCGCCAAGGCCGATGCGCCGGTCGAGGTCGGACCCGGCGCCGCGCGCGGCTTGCGTCTGGCCCCGCCCGGACTGGGTGCCGTGGAAACCCCTGCCGCGTCGGCCCCGGCCGAGCCGACGGACGGGCCGCCCGATCCCAAGACGCCGCCCGGCGGACGACCGGCCCTCAAACGGATCAAATAAGCCGCCGGCCGTGACCTCAGGCGGTCACCGTGGCGGCCCGAAGCGGCCTTCGCCCAGGCGCCGCACCTACAATTTGCAGCCACGCCGGCTTAGCTCAGTTGGTAGAGCACCCGCCTTGTAAGCGGAAGGTCTTCGGTTCGATTCCGAAAGCCGGCACCACCGAAATCAGGCCCGCCGCAGCACCTGGATCTTGATCGGGGGTTTGCTCCAGCCCTGGGCGCGCAGCTCGGCCTCCAGGGCCGGCAAGAGCTGGCGCAGTTTGGCGGCCGAGGCCGCGTTGTCGACCAGCAGCACCCAGGCTTCGTCGTCCAGGGGCCCCGACCGGATGCCGGCCCGCAGCGCCGCTGGCAGCAGGCTGTTCAAGGCGTTCAGCCGCGCCTTCGAATCGCGCACCCGCTGCAGCAGACCGGCCAGCGGTTCGCTGCGGTCCAGCGCCGTGTTCAGCTTGATCCCGAGGTGGGTGGTGGATGTCACATCCGCAGTCTAACGACACGGGCGCCGGGTCGGTTCGGCGAGACGCGGCGGGTGATAAAGTCAGATGCTTTGCGTGCGCCGCACGAGCCCCCGGTCGGCCCCGCTTTTACGGGGGGAAACGCGAATCGGGTTCGTCTTGCAAGCGGTCGCCGTACCCCCAGATGGATGTGCACGCGCGTTGCGGCCGAGCTTAGGCTGCCGCGCCTGCACCCGAACCCCGAGAGCTCGACGCCGCATGTTCCCCAAGATCCTGACCCAGATATTCGGCAGCCGGAACGAGCGCCTGCTCAAGACCTACCGGCGCATCGTCGACCAGGTGAACGCCCTGGAAGCCCGGTTCGAGGTCTTGTCCGACACCGAATTGCGCGCCAAGACCGAAGAATTCCGCAAGCGGGTGGCCGATGGCGCCTCGCTCGACGAGTTGCTGCCCGAGGCCTTCGCCACGGTGCGTGAAGGCGGCAAGCGGGCGCTGAAGATGCGCCACTTCGATGTGCAGCTGATCGGTGGCATCACCTTGCACCAGGGCAAGATCGCCGAGATGCGCACCGGCGAAGGCAAGACGCTGATGGCCACGCTGCCGGTCTACCTGAACGCCGTGGCCGGCAAGGGCGTCCACGTGGTGACAGTCAACGACTACCTGGCGCGGCGTGACGCCGAATGGATGGGGCGCCTGTACACCTTCCTGGGCTTGACCGTGGGCGTCAACGTGCCTGGCATGAGCCGCGAGGAAAAGCAGGCCGCTTTCGCCGCCGATGTCACCTACGGCACCAACAACGAATTCGGCTTCGACTACCTGCGCGACAACATGGTCCAGGACGTGCGCGACCGCGTCGCCCGCGGCCTGAACTACGCCATCGTCGACGAGGTGGACTCGATCCTGATCGACGAGGCGCGCACGCCGCTGATCATCTCGGGTCAGGCCGAAGACCACACCGACATGTACGTGCGCATCAATGCGGTGGTGCCGCGCATGAAGAAGCAGATCGGCGAGGAAGACATGCGCACCGGCGAAGGCGTCATCGACGCCGGCGACTTCACGGTCGACGAAAAATCGCACCAGGTCTTCCTCACCGAATCGGGCCACGAGAAGGCCGAGCAGTTGCTCGGCGAAGCCGGGTTGCTGCCTGAGGGTGCCAGTCTCTACGACCCCTCCAACATCGCGCTGATGCACCATGTGTACGCCGCGCTGCGCGCCAACCACCTCTACAACCGCGACCAGCATTACGTGGTGCAGAACGGCGAGGTGGTGATCGTCGACGAATTCACCGGCCGCCTGATGACCGGCCGGCGTTGGAGCGACGGCCTGCACCAGGCCGTCGAGGCCAAGGAAGGCGTGCAGATCCAGAGCGAGAACCAGACCCTGGCCTCGGTCACCTTCCAGAACTACTTCCGCATGTACGGCAAGCTCGGCGGCATGACCGGCACGGCCGACACCGAGGCCTATGAATTCCAGGAGATCTACAACCTGGAAACGGTGGTCATCCCGCCGAACCGGCCGACCATCCGCAAGGACGACAACGACCTGATCTACAAGACGACGAAAGAGAAGTACGACGCCGTCACCGCCGACATCCGCGACTGCCACCAGCGCGGCCAGCCGGTGCTGGTGGGCACCACCTCGATCGAGAATTCAGAACTGATCTCGGCGCTGCTGACCACGGCCAAGCTGCCGCACCAGGTGCTCAACGCCAAGCAGCACGCCAAGGAGGCCGAGATCGTGGCCCAGGCCGGGCGGCCGGGCGTCATCACCATCGCCACCAACATGGCCGGCCGCGGCACCGACATCGTGCTGGGCGGCAACGTCGAAAAGCAGATCCAGTTCCTGGAAGAAGACGCGGCCCTGGAAGCTGCTGAGCGCGATCGCCGCGCCCAGCAGCTGAAGGACGAATGGCAGTCGCTGCACGACCAGGTCAAGGTCGCCGGCGGCCTGCGCATCGTGGCCACCGAGCGCCACGAAAGCCGGCGCATCGACAACCAGTTGCGCGGCCGTTCAGGCCGCCAGGGCGACCCCGGCGCCAGCCGTTTCTACCTGAGCCTGGACGACCAGCTGATGCGCATCTTCGCGGGCGACCGCGTGCGGGCCATCATGGACCGCCTGAAGATGCCCGAGGGCGAGGCCATCGAGGCCGGTATCGTCAACCGCAGCATCGAAAGCGCGCAGCGCAAGGTCGAAGCACGTAACTTCGACATGCGCAAGCAACTGCTGGAATACGACGACGTCGCCAACGACCAGCGCAAGGTCATCTACCAGCAGCGCAACGAGATCCTGGAAGCCGCGAATCTCGACGAGCAGATCACCAACCTGCGCAAGAGCACCATGAGCGACGTGGTGCGCACCTTCGTGCCCGCTGGCACGCTGGAAGAGCAATGGGACCTGAACGGCCTGGAGCGCGTGCTGCGCGAGGAATGGCAGCTCGACGTGGCACTCAAGGCCGAGGTCGAGCAGAGCGATTCCGTCACCGACGACGACCTCATCGCCAAGGTGGTGGCCGCCGCCGACGCGCAATTCGCCGCCAAGGTCGAACTGGTCGGCGGCGAGCAGTTCACGCCCTTCATGCGCATGGTGCTGCTGCAGGCCATCGACAGCCACTGGCGTGAACACCTGGCGGCGCTGGACTACCTGCGCCAGGGCATCCACCTGCGCGGCTACGCCCAGAAGAACCCCAAGCAGGAATACAAGCGCGAGGCCTTCGACCTGTTCAGCGCCTTGCTGGACGTGGTGAAGATGGAAGTCACGCGGGTGCTGATGAACGTGCGCATCCAGTCGCAGGAGCAGGTGGCCCAAGCCGCCGAGGCCATGGAAGCGCAGGCCGAGCAGATCGCCAACGTGACCTACACCCATCCCAACGAGGACGGCAGCGTGTCTTCAGTGACCGACCCCGACACCGTGCTGGCCGACATGCCCAAGGTCGGGCGCAACGACCCTTGCCCTTGCGGCAGCGGCAAGAAGTACAAGGCTTGCCACGGCAAGCTGGCCTGATCACCGGGGTGTCGCTAGAGCGTCGCGCTGACTGAAAAAAGGCCAGCGCGACGCCGGAGGATGGGTGGGAACCTTCACCGCCCATCGGCCAGACAGCGGATCGACGAACTGATTTCAGCGCGCTGTCGGAATTTCCCAAATACCGCGACCGTAGGTCGCAATGCGTAAGAAGCCCCCGCGCGCAGGCATGTACAGGTCACTGACCTTGACCACGGGCAATCCGGCCCCGAACTGAGACCAACTGGCGCCGCCGTTGGTCGTCCGATAGACACCGATCCAGGTGGCCGCGTAAGCCGTCAATCCCGTCGGGTCAGCAGGGCTCACCAGAATTTTCTGAATGGGTACCGCCGGCAGGCCTGTGCAAGCCTTGGTAAAGCTCAAGCCAAGATTGCTTGACTTGTGCACGAAACAGTTGTCCGGTTGCGTGCCCGCGTTTTCCGACCCGACAAAGAAGCTCGTGTCGTTGATCCAGGCTACGGCGCTGTTGAAGCCGCCCGTCAGCGAACTCGGCATCACGCGGTGTACCCAGCTTGTGCCGCCGTTGGTCGTGACCCGCACGCGTCTGCCCGTGGTGCCGGCAGCGATGCGATTCACATCCCGCGGGTGCACGCCGATGACGTGCCATGAGGACCGAATGTTGTCAGCGAAAATATTCGAATCCGTCAGCGACAAGGAATTCCAGGAGTTGCCGCCATCAGCAGTCTTGTACAACTCATACGCGGTACGGGCGAAGAAAACCTTGCCCGTTGGATCGGCCGCAGCGCCGGGCGTGGCGATGGAGGTCACGAAATACGCGTAGCAGGAATCCAGGCCATTGTAGTTGTCGCCACCCAGCGTGCTGCAACTCGGGTCAGGGGTATTTTCTGTGGGGTTTTGCCAGAGCGGCTGGTCTGTCGGCGAGACACCGGGATTCGTGTAATAGACATAGTTGTACACATACGATCCCATCGCCACCGGGCTGTTGGCTTGGCTCCATGCCGTGCCAAAGCCATCGCCTCCGAAAGTACCGTTGTAGACGGTACCTCCATTGATTCGAATCAGAGTTCCGTTGTCCTGCAAACCCGATACGACGCTGGAAGGATCGGAACCCGAGACCGCCAACGAGTACATCAGATGGTTGACCAGCCCTATGTTCTTGCGGTCGCTGAAGGTGGCGCCGCCGTCGTCGCTGTAGAACAGGCCACCGTCGTTGCCGTAGTAGACGCGTGTGCCGCCCCCGGCCGTGGAAATCGTTGCGGTGTGGTGGTCGGCGTGGCTGTAGGGCAGTCCGAATTGCGCCAGCCAGTTGGTGATGACCTTCCAGCTTGCGCCACCGTCGGTGGACTTGCCGGTTGCGAGGTTGCCGCCGATGTAGACCGTGTTGCGCGTGGCATCGCTCGGGTCGACGACCAACATCTGGTTGTACCAGCCCTGGCTGTGCAGGAAGTTCAGGTCAGGCTGCTCCGCATTGGGGTTGGTCGGCGCCCGGCCGCCCGGTGTCATCGCCAGCGAAGCCCAGTTCAGGCCACCGTCGGCTGACCTCCACACATCCTTCTGGTCGATGCCGCTGTTGACGACGCTCGAGCCGCTGTAGGTTCGGTTCTGGTTCGCAACGGCGTAGACGACCGCATCACCTGGCCGCCCCACGGCCAAGGTGAAGCGCGCAGTGCCGGCAGGCGTGCCCGTGGTTGCAGTCCAGGTGGCCCCGCCGTCGGTAGACAGGTAGATGACCGCACTGGCACCCAGCCCGAAACGGCAGCAGTTGTCGCCCACGAAGGTTGCCGCCAGCCAACCGGCTGACGTCTTGGCCAGACTGGCGACTGATCGCGCCGTCGGGATGCCTGTTGCAGGGCTGTAGCTCACGCCAGCGTTGGTAGACCGATAAAGCCCACGGTTGGTGGCCGCCAGAACGACATCGGATCCGCCTGAGCTGTCGACCTTGACATCCGTGACCACGCCCGCGGTGGGCAGACTGACCGGCACGCTCCAGGTCGCGCCACCGTTGGTTGAGCGAAGCATGTAGCCGCCCAGCAGGGCCAAGCCGTCAAAGGGATCGCCGAGGCCGAGGTAGAGCGTGTCCGGGTTGCTGCCCATGGCCGCCGCGCCACCGCTGGTACTGATGGTCGCGTCGGTCAGCGGCTTCCAGTTCGGGAACGGTGCGTTCAGGTCGGTCGTCTTCCACATCCCTCCGCCTGAAGACAGGACGTACAGGGTGTTCGGATCCGTGGGGTGAGGCAGGACGGAGCGCAAACGTCCACTGATCACTTTCGCCAACGAGATGTCGTTCTGATTCACCTGGTTGGCAGTCGGGCCGATGGACTTCCAACGAGGCACTGTGATCGGCGCATTGGCACCTGGAATCAACAGTGGGTTGGCCAGCTGTTGCGCCTGGATGGCGGCCAGGGTGCGATTGAAGAAGTCTTTGTCCAGCGGGCCGCCGAAGCGCAGGTTCTGCTCGTTGATGCGGTCCAGTATGTCCTGACCTTCCGCGTCCACAGCGTAAGGGTCACGCCGGAGCTGGTTGGGCGTGTACGTGACATCCACCCGGTCAACTGCCAGTGCCTCACCCATGGGTGCCAGCAAGGTGATCGCCAGCGCACTGATGCGCAGACTGTGGATGGTCTTCTGTGTATGCAGTTTCATGGAATTTCTCTCCTGATCAAGCCCTTATCGCGGGCGACAACGAAGCACGAAATGCGAAATGCGAAACCATCTCGCGATGGCGGGGCGTCAGCGACCACTGCGTGGCTGGGTTGGAAAACGGCCGCGGGCGCGACAGGCCCCAAAGCTCATTCACGCGTTCATGCCTGGCGACGCGCAGCACGTCGGACCCTGCTCGCAGCCGCCAGCGCGGCGGCCACCAGCGCCAGCGTCGCCGGCTCGGGTACAAATGCAATCCCACTCAGGGTCACATCACCGCTGTAGCTTGTGTATGCATAGCTGGTGAAACTACCGCTGGCCGCTGACAGCGCCGAAGCGGCGCCTGAAGAGAAGTAGCTTCCCGTCAATTGATTCACGAGCGGGCTGAGGAAGTCGAACAGAGACGTCGTTGTCAGGTCATCGTACGCGGCAAGAGACGACAGTAAGCTTTGCAGGCTGTATGTCTGCAAGAACTCGCCTGTCAACCCGTTTCCGTCGTCGTAGGTTTGGTCGGCAAAGATCAAAGCGGTCGCCAAGCCGGCTCCGCCACCCGTGTCGAAATTGTTGTCAAACTGGGAAAACGCCGTTGTCAGGGTTGGGGGCATCGTCAAAATGGATTGCAGAGATCCGGTGTACGGGTTGCCTGTGGACGCGTACGGGAAGCCAAAAATTGCCGAAGTAGCGGGAAAGCCGGCTGTGCTTGTATCGAAAGTGGACAGAGCCGGCTCATCGATCCTCAACATCTCCGAAAACCCAGTCGCGCTGGCTGACGTGCATGTGGGTTGATTGAGGCCCGTGCAGATCTGACGCGTCACATTGGATACGCTGAGAACCAGGCTAACGCCGTTAGCGAATGCCGGTTGGGCCAGGGCGCTCAGCAGTGCAACGGCAGTTGCTGCTGACTTCAAGCATGTCACGGACTTGAACATGGGTACTCCTTCGGTGATGGAAACGGCAAGTGGTCTTTCTTCGCCTTGGGCCCTCCGAGCCGGGGCTTGCGCAGGCCAACAAGGACTTCGGTCATAAGATGATCGATGAAGTAATATATGACTAAGTACCGAACCTGTCGACCTGCCTGATATGGGCTCCCACCCAGACGAGGGGGTGGGTTCATACCTAGGCTCTTGGCAGGTTCAGACGCCCGTCCCGAGCAGGCCGCTGGCGCTGTCACCTGCAAAGCGTGAAGGCGCTTTGAGGGCTGGCCTACCTACAATTGGCCGGCCTTGCCACTCTGCTCACCGCCGTCATGCCCGTGAACCTGTCCGTCCCTGATGCCTCGAGCCTGCTTCCCGTCCCCGGCGTGCGCATCGGCACCGCCATGGCCGGCATCCGCAAGGCCAACCGGCGCGATCTCGTCGTCTTCGCGCTGGATGCCGGCACGGCGGTGGCGGGCGTCTTCACGCAGAACCGCTTCTGCGCCGCGCCGGTGCAGGTCTGTCGCGAACACCTGGCCGGCGGCAGCGCGGTGCGCGCCGTCGTCATCAACACCGGCAACGCCAACGCCGGCACGGGTGCCGATGGTCTGGCGCGCGCGCGCCGGACCTGCGCAGCCCTGGCTGCGCTGATGGACGTCCGGGCCGACCAAGTGCTGCCGTTTTCGACCGGCGTGATCATGGAAACGCTGCCGGTGGACCGCATCGAAGCCGGCCTGCCCGCCGCGCTGCAAGACCTGCGCGCCGACGCCTGGGGCGATGCCGCCACCGGCATCATGACCACCGACACGCTGCCGAAGGCGGCGTCGCGCCAGCTGCAGATCGGCGGCCGCACCGTCACGCTCACCGGCATCAGCAAGGGCGCCGGCATGATCCGCCCGAACATGGCGACGATGCTGGGTTTCATCGCCACCGACGCCGTCATCGCATCGGCCCTGCTGCAGCCGCTGCTGACCGAGGCGGCCGACCTCAGCTTCAACCGCATCACCATCGACGGCGACACGTCCACCAACGATTCCCTGGTGCTGATGGCCACCCAGCAGGCCGGCCACGCCGCCATCACGGCCCTCGACTCGGCTGAGGGCCAGGCCCTGCGCGACGCGCTGGTGTCGCTGGCCCAGCAACTGGCACAGGCCATCGTGCGCGACGGCGAGGGCGCCACCAAGTTCATCACCGTCCACGTGCAAGGCGGCCGCGACGAGGCCGAGTGCAAGCTGGCGGCCTACGCCATTGCGCACTCGCCACTGGTCAAGACCGCCTTCTTCGCCAGCGACCCCAACCTGGGCCGCATCCTGGCCGCGGTGGGCTATGCCGGCATCGCCGATCTGGACCAGACCGGCATCGACATGGACCTGGCCGACGTGGCCGTGGTGCGCGCCGGCGGCCGCCTGCCCAGCTACCGCGAAGAAGACGGCCAGCGGGTGATGAAGCGCAGCGAAATCACCATCCGCATCCACCTGAACCGCGGCGCCGCGCAGACCACGGTCTGGACCTGCGACCTGTCGCACGACTACGTCAGCATCAACGCCGATTACCGGTCTTGAGCGTGCTGCCCAAGATCCCGGCAGGCGACCTGCTGCGCGATCCGTCCTACCTGAAGCTGTGGACCTCCATCCTCACCAGCAGCTTCGGCAACCAGGTGATGATGCTGGCGCTGCCGCTGACGGCGGCCGTGCTGCTGCACGCCAGCCCGACGCAGATGGGCCTGCTGACGGCCATCGAACTGCTGCCTTTCATGCTGTTCTCGCTGCCCGCCGGCGTCTGGCTGGACCGCGTGCGCAAGCTGCCGGTCTACGTCGTCGGCGAAACGCTGGCGGCCTTCGCGGCGGCCAGCGTGCCGCTGGCCTGGTGGATGGGCTGGCTGGGCATGGGTTGGCTGTATGCGGTGGGCTTCATGCTGGGGCTGGTGCACACGGTGTCGGGGACGGCCGCGCAGATCGTGCTGACCCAGGTGGTGGCGCGCGACCGCCTGGTCGAGGCGCATGCCAAGAACGCACTCGCCACCTCGGGTGCCGAGGTCGCCGGGCCGGGCCTGGCGGGCGCGCTGATCAAGATCTTCGGCGCGCCGCTGGCCCTGCTGGTCAACGCGCTGCTGCTGCTGGGCTCGGCGCTGATCCTGCGCGGCATCCAGATCCACGAACGCCGCGAAGCGCGCCCGCCCGGCCACTTCCTGCGTGACCTGCAGGTGGGCCTGCGCTTCGTCGTCGGCAACCGGCTGCTGCTGACGCTGGGCATCCTGATGGGCGTCTGGCAGATGTGCCATTACGCCGCGGTGACGGTGCAGATCCTGTTCGCCACGCGCACCCTGGGCCTCAGCGAACACGCCATCGGCCTGTGCTACATGAGCATGGGTTTCGGCACCGTCAGCGGCAGCGTGCTGGGCCGCCGCGTCAGCCACCGCATCGGCCCGGGGCCCTGTCTGGTGGTGGGTTACGCCATCTGCGGCGCCGGCTGGCTGCTGCTGGCCGTGGCGCCGGCCAACGCCTGGGGCGTGGCGGCCTTCGCGGCCATGCTGATGCTGTTCACCACCGGCGCGGTCTTCATCTTCATCAACTTCCTGGCGCTGCGCCAGGCCGTGACGCCCGAACCGCTGCTCGGCCGCATGACCAGCACCATGCGCTGGCTGACCCTGCTGGCCGCCGCGCCCGGCGCCTTGCTGGGCGGCTGGCTGGGCGAACACGTGGGCCTGCGCGCGGCGCTGGGCTTTGCCGGCGGCGTGTCGGTGCTGCTGGTCATCGTCGCCTGGCGGCTGCCGCTGATCCGCGAACTGAAGCAGCTGCCCGAGCCCGAGCGGGAATCGGAATGGCTGGGGCTGGAAGCGGACGTGCGGCCGGCGGGTTGATCAGTCGTGCAGACCGACGGCCCCCGGTGAAAACCTGTCCACCGCGTCGGTGATGATCCCGGCTATGCCCAGGCGCAGCAGGCGCTGCACCTCGGCCGGGTCGTTCACCGTGTAGCAAAGTCCGCGCAGGCCGGCGCCGTGCAGGCGTTCGATCAGCGCCGCATCCATCAGGTTGTAGTTCGTCACCACCGCCACGCAGCCCAGGGCCTGCGCCATCTCCCACCAGCCCGGCCACAGCGTGTCGAGCAGCAGGGCGCGCGGGATCTGCGGCGCGGCCTCGCGCGCGCCTTGCAGCGCGTCGGGGCGGAAGCTGCTGAACAGCGGCAGCGACGCAGGGCTGTCCCACAGGTGCAGACAGGCGCGGCCTACGGCCAGGCCGGTGGCGTGTTCCTGGCCCGGCGTGGGCTTGATCTCGATGTTCAGCGCGTGGCCGTTGCGCTGGATGTAACGCGCGATCAACTCCAGGCTGGGGATGGGCTCGCCCGCGAAGCTGCGGCTGTGCCAGCCGCCGGCGTCGGTGCGCGACAGCTCGGCCCAGTCCTTGGAGCCGGCCACGCCGCGCACCGGCGTCGTGCGGTCCAGCGTACTGTCGTGCAGCAGGAAAGGCACGCCATCGGCGCTGAGTTTCACATCGCATTCGAAGGCCCGAAAGCCGTGCGACGCGCCGACGCGGAAGGCCGCCAGCGTGTTCTCGGGCGCCAGCTTGCCGGCGCCGCGGTGGGCAATCCACAGCGGCAGCGGCCAGGGTTCGTAGAGCGCCGTCATTTGTTCAGACCCGCTGCCCGCTGCCGCTGTCGAACCAGTGCAGGTGCTCGGGCTTGACGCTCAGGCGCACGGTGCTGCCGGGCTTGGGCGGCACCAGCGTGGCCTCGATGCGCAGCGTGAAGGGCGCGCCTTTGTCACCGTGACCCAGCTGGCCGTAGACCAGTCGCTCGGCGCCCAGCATTTCCAGCAGCTCCACCCGCAGCGACCAGGCGCCGGCGGCGTCCAGCGCGGCGTGCTCGGGGCGCACGCCCAGCGTCAGCGCGCCCTGGCGCGGCGCTGCAGCGGGCAGCGGCAGGCTTAGCTCGCCCAGGCGCACGTTCAAGCCCTCGACTTGGCCCGGCATCAGGTTCATCGGCGGGCTGCCGATGAAGCTGGCCACGAAGGTGCTGGCCGGCTGGCCGTAGACCTGCTCGGGCGTGCCGATCTGCTCGATGCGGCCGGCGTTCATCACGATCATGCGCTGCGCCAGCGTCATCGCTTCGACCTGGTCGTGGGTCACGAAGAGGGATGTGACGCCCAGCTCGGCATGCAGCTTCTGGATTTCCAGCCGCGTGGCGGCGCGCAGCTTGGCGTCCAGGTTGGACAGCGGCTCGTCGAAGAGAAACACCTGCGGCTGGCGCACGATGGCGCGGCCCATGGCCACGCGTTGGCGCTGGCCGCCCGACAGCTCGCGCGGCTTGCGCTGCAGCAGCGCGCCCAGCTCCAGGATCTTGGCCGCCTTCTGCACCCGTGCCTCGATCTCGGCCGCCGGCAGCTTGGCGATCTTCAAGCCGTAGGCCATGTTCTCGAAGACGCTCATGTGCGGGTAGAGCGCGTAGTTCTGGAAGACCATGGCGATGTCGCGCTCTGCAGGTTCCAGCTGGTTCACCACCCGCCCGCCGATGGCGATCTCGCCGGCGGTGATGACTTCCAGCCCCGCCACCATGCGCAGCAGCGTGCTCTTGCCGCAGCCGCTGGGCCCGACGATGACGATGAACTCGCCGTCGGCGATCTCGGCGTTCACGCCGTGGATCACTTTGTTCGCCTTCGGCCCGAAGCCGTAGGACTTCTCGACGTTCCGCAGTGCTATCGCGCCCATGGCTGCCTGTGCTTCTTGTTCTTCATTTTTCGGTGTCGACCAGGCCCTTGACGAACCACTTCTGCATCAGCATGACGACCAGCGCCGGCGGCAGCATGGCCAGCATGGCGGTGGCCATCACCAGATTCCATTGCTGCGCCGCGTCGCCGCCGGAAATCATGCGCTTGATGCCGATGACCACCGGGTACATGTCTTCGTTGGTGGTCACCAGCAGCGGCCACAGATACTGGTTCCAGCCGTAGATGAACTGGATGACGAACAGTGCCGCGATGCTGGTCGAAGACAGCGGCACCAGGATGTCCTTGAAGAAGCGCATGGCCCCGGCGCCATCCACGCGCGCGGCTTCCACCAATTCATCCGGCACCGTCATGAAGAACTGGCGGAACAAGAAGGTGGCGGTGGCCGAGGCGATCAGCGGGATGGTCAGGCCGGCGTAGCTGTTCAGCAGGTGCAGGTCGGCCACCACCTTGTAGGTCGGGAAGATGCGCACTTCCACCGGCAGCATCAGGGTCACGAAGATGGCCCAGAAGAAGAACATGCGGAAGGGGAAGCGGAAGTAGACGATGGCAAAGGCCGACAGCAGGCTGATGGCGATCTTGCCGCCGCTGATGACCAGCGCCGACACCAGGCTGACCCACATCATCTTGCCCACCGGCGCGCTCGAGCCCGGGCCGTGGCCGGTGCCGCTGAGCACGGCCACGTAGTTGTTCCAGAACTCGGCCCCCGGCAGCAAGGGCATGGGCACCTGCACGATGGCCTGGGCCGTGTGCGTGGACGCGATGAAGGTGATGTAGACCGGCAGCGCCACGCACAGCACGCCAAGGATGAGCACGGCGTGCGACAGCAGGGTCAGCCAGCGGCGGTTCTCGACCATCTCAGTAGTTCACCTTCTTCTCGACGAAGCGGAACTGCAAGACGGTGAGCCCGACGACGATGACCATCAGCACCACGCTCTGCGCCGCCGAGCCGCCGAGGTCCAGCGCCTTGAAGCCGTCGTAGTAGACCTTGTAGACCAGCACCGAGGTCTCCTTGCCCGGGCCGCCTTCGGTGGCCGCGTCGATGATGCCGAAGGTGTCGAAGAAGGCGTAGACCATGTTGATCACCAACAGGAAAAACGTCGTCGGCGACAGCAGCGGGAAGACGATGGTCCAGAAGCGGCGCCAGGGCTTGGCGCCGTCGATGGCGGCGGCTTCCAGCAGCGACTTGGGTATCGACTGCAGCCCGGCCAGGAAGAACAGGAAGTTGTAGGAGATCTGCTTCCACACCGCGGCCATCACGATCAGCGCCATCGCGTGGTTGCCGTTCAGCAGGTGGTTCCACTCGAAGCCGGCACGGCGCAGCGCGTAGCTCACCACGCCGATGCTGGGCGCGAACATGAACAGCCACAGCACGCCGGCCACCGCCGGCGCCACGGCGTAGGGCCAGATCAGCAGCGTCTTGTAGGCCAAAGCGCCCCTGACCACGCGGTCGGCCATCACCGCCAGCAGCAGCGAGATGGCCAGCCCGAACACCGCCACCAGCACCGAGAACACGGCCGTGGTCTTGAACGAGGCCAGATAGCTGGGGTCGGCGAACAGGGCCCTGAAGTTCTCCAGGCCGACCCATTCGGTGCTGGTGCCGAAAGCGTCCTGCTGCTGCAGCGACTGCAGCAGCGTTTCCCAGGCCGGCCAGAAAAAGAACACGCCGATGATGGCCACCTGCGGCGCCATCAGCACCCAGGGCAGCCAGGCCGAGCGGAAGACAACGCGCTTTTCGGTCGCCAAGCGAATCAGCCCTTGTTGGCCTTTTGAAACTTCTCCAACTGCTCGTTGCCGCGCTTCACGGCTTCATCCAGCCCTTCCTTGGCCGTCTTCTTGCCGCCCCAGACCTGTTCCAGCTCTTCGTCGATGATGGTGCGGATCTGCACGAAGTTGCCCAGGCGGATGCCGCGTGTCTTGTCGGTGGCCTTGCGGATCATCTGGTTGGGTGCCACGTCGGTGCCCGGGAACTTCTTGTAGAAGCCGCTGCTGTCGGTCAGCTTGAAAGCCGCCATGGTGACCGGCAGGTAACCGGTGCGCTGGTGGCTGGCGGCCTGCACCTCGGGGCTGTTGATGTAGTTGAAGAAGGCGGCCGCGCCCTTGTATTCGGCCGGCTTGTGCCCGGCCATCACCCACAGGCTGGCGCCGCCGATGACGGTGTTCTGCGGCGCACCGGGCACGTCGGGGTAGTAGGGCAGGGGCGCCATGCCGTAGGCGAACTTGGCGTTGGCCTTGACGCTGCCGTACAGGCCCGACGAGCCCGTGTACATGGCGCATTCGCCGCTCGGGAAGGTGGCGTCGGGCGTGTTGTTGCGGCCCTTGTAGACGAAGAGGCCGTTCTTCGCCATGTTGGACAGGTTCTCGATGTGGCGCACGTGCAGCGGCGTGTTGAAGGCCAGGCGCGTGTCCAGCCCGCCGAAGCCGTTGCGCTTGGTGGCGAATTCGACGTTGTGCCAGGCGCTGAAGCTTTCCAGCTGCGTCCAGCTCTGCCAGCCGGTGGTGAAGGGGCACTTGTGGCCGCTGGCCTTCAGCTTGGCGGCAGCCAGGGCCACTTCGGGCCAGGTGCTGGGCGCCTTGTCGGGGTCGATACCGGCGGCCTTGAAGGCGTCCTTGTTGTAATAGAAGATGGTCGTGCTGCTGTTGAAGGGCATGCTCAGCATCTGGCCGTTGGGCGCCGTGTAGTAGCTGGCCACCGCGCTGACATAGCCCGTCGGGTCGAAGGGCAGGCCCGATTCCTTCATCACCTCGCCCACCGGCTTGATGGCGCCCTTGCTGGCCATCATGGTGGCGGTGCCGACCTCGAAGACCTGCAGGATGGCCGGGCTGGTGCCCGAACGGAAAGCCGCGATGGCCGCCGTCATCGATTCCGGGTAGCTGCCCTTGTAGGTGGGCACGATCTTGTATTCGGTCTGGCTGGCGTTGAAGTTCTTCGCCAGGTCGCCCACCCATTCACCCAGGGCGCCGCTCATCGAGTGCCACCACTGCACCTCGACTTCAGCGTGGACAGGCAGGGCGGCCAGTGCCAGGGCGGCGGCCGAGGCCAGGATGTTCAGGTGCTTGGGCAGTTTCATGGGGTCTCCAGAGGCCTTCAGTCGGACAATTCGAAAGGCAATTCGTTGCCGGGGCGCGAGTCTCGCCCGGCTTTGTGACAATCGGGGTTCTGTCATGGGCGGCGGCGGGGCGGCAATGGGGATTACCCGCCGACCACCAAGCCGCCCATTGTCACCCTCGTCCGAGCGCCACAGCCAGCCATGAATGCACCCTTGCCCATCACCGCCCCCCTGAGGGCCGCTGCCGTGGTGGCCCCGGCCGACGGCCCCCGTGAAGGCGCGGCGCGGCTGCGCGAGATTCCGTACAACTACACCTCGTTCTCCGACCGCGAGATCGTCATCCGCCTGCTCGGCGCGCGGGCCTGGGACATCCTCAGCCTGCTGCGGCAAGAGCGTCAGACCGGCCGCAGCGCGCGCATGCTCTACGAGGTGCTGGGCGACATCTGGGTGGTGCAGCGCAACCCCTACCTGGAAGACGACCTGCTGGACAACCCCAAGCGCCGGCAGTTGCTGATCGCCGCGCTGCAGCACCGCCTGGCCGAGGTCAGCAAGCGGCGCAACGTGGCCGAAGACGCGCAGCGCGACGCGCTGGTCGGCGAATTGTTGGCCGCGGCCGGTGCGGCCGTCGAGGCCTTCGCCGCGCGCTTTCGCGAGGTCTGGGACTTGCGCAAGGCCACGCGCCGCGTGCTGGGGCGCCACACCGAGAAGGACAACCTCAAGTTCGACGGCCTGAGCCGCGTCAGCCACGTCACCGACGCCACCGACTGGCGCGTAGAATACCCCTTCGTCGTGCTCACCCCCGACAGCGAAGCCGAAATGGCCGCGCTGGTGGCCGGCTGCATCGAACTGGGGCTGACCATCATTCCGCGTGGCGGCGGCACCGGCTACACCGGCGGCGCCGTGCCGCTGACCTGGAAGAGCGCGGTCATCAACACCGAAAAGCTCGAAGCGATGGGCGCGGTCGAGATGCTGGTGCTGCCGGGCCTGAGCGCGCCCGTCGCCACCATCACCAGCGAAGCCGGCGTGGTCACCCAGCGCGTCACCGACGCGGCCGAGAAGGCCGGCTTCGTCTTCGCGGTCGACCCGACCTCGGCCGAGGCCAGCTGCATCGGCGGCAACATCGCCATGAATGCGGGCGGCAAGAAGGCCGTGCTGTGGGGCACGGCGCTGGACAACCTGGCCTCCTGGCGCATGGTCACGCCCGACGCCAAGTGGCTGGAAGTCACGCGGCTGAACCACAACCTGGGCAAGATCCACGACACGCCGGTGGCCAGCTTCCGGCTGGACTATTTCGACGCCAGCGGCAAGACGCTGGAACGCACCGAGCAGCTCGACATTCCCGGCCGCGTCTTTCGCAAGGAAGGCCTGGGCAAGGACGTCACCGACAAGTTCCTGGCCGGCCTGCCGGGCATCCAGAAGGAAGGCTGCGACGGCCTGATCACCAGCGCGCGCTGGGTGCTGCACCGCATGCCGGCGCACATGCGCACGGTGTGCCTGGAATTCTTTGGCAACCCGAAAGACGCGGTGCCCAGCATCGTCGAGATCAAGGACTACCTGTTCAGCCTGAAAGAGCAGGGCGGAAATGCCGAAGGACAGGGGCACTCTCCTGTCCTGCTCGCCGGCCTGGAACACCTCGACGACCGCTACCTGCGCGCCGTCGGCTACGCCACCAAGAGCAAGCGGGCGCTGGCCGCCACCGGCGGTTCGTCGGGCCTGGGCCTGCCCAAGATGGTGCTGCTGGGCGACATCGTCGGCGACGACGAGAACGCCGTGGCCCGCGCCACCAGCGAGGTCGTGCGCATCGCCAATTCACGCGGCGGTGAAGGCTTCGTCGCGGTCAGTGCCGACGCGCGCAAGAAGTTCTGGCTGGACCGCAAGCGCACTGCGGCCATCGCCAAGCACACCAACGCCTTCAAGGTGAACGAGGACGTGGTGATTCCGCTGCCGCGCATGGGCGAGTACACCGAAGGCATCGAGCGCATCAACATCGAACTGAGCCTGCGCAACAAGCTGGAACTGGTCGACGCGCTGCAGGCCTTTTTCCAGAAGGGCAGCCTGCCGCTGGGCAAGAGCGACGACGCCGGCGACATCCCCAGCGCCGAACTGCTGGAAGACCGCGTGCAGCAGGCGCTGGTGCTGCTGGCCGAGGTGCGCGCGCTGTGGCAGCACTGGCTGACCGACCTGGACGTGGTGCAGGCCGCTGCCTCGGGCCCGAACGGTCAGGCAAGCGGCGAGACCTGCTTCGCGATGCTGCAGGACTGGCGCTGGCGCGCTTCCTGGAAGGCGCAGATCCTGAAGCCGCTGCAAGCCCTGTTCGCCGGCAGCGCCTTCACGCCGCTGCTGGCCGAGTGCCAGCGCATCCACCAGGGCGTGCTGCGCGGCCGCGTCTGGGCAGCGCTGCACATGCACGCCGGCGACGGCAATGTGCACACCAACATCCCCGTCAACAGCGACAACTACACCATGCTGCAGACGGCGCACGAAGCCGTGGCGCGCATCATGGTGCTGGCGCGGCAGCTGGGCGGCGTCATCAGCGGCGAGCACGGCATCGGCATCACCAAGCTGGAATTCGTCACCGACGAGGAACTGCAGGCCTTCGCCGACTACAAGCAGCGCATCGACCCGGAAGGCCGCTTCAACAAGGGCAAACTGCTGAGGGGCGCCGCCAGCGACAGCCGCGCTGCCGACCTGAGCGCCGCCTACACACCCAGCTTCGGCCTGATGGGGCACGAGTCGCTCATCATGCAGCAGAGCGACATCGGCGCCATCAGCACCAGCATCAAGGACTGCCTGCGTTGCGGCAAGTGCAAGCCGGTGTGCGCCACCCACGTGCCGCGCGCCAACCTGCTGTACAGCCCGCGCAACAAGATCCTGGCGACTTCGCTGCTCATCGAGGCTTTCCTCTACGAAGAGCAGACGCGGCGCGGCATCAGCGTCAAGCACTGGGAAGACTTCGAAGACGTCGCCGACCACTGCACCGTCTGCCACAAGTGCGAGAGCCCGTGCCCGGTGAACATCGACTTCGGCGACGTGACGATGGCCATGCGCAACCTGCTGCGCAAGATGGGCAAGAAGAGCTTCCGCCCGGGCAACGCGGCGGCCATGCTGTTCCTGAACGCCACCAGCCCGCAGACCATCAAGCTGATGCGCCTGGGCATGGTCGATGTCGGCTTCAAGGTGCAGCGCTTCATGAACGGCCTGCTGAAGTTGCCGGCCCGCAAGCAGACCGGCGCGCCGCCGGCCACCCTGGGCGCGGCGCCGATGAAGGAACAGATCATCCACTTCATCAACAAGAAGATGCCGGGTGGCCTGCCGAAGAAGACGGCGCGCGCGCTGCTGGACATCGAGGACAAGGACTACGTCCCCATCATCCGCAACCCGCAGGGCACGACGGCGGAAACCGAAGCCGTCTTCTACTTCCCCGGCTGCGGCTCGGAACGGCTGTTCAGCCAGGTCGGCCTGGCCACCCAGGCCATGCTCTGGCACGCCGGCGTGCAGACCGTGCTGCCGCCGGGCTACCTGTGCTGCGGCTACCCGCAGCGCGGCAGCGGGCAGGCCGACAAGGCCGAGAAGATCATCACCGACAACCGGGTGCTCTTCCACCGCGTGGCCAACACCCTGAACTACCTGGACATCAAAACCGTGGTGGTGTCCTGCGGCACCTGCTACGACCAGCTGCAGGGCTACCGCTTCGAGGACATCTTCCCCGGCTGCCGCATCATCGACATCCACGAATACCTGCTGGAAAAGGGCATCAAGCTCGACGCCACGCACACCGCCGGCTACCTCTACCACGACCCCTGCCATAGCCCCATGAAGCTGCAGGACCCGATGAAGACCGTCAAGGCGCTGGTCGGCCCCAATGTGCTGAAGAACGAGCGCTGCTGCGGCGAAAGCGGCACCCTGGGCGTGACGCGGCCCGACATCAGCACCCAGGTGCGCTTCCGCAAGGAAGAAGAGATCCGCTCCGGTGAAGCCGCCCTGCGCCAGCTGATGGCGGCCACGCCCGACCTGAGTGCGGCCGCCCAGGCCAACGTGAAGATCCTGACCAGCTGCCCCAGCTGCCTGCAGGGCCTGAAGCGCTTCGAAGGCGACCTGAACAGCGGCCTGCTGGAAGCCGACTACATCGTGGTCGAGATGGCGCGCGTGATGCTGGGCGAGAACTGGCTGCCCGACTACGTGGCGCGGGCGAATGCAGGGGGCATCGAGCGCGTGCTGGTCTGATCGGGGCCCCAGCCGGCCCCTTCGAGCCCGCCCTCCGTCGCCACACGCCGGCCCGTCAAACTGGCGCCCAAAGAAACCCCTTGTTGCTGTTGCAGACACATTCGGACCCCTGCGCCCCGAGGCCCCCCCTAGAGTCAGGGATCAGTGTTTACGCTAGGTCTGTCAGACTGAAGCCAACGGGAAGTGGGGGTTTTCGATGTCGATTCGACGGGTTGTTGCTGCTCTCTGTCTGTGCGCCAGCCCCTGGGCTGCGCTGGCCGGCAGCCCCACGGCTGTCAGCCCTGCCGTGGCTGAGGTTCCGCGCGCCGCCCCGGCCGCTGCGCGGGCGCCAGACCGCCGCCAGGTTGATCAGGAACGCGAAGAAGTCCTGCCCGCGTCCGAGGGCTACCGCCTGCTGCTGGCTGGCGCTGCCGCCATCGGTTTCGTGTTCATGCGCCGTCGCGATTGAGGCCGGCCCTGGGCCGCAGCTGCGCAAACCATCCCAAGCGGCGCCCTGGCGCCGCTTGTGCTTTTTGCGGCCGCACGGCAGGCGGGCGATACACTGGCCCGGTCACTTTCCCATCCTCGAGCCCACCCTTGTCCACCCCATGGCCGGTCTGAACCGCGACACCCCCCAGCCCACGGCCCTGACCGTGCACCAGGCCTCGCGCACCCTGGAAATCGCCTTCGACGACGGCGCCCATTTCCAGATTCCCTTCGAGCTGATGCGCGTCTACTCGCCGTCGGCCGAGGTCCAGGGCCACGGCCCGGGCCAGGAAGTGCTGCAAACCGGCAAGCGCGCCGTCGGCATCGTCGACCTCACGGCGGTGGGCCACTACGCGGTGCAGCCGGTGTTCAGCGACGGCCACGAAAGCGGCATCTTCTCTTGGGACCTGCTCTACCACCTGGGCGCCAGCCAGGCCGAGCTGTGGCAGCGCTACGAAGCGCGTCTGCAGGCCGCCGGTGTCGACCGCGACGCGCCCATGGCAGGCGCCACCGGCAGCGCCTGCAGCAGCCACTGAACGGACCCCTGATGACGCAAACCCATTTCGGCTACCAGACCGTCGAAGACGCCGAAAAAGCCCGCCGCGTGCGCGGCGTGTTCGACTCGGTGGCCAGCCGCTACGACCTGATGAACGACGTTCTGTCGATGGGGCTGCACCGCATCTGGAAGGCCTACACCGTGGCCGTGGCCGCGGTGCAGCCGGGCATGAAGGTGCTGGACATCGCCGGCGGCACCGGCGACCTGGCGCGGGCCTTCGCCCAGAGCGCCGGCCCCAACGGGCGCGTGGTGCTGACCGACATCAACGAAGCCATGCTGCGCGTCGGCCGCGACCGCCTGCTCGACGGCGGCCTGGCGCTGCCCACGGCCGCCTGCGATGCCGAACGCCTGCCCTTCGCCAGCGGCGCCTTCGACCTGCTCAGCGTGGCCTTCGGCCTGCGCAACATGACGCACAAGGACGCCGCGCTGACCGAAATGTGCCGCGTGCTGCGCCCCGGCGGCCGCCTGCTGGTGCTGGAATTTTCCAAGCCCGCGCCGCTGCTGCAAAAGCCCTACGACTGGTATTCCTTCACGCTAATGCCGCTGCTGGGCAAGCTCATCGCCAAGGACGGCGACAGCTACCGCTACCTGGCTGAAAGCATCCGCATGCACCCCGACCAGGCCACGCTGAAGGCGATGATGAAGACCGCCGGCTTCGGCCATGTCGACGTCCACCGCCTGGCCGGCGGCATCGTGGCGCTGCACGTGGGCATCAAATGCTGACGCAGGCCGCATAGGCTGCAGACGGCGTGACGCAGAGGACCCTGCCATGAAGTCCCGGCATGTTGTTTCAGACCCTGAGATCCTCGGCGGCACGCCTGTTTTCATCGGCACCAGGGTGCCCGTTCGTATCATCTTCGAGCACCTGGAAGCAGGCGACTCTTTGGAAGTCTTCCTGGAAGACTTTCCAACCGTCAGTCGGGAACTGGCCGTCCAAGTCCTCGAAGACGCCAAGACAGCCCTGTGCGTTGATGCGCATCTTGCTTGACGAATCGGTACCAGGGCGCCTGGGCGCTTTGTTGACAGGGCACTCTGCCGTCACCGTCCAACGCCAAGGCTGGGCCAGCATCAAGAACGGCAAGCTCCTTGCGCTTGCTGCCGGTGAATTTGACGTGCTGTTCACAGCCGACAAAGGCATGGAATATCAGCAGAACTTGGTCACCTTGCCCGTGTCTATCCTCATAGTGCTGGCGCGCAGCAACCGCATCGAGGACTTGGCCGCTGCCGTGCCCGCCATCTTGTCGGTGCTGGCTGAGATCCCGCCGCGTTCGCTGCGCAAAGTCACGGCCTGAATCTTGTTAGCAGCGGCCTGGCTAGGCATCATCCATCGCCCGTTCAACGCGGCTGTTCAACAGCGCGAAGCTCAGTCAGCAGCGACGCGCAGCGGTGCCAAAACCGGCTTGAACATGAATTTGTGCCCGTCCTGCACGGTGGTTTGTGGGGGTGGCACGCCCGGGTTGGGGCAGGATCAGCGTTTACACTCAAACGGCCAATGTGTGGGGTATGAGCCCTGCCTGGGCCCTGCTTGCGCCCCGCCAGGGCGGCCTGACCGAGACACCTCAAGGACTGATTCATGCATTTGAACCCGACCCGCAAGACCTACACGGCCCACCGCTGGTTGCCGCTGGCTGTCGTCGCCGTGGCTGCGATGCTGGCCGGCTGCGGCGACAAGAAAGACAAGGCCGCCAGCCAGACCGCGGTCAAGGTCAACAAGGACGAAATCACCGTCCACCAGATCAACTTCGTGCTGCAGCAGCAGCGCGGCCTGCGCCCCGAGCAGGCCGATGGCGCCAGCCGGCAGATCCTGGAACGCCTGATCGACCAGCAACTGGCCCTGCAAAAGGGCGACGACATGAAGCTCGACCGCGACCCGCGCGTGGTGCAGCAGCTGGAAGCCGCCCGCCGCGAGATCCTGTCGCGCGCCTATGTGGAAAAGATCGGTGAAGCCGCCGCCAAGCCCACGCCGGCCGAGATCAAGAAGTACTACGACGACAAGCCGGCCCTGTTCAGTGAACGCCGCGTCTACAACATCCAGGAAATCGCCATCGAGGCCAAGCCCGAGCAGTACACCGAACTGCGCGAGAAGCTGGCTGGCGCCAAGGACATCAACGGCTTCCTGGAATACCTGAAGGCCAACGACATCCGCTTTGCCGGCAACCAGGCCGTGCGCACCGCCGAGCAGCTGCCGCTGGCCAGCCTGGAGGCTTTCTCGAAGATGAAAGACGGCCAGGCCATGATGGTGCCGGCGCAGAACGGCCTGCAGGTGGTGCTGCTGGCCGGTTCGCGCAGCCAGCCGGTCAGCGAAGAACAGGCCCGCCCGGCCATCGAGCAATACCTGCTGAACGACCGCAAGCGCAAGCTGGCCGAAGACGACCTGAAAGCCCTGCGCGCCGCGGCCAAGATCGAATACGTGGGCAAGTTCGCCGAGGCCGCGGCTTCGGCGGCGGCCGCTGCGCCCAAGGCCGCGCCGGCCGCGACACCGGCCCCGGCCAGTGCGGGCGCGCTCAGCCCCACGGACATCAGCAAGGGCATGGGCCTGAAGTAATGGCAACGGTGCTTGTCGACCAGCCATGCGCTTGAGCCCTGATCAGACCCAGGTGATCTTGCGCTGTGTTCGCCAGCATTTTGGCGACACCGCGCGGGTGATGCTGTTCGGATCCAGGCTGGACGACGCGGCGCGTGGCGGCGATGTGGACCTGTTGGTGGAATGCGAACACCCGCCCACCGTGCGCCAGCGCGCGCTGGCCACGATGGGCCTGGAGCAAGCGCTGAACCTGCCGGTCGACATCGTTGCACGGCAGGCTGGTGCTGCAGGCAGCGCGTTTGCACGCATCGCACGCAGCCGGGCACAGCCGCTGGGGGCGCTGGCGTGAGCATCAGGCTCACCGTTCGGGCTCTTTTCGAGTGGCTGGGTGTCACCGAATCCACCGATAGTTGGCACCTCTGCCGCACGGCGCGCAAGCGGGCGGCGTGTGACCACAGCCTGCGTATCCGGCCCGCCCCGGCTGAATTCCAGCGGGTTTGTGCCGATAACGCTGTGCGGGCCGGGGCATGAAGCTAACGCTGAACGTCGTGCGCGCCGCCGCACTCCATTCCACCGACATCCGTAAAGGCACAGGCCTGAAGTGATCACCATCAAGCATCTTCATCCGCTGGTCCTCTCGGCACTCGTCCTGGGCGCCTGCCTGGCCGGCAGCGGGTTCAACCCGGCCCGCGCCCAGGCTGCGCCAACGGCCGCCACCGCCGCCAACCCGGCTGCCGAATACCGCCTGGGTTCGGGCGACGTGGTGCGCATCAACGTCTACCAGAACCCCGACCTGATGCTGGAAACCCGGGTCACCGAGGCCGGCATCGTCAGCTACCCGCTGCTGGGCACCATCCGCCTGGGCGGCCTGAGCGTGACGGAAGCCGAAAAGCTCATCGCCGAAGGCCTGCGCAAGGGCAACTTCATCAAGCAGCCGCAAGTCACCCTGGTGGTGCTGCAGGTGCGCGGCAACCAGGCCAGTGTGCTGGGCCAGGTCAACCGCCCCGGCCGCTACCCCATCGAAGTGGCCGACATGCGCCTGACCGACATGCTGGCCACGGCCGGCGGCGCGGCGCCCACCGGCTCTGAACTGGTGGTGGTCACCGGCACCCGCAATGGCCAGCCCTTCCGCCAGGAAGTGGACCTGCCCAGCGTCTTCGCGCCCGGCGGCAAGGACAAGGACATCCTGATCAGCAACGGCGACACCATCTGGGTCGAACGCCAGCCGCTGGTCTACATCTACGGCGAAGTGCAGCGCCCCGGCCCCATGCGCGTGGAACGCGGCATGACCGTGATGCAGGTGCTGGCCAGCGGCGGCGGCCTGACGTTGCGCGGCACGCAAAAGGGCATCCGCCTGCACCGCCGCGCCACCGACGGCAAGACGCAGGTCATCGAGCCCACGCTGGACGACAAAGTGCAAGACGGCGACGTCGTCTACGTGCGCGAAAGCCTGTTCTGAACCTGAGGGAAAAGTAAATGACGTTCGGACAGTTTCTATCGATCTTGCTGGCGCGCAAGTGGCTGGCGCTGATGGTCTTTGCCCTGGTGGTAACCACCACCGTGGTGGTCAGCCTGTTGCTGCCCAAGACCTACACGGCCACCGCCAGTGTCGTCATCGACTCCAAGCCCGACCCGCTGACGGCGATGATGAACCCGGCGTCGGCCATGCCCAGTTTCATGGCCACGCAGGTCGACATCATGATTTCAGACCGTGTGGCCCTGCGCGTCATCCGCGACCTGAAACTGCTGGACAACCCGCAACTGCGCGCACAGTGGCAGGACGCGACCGAAGGCAAAGGCACGATCGAGCAGTGGTTGGTCGACCTGCTGCAGAAGAAGCTGGACGTGAAGCCTTCGCGCGAAAGCAACGTCATCACCATCACCTACAAGAGCCCGGACCCGCAATTTGCGGCCGGCCTGGCCAACGCATTCGCCCAGGCCTACATCGCCACCACGCTGGAGTTGCGCGTCGACCCGGCGCAGCAGTTCAAGAAGTTCTTCGACATCCAGACCAAGGACGCTCGCGATGCTGTGGAGCGGGCTCAGGCCAAGGCGTCGGCCTTTCAGTTGAAGAACGGCATCATTGCCAGCGACGAAAGGTTGGACGTCGAGACCATGCGCCTCAACGAGCTGTCCAGCCAGGTCACCCAGTTGCAGGCGCTGTCGGCCGAATCGGGCAGCCGCCAGGGGCAGGCCCAGGGCTCGCAAGCCGACCGCATCCAGGAAGTGCTGAACAGCCCCCTGGTCAGCGGCATGAAGGCTGACCTGACGCGCAACGAAGCCCGCCTGCAGGAACTGAGCGCCAAGTACGGCGACAACTACCCGCTGGTCATCGAGGCGCGCGCCAACATCGCCGAGCAGCGCAGCCGCATCGACGCCGAAGTCAAGCGCATCACCAGCGGCGTGGGTGTGTCCAACACCATCAACAAGAGCCGCGAACGCCAGATCCGCACGTCGCTGGAGGCGCAGCGCAACAAGGTGCTGGAGATGAAGGCCACGCGCGACGAAGGCCTGGTGCTGCAACGCGAGGCTGAAAACGCGCAGCGCATCTATGACAGCCTGGTGGCACGTTTGAGCCAGTCCAGCCTGGAATCGCAGAACACGCAGAGCTTTGCCAACCAGCTGACCACGGCGCAGCCACCTTCTGAACCGTCGTCGCCCAAGATCCTCATCAACACGGCCCTGTCGATCTTCCTGGGGCTGATGCTGGCCGTTGGCTTGGCCCTGGTCATGGAACTGAGCGACCGCCGCGTGCGCAGCGCCGAAGACGCGGTGGCCGCGCTCGGATTGCCGGTGCTGGGCACGTTGCCCAAGCCCGGGGCCAAGCGCTTCCTGGCCGGCCACAGGGCCTTGCTGCCCGGCCAGCGGGCCATGGGGCTGCCAGCGCCAGCCGCCCCCGCACTGCCCGGCCAAGGAGCCTGAACATGGCCAAATTCAAAGACTCCAATTTCGACCACCAGGACACGGTAACCGCCGAGCGCGAGGCCGTGGTGGCCGAGCGGCCCATCGGTTCCATCATTGCCGAGACGCGCAACCTCAGCGCCGAGCAGGTCGAGAAGATCCTGCAGCATCAGCGCGACAAGGGCATCCGCTTCGGCGAGGCGGCCATCGCCCTGGGTTATGCCAGTGCAGACGACGTCATGTTTGCGCTGGCCCAGCAGTTCCACTACCCCTACGCGCCTGAAGATCAGCGCAAGGTCAACCCCGAACTGGTGGCCTTGAACCAGCCCTTCGGCGTGCAGGCGGAATCGTTCCGGGCCATCCGCAGCCAGATCATCATGCGGCTGTTCAACGAAGGGCATGAACGCCGCGCCATCGCGGTGGTCAGCCCCGACACGGGCGACGGCAAGACCTTCTTCGCGGCCAACCTGGCCGTCACCCTGGCCCAGCTGGGCGGGCGCACCCTGCTGATCGACGCCGACATGCGCGGCCCGCGCCAGCACGCGGTGTTCGGCATCGAGAACAGCACCGGCTTGTCCGGCATCCTGAGCGGGCGCGCCGAGTCCAAGGTCATTCAGCAGGTGCCCGGTGTGGCCAGCCTGTTCGTGCTGCCGGTGGGCATCACGCCGCCCAACCCGCTGGAACTGGTCGAGCGGCCGGCCTTCGGCATGTTGATCCGCGAGTTGCTGACCAAGTTCGACCACATCGTGGTTGACACGCCGGCTGCCAGCCACGGCAGCGACGCGGCCGTGATTTCTGCCCGCTGCGGCGCGGCCTTGATCGTGGCGCGGCAGAACCAGTCGCAGGTGGCTGCCTTGCAAGACCTGGCTTCCAACCTGTCCGAGACGCCGACGGTGCTGGTGGGTGTGGTTTACAACGAATTTTAGGACGCCCGCAGCGCCGGGCACCCCAGTGGCTCTCCCTTCACCCACGCCCAGTGCCCGGTCGTCCATGGCGGTCGACGGGGTGATGCTGGGCTTACTCGCAGTGGGTTATGCGCTGATGTACCTGCCTGCCTGGTGGGATTTGGCGCACACGCTGTGGGCCTCGGATGAGCAGGGCCACGGCCCCATCATTCTGGCGGTCAGCAGTTGGTTGCTGTACGCGATGAGACGCGAACTGGCAGCCATCCCGGCCAAACCGGTCCCATGGCTGGGTTGGCCCTTGCTGCTGTTCGCTTGCGTGCTGTATGCGCTGGGCCGTTCGCAGGACATCATCATGTTTGCTGTCGGCTCCCAGATCGTCATGCTGGTGGCCTTGATACTAATTTTTCGCGGCTGGCGGGCGCTGCGTCTGACCTGGTTTCCCTTGTTCTTCATGCTCTTCATGGTACCGCTGCCCGAGGCCTTGGTCGCTGCTGTCACTGCGCCGCTGAAGAGTGCTGTTTCAGCGGTCGCCAGCAATCTGCTTTACATCATCGGCTACCCGGTGGGTCGCAGTGGTGTGGTGATGACGGTCGGTCCTTATCAGTTGCTGGTGGCTGACGCGTGCGCGGGCCTCAACAGCATGTTTACGCTGGAAGCGCTCGGTATGCTCTACATGAACCTCATGAAGTACACCTCGCCCGCGCGCAATGTGACCTTGGCACTGCTGTTGGTGCCAACGGCTTTCGCGGCGAACATCGTGCGCGTGATGATTCTGGTGCTGGTCACCTATCACTTCGGCGACGAGGCGGGTCAGGGTTTCGTCCACGGTTTCGCAGGCATGGTGCTGTTCATGGTCGCACTGGGCTTCATGCTGATTCTTGACAAGGTGCTGGGCCTCTTTTTCTCGGACCAGAAACTGGCCAGTGCATGAAAGTCCAGCGCATCCAGGCTTGCATTGCTTTCTTGCTCATGCTCGCGAGTCTTGCCGGGGCAGCCATTTGGCGTCCGACGGAAAGACTGGCCGATACACGGCCGCTGGTTCAACTGGAAAACCTGTTTCCGCGCCAATTCGCCAATTGGGTGCTTGACGACCGAATGCCCGTGCAGTTGGTTTCTCCAGATACCC
Organism: Rubrivivax sp.; assembly: GCA_040400915.1. Classification (GTDB taxonomy): domain Bacteria; phylum Pseudomonadota; class Gammaproteobacteria; order Burkholderiales; family Burkholderiaceae_C; genus Rubrivivax. Next base: position 185,781 of record JBBAPI010000006.1, read on the forward strand.
AGGCCGTTCTCGACAAGATCTACAACCAAACTATCACGCGCACCTACGTCAACCCGAAGGGTGATCGGGTCATGTTATCCGTGGCTTACGGCGGCGACCAGAGCGACGCCACACGCGCCCACCGTCCTGATGTTTGCTACCCGGCGCAAGGCTTCCAAATCATGTTTGGCGAAAATGCCAGCTTGTTGCTGTCCGCGCCTGCGCATTCGATCCGCGTACGCAGGTTGGTCGCCCGGCAAGGTGGGCGGAATGAACCCATCACCTACTGGACCACTGTGGGTGAGCGCGTCGCCCTTAGCGGCACCGAGCAGAAACTGGCGCAACTGTCCTACAGCATGCGGGGCGTCATCCCTGACGGCATGCTCGTTCGCGTGTCCACCATCGACATCGATGTGCAGAACGCGTATTCGGTACAGCAGCAATTCATTGCGGATCTCGCATTGGCCATTCCAAGCGCTCGGCGTTCCTTGGTTCTGGGCGCCAGTCATTCCTGATGCCACGTGAAAATTAGAGCTGGCTTGCGCATGACCGACTGCAATCCTCCACAAAATCGCTGGTTTGCTTCGAACGCCCGAGGCCGCGTGGACAGCAACATGCCAGATCGACATGCCGCCGCCGAAGCGCTGGCGCCGGCACAGTGTCCCAGGATGATCCTAAGTCGGTGCCAGCTTTCATGACCGGCAAGTCGATCGCCCGGAACGCCGGCTGGAACTTGCTGGGGCAGGTGGCGCCCATCGTGGTGGCCATCGTCTCGGTGCCCCTGCTGATCCATCAGCTTGGTATCGAACGGTTCGGTTTCCTCGGATTGGCCTGGGCCCTGATCGGCTATGCGGGCGTGTTTGACTTTGGCATCGGGCGCGCCCTCACGCGGGTGATTGCGAATCACCTGGGCAGGGCAGAGCACGTGCGCGCGCTACATGCTGCCCGGGTTGGGACGTTGCTGATGCTGGGTCTGGGCGTCTTCATTGGGGCTGCACTGGGGATTGCGGCCCCGATTTTGGTCGAGCGAGTGCTGAAGATCCCTGCCACCCTGCAGGCTGAAGCGCGCGTGGCGCTTGTGCTGCTGGCGGTGTCCATGCCTGCCGTTTTGGTGACTTCGGCGTGGCGCGGGGTGCTGGAGGCTGGACAAGAGTTCGCGCGGCTCAACCTCATAAGAATGGGCATGGGGCTGCTCACCTACTTGGCACCGCTTGCCGCCTCTCTGGTTTGGCCGCGACTAGAAGCGGTCGTGCTTTCCGTGGTTGCAATGCGACTGATCGGTGCCTGGCTCCACGCGCGCGCCTGTCGACTTGCTTTCGGTTCGATGCTGCAGTTCGAGCGTCCGGACCGAGCCGTGATCGCCGCGCTGTTCGGGCTAGGCGGTTGGATGAGCGTCTCCAACATCGTCAGTCCGCTTCTCTCCTACCTCGACCGGTTCATCATTGCGCAGCGGCTGACGATCGAGCAAGTGGCTTATTACGCCACACCCTACGACCTGATCACCCGTACGCTGATGCTGCCGTACTCGCTGATGGCTGTTATCTTCCCAGTGCTAGCAGGCAAAAGCGAAAAGCGAGATGAATTGCAAGTGATATACGGCACTAGCATACGCTTGCTTTGGGTGCTGATGTGGCCCGTCATTTTCACGGCGATCGTGCTAGCAAAGCCATTGCTGACCTTGTGGCTTGGGCCAGACTTCGCTGCCAGCGGTACAGTGATCTTGCAGATTCTAGCTGCTGGTGTTTTCGTCAGCACATTGGCTCAAGCTCCAGTTAATATTATTCAAGCCACTGGTGCTCCGAAGTCGATGGCAATTCTCCACCTGATTGAATTGCCGATTTTTATTGCTGTTCTGTGGCAAGCGATTGGCATTGATGGTGTCCGAGGGGCCGCTATCGCCTGGGCGGGGAGGTTATTCTTCGACGCGATCATTTTGTTCATCATTGCTCACCGTCAGTTGCGTGCCGGCGCCATGACTGCAGCCTGGTGGTTGAAATGCAGCCTCTTTTGCGGAGTGACACTGCTGATGGGCATGTATGCCACATCTTTGTGGACTCAGCTTGCAGCTTGGCTTGTTGGCATGCTGGCGTTCTTGGCTTTTGCATGGTGGTTTCTGCTAGTCACATCAGACCGAGCATGGCTGCTTGTGCGGGTGCTGGCTATCGTCGGTAAGGCGCCCCCTTTCGGTGATGCTACCTCCAACGTGGTACCGGCTGACATTGGAAAGGTAAAGTGAGCACTGCCAACACCCGTCAAATAGTTTTCGCTGGCATACAACGGCGAGGCCGATTTACTGGCTGGCCGTTCATTGTCGGCTCGTTGCTGTTGGCTCCTTTGCTGGGTCTGTTCGCCGTATTTCTACCCTGGCAAGTGGTAACGGGGATGGCAGTGCTGACCGCTTTAATGGTAGCAGCCGTTGCCTACCCGATCGTTGGCGTGGTCGTGGTTTATGCGCTCATATGGGAAGCCGTTCCTGACTTCCTGCAACCCCGCTTGCCAATCGGCGGCGGCAAGCTCAAGCTCTACGACTTGGCCATCCTGTTCATGTTTGCCCTAGTCATGTGCAGCGCCATCGTCAAGCGGCAGGACTGGTGGCACAGCCTGCGCGCTTTCCGATGGCCGCTCATTTATGTGTTTACTGCGTACGCTATTTCCGTCGTGTACGTCAAAATATTTGAGCCGAATGCACTATATTTGGCTGAAGCGAGAAACGCCGTGGAGTGGTTGCTGCTGCCCATGACATTGCTTGTGGCGCAAACTCGGCGTCGTCAGCAACATTTGATCTGCGGCATCACCATCGTCGTTCTGCTGATCGCGCTTTTTCAAGTACTTCAGTCCGTGATGGGTTGGAGAATCATGACCGGATCGCGGGTCGAAGCGCTCGACAGCAGAGCAAATTTTGACATCGTGCGCAGTATCGCTGGCGGTGCCATTTACCTGGTTCTATTTGTTTTGTATTTGGTCATCAACCGTTTGTGGGAACGTCGTTTGTCGCTGTGGTTGGCGGTACCCACCATAGTGTTGTTATCGCTTGCTCTGGCGGTACAGTTCGGCCGCGGACTCTGGCTTGCGATGATCGTCGGCCTATTGCTCTCTGCCTTTTACTTTCGCGGGCTGCGCGGCATGCTGAAGACTTCAGTGCTGTCCCTGATAGCGCTTTCGTTGGTTTTCCTGCTGGTGATGGAGTTTAAGCCACGTGCGGCTGAAGCGATGGTCAACCGCTTCGCCGGCATCGGGCAAGAAATTGACAGTGGCGGATCATTCGCATGGCGACAGTTCGAAAACCGGGCCGCAATCGAAAAAATCCTCCAGCACCCGTTTTTGGGCGTGGGTGTCGGTGGTGAGTACAAAAACCATATCAGCTCTTCAAGCACATTTCAAAACGAGACCACTTACATTCATAACGCGTATCTGTTATTTCCTTTGAAGCTCGGGTTATGGGCTGCCTTCGTCCCGGTCGCGTTCGTGCTGGCTTTCCTGGTTACCATTCGGAGGTACGGACGGAATGCCCTCCAGGATGCTGACCGAGGCTTGGCCGCCGCCACACTCGGTGCGTTCGTTGTACCACTCATCACTTCGTTCGGTGCGCCTGAATGGGCTGATCCGCGTGGTATTGCTGCAATGTGCTTTCTGATGACGATGGCCCTGCATGTGGCGCAGCGCGCTGAAAGCGAGTCTGTCCAGGCTCGCGCTGCGCTGCGCTGAGGGACCAGGATGGGCAAGACAACAGTCGCAGTCATTCTGGTCAATTGGAACGGCTGGCGCGAATGCATTGAGTGCCTGGACACGCTGCTCTGCACTGATGGTGCCAACTTTGATGTCTATATTGTCGACAACGACTCGGCCGACGATTCGCTGAATGAGATCGAGCGCTGGTGCAGGGCGCCGGTGGCCGACCCTTCATGGCGGGCCTTTCCGGGTGTGCGCCGCCTAAGTGCTGCCGTCGTGCCCTCACCCGTTGTACTGCGTTCGGTGTTCTGGCATGGTGCGGCCTTGCCGCCGCCGCCAGTTGGTTGTCAATTGACGCTGATCCAGTCTGGCGCCAATCTGGGTTTTGCCGGCGGTAACAACGTGGGCATGCGCTGCGCCGGTCTGGACCGCTATGACTATTTCTGGTTGCTCAACACCGACACCGTCGTGCCCGTTGATGCCTTGTCGCGATTGCTAACAGCAGCCGAACAAGTGCCTGCCGCCGGCTTGCTGGGTTCAACCCTGGTCTATTACGACCAGCCCGCTACCGTGCAGGCCGTGGGTGGGGCCGTCAACCCGCGCGACCTTCACACTTACCACCTGGGCGAGGGCCTTCCGTTGAGCAGTTTGCCCGCCCCTGCGGCTGTAGCGCCGGATCTCGCCTATGTGGTGGGTGCTTCCATGCTGGCCAGCGGGGCTTTCGTTCGCGAAGTGGGTTTAATGGCCGAAGACTATTTCCTCTACTTCGAGGAACTGGACTGGGCCACGCGCGGTGCCGGCCGCTTCCAACTGGCCTGGGTACCTGTCAGTGTGGTGTATCACAAAGGCGGGTCCACCAGCGCCAAGGTGGCATCACGCTTTTCGCTGCAGAAGCTCTACATCAATCGCTTGAAGTTCGTCGCCCGGCATCACCCCCGTGCGCTTTGGCGTGTGTGGTTGCTCATGCTGCTGGAAGGATTGCGACTGCTTCGGCGCGCCAATTGGTCGCATCTGGCTGCCTTGCTTGACGCGATGCGTCAGTCGCCGGCCATCGCGGCGCGTGAACGCAACCGCCGTGCGCCCATCTGAATCCTTTTCGCGTCTGCCCTGTTCATTTCGTCCATGCCCGAGCACAAGGTTCTGCTGATTTCCCACGGTTACGAAGCCATCTACGAACGAGGCTTCTGCAACGGTCTGATTCAAGCTGGGCAGGCCTTCACGCTGGTCAGTTCCGACCGCAGCGACACAGCCGGTCTCGACCCGCGCATCGTTTGCTGCAACCTGCGCGGCAGCCAGGAAGAATCGCGGCCACGCTGGCTCAAGGTGCTCAACCTATTGACCTACCACGCCAGGCTGGTGTTCAAGGTGGTTCAGGAGCGGCCGGTGGTCCACCTGTTCGGCCTGCTGCATCCGGCTTGGCTCTGCGGTGTGCTGGAAGGCTTGCTGTTTCGCATCTTTGCGCGGCGCTACATCGTCACCGCCCATGACCTGCTGCCCCATGACCGCCACACCCGATGGGCCCGCTGGCTGTTCGGGCTCTCGTACCGATTGGCCCATCGCGTGGTGGTGCACACCCCCCGTATGTCCGCGGATCTGGCGCGCATACACCGGGTCGATGCGCACCGCATCGTGGTCATGGAACACGGCCTGGAGCCCTTGACCACCCTGCCGCCGACCGTGCCTGACCGGCCCGTGGCGCCGGGCGCACCGCTGCGCGTGCTTTTTTTCGGCAAGGTGATGCGCTACAAGGGCGTGGACCTGCTGCTGCAGGCCTTAGCAGACTTTCCACTGCCATTCAGCCTGGTGGTCGCAGGCGGTTGCTGGGAGCCCGCGCTGGTGGCCGAATTGCGGGCTGCCATGGCGGCCCACCCGCAGGCAGGCAGCATCAGCTGGGGTGGCCAGTACGTGCCCGAACCCGAGATCCCGGGCCTGTTCCAGCAGGCCGACGTGGTGGTGCTGCCTTACAGGCACATCGACCAGAGCGGCATCCTGTTCCAGGCCTTGCGCTACGGTGTGCCGGTGGTCGCGTCGCGCGTGGGTTCGTTCGAGCACTATGTCACGTCTGAAGTGGGCGAAACCTTCGAAAAGGGCGACGCGGCGGGCCTGCGCCAGGCGCTGCTGCGACTGGCGGCCCGGCGTGGTGAATTGACCCATGAGCACTTGCGCGCCGTGGCGCGCCGTTACGAATGGCCGATCACTGCGGCCGCGCTGCTGCCTGTCTATCGGCTGCAAGACGGGTTGTCACCGTGATCCTGGACCTGGAACGTGACACGCTCGCGGGAGCGATGCAGGCGCAGGTGGTGATCGTCGGTGCCGGTGCCGTCGGCTTGAGCATGGCCGAGCGCCTGGCCAGCAAGGGTGTGGATGTGCTGCTGCTGGAGGGTGGCGGCGCGCAACTGGAGTCGGTCAACCAGGCCATGCACGAAGGCGAGTCCACCGGGCATCCTTTCGAGAGCATCGGCGTGGGCCGCTACCGGGTGCTCGGCGGCAGCACCACCTACTGGGGCGGTCAGGTCATTCCGTTTGACGATTTCATCGTCGGCGCAAGGCCGTGGGCCGGACATGAGGCGTGGCCGGTTTCGGCCGGTGATCTGCGCCACTATGTTCATCAGGCCTATGACAGCCTGGGTCTTCGCGACGCCAAGGCCCAGGACGCGGCGGTTTGGGAGGGGCTGAAACTGGTGCCCCCTGATCTGGGCGCCGAGGTCGATTTGCTGCTGACACGCTGGGTTCCAGTGCGCAACCTGGCCAAGCTCTACGCACGCACGCTCAAGACGTCATCGAATCTGCGCGTGCTGCTGCACGCCAATGTCACTGCGCTTCACCTGAGCCCGGCGGGAGACCGCATCACGCACCTCGACGTCAGCACCCGCAGTGGCCGCCGCGTGCGCGTCACAGGGCAGCAGGTGGTGCTGGCCAATGGCACGCTGGAGATGGCGCGGCTGCTGCTGCACCCATTGGCCGACGGCACACCGGCGCCCTGGGCCGAGTCGCCCTGGCTGGCCCGTCCTCTGGTGGACCACCTGGATTGCACCGCCGCGCAACTGACCGTGACCGACCATGAACGCTTTCACCAGCTGTTCGACAACATCTTTCTGGACGGACTGAAATATTTTCCTCGAATGCGCCTGCCAGTGGCCGTGCAGCAGGACCAAGGCCTGGTGGACTGCGGTGCGAACTTTTTGTATCGCACCCGGTTCAGCGAGCACCTGGAAGTGCTGAAGATGTTTGCCCGGTCGCTGCGCGAGGGTGGCATGTCGGGTTCGGCGTGGCAGCTTCCGGGGCATTTGGCGGCGGTGGTGGCTACGGCCATGCCGCTGGCCTTGCGCTACTTTCGCGACCGGCGCTCTTTCAAGCCGGCCGACGCCGAAGTGAGCCTGGCGCTGTATTGCGAGCAACTGCCCACCACGCGCAGCCGGCTGCTGCTGGGCCCAGAACGCGACGCCATGGGCCTGCGCCGCCTGCAGGTGCATTGGGCCTTTGACGGGCGTGAACTGCGCACCATGAAGGTCTTTGCCGAACGCATCGCCAGCACGCTGCAGCGTCACAACTTGGCCCAGGTGCGCATCGACCCCATGCTGCTGGACGAATCGCCCGAATTCCTGAACAAGGTGCATGACGCGGTGCACCAGATGGGCACGGCGCGGATGGCCTATGACGCAACGCGCGGCTTTGTGGATGCCAACCTGGCTGTGTTTGGCGTGCCCAACCTGTACGTGGGTGGCGCTGCGGTGTTCCCCAGTTCAGGCTTTGCCAACCCCACGCTGACGGCCGTGGCGCTGGGACTGCGCCTGGCCGATCACTTGGCGGCACTGCCAAATGCCTGAACAAGCACCGCTGGCCAGGCTTGGGTTTGGCTGTTCGGTATTGGGCGGCGACCTGCGCGAGCCTGCGCAGCGCGCGTTATTGGATGCTGCACTGGATGCGGGCATCCGGCACTTTGACGTGGCACCCTCGTACGGCCACGGCCAGGCCGAACGCGTGCTGGGCCTGGCACTGGCGCCCGTACGCCGCGAGGTGACGGTGGCCAGCAAGGCCGGCATTGCGCACCCTGCAGCGGTCGGCCCCTTGGGGCTGGCCCGCCGCTGGCTGCGGCCCTTGAAGCAGTTCGCGCCCGCGCTGTGGCAAGCAGGTGCTGTACGGGCCCGCCAGGCCACCGCACATCGTGGGCAATTTGCACCAGAGCAGGTGCTGGCCACCGTGCAGGAGAGCCTGCGGCGCCTGCAGACCGATCGCCTGGATCACCTGCTGTTGCACGAGGTGGAACCCCAGGACCTGACGCGGCAGATTCTGTCCGCGCTGCGCGAACTGCAGGCGCAGGGTCTCGTCGGTGCACTGGGCCTGGGCACCACCGTGGAACACAGTGTGACCATCTTGGGTGAACAGCCTGGGGTCTTCGCACGCGTGCAGACCAGTCACTACTGGGGCGCGTTCACGCCCGCTTTGCTTTCGGGCTCCGCCCAACTGTTGACGCACCGCTGCTTGCGCGCAGGCCTGTCGCTGGTTCAGGCGCCAGGCTTGCGGGCGGCGGCGCAAGTGCTGCCAGGCGGTGAGGGGCTGGTGCGTTTGCTGGCCCGCCCTGCCGCGCTACCCGAGTTGCTGGTGACAGCCGGTCTGCGGGCCACTGCCACGGGTGTGCTCTTGCTGTCGTCATCGAACCCCCAGCGGGTGCGCGACTTTGCGCGGTGGGTGCAAGCCCCGCGCTTCTTGCCTGAAGCCGATCTGCTCAACCAACTGCTGCAAGGCCGGGCTGCTGCAGGTGTCACCGCACCAAGCCGGGACGACTGACGCTGCCCCGTGGGCCCTGTCCATCTTTGAATCACCTCACGAGACCTGCCCATGAAAGCCATAGAACGCAGTTACGCCATGCAGGCCGAATCGGAGCAGGACATGGGGCTGCCCGCTTCCTACCGCGCGCCCGACTCGATCGACGCATGGCGCCACCGCCGCATGCTGGACCTGGTGGGGCCGCTGTGCCAGGCCCTGCCCGACAGCACCTGGATGACCGTGGGCGACGGCCGTTACGGCAGCGATGCCGCCTATTTGAAGGCCCGTGGCATGACTGTGCGCGCCACCACGCTGACCGATGAAAAACTGCGGCAGGCCAGGGACATGGGCCACATTGACGACTTTGGCGCCGAGAACGCCGAGCACCTGTCGTGCCATGATGGCAGCTTCGATTTCGTGCTTTGCAAAGAGGCCTATCACCACTTTCCGCGGCCGCCGATCGCGCTTTACGAGATGCTGCGCGTGGCCCGGGTGGGAGTGGTGATGATCGAGCCCGTGGACAACCCGCGGTTGCTGGACGGCATGAAGAGCCTCGTCAAGCGCATGCTGCGCGGCAAGGTCAGCCAGCAGTTCGAGCCAAGCGGTAATTTCATCTACCGCCCCAGCATTCGAGAGGTGCGCAAGCTGATGCTGGCCTTGGGGGGTGAATGCCTCGCCCACCATGGGATGAATGACTTTTACCATGCCAAGTTGGTCAACCAGCCTTACCGCCTGGGCAGTTTGCCCACACTGGTGACCCAGACTGGCATTGCGGTACAAGATGCCTTGAGCGCCGCAGGCTTGCTGGGCTACGGTTTGGCTTGCATCGTTGTCTTCAAGGCCGAGTTGCCGGCGCTGCTGCAGCGCGGATTGAGTGACGCCGGCTTCGCCGTTGAGCAACTGCCTCGCAATCCCTACTTGCCATGAACCCTTCGGGCCTGTTCCGCCACGTCGCGTGGTTCATCCCTCGCCGTTTGGTCATTCTGATCTGTTTGGTGGCCACGGCCGTACAGGGCCAGGGCATGGCCCCCATCACCCTGGTGCCACCCGGCGACAGAGCTGGATTTCCGCGTACCTTCTTCGGTATTCATGTCCACAACAATCCCGGTCGCCCGGAAAGGTGGCCGCCTATCGGCTTCGGATCCATACGATTGTGGGATTCGCTGGTCTCATGGCCGCAACTGGAGCCGAAGCGAGGCGAGTTTCACTTCGACCGTCTGGACCACTATGTGGACTGGGCCACTGCCAACGGGGTAGAGGTGTTGTTGCCACTCGGGCTGTCGCCAACCTGGGCGTCGGCGCGGCCGCAAGAGCCCTCGGCATACGGTAAAGTGGCCGGCTTCGGTGCTGGGTATGCCGCTGAGCCGGCGGACATCGAGGACTGGCGGCAGTATGTGCGTGCTGTAGTGCAGCGCTACAAGGGTCGCATTCGATATTATGAGTTGTGGAATGAGGTGACCGAGCGGAATTTCTTCTCGGGCACCACCGCCGGTTTGGCGAGATTGGCGCGTGCAGCCAAAAAGATTATTGTGGAGATTGATCCCAAGGCTAAACTGGTGGCACCCTCTGCCGTCGGTTTGGGGAAAAGCCAGACGGCATGGCCGGCTGAATTCATGGCTGAAGCGGGCCAGGGTGTGGCTGAAATTGCGAGTTTTCACCTTTACAATGGTGAGGGCTCCCCTGAATATAAGTTGGTCATGGCACCCAATATTCGGCACCAGCTTCAATTGAAAAAATTTGCCGATGTTCCGGTTTGGAATACCGAGTCGGGCTATAGTATTGCGCCACCGATTGCATTGGGGTTGACCGGCGAGGATAAATACAGAATTACGCAGCAGCAGGCGACCGATGATCTTCCGCGAGATCTGCTGCTGGCTCGCGCGATGGGATTCGAGCGGTTCTATTGGTTCGCTTGGGATAACGACTACTATGGATTTCTGGAGCCGCGAACCGATACGTTGAGAGCGCATGCGAAGGTTTTGATTCAATTCATGGAACTGCTTGGCGGTGCGACACTCAACGGCTGTAACCGCACGGTCGCTGGCATTTGGAATTGCAGCCTCCAACTAAAGACCGGCGCTGAAGCCATAGCGGTTTGGCTGGATCCGAACGCGAAGGATGCCGCAGTTGTGTTTCCAACGCCATGGGCTGCACGACTTTATCGCATGGACGGTTCAGCCGGTCACATAGAAGTCGCTATACCGGTCGTCCCCGTGAAAACTGTCCAATTGCTGGTCAAATCGAAGACATAGGTGACTCATCAATCAATGGGCATGCACGTACAGATCAAACCAAATGCCTCAGGCCCGAGGTCACCTTTGTCACCGAGATCTGCAAACGCTTCAACTTCGCTGCATTCATCGCAGGTGCCTACGAGTTTTAACATGGGGCATTGAAACCAGCTTTGACTGCCGGGTGACTCATGCAGTGAGCCCGTTACTGAATGGCGCGCAAAGAGACTGGTGCTGAGCCAAGAATTGAATAATTTTAAATCAAAGGCTCTTTATGTCATTGATCATCCGAAAGCCGCAATTCGAATTGTGGGCCTTGCGCGTGCTGGCGATCCTGTTTGTACTCGTCGTTTGTTTTCGAGTGCCGATCGGTACTGCATTGCTGGAAGGCTTTCATGAAGGAGAGTACCTTTCCAGTAGATTTTATTTCGGTGGCATTGACATTTCACCTATTATGATTCATGGGGTGATGGATGTTTTGCCTTCAATGTGGGCTATTGATTTATTTGGACTCGACCGGGCTGCTTCGGGAACGCGGGTTTTTAACGCGCTATTCGGCGTTGCGTCATGCTTGATTTTTATATTTTTGTTCTCTGAGTGTTCATCCAATCGGCTGTCGCGGGGGCTGCTGATTGTGGGGGGGATGGTCATAATTACGATCAGCTATATGCGTAGAGAGGAAATCTTCAAAATGCAGCAGGGCGGCCCCGCTATACGCGACTTTTTCTTGCTGCTCGTTTTGGCGCTATTTTTTGCTGCTTCCAAGTTTGGGCCACCTGCTCGCAACTTTCTGGCTGGAATTGCGGGCGCAGTTGCCGGGCTTTTCGTCTTCTGGTCCTACAACCGTGGTGTGGCTGGGGTGGCTGCGGTGGCCTGCTACGCCATGATACTCACGATATGTGATCGCTCGATTCGTAACTCGCGGTGGCCTCTTGCTGGATTGCTTCTGGGCCTGACTGTTAAATGGGAACTTAATATGGAGGAGTCCGCGATCCACATCCGAAGTATAATATATTGGCAGCAGCATCAGGGGATATGGCGAATGATCGAAACGCATTGGCGGGTTGTTGGCCTGACACTCGTTTGCGTCGCGGCAATCTGCGTCGCCGTCGTGGCAGCCATCTACCTCTTGCGAGGTGCGATCCGCCAGGGGGCTCGCGACCGAGACCCCGCAGTGCTGGCGGCGCTAGTCGGTACGGCATCGCTCGTGTTGGTGTCTAGCCTTAACCGCCTCGATATGGATCACATCACAATGGCACTGCCCTATGCAACTTTAGCTGGCGCGTTTGGCTTGAGCGCGGTTGCTAGAAGTCGCTTTCCCAGTAGCCCGATCGTCGCGCCGCCACAGCGTCGCTTGGTAGTTCTTATTATTATAATTGCATGTCTGTTGGTTTCCTTTCAGGCATGGAAGTCGCGCGACGGTATCGCGCCGAATTTGCGGCTGTTATCAACTGGCCTGCCGCTGGACCGCCGACTGGTCGATGCGGACGTGCTCAAGGTGGCTGATATTTTGCGGGAAAGTGGGGGTTCATGTACCTATGCGCTTGATAACCGAGGGCTCTTCAACCATCTCTCTGGACTTCCCCCCTGCTCAGCCTTTTTGGTTCCGGTTTATGCGGCGCCAGATGTCGAAAAGGCGCTGATTGATGATATTGCAAAGCGAAATCCAAACGTAATCGTCTTCTGGTCGAATTACTGGTCAAATAGTTTGAATGGCATTGACCAAACTCAACGAACACCCCTGCTCTTTGATTGGGTGAAAAGAAACTACGAACCGTTGACTCAGGTTGGCGATATCGAGTTGGTGAGGCGCAAGCCGGGACCTGATTGGAAATGAGTGTCCGTCAATCGAGTGACGTACGGCGGCTTATCATCGACACGGTAGAAGTCGACGACGATTTTGACGATCAAGTCGGGCAAGTTGAAACCGCTATTGAATCGATACGCGAAGGCGCAGAGGTCGCGTTTGGCGTCGATACAATGCGTTGCTGGCCAAGGTTGTTTTGGCCTGCGGGCCCCGCGTGGATGCTTGCTTTGCACCGGTTGGCCAAGCACGGTGCGAACCGCATCCGGTCGGCAGGTTCCTGTGTCCATGAACGGATCTGCGTTGTCGATCCCTGGCTTGTGATCTCTAAGGCGTATCGTGGCTTACTTTCCCGTCTTCCTGTCTGTCGTCATCGTCACCCGCAACCAGGCGGGCCGGATCACGGGCTTGCTGCGTGATGCTGAAGCCCAGATCGCACCTTTGGTCAGCGACTACGAATTGATCGTTGTCGACAACGGCAGCAGCGACGACAGCGTGACTGTGCTCAAGTCATTGACCGGTGAGGTCGGCATGGCCAACTTGCAGATTTACGCTTTGACCAAGGAAGTCGACACCGACACCGCGTCCTGGGTTGGTCTGGAGAACGCCCTGGGCGATTTCGTGGCCGTCATCGACCCACTGGAAGATGACTTTGCATTCATCGCGGGCATGCTTGAGCGCGCAGTCGTGGGTGTCGACGTGGTGTTCGCCGCCAATGAAATCAAGGCGCCGCAGAGCATTTCCTACCGCTGCGCTAACGCCGTGTTCAACGCCGTCTACAAGTTTTCCAATGGCATCCACTTGGCCAAGGAAGCGCCGCAGTTCCGCCTGCTGAGCAAGCGGGTCGTCAACTTCATGTTGCAGCATCCCCGGCCGGCCATGTCCTACCGCTACCTGCCGGCAACAGCTGGTTTTTCGCGGGAACTGCTGGACTACCGGTCGACACCCAGGGCCCAGCAGCGGCGGCGGCTTGGGGACAGCGTCGAGCAGGGCATGCGACTGCTGGTGTCCACCACGCGTGCACCCATGCGGCTCGTCACCTCGTTGTCCTTGCTGGGCGCGGTCGCCAACCTGGTGTATTCGGTCTACGTGCTGATGATCGGCCTGTTCAAGGCCGATGTCGCCCCGGGCTGGATCAGTCTGTCGCTACAACAAAGTGGCATGTTCTTCCTGATTTCGCTGGTCTTGATGGTGCTGGGCGAATACATCCTCAACATGGTGACGCTGTCCAACGAAGGACCGATGTATCACGTGGCCCAGGAGTTCACCAGCAGTCGCGTCACTCGCCGTGAGCGTTTGAACATCGAAGTCGTGGCGCCAGACACCGGGCAGCGCGTCGGCCTGGGGCGCGCAGCCTGATGCCAGATGCGGGGATTGCGTGCGACGCGGTCGTCGTCGGCGGCGGCTTTTATGGCGCTGCGATTGCCATTTACCTGTCGCGCCAGCGCGGTTTTCGCCGCATCGTCCTCGTCGAGCGTGAGTCCAGCCTGCTGCAGCGGGCGTCCTACAACAACCAGGCCCGCGTTCACAACGGCTACCACTACCCGCGCAGCTTCACCACGGCCTACCGCAGCCGTGTCAACCTGCCGCGCTTCGTGCGCGATTGGCCGCAAGCCGTGAAGAGCGACTTCACCAAGCTGTACGCCATCGCGCGCCGCAATTCCAAGGTCACTGCGCAGCAGTTCGTTCGCTTTTGCCGCGAGATCGGGGCCGACATCCAACCGGCTGACGCCGCCTTGAAGGCGCTGTTCGAGCCGCGTCTGATCGAAGACATCTTCCTGGTTCAGGAATACGCCTTCGACAGCACCGTGCTGGCCCGCTGGGCGCAGGCGGAACTGGAAGCCTGTGCCGTTGAACTGCGTCTGTCCACCACGGTGACCGCCATCGACCGAGAATGCGCTGACCACCTTCGCGTGCACACGAAGACCACCGACGGGCAGGATCCATCGCTGCTGGCGCGCTACGTCTTCAACTGCAGCTACAGCGGGCTCAATCAGTTGGGGGGCGACTTCCCTGGCACGCTGACCGGCCTGAAGCAGGAGATCACCGAGATGGCCTTGGTGAAGGTCCCCGAGGCCCTGCGGAACCTGGGTGTGACCGTCATGGACGGCCCTTTCTTTTCGCTGATGCCCTTTCCTGCGCGCGGCCTGCACACACTCTCCCATGTCCGCTACACGCCGCATGCCCAGTGGGCTGACCGGCCGGGCTTGAACCCTTACGACAAGCTGCAACAGTACGCCCGTGAAACGCGGGTCGACCGCATGCAGCGCGATGTCTGCCGCTACATGCCCGCGATGCAAGGTGCCCGCCATGTCGATTCGCTCTTCGAGGTGAAGACCGTGCTGGTCAAGAACGAAGGCGACGACGGCCGACCCATTCTGTTTGAGAAGCACGCCGCGCTGCCCGGCTGCTATTCGGTACTTGGCGGCAAGATCGACAACATCTACGACGTGCTGGAACGGCTGGACGCCGAACCGCTGACCCCGGCAGCGCTGATTTCGACACCCCCCACAGGAGCGCAGCATGGCTGATGCCTTGATAGGCCACACCGGATTCGTCGGCGGCACCTTGCTGCGCCAGACCGCCTTCGACGGGCTGTTCCGGTCGACCAACATCGGCGACATCGACGGCCGGTCTTTCGACACCCTGGTCTGCGCCGGTGCGCCAGCCCAGAAGTGGATCGCCAACCGCGAGCCCGAAGCCGACCGGCGCCAGATCGAAGGCCTGATCGGTCACCTGAGCAACGTTCGCGCCCAGACGGTGGTGCTGATCAGCACGGTCGACGTGTTCGCCAGCCCCGTCGCCGTGGACGAAGACTCCGAGGTCGTCGAGGCGGGCCTGCACGCCTACGGCCTGCACCGCCGCTGGCTGGAAAAGTTCGTGGCCAGCCAATTCGAGCGGCACCTCATCGTGCGCCTGCCGGGCTTGGTGGGCCCCGGTCTGCGCAAAAACGTGATCTTCGATTTCCTCAACGACAACAACCTGCCCGCCATCGACAGCCGCGGGGTCTTCCAGTTCTATCCGATGGTCAGCCTGTGGGCCGACATCCAGGTCGCACTGCGGGGAGGCCTGAAGCTCGTGCACCTGACGTCAGAACCGATCAGCGTGGCCGACGTCTCGGGCCTGGGATTCGGACGGCCTTTCGAAAACACGCCGGCCCCGACGCCGGGCCGCTACGACATGCGAACCCGCCACGCCGGCTTGTTCGGAAGTGCAGGCCTCTACCAATACAGCGCCCGCGAAACCGTGCTGGCGGTGCGGGCCTATGCCCAGTCCGAGCCGCGCACCCTGAAGCCGACTGCCGGAGCCGCGCCATGAGGCTGGCCATTTCCAACATCGCCTGGGACACCGTGCACGACCCGGCCATGGTGGCCCTGCTGCATCGCCACGGCGTGGACGCCATCGACATCGCGCCCAGCAAGTACTTCCCGCGCGTGGCCGAGGCTCAGCCCGCCGAGATCACCGCCGTGCGGGCCTGGTGGGCCGACCAGGGCATCGAGATCACCGGCATGCAGGCCCTGCTATTCGGCACCACCGGCCTGAACGTGTTCGGCGAGCCGGCGGTGCGGCAGGCCCTGCTACAGCATCTGGGCGAGGTCTGCCGCATCGGCGGCGTTCTGGGTGCGCCGCGCCTGGTCTTCGGATCGCCCAAGAACCGCGATCGCAGCGGCCTGGGCGACGCAGAGACCCTGGAGATCGCCACCGCGTTCTTCCGTCAACTGGGCGACCTGGCTGCAGCCCAGGGTGTGATCGTCTGCCTGGAGCCCAACCCGCCGCGCTACGGCGCCAACTTCATGACCCACAGCGCCGAAACGGCGGTCGTTGTCCGCGCCGTGAACCACCGGGCCATCCGCATGCAATTCGACGCCGGTGCGCTGACCATGAACGGCGAAGACCCGGCCCAGGTGCTGGCCGATGGCGCCGACCTGATCGGCCACGTCCACGCCAGCGAACCGGACCTGCTGCCGTTGGGCGACGGCAGCACCGACCACGCGGCGATGGCCGCCGCGCTGCGCCAGTACCTGCCGGCGCATACCGTCTGCATCGAAATGCTGGCCGCCAAGGGCGAAGCGCCGCTGGCCTCCATCGACCGCGCCGTGGCTGCAGCCGTGCTGCACTACGGCCGCTGAAAGCCGGGTTGCCGAACATGAAGTGGTTGATCCTGCTGCTGGGCATCCTGACGAACGCCTCGGCCAGCGTGCTGGTCAAACTGGCCATGCTGCCGCCTCGCCAATTTCCGTCGCTGCGCGACCCCATGGCCGCGATCAGCAACTGGCCGTTCTGGCTGGGCCTGGGTCTTTATGGGGCGGCCTTCCTGCTCTACGCCGCGGCGCTGGCACGCCTGCCCTTGAACGTGGCCCATCCCATCCTGACCTGCGGCGCCGTAGCCATGGTCGCGCTGTTCTCGGCGCTGTTCTTCAAGGAACCTTTTCACTGGACGACCGTCACCGGCATCGCGCTGGTGATGGCTGGCGCCGCCCTGATCTCGGCCCGCGTGGCTTGACAACCGACACCGCACCGCATGCAGCCCACCCCTGAAGCCCCCGCCGACCGTGTCGCCTGGCAAGTGCCGGCGTTCGACCAGCCCTTGTGGCTGGGCCGCCAGCACGACCATTGCGTCGTCATTCCCGTGATCAACGAAGGCCCGCGCATCCGCCGCTTGCTGGCGCGCATGAAGGCAGCCGGCGTGGCCCAGCTGGCCGACATCATCATCGTCGACGGTGGCAGCACCGACGGTTCGCTGGAACTGGCCCATCTGCAGGCCGAGCAGGTGCGCGGCCTGCTGGTCAAGCGCGGCCCGGGCAAACTCAGCGCGCAACTGCGCTGTGCCTACGCCTTCGTGCTGGATGCCGGCTACCGCGGCATCGTCACCATCGACGGCAACGACAAGGACGACCCGCAACCCATCGCCGCATTCATCGCGGCCTTGGAATCGGGCGTCGACTTCGTGCAGGCCTCGCGTTTCCTGGCCGGTGGCGTTGGCGAAAACACGCCCCTGGTGCGCCACATCGCCATCCGCTGGCTGCATGCACCCTTGCTATCCTTGAGTTCGGGCTTTCACTGGACCGACACCACGCAGGGCTTCCGGGCCTACAGCCGTGGCCTGCTGCTCGACCCTCGCGTGGCCATCTTCCGCGACGTTTTCATCGCCTACGAACTGCTGGCCTACCTGTCGTACAGGGCGCCCAAGTTGGGCTACCGCTGCCAGGAAATGGCAACCAGCCGACGCTACCCGCTGGGCGAAGTGCCGACCAAGATCAGCGCACTGCGCGGCAACTACGCGGTGTTCAAGGTGCTGGTGAAAGCTTGTCTTGGGCACTACAACCCTTGACCACGAGCCTGTCTGACTGCGCGTTCAGGGCTGTCTGAAGCCGCGTAGGCATGACCCCAGGCAACTCATTATTCGTTAGTTGGTGGTGTACCAACCCGCCCCGAGCGTGCAAAGACATCGAATGGACTGTGTCAGGAATGGTGTAAACAACCCTATAGTTCGACATCAAGCCCGAGCTGTATTAGTTCTTCCACAGCATGAAATGCTGCGCATTGCGAAATCGCTGCGGTACTGGATCAGGTTTCGACCAGCGCTTCCGTAAAAACTGGAGTAGAGATCATGAATACGATAAAAGCCACCCTACCAATCGAATTCGGCGCGGACATGTATCCGAAGTTGGATGCTGTCAAGGCCCGTGAATTCGGAGAGGCAATCGCGGGCGAATATTGTTTTGCTGAGCCATTCCCTCATATTGTCATTGACGATTTCCTGCCAAAAGAACTCATAGATTTCCTGTGGGACAAGTTCCCGCCGGCGGATACCCATAGCTATGCCAATTATGTCGGCAACACCTTCGAGCACAACAAGCGTGCTGTCTCGCCATACGATTGCAGCGGATCCACGGAAGGTATCTTCCATTTCTTCAATGGTGCGCCATTTTTGCAGTTCATAGAGGGACTGACCGCTATCGAAGGATTGATTCCCGACCCGCATTTCGACGGCGGGGGCTTCCACGAGATATCGCGCGGTGGAAAACTCGGCATACATGCCGACTTTCGCATTCAGACCAAGCTGCATTTGCACCGGCGGGTGAATGTCCTGATCTATCTGAATCGCGAGTGGGACAGCAATTGGGGCGGCCAATTGGAGTTGTGGGACAGGACGATGTCGGAACGCGTCCGCGGTGTTGAACCGCTGTTCAATCGTTGCGTGATTTTCAATACCGACGCCGACGCCTATCATGGCCACCCCGATCCCCTCAACACGCCCGCCGACGTTACGCGCAAGTCGCTGGCGCTTTATTACTATACGGCTTCAAAGGCGGTTTACGTCGAGGCCGAAAACGTGACGACCATTTTTAAGGCCCGTCCCAGCGACACGATGGCGGTTCGGCTTGCCGCTCAGAAGCAGAACAAGGTTCAGTACCTGAAACTAAGTGAGTGGATGCCGCCGTTGCTATACAGAACCCTTCGAGGATGGAAGCGAAAGATTAATCGTTGACGGTGGCTGATCTTCAACAACCCAATGGTAGCTTGGTGGTTCGAAGATGTTGAGTCGTGCTTCGTGTGAATCGCAGTTGGGGATGTTCAGAGGCAAGCATACGCCCCGTCGTATAAATCCAACCGTCTGCGACCCGCTGCAAGATTCGCATTCAAGTTGGGCAAGCGGCGTGCTTAACGGTCTAATTCGAATTTTCTGGTAACGATCAAACCGTAATTCGTGACTGGGAAGGATTCGAGTCAGCGCTTGAACTGCCTGAATAGCTTTTACCGGCGTCCGTTCCCTAGGGA
>JBBAPI010000007.1:0-186275 GCA_040400915.1 Rubrivivax sp.
GACGGCAGGATGTCGGCGGTTTCCAGCGGCACCGGCGTGTAGCCCAGGCTCTTCATGATGGCCTGCTGTTCGGGCTCGGAACCCCAGGCGAAGAACTTCGTGCCCTTGAAGTCCTCAGGTCCGAAGGCCGGTGCCTTGGAGAAGAAGCGCACCCAGCCGGCATCACCCCAGCCCAGCACGACGAAGCCCTTGTCGAGGAAGCGCTTTTCCATCGCCGGGCGCATTTTTTCGCGCACGTAATCGACCTCGTCCCAGCTGCGGAAGAGCAGCGGCAGGTTCTGCAGTGCGCTGATCGACGGTTCGATCTCTCGCAGCCCGACCACCGACAACAGCGCGCCCTGCAACTGGCCGATGCGCATGCGCCGCGCCAGTTCGGCCTCGCCGCCCTGGCTGCCGTCGGTGAAGACCACGAACTTGGCGCCTTCGCCCTGGGCGTTGCGCCAGGCCTCGCCCATTTCCAGCAGCTGCTGGTGGTAGAGCGAGTTTTTCGGCACCAGGGTGCCGATGCGCAAGGGCCCGGGCGCCGCCCAGGCGCTGGCGGCCAGCGTGACGTTCAGCAGCAACAAGAGCGTGGCGGTGATCAGGCGTGTGCGGTTCATCAGGGATGCGGCTTGCGCCCAGGGGTTCAGGGGTTCAGAAACGGTCGTCGGCAGTGTCCAGCAGCCACTGCGCGCGGGCGCGCATGACTTCGTTGGCCAGATCGCGGTGCGTGGCTGCGACTGCCAGGGCGGTGCGCAGACGGGCTTCGAAGGTCGCGCGGTCGCCGGCCGGCAAGGCCAGCGCTTCGGCTTGCGCCACATAGGGGCCGGCGCTGCGGCCGCCGCCGGCTGCCACGGCGCGGTCGAAGTAAGCCACTGCCTGTTCGTGGCTGCCGCCGGCGCGGGCCAGCTCGAACTGGCCCATCAGGGTGGCCAGTGCGCCGGCGCCGAAGTCCGGGTCGCGCGCCCAGGCCCGGTGCGCCAGGCGGATGGCCTGCGGCAGGTCGGCCACGGCATCGGGCTGGTCCTTCGACAGCGCGATGCTGGCGCCCCAGGACGCCGCGGCCCAGTAGGCCACGGCCACCTGATCGGCCGGCAGGCGATCGGATACACCGGGCAAGGCAGACCCTGCAACCGCCAGCGACCGGGCCAGGCCGGGCGTTTGCTGCTCCAGCGCCGCCATGGCGTGGCGGTGCGCCCGCGCATACAGCCGGGCGGCGCGGGCGCGCAGGGCCTGGGCGGCCTTGACGTCTCTGGATTCGATGCGGTCGGCCTCGAATTCGACGAAGGCATAGGCGTACTGGGTGTAGCCGCCGGCCACGGCCACCGCCAGCGGCAGATGACCCGGCGTCTGGATCAGCACCGATTCGGATAGCTTCAGGTAGAAGGCGCTGGCTTCGCGCGCCAGGCCCAGGTCGTCTTCGGCCGCGCTGCCTTGCGCCGACAGCTGATCGGCAACGCCGCGCAACAGCAGCGTCTGCGGCGCGCAGCCGGCCAACAAGCCCAGCGCGGCCAGCGCGCCAGCCGCGACACAGGCTCGCCACGCCGACCCGCGGCTCTCGTCCCTGAACTTCACAACATCACCATTGAAACGCAATGTACCGGGGCTTGATGAAAGTGGAGTGACGCCGGGTCGGGGCGACACCCGGCAGCCCGACGCATGAGACTTGATCCAGCGCAGGGCCAACGCTGCCACCCGGCGGTGATGGCCAGCTAAACTTCCTGTCGGACCGCGGCGGCGCTTGAAGGCAAGGCCCCGGGACTGGAGAAATGCCATGACCGACGCACAGCAAGTTCAGGTTTTCAACTTCCGCATCATCGAAGGCCACCCTGAAAACCAGCGCGTGGCCGCCTACAAGGCCACGCTGGCCCACATCCGTGCCGTGGGCGGGCAGTCGCTCCCGGCCACGAAACAAGCGGTTGCCGTCGACGAACTCGACGCAGAGGGTCGCTACCGCCGGCTGCCGACGGGCTGGGCCGAACTGAGCTGAAGCCCGGCTGGCGGGCAGTGCGCCAGCCCTGCAGCGCGCGCCTTCAAGTGCCGGCCAGACCCTTGCCGCTCCATCCGGGTCGGCCAGCCGAATTCAGGGTCTTCGCGCCGTGATGGCGCCAACGGGCTATGCGGGCCGGTCTCGAGATGACGGTCATGCTGCCGAAATAGGTCCGAAAGAATCAAATCGGTCCGTGATGAAGTCATATCAAATTAATATTCGATGACCGCGCCGCCGGCGACAGCTTTTTGCAGGCTTTCTGCTATCGTTTTGGTGTTGTTCAGGCGTCGTGCTGCCGCTGAAACGTCACCGGGCCGTGGTTCGGTGGGTGTTGGGGGCCGAACAGGGCTGAATATCTCGAATCCAAGCCAGGAGCCCCTTTTGAGCGTCGATCTGTTCATCAGGAACATGCCCCCTGTCGTCAAGGAACTCATCGTCAGGGAGGCCGCCGACAACCGCCGGTCTCTCAATCAGGAGACCATCGCCTTGCTGGAAGAGGCCCTGCTGCAACGGGTGGAAGCGCATGGCGCGCGGCCGAAATCGGCTCTGGACCAGTTGCAGGGGTATGTCGACAGTCGATCGATGGCGATCGACGCCGGCCCATGACGAGATACCGGGGTGCTACCCCGGGCTGACCGACAGCGATGGCGTGTGACGGGTGCGGCAGGGTTTATTCATAGAATATTCTGCGGCCCATATAACTGGAAAATGTGATGGGAAATATGCCACTCCGAGGCGCTTTGTTATTGGGCGGCTTGGTGCTCTACAGTGCGATGGCGCAGGCCGATCTGGTTGCTGCCAGTACCCCGGCCGCGGGCTGGGCGCCGGCGGTGATCGACGCCGCCATGGGGCAGGCCGTCCCGGCCGCCCCGGCCGTCGAGATGGTGCAGCCCCTGGCCGTCAACCCGGGGGGCGGCGGGGCCGTGGTCGCCACGTCACCCCTGCTGGTCGATATCGGCCTTTGGCGCTTCATCAACAGTGTCCGCGCACAACAGACAGGAACGCCGCTGATCCAGCTTGAAAGCAACCTGACGATCGTGGTGGGCAACACCGTGCCGGCCATCTCCGCGGTGCCCTTGCCTGGCGCCGACGGGCTGATGGCCCTGGGCTTGCTGGGCCTGTTGGGCCTCAAGGCCAGGTCCCGGCGGGCAGGTCGTGCGCAGCACCTGGCCGCGCGGAGCCCGCTGGCCACGATGTCGGCCTGATCGGGTCACAAAGTCAGGTTCTGGGGCTGTCACACAGGCCATCTAAGCTCGCATCGACCTGGCCAGCACCGATATCCAGGCACGATCAGTTTCAGCCGCTGCCAACCTTCGCGGGTTGCGGCGCACCCCATCCCATGAATGTGCCCCTCCATCCCCCGCTTGCAGCCTTGCGCGCCCACCTGCGCCGCGCGGCGGTGTCCTGCGTCTCGTTGCTGCTCAGCGCCTGTGGCGGGGGCGGTGGCGGGGGCGATGGCGCCTCCGGCCCCCCGGCGCCCAGCGCCGCACCCAGCAGCGGCAGCTACAGCTGGTTGTTGAAGGCCGAAGGCCCGACCAGCCAGCTGAAGTACGGTCTGTCGCTGGTGCACCCGGCCGCCAGTGCGACCGAATGGGTGATCGAAAACGCCAATGCGGCCGTGACGGATGCCAAGATGGTGGCCAGCGGCGTGGTCGACGGCCCCTCGCAGACTGCCTCCGCGCTGACGCCGTATGCGCTGGTCTACATCGTGGGCGGGGACGTGCGGCGGGTTCCGCTGCAGGCCAATGGCAGCGCGCCCAAGGGTCAGGTCCAGTCATCACTAACCAGCGCAGCCTGCCGCTTTCTCATCGATGCGGTGGACCACGCCGCACCCGAGCAGTCGCGCTTCATCGTGTCGACGGCAGGTGCTGACGGGGTCTGCGGCAGCGCCGACGACGGCCGGGTGGAGGTGCGCCTGAGCGCCGGCAAGCCCGGCATCGCGGTGACGCCGCTGAGTGGCGATGCACCGCTGGCCGCGCTGCGCAACCCGACCACCTTGGCGCCGCGGGGCTGGCTGTACCCCACCGCTGCCGTGTTCTGGACCCCCACTGCGGGCGAGACCGTCAGCCTGCGGCCCTCATCCCGGCCCATCGTGCGCCTGGTGTCCAGCACCTACCGATCGGCGCTGGTCGAATCCGCTGCCGGCCTCAGCGTCGTCGATTTCCCGGGCGGCAGCAGCTTCAGCGAAACAGCCGTCAGCACGGCGGCACCCACCGGCTGGCAGGACATCGGCTACGACAGCCTGTACCACTACGCCTACCGCAACAGCGGCGACGAAACCGGCAGCTGGCAGGTCATCCGCGTCAGCCGCAGCAGTCCGGTGGCCACCGTGATGGGCAGCGGCGGCGGTGCCGTGGCTGTGGCCAGCCTGGGCCGTGACTTCATCTACATCACCGCGCTGGGTGTCAGCGGCAACCAGCTGTCGCGCTTGAACAAGCTCGTGCCGGGCGCCAGCGCGCAGGTGCTGGACAGCACGCCCCGCAGCACGCTGAGCACGGTGGTCACCAGCGCCGCCGACGTGCACCAGCTGTGGCGCGTGACCGGCGTGGGCTCGAGCAGCCCTGCTTACACGCTGTCCTTCATCGACGAGGCGGGCGCCACCCTGTTCAAGAGCAATGTCGGCGGCTTCCCGATGCTGCTGGCCACCGGGGCCACCTTGAACTTCAATGCGAGCGAGAACCGTTCGGTCTTCGTGTTGGCCGACTACTACGGGGGCCGCGCCTTTGGCGACGCCACGCTGGTGGCCTACGACGCCAAGGCGCGCGTGGCCAAATCCATGGGCAGCTTGCCCGGCAGCGCCGATTTCGGCGCCGACTATGTCTTCGCCAGCGTCAGTGGCGCTGGCACGTCGGCGATGGCCGGCTTTGCCGCGCGGTCGATCAACGGCGTGGTTCAGGCCGCAGGCACCAAGGTCTACACCTTCGACGCGGCCACCGCGTCCAGCCTGAAGTTCACCAGCCAGCAGCAGTAGGCGCCGGGCGGACGCGAGCGCGCGCATGCTGTTCAACCCGGCCACCTTGACCGACTTGAAGTCGGACCCCGCTGCCGCTGAGCCGCGCAGGCTGGTGCAACTGCTTGCCCCAGGCGATGGTGGCGTCCGCGACTATGTGCAGCGCCTTCATGAGGGCTGGAACGCACTGGGCTGCGCGACCGAGGTTCTGGCGTTGTCCCTCGACCTGGCCGTGCACATGCCCCTGGCGACGCGCCTGCGCGGACCGAGCACCGCCAGCCGCCCTTGCACGCTGCTGATCCATTTTTCGGGCTATGGCTACCACCCACGCGGCCTGTGCGACTGGCTGGTGCGCGAAGTGCAGGCCGCGCGACTGGCGCTGGGCAGCGGGTTGCATGTGGTCACCGTGTTCCATGAACTCTTTGCCTCGGGCCCGCCGTGGCGGTCGGCCTTTTGGTTGTCCGGCCTGCAGGCCGGTGTGGCGGCGCGGCTGGCGCAGGCCAGCGATGCCGTCTGGACCAACTCGGACAACCATGCGCACTGGTTGCGCGGACGGGTTCGCAAAGGCACACCCATCTGCGTGCAGCCGGTGTTCTCGACCATCGGCGAACCCGCGCTTGTGCGGTCTTTCGCGGAGCGGACACCGCGACTGGTCGTCTTCGGATCGGCCTCGACACGTGCCCGTGCCCTGCAGCGCCTGCCGCGCCATGCGGCCCTGCACATGGCCCTGGGGATCCAGGAGGTCGTGGAAGTCGGATCCGGGCCGGCCGGGCCCTGGCAGGGCCTGGCCTTGCGCCACCAGCACCTTGGGCGGCTGGACGAAGCCGACTTGCACCGGCTGCTGCAGGACACGAGCCATGCGCTGATCGACTACCCATCGGTGCACCTGGGCAAGTCGACGGTTTTCGCGGGCTATGCGGTGCAGGGCTGCGTGGTCCTGAACACGGCCGACGCCGGGCCGGATGCCGACGGTCTGCAGGCCGGGCTGCACTACCAGACGCTGGGTCAGCCCGGCAGGCTGTGGCGCGAGCAGCCACAGGCCATGGCCGACGCCGCCCGGGCCTGGTACGCCCAGCACCCCTTGGCTTTGCAGTTGCAAGGCCTCGCCGACCTGTGCGGCTTGCCGCTGCCGGGTCAGCCCTGGGCGCGGGGCGGTGCGGCCGATGCGCTGGGTGTCGCGGCTGCGGACTGGCTGCGCTCGTAGAGCTTGGCGTCGACCAGCAGGCGAAACCAGAAGGCCTGCAGCACGGCGAAGTAGAAGCCTTCGCGGCCGTCCAGAAAACCCAGCCGCAGCACGTAGCGGTAGCCGAAATAGGCGACCGCGCGCAGCCCGCCCGGCAGCCGGTAGTACAGGCCCTTGAGCGACCGCGTGCGTTCGCGGGGGTCGCCCATCAGACGCGGGCGCAGCACGCCCGAGGGATGCGGCTCGGCGCGGGCCATCTCGGCCACTTCCAGGTCGCTCCAGCGGTTGTGGCGCGCCGTCCAGTCGCTCAAGGACACGCTGTTCTTGTCGTGCATGCAACCCCGCAGCCGGCCGGCCGGTGCTGGAGACACGAAATGCTGGTCGTAGAGCCGGTCTTCGCAGGCGCCATGGCCCGAGCGAAACAGCCGCAGGTGCCAGGGGTTGACGCCGCTGTGGCGCAGCTGCCGACCCATGAAGTAGTCGATGCGCCGCAGCATGTAGGCGTGGTGGCTGGGCTCGGCTGCAGCCAGCACGCGCAGCACGTCCTGCACGGCTTCATCGTCCAGCACCTCGTCAGCGTCCAGGTGCAATTGCCAGCGCGCCCCGGCCGCCACTTCGGCCACCGCCCAGTTGCGCTGGTCGGCGTAGTGCTTGAAGGGCCGCTGGACCACGTGCGCGCCCAGCTCGCGGGCGATCGCCACGGTGCCGTCGCTGGAGTACGAGTCCACCACGTAAGGCTGCCGGCACAGCTTGCGGGCCTGGCTGAGGGTCTCGCCGATGATGCCTTCACAGTTGAAGGTCAACACCACCACGACGAGGTCCTGGGGCTGCAATCGAGGCTCGGGCGTGTTCAAGGGGCGGGCTTCCAGTTGAGGCAGCGCTGCACCCCCTGGGCATAGGCGGTCCAGCTGAATTCGCGCGCGCGCTCGGCGGCCTGCCGCCCCAGGGTGGCGCGCAGCACGGGGTCGGCATACAGCCGTTCCAGGCAGGCGGTGATGGCCTGCGGGTTGCGCTCGGGCACGATGTAGCCGTCGATGCCATCGCGCACGATGCCAGCCGGCCCGTTGGCCGTGACGATGACCGGCAGTCCGCAGGCCATGGCCTCGAGCACCACCAGGGGCATGCCCTCGACCAGCGTGGGCAGCACAAAGATGTGGGCCTGGCGGTAGCGCTGGGCCAGGTCGGGGCGGGTCTGGTGCGGTACGTGCACAAAGTGCTCGGCATAGGGCTGCAGCGGCTCCCGGCTGCCCAGCACACCGCCCACCAGCGTCAGCTGCGTGTCGGCCTTGCGGAAGGCCGCATAGGCCCGCAGCAGGTAGGCGATGCCTTTGCGCTGCGTCAGCTGGCCGGCATAGATGACCTGGAAGGGCCGTGCGGGCAGGGCGGGGGTGCCGGCCGGGGGCGGGGTGAAGACTTGCAAGTCCACGCCGTAAGGCACCACGGCCAGTTTGCTGCGCGGTACGCCTTCGGCGACAAAGCTGTCGGCGGCGAAGGACGAGCCCAGCAAGACCAGGTCGGCCAGTTCGATCTCGCGGTCGAGGCGGGCTTCATGGCCCGGGCCCCAGTCGTCGAAGCCCGGCCAGGTGGCGGCGAAGGTCGGCTCGCGGCGGTTCTCTTCGTCGCGGATGCGGCGGCGCGCCCGGTGGTGGGCCACCGGGTAGTTCAGTAGCAGCAGGTTGTCGGCGTTGGCCTGGCGCGCGGCTTCGAAAGCGGGCAGGGCGAAGCCTTCGTAAGCCACCACGCAGCGGGCGCGAGCGGCCAGGCGCTGGCCTTCCTGGGCGACGGCGGCGCGCACGTCCATGCGCAGGCGGTTGGTCCAGCGGTGGCGGGTGCCGTCGGGCAGGAAGGTGGCCCGGCCCACGGCCGCCGACGCCAGGTCGGCCGCCACGCCGCCTTCGCGGATCAGCGGCCGCAGGGCCGGGTCTTCCAGACGGCGACGGCCAAAGGTGCTGGCATACAGCCGCCCGGCCAGCGGCAAGGCCGACAGCAGGCGTTCCCACGGCCGTCCCTGGTTGACATAGGGGCGCACGAAGTGGGCCAGTTGTCCGCTGCGCGCCAGTGCCACCGCCAGTTGGTTCAGCTCCGGCGCATTGAAATTCACGATCAGGA
The DNA here is from genome assembly GCA_040400915.1 of Rubrivivax sp. GTDB lineage: Bacteria > Pseudomonadota > Gammaproteobacteria > Burkholderiales > Burkholderiaceae_C > Rubrivivax. Next base: position 8,212 of record JBBAPI010000007.1, read on the forward strand.
CATCGGGCACGGCGGGCAAGCTCATCTACACCATGCTAGGCCGCGTCGATGACGTTTTGATGCGCCGGCTGGCTCATGGCCGTCGCAGGACCGAAACACAGGCCTTGACTCACGCTCGCAACATTCGGCACCTAGTCTCAGGGTTCTTGCAGTTGACGGTGCGCCGCCACGGTCAGCCCTCCACCCGGCTCAGCGCCATGAAAATTCTCCTTTGCTCGGTGCCTTTCCGCCCGTCGGTCGGTGGCATCGAAACCGTCAGTGCCTTGCTGGCCGAGCAGTTCCATCGGCAGGGCCATCAGGTCACGGTCTTGACACAAACGCCGCAGGACGACGGCGACGCCGTGCTGCAGGCGGGCGCACCCTATGCCGTCGTGCGTCGGCCCAGCGCAGCCCGGCTTTGGGCGCTGGTGCGGCAGGCCGACGTGGTTTTCCACAACAACATCAGCCTGCGCATGGCCTGGCCCTTGCTGCTGCTGCGCCGGCCCTGGGTCGTGGCCCACCACACCTGGATCCCGCAGCAGGGCGTCGGCCGCCTCAAGCGCGGGCTGCTGCGCTGGGCGACGAATATCAGCGTCAGTCAGGCCATGGCGCTGAGCCTGCCGCAGCCCAGCCTGCTGGTGCCCAACCCCTACCGGTCTACGCTGTTCCGCCGCATACCGGGCGTGGCCCGAGACGGCGACATCGTCTTCCTGGGCCGCCTGGTCAGCGACAAAGGCGCGAGCCTGCTGATCGACGCCTTGCACCGCCTGTGTGCCGGCACCGAAGGACCGCGCCTCACCCTGGTCGGTGATGGCCCCGAACTGGCGGCCCTGCAGGCGCAGGTGCGGCGGCTGGGTTTGCACGAGCAGGTCCGCTTCGCCGGCCGACAGGACGGCGAGGCCTTGGTGCAGTTGCTCAATCAGCACCGCCTGCTGGCCGTGCCCTCGCTGTGGGAAGAGCCCTTCGGCCTGGTCGCCCTGGAAGCCCTGGCTTGCGGCTGCGTGCCGGTGGTGGCGCACAGCGGTGGCCTGCCCGAGGCCGTCGGCCCTTGCGGCCGGGTGGTGCTCAAGGCCGACGTGCAGGCCTGGGCCGATGCCCTGGCTGCGCTGCTGGCCGAAGCGCAGACCCGGGATGCCCTGCTCAGCGCTGCCCCGGCACACCTGGCCCGCCACCGGCCTGAAGCCGTTGCTCAGGCCTATCTGAAAGTTTTTGAAGATGCTTGCCGCTCCGGCCGCCCGGCGCTGGCCGCCTGAGCCAGCGGGCCGCCAGGCCGCTGCGTCCCGCACCGCCGCAGGCGGCGCGCCAGCGTTGAGCCCGCCGCGCGAGCGCGGCCGGCGGCTGGTGGTGCGGCTGGTGGTGCTGCTTTTCGTGCTGGCGGTCGTCGAAGGGGCGATCCGGAAATTTGTGGCGCCACAGCTGGGCAGCTACATCTTCTTTCTGCGCGACCCGGTGCTGCTGCTGGCCTACATCGTCGCCACTCGGCACCGTCTTTGGCCGCGGCGCAGCCTGTTCTTCGGCCTGAGCCTGGGCATGGCCGGCTTCGGTGTGTTGCTCTTCGTCCTGCAGGCCGCCAGCGGTGGCGAAAGCGACCTGCGCCTCATCCTGGGCGTTTATGGCTGGCGCGCCTATTTCCTCTACACGCCACTGGCCTGCCTGGTCGGCGAAGTGTTCAGACGCGAAGATCTGTTGCGGCTGTTCAAGCTGATGCTGTGGCTGGCGGTGCCCGTCGCGGTGCTGGTGACAGCCCAGTTCGCCGCTCCGCCCGGGGCGCCGATCAACGTGGGCATTTCTGACCAAAAGGAATTCCAGTTCCAGGGCATCACGTTGAACGCCGAACGCACGCGGGCTACCGGGCCCTTCGCTTCGGCAGCGGGCCAGCAGCAATTCGTGGCCGCCGGCTTTGCCGTGCTGCTGGCCTACTTCCTGTCGCCCAAGCGTCTGATGCAGCCAGCTTGGGCCGCCTTGCTGATCACTGCCGGTGGCTTGCTGACCTGCCTGGCGCTCGGCGGCAGCCGCGGCATGGTGTTGCAGTGCGGGCAGTCTGTGCTGGCGGCTCTGCTGGTCGGTGCCGTGGCGCGTGGCGGCGCCTTGAAAAGCCGGGCCTTCCTGTGGCCCGGCGTTCTGGTGGCCGTGGCCTTGCTGGCCTATCCCATCCTCTTCCCCGAAGGCTACGAGGCTTTCACGGGCCGCTGGCAGGTTGCGGCCGACGTCGAAGGCAAGAGCTTCGAAAACACCGGCGTCTTCGGCCGCGCCCTGTTCGGTCTGATCGAATTCAAGCGCTTGATCGACGAGGTGCCCCTCCTCGGTCTCGGTCTGGGCTACGGCGGCAACGCGGCCATCATCCTGAATGCCAAGATCGACGGGGTCGTCGTCGGCTTCTTGGCCGAAACCGACTTTGCGCGGCACATGGTGGACCTGGGGCCCGTCTTCGGCCTGGGCTACATCGGCTTGCGCCTGATGCTGGCCATTTGGCTGACCCAGATGGCCCTGCGGGCGACACGCCGCGACAACGATCCGATGCCGCTGCTGCTATGGTCCTACGTGGGCTATGTGCTGGTCCTGGGCCAGCTCACGGGGCAGGGCACCATCAATTTCTATGGCTGGCTGTTCACCGGGCTGCTGCTGGCCGCCTGCAAGCCGCCGCGAGCACCGGCACCCGGCCTGACCGCGCGCGTGCCGGTACGCCGCGGGCCGGGGCCCTATCCACGAATGATGAGGAGTACGTCTTGAACGAAACCGTGATGGTCACCGGCGGCGCCGGCTTTCTGGGCTCGCACCTGTGCGAGCGACTGGTCGCCGACCGTCGCGACGTGCTGTGCGTCGACAACCTGTACACCGGCAGCCGCAGCAACATCCGCCCGCTGCTGGCCTCGGACTATTTCGAGTTCAAGCGCCACGACGTGACCTTTCCCCTGTACGTCGAAGTCGGGCAGATCTACAACCTGGCCTGCCCGGCCAGCCCTGTCCACTACCAGCACGACCCGGTGCAGACCACCAAGACCAGCGTCCACGGCGCCATCAATGTGCTGGGTCTGGCCAAGCGCGTGGGCGCCCGCATCCTGCAGGCCAGCACCAGCGAGGTCTATGGCGACCCGGCGGTGCACCCGCAGCCTGAAAGCTATTGGGGCAACGTCAACCCCATCGGCATCCGGGCCTGCTACGACGAAGGCAAGCGCTGCGCCGAGACGCTGTTCTTCGACTACCACCGACAGCACCGCCTGGACATCAAGGTGGTGCGCATCTTCAACACCTACGGCCCGCGCATGCACCCCAATGACGGCCGCGTGGTCAGCAACTTCATCGTCCAGGCGCTGCGCGGCGAGGACATCACCATCTTCGGCGACGGCCAGCAGACCCGCAGCTTCTGCTATGTCGACGATCTGGTCGAAGCGCTGTTGCGCATGATGAAGACGGAGCCCGGTTTCACCGGCCCGGTGAACATCGGCAACCCGGACGAGTACTCCATGCTGCAACTGGCTGAAACCATCTTGCGCATGACCCAGAGCCACTCGCGTCTGGTCTTTCGCCCGCTGCCCGGCGACGACCCCAAGCAGCGCCGACCCGACATCAGCCTGGCCGCAGACAAGCTGGGCTGGCAGCCCCAGGTGTCGCTGCAGGATGGTCTGGCGCCCACCATCGATTACTTCCGCCGCCTGCTGTTGACGGCCTGAGCGGCAGAGCCGGCCTGCCCGACTGTCAGACAGCCGCATCCGTGCGCTTGCCCCCGCCATGTCCTTGATCGATTCCATCAACCGCCGCCGCATGGGCCTGCTGACCCGATACGCCTCGACGCAGGTCGCCGTGCAGGGCCTCGGTTTCCTGGCGGGCGTGGTGGCGGTGCGCGCCATGGAACCGGCCCAGTACGGCTACTACACCTTGGCGCTGAGCATGGTGGGTATGGCGGCGGTTCTGGGTGAACTCGGTCTGGCGAGCGCCGTGATGGCCGTGGGCGGGCGGCTGATGGTGGGCGGCCCGGTCGGGGCGGCGCCTCAGGCCTGGGCCCTGGGCCACCTGCTGGCTGACGCCGAAGTGCTGCTCAGGCGGCTGGCCTGGGTCCCCTTGCTCGTGGTGGCGCCGGCCAGTCTCGCGCTCCAACTGCGACTCCACGCTCCGATGTGGCAAGCCATCGCGTTGACGGCGCTGGTGCTTGCTACCGCCGCCCTGCAGCTGCGCGCCACGCTGCTGCTTTCCGTGACGAGGCTGCTGGGTCGCGTGAAGCTCCAGCAAAGGTTGGATCTGGGCGTCGGTTTGGCCCGACTCCTGGCCCTGTTCGTGGCCGCCAACCTGCTGCTCGACGCCACGCTGGCCTGCGCGGTCAACCTGTGCGGAGCCGCAGTGGCCCTGTTCCTGTTGCGGCGACACATGTCGGCTGACGTCCGCCGGCCTGCCGCGGCAAGCGCTGAACACCACAGTGCCCTGTGGCAACTGGTCCGCCAGCAGGCGCCGAACTCCGTCTACTACGTGATCAGCAGCCAGCTGACGGTATGGCTGATCGGACTCTTCGGAAGTGCCCGCCAGGTGGCCGAAGTGGGTGCCCTGGGCCGGCTGTCAGCCTTGTTCGCGCTCATCAGTTCGGTGTCGGCGGCCCTGCTGCTGCCCCACTTTGCCCGCCGCAGGGCGGGCGCCGAGTTGACCCGGGGCCTGCTGCTGGTCCATGCCTTCTTTGCCCTGCTGATGACGCTGCTGTTGGCGCTGGGTTGGTTGGCGCCCGAGATGCTGTTGTGGGTGCTGGGTGGCCACTACGGCGGCCTGCAGACCGAGCTGAACTGGATGCTGGCGGCCGGTACGCTGGCTGCCTGGGGTGGCACGCTCTACAGCTTGGGCTGCGCGCTCGGGTGGGTGGTGCCCATCTGGCTGAATGCGCCCGTCGGCCTGGCCACCACGGCCTTGGCCGTGCTGCTGGTGGATGTCTCCACCGTGCGCGGCATCTTCATCATCAACACGGCCACGGCGCTGGCCAGCTTGTTGGCGTCTGCCGCTTACCTGGCCTGGCGCATTCGTCGGCCATCGGGCGCCGCCAGCGTGGGGACTGAACTCACATGAACCCCATCGACACGGTCACCCCCCGTGGCCAGGGCTGTCTGATGCGCCTGCCGCTGGCTTTGCCGCATCGCTCGACCTGTGCGCTGCCCTCCTTCGTCGACCCGTCGGTCCATCAGGCGGTACTGGACAGCGTCCCGCTGCCAGCGCTCGGCGGTCTGGCATGAACCTGGTCCTCTTCACGCACCCCGATTTTCTCGGTTCGCAGAGCCAGTCACGCCTGGCCCGTTCACTGCTGGAGGCTTACCGATCGCGTGGCCACCAGGTCCAACTTCGCCAACCGCGAGACGACTGGCGCCGTCGTTTCCGTGACACCCGGTTCGCCAAGTGGGCGGGTTATGTCGACCAGTATCTGGTCTTTCCCGGCGCGTTGCGGGCGGCGGTGGCACGCGACCCGGCCGACACGCTGTATGTCTTCTGCGACCAGGCCTTGGGGCCTTGGGTGCCCCTGGTGGCGCAGCGGCCGCATGTGGTGCATGGCCTCGACCTGATGGCCCTGCGCTCTGCCTTGGGCCTGGTGCCCGAGAACCCCACCGGCTGGACCGGGCGCATCTACCAGCGCTACATCCGCCGCGGCTTCCGGCAGGCGCGGCACTTCATCTCGATCTCGGAGCAGACCCGCGACGACCTGCACCGCTACGGCGGCGTGCAGGCCAAGACCTCGGTGGTCATCCCGCTCGGGCTGAACCATCCCTACCAGCCGCTCGACAGGGCAACGGCGCAGTCGCGTCTGGCGGCCGGCGGCCTGCAGCCGCCGAGCGAAGGCTTGCTGCTGCATGTGGGCGGCGGCCAGTGGTACAAGAACACCGAAGGCGTGATCGAGCTGTACCGCCAGTTGGCCTTGTTGCGTCAGGCGCTTGGACAGCCCGTGCCACAGCTGTGGATGGTCAGCCCCCAGCCGAGCGGGCGGGTGCAGGGCCTGATCGACGGTCTGCCCGGCGCAGCGCAGGTGCGCTTCATGCCCGGCATCGATTCCCACCTGCTGGAGGCGCTGTACGCGACCACTGAGGCGCTGCTCTTTCCCAGCCTGGCCGAAGGTTTTGGCTGGCCCATCGCCGAGGCGCTGGCCTGCGGTTGCCCCGTGCTGACCACCGGCGAAGCCCCGATGACCGAGGTGGGCGGCGCGCATGCCCATTACCTGCCGCGCGCCCAGCCGGCGGCTGGCCTGAGCGTCTGGGCCGAGCAGGCTGCGGCCACCTTGCAGCAGGTGCTGGAGCGTCCGCTGGCGCAACGGCAGGCAACCGCTCAGGCCGGCATCCGCTGGGCTGAACGCTATGCCGCCGAGCGCGCCATCGACGGCTATCTCGATGTCTACCAGCGGGTGCTGGCGGCACAGCCGTCGGCAGTTGCTACCGCCCGCTCAGAAAGCACAGCAAGTTGACCACGCCCACCCGGCCCCTGCCCGAATCCTGCCCCTTGCCCGGACCCAGCCGGCGCCAGGCCATGACGCGGCTCTTGGCGCTGACCGGCGCGACCGGCAGCCTGGGTGCTTGTGGGGGTGGCGGCAGCGACGCGACGCCGGCGCAGCCCGCGCCTTCCCTGACACCCGCACCAGCACCGGCGCCTGCCCCGGTTCCGGCGCCGGCGCCGGCGCCGTCTCCCGCACCGGTACCTGCGCCCGCTCCAGCTCCTGTTCCCGCCCCAACGCCGGCACCCATAGCGGCACCCGCACCGGCACCGGCACCGGCACCGGCACCAGCACCGGCACCAGCCATGCCGGGCGCTGCTGCCGTGCGACGACTCAAAGCGGCGGTGGCCGCCGCCCGGTCGCCTACCGTGCTGACGCGCCAGGTGGATGTGTTTCAGCTGGGTTCGAATGTCGCCCAGCCTTCCCTGGGGCCCAACGCCGTGCTGGTGCCGACCCCGCGCGGCTACGCCGTCAACCCCAACCCTGCCACGCTCGCCGACGTGCCGCAGCTGTGGGGCTTCCGCAGCGGACTGTGGGAGAAGGGGCCCTCCAGCTATGCCGGCACCCTGGACAGCAATGCCAGTTGGTTCGTGCCCCTGCTCTTCCAGCACCGTGCGGCGACCCTGGTCAGCGGCTCGCCCTGTGCCCTGCACTTCAAATTTGACGGCAGCGCCTTCGAAGTCTTGTTTGCCGGCAGCGACGCGGCGGTGGCGATGTTGGTCAATGGCCAGCATGCGGCAGCCCGCTACATCACCCGCAGCCTCGTGGCCGGCACACCCGGCGCTGCGCTCAGCAGCTACGACACCTACGTGCGCTTCGACTTCGGCAGTCGCGCCGCCCGCAACATCGCCTTGCACTGCAAGAGCACCATAGGCCCCAAGGCCCTGGCCATCGGCGCAGGCGACACCTTGTTGCCCTGGGATCGATCGGCCGAGCCCTCGATGGCCGTGCAGGCCGATTCCTATGGTCAGGCCCTTTCGGCTTTCTGGGGACCTGCTGGCCTCTTTTGCGAAACGGCCGAGCGTCTGGGCATCAGCCATGTCGACCCGGACGCCATCGGCGGCACAGGCTACGCGCCCAACAACACCAACAGCGATACACGCAACCCGGGCAACGCCTTCCCCGCGCGGCTGGCAGGTATGACCCAGCTCGCGACCGACATCTTCGTCACCGCTGGGGGCATCAACGACAACGACTCGATCGCCGCCCCTCCGCTCTACGACACGGCAGCCGCTGCCCGCCTGGGCTTCGACACGGCGGTCCAACAGTACTTCAAGCAATTGCGCGCGGCGCTGCCTGAGACGGTGCTGGTGGCGCTAGGTCCCTGGCAGCCCAATGTCGCCTACTACCCGCAAACCGCCCGTCGCAAGGCCGACACCATCAAGGCCGCCCTGCAAGCCGTTGCCGGCCCCTGGATCTTCGTGGACAACCTGTCCAGCGGGTGGCTCAACAGTACGGGCACGGAGGATGCCGGCTCCGGTATCGGCTGGCAGACGGGCACCGGCAACGAAGCCTCGCGCAAGGGTGACGGGAACGGCGACCTGTATCTCACTGCGGACGGCGTGCACCCCAATGAAGCGGGGGTTGCCTATCTGGCGGGCCGGCTGGCCGACAGCATCAAGCTGGCCCTGGACACGCTGTGATCCCTCGGCTCCAGGGCCTGTCCAGCGGGTGGCCGCTGGCATCTCGCCGACTGTCACAAGCAGTGGCTATGGTCAGCCACAGCCTGTGGCCGGCAGCCGCCTACGCCAGGCGCACGCCAGGAGTCCTCGGCCTTGAACCTTGAAGAACGCGCCAACCCGGGCCTGCACGGCCATGTCCTGCGGCGCGTCGCCGCCCTGGGGCTGCCGCCGCAGGCGCGCATCCTGGACGTCGGCTGCGGCAGTGGCGCCATGCTCGAACAGCTGGCCGCGGCGGGTTGCCAGCACCTGTTCGGCCTGGATATCGCCCCGCCGGCTGACTCGCCATCGGGCATCACCTATTGCGCCTGCGACCTGGACGCACCGCGCACGCCCTGGCCTGACGCGTTTTTCGACCTGGCGCTGAGCGTCGAAGTCTTCGAGCACGTCGAGAACCTGGGCAGCTTGCTGGCCGAACTGGGGCGGCTGCTGGCGCCCGGCGGCCACCTGCTGCTGACCACGCCGAACGTGCACGCCATCGAGGCCCGCCTGCGCTGGCTGCTGCTGGGGCAGCTGAAGCAATTCGATGCCATCGGCGACCCGACGCACATCTACCCGGTGTTCCGCTTCCCTTTCGAAAGGCTGCTGCGCCGCCACGGTTTCGAGGTGCTTCAGACCTGGGGCTTTCCTGAGGACGGCAGGAGCCCGACCTCACGTCCAGGGCTGCGTCTCGCCGCCCGCCTGTTGCGGCTGTTCGGGCTGGCGGGCAGCCCCTCGGGCGATCAGCTGTGCTACTTGCTGCGCAAACCGTCGCTGCCAGCCGGCAGCCCGCCGGCGGACAAGCGCAGCGCCGTGACGGCGCACTACCAACAGGCCGCCGCACCCCGCTGAGCCACCCCGAACGCCGCAGCGACGCCCGTTGTCAGGTGGCGCCCGACCCCCGCAACGGCACCCGCCCCGCCACCAGCATCGACCGCGCAATCAGCGGCACCCGGCCTATCGTCTCCACATGCAGTTCCTGCAAGCCGGCCTCGGCCAGCAGGGCGGTCAGGGTGGATGCCGAAAAGAACTTCACGCGCCCGTGGTCCTGCAGGGCCTGCCAGCGCAGGTCGAGCCGGCCACTCAAGGCCAGACCCAGGTTCTTGAAATAGCCATGGAAAGGCGTGGTGGCCACGAACAGACCGCCGGGCCGCAGCGCGGCCAGGGCTTGTTGCAGCGCGGCGCGGGGCAAGGTCACATGGTCCAGCAGTTCGATGGCGACCACGGCATCGAAGCGGCCGTGCCAGTCGGGCGGCAGGGTGAGGGTGGCATCGAATTGGCGAAAGCTGATCTCGGGGTAGGCGGCGCGGGCCACGGCCACGCCGCTGCGGCTGATGTCGGCGCCCGCGGCGTCGAAGCCGCAGCGGGTCAGGGCTTCGGTGAACCAGCCATTGCCGCAGCCGAGGTCCAGCACCGACCGCGCACCGAAGCGGTCCAGCTGGACCACCACGGGCTGGGTGACGTGTCCGTGCACCTGCGACGGGCCCCGGCGGTCCCAGTGGAACTCGCTGGCCTGCGTCGACGGGCCGCCGGCGTCGGCGTGGCCGGGCACGCGGTCCTCAGGGCGCATGGTCGCTGGCGTGGGGCGCGCCCCGACGGCCGGGCTGGCGCTGGCGCAGGGCTCGCGCCGGCACGCCGCCGTACACCGTCCAGGGCTGCAGCTCGCGCGTGGCCACACCGCCCAGGGCCAGCACCGCCCCGCTGCCCACCACCACGCCGGGGCAGACGGTGGCGCGCGCGCAGATCCAGGCGTAAGCGCCCACGGTGATGGGCTGGCTGACCATCGGAAAGGCCGGGTCTTCGGTGTCGTGGCTGGCCCCGCACAGGTAGGCGTCCTGGGAAATCACGCAATGCGATCCCAGGCGCACTGGGGCCGGGTTGTAGACGACGGCCCCGCTGGCGATGCACACCGCATCGTCGCAGTGCAGGTTCCAGGGCGCCCAGATCGTGGCGCCCGGGTAGATGTGACAGTGCGGCCCCAGCGTCGCGCCGAAAGCCCGCAACACGGCGGCGCGCCAGGCGTGCAGGGGCCGTGGCGTGCCGCGGCACAGCAGCAGCCAGGCCACACCCCACAAGGCCCGCGCTGCGCGGTTCCCCCGGGTCATGCTGGCTTGCAGATAGGGATCGAGGCCAGCGGCCTTGGGCATGGGAGACGGGTGCGAGTTCATCGGACAGCCTGGGGGCAGTTCACCCGCACAGCAACCCGACAGGCTAGTCCATTTTTGTGTCGTGAGCTTGACACCCCCCGATTCAGGGCCGGGCCACGCCCTTGTCACAGACGCGCTCTAAGGTCACCCGCTGGCAGCGCTGGCGGTCCGCAGTCCGGCGGCTGCTGAAGCCGTCTGCACGCCCACCGCCACCATGCTGTCCGATTCCAACCCCGCCCACTCCACGCCCGTCTGGCGCTCCGGCACCGGCCACAGGCTGGTCATGGTCCTGGCCAGTGCGGCCCTGCTGCTGGCCTTCTTCGACGCCCTGCGCTTCATGGTGGCCACCTGGGACTTCGTCGAGGAATACAGCTACGGCTACTTCATCCCGGCCATCACCGCCTTCCTGATCTGGCAGAAGGCGCCGGCCCTGCGCGAACTGCGCCTGCAGGGCAACTGGGGCGGGCTGGGCTTGATCGTGCTGGCCCTGGCGCTGCTGGCGGTGGGCCACTTCAGCGCCATCCGGCTGATCGGGCAATACGGCTTCATCGTGGCGGTCTTCGGCGTGGCCGTCTGCCTCATCGGCTGGCGCGGTACGCGGGTGATTGCCGTGCCGCTGTCTTTCCTGCTGTTCATGATTCCGCTGCCGCAGTTTCTGCTGCGCGAGCTGTCGCACAGCCTGCAGTTGCTGTCTTCGCAGTGGGGCGTGGCGCTGATCCGGCAGTTCGGCATCAGCGTGTTCCTGGAAGGCAACGTCATCGACCTGGGCAGCTTCAAGCTGCAGGTGGTGGAAGCCTGCAGCGGCCTGCGCTACCTGTTTCCGCTGATCGTGCTGGGCGTGCTGGCGGCCACCTTCTTCCAGGGCGCCTGGTGGAAGCGGGTGCTCATCGTGCTGTCCACCGTGCCTTTCACCATCGTCATCAACAGCCTGCGCATCGGGCTCATCGGGGTCACGGTCGAGTACTGGGGCCGTGAGATGGCCGAAGGCCTGCTGCACGACTTCGAAGGCTGGTTCATGTTCCTGATCTGCATCGCGCTGCTGATCGGCGAGATGGCCCTGCTGGCGCGCCTGGGCAGCCAGGGCCAGCCGCTGCGCACGGTCTTCGGCATGGACGCGCCCGTGGCTGTGGACGCCAGCCGTACGCGGGCCGTTCGCTCCGCTTCCCGGCCCGGCTGGGCCGCGCTGCTGCTGCTGGCGGGCGTGGGCGCTGCCCTGTGGCTCGCACCGCAGCGCGAGCAGGTGGCCCCGGCCCGCAAGCCCTTCAGCAGCTTCCCGCTGGACCTGCCGGGCGGCTGGCAGGGCCGCACCGAACGCATAGCGCCCGATGTCCTGGCCATCCTGGCGCTGGACGACTACCTGCTCGTCAACTACGCGCGCGGCAGCGAGCCGACGGTGAACTTCTACAGCGCCTACTACGCCAGCCAGAGCGGCGGCGGTTCCACCCATTCGCCGCGCACCTGCCTGCCGGGCGGCGGCTGGGCCATCATCGATTTGAAGGCGGTCGACGTGCAGCCCGCAGCGCCGTCCGGCCAGGCCTCGATGGCGCCGGTGCACGTCAACCGCGTGCTGATCCAGCAGGGCGCCAGCCGTCAGCTGGTCTATTACTGGTTCCGCCAGCGTGGCCGTTCGCTGACCGACGAGGTCAGCGTCAAGTGGTACATCCTGCGCGACGGCATCGCGCTGAACCGCAGCGATGGCGCCTTGCTGCGCCTGGTCACGCCCCTCGCCGCCGGCGAAGACATCGCCCGCGGCGACGGCCGCCTGCAAGACTTCCTGGGGCAGGTGCAAACGCGCCTGCCCGCCTACGTTCCGGACTGACATGCGCACACACAAGATCACACCGGGCCCCCTCGCTCGTCTGGGCCGTAGCGGCCGCACCACGCTGGCCCTGGCCGCCCTGGGCCTGCTGGCGGCCTGCAGCGGCAGCAAGCAAGACCGCATCGACAGCGGTCTGAAGAAGGGCGCCGAATTCGTGCGCCTGGCCGACTGGGACAAGGCCAACGTGGAAGTGCGCAATGTGCTGCAGATCGATCCCAAGAACGCCCAGGCCTACCTGATCAATGGCCAGGTCAGCGAAGGTCAGCGCGACATCCAGCGCGCCTACGGCGCCTACAGCAAGGCCGTCGAACTGAAGCCCGACCTGATCGAAGCCCAGGTCGGCCTGGCCCGCATCTACCTGATGGCCGGCGAGATCGCAAAGGCCCAGGCCACCGTGACCGCGGTGCTGGCCGCCGACGCCGGCAACGCGGGCGGTCGCACCCTGCACGCCGCCCTGGCCGCACAAGCGGGCAAGCCCAAGGAGGCCATGGCCGAGGCGCAGGCCGTGATCGATGGCGCCAAGACCGTGCCGGTGGACGCCAGCATGGTGCTGGCCGGGCTGCTGTCCAACGAAGGCCGCACGGCCGAAGCGCTGGCGGTCATCGACCGCGCGCTGAAGGCCGAGCCGCGCAATCTGGGTCTGTTGCAGGTGGCCGCCTTGCTGGCTGGCAAGTCGCCCAAGGGCGACCCGCTGGCCACCCGGGCCGACGGCTACTTCAAGACCGCCACCCAGGAAGCGCCGAAGAACAATGAACTGTGGCGCGCCTGGGCCAGCATGAACCAGCAGCGCGGCGACATCGAAGGCACCGAAGCGGTGCTGCGCCAGGCCGTCGCGGCGCTGCCGGGCGAGGGCAAACGCCAGCTCGACCTGCTGAACTTCCTGGCCAGCAGCAAGGGCGTCGCGGCAGCCGAGACGGAATACACCGCCGCCATCGCCGCCAAGCCGCGCGACATGGCCTTGCGCTTCGGCCTGGTCCAGCTCTACCAGCAGGCCAACCGGCCCGGCGACGCGCAGAAGGTGCTGCGCGACATCGCCGCCAGCCCCGACGACGCGGCCAGCCAGCTCAGCGCCAAGGCGCAGCTGGCCAACTACGCCTACGCCGCCGGCCGCATTGAAACCACCCGCAGCCTGGTCGCCGAAATCCTGAAGGCCAGCCCGCGCGACAATGCCGCGCTGCTGCTGCGCGGCCGCCTCAGCCTGCAGGACGGCAAGGCCGCCGACGCCGTGCAAGACCTGCGCCCGGTGGCCAAGGACCAGCCCGGCTCGGCCGACGTCATCGGCCTGCTGGCCCAGGCCCACCGCGCCGCCGGTGAACCGCAGCTGGCCCGCGAGGTGCTGTCCGAGGCCGTGAAGCTCAAGCCCAACGACACGGACCTGCGGCTGCTGCTGGTGGCCGATCTGGCCGATGCCAAGGACTACCGCAACGCGCTGAGCGAACTCGACGCCGGCTTGCGCGCCACGCCCAACGCCGTCAGCCTGTACGAAGGCAAGGTCAAGCTGGCCATGATCCAGAAGGACAGCGCCGGCGCCGAAAAGGCCCTGGTCGCGCTGAAGACCCAGCTGCCGCAGCAAAGCGTGGGCTATGTCCGCCTGGGCCAGTTCTACATGCAGACCCAGCGCTACGACGCCGCGCTGAAGGCCTACGACGCCGGTGCCGCCGCCGTGGCCAACGATCTGCTGCCCTACATCTCAGCCGTTGGTTTGCTGGTCGGCACGCAGCGCTACGACGAGGCCACCCGGCGCATCGAAGCCCGCCAGAAGGGCGACGCCACCAACGTGCTGCACCACCAGCTCAAGGGCGACGTGGCCATGGCCAAGCGCGACTATGTGGCGGCCGAGCAGGCCTACCGGGCCGCCATCCAGGCCGCGCCCAAGGCGCCGGTGGGCTACCTGAACACGGCCCGCGCGCTGGCCGCCCGCAACGACCTGGACGGCGCCGTGGCCGTGCTGGCCGAGGGCGAGAAAGGCCTGCCGCAAGACTTGGCCATGCCCATGGCCCGCGCCGAATGGCTGACCCGCGCCAAGCGCAACGACGAGGCCATCGCGCTCTACGAGAAGCTCAACCAGCGCGAACCTGACAACGACGCCGTGGCCAACAACCTGGCCTTCCTGCTGGCCGAGATCAAGGGCGACCGCGCCAGCCTGGAGCGCGCCCTGGCGCTGGCCGGCCGCTTCGCCAACACGCGCAACGCCGGCTACCTGGACAGCCTGGGCTGGATCCACCACAAGCTGGGCCAGTACGGCCAGGCCGTGCCGCTGCTGGAAAAGGCGGTGGCCCTGGCCCCGGCTGCGCCGCTGATGCAGCTGCACCTGGGGCAGTCGCTGGTCAAGAACGGCCAGGTCGCCAAGGGCAGGGAATACCTGAAGAAGGCCATCGACAGCAAGGCCGACCTGCCCAACTTGCAAGAGGCCAAGGCGCTGCTGGCGCAAGGTTGAACGGCCATGCAAAAGCCACGTGCAACGGCCCGACTTCTGGTCCCCCAAGCCCCGTCTGCCCAGGGCGGCCGCCAACTGCTGGCCCTGGCCGAGCAGCACCTCGCCCAGGGCCGTGTGGACGCTGCCGAGAAGCTGCTGCTGCAGGCCCAGCAGCAAACGCCCGACGCGGCTGCGGTCAACGGCCTGCTGGCCATCCTGGCCCTGTTCAAGGGCCGCCCCGGCGACGCGGTGGCCCTGGCCACGCGCGCCGTGTGTCACGCCCCCACCGACGCCACGCAGCACTTCACCCTGGGCCGCGCGCGCAAGGCGGCGGGTGAGCTCGACGAAGCCGTGCAGGCCTACCGCCGCGCCATCGAGCTGCGGCCGCTCTACGCCGAAGCCCATGTCAGCCTGGGCATTGCCCTGAAGGCCCAGGGCGACCTGGACGCCGCCATTGCTTGCTACGAGCGGGCTATCGCCATCAATCCGCAACTGGCCGTGGCCCACACCAACCTGGGCGCGGCCCTGGTGTTGAAGGCCGAACGTGCGCCGCCGGCCGACGGCGACGAAGGCCTGCCCGGCGCGGCCAGCATTGCCGCCCAGCAGCGCGCCGCCGAACTGGACCCGCAGGACCCCGAAGTGCAGCGCAACCTGGGCGCCATCCTGCTGCGCGCCGGCCGGCCGGCCGAGGCCATGCACGCCTTCAACGCGGCGTTGACGCTGGACCCCAGCGACCTTCAGGCCTGCCTGCACCTGGGCAAATGCCTGGTCGACCTGGGCGACCACGGTCTGGCGCGCGACCTCTATGAAAAGTGGCAGGCCAGCAATGTCGGCAACGCCGAAGTGATGCGGGCCATGGCCCATTCGCTGACCATGTGCGGCGAAGCCGATACCGCACTGGTCTGGGCCCGCCGTTCGCTGGCCCTGGAATACAACGCCGTCACCGCCGTGCAACTGGGCAACACGCTGCTGCAGACCCGGCGCATTCCGGAAGGGGTGGCGCAGTGCCGCACCGCGGTGGACGAAGCTGGCCGCGATCTGGCTTTGTATCCCGTGTTCCTGATGGCGCTGAACTACCTGCATGAAACCCCGCAGGCCATCTTCGACGCCCACGCCGAACTGCGTGCACCCCTGCTGGCTGCGGCCCAGCCGCCGCAGCGGCGCAGCCGGGCGGCCGGCGAAGCGCTGCGCCTGGGTTTCGTCTCGGGCGACTTCATCCGGCACTCGGTGCCCTTCTTCATCGAGCCGCTGCTGCGCCACATCGACAGCGCGCACTTCCAGGTCACCTGCTACCACAACAACGTGCGCAGCGACGCCACCACGCAGCGCCTGAAGGCCTTCGGCCACCGCTGGGTGGAATGCGCGCACCTGTCTGACGACGCGCTGGAGCGCCGCATCCGCGCCGACGGCATCGACATGCTCATCGACCTGACCGGCATGACCGCCAATTCACGCATGCTGATGTTCGCCCGCGCGCCGGCGCCGGTGCAATTGGGCTACCTGGGCTACCCCACGGTGACGGGCGTGCCGGCCATCGCCTGGCGCATCACCGACACCACCATCGACCCGGTCGAAGCCGGCGACATGCCGGCCTTCGCTTCAGACCGCCCGCTGGCCCTGCCGCGTTCGATGTTCTGCTACCAGCCGCCGGACGCGGCACCCGCGCTGGCGCCCCCGCCGGCGCTGCAGCAAGGGCACATCACCTTCGGTTCCTTCAACAACATCGCCAAGGTCACCGACCACACGCTGGCGCTGTGGGCTGCAGCGATGAATGCGGTGCCCAGCTCGCGCCTGCTGCTGAAGTCGGCGGCGATGGCGCAGGCCTCCAACCGCGCGGACATTGCAAGCGTGATGGCGCGCCACGGCATCAGCGTCGACCGCCTGCAATTGCGCAGCCGCGACGCCGACGACCGCGACCACCTGGCGCTGTACAACGCCGTGGACATTGCGCTGGACAGCTACCCCTACAACGGCGCCACCACCACCTGCGAAGCGCTGTGGATGGGCGTTCCGGTGGTCACGCGCCGGGGCGCGACGCACACCGCGCGCATGGGCGCTTCCATCCTGGGCGCCGTCGGCTGCCCTGACTGGGTGACCGGCAGCGAAGGCGCCTTTGCCGCCGCCGCCGCCGCCCTGGCCGCCGACCTGCCCGCGCTGGCGCAATGGCGGGCCGGCGCACGCGCGCACATCGCCGCCAGCGCCTTGTGCGACGGCGCCGGCATGGCGCGTGCCTTCGAAGCCGCACTGGCCCAGGCCTGGGCCGCCGGCGACACATCCATCACCGCAACGCAGCCGCCCGCAGCAGCGGCCTGAAACCAGCGCCATGAATGCAACCACCACCCCGACGACCACCGAAGGGTGGCTGGCGCAAGCCCGCAGCGCGCGCCAGCAAGGCCGCCTGGCCGACGCCGTGGCGGCACAGCAGCAGGCCGTGCAGGGCCGCGCCGATTCGGCCGACCTGTGGAACGACCTGGGCGCCTTGCAGCGCGCCGCTGAGCAGCCCGAAGCAGCGCTGCTCAGCTTGCAGAACGCCTTGCAGATCGACCCCGGGCACCGCCTGGCCACCAGCAATTTCGCCCAGGCCCTGCAGGCGCTGGAACGCCACGCCGACGCCGCTCTGGCCTTCGACCATCTGCTGCGTATCTGGCCCGACTGCCCCTACGCGCCGGGCCAGCTGATGCACAGCAAGATGCAGGCCTGCGACTGGACGGGCTACGACGCGCTGCGCAGCCGGATCGAGGCCGGCATCCGGGCAGGTCGGCCGGTGGTGGAACCCTTCGCCGCGCAGGCTTTCGTCAGCGACCCGGCGCTGCTGCGCCTTTGCGCCGAAATCCACAGTCACTTCCAGCACCCTGAACTGCGGCCGCACAGCGCCGCGCTGCGCGCCGGGCCGGGGCCGCGCATCCGCCTGGGCTATGTCTCCGGTGAATTTCGCAACCAGGCCACCATGCACCTGCTGGCCGGCGTGCTGGAAGCGCACGACCGAAGCCGCTTCGAGGTGATCGGTTTCGACAACGGCTTTGACGACGGCAGCCCACTGCGCCAGCGCGTCCTGGCCGCGCTGGACCGCCATGTGCCGATAGCCGAGCTGGATG
This sequence comes from Rubrivivax sp., assembly GCA_040400915.1. Classification (GTDB taxonomy): domain Bacteria; phylum Pseudomonadota; class Gammaproteobacteria; order Burkholderiales; family Burkholderiaceae_C; genus Rubrivivax. Next base: position 25,774 of record JBBAPI010000007.1, read on the forward strand.
ACCAAGCGGCTGCCGCCGTCGTGGCTGCATGCGGCGTGGACATCCTGGTCAACTTGAATGGCCACTTCGGCCGGCACCGCAACGGCCTGTTCGCCCGCCGAGCTGCCCCTGTCCAGGTGAACTACCTGGGTTTTCCCGGCACGCTCGGCGGCCCGCATGCCGACTACCTGCTGGCCGACCGCCATACCGTGCCCGACGTCGACCGCGCCCACTACACCGAAGCCGTGGTTCACCTGCCGCACAGCTACCAGCCCAACGACGCGGCACGTGCCATCCACGCCGCACCCGTCAGCCGCGCCGAGGCCGGTCTGCCCGAAGCCGAAGTGGCGCCCGTGGTGCTGTGCTGCTTCAACACCCCGTACAAGCTGACGCCCGAAGTCTTCGGCGTGTGGATGGGCCTGCTGCGGCAGCGGCCCGGCACGGTGCTGTGGCTTTACGCCTCGTCAGCCGATGCCGAGCAGCAACTGCGCGCTGAAGCAGCCGGGCAGGGCGTGGACCCGCAACGCCTGTTCTTCGCGCCCCATTGGCCGCTGGACCGTCACCTGGCGCGCCTGCGCCTGGCCAGCCTGGTGCTGGACACCTGGCCCTACAACGCCCACACCACGGCCAGCGACGCCTTGTGGGCTGGCGTGCCGGTGCTCACCTGCACCGGCAGCAGCTGGGCTGGCCGCGTCGGTGCCAGCTTGCTGCACGCCGTGGGCCTGCCCGAACTCGTCACCCGCAGCCCTGCCGAGTACGTCGCCTTGGCCTTGCGCTTGACCGGCAACCCGGCCGTTCTGGCGGCGGTGCGCAGTCGCCTGGCCGATGCCCGTGACCAGGCCCCGCTGTTCGACACCGTGCGCTACACCCGCGGGCTGGAAGCGGCTTACACCCGCATGGCGCAGGCATCGCACGCCGGACTGCCACCCACCCCATTCGCGGGGTAGGGCTGCCGCCCTAGTCCTACCGGACCATGACAAGGCTCGGCTTGTGTGACGCACCGTCATCTTCGCCGCCTAGGCTCAAGGTTGACGCTTCTGGACGTCGGACATGCCTGCGTGCAAGCGTCAGGGTCTGCCAGCTAGTCCTAAGGGACCACAAAAGCAGTTTCCTCCGCGCCTGCTGGCGACATGACCGGTAACTAGAGTTCTGCTGGCCGGGGGGCCGTGCAGAGCGGGAATCCCCGGCGTGTGGTCAGCGAGCGCAGCGCCTGATTCAGCGGCAGACCCCTGCTGCATGAATGAGGGTTGCGCCCGGTGAAATCCATCGCAAATTTTTTCATCACGGTTCAACACCAGGAGAGACCTCTCATGAAACTCAACTTCAAGGCGATCGCCATTGCTGCCGCGATGGTCGCGGCTTCGTCGGCACACGCCAACCTGACCAGCGGCATTGGTGGCAACGGTTCGTTCGTGCTGCTGGCCTACAACACCGACCCACTTTCCGGTTCGTACTACGTGCGTGACCTGGGCTACACGCTGAACAGCTTCCTGCCTTCGACCGTCACCACGACGACGATCGACGGTGGCGGTGCCGCTGTCACGGGTGACAAGTCCCCCAACGCTGGCGCGAACATCAGCTGGGGTGACACCGGCGGTGTGTTTTCATCCTGGCTGGCTGGCCAGACGGCTGCGAACGTCAAGTGGTTGGTGACTGCCGGTGACACCTCTACCGCTGCTGGTACGACCAACCTGTCCCGCGCGCTGGTGTCTATGCCCACACTGGTTCCCGTCACCAATGGTTCTGTGCGCCTCGCCGCTACCGGCTCTGCCAGCTTGGCCAACCAGAACAACCCGATGGTCTACGACGCTTCCGCCGTTTCTGGCGTCGCCAGCACCACCGCTTTTGCCCTGGGCACCAACACGCTGAGCAGCCTGGATACGGCTTCGAGCCTGTACTACTACGCGACCACGCAGGGCACCGGCGCCAGCACGATTCAAGCCAACTACGTTCAGTTCGGTAATTCGGCCGGCGCCGCCACGCTGACCCTGACGTCGGCCGGCGTGCTGACCTATGACCTGGCTGCAGCCAACCCCGTCTCCGCTGTGCCGCTGCCCGCGTCGGTGTGGATGATGGGTGCTGGCCTGGCCGGAATGGGCGCTTTCATGCGCCGCCGTGCTGCCGCCGCCAAGGCCTAAGCCTTTCACTGCCATTTTGTTCGCTTGCCCAGGGTCATTCCGACCCTGGGTTGGGGCGGAGCCTTTTCCGGGCGCCGCACCGTCTAAACCCTGTCTGGAGTTTTCCATGAAATTCAGCAAGATTGCTCTGGCCGCCCTGGCCACCGTTGCCGGCTCGTCGGCTTTCGCCATCACCGCCGACAACTACAGCAACACCGGCGAGTTCACTGGCGACACCCTGAACATCCGCATCTCGGGCGCCAGCGCCCAAGACAACGGTATTCTGGGTTCGGCCCTGTCCTTGTGCCTGGCCGGTACCGTGCACAAGTACTCGATCAGCAACAACTCGGTGTACTTCTGTACCCCTGACATCGGCACCACTGCCGGCCAGATCACCGTCCCCGCTGGCAAGACGAAGCTGGCTATCTACAAGTACTCGTCGGGTGGTTCCTACTACGGCGTGGGCCCGGTCAACAGCAACATCGCTGCCGCCGGCAACAGCCTGACCGCCACCGGCAACCAGCTGCCCTTCCTGGACCTGACCAAGGTTGCCGCTTCTTGCGCTGGCACCACCAGCGCGGTGACTTACAACACCACCCTGGGCAGCTACACCAACGTGGCTTGCGGCACTGCTTCGCTGACGACCCTGGCCACCACCTACATCGGCCTGTCCGACGTGGAACCGGCCTTCTTCAGCAACGCCAGCACCAACCTGAAGGCGACCAGCGTCTATGCGCTGATCTTCGGTGTTCCGGTTTCGATCAATGTCCGCAATGCCCTTCAGACCCAGCAAGGTCTGACCTCCGGCAGCGACACCGAAGCCAACATGCCCTCGTTGAGCAGCGCGCAGCTCGTTTCGGCCTACACGCAACTCGGCCAGACCTGGGCCGGCATCGGTGTTGTGACCAGCGGCCTGGTGGACGACCAGATCTACGTGGCTCGCCGTGTCGACTCGTCGGGTACGCAGAAGACGTTTGAGGCGTTGATCGCCCGCACGCCGAACGGTCAAGGGTTCAAGTCTTGCTCGGTGAACGTTCAGCCCTTCCTGTTGCCGGACAGTGGTGCCGCCGGCACGAACACCGGTGACACGTCGTCGACCTGCGGCAGCGCCACGCCCCCGACCGTGTTCAGCGGTTCGGGTGGCGGCGACGTTCGCAACTGCCTGATCGCCCACAACGGCGCTGGCCGTGGCGCCATCGGCATCTTGACCACTGAAGACAAGGCTGGCACCGCCAACTGGCGCTTCGTGAAGGTCGACGGCGTCACGCCGAACCAGGCTCAAACCGCCGCTGGCAAGTACCGCCATTATGTCGAGTCCTTCCTGAACACCCGCAGCTCCGGCACCTTCGCCACCGCTACGGCTTCGGGCTACTCGGCTTTCGTGACCCGCCTGACCAGCGACTTGGCCAACCCGGCCATCATCAAGCAGATCAACGGTGTCGACCAGCCCTTCGGCCCCGCTGGCCTGATGGCCCTGTACACCGCGCAAGCTACGCCCCCGGCGCTGGACTTCACGGGCGCCAGCAGCATCATCCCCTTCACCAAGGCGGTCGGTGCCGACGTCAACAACTGCCAGGCTCCTTACGCCGCCGGCTTCTAAGACCTGACCGCGCCAAGGGCGAGCCACCCGGCGCGCCCCGCAACGCCAGCCGGCCCAGCTTTTTTCCGGTGGGCCGGCTTTTCCTTTTCTCTGTCAGTTCCAGCGCTCCGCGCGGCGCCCGCCACGCGCAGTGTTCTGTCACGACCCATCCGCAGAATGTCGATTCGCCAGCCCGCAACCCTGCGGCCGGCTTCACTTTCCGGCTCCCGCATCGCCCGCCCCTGAATATGCTGCGCCCTCATTCCGGCCTGCCAGCCCGCCTGTCATGGGCCGTGGCCCTGGTCTTCGCCCTGTCGTGGGCGCTGGCCGCGCTGCCGGTGGCCGCCGCCGACGCGCCCGCCGCCGGCAAGCCGCGCTTCGACGTGCTGGAATTCGCCGTGCAAGGCAACACCGTGCTCAAGACCACGGTCATCGAGCGCGCGATCTACCCGCACATGGGCCAGCAACGCAGCATGGACGACGTGGAAAGCGCCCGCGCCGCGCTGGAGGCGGCCTACCGCAGCGCCGGCTACAGCACGGTGGCCGTGGACATCCCCGAGCAGCAGGTGAGCGCTGGCGTGGTGGTGCTGCAGGTCGTCGAGGCGCCGGTGTCGCGGCTGCGGGTGACCGGCTCGCGCTACTTCTCGCAAGACCGCATCATCGAGCAGGTGCCTGCCGTGGCCGAGGGCCGGGTGCCCAACCTGCTCGAACTGCAGGCGCAACTGGCTGGCGTCAACCGCACCAGCGACCGCCGCGTGCAACCGCTGCTGCGGGCCGGCAAGGCACCCGGCACCACCGAGGTCGACCTGACGGTCGAGGACCAGTTGCCGGTGCACGGCAGCGTCGAACTGAACAACAAGGCCAGCGCCAACACCAGCCCGACGCGGCTGCTGGCGTCGCTGCGCTACGACAACCTGCTGCAGCGCGACCACAGCCTGGGTCTGACGGTGCAGACCGCACCGCAGAAGACCAGCGAGGTGCAGCTGTTTTCAGCCAACTACGCGATACCGCTGGGCCAGGACCAGCTCAGCTTCAGCTACCTGCACTCGAACAGCGAGACCGCAGCCGGCGCCGGTGACACCACGGTCTTCGGCAAGGGTTCGGCCTGGGGCCTGCGGCGCAGCGTGGTGCTGCAACTGGCCGACAAGGCCTACCACGCCGTCAACCTGAGCCTGGACTACAAGCGCTTCGGCGAAACCGTCGCCCTGGCCAATGGCAGCGGCTTTGCCACCCCCTTGCGCTACGCCCCGCTGGGCCTGGGCTATATCGGCATCACCGAAGACGCCAGCGGCCGCTGGCAGCTGGGCGGCAACCTCGTCGTCGGCCTGCGCGGCCTGCTCAGCAGCGACGCCGAATTCGCCGACAAGCGCTATGGCGCCAGCAGCGGCTTCAGCGTGCTGAAGCTGGACCTCAGCCGCGAACAGAAGCTGCCCTGGGCCGGCCTGAGCCTGTACGGCCGGCTGGACACGCAGTTCAGCGGCGAACCGCTGGTCTCCAACGAACAGATGGTGGCCGGCGGCGCCGACACGGTGCGCGGTTACCACGAGTCGGCGGCCGTCGGCGACACCGGCCTGCGCGCCACGCTGGAGCTGCGCAGCGGCGAACTGCTGCCCGCCAGCTGGCCGCTGCTGGGCAGCCTGACGACCCATGCTTTCTTCGACGGCGCGACGCTGCAACTGCGCCAGCCGCTGCCCGGCCAGGCCTCGCGGGCACGCCTGCTCAGCAGCGGCGTGGGCCTGCGCGTCAAGGGCAAGCCCTATGGCAGCCTGCAGCTGAACCTGGCCGTGCCGCTGGCGGCCACCAGCACCACGAACCGTGGCGACGTGCTCTTGCATGCCGCCGGCGCCTTCGATTTCTGAACCGCTGAACCGCCGAACCGGGCCCGCCATGAAGAACTTGCCCTACCGCACGCGCAGCACCGCACCGTGGTCCACCACCCGGGCCCGCGGCAATTGCAGCCTGGTGGTGCTGGCCGCGCTGGGCGCCTTGCTGATGAGCCCGCCTGTCGGCGCGCAAAGCGCTGGCGGCGCGCTGGCGGCGCGCACCTTGCCGGTGGTGCGCAACCCGCAGCTGCTGCTGCCCGGCGGCGACGGCAACATCAGCGTCAGCGGCCCGGCCAGCAGCACGGCCGCGCCGGTGCTGACCGTGCGCCAGAACGAGCTGCGCGGCATCGTCGACTGGAAGTCCTTCAACATCGCCGGTGGCAGCGAGGTCGTCTTCGCGCAGCAGCAAGGCGCCGGCAGCGCCACCTTGAACCGCGTCTACGGCATCGACCCCAGCATCATCCAGGGCAAGCTGTCGGTGCGCGGGGCGCAGACCGGCGTCGATCCCAAGAACAACAACCAGCCCCTCTATGCCCCTGGCGGCCAGGTCATCCTGATCAACCAGAACGGCATCCTGTTCGACCGCGGCACGCAGATCAACGTGCGTTCGCTGGTGGCCAGCACCTTGAACCTCGACGACCAGCTGTTCAACACCGGTGCCTTCATCGCCGGCGGCTTGACGACGCCGGCTTTTGCCGGCGGTTACGACGACAGCGGCAAGACGCTCGCGACGCGGCCCGACGGCACGCAGCCCGGCGTCATCGGCATCGGCAGCTTCGGCAGCAGCAGCGCGGCGGCGCCGCGCATCGCCGCCGACGCCGGCGGCACGGTGCTGCTGGCGGCGCCCCGCATCGACAACGAAAGCGGTCTGATCACCGCGCCCGACGGACAGATCATCCTGGCTGCCGGCAGCAAGGTTTACCTGGACCTGCCGGCCGCCACCGACAGCGCGCTGCGCGGCCTGCGCGTCGAAGTGGAAGCGCCCAGCAGCAGCAACCTGAACCTGAGCAACCTGATCCGCAACAGCGGCACGCTCAGCGCCGAGCGCGGCAACGTCACCCTCGCGGCGCTGACGGTGAACCAGGAAGGCCGGGTCTCGGCCAGCACCGCGATCCAGGCCAATGGTTCGGTCTACCTGAAGGCCGGCACGCTCAGCGGGGGCGGCGGCAGCGTCAACCTGACGGCCAAGAGCGTGACCGAGGTGACGCCCGACGCGGCCGACACGGCCACCCTGCCCGAAAGCCTGAGCTTCGCCGACCGCCGCAGCACCATCGCCATCAGCGGCAAGACCCTCAACAGCAGCGGCACGCTGCGGGCTGCCGGCGGCAACATCAGCCTGACCGCCAGCGACACCAAGGACCCCGCGGGCGCCAGCGTCTACCTCGGCAGCGGCAGCGTCACCAGCGTGGCCGGCAACTGGGCCGACGTGGACTACGCCAGCAATCTGCTGACCTTCAAGGTCACGTCTAATGAATTGAAGGACGCACCCGACCAGAAGACCGGCGTGCTGAAAGGCGCCACCGTCACGGTCGACCTGCGCCAGGGCAGCACGCTGCTGGACCTGAGCGGTTATGTGGCGGCCCAGGCCCGCACGGTGGCGCAGAAGACGGCCCTGGGCGGCGACCTGAACATCACGTCCAGCGGGGCCTTGATCCAGCGCAGCGGCGCCACGCTGGACGCCGCCGGCGGCGGCTACCGCTACGGCAGCGGGCAGAACGCCACCAGCGTGCTGCTGGGCAACGACGGCAAGAGCTACAGCATCACCACCGCGCCGCAACAGCGCACCTACACCGCGGTGCTGGACAGCAGCAGCCGCACCGATGCCCGCTGGGGCCAGACGGTGAACTACACCGGCCTCTTGAACACGCTGGCGCCCACCGAAGCCGGCTATCTGCAAGGCCTGCCGGGCGGCAACATCCGCCTGATGTCGGCCGCCGGCCTGGTGCTCGACGGCACGCTGGCCGGGGGCGTCACCATCGGACCCAGGCAGCTGAGCGCGGCGCCGCGCGCCGCCACGCTGACCCTGGGCAGCTACAACAGCACCGAAGGCGACTTCGACGTCGCCCAGCGCATCGGCAACATCCGCTTCGCCCAGCAGCCCAGCGACACGCTGGGTACGGCTTTCACGGCCGGCAGTGCACTGAGTGCGGCGCAGCGCGACACCGTCACCCTGGCCGCCAGCCAGCTGTTCGGCGCCAACGCCGGTTCCGGCGCCGCAGGGGTGAACACCATCCAGCAGTCCGCCTTCGACGCGGTGGAGATCAACGCCAACGGCAGCGTGCTGCTGCCGGCCGGCGTCAGTCTGCAAGGCGCTGCCGGCTCCAGCCTGGCGCTGCGCGCGCCGCAGATCGACATCGCCGGCAGCATCAGCCTGCCCGCCGGCAACCTCACGCTGACGCCGCAGGCCACCAGCAAGCCGCTGAGCGCCGATCTGGGCCCCGGCCACAACAGCGTCACCGTGCGCAGCACGGCCAGCCTGTCCACCGCCGGCTTGTGGATCAACAACGCCAGCGCCGACGGCAGCTTCGTCGGCGATGCGCAGGCCACGCGCCGGCTGAACATCGCCAGCGACGGCAGCACCAGCACCACGTCGATGCTCGACGGCGGCAGTGTCACCATCACGGCCGGCGACGGCACCTCGGCCAGCGTGCTGGAACGCGGCGCGCAGGTGGACGTGGGCGGCGGGGCGGCGCTGAGCAGCGCCCGCAAACTGACGCTGGGCAATGGCGGCAAGATAGGCATCGCCAATGGGCAGTCGTCGCTGCTGTCTGCCGACTGGCTGGGCGGCAGCCTGAGCGGCCTGTCACCGGGCAAGGGTGGGGTGCTGGCCCTCAGCACACCGCGCGTGGTCATCGCCGCCGAAGGCAGCAACGGCCTGCTGCCGGCCAACACCACCCGCCTGGGCACGGCCCTGTTCAGCGACCGCGGCTTCAGCGAGGTGGGCGTGACGGCCACCCAGGGCGTCAGCGTGGAAGCCAGCGCGCAGATCGTGCTGCGCCAGCAGAACCTGGTCATCGACCCGCTGACCGCCGCGGCTTTGCCCACCGGCCTGTCCTTGCGCAGCGTGGCCACGGCCAGCGTGCTGCCGGCCGACCAGCGCAGCGCCACCGACCTGAAGCTGACCGTCAGGGCCGACCCGGCCTTCCCGGGCAAGGCCACGCTGACGGTGGCCCAGAATGCCAGCATCACCGGCGACGCCGGCGCCAAGGCCACGCTGACGGCGGTGGACGGCTTGCGCATGGACGGCCGCATCAGCCTGCCCGGCGGCACGGTCAGCCTGAACCTCAACCCCACGCTGGACGGTGCACCCGACCTCAGCCTGGGCAGCCAGGCGCGCATCGATGTGTCGGGCACTTTCATCCCCTTGTCCACCGCCCCAGCCGGTCTGCTGCAGGGCAGCGTGGTGGACGCCGGCAGCATCAGCCTGAACGCCAGGCTGGCCGGCGTGAACCTGGCCAGCGGTTCGCGGCTGGCGCTGGACGGCGCGGCACAGACGGTGGACGTCGCCGTGGCCGGCAGCGCCACCGCCGTGCAGCAGCAGACGGTCTATGGCAATGCCGGCAACCTCTTCATCGGCAGCCAGGGCAGCACCCAACTGGCCGGCAGCTTGAGCGCGCGGGCGCCGACGGCGCAGTCCGCAGGCGGCTCTTACGCGCTGGAGTTGACCCAGCCCTACAAAGGTGACGGCCTGAGCCTGGCCACCAGCCGCCTGGTCGTCACCCAAGGCAGCAGCCCGCTGGCCGCTGACCCGACCACGGTGGACGCGACGGTGGCTGTGAACACGCTGCAGAGCGCCGGCTTCCAGAAGCTGCGCCTGCTGTCGGAAAACGCCATCGAATTCCGCGGCAGCGTCAACGCCGACTTCGCGCGCGGCATCCGCCTGGACGCACCGCTGATCGACGTGCTGGGCAACGCCGGCGTGGCGCTGAAATCGGCCTCGGCCATCTGGCTGGGCCAGAGCCTGGACCCGCGCGGCAGCGGCGGCACCGTGCAGCCCGGCGCTGCCTCGCCGCTGTTGGCGACGCGCAGCGGCCAGGGCTTGCTGACGGCCCAGGCCGGCAGCATCGACCTGGCCGGCAGCCTAACCCTCAACGGCGTGGCCGAGACCACGCTGCGGTCCTCGGGCGACATCCGCCTGAGCGGCCGCGCGATCAACGGCGTGGCCGACACCGACCGCGCCCTGGGCCAGTCGGTGGGCGGCCTGACGACGGCGGGCAACCTCACCCTCGACGCCGCCCAGGTTTATCCGACCACCCGCAGCAGCTACAGCCTGGCGGTGGCGCAGCCTGACGGCAGCGTGGTCAGCGGCGGTTATGTGCACGTGCAGCGCGGCGCCACAGCGGTGGCCGGCGATGTCTATTCCGCCGATGGCAGCCTGACCGTGAACGCCGACGTCATCGTCCAGGGCGGCACCTTGAAGGCCCCGCTGGGCGCGCTGAACCTGCAGGCCGCCAGCCTGCTGGACCTGGGCGCGGGCAGCATCACCTCGGTGTCCGCTTCGGGCCTGACCGTGCCTTTCGGGGCCACCCGGGCCGGCCTGGACTGGAGCTACCAGGACAAGCGCGCCGGCGGCACGCCCAACGTCCTGCTGGCCGGCAGCGCCGACAGCAAGCGCCTGACCCTCAACGGCCGCAGCGTGAACGTGAACGCCAGCGCCAGCGTGGACCTGTCCGGCGGCGGCGATGTGCAGGCCGTCGAGTTCGTGCCTGGCAACGGCGGCTCGGTGGACACCTTCAGCAAGGCCGGCACCTACGCCATCATCCCCAAGTCCAAGCTGGCCAGCATGCCGCTGGACACCGACACGGCCACGCGCTACGCCCGCGACAGCAGCGGCAAGGCCACGGCCATCGGCACCCAGAGCAGCACGCTGGACAGCAATGTCTACGACAGCCTGCACATCGGCCCCGGCGCCGCCGTGCCCGAAGGCGACTACGTGCTGCTGCCGGGCCGCTATGCGCTGCTGCCCGACGCCTACCTGGTGCAATTGCAGACCGGCAGCGCCTACGCCAACCTGCAAGCCGGCCAGGCCGCTTCGCTGGCCAATGGACAGACCATGGTGGCCGGCTACCGCACGCTGGCCGGCACCGGCATCCGCGAGTCGCGCAGCGTCGGCGTGGTGCTGCGCGCGGGCAGCGCGGCAACGCGCGAATCCGACTACACGGTGTCCACGTCCAGCTACTTCACCGACCTGGCTGCGCGCACCGACGTGGCGGCGCCGCGCATCCCGCTGGACGCCGGCCGTCTGGCCATCACCGGCGCGCAAAGCCTGAGCCTGGCCGGCACGCTGAACAGCGCGCCCGCCCGCATCGCCACGGCCAGGCTGACGGCCACCGGCCGCAACGCCGAAGTCGACATCAGCGCCGACCGCATCGCCGTGGTCGACCAGGTCGGCAGCACGGCCTTCGAAGGCAGCGTGCTGCAGCTCGAGGGCGCGCAGCTGTCCAAGCTGGGCGGCAGCCTGCTGCTGGGCGGCGAGCGCCGCAGTGACGGCGGCACCACCACCGTGGCGACGCGTGCCAGCAGCATCGTGGTCGCCAACAGCGCCGCCGGCGCCCTGAGCGGCGCCGAAGTGATGCTCACCGCCACCGACAGCATCGAGCTGCGCAGCGGCAGCGTCGTCGCCGGCACCGGCACACCCGATGCGCAGGTGAAGACCGTGCAGACGACGGCCAGCGGCGCGCTGCTGCGCGTGGCGGCCGGTGGTCAGGTTCTGGTTGACCGCGGCAGCGTGGTCGATGCCAGCCGTGGCGACATCCGGGTGGCTGCCGGCGCCACGCTGAAGGCCGATGGCGCCTTGCTGCTCGACGCCACGCGCAGCACCCAGTCCAGCGGCACGCTGGCCGTGGCCCCCGGCGCTTCGGTGGCCTTGGCCTCGTCGCAGGTCAGTCTGGGTGCGACCGCCGGCGTGGCCGGCATCGCCAGCGGCCTGGTGCTGTCCAACGCCGATCTCGCCGGTCTGGCGCAACTGAACGCGCTGGTGCTCAAGGGCTACCAGGGCATCGACCTCTACGGCAGCACGGCGCTGGGCGCCAGCACGCTGGGCAGCCTGACCCTGGACGCCCCGGCCTTGCGCGGCGTGGGCACGGCGACCAGCGCCAGCCGAGTCGCAGCGCGTCAACTGCTGCTGCGCAACAGCAGCGCCGCGACGGGCCAGGTGGCCAGCGCTTCGGCCGGGACGCTGGATCTGGATGCGCAGACCCTGACCGTGGGCGCGGGCAGCCTGTCGATCAGCGGCTACAACGCCGTGAACATGGCCGCCAGCAGCCAAACCGTGGCCCGGGGCGGCGGTGCCTTGACGGTGGCGGGCGACTGGACCCTGGCCACGCCCAAGGTTGCGGCCGCCGCGGGCGCGGTGCAGACCTGGACCGCCGCCGACACGCGCAGCGGCAATCCGCCGATCTACGGCGCACTGCGCTTGCAGGGCAGCAGCGGCGCGGCCGGCACCAGCGTGGACGGTGATGCGGGTGGGCGGCTCAGTCTGCAGGGCCGCAGCGTCAGCGTGGGCACGCTGCTGCAGGCCCGTTCGGGCACGCTGGCGCTGAGCGCCCTGGGCGGCACCGCTGCCGATGGCGTGACCCTGGCCAGCGGCGCGCTGCTGGACGCCAGCGGCGCCGCCAAGGACTACAACGGCCATGTCGTGACGGCGGATGCCGGCCGCGTGGCCCTGACGGCCGCCGCCGGGACCGTCGACATCGCCGCAGGCGCGGCCGTCCAGCTGAATGCCAACGCCCAGGGCGGCAACGCCGGCGAATTGGCCATCACCGCCTCCCGCTTGTCACGCAGCGGCCGCATCACGGCCGTGGCGGGTGCTGACGGTGCCGGCGGCCGCCTGGCGCTGGACCTGGGTGCTGACAGCAACGCAGCCGCCACCGTCACCGCCCTGGCCCAAGGCGGCTTCGGCGCTTCGGTGGACCTGCGCCTGCGCAACGGCGACATCGTCCTGTCCAAAGGCAGCACGCTGAGCGCCCGCCAGATCCAGTTGGCCGCCGACAACGGCCTCATCGACATTGCCGGCACCCTGGACGCCAGCAGCAGTGCCGGCAGCGGCAGCGTGAAGCTGTGGGCAGGGCAGGGCCTGGCACTGGACAGCGGCAGCCTGATCGACGCACGCGGCACCGGCACGGGTAGCGGCGCGGCTGACGCCCTCTCGAACGGCGGGCAGGTGCACGTGACCACCACAGGCGGCACGATGAGCTTTGCGCCCGGCGCGGTCATCGATGTCAGCCCCGGCGCCAAGGGCAGCACCGGCAGCGTCACCTTCACCGTCAAACGCGATCCCACCAACGCCATCGCGCCCGTGCTCCTGGCTGGCACGGTCAAGGGCCGGCAGCTGCTGCTGGACCGCAACACCGGCCTGCCGGTCCAGCAGAGCGGCAGCAAGGCCGACACCTGGATCGATGCCGAAGTGGTGCTGGAGGCCCAGCGCAACTACGTCAGCAGCGGCAGCCTGAATATCGCCGCCTACGCGGCCGACCACCAGGCCTTCTTGCAGGGCACGAACGCCGCCGCCTATCTCGGCGATCTGCGCAACGGGCAGGGCCAGGTGCAGGGCAACAGCAGCCTGCGCGGGGCCACCCAGGTCAGCAGCAGTGGCAGCCTGAGCCTGTCCAGCAACTGGGACCTGACCAGTGCGCCCTGGCTGACTGCCGGCCTGCCCGGTACGCTGACCTTGCGCAGCGCCGGCGACCTGAGCATCAGCGCGGCGCTGGGCAGCCCCAACGACAACATCCTGGCCGGTCTGACCTGGGGCCTGCGCCTGGTCGGTGGCGCCGACCTGAGCGCCGCCAACCCGCTGGCCGCGCGCAGCCTGGCCGCGGCCACGGCGAGCGGCACCGGCAGCGTCATCCTGAGCGGCAATGCGGCCAAGGTGCGCACCGGCACCGGCAGCATCGAGGTGGCCGCGGCGGCCGATTTCCGCATGACCGATGCGCAGGCGGTGCTCTACACCGCCGGCCGCATCGGCGCCGACGACACGGTCAGCGGCGGCAACAACCGCTGGGCGCGACAAGGCGGCGACATCAGCATCCGGGCGGGCGGCAACGCCAGCGGGGCCTCGGACGAATGGATCACCGAATGGCTGCGGCGTCCGCGCGTCAGCACGGGCACGCCCGAGTGGTGGGCCTACCGGCCGAACTTCCAGCAGGGCCTGGGCACGCTGGGCGGCGGCAACATCACGGTGCTGGCCGGCAAGAACATCGACCATTTGTCGGCCATGTTGCCGACCACCGCACGGCTGGTCACCGACAGCAGCGGCCAGCGCAGCGTGGCCGTTCAGGGCGGCGGCCGCTTGACCTTGCGCGCGGGCAACGACCTGCTGGGCGGCAGCTACCTGGTGGCGCGCGGCGACGGCTTGATCAGTGCCGCAGGCACCATCGGCGACGGCAGTCCGACCCAGCTCTTCCTGATGGGCGCCAGCAGCGGCGACGTGCCGGCCCACGCGGCCGTTGCGCTGGCAGCCGGCAGCGGCATCACGCTGCAAAGCGTCAACAACCCGACCGCCGTTCGCGAATTGTCCGCCACTGGCGGCAGCGGCCCCAGCTTCGGTTCAGCCGGCGGCACCCGCATCCTGAGTTTCTTCAGCTATTCGCCCGACAGCGGCGTGGCGGCGCTGGCCCTGTCCGGCAACGTCGGCCTGGGCACGCGCATGGCGCCGGCCCACCAGTTCGGCAAGGCCGCCACGGTGACCCTCAGCGACAACACCACGGCCAGCGGTGCCTACCCGGCCAGCCTGTCGGCGGTGGCCTTGGCCGGCGACGTCAGCTTGAATCTCTTGCCCGAAGACAAGGGTCGCCTGCTTTACACCTACCCGTCGGCGCAGGCGACGCTGGCGCTGTTGGCGAGCGGCTCGGTGCTGGACCCGCAACTGACCGTGTCCGACCGCTTGCCCGCAGCCCTGCCCAGCGTGGCGAACTTCAACTACGGCACAGTGGCGTCGAACTACTTTCCTTCGACGGCGGAGTTGTCGGGCGATGCCCTGGTCGTGCAGCCGGCCGATGGCGGCGCCCTGGCCAAACGCAGCCCGGCAGCCGTGTCCGGCGGCTACGCAGCCGATGTCCAGGCCTTGACCGGCGTGATCACCAGCACCGGCGCTGACGCCCGGACGCTGAAGCTGCCGATGCAAAGCCGCATCGAGGCCGGCAGCAGCATCCGCAACCTGACGCTGGTGCTGCAGAACCTGAACGACGGTGACCTCACGCAGGTGCGCAGCGACAACGGCGACGTGCTGCCGGCCGGCCTGCGCATCGGCGGGCCCGGGCGACTGCTGGTGCAGGCCGGCCGCAATGTCGATGTCGGTGCGGCGGGTTTCAGCGAGTCGGGCAGCAACCTGGGCGGCCTGATCGCCACCGGCAACACCGCCAACGGCAGCCTGAGCAACGCCGACGCGGCGCGCATCAGCGTCCTGGCCGGCGTCAAGGGCAAGGTCAACCTGGCCGCGCTGGACACGGCCTACGCGCAGGTGATCGCGCAGAACGGGGTCGCCGAGCAGGTGCTGGCCTTCTACCGGGCGCTGAATGCGGACCCGGACCCTGCTGCGGTGCGCACTGCGGCCGACGTGCCGGCCCTGGTGGCCCGCGACGCGGCCTACCGGCCTTACCTGGACCTGGGCAAGGCCTTCCCGCAGGTGCTGGCGCTGTACCAGGCCACGGCCAAGGCCGGCACCCTGCCGCTGGGCAGCAACGACGAAACCCGCCAAGCTGCAGCGCTCTACACCCTGCTCAACCGCGAGACCAACGTGGCGGCCATCGTGCAGGCGCGCAACGTGGCCGACCTGGTCCAGGCCCTGCCGGACGGCGCGTCCTACGCCGCCTACGCCGCGCTGGACGCCAAGTACCCGCGCGTGCTGGCCGACTACCGCCAGCGCCGCAGCAAGGGCGGCCTGCCCGAGGGCCTGACGCCCATCCTGTATGCAGACCTGCTCGCGGCCAACGTGGCCCAGGCCGTGCCGGCCGGCCAGGTCGGCAGCGGCAGCATCTACACCTTCCAGAGTTCCATCCAGACCTATGGCAGCGGCAGCAGCAGCGGCCAGGGCTCGGTGGACCTGTGGGCGCCGGGCGGCGGCGTGGTGGCCGGGCTGACCACGCCGTCCAGCGGCACCACCATCGGCGTGGTGACCAATGCCGGCGGCGCCATCCGCAGCGTGGTGCGCGACGACTTCACCATCAACCAGGGCAAGGTCATCACGGCGCAGGGCGGCGACATCCTGGTCTACAGCACCCAGGGCAGCATCGACGCCGGCAAGGGCGCGCGCACCTCCATCAGCACGCCGCCGCCGAAGAAGACCGCGCTGCTGGACCCGGTGACAGGCGCCGTCACCGGCTACGTCTACACCCTGCCTGCGGGCGCGGGGGGCAGCGGCATTCAGTCGCTGACCTCCGACCCCGACGGCCTGGGCCCGCTGGCGGCGCCGCCGGCCGGTTCGATCTACCTGACGGCGCCCGGCGGCACCATCGACGCGGGCGAAGCCGGCATCCGTTCGGGCGGCAATATCGTCGTCGTCGCGGCGACCGTGCGCAACGGCGATTCGATCAGCGCCCAGGGCTCGTCGCAGGGCGTGCCCAAGGTCGAGGCCGGCAGTGCGGCTTCGTCGCTGGCCACCACCAGCGCTGGCACCGGCAACGCCAGCAAGGCGGCCGAAGAAGCGGCTGCGGCCAGCGCCGCGCGCGCACCGGCAGCCACCGCGCCCGTGGCCAAGCCCACCATCCTGTCGGTTGAAGTTCTGGGCTTCGGCGACAAGAACTGCAAGGAAGACGACAAGAACTGCTTCGGCAAATGAGCATCGGGCTTCGACTGCAGCCATGCGCATCCTGAACGTCATCCAATCGGTGAACCCCGTGTACGGCGGCCCAGCCGAAGGCCTGCGGCAGATGTGCCTGGCCACCCAGCGCATGGGCCACCTCCAGGAAGTGCTGACCCTGGACCAACCGCAAGATCCTTGGCTGGCGGACTTCCCGGCGCCCGTGCATGCCGTCGGGCCGCGCTACGGGGGCTACGGCTACGCCCCCGAACTGCTGCCCTGGCTGCGCGCCAGCGTGCGCAACTACGACACGCTCATCGTCCATGGCCTGTGGCAGTACCACGGCCTGGCGACGCGACGGGCCTTGCTGGGCAGCCGGGTGCCCTATTTCGTCTACCCCCACGGAATGCTGGACCCCTGGTTCAAGCACCGTTATCCCTTGAAGCACCTGAAGAAGCGGCTCTACTGGCTGGGTGCGGAATACCGGGTGCTGCGCGATGCTGCCGGCGTGTGCTTCACCACGGCCGAAGAGTCACGCCTGGCGGCCGACACTTTCGCGCCCTTCGACGTCCGCGCGCTGGACATGGGCTACGGCCTGGCGCTGGACGGGGTGGCTGTAGCGGCCCGGGCCGAAGATTTCCTGCGCCTGTACCCGGCGCTGCGCGGTCGCCGCCTGCTGCTGTTCCTGGCCCGCGTTCACCCGAAGAAGGGGCTGGACCTGCTGATCGAAGCCTTCGGGCAGCTGGCCGGTGCCCACCCGGATCTGCACCTGGTGGTGGCCGGCCCCGACGAGGGCGGCCTGCGCCCGCAACTCGAGCAGCAGGCCGCACGCCTGGGTGTGGCCGATCGCATCACCTGGACCGGCATGCTGCAGGGCAGCGCCAAGTGGGGCGCGCTGAAGGCCGCCGAGGTCTTCGCACTGCCTTCGCACCAGGAAAACTTCGGCATCGCCGTGGCCGAGGCCCTGGCGGTCGGGCTGCCGGTGTTGCTGTCCAACCAGGTCAACATCTGCCACACCGTGCAAGAAGCGGGCGCCGGGCTGGTCGGCCCGGATGACGTGGCCGGCACCGGCGCCACCTTGCGGGCCTGGCTGGCGCTGTCCGCTGAACAGCGTGCGCTGATGGGCGCGGCGGCGGTGGCTTGCTATCACCAGCACTTTCATGTCGATGCCGCGGCGCGCCGCTTGCTGGGCACCCTGCGCAGCCACCGCGCTGCCAGCACCGACCGACAGCGGGCTTGACCTTCACGACTGTGAAATATGTGGCAGCCACACTACTCGTTTAGCTTCGTCCCGGCCGTCCCCCTCCCCATGAAGAAGCCCTACGCTCCATTGATCGCCCTGCTGGGCCTGCTGTTGGCCCTCAGCCTGCACAGTGCGCATGCTTCGTGGAATGCCGCCTGGACCAAGCGCGTCAAGATCACGCTGAACACCGCCGAGGGCGGGCCGCAACTGGCCGGTCCGGTCGACGCCGTGCCGGTGGTCGTGCGCCTGCACACCGGCAATTTCCAGTTCCTCGATGCCAAGCCCGATGGCGCCGACCTGCGCTTCGTCGCAGCCGACGACAAGACGCCGCTGAAGCACCACATCGAGAAGTTCGACTCGGTCAACGAACTGGCCATCGTCTGGGTGCAGGTGCCCAAGGTGATGCCCGGCGCCAAGGCCGACTTCATCTGGCTCTACTTCGGCAACGCCAATGCGCCTGCCGCCAACGACGCCAAGGGCAGCTACGACCCGGCCCAGGGTCTGGTCTACCATTTCGGTGACAACGAAAAGCTGCCCCAGGACAGCACGGCCAACGCCAACCACGCCACGCGCAGCGGCGGCAAGCCCAGCTCGGCCGGGCTCATCGGCACCGGCCTGGTGCTGGATGGTAGCGGCGACGTCGGTGTCGACATCGCGCCCTCGTTGAAGGCCGGGCCGGGCGGCTACACGGTGGCGATGTGGATCAAGCCGGTGGACGCGGCCGACGCCCAGCTCTACCTGCAGCAGGACGGCGCCAACAGCCTGGCCCTGCTGATCCGCGGCGGCCAGTTCGTGGCCCAGGCTGGCAGCCTGGTCACGCCGCCGGGCGGCAAGCTGGCGCCGGCCACCTGGCAGCACGTGGCGCTGGTGGTGAAGGATGGCCTGACGGTCTATGTCAACGGCCAGGAAGTCGCCAAGGTGGCGGGCGCCGTGGCCGCCCTGGGCGGTCAGGCCGCGCTGGGCAAGGGCTACCGCGGCGAGATCGACGAGCTGCAGATCGCCACGGTGGCCCGCTCGGCCGACTGGCTGAAGCTGGCCGCCGGCGGGCAGGGCCCGGACCAGAAATTCGTCGGTGCGGCCAAAGCCGAAGGCGGTGCCGAAGAAAGCGGGCCCTCCTACATCACCATCCTCTTGAGCGCCGTGACGGTGGACGGCTGGGTCGTCATCGCCATCCTGATGGTGATGTTCGCGCTCAGCATCTGGGTCATGATCACCAAGGCCGCTTTCGTCAGCCGCGTGGCCAAGGACAACCAGCGTTTCATGCTGAAGTTCGACGGCTTGATCAACGGCATCGACCCGAACGCCCGCATGATCGACGGGGTGCTGCCCCTGGTCAGCGACGCACCCGCCGCAGCCCAGCCCGCCGAAACGGTCTACGCGCATTCGCAGCTGTACCGGCTGTACGTGGCGGGCGTGACCGAACTGCAGTCGCGCTTCGACAGTTACAGCAAGGCCGGCAAGCCGCTGAGCATGTCAGCCGCCTCGCTGAGCGCCATCCGGGCCTCGGTGGATGCCTGCGTGGTGCGCGAAGTTCAGCGCCTGAACAACCAGATGGTGGTGCTGACCATCTCCATCGCCGGCGGGCCTTTCCTGGGTTTGCTGGGCACGGTGGTGGGCGTGATGATCACTTTTGCAGCCATTGCCGCTGCCGGCGACGTGAACGTCAATGCCATCGCACCCGGCATCGCGGCGGCGCTGGTGGCCACGGTGGCCGGCCTGGCGGTGGCCATACCGGCGCTGTTTGGCTACAACTACCTGACCGGTCGCATCGGTGCGCTGACCGCCGACATGCAGGTCTTCGTCGACGAGCTGACCACCCGCATCGCCGAAAACCACGCGGCCTGATGGGACCCTCGCCATGAAGATGCAAGCGGGCAACAAGGCCTACGACGACATCAACATCACGCCGATGCTGGACCTGGCCTATGTGCTGCTGGTCATCTTCATCATCATGACCACGGCCAGTGTGCAGGGTATCAAGGTCAACCTGCCCAAGGCGAGCGCCGCACCCAGCCTGGCCAAGCCGCTGACCAAGGCCATCACCATCCGCGACGACGGCCAGATCTTCCTGGACACCTATCCCGTGACGCTGCAGGAACTGGAAGAGCGGCTGCGCCAGCAGAAGGCCGTCAACCCCAACTTCCCGGTCGTGATCAAGGGTGATGCCAAGGTCAGCTACGAGAAGGTGGTGGACGTGCTCGACCTGATGGGCCGGCTCGACATCACCCAGCTCGGCCTGGTGACGCAGCGCCTGGTGAAGTAGGCCGCACCGTGTCCGTACCCGAACGCGCGCCCGATGCACCCGCCCAACGGCGGCAGCGGCTGAAGACCGCCGCCACGGTGCTGGCCGGCCTGCTGTTCCTGGCCGCCATGGCCTGGGTCATCCACCGCTACGCCACTGGCAACACCCAGAAGAAGCCCGGGCCGCAGCAGATCGCCCTGATCAAGCAGCCGCCACCGCCGCCGCCCAAGCCGCCCGAGAAACCGCCCGAGCCGCCCAAGATCAAGGAAGAGGTCAAGGTCGACCAGCCCCGGCCCGACGAGCCCAAGGCGCCCGCGCCCAAGGCCGACGACGCCAAACCGTCTTCCGACAAGCCGCTGGGCCTGGATGCCGACGGCGCTGCCGGCGCCGACAACTTCGGCCTGGCGGCCAACCGCGGCGGGCGCGACATGCTGACCACCGGCACCGGCGGCGGTTCGGGCCGCTACTACACGGGGCTGCTGCAGCGCAATTTCTTCGAAGCCCTGGCGCGCAACCGCAAGGCGCCGCAGCAGGAATTCAACGTGGTGGTCAGCATCCTGCTGGGCGACGACGGCCGCGTGCAGAAGGCCGAGATCGTCAGCAGTTCGGGCAACAGCGAAATCGATGCCCTGATCCAGAACACCCTGGCCGACATGCCGGCCTTGCGCGAACTGCCGCCGCCCAGCATGCGGCTGGTGCAGTTGCGCCTGAACCGACGCGCCTGAAGCCGCGCGTCTCGATCGAACCAGCAAAGCCCATGATTTCCAGAACACGCAATTTCGTTGCCGCCCACCTCGGTGCCGCCGCGCTGGCCAGCACGCCGATGGGCTGGGCCCAGGCGCCTGCGCCAGCCGGCCAGTCCGCCGCGGCGACCCGGTCGGCCGGCGGTGCGCCCAATGCCGCCGGCGCCGCCAGCGCCGACATCGAGCGGGTGCGCGCCAACACCGCCAAGCTGATCGGCATGCTGACCGACCAGGGCGTGCTGAGCGCCGACCGCGCCGACGGGCTGATGAAGGAAATCGAGGCCACGCCCATGCTGGTGCCGCCGCCCGTTCCCGCGCCCCGGCCGGCGCCGAGCGCAGCCACGTCGCCGGCACCCGCCACGGCGGCGCGGGCGGCCGGCGCGGCGCCCGCCGCAGCAGCGGCTGCACCGGCCACACCCGCCACCGTGCGGGTGTCTTACCTGCCTGAATTCGTGCGCCAGGAACTGAAGGAAGAACTGCGCAACGAGATCGCCGCACAGGGCATCCGCGAGGGCTGGGCCGGCCCCGGCGCGGTGCCGGCCTGGGTGCGGGGCGTCCAGCTCGAAGGCGACCTGCGCACCCGCCTGCAGGTGGATCGCTACGCCAGCGGCAATGCCGCCGCCCTGAACGTGCAGGAAACCAACCGCACCCGCAGCGTGACGCTGCTGAACACCACGGAAGACCGCCAGCGCCTGCGCGTGCGCGCCCGGCTGGGCCTCACCGCCACGACCGACGACAACTGGTCGGGCGGTGTGCGGCTGACCACGGGCAGCACCACCGACCCGCTGTCTTCCAACCAGACCCTGGGCAACTACAACAACCGCTACACCGCGGCCTTCGACCGGGCCTACATCCGCTACAGCAGCGGCGACCAGTTCAATGCCGTCTTCGGCCGCTTCGGCAACCCCTGGTTCAGCACCGATCTGATGTGGGCCAATGACCTCAGCTTCGATGGCGTGGCGCTGCAGTGGACACCCACGCTGGGCGGACGTCGCGCCTTCCTAACGATGGCCGCCGTGCCTGTGCAGGAAGTCGAACTGTCGACCGACAAATGGCTGTTTGGCGTGCAGGCCGGACTGGACCTGGGCAGCGGCGTGGTGCGCGGCAAGCTGGGGCTGGCCTACTACGGCTACAGCCACATCGTGGGCAAGGCCAACACGGCCGGCTCCAGCCTGAACGACAGCACCGCGCCGGCCTTCGCGCAGAAGGGCAACACCTACTTCAACATCTCGTCGGACCCGACGAAGCCCCTGCTGGCCCTGGCTGCGGACTACCGCATCGTCGACCTGACCGGTGCGATGACGGTGGAAACCGTCGGCGGCAAGGCCCTGATGCTGACCGGCGACTTCGCCCGCAACGTCGGCTTCGACCGCGCGGCCGCGTCGGCGCGCCTGGGCCGTGCCGTGGAAGCGCAGACCAATGCCTATCTCGTTCGTCTGGCCTTTGGCAATGCCGATGTCCACAAGCGCAACGACTGGCAGGCCTACTTCGGCTACAAGCGCGTCGAACGCGACGCGGTCCTCGACGCCTTCACCGACAGCGACCTGCGCCTGGGTGGCACCAACACCAAGGGCTTTGTGCTGGGGGCCAGCTACGGCTTGGGCCGCAACAGCACGGCCAGCCTGCGCTGGCTGAGCGGCGATGCCATCAGCACCGACGCCGTGAGCGGCGGCCCCTTGTCGGTGGACGTGCTGCACGTCGACCTGTCCTTGCGCTTCTGAGGCCCTGCATGAGCCGCACCCCGGAACCCCCAACCCTGGCAAGGCCCTGGCGCTGGCCGCTGGCCGCGCTGGCCAGTCTGGCGCTGACCTGCGCGCCGGCTGCAGCTCAGCCAGCCGACCGCAGCGCCGAGAAAGCCGCGCGCCGCGCGCAGCAGCAGTTGCAGGGCCTGCAGCAGCAGTTGCAACAGGCCCAGGCCGAAAAGACACAACTCGATGGCGAGCGCGCCGAGATGGCCAAGAAGCTGCAGGGCAAAGAACAACTGGCCGGCCGGGCCGCGGCGGCGCAGCGCGCCGCCGATGACAAGCTGAAGGCTGCCGAAGCCGAGCGCCTGGCCCTGGCGGCCCGCGTGGCCGAGCTCGAAAAGCTGCTCGACGAACGCAAGCGGGGCGCCGACACGACACTGGCGGCCAAGGACAAATTGCTGGCCACGGCCGCCGCGCAACTCAAGCGCCAGGACGCGGCGCAGGGTACGCTGCTGGGTCGCTACGACGAGCAGGCCCGGCTGGTGGCCGATTGCAGCGACAAGAACGAGCGCCTGACCCAGTTGAATGCCGAATTGCTCGATCGCTACCGCAACAAGGGCGTCTGGGACGCCGCGCGGCAACGCGAGCCGCTGCTGGGTCTGAGCGATGTCGCCACCTTCAACCTGGTGCAAGCCTACCGCGACAAGGCCGAGGCCGAACGCCATGCGCCCACCGCCGATCGACGCTGAGATGCGCATGCCCTTGATTTTGCGAAGCACCCGCCTCGGCTTGCTGGTCGGCCTGCTGGCCTGGACCTTGGCCGGCTGTTCGTCGTTGGACGGTGTGACCGGTTGGTTCGGCCGGTCCGGCACGCCGTCACCCGCTGTCGTCCCGCCCGACACCGGCCTGCCCTGGGGCACGCCGGTGGGCGGTGCGCTGCCGGCCAAGGCACGAGTCGAAGACCCGGCCTATCTGATCGGACCCGAGGACGGGCTGGAAATTTCGGTCTGGAAAGAGGAGCAGCTGAAGTCGACCACGCTGGTGCGGCCGGACGGCGGGATTTCGTTCCCGCTGGCCGGCGACCTGATGGTGGCCGGTCGCACCGCCGCGCAGGTGCGCGACGAACTGGTCAAGCGGCTGGCGCGTTTCGTGGCCGACCCCGAAGTCACGGTCTCCGTGGTGCGGGTGTCGAGCTACCGCATCTATGTCATCGGGCGGGTCAACCGACCCGGCGACATCACGGTGGGCCGCAACATCGACGTGCTGCAGGCGCTGAGCCTGGCCGGCGGCCTGACGCCCTTCGCCGCCGAGGATGGCATCCAGATCATCCGGCGTGTCGACGGCAAGCCGGTCGCCATTCCCTTCGACTATTCACGCATCCGCAAAGGGGGCGATCTGTCGCAGAACATCACGCTCAGAAGCGGAGACGTGTTGCTGGTGCCGTGAAGCGCGCGTGGCGGTACCGCTCCCGTGCCACGGGGGCTGCGGCTTGCCTGGCCTTGTTGCAGGGCTCCCCGCTGCAGGCGGCAGAGTGGTCGCTGCAGACTTCCGCGCAAGGGCGCGCGCGGGCCACCCAGGAGTGGCCCGACGCGCCGATGGCGGCCCCGACCCAGATCCACGAAACCCGTCTGCTGGGCTCGGCCACCGCGGCGCGCGCCCTGGAGAACAGCGCGAGCACGCTGGATGGATCACTGGACCTGCCCGTCGGCGTCCAGTCGGGCGGCTCTCTGGTGCTGGGGCGGTTGCTGCTCGGCCAGACGCTGAGCAGCGAGCGCGACAGCTGGGCCACGAACGCCGAGCGTAGTGTCGACGACAACCAGGCCGAACAGCGCACGGCCAGTGACGCCGTCATCGGCCGCCGCCGGCGCAACAACGCCCGTTTCGGTGTGGTCTGGCAACGCGCCATCGCGCCGCGCCTGAGCGCCCAGACCGAGGTCAGCACCGCCTACACCGGCTACACCGGCGCGCAGCCGCAGTCTTTTCGCAACAGCCAGGGCGGCGCCACCGTGACCTATCAGTGGGATGAGCGCCTGCGTCCGGGCCTGACGGCGTCGCACACGCGCTACGCGCAGACCGGCAGCGACAACTTGACCACCTCGGACAGCCTGCGCTTCAACCTCGGCTGGGCGCTCAGCGAAATCACCACCCTGAGCGTCGGACTCGGCGGCTACCGCACCGAGCAGCAGGGCTTGCGCCGCAGCCTGGCCTGCCCGCTGCCCGCCTCCTTCTGCAATGCCGGTCTGGTGGCGCCGGTGCCGGTGCAGGAGGTCGTTCGCATGCGGACCAACGGCTCCCAATTCACGCTGGGCCTGCAGTCAGCCCTGGACGAAACCCGGGGCTACAGCCTGACCGCCAGCCGCCAGCTGTTACCCAGCGTCTTCGGGGTGCTGCTGGAGGAGAGCGTGTCCGCCGCCGTCAATCAGCCCGTGACGCCCCGCCTCAATCTGGCCCTCAACGCCAGCCAGTCGCGCAGCAGTTCGACCACGGTCGGCAACGGCGCCCGACCCAGCTTGTCGACCCTGGATGCCAGCTTGAACTGCAAGCTGCAGGAGCGGCTCAGCCTGAGCGCCGGCGTGACGCTGCGTCGCCTGCAGGAGTCGGCCGCGGGCCAGGGTTCGCGGACGGCGCAGTTTTCCATCAGTTTGCAATACCAGCCCGCCAGAATTCTTGCCACGCGATGACAACCCGGCAGGGCCGACCCTGCCGAACGCACCCACACCGGACCCTCCATGGCCACGCTGACCCCCGATTACCCCGCGTACCCCGATTACGCCGCCCCTGTGGACGAAGGCTCGATGTCGCTGGCCGACATGCTGGGCGTGCTGCGCCGGCGGCGCTGGTTGATGCTGGGCGTCTTCGCCCTGTTGACGGCGCTGGCCCTCGTCGTGGCTTTCTCGCTGCCGTCGGTCTACCGCTCCACGGCCACCATCCTGATCAAGGAACAGGAGATCCCGCAGGAATTCGTCCGCTCCACCGTCACCACCTTTGCCGACGAACGGATCCAGGTCATCAGCCAGCAGGTGCTGACCCGCGCGACGCTGCTGGCCATGGTCGACAAATACGGCCTGTACGGCAAGGCCCGCCAGCGCGAGACCAATGAGGAAATCCTGGATCGCATGCGCCGCGACATCAAGCTGGTGCCGGTCAGCGCCGAGATCACCGACCGCCGCACCGGCCGGCCGGTGACGGCGACCATCGCCTTCAGCCTGTCCTACGACAGCGAGGTGGCCGCCAACGCCCAGCGCATCGCCAACGATCTGACCACGCTGTTCCTCAACGAGAACATCAAGAATCGCCAGCAGAAAGCCGCCGAGACCACCACCTTCCTGGACGAAGAACTGGGCCGTGTGGTCGAGCACATCGCCGAGCTGGAAAAGGGCGTGACCGACTTCAAGCGCCGCAACCAGGGCCGCACGCCGGACCAGGCGCAGGCCAATCTGGTGGGCGGCGAGCGCAGCGAGACGGACTTGCAGCGCATCGATCGCGAGATCGCCTTCCTGAGCGACCGCAAGCTGCAGCTGGAAGGCCAGTTGGCCAACACCAAGCCCTTGACGCCCTTGCTCGGCGGTAGCGGTGCCGCGCTGGAACCGGAGGACCGGCTGCGCACGCTGAAGTCCCAGTTGATCGGCCTGAGCGCCCAGTACGCCGACAACCACCCCGACCTGCGCCGCGTGCGGCGGGAAATCGCCGCGCTGGAAGCCGACACCGGCGCGCAGGCCGACGCCGAAGACCGCCAACAGCTGCTTGAACGGCTGCGCAGCGACCTGGCCGAGTTGCGCAAGCGCTATGCCGATCAGCACCCCGACGTGCTCAAGCTCAAGCGCACCTACGACAGCCTGGAGGCTGCGGTGCGCAACAGCAAGCCGGCCGCGCCCCGCGTCGCGCGCAAGCCCGACAACCCGATCTACATCAATCTGGCGGCCCAGGTTTCGACCGTCCAGTCGCAGGTGGACGCCCTGGTGGCTGAACGCAAGGCCGTTCGCGAGCGCCTCCTCGATTTCCAGCAGCGGCTGTCGCAGTCGGGTGAAGTCGAACGCGAATACCTGGAACTCGCGCGCGACCTGGAAAGCTCGCGCGCCCGTTTCCGTGAACTGCGCGACAAGCAGATGCAGGCCCAGGTCGCCGAGCAACTCGAACGCAGCCAGAAGGCCGAGCGCTTCACCATCATCGAGCCGCCGATCCTGCCCGAGCGGCCCAACCGCCCGAACCGGCAGCTGATCGTGCTGATGGGCCTGGCGCTGGCGCTGCTGGGCACGCTGGGTGCCGTCGCGCTGGCCCAGACCCTGGACGGCGGCGTGCAGAGCAGCAAGGACCTGTTGCGTGCGATGCAGGTGCCCGTGCTGGCCGTGCTGCCACAGCCCGCACTTGCGCCTTCCCGGCGGCGGCGCAGCCGGGCGCGCCTGCTGCTGCTCGGCGGCGCGATCCTGCTGCTGCTCGCTGGCGCGGCCGCCCTGCACACCTTCTTCATGCCACTGGACGTGGTGTGGTATTCGATCGCCCGGCGCCTGGGCGTCTGAAGGGCCCCTGCCATGAAGACACCTGAAGAGCACACCACCATGAACGAAGCCGGATGGCCGCAGGGCGCGCGCGCGACCCTGCCGAAGGCGACGCCTGAAGCGACCACCGCCGCGGCGCCGCGCCCCGAGACGCTGCGCTACAGCTACACCGACACCCGCGTCATGACCGACATCAGCGCCCGGCTGCTGCGCATGGGCAACGTGGTCAAGGCCGACGGTTCGCTACTGGCCGAGACCTTCCGCATGCTGCGCGGGCAGGTCCTGCCGCGCATGCAGGCCGACGGGCACCACCTGATCGCCGTGAGCAGCCCGCGGGCTCTGCAGGGCAAGACCCTCACCGCCCTGAACCTGGCGCTGACGATGGCCGCCGATCTGGACACCTCGGTCCTGCTGCTGGATGGCGACCTGAGCGGCGAGGGTCTGCAGAAGCTGCTCGGCCTGGGCGGGCAGCCCGGGCTGATCGAACACCTGCTGCACGGCACGCGCCTGCCCGACCTGCTCGTCAACCCCGGCATCGACCGTTTCCTGCTGCTGCCGGCCGGGGCCGAGCGCGTCGCCAATTCCTCGGAACTGCTGGCCGCCAAGGCCCTGCAACGCCTGGTTCAGGAGATGAAGCAGCGTTACCCCGACCGCATCATCGTGGTCGATCTGCCGCCGCTGCTCGACACCGCCGACGCGCTGGCCTTTCTGCCCTGGGCCGACACCACGCTCTTCGTCGCCGAGGCGCAGAGCAGCCGCATCCGTGACCTGGAGACGGCTGCCGAGTTGTTGGCACCCTTCAACCTGATCGGCACCGTGCTCAGCCCGGCGCCGCCCGACGAGCCCCGCAGCCGCCAGCGCTGGTGGCGCCGCGCGGGCAATTAGGCCGGGCGGGCCTCGCAGCGTCCGAAAGGACTATGGGCGCTACACCCCTGCGTCATGGGCAGGACCCAGCATTAAGGTCATGGGCTGAAGGGCCCCAACTGTCGCTGTGTCACGCCCCGCTTGCCCATGAAGATCGTCTTGTCGAGTTTGAATTTTTCGCCCGAATTGACCGGCATCGGCAAGTACTCGGGTGAAATGGCCGACGGTCTGGTCGAGCGCGGGCACGAGGTGGTGGTGGTCTGCGCGCCGCCGTATTACCCGCATTGGCGGGTGGGTGCAGGCTACGGTGGTTTGCGCTACAGCGTCGAACGGCCGCGGCCGGGGCTGACGGTCATCCGTTGCCCGCTGTGGGTGCCGGCGAGCCCCACCGCCATCAAGCGGGTGCTGCATCTGCTGAGCTTCATGCTGTCGTCCCTGCCCGTGATGCTGGCGCTGGTGGCCTGGCGCCCGGCGCTGGTGTTTGCCGTGGCGCCGGCCTTCTTCTGTGCGCCCACCGCCTGGTTGACGGCACGCCTGGCCGGCGCCAAGGCGTGGCTGCACATCCAGGACTTCGAACTTGACGCGGCCTTCGAAATGGGCCTGCTGCACGGGGGCTGGACGCGACGGCTGTTCGCCACGGCGGAACGTTTCCTGCTGCGGCGGTTCGACCAGGTTTCGACCATTTCGAGGCGCATGCTGCGCAAGCTGGCCTACAAGGGCGTGCCCCTGGACCGCGGCCAGCTGCTGCCGAACTGGGTCGACTTGCGCGCCATCCACCCGGTGGCTGCCGGGCCCGGGTCATCGGCCATGCGCCAGAGCCTGCAGGTGGGCGACGATCAGCTGGTGTTCCTCTTTTCCGGCAGCATGAACCGCAAGCAGGGCCTGCCGGTGCTGTTCGAAGCCATGGACCTGCTGGGCCACCGTGAGGACCTGGTGCTGGTGCTCTGTGGCGACGGCGAACTGCGTGAGCAGGTGGCGGCTGCCGCCCAGGGGCGGCTGCAGGTTCGCGTGCTGCCGCTGCAACCGGCGGACCGCCTGAACGAGTTGCTGAACATGGCCGATGTGCACCTGCTGCCGCAAATGGCCAACGCGGCCGATCTGGTGATGCCCAGCAAGCTGTCCGGCATGCTGGCCAGCGGCCGGCCAGTGGTGGCGGCGGCCCTGCCGGGCACCGAAATCGCCCGCGTGGTTCGCGATTGCGGTCTGCTGGTCCAGCCTGAATGCGCAGCCGACTTCGCGCGCGCCATGGCGGCGCTGGCCGACGATGCGCAGGAGCGCATCCGCCTGGGCGGCAACGCCCGCCGCTACGCCGAGAGTGCACTGGGCTTCGACAGCCTGCTCGCGCACACCGAAGCCTGCCTGTTGCACACGGTGCAGCAGTCGGCCGCCGTGACCGCTTCCGACAGCGGCCTGCCGTCGGCGGCTGTGCCGGGCTGAATGGCTCGATCAGCGCAGGTTGATCGCCGTCAGCATGCCGCCCCGGCCGACCAGCTCCTGAACATCTTCCGCACCGGCCAGGCGCCAACGGTGCACGCCGCCCTGCGTCGACTCGTCGTTGTGGTACAGATAGGTCTGCCCGCCGTAGCGCAGCAAAGTCGGGCTGAAGGCGTTACCGCTCAAGCCGGCCTGGGTGGCTGAAGTGGCGCGCGTGCTGGGCACGCCGAACTGCCCCAGGAACAGGCCGTCGTCGCGGAAGTGCATGAACTGATTGGCCTGGCCGACACGACCGTTGCCCAGGTCGGTGTAGAACTCGCCGTGGTAGCCGTAGACGATGGACCGGCCGACAGCCATCACCACATTGCCGCCGTAGTTGATGTTCGGATCCACCTTTTTGGTCTGGAAACTGCCCAGTCCATCCAGGGCCCCGCTGGGGCTGGCTTGCCAGGCCCAACTGCTGCCGCCCTTGTTGGCAGCGCCCAGATGGAAGCCGCTGGCGGCGTCCACGCTCGGGTCGAAGAACACGACCATGCCGGTCCCCGTGACCGGAAAGCGGGGGCCCAGCAGGCCCGTGAACGTGCCATTGCGGTAGTAGGGCGTGCCGGGGTTGGCCGCAACCGAGGCCATGACCGCAGGCTGCGTGGCCCACACGGGAGCCCCTTGCGCATCGTAGCGATCCAGGGTGTAGCGCTTCGCGGTCTGGCGGCCGCCCGTGGTGCTGGCGTAGCCGAGGTCGCCGTTCTCGTACAGGACCATCCCGCTGTCGTTGGCCGCGGCGGCGGGCAAGGTCTTGACCAGGGCCAGGGTGCCGTCGGCCTTGAGCTCGACGATGGAAGACACGCCGTTCTGGGCGATCTGCGCGTAGGTGCGGCCGTTGGCCAGCGTCTGCACCGAACGGAAGCCGCCCCATTGCGAATTCATGCTGTCCTTGTCACGCAGGCTGGCGGGCAGGACGTTCAGCCAGTTGCGGACCAAGGTCCAGGCCTTGCCGCCTGCCAGATCCTGGGTGTAGTCCACCGAGAATTCCATGTAGTTGGCGAACACCCGGGCGGGATTGCCGGGGTCGGCGGCCGCGGCATAGCTCGCAGGCAGGTAGGCGATCTGGTCGGCAACGCTGCCGCCGGCCGTGAACTGCAGCATCCGGTTGTTGCAGGTGTCGACCACCCACAGCGCGTGCCTGTCGTCCACGGCCAGGGCGGTCTGCTCGCGCTCAGGACCCTGGAAGCACAGGCGGTCGGTGCTGACCGACGCCTTGCCAGCAGCCCCGCCGGCCACGCCGATGACTTGCCCCAGGCGGCCGTTGCGGTCGTGGCGTTTCAGCTGCTGGCTGCTGTCGCCATCGGCCACCCAGACGCTGTCTTCGTCCACGCCGTCCACCGTGACGGCCAGGGGCTGGACCAGGCCGACGATGCGGGCTGCGACCAGCGGCGTGCCGTCCAGGCCCGTGTAGCGCAGGGCGCTCGTGCCCGACAACACCCACAGGTCGCCGCTGGGTGCGAAGGCGATCTGGTTGCTGGTCTTGGGTGCCAGCCCCAGCGCCAGCGTGCGCAGCAACTGGCCGCTGCTCTTGTCATACAGGCGCACCTGGTTGTCGCCGCCGTAGGCCACAGCCAGCAGCCGTCCGTTCTTCTGCACGGCCAGGCCGGTGGGCGGGCTGTCCAGGTTGTCGCGCCGCTCCAGCACGCTGGCATAGCTTTGCGCTGCGTAACAGTTGGTGGTGTTGGCGAAGTAGTTCAGGCACAGCGGCTGCCCCTGGCTGAACTCGGCCTGCCGACCGCTGGCGAGGTCGAAGGCGGCGATGAAGGACTTGCTGGCCATCCCACCCGCATTGGCCCAGTACAGGCGCTGACCGTCGGTCGCGATCATGACGGCCGCGATGAAGGGGTCGATCAGGCTCACCGCCGGCTTGTTGGTTTGCGGGTCGTTCAGATCGAAGCCGTGGATGCCCGGCTGGGCTTCGTTGTAGCCCGAGCTGTAGTGCATGCGGCCGCTGCCTGCAGCCAGGCTGGCGGGGACCAGAAAAGCCTTGTGCAGGGCGGTGGCGCCCGTCCGCGCGGAGCTGTTGCCCACGACGCCCTCCCAGACGTAGCGCACGTCGTGGTGGATCAGCTTGATCGTGAAATCGCTGCCCTGAACGGTGGCGCCCAGGTCGTCACGCTGGTCCCAGTTGCGGGTTTGCGTGCCGGCACTCAGGCGTTCACCGCGCCACAGGGTGCGCACCAGGCTGCCATCGGCCGCGTAGACCGCTGCGCTGGTGGTGCGGGCTTGATCGAGCGTGAAGCTGAAGTCGATGCCGTTGGCGGGCGGTGTGGCGGTCAGGGGTGTCGCCGGGGTGGCCAGAGCGGTGCTCAAGGTGGCCGCAGTGCCGCCTGCTGCCGTGACGGCCGTGGCAGCCGTTGCCGACACCATGCCCGTCGCCGTGGCCGACCCGTCGGCAGCCGAGCCGCCCCCACCACCACCGCAACTGGCGTTGCCCAGGGTGCAGGCCAGCACCTGCAAGAGCAGCCATCCCATGCGCCTAGGCTTCGGGTGAACGGATGGGGAAGCTCGGCTGCTGGTGCCAGCCGCAAGAGACCCTGAAGAAATTTCGCGCATGTGCCTGGCCTGACCGGTTGAACCGGGGCCTTGCAGCGGCCCCCTGTCCAGCTATCGGCGGGGGCGCGGAAATCTTGTGGGTCAGCGTGCAAGCACAAGCTGCAGAAAATCGCGGGCCACCCGGTGTTCGGGTGGCCTGGGTCGTGCAACGCGGGGTCGGATCGATGTCAGTCGGGGCGCAAGATGCCCATGCGCATGGCGACCACCAAGGCATGCGCACGGTTGTTGGTCTTGAGGCGGCGCAGGATGTTCTGGATGTGGTTCTTGATCGTCCATGGGCTGCAGTCCAGCACGCCAGCGATCTCGGCATTGGTCTTGCCCTCCTTGATCAGCAGCAGGATCTCGACTTGCCGCTGGGTGATCAAGCGGTCGCCCAGCAGTTCGGCCGGCACGGCCGCCTCGCGTTCCTGGGCCAGCACGCGCACCAGGGTGCTGTGCAGGTGGGGAACCATCAGCGCGATCAGGCGCCGCAGCCGCGCATCGAAGGCAGCCGGCACGCGTGAAAAACCGTAGAAGGCTTCCAGCTGGCCGTCCACGCCATACATCATGCTGGCAGCCAGGTTCTGCAGCTCATTGCCGGTGACCAGCGCATCCAGCTGGCGCTCTGCCAACTGGCTGCCGGGCGACGGGCTGAAGACGATGGCCGGGTCGCGGTCGCTGCACAGGCTCGACAGCGGTTTCAGCAGCCCGCCACGGGGGTCGCTGACGGTGTCGAAGTGTTCCTGTCGGAAGTAGCGGCTGGCCGTGAAGTGCAGCATGCGCAGACCCGGACCCGCGGGATCGCGGATGCCGCACAACAGAATCTGGTGCGGGACCAGCCCTTGCACGGCGCTTTGCGTCCAGACAAAGAACTGCTGTCTGTTCGCCACCTGAAACGAGGTGTCGACGGCACTCGAGAAGCGCAGCCAATCGACATCGTCCAACATCACCGCTTCGTTCACGCAGCACCCATCCTCAGAACGAACGGCAAAAGCCCGTCCAAGGCCAGCTTATGGGCTCAACGTGACAGGCGTTGGGCGGCGGAATCAGCCGATCGGCGGGGTCGTGCACCCGGCATCAGGCGCCCGCAGCGCTCGACTGCCGGGCCGAAGCCAGAATGCCGCTGGCCATGGCCTGCGTCACGGCCTGCGTGCGGTTGCTGGCACCCAGCTTGCGCAGGATCTTCTGCACATGGTTCTTCACGGTCAGCGGGCTCAGTCCCAGGCCCTCGGCAATCTCGCGGTTGCTCTTGCCGTCACGCACCCCCTCCAGGATCTGGCTCTCGCGTGAGGTGATCTGCGGGCTGCTGCCCGGGACCTGCCGCCTTGGCGCCGTCCCGCCCGCCGATTCCATCGCGCCGGCGCCCGTGTCGGTGCTGACCACGCGGCGCCAGGTCACATGCAGGTGCGGCAACATCAGCTCCATGCCGGACTGCAACCGGCCGGCGTCGTCCGTGCCGTCGCCGGCAAACAGGAAGAAGCTCTCGATCTCGTGGGGTCGCCGCGGTCGGGCGATGCCATGGGCCAGCAGGCGCTCGACCGCCGTTTTCTCGCGCAGCAGGCTGGCCAGGGGTGCGGCTTCAGGGGCCACCTGGCGCAGGTCGATGACCAGGGGCTGGTTGCCGCCTTCCTGCCAGGCCGACACGATGGCGCTCATCAAGGGGCTGCCCTCGTCACCCATCGCCGCCAGCACTTCGGCCGGCAACCAGATGCTGTTGAACACCGTGAAAAGTACGCGCCGCTGCGTGCGGTCGTAGGCACCGCAGGCCAACACCCGGTGCGGCAGCAGGGTCTGCATCTGGCTCTGCGTCCAGACGAAGAACTGGCTGCGCAGCAAGACCTGGGCAGCCGCTTCGACCGTGCTGACCACGGCCTCGGCATGCGACAAGCTCAAGGCGCTGGCGGATCTGGCGGCTGCCGGCTGGGACTCGGCGCTGTCGATGCGGACGGGTGGCTGGGTGGTCATGGCGTATTCCGGACGGGGACGGTGCCGGTGCGCACCGCGGTGACGCTGCCTGGGGCAGCGGTGGATGCGACCAGGGGCGCTGAAACAGAGGCGGCGGCGGGCGCGTCGGCGCCGGCCATGAAATGCCATCGGCTGACCCGCGGCACCGGACGGCCGGCCGCCGGGTCGGGGTTGTCGCTGGCGCCGGTCTCGCCGGGCTCAGCGGACTCAGTGGACTCAGTGGACTCAGTGGACTCAGGCGGCAGCCCGATCCGCGCCAGGGCCCGGGCTGAAGACCGGCTGTGCACGCCGACGATGCCGCCTTGCGCGTCGCGCAACAGGGCCCAGTCGGCCCGCCCCGAGTACGGGTCCAGGTAGAGCCGGCGCAAGTGGTAGCGGGGTTCGGCCAGCCGGCGATCGGCCAGCAGGTCTTCCAGCCTGTCGGGGTAGCGCGCCGCGCCGTTGACGGCCACGGCGTGATAACGGTCCAGCGCGCGGGCGATCTCGGTACCGCGCCAGCGCAGTTCGGCTTCGCGTTCGCGCTGCATACCCAGGCTCATGTTTTCGCCCAGTGCCGCCAGGGCCACGCCCGACAGCACCAGCATGAACAGCAGCAGCAGGTAGCTGAAGCCGCGCTCAGAGGTCCGCATACAGCACCCCGCCGGGCGTGCGGCCTGCCGCGCCGCTGCGTACATCGCCCAGCCTGCCGGTCAGCAGGCTATCCGGTGGTGGCTCGACCGCCACCCAGCTGTCGCGCCGCCCGCTGAACGGGTCTTCGGGCAGGCTGCGCAGGTAATGCGACTGCACCAGATCGTCCAGCGATTCGGGATAGCGCCCACGGTCGGCCGCGTACTGGTCGATGGCGTGGCGCATCACCTGCAAGGACGTGCGCAGGGTGTTCTCGCGGGCCCTTTCCAGGCTCTGAAAATAGCGTGGCGCGGCCACCGCAACCAGCAGCGCGACGATGGCCATGACGACGATGAGCTCGATCAGCGTGAAACCGCTGCGCCGGCCGTCGGGGCGACCACCAGGGCCCTGCGGCCGGGTCATCGTGCGCGCACCCATCGCTCACCAGTCCCGGTAGTTCGAGCCGTCCAGCGCCTGCAGGCTGGAACGCGAGGCCACGTCGAAGACATCGTTGCCGGGCTGCGGCGCATCGGGCGGGCTGGTGCTGGCGCGCTGGGCCCAGGTGTCGGCGGCGGCCAGCGCCGCGTCGGCGAAGGGGTCGCGAGGCAGGCGGCGCAGCAGGTACAGGCGCTTGCCGTCGGCGGCTGCCCGGCCTTGCTCGTCCAGCACTGGCACGCCTTCGACCAGCAGCGCCAGTTGCGGCGGCCAGACCGAGCCGTCGGCGCCAGCGGCGATGCGCTTGGCCTCGACCGCGCTCTTGTAAGCGTCCAGCGCCGTGCGCAAGGCGCGCAGACCTTCGCGCAGGCTCTTTTCTTGCACCCGGCGCACGCTGATTTCGACGACCGGGACGGCGGCGGCAGCCAGCACCCCGACGATGGCCACGACGACCACCATCTCGATGAGGGTGAAGCCGCGCGCTCTCACTTCGGCGCGCCCCCGGCGGCCGGCCGGATCTTGATCAGGGCGTTACCTTCGACCGGCACATCCGCCGGCTGGCCATCGGCCGTGCGGCCGGCTGCTGACGCCACGAGCACGCGTTGCTGGCTGCCGGCTGCGGCCGGCAGCACGCGAAAGATCAGCACCGCTTCCTGCTGCGAGCCCAGCTTGAAACCCACGCGTGTCGGCGTTCGGCCTGAGCCTGCAGCGCCACCCGAGGCCAGGCGCAGAGCCGCAGGGTCGATCTCGATTTCGCCCTCAACGCTGTGCACCGAGCGGTTGGACAGCGTCACCGAAACCGTCTCGCCGACGCCGGCTTCTGCCGTTGCCGACACCAGCAGGACGCCTGCGGCGCTGCCCGCGTCGGCCGCGCCACCGTCGGGGGCCGTCTCCGCGCTGGCGCTGACCGGCGCGCCGCTGCCGGACAGGCCCGCACTGGCCTGCGGCCGCAGGCGCAGCGTGGCCGCGCCGGGCAGGGTGTCCGTGCCGGAGGGCAGGGTCGCGTCGGCGGGGTCGGGCAGGGCCAGGTTGCGCACGATGCGCGGCGTGATCAGCATCACGATCTCGGTCTTGGTGCGGCTGTCGCTGTGCGCGCCAAAGAGCCGGCCCAGGAAAGGGATCGTCGAAAGCCCGGGCAGGCCACTGACCGACTTGCGGTCTTCGTCGTTGATCAGCCCGGCCAGCACCTGCGTCTCGCCGTCGCGCAGGCGCAGCGAGGTGCTGGTCAGCCGGGTGCCCAGGCGGTAGGCCACCGAGCCGTTCGGGCCGTCCACCTTCTGCAGCAGGTTGCTCACCTCCAGGGCAATGCGCATGGTGACTTCACCGTCCAGCTGGATGGTGGGCTCGATGTCGAGCTTCAGGCCCACGTCCAGCAGGCTGACCGTGGTGGAAGCCCCCACGTTCGCGGCGGCCGAGGTGGTGGTGAAGACCGGCAGCTTCTCGCCGATCTGCACCTTGGCTTTCTCGTGGTTGCGCGCGCGGATGGTCGGGTTGGCCAGCAGATTGGTGTCGTCCAGCGTGGCCTTCAGCGCCGCCACCAGGGCCGGGTTGGCGATGCTCGAGCGGAAGCCGCCGCCCGTCAGGGGCACCTGGCCCATGGCACTCGGCAAGCCGAACTGCACCTCGCCGGGCCAGGACACGCCCAAGGCTTCGACACGGCTGGTCGCGACCTCGAGGATCTCGATGGCCATCATCACCTCCGGGTCGGGCAGGTCGATGGTCGCCAGCAGCTTTTCCACCAGGGCCACCACCTCGGGCGTGTCGCGGATGACCAGGGCATTCAGTCTTTCGTCGGCGTGCAGGTCGCGGGTCTTGGTGATGGCCCGCACCATCGCCAGGGCCTGCTTCACGTCGGCATTCGTCAGGTACAGGCTGCGCGTGACCAGTTCCTGGTGTTCGCGCTGCTTGGCCGGCGTGTTGGGGTAGACCAGCACCGTGCTGTCGTTCAGCAGCTTGCGGTCCAGCTGCTGCGTGGCCAGGACCACCTTCAGGGCCTCGTCCAGCGTGACGTTGCGCAGGAAGGCGGTGATGCGCACATCGCTGCGCACGTCCTTGTCGAAGATGAAGTTGACCGCCGTGGTGCGCGACAGCGATTCGAAGACCTGGCGCAGCGGGGCATCGCGGAATTCCAGCGTCACCGGCTTCTGGAAAGCCGGGCCCAGGCCGCGCGGGGTCGTCGCCGGCGCGCCGGGGCTGGCACCGCTACGCCGCACCTTGGCCTGCACCTGGTCGGCCCGGTTGCGCTGCAGGTTGTTCTCGATGGCGGCCAGGCGCAGGTTCAGCGGGTCGAGCTGGCGCACGCGGTCCAGCAGACGCTGGCCTTCGTCGGTACGGCCGGCGGCCAGCGTCAGGTCGGCCTGCGCCAGCGCGCGCACGACCACCCGGTCGCGGGCTCGGCTGTGGGCGGTGCGCAGTGCGGCGTCGCCCGGCGTGCGGCTCAGCGCGAGGTCCAGCGCGGCGTAGGCCTGCTCGAATTCGCCGGTACGTGCCAGCTGCTCGGCTTCTTCCAAGGCCAGGTTGCTGCAGGCTGCAAGCAGCAGCGCCAGACTGCAGCCGATGAGCAGGCGCCCGATGCGGTGCAGGGTACCGACTGGTGGCAGGGGAAAGTGGGATCGTTCGGCAGGCATGTCAGCGCTTGTCCAGGGTGACGGCATCGCCCGTGGGCAGCCAGATGAGATCGATGCGATCGGCGCTGATGCGCTCGACACGCCACTGCTGGTTCAGGACCTGGCCGGCCTGCACGCCCAGGCTGCGCTGACTGCTGTCGAGCAGGGCGGTGGCCTGGCCGTCCTGCATCAGCAGGCCGATCCAGCGGTAGGGAAAAGCGGGCGGCCGGGGCTTGGCCGGGTCGCCCGAGGCGGCCGCCGGCGGCGGCTGCGGCCGTGGCGGCGTGACAGGCGGCGCCCAGGCCGCCAGGGCGGCTGGCGACATCGCCGTCCAGCCCTCGCTGCGAGCATGCTCGGGCTGGCGGTAGGCGGCCGGGCTCGCCAGCCGGGCAGGGGACTGCGAGCCCGTAGGCGTGGCGGGCAGGCGCCGGGCGGCTGGCAGGGCCGCCACGGGTGCCTCCACATCAGGCTGCAAGGCCAGATAGCCCGTGGCCGTCAGCGTGGCAGTCAGCGCGCCCAGCATGAGCGTGTTTCGCTTCATGGCGGGCTCGATGGCGGGCGCGGACTGGCCGCCGGACCGATCACCGGGCCACTGGCGACCGGCAGGGCCGGGCTGGCAGCCGGCATCAGCAGCGACCATTGCAGCTCGGCTTCGAGCTTGCCGGTCTGCGTATCGGGCCTGCGCCAGCGCAGCCTGAGCAGGGCCAGACCGGCATCGGCCTGCAGGGCATCGGCCAGCAGTTCGCGCAGTTCGGCGTAGCCGCCGCGGGCCGACATCGTCAGCAGCAGTCGCGGTACCGGCCCGGCCTCGTCGGGGCGCTGCTGGCTGCGTTCGACTTGCACATGCCGGCGTTCGGCCAGCTCGAGCAGGCTGGCCGCGCGGGGGTGGACGTCGGCCACCACCGGCAGTTGCAAGTCAGCGATGACGGGTGCCGGGGGTGGTGCAGGCGGGCGGGTGGCGCGCAAGGACTGCGCTTCCTCCTGCCAGCGCGGCGCCAGCACGCCGGCCAGCGGCCAGGCCAGGGCCAGCGCCAGCGCGGCCGTGACCCCAGGCCAGCCGACCTGGGGCGGCAGGGCAGGGCGGCGCATCACCAGGCGCCCCCGACCGGCGTGGCCTGCAGGGCGAAGCGTTGCCCGCCGGTGGCGGCGGCTTCCATGCGGGCCAGCAGCACCTCGCGCCACAGTGGGTCGGCGCGCAGCGCTTCGGCGGCGGCCAGCGCACTGGCCGCGTCGGGCGCCTGGCCTTCCAGGCGCAAGCTGCCCTGATCGCCCACCTCCAGCGAGAGCCAGAACACACCAGGCAGCTGCACGCTTTCGACCGCCGCCAGCGCCTGCGGCCAAGGGCGCTGCAGTTGCGCCAGCGCCTGTCGTGTGGCGCGCCGCGCCGGGCTGTCGGGCTTGGGTGCGGGGCGCGCCGCCGGACGCGCCCTTTGCGTGGCCAGGATCTGTGCCTCGGCCCGCGCATCGTAGGCCTGCAGCGCGTCGACACCGGCCACGCCCAATACCAGCAGCGCCGCCGCGCAGGCGGCCCAGGCCAGCCGATGCGGGCCACGCACCGGTCGCAGGAAATCGGGCTGCGGGGTGTTCATGACCACCAGCCCTGCGGGGCCAGCCAGCGTGCGGCAGGGTGCGCACCGCCCAGCGTGTCCAGCGTGTCGACACCACCGGTGTCATCCAGGGCCAGGCCGTAGCCCACGGCCAGCGTGGGCCCGGCGGCAGCCTTCGCCTCGGTCGATGTCCAGGCCTGCAAGGGGGCCGGCGCGGCGGCATCCAGGCGGCGCAGGGCCAGCGCGGCCAGGCGGCCGTCAACCAGGTCGATCGCGGTCAGGCTGTGCCCTTCCACCACCAGCAGGCGCGCCGGGCCCCGCCGCAGCGGCGGGTGGGCCTGCAAGGCGCGCGGCAGCACCAGCGACCACCAGGGCTTGACCGCCTGCAGCCGCACCCGCGCCCGGCTGGCGCTGGCGCGCAGTTCGGTCAGCGCGATCCCGCGCAAGGCGCTGACCCCGCGCACGGCGCCCTGCTGCCAGCTGGCCAGCGGCCAGCCGGCCGCGGCTTCGCCTTCGTAATGCATCAGCACGCCGCGCGCCCAGGCCAGGGTGGCCTTGTCGTCGGCCAAGGGCAAGCCCGGCTCGCCGACCAGTTCGAACAGCCAGGCCGACGACAGCCACAAGGTGCAGCGGACCCCGGGGTGGGCCCGGCACCAGTCGTCGAAACTGACGTGCGCGTGCCGGCCGTCCCAGACGCCCGCCCGGTGCATCAAGACAGCCTGTGGACGCCAGCGTTCAAGCATCGACGGTGACCCGTTCCAGTTCTTCGAAGGTGGTCCAGCCCTGGCGCACGGCCGCCAGCGCGGCCGAGCGCAGCGACTGCATGCCGCGCTCGCGCGCGACGGCCTTGATCTGTGACATCGGCGCGCGCGCGGCAACCAAGTCGCGCAAGCCATCGTCGAAGAGCAGCAGTTCGGCCACGGCACGGCGCCCGCGGTAGCCGGTGCCCCGGCAATGGGCGCAGCCCACGCCGGCGCGCAGCTGGCTGGGGCCGGCGCCGATCAGCAGCTGCTCCTGAGCCGTGGCCTGGACCGTCACCGCGCACTGGCTGCAGACCTGGCGCAGCAGGCGCTGGGCCAGCACGCCTTCGAGGGCCGCCACCACGTTGTAGAGGTCCAGGCCCATGTGCATGAAGCGGCCCAGCACGTCGAAGGCGTTGTTGGCGTGCACGCTGCTGAAGACCAGGTGGCCGGTCAACGCCGCCTGCACGGCGATCTGCGCTGTTTCGGTGTCGCGGATCTCGCCGACCATGACGCGGTCGGGGTCGTGGCGCAGGATGGCGCGCAGGCCGCGGGCGAAGGTCAGGCCCTTCTTTTCGTTGACCGGGATCTGCACCACGCCGGGCAGCTGGTATTCGACGGGGTCCTCGATGGTGATGACCTTCTCGCGGCCGCTGCAGGTCTCGGTGATGGCGGCGTACAGCGTGGTGGTCTTGCCGCTGCCCGTCGGCCCGGTCACCAGCAGCATGCCGTGCGGGCGCGACGCCACCGCCAGGATGGCCTGGCGCAGCTCGGCGTCGAAGCCCAGCGCGGCCAGCGTCAGCGCGCCGGCCTGTTGTTCGATGACGGCGCGATCGAGGACGCGCACCACGGCGTCTTCGCCGAAGGCGCTGGGGATGATGGACAGCCGGAAGTCGATCTCGCGCCCGTTCACGCGCAGCTTGAAGCGGCCGTCCTGCGGCAGCCGGCGTTCACCGATGTCCAGTTCGGCCATCACTTTCAGGCGCGACACGATCTGCTCGGCCAGCGCCGCGCCTTCGATGTTGCGCAGGCTGAGCAGCACGCCGTCGATGCGCAGGCGCACCTCCACGCCGCGGGCGTGGTTCTCGAAGTGGATGTCGCTGGCGCTGTCTTTCAGCGCGTCGTAGATCACGGCGTCCAGCAAGCGCACCGCAGGGCTGGCTTGGGCCGCCATCTGGGCCACGCTGAGCTCGGCCGTGGTGTCGCCGGCGCCGCCTTCGGCCGGGGCTTCGGCCACGCCGTCCAGGGCGCGGAAGTCACGCTCGCTGGCGGCCAGCCAGCCGTCCACTTCTTCGGCGCTGCAGCGCTGCCAAAGCACGGCGGTGCCGGCCTGGTGTTCGACGCTCTGCAGCAAGAGCGCATCGGCATCGCGGTCGGCCAGCAGCCACAGCCGGCCGCTGGCGTCACGGGCCGGCACGGCGCGGTGGCGCGACGCGGCGGCATGACCCCAGGCGCTGAAGTCGGGCTTCACTGCACCTGCTCCATCAGCGTGAAGATGGGCAGGTACATCAGCACCACGATGCCGCCGATGACCACGCCCATCACCATCATCAGCACCGGGTTCACGGTGCGCGTGATCAGTTCGCCAAGCCGGGCGATTTCTTCGTCATGGAAGGCGGCTGCGCGGCCGAACATGGCGGCGACTTCACCGCTGCTTTCGCCCACCCGCAGCATGCGCAGGGCCACGGGCGTGGCCAGGCCCTGTGCTTGGAAGGCCTGCGACAGCCGGATGCCACCCGACACCTGCGCCACGGCTGCGGCCAGCGCCGGCCGCAGGGGCGCGCTGAGCACGCCTTCTGCGAGGCGCAGCGCGCTGGCCACCGGCACACCGGCCGACAGCACCAGTGCCAGGCAGCGGTACAGGCGGGCCAGGGCCACCACGCGCAGGCGCGGACCGATGCCCGGGCTGCGCCACAGCGCGCTGGCCACGGCGGCCCGCGCGGCCGGCAGGCGCCAGGCGGCGAAGGCGGCGGTCGGCAAGGACGCCGCCAGCGCCAGCGCCAGAACCGGGTGGGCGTGGGCCGCCAGCCCCAGGTTCATCAGCGTTTGTGAGGCCGCCGGCAACTCGCGCCCCAGGCCGTCGAAGACGCCGGCGAAGCGCGGCAAGACATAGAGCAGCAGGAACAGGATCACCGCGCCGCCCGCGCCCAGCAGCATCAGCGGGTAGACCGAGGCGGCCACCAGCCGCGCCCGCAGGGCGTCGCTCCAGGTCAGGTAGGCGGCGTGGTCGCGCAGCGTGACGGCGAGTTGGCCATTGCGTTCACTGACCGTGACCACGGCGATGAAGAGCTCGTCGAAATCGGCCGGCGCCAGCGCCAGGGCGGCCGACAGCGGCTGGCCCTCGCGCAGCGCGGCCAGCACGCCGTCCAGCGCCTGCGCGCCGCTGTCCTTCTCGCGCAGGGTCTGCAGGGCTTCCAGCAAGGGGACGCCGGCTTCCAGCAGCACCGACAGCTCCTGCGCGAAGAGGCGCAGGTTCAGCGCCTTGCCCCGTGACGGCGCGGGCCCGGCGGCGGGCGTGACCGAGAGCAGGCGGGCCGGGGCGACGCCCAGCACGTCGGCCACCTGGCCCGCGTGTTCGGCGGTCACGCGCAACTCGCGCACCCCCTGCGGGGGTTCGTGCACACGAACCGCGAACTCGGGCATGGCAGGCTCGGCTCACCAGCTGACGATGTCGGCGTTTTCGCCATCGCCGCCAGGCTGGCCGTCCTTGCCCAGCGACAGCAGGTCGAATTCGCCATGCTGGCCGGGGCTGCGGTACTGGTAGTCGCGGCCCCAGGGGTCGGCGGGCACGGCCTTGGACAGGTAGGGCCCGGTCCACCTGGGCTCGTCGCCGGGCCGTGTCACCAAGGCTGCCAGACCCTGCTCGGTGCTGGGGTAGTGGCCGACGTCCAGGCGGTACTGGTCCAGCGACTTCTGCAGCGCGTCGATTTGCGCCTTGGTGGCCTTGACCTCGGACTTGCCGATCTGGGCGAAGAGTTTGGGGCCCACATAGCCGGCCAGCAGGCCGATGATGACCATCACGACCAGCAATTCGAGGAGGGTGAACCCCGCCTGGGGCGTCGTCGGGGCAATGCGGTGGGGGTGCGACACGAAGAAGGCTGACCAAGATCCAATGAGGCTAGAGGCTAGAGCCTCGATGTGACCTCAGCGTGAATCGTTCAGCTCATGGCGGTGCGCGGCGCCCTGACAGGGTGGCCGCTGGCAGTGGCATCGGCTCAGCGATCGGCAGATGACCGACCTGAGCCCGTGTCGCCGCAGTCAGGGCGACAGCGCAGCACCGGCTGCGCTGCCCTCGCGCCGTCGCAGGCGGTGTCAGGCGCGACGGCTTTTCAGGCGCAGGCCGGCCAGGCAGGCCAGACCGGCGCCCAGCAGCGGCAACGCCGGGGGCACAGGCACCGGCGCCAGGGCCGCCACGTCCAGGCGCACGCCGAGCGAGGGCCGCTTTTCGATGAAGGCGTTGGACTGCAGGTCTTCCGTGTAGGCCTCCAGCCCGTTGGTGATGGTCAGGCCGACGGCGTTCGGATTGGATCCGATCACATTGCGGCCCGCACTGAAGAGGTTGGAGACGGGCGCGGTGGTGCTGTCGATACGCGCAGCCGCAGACCAGTCGTGGCTCACCCCGTCGTTCAGGGTCAAGGGCGTGTTCGGCGCGATCCCCAGGGACGCGGCGGTCTGGGTGGTGAGCGAAGCGGCCGTGTTGAAGGCCTGCAGCTTGCCGGTCAGCAAGACCTCGCTGAACGCGCCCGAGAGCGTGTAGCTGCCGGATTCCGACAAGGAAAAGCTCGCAAACTGGTAGCCGCTTCGAGCGGTCAGCACCAGGCCTGCAATGCTCGAGTTCTGCGTGAAGACGCCGGCGCCGTTCACCGATGAGACGTTGAAGGGGCTGAGGCTGAAAAACAGGGAATCGCCGGACAAGGTGGGTGCACCGAACAGGCCCAGCTGGGTGGTGTCATAGGTCAGGTCGAAATGGGTTCCCGGCACGGTCACCAAAGCCGCCTGCGAGCCCAGGCTGCTGGCCGCCAGCGCACACGCGCACAGCAGCGGCGCCCAGCGAAAATGCTTGTTCATACACGCAGCTCCCCTCGCCCGCAGCGGCCCTCCCTGAACGGGCAGGCGGCACCGTCGAACGTTCATTACTGTAGGCCACCCAAATGACACCCCGAGCGCTTCGCATGGTCGCTTCGGCGCATGGCGGTGTTGCCGGTCGCGTCTCGCCGGCGCCAAGCCAGCAGCACCAGGCCCAGCGCAGCCAGCGCTGAAGTCGTCGGTGTCGGCACCGCCATCACGGTCAATTGCAAACCGCTGAATTTCTGTTCGATGAGGGCCCGGCGCCGCCCGCTGCTGCCCGAAGTGGTCGCCGTGAGCGTGCTCAACCATTCGATGCCGACCGAGGACGCACCGGCGTCGGCGGCGTTCGCCGCGCCGGCGCTGAAGTCGTGGCTCAAGCCATCCTTCACGGTCAAAGGCGTGTCCGGGCTCAGTGCCAGGGCCGCGTACGAAACCGTGTCGCTGGCGTTGCCCAGATCGATCGTGCCCACGCTGCCCGTCAGGGCCACCGAGCTGTTGACGCCGCGCATGAGGTAGTCGCCGAAGACACCGGCTTGCAGCCCGCCGAACAGCAAACCCCCGCTCATCTGCAATTCGACACCTTGCAGCAGGGCACTCACCGTCACGCTGCCCGCGCCGTTGAGCGACTGGGCCAGCAAGTTGTTGAAGGTGAAGTAGACCGAATCGCCCACCAGCTGCGGCGCGCCGAAACCACCCAGCCGGGCCTCGTCGTAACGCAGCACGAAATTGGCGCC
Organism: Rubrivivax sp.; assembly: GCA_040400915.1. Taxonomy (GTDB): domain Bacteria; phylum Pseudomonadota; class Gammaproteobacteria; order Burkholderiales; family Burkholderiaceae_C; genus Rubrivivax. The sequence continues at coordinate 69,992 of JBBAPI010000007.1, forward strand.
GCTCAGGGTGACCACCGCAGCCTGCGCCGGCAGCAGTGTGCCCAGCGTCAGGGCCATCAACATCCATCTCTTCGCGCGCAACATGCCTGTCCTCCGGGGCGCAGAACGCGTCTCGGAAACCGAACCGCGAATATCCACGATTTGAGCATGCCTGACCTCGATGACGGTGGCCCGTGTTCATGTCGCAGAAGTTGGTCCGATCGGGCTATCCGTGGCGCCCTGCCCAGCGGCCGACCGGCCGACGGGCTGCCAATCCGGCATCCGGCTCCGTCCGACGGCGCACAGACACGCCCGCCTGAAGGGCCGACAAAGGGCATCCAACGGCAGCGGCGGCACCCCGGTTGTTGCACGCCGTCTCGACTGGAGCCCGATGAACCTGCACGGCCGCCGCCCTGCCTTGTGGCTGTTGGTGTTGCTCATCACAGCGGCGATGCTGGGCCTGAGTTGCAGCAGCCTGCCCACCTTCGTGCCCGACCTGGCGCGCCGGCCGGCGCGGCCGGTGCTGCTGGACGGCGCGCAGGGCCCGCTGTCGGCCGAGCGCAGCCGCGCCGTCCTGCAGCGCCTGCAGAGCGGTGGCCAGCCGACCGACATCTTCAGCCGCCACCTGGCGCTGGAGGAGGCCATCGTCGGCAGCCCGCTGACGACGGGCAACGCGGTGCACCTGCTGCAGGACGGCCCGGCCACCTACCGCGCCATGCTCGGCGCCATCGCCGCGGCGCGCGACCACATCAATATGGAGACCTACATCCTGGACGACGATGCCGTCGGCCGCCAGTTCGCGCAGGCCTTGATCGCCAAGCAGGCGCAGGGCGTGCAGGTCAACCTGCTGCGCGACAGCGTCGGCACTTTCGGCACCCGGCGGCGTTTTTCCAGCGCCTGTGCGATGCCGGCGTGCAGGTGCTGGAATTCAACCCGGTCAACCCGCTGACCGCGCGCCAAGGCTGGCAATGGAACCAGCGCGACCACCGCAAGCTGCTCATCGTCGACGGCCACACGGCCTTCCTGGGCGGCATCAACATCAGCAGCGTGTATTCGGGCGGCTCTTCCAGCAAGGCCCGGCCAGCCGATCCCGATGCCGCGCTGGCCTGGCGCGACACCGACCTGCAGATCCAGGGCCCGGTGGTGGCTGAACTGCAAAAGCTCTTCCTGGCCGCCTGGCAGGGCCAGCACGGGCCGCCGCTGCAGCCGCGCGCCTACTTCCCGCCCTTGCCGGCCGTGGGCCGGCAGGTCGTGCGCGCCATCGGCAGTTCACCGGAAGAGGCCTACAGCCTGATCTACGCCACCCTGCTGTCGGCCATCGGCAGCGCCGAGACCAGCGTGTGCATCACCAACGCCTACTTCGCGCCCGACCCTCAACTGATGGCCGCGCTGGTGGCGGCGGTGGCGCGTGGCGTCGAGGTGACGCTGATCCTGCCGGCGCGCACCGACTCGTGGCTGGTCTTCCACGCCGGGCGCAGCCACTACACGCGGCTGCTGCAGGCCGGCGTGAAGATCTTCGAACGCCGCGGCGTGGTGCTGCATTCGAAGACCGCGCTGGTCGACGGCGTGTGGGCCACGGTCGGTTCCACCAACCTGGACTGGCGCAGCTTCCTGCACAACCATGAAATCAACGTCGTCATGCTGGGTGCCGAATTCGGCCAGCAGGTGCAGGCCATGTTCGAGCGCGACCTGGCTGCGTCGGACGCCATCGAGCTCGCCACGTGGCAGCGCCGCAGCCCGGCGCTGCACCTGCAGGAATGGTTCGGGCGGCTGTGGGAATACTGGCTCTGAGCCGCGCGCCAGGACCGTTGGCTCTTCAGCGGCCAGGGTTCGTTCGCGCACAGACCTGGCCCCCCGCGGCGCCTACCTTCTGCCCTGTGCTTGCCGGTCCAGGGACCGCCAGCCGCCTCACCGGAATTCGAAGCCCTGCGCGCCGTGTCGGCCCGCGGGCAGAGAGCCTCCGCCACCTGTCTCAGAACCAAGGATCGAACATGGAAAGCAGCAACTACGTCACGCGCGACAACTACGGCATGTACGCCCACAGCGCGTCGGGGCCGGGCCCCGCGCTGATGGGCGCCAACACACTGCTGGGCAACGACGTCTACAACAAGGACGGCGAAGACCTGGGCGACATCAAGGAATTCATGATCGACATGGCCTCGGGCAGGGTCGCCTATGCGGTGCTGTCCTTCGGCGGCCTGCTGGGCCTGGGCGACAAGCTGTTCGCCGTACCCTGGGCCGCACTGGCGCTGGACACGGCCAACAAGCGCTTCACATTGAATGTTCCGAAGGTCGCCCTGAAGGACGCGCCGGGGTTCAACCAGGACCACTGGCCCGCGATGTCGGACCCCACCTGGGCCAGCGGCGTGCACAAGTTCTACGGCACGCCCTACGCGGCCGAATGAGCCTTTGCGGCAGGCCGGGGCCTGACCGATTCTTCAATCTCAACACCAGGTGAAAACATGAACAAGGACCAAGTACAGGGCACGATCAAGGACGCCGCCGGCAAGGTGCAGGAGGCCGCCGGCAAGGTGACCGGCAGCACCGGGCAGCAGATCAAGGGCATCCAGAAGCAGGTGTCCGGCCATACGCAACGGGCTGTCGGCGACATCAAGGCCGCCGTCAAGGACGCCAGCAAGTAGCCGGCGCCGTCCAGGCCCGGTGGGCTGTGTTCGGGGCCGCGGGCCGGGCGGCCGACGCGGTCTTCGGGCCGCTCGGTCCCTGCGGGGCCGCGGCCCGCATTCAGCTTTGCAGGTTGCGCGCGAACAGGCTGTACAGCCGTTCCCAGTGGCGCTCGGCGGCCGGCTGGTTGTAGATGGCGCCGCGCAGCGGGAAGACGAAGCCGTGCTCCACGGCCGGGTACCACTCGATGCGGTGCGGCGTGCCGGCTCCCACCAGTGCCGCCTGCAGTTGTTCGATATCGGCGGGCGGCGCCCACTTGTCGATTTCGGCGCAGGCGAAATAGCTTTCGCAGCGGATCTGCGGCGCCATGCGGTGCGGTGAATCGGCCGCCGCGGTGGCCATGTTGGCGCCGTGTATCGAGGCGATGCAGCGTAGGCGGTCGGGGAAGGCGGCGGCCGCCCACATCACGAAAGGACCGCTCATGCAGTAGCCCACGGCGCCGATGCGGCTGGCGTCGGCTGCGGGCTGCGTGCCGACGAATTGCAGCATCGCTTCGGTGTCGCAGCGCGTCGTCGCGGCGTTCAGCGTGGCCATCAGGCCGAACATGCGGGCCAGCGTGGCTTCGTTGCGTTCCTTGAGCCAGAAGTCGCGTGACTGGCGGTAGTACAGATTGGGCAGCAGCACGCAGTAGCCCACGGCCGCCAGCCGCCGCGCCATGTCGTGCAGTTCCTCGCGCTTGCCGGGGGCGTCCATGTAGAACAGCACCACCGGGTGCGGCCCGTCTTCCTCGGGGTGGACGACGAAGGTGTTCATCGCGCCGTCGGCGGTGTGCAGGTCGATATGGCGTTCGATCATCGGGTCTCCTCGTGGTGTCGCAGGGCGCGGTATTCAACCACTGCTTGGCGGGAACCGCCATCGGGTCCGGTGACGGCGCCTGCGCATGCGCAGCATCGTAGACGCCGGCGATGTCAGCCCTGTCGTCGGCGCGCTTTCAGGGCGCCTGCTGCGGCTCGACCTGCAGCCGGGCGATGGCCCCGCTGCTGCCCACCGCCCAGGCCCGCTTCGAGCCCGGTGCCCAGCTGAAGGCATGGAAGCCGGCCTGCGGCGACGGCAGCGCCATCGGCGCCCAGCTGCGGCCATCGTCGTCGGAGCGATCGGCCCCCTGCGGCCCGATGGCGATGAGCGTGCGTTCAGCGCCCGGCAGGTAGGCCACGGCCGAACGGAAGCCCGACAGGCCCTGGCCCTGCACCCCGTTCCAGGTCCGTCCGCCGTCGTCGGTGCGGGCGACGTTGTCGCCGGTGGCCCCTTCCCGCTTGTGGTCGCCGCCCACGATGACGCCGTGTTGCCGGTCGCGGAAGGTGATCGAGAAGATGCCGGCCGAAGCACCGGTGGCGATGGGCGTGTCGACCACCGCCCAGCGCCGGCCGCGGTCGGCGGTGTGCAGCACGCGGCCTTGCAGGGCGATCCAGGCGTCGTTGCGCCCGACCACCGCGATGTTCGAGCCGCTGGCGGCAAACGCTCCTTCGTTCGGCAGCGCCGGTGGCAGGGCGCTGTCCGGCACTGGGGCCCAGGTCGCGCCCCCGTCGCTGGTGATCAGGACCTGCAGGCGGCCGTCGACCGAGTCGCCGATGACGAGGCCGTTGTCGGCGTCCCAGAAAGCCATGGCGTCGTAGAAGCCCTGGGCTTCGGGGTTGGTGTGCTGCAGCCGCCAACTGGCCCCGGCATCGCCGGTCTTGTAGATACGCGATGCGCTGCCGGGGCCGATGCTCAGCAGGTAGGCGGTGCGGGCGTCGACCGCATCGACATCGCGGAAGTCCAGCGGCGGCTTGCCGGCTTCGGTCGGCACGGTCAGCCGCTGCCAGGTCGCGCCGCCGTCGGCCGTGCGCAGCACGGTGTTGGCCGCGCCACTGGCCCAGGCCACCTGCTCACTGACCGCACTCACGCCCCGCAGCAGCGCGTTGACGCCGCTGCCTTGCAGCGTCCATTGCGGCACGCTGGGCGCCGGCGCCGGCGCCGGCGCCGGGGCGGCCAGGGCGCCGGACACGGCGGCGAGGAGGAGCAGGAAGCGGCTTTTCATGGGGCGTGGCGGTGGATGCGACGCTGCCATGATCGGCCCAGGCGGCCCTCGCCGTCATCCGAAGTCGCCCAAAAGGTGCCGGCTTTCTTTACACATCGCTGTAGGGCCCCCTCGCGACCCGCCAAAAGGATAGCCGCGGGATGTCATTGACACCCCCCTATTCGCGGGGTTTTTGGTTCGGATTGGTATCGCAGCGAAGCACCCAAAACCGGCAGGAATTGGCACCCTCATGGTCAATACATGGACAGCGCCGTGGTGCAGCCCGCTTCGGTTACAGCGGTCGCAGCGACGCGGCACGACGCTTGCAAGCCCGCGATGGACAAGCCCGACGGCCGGTTTCCGACCGTCCAGGCGACCTATCCAGGAGTTCTTGAATGCGGCAGTCATCCCTTGCGTCAACGGCCTTTCTGGCCGCGGCGACCTGCGCGTCGATGGGCGCGCAGGCCAGCCTGGTGCTGATCGACACCTTTGACGCACCGTCGGCCGGCCAGTACATCTACGACCCGATCTCGGGTCTGCCGGTGGCGACGGGCAGCTACTCGGGCGCTGTCAATCCCGCAGGCACGGTGCTCGGCCGCACGGTGACGACCCTGCTCACCCAGGGCAGCAATGCGGGCGCTCCCCCGGTGGTTCCCGTCGGCTCCGGTGCCAACGTCCGGATCAACCAGTTGACGCCGCTGGGCACTTTCGCGGTTTCCAATTCGTCCAGCGCCAATTCCATCGTGACGATCAGCTGGACGCTGCCCAAGAGCTTCATCGCAGCCCCCGTCAGCGCCTTGGGTGAGGCCCGCATCGTCTTCGATCTGTTGTACAGCGACATCATGCCGACGGTGGCGACGTTTTCCTACGGCGGTTCGAGACTCGGGTCGTTGACCATGCTCATCGTCACGCCGGTGACCCAGCCCGGCGTCAAGATGTCATTTGCCTTGACGGCTGAGCAGCAGCGGGAGATCAGCAAAGGCAAGGACGAAGTTCTGAAGATGTCGCTGTCGGGGCCCGCTGACTGGGATTTCCGCATGGACAACTTCGGCTTCGACGTGACCGTGCCCGAGCCCGGCACCCTGCCGCTGGTGGCGATGGCCTTGCTGGGCATGGTGGGCTGGTCCCGTTCCCGGAAAGCCTGACGCCGGCTGGCCCGTGGCGCCGCGACACTGAATACCCCTGGCACCCTGAACCAGGGATGGCAGGCAGCGCAAGGTCTCGATACGATTTTCAGAAGATTTTTGGGCCAGATACCGCCCGATGGAGCTTGTAGATGAAACTTAGCCTCACCGCCCTCGCGGCAATGACTCTGGTGCTTGCCGGCCCCGCTTCGGCCGTGACCGTCGTGGTGGACAACTTCAATCTGGAGAGTCAGGCGGTTTCGGCGCCAGATTACCTGATCAGCGTTTCTGCAGGGTCCGTCGGCGCAGCGGGCCTGCGGACTGTCGCGCACGAACTCATTTCGGGAAGCGCTTGCGACAACACCCACGGCTGCCCCAGCCCAACCACTGGTGGCGGTCTGAGCTACGCCGTGGTCGGCCCTGAGCCTGATCCCTTGTTGCCCACTGGTTTCTTTGCCAGCAACTTGTCGTCGAGCAACAGCGACGCCTACAACTCCAAGGTCACGGTGTCCTGGACTTTGCCGAGCAACTTCCTCGGGCTGGCCGCGGCGGACCCCTTGGCGCTGAAATTTGACCGTATCAGCCTGGACCAGGCCAGCACGGCAACCCTGAGTTTTGCGGCCACCAGCTGGGCCAGCACCCTGATGCCGGCCACCGTGGGCGTGACCAGCTTCCTGCTGTCCGCCGATCAGCTCGCCGCCATCAACGGTGGCGGTGAATTGATGTTGAGCTTCACCGGCCCCGTCGGCTACGACCTGGCCATCGACAACGTCCGCTTCGAGACCCCGAGCGCGGTGCCCGAAGTCTCGACCTCGCTGATGTGGCTGGCCGGTCTGGCCGGCATGCTCAGCCTGCGCCGCCGCACCGCGCGCCAAGGCGCTTAAGTCCTGCTCTTTCCTTCGGGCCGCGCTCCACCGCCAGGTGGGGCGCGGCCCGAAGTCCTTGCGGATGCCGCTTCGCGGTGTGAATAAGTCACAGTTTGGGGGCGCACAGGCTCACAGCGCGGCGCCGTGCGCGTGGGCACAGTTCATCCATGGACGCGACATCGACCCCCGGCACCCCCCACCGCGCAGCGGCTGGCGTGCAGTCGGCCCGTCAGTCGTTGCCATGCGTGGGCCCCGCCGGGCTGAGCCCGGCACCCCAGCGCGTTTCCTTGCCGCCATTGAACGCAACCCCAGCTGGAGCTTCCACCATGTTCACTTCACAAACCCGCATGGCCTTTGCCGCCTGCACCCTGGCCCTGATGGGCGCTGCCCACGCCGGCCCCGAAACCATCACCGTCACCGGCCCCTCGCCCACACCCTTGCGCGGCCTGAGCCCCAGCGAAGGTGACGCAGTCGCGGGCGTCTACCAGATGTCCGACGGCCGGACGATGGTGCTCAGGCAGCGCGGCCGCGCCGTCGTGGCCGATCTGGATGGCGTGCCGCTGACCCGCCTGCTGGCCGCTGCAGGCGGCACCCTGCAATCGGCCGACGACAGCATGCGCCTGCGCTACGAGACCGACCCGCACGACAGTACGGCCACCGTGGTCACGGTTTCGCTGCGCCAGGGCAGCGCCAACCCGGTGAACCTGGCTGCGGCCAAGTCCACGCTGCGCTGACGCACTGACGCGTTGCGACACCGGGCCCCCGGGCTACAGCCCAGGGGCCCGGTGTCTGTGCATCAGGGCGGTGACGTCGACACCCCCGGCGCAGCCAGAATGGCGGCAGACGCTGGCCGTTGGAGCCGCCGTCTTCAATGCCGCCTTCGATGCCTGCTGCTGCTGCCCCTCACACTCTCATGACCCGCCCGGCCACCCCTTTGCCGCTGCGCATCGCCGTCGTTGGCGCCGGTGCCTTGGGCAGCTTCATCGGCGCGCGCCTGGCACAGGCCGGGCACCGCGTGGTGCTGATCGGCCGTGCCGCCCATGTGGCGGCCATCCTGCGCGATGGCCTGGCCGTTCACGGCGAAGGCCGGGTCGACCGCGTCGCCCTGCGGGCCCGCACCGAGCTCGCCGCCGCACACGACGCCGATCTGGTGCTGGTCTGTGTCAAGTCGGCCGACACCGCGGCCGTGGCCCTGCAGCTGGCACCCGTGCTGCGCGCCGGCGCCTGGGTCATGAGCCTGCAGAACGGCGTGGCCAACGGCGCGACGCTGGCCGCCAGCCTGAACCAGCCGCTGGCCATCGCGGCGGCCTACATCGCGGCGGCCTTGCCCGGGCCGGGCGTGGTGCTGCACGCCGGGGGGCGGGCCTTGGTGATGGGGCCGGTCACGGCCGCCGGTGCGGCTGCGGCCGACCCGCTGCTGGCGCTGTCTGACCTGGCGGCGGTGTTCACTGGCGCGGGTTTCGATGTGCGCCTGACCGATCAGCCGCAGCAGGCGCTGTGGGACAAGCTGATCGTCAACTGCGCCTGCAATGCCATCTCGGGCCTGGCGCCGTCGGCCTATGGCGCCATGGCGGCGCTGCCGGCCATCCGTGAACTGCAGCTCGGCCTGGTGCGCGAAGCGGTGGCCGTGGCGCAGGCCGATGGCGTGCCGGTGTCGCTGGACGCCGCCCTGGCGGCCACCCTGCGCGTGGCCCAGGCCATGCCCCAGCAGTGGTCGTCCACGGCACAAGACCTGGCGCGCGGCAGGCCGACCGAAATTGACCAGCTCAACGGCCACATCGTGCAACGCGGCGCCGCCCTGGGCGTGCCGGTGCCGCTGAACCACGCCCTTTGGGCGCTGGTGAAGCTGGCTGAAGGCCAGCGCCGGCCGGCCGCCAACCCGGACACCGCGGCGGGCTGAGCGCAGGGCGCGCCGGGTTCGGCAGCGCACCGACGAAGCGGCGCGGTGCGCATACGGTGCAGGCAGCCCGGTCGGCGCTGTAGGCGGCGCCAGGCCGATACCGCACCGAAGACCCCTCAACCTGAAAGCCGCCCCATGAAAACCATCCCGCGCCACGCGCTGCTTTGCGCCGCCATCCTGTCCATCACCGTCCTGTCGGCCTGCCAGAAGACCGAGACGCCGCCGTCGCCGGCCGTGGTCGTCCTGCCGGGTGCGCCGGGCGCCTCGGGCGCCACCGGGGCCACAGGTGCACCCGGCTACACCGGCGCGACCGGCGCCATGGGTTCACCCGGCTACACCGGCGCGACGGGCGCGACCGGCGCCACCGGCGACACCGGTGCCACGGGCCGCGGTGGCACCACGGTCATCGTGGTGCCGGCCGCATCGGGCGCGACGAATTGAGCGCCACCACCACCACCCACCACCACCACCGGAGTTCGCCATGAGCCTGGGTACGATCCTGATCATTCTGCTGCTGCTGATGCTGTTCGGCGCCTTCCCGGCCTGGCCGCACAGCGCCAACTGGGGCTACGCCCCCTTCGGCGGGCTGGGCCTGCTGCTCGTCATCGTCGTCGTCCTGCTGGTGCTGGGGCGGATCTAGCCCCCGCCCGGCCCTCGCCGGCCGTCTCGCCCAGGCCCTGACCGGCATGCCGGTCAGGGCCTTTTGCTTGCCAGCGACTGCGGTCCCGGTTCCCGCGTGCCCCCCTCGGTGGCGGGGGCCGGCGGGCGCGGCTCGCCGGGCTGGCAGATGACCAGGTGGTGGCTGTGGTCGCCGGCTTGCGCCAGCGTCAGCCAGTCCCCGGCGGTGAGCGTGCGGGCCCCTTGCGCCCTGGCGCTGGCGATGTCCGCTTCGGCTGTGGCGGCGCACACGGTGATGCGGTGCAGGCGCGCGTCGCGGCGCAGCGTGATCTGCACGCAAGGCCAGTGGCTGGGCAGGGCGGGGCGCATGCGCAGGCGGCCACCCTGCACCTGCAGGCCGCAGATGGACCCCACGGCCGCACGGTACAGACCGCCGGCCGAGCCGGTGTACCAGCTCCAGCCGCCGCGCCCGGTGTAGGGCGGCTGGCTGTAGACGTCGGCCGCCACGGCATAGGGTTCCAGACCGTAGGGCTGCTCGGCCGCGCTTGCGGGTGTCGGCGGAGCCGGCTCGCGCAGGGCGCGGTGCGCCGGGCTGATCGCCACCCAGGCGCGCCAGGCGGCATCGGCCTGGCCGAGTTGGGCCCAGGCCATCACCGCCCAGACCGCACCGTGGTTGTACTGGCCGCCGTTTTCACGCACCCCGGGCGGGTAGGCCTGGATGTAGCCCGCCGAGGGCTGGGCGTGCTGCAGCGGTGGGTCCAGCAGCCGCAGCAGGCCGTGCGGGGTGTCGGCCAGCAGGTGTCCGGCAGAGGCCATGGCGGTGCGCTGGCGGCCCGCCGGCGTCGCGCCGGACAGCACGCTCCAGGCCTGCGCGATCAGGTCGATGCGGCATTCGGCGTTGCTGCTGGCACCCAGCGGGCTGCCGTCGTCGAAGAAGGCGCGCTTGAACCACGCACCGTCCCAGGCCGGGCCCTGCAGCGCAGCGCGCCAGACTTGCGCGGCGGCCAGCCAGCGCTCGGCACGTTCGTGCTCGCCGCGCTGGGTCGCCACGGGCACGAAGTCGCTGACGATGCGGCACAGGAACCAGGCCAGCCAGACCGATTCACCCTGACCGCCGCTGCCCACGCGGTTCATGCCGTCGTTCCAGTCGCCGCTGCCCATCAGCGGCAGGCCGTGGCGGCCCAGGGCCAGGCTGCGGTCCAGCGTGCGGGCGCAGTGCTCGTACAGCGTGGCCTGCGGTGGGCCGCCTTCGCTGGCCGGGCGCGGCGCGGCGGGCACGCTGTACAGGTCTTCGGCGCCTTCGGGCACCGGCTCGCCGTCGATGAAGGGCAGCGACTCGTCCCACACCGCGTCGTCGTCGGTGGCGTCGACGTAGTGCAGCGCGACGTGGGGCAGCCACAGCAGGTCGTCGCTGAAGCGGGTGCGCACGCCGGCACCGCTGTGCGGGTGCCACCAGTGCTGCACGTCGCCTTCGACGAACTGCCGCCCGGCGGCGCGCAGCACCTGCTCGCGCAGCAACTGCGGTGCGGTGACGGCCAGCGCCATCGCGTCCTGCAACTGGTCGCGAAAGCCGTAGGCGCCGCCGGCCTGGTAGAAGCCGGCGCGGCCCCACAGCCGGCAGGCCGTGGTCTGGTAAAGCAGCCAGTGGTTGACCAGGGCGTCGAACTGCGCGTCGGGCGTCTGCACGCTGACCGCGTCCAGCAGCTGGGCATAGCCGGCGCGCGCCTGCCCGGCGGCGTCGCCGGCCGCGGCGGTGCGGCTGCTCGAAGCGGCGGCCGCCGCGCCGCGGTCGGTCGCGCACCAGCGCGCCAGATCCAGCGCCGCCTGCCGGCTGGCGCCATGGCCGATGGCGAAGCCGCAACCGTCGCTGGCGCCGGCCTCGATCAGCAGCGTCAGGCTCAGCGCCGCGCAGGGGTCGCTGCCGCCACCGGCGCGTTGGCCGAACTGGTCGGGCAGCACGCAGCGGCCGCGGCTGTCGAAGAGTTCGCGGCGGTCGCAGGTCCAGTTGCGCAGCGGGGCGCAGGCCGTGCCGTCGCGCTGCAGCGTGGCGAAGGCGGTATGGCCGGCCAGGCCGTCGTGGTCGTCCAGCTGGGTGGCCAGCAGGGTGTCGATGCAGCGCGCGCCCAGGCCGTCGTCACGCGGCTCGCGGCGGCGCTCGGTTCCCGTGGGGCTGGTGTTGGCGGCCGCGGCAGCCAGGGCCGCCGTCGCTGCCGCGCCTTCGAGCGGGGCTGCAGGCTGCGTGACCATGGCCGTGCGCACCGACAGCCGGTCGCTGCGCACGGCGCCCAGCACCCAGTCCAGCAAACCCACGACACGCAGCGCCCGGCGTTGCGCGCCGTGATTGCGCAGCCGCAGCTGGATGCGCTTGATGGCGTGTTCGGCGTCCACGCTCCAGCTGCACTGCCACTCGATGTCGCCATGGCGGTGGCTGAAGGTGCTGCTGCCGGGCGCGTGCTCGACCCGGTGCGGGCCGGCTGCGCCACCCAGGCCGGCGCCCAGGCTCCAGACTTCGCGGCTGCGCAGGTCCTGCACCCAGAAACGCTCGCTGAGGTTGTCGCTCAGCGGGTCGTTGCTCCAGGGCGTCAACTGGAACAGCCGGCTGTTGCCGGCCCAGGTGCAGCCGGCACCGGCCTCGGACACCATGGCGCCGAAGTCGGGGTTGGCCAGCACATTGATCCACGGTCGCGGCGTGGGCTGCTCCGGGCTGGTGCTGAAGACGTAGGCGCCGCTGCGGTCGTCGAAGGCGCCCGGGGCGGTGCCGGCGCCGGCGGCAGCCGCGCTCGGCCCGTGGCGGGCCGGCCGCGGCCGGTTGTCCAGCGCCACGCTGCCTTCTTCGTCGCGCTGGGCCTGGGCCGCGTCGTGCCAGGCCACCAGGTCGGCCACGTGCTGGGTCAGCGGCCGGCCGTCGGCATGCAGCCGCACGCGGGCCAGCAGGCCCAGGGTGCTCTGCTCGGCCGTCGTCAGGTCGCTGTCGTGCAGCAGAAACAGGCCGCCGGCGCAGGCCGGCGTCTCGGCCCCCGCGTCGCTGGCGTGGCGCTCGCACAGGGCCAGCAGTTCACGCTGCAGCGGCTGCAGGTAGGACCGCGGCTCGGCGTTGATCAGCACCAGGTCGCAGGCGACACCGCCCCAGGCCCAGCGCAGCAGGCCCTGGACCAGCGAGCGCACCAAGCGCAGGCCCTGCGGCACGGCGATGCTGACCACGACCAGCGGCCGGTCGCCCGAGATGCCGAAGCGCCACAACAGCCGGCGGTCGCTCACCCCCTGCGGCGTGCCCACCGGCACCGCCGGCCGCGCGTGCACCAGCACCAGCAGCGTGGTCAGGGTCTGCACGGCGACGCGTTCGTCGGCCGCCAGGCGCTCTTCGCGTTGGCGCAGGTTGGCCAGGGTGGCGCTGAGCTGCGACGAACGCTCCACCCCCAGGGCCAGGCGGTAGCGGTCCACCAGCGCGGCCAGCGTGGCGCGCTCGGGCGCTGCGGCGGTGGCCAGCGTCAGCTGGGCCATGCCGTGCGGCGCCAGGGTCAGGCGCAGGGCCAGCGCGGCCACCGGGTCCAGGCCGGTGGCGATGGGCCCGGACGGGGTGGCGGCGCTGTCGAACCGGGCCCGCGGTTGCCAGGCTTCGCGCAGCCGGCCCAGCCATTGCCCGCGGTCGGCGCTGGCACGCACGCCGCCCAGGGCCGTGTCGGCCTGGGCCACGAAGTGCACGGCGTGCAGCCCGGCCTCGCCGTCGCGCCGGGGTTTGCGGGCCAGGTACAGCGCCTGGTCGCCGGCGTCCCATTCGGCGCTGATGAACAGGTTGGCGAAGGCTGGGTGCATCTCGTCGGCGCGGGCCGGCGACAGGCAGGCTTCGAAAGCCGACAGCAGGTCCAGCGTGATCGGCCGCGCCGAGCTGTTCCACAGTTCGACCTGCCGCAGTTCGATGTCGTCTTCCGGGCTGACCCAGACCGTGATGCGGCTGCGCAGGTCGGCCCAGGTCGCGTCCAGGGTCACGCGGTCGCTGTGGAAGCTGGCGGCGTAGTCGGCGGTGGGGTCGGCGGCCGGGTGCTGGGTCAGCGACACCGGCGGTGTCAGCTCGCCGCCGGGCTCGACGCGCCGCAGGTAGAAGAAGCTGCCGTGCGCGTCGCGCAGCGCGTCGTCGCGGCTGCGGCTGATGTCGACGTCGCCCAGGCGGCTGCAGCCCGCACCGTTGGCGCGCAGGGTCACGCTGTAGTGGCCGTTGGCCAGCATCTTGGTGCGCTGCAGCGCGTGGGCGCCCGGCAGCACTTCGCGCGGGGCGCGGTCGGCTTGCTCCGCGGACTCGCCGCGCAGCGGGTTGGGCGCCGGCTCCTTGAGCCGGGCCACCTCACGCGGCAGGCGCTCCTGCAGCAGCGTGGCCACCGCCGCCAGGCGCGGGTCGGCCATGGCCCAGCGGCGCGGCTGGCCGTGCAGCAGCACGTCGGCCAGCGCCACCAGCGTCATGCCCAGGTGGTGGGCCATGCCGGTGCAAACCGCGGTGTAAGCGGGGGCGTCGCCGGCGGCGTGGCTGCCGGTGTCGGCCTGGCGGCCGGCGGTGTAGTCCAGCGCCTCGATGAAACCCAGGGTGCTACGCGCCTGCAGGGCATCCAGCCGGCGCAGGTTGGCCACCGCCGCCTGCGGTGCCACCTGCACCGCCAGTGCCGTGGCGTAGGGCGCGACCACGCGCTCTTCGGGTGGCGTGCGGCGCAGCGCCAGCCGCGGCACACCCTGCGGTGCGTACTGGTAGGCCAGCGAGCGGTCGGCGGCCGCATAGGCCGACTCGCTGACCCCCCAGGGCACCCGGTGCAGCCGGCCGTAGTCACGCTGCTCCTGCACCGCCATCTGCGCGGCGCAGGCCAGCACGCTGCCGGGCGGTTCGTCCAGCACCAGCGTGGGCATCAGGTACTCGAACATCGAGCCCGACCAGGAGCGCAGGCCGACCTCGCGCACCGTGGCCTGGAAGGGGCGGCCCAGCGCGGCCCAGTGGGTGGCCGGCAGATCGCCCTTGGCGATGGCCCACAGGCTGGCCAGGCGCGATTCGCTGGCCAGCAGGTCGTAGTGGCCGGCGTCCAGGTGCTGCTCGGCGACGCGCCAGCCGATGTGCAGCAGGCGGCGCCGCGCGTCGTACAGGAAGCGGAAATCGGCGCCGTCGGCGTAACGCCGGCAGCGCAGGGCCAGCGCCGCCAGGCGGGCCTGCAGCGAGCCCTGCCCGCCGGCGGCGGCAGCGACCGCGCCCTCGTCGCAGGCCGTGGCCACGGCCAGCAGGTGGCCGCACAGGTTGCCGCTGTCCACCGCCGACACATAGGCTGGCGGCAGGGTCTGCAGCGTGCGCGTGTCGATCCAGTTCATGAAGTGGCCGCGCTCCAGGGGCAGGCGGTCCAGCGTGTCCAGCGTGGCCTGCAGGCGCTCGGCCATCTCGTCGGGCGTGACCCAGCCGAAGGCCCGCGCGCAGGCCAGCGACAGCAGGTACAGACCGATGTTGGTGGGCGATGTGCGCTCGGCGATCCACTCGCGCGGCACGGTCTGCACGTTGTCGGGCGGCAGGTGGTTGCTGGCCGCGTTGACATGCTGTGCGAACCAGGCCCAGGTGTCGCGGGCCACGCCCAGCAGGTAGTCGCTGTCGGCCGCGCTCAGCGGCGGCGCGGCGGCGCCGGGGCGGCTGGCCAGCGCGATCCACAGCGGTGTGGCCAGCCACAGGGTGCACAGGATCAGCGTCAGGCCGGGCGCCGGCGTGCCCACGGCCAGCAGCACCAGGCCCAGGGCGCCGGCCGCTGCGACCACGCCGAAGTGGGCCCGCAGCAGCGCCGGCGTGCCCTGCAGGGCGGCGGCTTCCGAGGCCGCCGCGGTGGTCCACTGCAGTAGGCCACGCCGGCTGATCTGGCTGCGCCACAGCGCGCGGCCCATGGCGTCCAGCAGCAGCAGCGACAGGCGCAACCACAGCGCCAGGTGCCACAGCAGCCCCAGCAGCGTGCGCCCCAGTTCGGCCAGCGCCTGGCGTGCGAAGTGGCGCAGCGCCAGGTCGTCGCGGCTGGGCGCCAGCCCGGTGATGGCGCCCACCAGAGGCCCGGCGCCGAAGGCCGCAGCGGCCAGCGCCAGCGCCGCCCACGGCGACACCGGCCCGCCGGCCAGCCCGGTGATCAGCAGCCCCAGCGCGGCCGGCGCCACCAGCGAACGGCGCAGGTTGTCCAGCAGCTTCCAGCGCGCGATGGCGCTCAGGCCGAAGTGCTGGGCCTGCGCCAGCAGCGGCAGCAGCTGCCAGTCGCCGCGCGTCCAGCGGTGGCTGCGGGCGGCGGCCACGTCGGCATGCTGCGGGGCGGGCTCGAACACGGCGACATCGCTGACGCTGCCGCAGCGCGCGATGCAGCCCTCCAGCAGATCGTGGCTGAGCACCTGGTTGTCCGGCAGGCGGCCGGCCAGCACCGCCTGCATGGCCGCCACATGCAGCAGGCCCTTGCCGGTGAAGCTGCCTTCGTCGAACAGGTCCTGGTAGACCTCGGAGGCGACGGCGTTGTAGGGGTCGCTGCCGCTGGCGCCGGCGAACAGGCGGTGGAAGACCGGGGCCTGGTCGGGGCTGAGCAGTTGCCCCTGCGCGTCGCTGGGCCAGGCCGCCACGATGCGCGGTTGCAGGATGCCGTGGCCGCCCACCACGCGGCGCCTGAGGGGGTCGATGCGCGGCTGGTTCAGCGGGTGCGCGGCGATGGCCACCAGTTCGCGCAGGGCGCCCGGCGGCAGCACGGTGTCGCTATCCAGGGTGACGATGTAGGGCGTGCCCGGCGCCGGCCGCGACAGGTCGCCCAGATCGACGAAGGCCGGGCCCGCCCCGGCGCCCGGCGGCTCGGCCCCCGCCAGCAGCGCCACCAGCTGTTCCAGCTTGCCGCGCTTGCGTTCCCAGCCTATCCAGCGCTGTTCGCTGTCGCACCACTGCCGCTCGCGGTGCAGCAGCAGGAAGCGCCGGCTGGCGGCCGGCCGCTGCGCGCCGCCCGGCCCGGCCAGGCGGTTGCCGTGGCGGGCTTCCAGGGCTTCGATGGCGGCCACGGCGGCGGCCAGCAGGGCGGCGTCGGCGGCGGTGTGCTGGCTGTCGGCATCGGCGTGGTCGCTGAGGATGGCGAACTGGGCGTGGCTTTCGCGGTTGGCCAGGTGGTGGCCTTCCAGCCGCCGGGCCAAAGCGGCCACCGTGGCGGCGTCGCTGAGCAAGGCCGGCAGCACCACCAGTACACGGTGTTCGGCCGGGATGCCGCCGGCCAGCGCCAGCCGGGGCAGGCGGCGCGGCGGCACCGATTCGCTGATCAGCCGGTTCAGTGCCGCGATGACGGTTTCGCTGGCCGGCCACAGCGCCAGCAGGGCCACCAGCGCCAGCCCGTAGGGCCCGGCCTGTGGCGGCATCGCCAGGTGCACAAAGGCCCAGACCAGCGCCAGCGTGCCCAGCCCCAGGGTGCCCAGCAGCAAGGGCAGGGCCGCACGCGCCCGCCAACACGGGTCCAAGCCGGGCCGCAGGCCGAGCGCCTGGCGCGCCGTGCAGGCGCCCGCGCCCTGCAGCCAGTAGCCCAGCGACAGGCTGGGCGGGTGGCTGCCGGTGACGTCGGCCTGCAGCGGTGTCTGCGCCAGGCCCAGCAAGGTGGCGGCCACGGCCCCTTCGCTGCGCCGGCTGCGCCGCGCCAGGCGTTCGATGGCGTGCAAGGTGGTGTCCTGCGTGTCGTCGCGCTCGGCCGCGAAAGGGGGCCAGGCCAGCAGGGCGCGCATCAGGCCGCTGGCCTGCGCGATCAGGCCGCGCCAGTCGGCGCTGCCCAGCAACTGCAGCGAGCGGATGGCGTTGCCCACGCTCAGGTTGTCGGCCGCCTGCACCGACTGCTGCTCGGCCTGCGCCGCAGCGGGCTCGGGCAGGGCATCGGCCAGTGCGCGGCGGATGGCGGCGCGGCGGACGGCGCCCCGCGCGCTGCCGGCATCGGCATCGGCATCGGCGTGCAGGTGCTGCATCACCTGCAGCGCGAAGGACCGCACCACGCCGCGGGCCCGCAATTGCGCGAACAGGGCATCGGGCTGGCCGTGCGGCGACGCTGCGGTGTCGCTGTCGTCCAGGCCGTCGCACAGGGTTTGCGCGATTTCGCGGCTGGCTTCCTCGGCCGCCACGCGTTCGGCCAGGCGGCGCAGGTTTTCCACCAGCACCACGCGCAAGGTGGTGGGCAGCGCCCACAGCTCACCCTGCGTCAGCGCGTGTTCGAGCTGGTAGGCGCGCAGGAAGTCGACCAGCAGCGCCGGTTCGAAGGCGCTGTCGGCGTGGGCGACATAGGCCCAGGCGATGGCATAGACGCGCGGCAACTGGGCCCAGTCGCCGCCGCTCAGCACCGGCAAGCCGCGGAAGTAGCGCCGCGGCAGGCCGTCGTGCACCTCGCGCGTCTGCGCCACCACCAGGTGGATGTTGTCCAGCAGCCAGACGCCCGCCGGGCTGACGTGGCGGCCGTTGCGTTCCTGCTGTGCGATGGCGCGGTGCGCCTCGTGCAGCACGCCGATGTTCTCGCGCAGCCGCGGGAAGAAGGGTGTGGCGTTGCCGCCGCGCACCGGCTCGCCGTGCTGCAGCGCCAGGCTGTGGCCGATCAGGCCGAAGCCCGCCGCGCCCAGCAGTTCGTCGCGTATCGGCGGCTGCAGCGCGCCGCGCGCGGGCGCCAGCAGCGACTGTTGCAAGGCCCGGTCCTGCCGCGCCTGGGCTTGGGCGGTGGTGCCACCCCATCCGTGAGCGCGCATGGGCCCGGGCCCGCCTTCAGGCGCTCAGCCAGAAGACCAGGGCGGCCCCGGCGCCCAGCACCGCCAGCATCGAAAAGAAGCGCGGCGACAGAAAGGCGTCCAGTGCTTCCATGGCGGTCTGCAGGCCGTGCAGGGGGTTGCGCGCGGCCGTGCAGTGGGCGCAGTGGCGGTGCAGTTCGGTGGGGTCGCCGCGCAAGGCCAGGCGGCCGGCCTGGTGCCCGGCGGCGTGGCTGGCGGGGTCGTGGCTGGGCCGGGATGCGGGCAGGGCGGTGGTGGCCTGCGCGGGCAGGCGGACGGGCGTTTGCATGGTGGCTCCGAAGCAGGGTGTCGGTGAGGTTCAGGCCCGCGGCGGCGCGGGCTGGCACGGGTCGGCGGGGGTGGCTTGCGGCACGGCGGCGGGCTGGCTGCTGTCACGGCTGGACTGCAGCGCGGCCTGCGCCAGCGCCCGCACGGCCCATTGCGCCCCCAGGCTGGTGACGAACGAAGGCCGCAGCAGCGCCCGCCACGGACGGCCCACCACCAGCAGGGCCCCGACCGCTGCGGCGCCGGCCACCAGCGCCCAGGGGTAGCTGCGGGCGACGGGGCGCAGCACCACGTCGGCCGTCAGGAGGGCGCCGCGCCCCAGCAGTTGCGAGGCCGAAGCCGTGTCGTCCGCTACACGGGGCGCGGGCCTGGCCGGCGCCGGGGGCGGGATCACGGCCAGCAATTCGGCGTCGGCGTCGAACTGCGTTTTCAGCGCTTCCAGCAGGGGCAAGGCTGGCGCGGTGGACAGCCTGCGCCAGGCCCACAGCGCCAGCGCCAGGGGCGCCGCAGCGGTCAGCCACAGGACCCAGACCGGGCCCCGGCTGGCCTCCGGCACGACGGCCCACAGCATCAGGGCCACGCCGGCCAGCACGGTCGCCACACCCAGGGCCATGGCGCAGACCGCGGTCCACAGGCTGCGCTGGCGCCAGGCGGCGCGCGTCGGTCCGACCTGGTCCACGACGAGGCTGGCGTAGGCCGCCAGGTGGGCGCCCAGCCATTGCGGGCGCAGCAGGGCCAGCTGCCACAGCCGGGCGGCCGTGACCGTCACCGCCCGCGCTGCCGCCGGGCCGGAGGGGCGCGGGTGGGGCATGGCCGGGCTCAGCGCTTGCCGCGGCCGAGCAGGCTGCCCAGCATGACCAGCGCCGCGCCGGCCGCGGCGGCAAACAGCACCGCCTTGACCGGTTCATGCTGGATGTAGCCCAGCGTGGCGTCGCGCGCGTGCGCGGCCTGTTTTTGCAGTTGCACTGAACGCTGGTGCAGCAGGTCGCTGCTGCGCTGCGCCAGGTGCTGCGCTTCGCGCGCCAGGCCGTCCATGGCCTGTTCGGCGGCATGGCTGGTGGCGCCCAGCATCGCGGTGGCGCCGTCGCCGATGGTGTGGCCGATGTTCATGTCCGAGTTGCTCATGGTGATCTCGCTTTCAGGGGTTGGAAGGACGGGGTGGAACTGGGCGCTGGCCGCGGTCGCGGGGCTCAGCCCCGGCGCATCAGGCCGATGACGCCGCTGAGCAGCGCCAACACCAGGAAGACGCCGAAAAGCAGCTTGGCGATGCCAGCCGCGCCGCTGACCAGCCCACCGAAACCCAGCAAGGCCGCGATCAGCGCAATCACGAGAAAGAGGGTGGCGTAGTGCAGCAAGGCGGGCTCCAGGGGTTGGCAGGTCGATGCTCGCCGCCGGCCGGCCGCAGGTCTGTGCGGCACCGAACGTCCAAGCCCTGCACACCACGGCTGCCGGCCGACGGGCCAGCGTGTGCTGCCCAACAGACGGGCGGTGCGGCGCTCCCCAGACTCGGGCATCCAGGGCCTTGTTCGCGGCCGCCGCACCGCCGCCGCACCCTGCACAACGTCAACGATGCCGACAACCGGAGCCCGACCATGACCCACCCGATATCCCTCAGTCCGACCACCGCCCGCCGTGCCGCTGCCGCTGCGGCCGCCCTGCTGCTGGCCCTGGGCGGCTGCGCCACGGCGCCCATGCCCACCGAAAGGCTGGCGGTGGCCGAAGCCGCCGTGCAACGCGCCAACACCAGCAGCACGCAGGAAGCGGCGCCGGCCGAACTGGCCACCGCCGTGGGCAAGCTGGCCCGCGCCCGCGGCGCCGTCAGCACCGGTGACAGCGTGCTGGCCGGTCGCATGGCCGACGAGGCCACCGTCGATGCGCAGGTCGCCGAGCAGCACGCCGCTGCCGCACGGGCCGGCGCGGCAGCCCGTGAAAGCGATGACGCCGCCCGCGCGCTGCGTGAAGAACTGGGCCGCAAGACCGTCCGCTGAATCAACAACACAGAAAGCCGAACATGAACCCGACACCGTATCCCGCATCGCGCCGCCCCGGCGGCTTCGCCCGCAACGCCATCAGCCTGCTGGTGGCCGTCGGCGCACTGGGCACCCTGGGGGCCTGCAGCACCGTGCCCGAGCGCAACGCGGCGCTCGACCAGGCGCAGAGCCGTTACAGCGCCGCGCAGGCCCAGTCCCAGGTGGCCACGCTGGCGCCGGAAGAACTCAGGCGTGCCAGCGAAGCACTGCGCGTGGCCGAGCAGGCCCAGGCCAACCGCGAGAGCATGGCCACTGTGGACCACCTGGCCTATCTGGCCAGCCAGCGCGTGGCCCTGGCGCAGGACACCGCCGCCAGCCGTGCGGCCGAGGCCGTGACCGCCGGCGCCGCCGCCGAACGCGACCGCATGCGCCTGGCGCTGCGCACCCAGGAAGCCGAAACCGCGCAACGCCAGCTGGCGTCGTCGCAGCAGACCAACGCCAACACCAGCCAGCAGCTGGCCAGTTCGCAGCAGAGCAATGCCGTCCAGCAGGCACAACTGGCCCGCCGCGACATGCAGCTCGGCGACCTGCAGTCGCAATTGCGTGAACTGAATGCCCGCCAGACCGACCGCGGCCTCGTCGTCACCCTGGGTGACGTGCTGTTCGCGTTGGGCCAGGCCCAGTTGCAGGGCGACAGCGTGCGCACCATGGGCAAGCTGGCCGAGTTCTTCAAGCGCTACCCGCAGCGCACCGCGGTCATCGAGGGCTACACCGACAGCGTGGGCAGCGAGAAGTCCAACCAGGCGCTGTCTGACCGCCGTGCCCAGGCCGTGATGGCCGCGCTGGTGGGCCAGGGCGTGCCCGCCGCCCGGCTGCGCAGCGAAGGCTATGGCGAGGCGCGACCTGCCGGCCCGAACGACAGCGCCGACGGCCGCCGCATGAACCGCCGTGTCGAGGTCGTGTTCTCCAACGAAACCGGTGACGCTCCGCTGAAGTAGGCGCCCCGACCACCCTGCACCCGCAAGTGCCGTCCCCGCCGGGGCCGGTTTGATCCCAACCAGGAAACCACCATGAACCTCAGCCACTCCACGCCCAGCCGCCGTATCGCCTTGCTCAGCCTGCTGACGGCCGTGACAGCCCTCGGCGCCTGCGCCGCCACCCGCACCAGCGAAGGCGCGGGCGAGTATGTCGACGACACCGTCATCACCACCAAGGTGAAGGCCGTGATCCTGAACGAACCCACTCTCAAATCGATGGAGATCAATGTCGAAACCTTCAAGGGCCGCGTGCAACTCGGCGGCTTCGTCAGCAGCCGCGCGGCGATGGACAAGGCCGTCGAACTGGCGCGGGGCGTCAAGGGCGTCAGCTCGGTCGCCAATGACATGCGCATGAAGTGATGCCTGTTGCGCCGGGCTGCGGCCCGGCCGGCCCGAAACAGGCGACGGCACCCGTTGCCGTCGCCTTTTCGCTTTTGTCGACCGGTTAACCGGATCCGACCGCGGCTCAGCCGCTGTCGCTTCAGCGGCGGTCGGCTGCCGTGCCCGCGGTGCCGAAGGCGTGGTCCCACAGGGCGCTGCTGACGCCGTAGTGGCCGGCCTGCAGCGCCGACCCCGCCGCCGCCGCACCGCCGCCGCCCGCGCGGTGCGCCTGGTGGTGCAGCGCGTGCCAGCGCCGGCGCCGCGCCAGCCAGGCGCTGCGCCGGGCAAGGCCGGGCACCGCATGGTGGGTGGCGTGGTGGGTCAGGCCGTAGGCCAGGTAGTCCGTCAGCAGGCCGAAGGTCAGCGCGCAGGCCGGCCATGCGCCCAGCAGCCACCACGACGGTGCAGTGACCAGCCCGGCGAACAGCGTCACGCTCAGCAGGGTCGGTGATCCGATCAGCGCCGTGGGCCGGCGGTGGTGTTCGGCGTGCCAGCGGCTGAAGGGGGGCAGGCCGTGCAGCACGAAGCGGTGCAGCAGGTACTCGGCGGGGCTCCAGGCCGCCAGGCCGCCCAAGGCCCAGGCCGTCAACCCGGTGCCGCTGCCGGCCGGGCTGGCGAAGAGCAAGGTGCTGGCCAGGGCCAGCGAGATCAGCCCGTACAGCGCGAAGTCCAGACGGTAGGCGGTGGGGCTGTGTTCCAGCGTGAGCAGGGGCATGGCGGTCTCGCAAATGAAGTCGCCGCGCTGGGCGCGGCGAGGTGGGGGCGGGCGCTGCGGTCGGCAGCGCCCGGTTGACAGGGGCCGGTCAGCGCGTGCCGGTCACGTCCACGTCGACCCGGCGATCAGGCTGCAGGCAGGTGCGCAATTCGGCACGCGACAGCGTGGCCTTGCAGTCGCCGGCTTGTGACGGCTGCCCTTCGCCCACGCCCTTGACCGTGATCTTGGTGGCGTCCATGCCACCCGAGCCCACCAGATAGGCCTTGACCGCTTCGGCGCGCTGCACCGACAGGGTCTGGTTGTAGGCCTCGGTGCCGATGCGGTCGGCATGGCCTTCGACGACGATCTCGTCGAACTGCGTGCCCGCCACCTCACGCGCGAAGGTGTCCAGCGCCACCTTGCCTTCGGGGCGGATGGTCGACTTGTCGAAGCCGAACAGCGACTCGGCCGTGAAGCTGACGCGGCGCGGCGCCGGCGCTGGCGCTGGCAGCGGCGCCAGCGGTGCGGCAGCCACCACCGGCGCCATCGTTGCGGCCTCGACGGCCGGCGCGGCGATCGGTGCGGCGGGTGCGACATAGGCCACGGGCTGGTAGACGGCCGGCCGCATCGCCATGCGCGGCTGCGCGCCCGCGCCGAAGGGGAAGACCAGGCTCAGCGAAAACACCTGCACGCGGTCATTGCCGCCGATGGCGTCGCGGGTGCGGTACTGCTCGGCTTCGCCACGCATGAGGAAGTGCGGGTTGAAGGCGTACTGCAGGCCGGCGCCGACCTTGTAGTTGAACTGGCGCGCGCTGGGCGAGGGGTCGGAGACGAAGACCGCGCCCGGGCCGCTGAAGACATTGCGCGTCTTGGCGAACTGCCCGCCGACGCGGCCCAGCAGCGACCAGTTGTCGCTCAGCGGAAGCGCGCCCACGACGTCGACCCCGCCGCCCTGGATCTTGGTCTGGCCGTCCAGCGTCCCGGTCGGGCTGGTGGTGGCGTGGTAGTTGAAGCGCCCCAGGTTGAAGAAGCTGGCTTCCAGGCCGACATTGCGGTTGAACTGGTAACCCAGGAACACGCGGTAGGCGTTGTCGTTGTCGTCGCGGTTCAGGTTGGTGACGGTCAAGGGCGGCACCGAACCCCGGATCTGGTAGGCCGCCATGCCGCTGGCGTCGGACTTGCCATGCGACTGGCCGACAGCGATGCCGCCGTAGGTGTAGCTGCTGTCCTGCGCCAGGGCGCCGGATGCCAGCAGGGTGCCGATGCTGGTCAGCGCCAGCAGGCCGAGGGTGTGCTTGTGGTGGGTCATGGTGGTCTTTCGAGGTGATGAACAGGACCCGCTCGATGCGGGCTGGCGCCGATGGGCGCGCCATGCCCAGGGCGGATACGACCGAATGGTTTTCGGATGAGTGGGTTGTAAGGACCCCGCCGCAGCGGGTCTGTGCGCTGGGCAACGCCTGGGCAGCTTGTTGTCGTTGCGCCTCCGTGCGACATCACACAGACCCCAGGGCGTTGCAGCGCGACAGTGCCTGCGGCAGCGCTGCCCTGCACGGGGGTCCATCGCCGGCCGCACCACCGCAGCGTTTCCCCGGAGGCCTTCTGCACAGCCATGACAACCAACTGATCGCGGGCCTGCCGCGTGCCGACCGCAAGCACCTGCTGGCGCTGTGCGAACCGGTGCATCTGGTGCTGGCCCAGGTCCTGGGCGAGCCCGGGCAGATCACGCGCCACGTCTACTTTCCCACCGACGGTTTCGTTTCGCTGATCGCGCAGGTCGACGCGCAGCACGGCCTGGAAGTCGGCATGGCCGGCGACGAAGGTATGCTGGGCGTGCACCTCGCACTGGGTGTCGCCCGTGACCCCTTGAAGGCCCTGGCGCAGGGCGGGGGCCTGGCCTGGCGCCTGGCCGCCCCGGCCTTTCGCGACGAGTGGGCCCGCAGTGCGGCGCTGCGGCTGCGCCTGCAGCGTTATGTCAGCGTGCTGATGGCCCAGCGGGCTCGCGCGGCGGCTTGCCTGCGCTTCCACGAAATCGGCCCGCGCCTGGCGCGCTGGCTGCTGATGAGCCAGGACCGGGCGCATGCCGACCAGTTTCCGCTGACCCAGGAGTTCGTGGCCACCATGCTGGGCGTGCGCCTTGCAGCGCCGCGGGCTGATCCGCTACCACCGCGGTGTGCTGACGGTGGTGGACAGCCAAGGCCTGCTGGCCGCCGCCTGCAGCTGTTACGCCGACGACACCCAGGTCTACCAGCAGACCGTGGCGGCGCGGCGCTGAAGGCGGCGCCGGCCGCCGTCGGCCGCGCGCCGCGCCGCGATCACTGCCGCGGTTCGCCGTTGCGGTTCACGGTGATGCTGGCACCCGGTGCGCTGGCCATCTGCACCTGGTGCGGCGTGCCGCGAAAGCTGTAGCTCACCTCCCAGTACGCCGGTGTCGTGTTCGGCGCGCTGGCGCAGCGGCGCACGTCGCGCGTGCTGTCGTCGTTGCCGCCGCTGCGGGCGCCGAGGACGCCACCGGCCACCGCGCCGCCCGCGGTGGCCAGGTCCTTGCCCGTGCCGCCGCCGATCTGGTGGCCGATGACGCCGCCCAGCACCGCGCCCAGCAAGGCGCGCCCGACATTGGGCTGGTCGCTGCCGCGCACCTGTTCGCGTTCGACCCAGCAACGCTCCTGGGGCGCACCCATCACCGCGTGCACGGCGGTCACCGGCGCGTTGAAGACATCTTCGTTGGGCCGGCGGCGCCAGGCGTAATCGGCTTCGCGCATCGGTTCGGGTGCATCGGGCGCGTTAGCGCGGCGGGCGTTGGACGGGCGCACCGACGACAGCTGGTCGTTCAGGCCCATCGCGCCCAGCGAGGTGTAGCTGCCCGGGCGCAGCACCACGCATTCACCGCCGAAGTTGGTGTTCTCGCAGACCTCCCAGCGCCCGTTTTGCACCACCACCGACGAGGCCCGGTCGTTGAAGCCCACGCTGCGGAAGTCGCGCACCGGCTTGTTGGCCGTGAACGCGGGGCCGCGAAAACCGTCGTCCTGGTAGAAGGTGATCTGGGCCCCCGCGCTGCAGGTCAGCAGGCCTGCGGCCAGGGCGATGGTGGTCTTGCACACGGTGTTCAGGGTGTTCATGGTGTTCCTCGGGGCGGGGGGCTGGCGCGGCGCCGGTCCGGTCTGGATCGGGGCCATGCGGGCTGCCAGCCTGGCTGCGGTGACCCGCGCCGTCTGTGCGTCGGCGAACGCGGCGCGGCGCCGGCTGCCTGCGTTCGCCAGCGAACCGACGAGGCGCCGTCAGCGCGACACCATGGCTGGCCTGTCGCTCACCAGACGGCCCATCGGGCCGCGGAAACCACACCATGACATCTGCCACCACTGCCCCACCCGCCACCGCATCCAGCCGCGAATTGGCCCACCGGCGCAGCGCGCCGCTGGCCACCCCCACCGACCTGGCCCCCCAGGCCACGCGTGACATTTCTGCGGTGCTCAACGCCGCGCTGGCCGACGTCTTCGCCC
This sequence comes from Rubrivivax sp., assembly GCA_040400915.1. Taxonomy (GTDB): domain Bacteria; phylum Pseudomonadota; class Gammaproteobacteria; order Burkholderiales; family Burkholderiaceae_C; genus Rubrivivax. The sequence goes on from JBBAPI010000007.1 coordinate 95,769, forward strand.
TGTACCTGAAGACCAAGAACTTCCACTGGCACATGAGCGGGCCGCATTTTCGCGACTACCACCTGATGCTCGACGAGCAGGCCACCGAGCTGTTCGCGATGACCGACCCGCTGGCCGAACGCTGCCGCAAGCTGGGCGGGCCCACGCTGCGCTCCATCGGCCACATTGCGCGCACCCAACGCGTGCTGGACAACGACGCCGAGTACGTCGAACCGGCGGACATGCTGGCCGAACTGCGTGACGACAACCGTGGCCTGGCCGCGCAGTTGCGCAGCGCGCACGACCTGTGCAACGAGCACCGCGACATCGCCAGCGCGGCCTTGCTGGAAGTCTGGATCGACGAAACCGAACGCCGCACCTGGTTCCTCTTCGAGTCCACGCGCAGCCCGGTCGGCGCCGGCCGGACCACGCTGGCCGTCTGACCGCCGGCGATCGCCGCGCCAGCCTACCCGCCATTCAAGGGACTCACCATGTTGAACAGCATCGGCCACCTCAGCGGCGCCAAGGTCACCGCCAGTGACGGCGACATCGGCCACGTCAAGGAAGCCTTCTTCGACGACCGCACCTGGACCATCCGCTACCTGGTGGTCGACGCCGGCACCTGGCTGACCGGCCGCGAGGTCCTGATCTCGCCCTATTCGGTCCAGCAGCCGCTGGGCGGCGACAAGCACATCCACCTGGCGCTGACGCAGGAGCAGGTGCGCAACAGCCCCGACGTGGACGCCCACCAGCCCGTGACGCGCCAGCACGAACGCGACACCTTGCGCTACTACGGCTACCCCGAGTACTGGGACGGCGGCGGCCTGTGGGCCATGGGCGCCATGCCCTATCCGATGGCGTCGCTGATGCCGACCCCGACCAGCGAAGAGATGGCCGCCAACCGCGCCCTGCACGAGCGCGATTTCCGCGCCGCCGACGTGCACCTGCGCAGCACCGCCAGCGTCACGGGCTACGACATCCAGGCCAGCAACGACAGCATCGGCGAGGTGCACGACTACGTCTTCGACGACACGAACTGGGCCCTGCGTTACCTGATCGTGGACACCCGCAAGTGGTGGCCGGGTGGCGCCAAGGTGCTGGTCGGCATGAACTGGGTCGACCGCATCGACTGGGCGACGCGGAAGGTGCATGTGCGCATGACCCGCGAGCAGGTCAAGTCCAGCCCCGTCTTCGAGGACGTGGCCTCCATCCACCGCGACTACGAGATGCGCCTGCACGACAACGCCCGGCAATCGGGCTACTGGGTTTGATCGCGTCCGCAGGCCACCCCAAGCCGTGCAGCCATTCGCTCGGCGCATCCAAGGAACCCCCGCCATGAACATCCCCCTTCCGCTGCCGCTGCTGCTGTCCGGCTTGTTGCTGCTGGCAACACCCGCCAGCGCGCAAGTCAGCTTCGGCGTGAGCCTGCCGGGCTTGCAGATCGGCATCAATGTGCCGGTCTACCCACGGCTGATCCGGGTGCCCGGCCAACCCGTCTACTACGACCCGCAGGCCAACAGCAACTACTTCTTCTACGACGGTCTGTACTGGGTCTTCCGCGACGACACCTGGTACCAGAGCAGCTGGTACAACGGCCCGTGGCAGTCCACGCACCCCGACAACGTGCCGCTGTACGTGCTGCGCGTGCCGCAGCGCTACTACCGCCAGCCGCCGTCCTTCTTTCGCGGTGGGCCTGCCCAGGCGGCCCCGCGCTGGGGCGAGCATTTCGGCCCCGGCTGGCAGCAGGGCCACGACAACTGGAACCGCTGGGACCGCCGCACGGTGCCGGCTGCCGCACCGCTGCCCACCTACCAGCGCCACTATGCGGGCGAGCAATACCCGCAGGCAGCCGATCGCCAGCAGGCCGTGCGCGAGCAGCACTACCGCTACCAGCCGCGTGAAGGGCGGGGCGAGGGGCCTGGTGAAGGTCCGGGCAAGGGCAAAGGCAATGGCCGGGGCCAGGGCCAGGCGGAGGGCAAGCCCGAACACCCCGGCAAGGACAACAAGGACAAGCACTGAGCGCGCTGATGGCCTTGCCCCCGTCCCATGACCACCAAAGACCACTACCAGACCTTGGGCGTGGCGCGCAGTGCCACGGCCGCCGAGATCAAGAAGGCCTACCGCAAGCTGGCGCGCCAGCACCACCCTGACCTCAGCAAGGCGAGCGATGCGCACCTGCGCATGGCGGTCGTGAACGAGGCCAACGAAGCCCTGTCCGACCCCGAACGGCGGGCCGCCTACGACGAGCAGCTCAACCGCCCGCCGCCGCAGCCGGGCGGTGCCCGCGGCTTTCGCTCGCCGGGTGCGGGCTTCGAGTTCTTCCACGACGGTGGCGAAGGCGGCGACGGCCCGCGCAGCGACTTCTTCGACCAGATCTTCGGCCGCGGCGCCGGCCGGCGCGGCCCGACGGCGGCCGAACGCGGCGCCGACCTGACCGCCGCCATCGAGCTCGACCTGCTCGACGCCTACCAGGGCGCCGAACGCAGCTTCACCCTCAGCAGCCCCGGTGATCCAGGTGGCCCGCCGAGCACGCTGGCCGTGCACATACCGCGCGGCATCCGCGCCGGCCAGCAGATCCGCCTGGCCGGCAGCGGCAGCCCGGGTGTCCATGGCGGGCCGCCGGGCGACCTGCTGCTGGCCGTCAGTTTCAAGCCCGACCCGCGCTGGCGCGCCGAGGGCCGCAATGTGCACCAGCGGGTGCTGCTGGCGCCCTGGGAGGCCGCGTTGGGCGCCACGGCCACCATCCGCACGCCGGGTGGCGAGGCCGAAGTCACCTTCCCAGCCGGCTGGCAGCCCGGACGCAAGCTGCGCTTGAAGGACAAGGGCCTGCCTGGCGCCGCGTCGCACCCGCCCGGGCATCTCTACCTGGAACTGGAACTGGCCCTGCCGGCGGCCCACGACGAGGCCCAGCGCGCCGCCTATGCCGCGCTGGCCGCAGCCTTCCCCGACTATGCGCCACGCGGTGCGTCTGTTCGCTGACGCACAGACGGTCGGCCGCTGCCGGCCCGAGCATCGCGCCCAGCGTTTGCACACGCTGGTCACGCCGCGACCCCACACCGATTCAGCCCCCACCACCTGCATGCCCGAGTTCGGCCCGCCACGCCCCAAGTCCATGGAAGCCGATCGAAGCCGACGCGCGGAGGCACGCCGCCTGGGCGCGCTGCTGAAGACCGGTGCGCTGCAGACGGCCATCCTGAACAGCGCCAACTTCTCCAGCATCGCCACCGACGAGCAGGGCGTGATCCAGATCTTCAACGTGGGCGCCCAGCGCATGCTGGGCTACAGGGCTGAAGACGTGCTGAACCGCATCACGCCAGCCGAGATTTCCGACCCGCAGGAAATCATCCTGCGCGCCCAGGCGCTGAGGGACGAATTCCACACCCCCATCGCGCCGGGCTTCGAAGCCCTGGCGTTCAAGGCCTCGCGCGGCATCGAAGACGTCTACGAGCTGACTTATGTGCGGCGTGATGGCACGCGGCTGCCCGCGCTGGTGTCGGTGACGGCGCTGCGCGACGCGCAGGAATCGATCATCGGCTACCTGCTGATCGGCACCGACAACACCGCGCGCAAGCAGGTCGAGGCCGAGCGGCAGCGCCTGGACACGGTCTTGCAGTGCGCCCACTGCGACCTGCAGGGGGCCAAGGCCGAAGCCGACCGCGCCAACCTCGCCAAGTCGGAATTCCTGTCCGGCATGAGCCACGAACTGCGTTCACCGCTGAACGCCATCCTGGGTTTTGCGCAGTTGCTGGGCAGCGGCACGCCGCCGCCCACGGCGGGTCAGAAAGACTGCGTCGACCAGATCATGCAGGCCGGCTGGTACCTGCTGGAACTGATCAACGAGATCCTGGACCTGGCCCTCATCGAATCGGGCAAGCTGTCGCTGTCCACCGAGCCCCTGGCCCTGGCCGAGGTGCTGGCCGACTGCCAGGCCATGATCGAACCCCAGGCCCGCAAGAGCGGCATCGGCGTGACCTTCACCGTTCCGCCGCAGCCGCTGTACGTGAAGGCCGATCGCACGCGGGCCAAGCAGGTCTTCATCAACCTGCTGTCCAACGCCATCAAATACAACCGGGCCGGTGGCACGGTGGAAGTCAGCTGCCGTCCAGGCACTGGCGGCCGCGTGCGCGTGCAGGTGCGCGACACCGGGCTGGGGCTGTCGCCCGACAAGCTGGCGCTGCTGTTCCAGCCTTTCAACCGGCTGGGCCAGGAAGCGGGTGTCGAGGAAGGCACCGGCATCGGTCTGGTCGTCAGCAAGCGTCTGGTCGAACTGATGGGCGGCGAGATCGGCGCCGAAAGCAGCGTCGGCGTGGGCAGTGCGTTCTGGGTCGAACTGCCCGCCGGCCCGGCGCCGGATGCGGTGGTCGTGGTGGTCGCACCGGCATGGGTCATTGCGGCGGACACGGCCCCCGGGGCGCCGAAGTCCACCGTGCTGTACGTCGAAGACAACCCCGCCAACCTGCTGCTGGTGGCGCGCCTGCTGGCCCGGCGGCCCGACGTCCAGCTGATCACCGCCAGCGACGGCCGCAGCGGCGTGGAACTGGCGTGCAGCGCGCAGCCCGACCTGGTGCTGATGGACATCAACCTGCCCGGCATCAGCGGCCTGACGGCGCTGCGCATGCTGCAGGGCGATGTCCGCACGGCGCACATCCCGGTGCTGGCGCTGAGCGCCAACGCCATGCCGCGCGACATCGAAAAAGGCCTGGCCGCGGGCTTCTTCCGCTACCTGACCAAACCCATCCGGCTGGACGCATTCATGCAGGCCATGGACGCTGCCCTGGACCACAACAGCACATCGATGCTCAACACCGAAGAGACCCGCTGATGACCATGAACGACAACATCCTGGCCGCCAGGATCCTGATCGTGGACGACCAGGTGGCCAATGTGCAGTTGCTGACGCGCCTGCTCACGGAAGCCGGCTACACCGGGGTGACTTCGACGACAGACCCCGCCGGGGTGATCGAGTTGTACGCCCGCCTGGACCACGACCTGATCCTGCTGGACCTGCAGATGCCGGGCAAGGACGGCTTCGAGGTGATGCAGGACCTGCAGGCCCTGCACGCCGACGGGGTGGGCGCCGGCTACCTGCCCGTCATCGTGCTGACGGCCCAGCCCGGCCACAAGCTGCGGGCGCTGCAGGCCGGCGCGAAAGACTTCATCAGCAAGCCCTTCGACCTGCTGGAGGTGAAGACGCGCATCCACAACATGCTGGAAGTGCGTCTGCTGTACCGCCAGCTGGCCGCCCACGCGACCCAGCTGGAAGCCGCCGTGCTGCAGCGCACGGCCGAACTGCGGGCCAGCGAAGAGCGTTACCGCAGCTTGACCGAGCTGGCTTCCGACTGGTACTGGGAGCAGGACAGCGAAGGCACTTTCGTGCGCACCTCGGGGCCGGTCTTCCAGATGCTGGGTATCCACGACCCGCTGCCCACCGACGCCGAGATCTCAGACGCCGTGGCCGTGGCCCAGGGCTGGGACCTGGCGGAGCGGCGTGGCCTGCAGGCCAGGATCAGCGCGCACCAGCCTTTCCTGGACTACGCCTTCCACCGCCGCCTGCCCGACGGCACCCGCCAGCAGTTCCGCGTCAGCGGCCAGCCCATGTTCGACACCGCCTGCCGCTTCGTCGGCTACCGCGGTGTCGGCGTGGACGTGACGGCCGGCCACTAGGACACCGTGGTGCTCGCCATCACCCGCCCCCCCGGCCCACGCCAGAACGACCTGCTGGCCAGCCTGAGTGCCGCCGACTACAACCGCCTGGCCGACGCACTGGAACCCGTGCCCATGCGCCTGGGCGACATGCTCTACGAGCCGGGCTCGCAGTTGCGCCACGCCTATTTCCCGGGCACGGCGGTGGTGGCGCTGCACTACGTGACCGAAAGCGGCGCCTCGGCGCAGACCACCGGCGTGGGGCGCGAAGGCGTGGTCGGCATCCCGCTCTTCATGGGCGGCGGCACCACCAGCAGTTCGGCCGTGGTGCACACCGCCGGCAACGGCTGGCGGGTGGAACGTCACCGCCTGCTGCAGGAATTCGACCGTGGCGACACCTTGCAGAGCGTGCTGCTGCGCTACACCCAGGCGCTGATGACACAGATCATCCAGACGGCCGCCTGCTACCGCCACCACAGCGTGGAACAGCAGGTCAGCAGCTGGCTGATGGCCACGCTGGACCGCTTGCGCGAGGGCGAACTGGTGATGACCCAGGAACTGCTGGGCAGCCTGCTGGGCGTGCGCCGCGAAAGCATCACGCAGGCGGCTTTCCGGCTCCAGGAACAGGGCTACATCCGCTACCGGCGCGGCCACATCAGCGTGACCAACGCCGACGGCCTGCGTGCCTGTGCCTGCGAGTGCTATGGCGTCGTCAAGACCGAACTGCAGCGCCTGGCCCGAGGCGATCACAGCGCCTAATGTGGGCTGGCGCACAGAAGCGGTTGGCTACGGCAGCGTACAGTGGGCCGATGGCGTGCGCGGGTGCGCCCTGAGCCCACCCTCCATGCACACCTTGACTTCCGCGCCCACGCCACCCAGGATCGTGGCGCAGCCAGCCCAACCCGGAGCACCCCTGAGCGACCATTCCGATGCCAAGGCCAACCAGTTGCTGGCCGCTCTGCCCCCTGCCGAATGGCTGCGCTGGGTCCCGCAACTGGAAGCCGTCGAATAGCCCCTGGGCCGCGTGCTGCACGAATCGGGCGTGGCGATGACCCACGTCTACTTCCCCACCACGGCCATCGTGTCGCTGCTGTACGTGATGGAGGACGGCGCTTCGGCCGAGATCGCCGTCGTGGGCCGCGAAGGGCTGGTCGGCGTGTCGCTGTTCATGGGCGGTGAATCGACGCCCAGCCGCGCCGTGGTGCAGAGCGCCGGGCTGGGGTTTCGCCTGCGCGCCGCCGCCTTGAAGCAGGAATTCAACAATTCAAGCCCGGTGCTGCACCTGCTGCTGCGCTACACCCAGGCGTTGATCACGCAGATGGCCCAGACGGCGGTGTGCAACCGCCACCACACGCTGGACCAGCAGTTGTGCCGCTGGCTGCTGCTGAGCCTCGACCGTCTGCAGGGCCATGAACTGGTGATGACGCAAGAGATCATCGCCAACATGCTGGGCGTGCGCCGCGAGGGCGTCACCGAGGCCGCGCTGAAGCTGCAGAAGGCCGGGCTGATCCGCTACGCACGCGGCCACATCACGGCGCTGGACCGGCCCGGCCTGGAGGCCCGCAGTTGCGAGTGCTATGCCGTGGTGAAGAAGGAATACGACCGGCTGCTGCCGCGTCAGCTGGCGGTTTAACAGACCGTCGCCAGCGCGCGCGCAGGTCGGCCCTGGCTGCGGCCCCTGCAGGCCTTAAAGTGCAGGCCGGATTCCGGGGACCCCGCATGCGCACCGCCACGACCCTTACAGCCCCTGACGCGCCAGCCGCCGCCCTGGCGACCGACACCTCGGGCTATGTCGCCACTGTCAACCTGGCCGCCGAGGCCGCCCGCAGCGGCTTTTATGACCGGGCCGGCCAGCAGCACCTGGCGCCGCTGTGGCGCGTGCTGGGTGGCCTGGTGCCCGACGCGCCCAAGCCGCGCGCCCAGCCGGCGCTGTGGCGCTATGCCGACGTCCGGCCCTTCGTGCTCGAGTCGTGCACGCAGATCAGCACCGAAGAGGCCGAGCGCCGCGTCATGGTCCTGGAAAACCCCGGCTTGCCGGGGCAAAGCCGCATCACGCAAAGCCTGTTCGCGGGCCTGCAGATCATCCTGCCCGGCGAACTCGCGCCGGCCCACCGCCACACCGCGTCAGCGCTGCGTTTCATCATCGAAGGCCAGGATGCCTACACCGCCGTGGCCGGCGAGAAGACGATGATGCTGCCCGGCGACTTCGTCATCACGCCGTCGATGACCTGGCACGACCACGGCAACTTCGGCGACGGGCCCATGGTCTGGCTGGACGGGCTGGACATGCACATCGTCAACTTCTTCGACGCCAGTTTCCGCGAAGGCTACCCCGGCGAGGTGCAGCCGCTGCACCGCCCCGAAGGGGCCGCCATGGCCGAGAGCGGCAGCAACCTGCTGCCCATCGACCAGCAGTGGGGCACGCTGACGTCGCCCATCTTCAACTACCCCTACCACCGCACCCGCGAAGCGCTGAGCCAGTTGCAGCGTTTTCGCGCCATCAACGCCTGGCACGGCCACAAGATGCGCTATGTCAACCCGGTCAACGGCAGCTGGGCCATGCCCACGCTGGCCACCTGCATGCAGCTGCTGCCGCAGGGCTTCGAGACGCGGCCTTACCGGTCCACCGACAGCACGGTGTTCACGGTGGTGGAAGGGCAGGGCCGCAGCCGCATCGTGACGCCGGCAGGCGAGCAGGTTTTCGACTGGGGCCCGCACGACATCTTCGTCGTGCCCAGCTGGATGAAGGTGACCCACAGCGCCAGCGCGCAGGGCGGCGACGCCGTGCTGTTCAGCTATTCCGACCGTGCGGTGCAAGACAAACTCGATCTCTTTCGCGAAGAACAACTCTGATGACCACCAACCTGGAACAGCGCCAACTGGGCCGCAGCGGCCTGATGGTGTCGCCGCTGTGCTTCGGCGGCAATGTCTTCGGCTGGACGGCCGATGAGGCCACCTCGTTCTCGCTGCTCGACGCCTGGCTGGACGCCGGCTTCAACTTCGTCGACACCGCCGACGTCTACTCGGCCTGGGTGCCGGGGCATGTCGGCGGCGAGTCGGAAACCGTCATCGGCCGCTGGTTCAAGGCCGGCGGCCAACGCGACCGCGTGGTGCTGGCCACCAAGGTCGGTAAGCCCATGGGGCCCGACAAGAAGGGCTTGAAGCCGGCCTACATCCGTCAGGCCGTCGAAGACAGCCTGCGGCGCTTGCAGACCGATTACATCGACCTCTACCAGTCGCATGACGACGACGCCGACACGCCGCTGGTCGAGACCCTGGCGGCCTTCGACGCGCTGATCCGCGCGGGCAAGGTGCGCGCCGTGGGCGCCTCGAACTTCACGGCGCCGCGCCTGGCCGAGGCCCTGAAGGTCAGCGCCGACCACGGCCTGGCGCGCTATGAAAGCCTGCAGCCGCTCTACAACCCGGTGGACCGGGCTGTCTTTGAAGACGCACTGCAGCCGCTGTGCGTGGCGCAGGGCGTGGGCGTGATCAACTTCTATGGCCTGGCGGCGGGCTTCCTGACCGGCAAATACCGTCGGCCCGAAGACGCCGCCAAGAGCCCGCGCGGCACGAATGTGGTGGCGCGCTACCTGAACGAACGCGGCCTGCGCGTGCTGGCCGGTCTGGACGCAGTGGCCCTGCGCCACGGCGCCACGACCACGCCAGGGCAGGTGGCGCTGGCCTGGCAGATGCTGCAGCCGGCCATCGTGGCGCCCATCGCCAGCGCCACCACGCTGGCGCAACTGGCTGAATTGGCCGCTGCCGTTCGGCTGGTGCTGACGGCAGACGACCTGGCACTGCTGGCCGCGGCCAGCGCCTGAGAAAGCGAGCGTTTTTCTCCGTGCCCGGTCTTGCCCCCTCTCCCGCTAGCGGGAGAGGGCTGGGGTGAGGGTCTTCGTCGGGCACGGTGCCGCTGCACAAACCCTCACCCCTACCCTCTCCCAGAGGGAGAGGGAGCCCATTCAAAAAAGCGCTCAGCCTCTGAGTGGTCGGGTCAGCCGTTGCGCAGCGGCCGCAGCACGAAGCCCAGACTTTCCTGGTCGCCCTCGATCAGCAGCGCGCCGCTCACCAGCACCGTCTGCACCGCGTCACCGGCCCTGCGCAGCGACAGCCGCCGTTCCGGCGTGATGCCGCTTTCGCGCACCGCAACCAGCAGGTCGGCCACATCGGCCGCGGTCGGCCCCAGCCAGTCGGCCAAGGGCCGGTCGCGCACCTGGTCTTCGTCAACGGCCGCAACCAGACTCACGAAGCTGCGGTTGGCACCCAGCAACTGCCCGCGCAGGTCGGTCAGCAGGATGCCGTCGTGTGTGCTCTCGACCAGGTGGCTCAGCGCGGCATGCAGCGGCAGGGCCTCCTTCACGATGGGCACGGCCGGCCGGGCGCGCAGCAGCAGCCGGCGGCCGGCCGAGGTGGCCAGTGGCAAGGCCAGCAAGCCCACGGACTGATGCGTGCCGGCCAATCGGGCCTGGATCTCGGTGGCCAACCCGCTGCTGCGGGCTTGCAGCAGCAACTCCCGCACGGCCGGCCGGGCATAGGCTTCGAACTGTTGTTCGGCCACCCGGCCGGCCAGCGGCAAACCGCCGTCCTGCAGAAGCACGGCCGCTGCGGCATTGCCGGCCACGATGCGCAGGCTGTCGGCGTCCACCGTCAACATCGCGTCGGTGGCCACTTGCAGCAGCAGGCGGTGGCGGGTCTCGGTCTGACGGGTGCGCCAGTAGCCGCGCTCGATCTCCTGCTGCGTCTTCAGAAAACGCTGCTGAATGGCCGACACCGTGCGCAGGTCGTGGCCCACGGCCAGCACCGGGCCCTGTTGGCCCAGGCGCATGGCGGTGTAGGCCACCGGCATATCGGCGCCGGTATCGCCAGCGTGGTTGACTTGGCGGCGGCGCGCCAGGCCGGTCTCGCAGACGTCGTCCAGCAGCTTCTCGATCTTGCGGCGCGTGCAGGCCGTGACCGTGTCGGCCCAGCGCTGGCCCACCCATTGCTGGGCCTGTTCCGACATCGGGGTTTGCGGGTCCTGGGCCACGCTGAGCACCACGCCGTGGTGGTCGATGACGAGTGCGATGTCGCTGGACAGCGCAACGAAAACCTGGGCCAGATCGGGCGCACAGGTGGCCAGCGCGTTCAGATCGGCCGGCTGTAACAAGCGGCGACTCATGGTCAGTGCCTCAAGCAGAGTGAAAGTCCTGACCGGTTGGGGGTGACGGCGTTTGATTCCGGGGCAGAGATCCGTTGCCGGTAAGGCGGGTCTGCTCTGGAAGCCGCTGCATCGATGGGGTGTCTATGGCATGGCCATCAGGCCTTGGCCAGCCCCAGCAAGTGGGCCATGTCCTTGAAGAAAATGCGCACGTGGGCCATCGGCTTCTTGCGGGCGAGTTCCTTGTTCATGTAGGACTCGAAAGTCAATTGCTGCACGTCCTTGTCCATGCAGATCTTGACGAAGCTCTCGCGGCGCTTGTCACTGCTGTACCAGAAGCGCTGCATGATGCCCAGCACCCAGAACACCCGGCCGTGGGCCTTCATGAACTGCTTGCGCGCCGTGGCCAGCGCGCGGACATCACCGGTTTCCAGGAAAGCGTGGGCGGCTTCAGCGGCCAGGCGCCCGCCATACAGGGCGTAGTAGATGCCTTCGCCCGAAGCGGGTGCCACCACACCCGCGGCGTCGCCGGCCAGCACCACGGCGCGGCCGTCGTCCCAGCGCGGCAGCGGCTTCATCGGCAGCGGCGCGCCTTCGCGCCGGATGACCTCGAAGCCCTGCAGGCCTGCGGCCTGGCGCAAGGCGCCCGTGGCGCTGCGCAAGGAGAAGCCCTTGTCGGCGCTGCCCGTGCCCACGCTGAGCGTGTCGCCGTGCGGGAAGACCCAGCCGTAGAAGTCGGGCGAGAGTCCACCGCGGTAGTAGACGTCGCAGCGCGTGTCGTCATAGCCCGCAGGCCGCACCGCGGGGGCGCGCAGGATCTCGTGGTAGGCGAAGACGTACTCGGTCTTCTCGGCGCCGGGCACGCACTGTTGCGCCACGGCCGAGCGCGCACCGTCGGCACCGATCACGCAGCGTGTACGCACCGAAGCAGCCAGGCCCTCGTTGCGGGCGGTGAGTGGGGCATCGTCGGTGCGGGCGCGGAAATGCACCACAGCCATGCCGTCGTCGGTGTACTCGATGCGTTCGAAGGTGCCGGTGCGGCGCACCGCGCCGCTGGTGGCGGCCCGCTCGCGCAGCCATTCATCGAACACTTCGCGGTCGACCATGCCCACATAGCCGTTCTCGATGGGGATGTCGACCTTGCGGTCGGCTGGCGAAATCATGCGCGCCGAGCGGGCCTTGGCGACCAGCAGGTGGTCGGGGATCTGGAAATCCTTGATGGCGCGCGGCGGAATCGCCCCGCCGCAGGGCTTGATGCGGCCGGCGCGGTCCAGCAAGAGCACGCTGTGGCCCTGGGCTGCCAGGTCATTGGCGGCGGTGGCGCCGGCGGGGCCGCCACCGATGACGACCACGTCGTATCCGCGGGATGCGTCGACTGCTTTCATGACGTTCCTTGGTGTTGCAGGAGTTGGGGTGGGTAGCGGGCGACTGTCAGATGCCGGCCGTCAGCATGCCGCGCAGGGCGAAGGCGCTGACCATCATGCCGGCGACGAACAGCGGCACGCCGAAGCCGCTGTACCAGAGTGCGTGGCGGATGGGGTCGGAAAGAAAGCGGCGCATCATCAGGCCCTGGCCGCACAGCAGGCCGACGATGGCCAGCGCATGCCACGGTTGTCCCCAGGCCAGCAGCAGGCCCACGACCCCGAACTGCGGCCCGGCCATGATCAGGCAGGCGGCACGCGCCGCGCCCGGCACGCCCAGGCGCACGGGCAGGGAACCGATGCCCATCTGCCGGTCGCCTTCGATGGCCTTGAAGTCGTTCAGCGTCATGATGCCGTGGGCCCCGGTGCTGTACAGCGCGGCCAGCAGCAAGGACGGCCAGCCCGGCGATTGGCCACCGGCCATCACCACCCCGCCAGTGACCCAGGCCAGGCCTTCGTAGCAGATGCCGCAGGCGGCGCAGCCCCACCAGCCGTTCATCTTCAGCCGCAGCGGCGGCGCGCTGTAGGCCCAGGCCAGCAGCAGGCCGACCACGGCAGCGCCAACGCCCCAAGGTCCGAGCAGGGTGGACACGGCCAGCGACAGCAGCGTCCAGATGATGGCGACATACAGGCCCCAGCGTCCTGGCATGCGGCCCGAAGGGATGGGGCGTTGCGGTTCGTTGATGGCGTCGACGTGGCGGTCGTACCAGTCGTTGACGGCCTGGCTGGTGGCGCAGACCAGCGGGCCGCTGAGCAGCACGCCCACCGTCACCAAGCCCCAGCGCCCGGCCAGTGGCACGCCCGAGGCCACCACGCCGCAGCCGAAAGCCCACATGGGCGGAAACCAGGTGACGGGTTTCAGCAGTTCGGCGATGGCTGAAGGTGCCGGCAGTGAGCGTGGCACAGCGGCGGACGCTTGAGCAGGCATGGCGGGGAGTTCCATGTGTGTATATTGAACATGACACACACGGCTGTCAAGCTATGTTTACACCCGGTCAGGAACCCGGCCGGGTCGGTCCCCGGCTGGCCGCCCTTATTCCTCGCTGCCCAGGCTGCCCAGGCCGTAGCGGCGCAGCTTCACGTACAGACTCTGGCGCGACAGGCCCAGCAGCAGCGCGGCCGAGGCGCGGTTGTCGTGCGACATGCCCAGCGCGGTCTCGATGCACAGTTGCTCGATCAGGTCGGTGGTTTCCGACACGATGTCCTTCAGCGGCGTGCGCCCGACCAGTTCGGTCAGTTCACTGACCGAGCGCGTCATCGCCTTGCCCGCCTCGACTTCGGGCTTCAGGCGGCGTTCGATGTCGCGGATGGCGAAAGCCAGCACCGCACTGTCAGCTGGCATCAGTTGCGCCGCCGAAATCTCGACCTCGACCGCGGTGCCGTATTCGCCGCGCATGGCGGTGACGAAGCGGCCCACCGTGCCGCGCTGGCGCAGGTTGGTGATGAGCACGCCCAGTTCCACGCCAGTGCGGCCCAGCCAGCGATCGAGCGGCTGGCCGCGCGCCTGGTCTTCGCCACTCAGTTCAGCCAGCGACAGGAAGGCCCGGTTGGCGCTGAACACCGTGCCCATGGCGTCGCAGAAGACCAGACCGTCGGGCGAGTTCTGCACGAAGGCCGCCAGGGTCTGCTCCCAATTGCCTTCGCGGGGGCTGCCAGGGCCCTTGCGCACACCGGTCTTGGCGGCCGAGGCTTCGTTGTGCGCCGGGGCCAGACGCACCAGCACGAAGGCGGCATCGTCCTGGCGGAACACCGAGGCCGATACATTCAATTCGGCGCCGCCATCCGCCAGGCGGGTCAGTATCGCGTCCTTCTTGCCCACCGAGCGCGCGGCGGCCAGCAGGTCCTGCAGGCGTTCGCCGTGAGCCGGTTCGAAGAGGGCCGCCAGCGGCGCACCCACCAGCTTGGTCCGCACCGCGCCACACAGGGCCCGCGCGGCCGGGTTGGCTTCCAGCACCTTCTGGGTCGATCCGTCGACCACCAGCACGGCCTCGGACGAGGTTTCCAGCAGGTGGCGGTAGCGCGTCTCGGCCTCGCGGAAGCGCCAGTAGTCGCGCTCCATGGACTGCTGCGTTTCGACCAGGCGGCGCTGCAGCGCCACCGTGGCCCGCAGGTCGCGGCCAAAGGCCACGATTCGGCTCTTGGCGCGTGAACTGGCGTCGCCAGTGACCCGCACCGCCGAATACAGCAGCGGCAGGTCGTCGGTGTCCTGCATCGGGTGGTTGATCTGGCGCCAGCGAGAGGTGGCTTCGACGGCAGCGTGCGCATCGCGCAACAGCGCTTCAACCTTCTGGCGGCTGTCGGGCGCGACGGTCTGCACCCAGGAGCGGCCGCGCCATTCGCGTGCGCGGACGGCCGCCGGCTCGTCGCCGTGGATCACGACATCCAGGATCGTGCCGTCGCCGTCCATGACCAGCGCGATATCGCTGGATGCACCCACCAAACGGTACACGCTCTGCGCGTCCAGGGCGCCGAGCGCATATTTTTCGCCTGGGGTTCGGGGCATGTACCGTGGCTGTTGCGAAGTAATGGACACATGATAGTGTCAACCTGGCTTACCACGCGATGAAAATGTTTCGGACTATGTCTTGCGCAGGCCCACGCGAGATGTCGTGCCAGCCATCAGCCTCTCGGCCAGTTGCGGTGCTTCCCGGCCGTCGCGCGCCGTGCCGTCGGCGCCGACTTCCGCCGCCAGACCAGGGCGCAGCGCGAAAGGCGGGCCGCCGACCAGCACGACCAGATCGGGGTTGCGGGCCGCCGCCCGCGCCGCCTGGATGCTGGCCTTGAGCCATGGCACGTTGGCGTCGGTGCCCACGGAAAAGCCGATGATGTCGACCCATTCGTCGCGCACCTTCGCGGCCGGGTCGGTGACTGCGCCGCCCACACCGCCGAGCACGTCCCAGCCGTCGCGGCGGAAGAACTCGGCCACCATGGACAGGCCGAAGCTGTGCTGCTCATTGCCAGGCTGCACGAAGAGGGCGCGGCGGCCGTGTGGCGGGTGGTCGACTTCGGCTCCGAAGGCCGGGCTCCATTCGCGCATCAGGCGTTGCAGGCGGCCCAGCGCGACGGTGACCGTCGAGAAGTCGCACAGGTCTTCTTCCCACAGGTACCCCAGCTGCCGCGCGGCCGGACCGAGCAATTCGAGGTAGAGCGTTTCGACGGCCACGCCGTGGCCGCGCAACTGCGCCACCATGGCGGCGATCTGCGTTTCGCGCTCTTGAATGATGTGGGCGACGAAGGTCTGGACCTCGGCGTCGCTGATGGCTGCGACGGCTTCTGCGGATGGGTTGCCCTGCGGACGGTGGGCTTGAACCAGACGCGGAATGACATCGGTTTCGATGGCCCTTGCCAGCCGTGCCAGGCGCTGCCTGGCATCGTGGGGATCGGTCTCGGCGTTGGCCCAGGTCGAACCGAGCGCGCCTGTCGGCCAGGTCGACGCGGGACCTGAGGCGCAAGCGGGATCGGCCTCATCGGGTGTTCGGCTCGAACTGCGGCTCGAGTCACCTTGCATGTCCATCTCCCGCTACTACTGCTACTGCTGTCGGTCAGTGGGTCGCCCGGCGTCATCGGTGCCGTCTGCGCATGCCCTTGATCACCTTGAACCTGTGCCTGTTCAACGGTGCCCGAGGTTCTGTCGACAGCCCTACTGCACCGGCGCGATCCAACTGGTCTGGTTTCACTCGTCCTCGCGGACAGACCAGTTTTAAACCGCACCGGGCCGCACGTCAAAACAATTTGGACTCGGTGTTTGCCCCAGTCAGATGGCGGCTCTGCGGGGTGGGTTTGCGTGTAGCGGGCGGGCCGGTTCAGCAGGGTGGCGGCGACTGGCGGGCGGGCTGTGCCAGCCCAAATGTGTCAACAAGGATTTACGTCTACCTGAGTTGACACAAGCGCACGCAGCCCCTAGGCTAGACCCCATGAACCGACCCGAGCGGCCTTTGCAGGCACCCAGCGCAGCTGTAACGCGCAAGCTGCGCAGTCCCTTGTACACCCCTGAACAGCGGGTGCGCCGTGACGCCAGCGTCTGGACCCTGGTGCAAGGCGTCCTGGCTCCGGTGCAGTTCCTGGTCTTCCTGATCAGCGCGGGCCTGGTGCTGCGCTATCTCTCCACCGGCGAAGGCCTGACGGCAGCGACGACGTCGGTGGTGGTCAAGACGCTGGTCCTCTACACCATCATGATCACCGGCTGCATCTGGGAAAAGGTGGTCTTCGACCAGTGGCTGTTCGCCCGGGCCTTCTTCTGGGAGGACGTGTTCAGCATGCTGGTGCTGGCCCTGCACACGGCCTACCTGGTGGCGCTGGGCACGGGTGCCTTGGGCCCGCGTGAACTGATGCTGCTGGCGCTGGCGGCCTATGTGACCTATGCCGTCAACGCCGCGCAGTTCATCTGGAAGTTGCGCATGGCGCGCAGGGACGAAGCCGCCCGGCGCGGCACGACCCTGGGCGCCGTCAGCGGTGTGGCCGCATGAACGCCGTCATTCCTTTGCGCGTTGAAGCCGCAACGGGGTGTGGTCAGGCGCCGGTCCTGAAAGAGCGCGGCCAGCGCGAGGTCTTCTGCGGCCTGACCGGCATCGTCTGGTTGCACCGCAAGATCCAGGACGCCTTCTTCCTGGTGGTCGGTTCGCGCACCTGCGCCCACCTGATCCAGTCGGCCGCCGGCGTGATGATCTTTGCCGAGCCGCGCTTCGCCACGGCCATCATCGACGAGCGCGATCTGGCCGGCCTGGCCGACGCGCAGGACGAACTCGACCGCGTGGTGACGCGCCTGCTGGAACGCCGCAAGGACATCCGCATGCTCTTCCTGGTCGGCTCCTGCCCGTCCGAAGTCATCAAGCTCGACCTGTCGCGCGCCGCGCAGCGTCTGAACACCCGCCACGCGCCGCAGGTGCGCGTGCTGAACTACTCCGGCAGCGGCATCGAGACCACCTTCACCCAGGGTGAAGACGCCTGCCTGGCCTCGCTGGTGCCCGGCCTGCCGCTGCCCGCCGCTGCCGCACCGGCCTCCCTGGTGGTGGTGGGCGCGCTGGCCGATGTGGTCGAAGACCAGTTCATGCGCCTGTTCGCTGAACTGGGCCTGGCCGACGTGCAGTTCCTGCCGGCGCGGCGCAGCGACGCCATGCCGGCGGTCGGCCCGAACACGCGCTACATCCTGGCCCAGCCCTTCCTGGCCGACACGGCGCGGGCGCTGGAGTCGCGCGGCGCGCGGCGCATCGCAGCACCTTTCCCCTTGGGCGCCGAAGGCACCACGGCCTGGTTCGCGGCCATTGCGGCGGCCTTCGGCATCGCCGCGGGCAGCGTCGAAAAAGTCACCGCCGCGCCGCGCGCCCGGGCTGCCGCCGCGCTGGCCCGCGTGCGCCCCGCACTGGACGGCAAGCGCATCTTCCTCTTCCCCGATTCGCAGCTGGAAGTGCCGCTGGCGCGCTTTCTGCAGCGTGAACTGGGCATGCAGCTGGTCGAGGTCGGCACGCCCTATCTGCACCGCGAACACATGGCCGAAGAGCTGGCGCTGCTGCCGGCCGACACGATGCTCAGCGAAGGCCAGCACGTCGAAAAGCAGCTCGACCGCTGCCGCGCGGCACAGCCCGACATCGTGGTCTGCGGCCTCGGGCTGGCCAACCCGCTGGAAGCCGAAGGGCTGACCACCAAGTGGGCCATCGAACTGGTGTTCAGCCCCATCCATGGCTACGAGCAGGCCGCCGACCTGGCCGAACTGTTCGCCCGCCCGCTGCGCCGTCGCAGCCTGCTCACCACGCCAATGGCCGCCTGACCATGCAGCTCACGCTCTGGACCTACGAAGGCCCGCCGCACATCGGTGCGATGCGCATCGCCACGGCGATGAAGGGCCTGCATTACGTGCTGCACGCGCCCCAGGGCGACACCTACGCCGACCTGCTGTTCACGATGATCGAGCGGCGCAAAGAGCGGCCGCCGGTGACCTACACCACCTTCCAGGCGCGTGATCTGGGTGGCGACACGGCCGAGCTGTTCAAGACCGCCGCGCTGGAAGCCTTCGAGCGCTTCCAGCCGCAAGCGATGCTGGTCGGTGCCTCGTGCACGGCCGAGTTGATCCAGGACGACCCGGGCGGCCTGGCCGCGGCGCTGAAGCTGCCGATCCCGGTGGTGCCGCTGGAGTTGCCGGCTTACCAGCGCAAGGAAAACTGGGGCGCGTCCGAGACCTTCTACCAGCTGGTGCGGGCCCTGTGCACACCGCTGCTACCGCCACCGGGAACGAAGCGCGAGCGCGCCGCCGGCGCACGCGCCCGCTGCAATGTGCTGGGCCCCACGGCCCTGGGCTTTCGCCACAAGGACGACCTGCGCGAGGTGCTGGACCTGCTGCGCCAGCTGGACGTGGACATCAATGTCGTCGCCCCGCTGGACGCCACGCCGCACGACCTGACCCGCCTGGGCAACGCCGACTTCAATGTCGTGATGGTCCCCGAGGTGGCGGCGCAGACCGCCGCCTGGCTGGCCCGCAGCTTCGGCCAGGCCACGGTCAAGACCGTGCCCATCGGCGTCGGCGCCACGCGCGAATTCATCCAGCAGGTCGCCGCGCTGAGTGGTGCCGATGCCAGCGCCGTGTTGAACGACCCCCGCGCCCGGTCCACCTGGTACGCCAAGTCGGTTGATTCCACCTACCTGACCGGCAAGCGCGTCTACGTCTTCGGCGACGCCACGCACGTGGTGGCGGCCGCCCGCGTCGCGGCCACCGAAATGGGTTTTCAGGTCGTCGGCATGGGCACCTACAGCCGCGAATTCGCCCGCGACGTGCGCGAAGCCGCCAAGCTCTACGGTGTCGAAGCGCTGATCACCGACGACTACCTGGACGTCGAAGAACAGGTCACTGCGCTGCAGCCCGAGCTGGTGCTGGGCACGCAGATGGAACGCCACATCGCCAAGCGCCTGGGCATCCCTTGCGCCGTGATTTCGGCCCCCATGCACGTGCAGGACTTCCCCGCCCGGCATTCGCCGCAGATGGGTTTCGAAGGCGCCAACGTGCTCTTCGACACCTGGGTGCACCCGCTGATGATGGGCCTGGAAGAGCACCTGCTGCACATGTTCCGCGACGACTTCGAATTCCACGAAGACGCGGCACCGTCGCACCTGGGGTCGGCCTCGCAGCGGCCTGCCGAGGCGCTGGCATCGGCTGCCTCAGCCGCCGCGCCCATCGCCGCCACGCCCACGGTTCAAGTCCTGGCCACCGCGCCATCGGCCGATTCGATCATGGCCACCACAGCGGCTTCCGACAGCGCCGCCGCCGCCGTTTCAGCGGCTGCCGCTTGGACGGCGGACGCCGAAAAAGAACTCAAGAAAATCCCGTTCTTCGTGCGCGGCAAGGCACGACGCAACACCGAAGCCTATGCCGGCCAACTCGGGTTGAAACAGATCACCGTCGAGACGCTCTACGATGCAAAAGCGCACTACAGCCGCTGAACCCGACAGCGCGGCAACGCGCGTCGTGCTGGTCACGATGGACAGCCATCTGGTCAGCGCCGCCCAGCGCGCCGGGCGCACCCTGGCCCGCCAGTTGCCCGGCCTGCAATTCAGCGTGCACGCCGCCGACGAATGGGGCAGTGACGACGCGGCGCTCGCGCGCTGCAAGGCCGACATCGCCGTCGGTGACATCGTCATCGTCACGATGCTGTTCATGGAAGACCATTTCATGCCGCTGCTGCCGGTCCTGAAGGCCCGCCGCGAACAGTGCGACGCCATGGTCTGCGCCATGTCGGCCGGCGAAGTGAGCAAGCTCACGCGCATGGGCAAATTCGACATGCAGGCGCCGTCCAGCGCGCTGATGACGATGCTGAAGAAGCTGCGCGGCAAGTCCGCTGCGGACAGCAAGGGTGCAGCGCCAACCACCGCTGGCGCCAAGCAGATGGCCATGCTGCGCCGCCTGCCCAAGATCCTGCGTTTCATACCCGGCACCGCGCAAGACGTTCGGGCCTATTTCCTGACCCTGCAGTACTGGCTGGCCGGCAGTGAAGACAACGTCGGCCGCATGGTCCACTTCCTGGTCGACCGCTACGCCGCCGGCCCGCGCAAGGCGCTGCGCGGCCTGGCCAAGACGCACGAGCCCGTCGAGTACCCCGAGATCGGCGTCTACCACCCGCGCATGGCCAACCGTCTGGCGGAAACGCTGGCCGAGCTGCCCCTGGTGGCCACCACCGGCAAGCGCGGCACGGTCGGTGTGCTGCTGCTGCGTTCCTACCTGCTGGCTGGCAACGCCGGCCATTACGACGGCGTGATCACGGCACTCGAAGCGCGCGGCTTGCGCGTCGTGCCCTGCTTCGCATCGGGCCTGGACGCCCGCCCGGCGATCGAAAAATTCTTCATGGTCGGCGAGCGCTGCACCGTCGACGCCGTGGTGTCCCTGACCGGCTTCTCGCTGGTCGGCGGCCCGGCCTACAACGACGCCCGTGCGGCCGAAGAGATCCTGGCCCAGCTGGACGTGCCCTACATCGCCGTGGCGCCGCTGGAATTCCAGACGCTGGACCAGTGGGGCGGCTCCGAGCGCGGCCTGCTGCCGGTGGAATCGACCATCATGGTCGCCATCCCCGAACTCGACGGTGCCACCGGTTCCATGGTCTACGGGGGGCGTGGCAGCGCCAACCACGTCGCCTGCACCGGCTGCGTGCGCGCCTGCACCTTCGAGGCCAGCGACACCGGCCACGACATGCACACCTGCAGCGAACGCGCCGACATGCTGGCCGCCCGCGTCGGCCGGCTGGTCGACCTGCGCCGTTCTGAACGCGCCGAGCGCAAGGTCGCGCTGGTCATTTTCAACTTCCCGCCGAATGCCGGCGCCACCGGCACGGCGGCCTTCCTGTCGGTCTTCGAGTCGCTGTTCAACACCCTGGCCGCGCTGAAGCGTGAAGGCTATGTGGTGGACATGCCGGACAGCGTCGATGCGCTGCGCGACGGCGTGATCCAGGGCAACGCCGAACGCTATGGCGCGCTGGCCAATGTGCATGCGCGCATCCCCGCCAACGACCATGTCAAGCGCGAGCGCTGGCTGAAGCAGATCGAAAAGCAATGGGGCCCGGCGCCCGGACAGCAGCAAAGCGACGGCAGCAGCATCCACGTGCTGGGCGAGCGCTACGGCAATGTCTTCGTCGGCATCCAGCCAGGCTTCGGCTACGAAGGCGACCCGATGCGCCTGCTGTTCGAAAAGGGCTTCGCGCCGACGCACGCCTTTTCGGCCTTCTACCGCTGGTTGCGTGAAGACTTCGCGGCCCACGCCGTGCTGCACTTCGGCACCCACGGCGCGCTGGAATTCATGCCCGGCAAGCAAAGCGGCATGACCGCCGACTGCTGGCCCGACCGCATGATCGGCGACCTGCCGAACTTCTACCTCTACGCGTCGAACAACCCGTCGGAAGGCACCATCGCCAAGCGCCGTGCTGCGGCCACGCTGATCAGCTACCTGACGCCGCCGACCGCACAGGCCGGCCTGTACAAGGGCCTGGTCGATCTGAAGGCCGCCATCGAGCGCTACCGCAGCCTGGAACCCGAAGCCGAACGCGAGCGCGTCGAACTGGGCGAGATGATCCAGGCGCAGGCCGCCGAACTGGACCTGGCCCAGATCGAGCCGGCCTGGGGCGCAGCCACCGGCGAACACGTCACGCTGCTGGCCGAAAAGGTGCTGGAACTGGAATACACCTTGATCCCGCACGGCCTGCACGTGGTGGGCCGCGCGCCGACCGTCGTCGAACGCGTGGACCTGCTGCAGTCGCTGGCCGAAGCCTCGCACGGCATCCGGCTGGACCGCGCGATGGTGCAGGCGCTGGTCGCCGGCCAGTCGGCCGCGTCGCTGGCGGCACCGCACGCCGGCGACGACAAGATGCTGCCGCTGCTGGAAGAACTGGCCAAGGCCGACGCGCTGCTGGCCGATGACCACGAACTGCCGGGCATCGTCCACGCGCTGGACGCCCGCTACGCGCGCCCGGCACCCGGCGGCGACCTGCTGCGCACGCCGGCCATCCTGCCAACCGGGCGCAATCTGCACGGCTTCGACCCCTTCCGCATCCCCAGCGCCTACGCCGTGAAGGATGGCGCCCGCCAGGCGCAGCGCCTGCTGGACCGCCACATGGCCGACGGCAACCCGCTGCCCGAATCCATCGCGCTGGTGCTGTGGGGTACCGACAACCTGAAGAGCGAAGGCGGCCCGATCGCCCAGGCCCTGTCGCTGTTCGGCACCCGCCCGCGCTTCGACAGCTACGGCCGCCTGGCTGGCGCGGAATTGATCCCGCTGGAAGAACTGGGCCGGCCGCGCATCGACGTGGTCATCACGCTGTCGGGCATCTTCCGCGATCTGCTGCCGCTGCAGGTCAAGCTGCTGGCCGAAGCCGCCTTCCTGGCCGCCGGCGCCGACGAGCCGCCCGAGCAGAACTTCGTGCGCAAGCATGCGCTGGCCTTCATGGCCGAGCACGGCGGTGACCTGGAAACGGCGTCCTTGCGTGTTTTCGGCAATGCCGAAGGGGCCTACGGCTCCAACGTCAACCTGATGATCGACAACGCGCGCTGGGAAGACGAAGACGAACTGGCCGAGACCTATTCGCGCCGCAAGGGCTTTGCCTACGGCCGCAGCGGCCGCCCGGTGCAGCAGACCAAGCTGTTGCAGAGCGTGCTGGCCGGGGTTGAACTGGCCTACCAGAACCTGGATTCGGTGGAACTGGGCGTGACCACCATCGACACCTACTTCGACACGCTGGGCGGCATCAGCCGAGCGGTGAAGCGGGCGAAATCGGTCAAGGAAGGGCCTGACGCCAAGGTCGCGCCGGTCTACATCGGCGACCAGACCAACGACAGCATCGGCGGCGGCACCGTGCGCACGCTGGGCGAGCAGGTGGCGCTGGAAACCCGCACCCGCATGCTCAACCCCAAGTGGTACGAGGGCATGCTGGAACACGGCTACGAGGGCGTGCGCCAGATCGAGGTGCACCTGACCAACACCATGGGTTGGTCGGCCACCACGGGCCAGGTGCAGCCGTGGGTCTACCAGAAGCTGAGCGAGACCTTTGTGCTCGATCCGGCCATGCGCGAACGCCTGGCCAAGCTGAACCCGACTTCATCGGCCCGCGTGGCCAACCGTTTACTGGAAGCACACCGGCGGCAGTACTGGCAGCCGGACGCACAAACGCTCGAGGCCCTGCAACGTGCAGGCGAAGAGCTGGAAGACCGCCTCGAAGGCGTGTTCGAAGAAAGGGCTGCCGCATGAATGAGACCGTCACACTCCCGTTTCCGAAGTTGAAGAGCGGGGGCGGTCGACCCGATGGCGAGGGCAGCCTGCAGGTGCAACTCGACCCCAACGTGAAGATCGGCACGGCCAAGGTCTTCGCCATCTACGGCAAGGGCGGCATCGGCAAGAGCACCACCAGCTCCAACCTGTCGGCGGCCTTCAGCCGGATGGGCAAGCGGGTGCTGCAGATCGGCTGCGACCCCAAGCACGACAGCACCTTCACGCTGACGAAGAAGATGCTGCCGACGGTCATCGACATCCTCGAGACCGTGGACTTCCACGCCGAGGAATTGCGCCCCGAGGACTTCGTCTTCGAAGGCTACAACGGCGTGATGTGCGTGGAAGCTGGCGGCCCCCCGGCGGGTACCGGCTGCGGCGGCTACGTGGTCGGCCAGACTGTCAAGCTGCTGAAGGAACACCACCTGCT
Source organism: Rubrivivax sp. (assembly GCA_040400915.1). GTDB lineage: Bacteria > Pseudomonadota > Gammaproteobacteria > Burkholderiales > Burkholderiaceae_C > Rubrivivax. The sequence goes on from JBBAPI010000007.1 coordinate 119,609, forward strand.
GGAAGACACCGACGTGGTGATCTTCGACGTGCTGGGCGACGTGGTGTGCGGTGGTTTCGCTGCCCCTTTGCAACATGCCGACCGCGCGATGATCATCACCGCCAACGACTTCGATTCCATCTTCGCGATGAACCGCATCGTGCAGGCCATCGGCGCCAAGGCCAAGAACTACAACGTGCGGCTGGGTGGCGTGATCGCCAACCGCAGCGCGGGCACCGACCAGATCGACAAGTACAACGAACGCACCGGCCTGAAGCTGGCCGCGCACTTCCCCGATCTGGACGTCATCCGCCGCAGCCGCCTGAAGAAGAGCACTATCTTCGAGATGGAAGACAGCCCCGAACTGGCCGCGGTGCAGAAGGAATACATGCGCCTGGCGGCGTCGATGTGGCTGGGCTCGGACCCGCTGCCCGCCGTGCCGCTGAAAGACCGCGACATCTTCGACCTGCTGGGGTTCGATTGAGCATTTCCGAAAGAGCGAGCAACAGCATGGAAGCAGCGAGCTACGAACAGCGCCGCGGCAAGATCGAAGAGTACTTCGATCGCACCGCCGTGCAGGCCTGGGAACAACTGACCTCGACGGCTCCGGTGGGGCGTATCCGCCGCACCGTGCGCGCCGGTCGCGACCGCATGCGCCAGACCCTGATGGGCTATTTGCCGCAGGACCTGAGCGGCGCCCGCATCCTGGATGCCGGTTGCGGCACCGGCGCCTTGGCCATGGACGCGGCCCGCCGTGGCGCCCACGTGGTGGCCATCGACCTGTCGCCTTCACTGGTGGACGTCGCACGCCGGCGGGTGGCCGAGGAACTGGCCTTGCGCCCGGTCCGCGGCAGCATCGAATTCCACAGCGGCGACATGCTCGACCCGCTGCTGGGCGGTTTCGACCACGTCGTGGCGATGGACTCGCTGATCCACTACGACGAGCCCGACATGGTCAAGGTCATCGCGAGTTGGTCGCAGCGCACCTGCGGCTCGATGGTCTTCACTTTCGCGCCGCGCAACCCCTTGCTGGCCACCCTGCGCACGCTGGGCAGCCTGTTCCCGCGCAGCAATCGCGCGCCCTGGATCGAGCCGGTGGCCGAGAAGTCCTTGCGCCGACGCCTGGCGGGTGGCGTACCGCAGTTCGACGTTCTCCGCACGCAGCGTGTCAGCAGCGGTTTCTACACCTCGCAGGCCATGGAGTTGAAGCGGCCATGACCACCAAAGCTGGTCGGCGGCCCCTGACCCAGCGCGCCATCCGCGCCTGGTCCAGCCTGGGCCCTCAGTACCTGCCCTTTGCCGACGCCGCCAGCGCCGACCTGCCGCTGCCGCGCTTGCTGCGGCTGTCGCTGTTCAAGTTCACCATGGGCGTGACCCTGGCCCTGATGCTGGGCACGCTGAACCGCGTGATGATCTTCGAGTTGCAGGTCTCGGCCTGGCTGGTGTCGCTGATGCTGGCCTTGCCGCTGCTGGTGGCGCCATTTCGCGCCATCACCGGCTTCCAGTCCGACACCCACCGTTCCGCCTTGGGCTGGAAGCGCGTGCCTTACATGTGGGGCGGCACGCTGGTGCAGTTCTTCGGCCTGGGCATCATGCCTTTCGCCTTGCTGGTGCTGTCGGGTGGCGGTGCCGTGCCCACGCCGCCCTGGGTGGGCCAGGCCGCGGCCGCCTTGTCGTTCCTGATGGTCGGCGCGGGGCTGCAGACCTCGCAGACGGCCGGTCTGGCGCTGGCCACCGACCAGGCCAGCGAGGCGACCCGGCCGCGGGTGGTGGCGCTGATGTACGTGATGCTGCTGCTGGGCACCGTGCTGGGCAGCCTGGTCTACAGCGTGCTGCTGGCCGACTTCAGCCCGCAGCGCCTGGTGCAGGTGGTGCAGGGCACGGCCATGGTGGTGCTGCTGGCCAATGGCTTTGCGCTGTGGAAGCAGGAGCCGCGCGACCCGCAACGCGCCTTGGCCATGAAGGCCGAAAAGACCATGCCTTTCCGTCAGGCCTGGGCCCGCTTCATCCAGAACCACCGTGCCCGGCGTTTCCTGTGGGCCACCGGCCTGGGCACCATGGCCTTCAACATGCAGGACGTGGTGCTGGAGCCCTACGGCGGCGAGATCCTGGGCTTGAGCGTCAGCGCCACCAGCAGCCTGACCGCCCTGCTGGCCGGCGGCGCGCTGCTGGGTTACCTGCTGTCGGGCCGCAGCCTGGCGCGCGGTCTCGACCCGCTGCGCCTGGCCGGCTATGGCACCGTGCTGGGCTTGCCGGCCTTTTCGGCCGTGATCTTTGCCGCGCCCATGGACGCCAGCTGGCTGTTCAGGCTGGGCGCCTTCGGCATCGGGCTCAGCAGCGGGCTGTTTGCCGTGGGCACCTTGCTGGCGGCCATGCGCCTGGAAGAAGGGCGCTTCGTCGGCATGGCGCTGGGCGCCTGGGGCGCTGTGCAGGCCGTGGCCGCAGGCCTGTCGATCTTCATCGGCGGCGCCCTGCGCGACACCGTGTCCACCCTGGCCACCCAGGGTGCTCTGGGCGCGGCCCTGGCGCAGCCCGTCACGGGTTACAGCGCGGTCTATCACCTTGAGATGTTGTTGTTGTTCGTCACCCTCGTTGCCATCGGTCCGCTGGTGGGCCGACGCGACGACTTTTCCTCCACCCCGCGCAAGTTCGGCCTGGCCGAGCTGCCGGGTTAGCCTTCCCCTCAAGAGGAGCCTTCACCATGCCATTCGGTGCCATCACGGGCTATGTCGATCTGGCCCAGATCCTTCTTTACGCTTTCTGGCTGTTTTTCTTCGGCCTGATCTACTACCTCATCCGCGAGGGTCACCGCGAGGGCTACCCGATGGAGACCGAGGGAGGGGCCCAGATTACCTGGGCCTGGCCGGTGCCTTCCACGCCCAAGATCTTCAAGACCGTGCACGGCGACGTGATGGTCCCCGACGCCAGCCGGGGTGAGCCGGCCTACCGCGCTGCGGCCAACCATGTGCCGGCCGGTTCGCCCATCGATCCGGCCGGCGACGCCATGCTGGCCGGCGTCGGCCCGGGTGGCTATGCGCTGCGCGCCGATGTCCCCGACACGCTGGTCGACGGACACCCGAAGATCGTGCCTTTGCGCGTGGCCACGGCCTACGGCGTCTCGGGCAACGACCCTGACCCGCGCGGCCTGCCGGTGATCGGCGACGACGGCCAGCAGGGCGGCATCGTGCGCGACCTGTGGATCGACCAGGCCGAGTTCATGTTCCGCTACCTCGAGGTGGAAGTGCCGGTGGCCGGTGGCACGCGCCGTGTGCTGCTGCCCATGCCTTTCGCGAAGGTCAGGCGCACCCAGGTGGTGGTGAATTCGATCTTCGCCAGGCACTTCGCCGACGTGCCCGGGCTGAAGAACCCCGACCAGATCACCTTCCTGGAAGAAGAGCGCATCACCGCCTATTACGGCGCCGGTACGCTGTACGCCGACCCACAGCGCGGCGAGCCCTGGATCTGATACCTTGCACTTCAGGGAAACGACATGAGCATCCAGAGCCACGGCCATGAACACGAGATGGAGCCGCAGTACGGCTTGCCGGAGCGCCTGCCCGCCGAGGAGCAGCTCCTCTGGCAGGGCTCGCCCGACTTCAAGGCAGTGGCGCTGCGCATCTTCCATGTGCGCAAGGCCGCCATCTACTTTGCCGTCTTGATGGCCTTGCGCGCCGGTCTGCCGCTGGCCGACGGCGGCAGCCTGACCGAGGCCCTGGTCTCGCTGGCCTGGCCGCTGCCTCTGGCCTTGACCGCGCTGGCCAGCCTGCTGGCGCTGGCCTGGATGACGGCCAAAACGGCCGTCTACACGCTGACCGACAAGCGCATCGTGATGCGCATCGGCATCGTGCTGACGCTGACCTTCAACATTCCCCTGCGCAGCATCCGTTCGGCTTCGGTGCGGCAGGCTGAACAGGGCCGGGGCGACATCGTGATCGAGCTGTCCGGACCCGACCACATCGCTTTCCTGCACCTGTGGCCCCATGTGCGGCCCTGGCGCCTGGCCCGACCCGAACCCATGCTGCGCCTGATCGACGACGCCGCGGGGGTGGCTGCCTTGTTGTCGCAAGCCTGGGCCGCCAGCGCAGACCGCACCTTGCCGGCCGCTGCCGCTTCACTCTCCGACCCGGGGCAAGCCCCACTGGGCAAGCCCACACCGGCCGTCGATACTGGTCCCAGCCGATCCTCCGCCCTATGGCAACCGAGCCCGACATGAACCCCGCAGTACCGGCCATCCGTCCCGTCAGGCTGGCGCCCTCGCGCTCCGATACTTTCCCGCGCTGGGTGCTGATCGGCGCCGGCGCCGTGATGGCCTTTTCGCTGATCAGCGTGGGCTTGATCCGTCTCACCGGCAACGGCCCCGACCAGCGGCCGGCCCCGGCCACGCAAGAGCGCCAACTGCGTTTCGAAGACCGCCCGGACGGCAGCATCGCCATCATCGATGGCCGCACCGGCGAACTGGTGACGGCGGTGCAGGGCGAGCAGGGCTTCGTGCGCGGCGCCCTGCGCGCGCTGGCGCGTGAGCGCAAGGCCCGTGGTTTGGGCGCCGAACAGGCCTTCCAATTGATGGTGCGCACCGACGGCGGCCTCACGCTGTATGACCCTGCCACCTCGCAGCGGGTCGATCTGGAGGCCTTCGGGCCGACCAACAGCGACAACTTCGCGCGCCTGCTGAAGAACCCGCCCGCCTCGCGGCCGGTTCCGCTGCCCATCATGCAGCCCGCCACCCAACCTTGATGTCTAAGGAATCCCGCATGGACGCCCGCACTGCCACCTTGGCCACGCCCGAAGACGCCGCCCGCCATGCCAAGACGGAAACGCTGCTGACGCCGCGCTTCTACACCACCGACTTCAAGGCCATGGACAAGATCGACGTGTCATCCATCCGCAAGGAATGGGACACCATGCTGGCCGAGTACGAGGGCGACAACAACCACGACCATTTCCAGCGCACGCCCGAGTTCGCGGTCGAAGTGGCCCAGGTCTTCTCGCAGGTCTCGCCCGAACTGCGGCAAGAGTTCCAGGAGTTCCTGGTCAGCTCGCTGACCAGCGAATTCAGTGGCTGCATCCTCTACAACGAGATCCAGAAGAACGTCACCAACCCCGACATCAAGGCGCTGATGCGCTACATGGCGCGCGACGAATCGCGCCACGCCGGCTTCATCAACCAGAGCCTGAAGGACTTCGGCCTGGGCATCGACATGGGCGACTTGAAGCGCACCAAGGCCTACACCTACTTCAAGCCCAAGTACATCTTCTACGCTACCTACCTGTCCGAGAAGATCGGTTACGCCCGCTACATCACCATCTTCAGGCAGCTGGAGCGCCACCCCGACAAGCGCTTCCACCCGATCTTTCGCTGGTTCGAACGCTGGTGCAACGACGAGTTCCGCCACGGTGAAAGCTTCGCGCTGATCATGCGCGCCAACCCCAGCCTGCTGCGCGGCGGCAACCTGCTGTGGATACGCTTCTTCCTGCTGGCCGTTTACGCCACCATGTACGTGCGTGACCACACGCGGCCCATGCTGCACCACGCGATGGGGCTGGACAGCGACGACTACGACTACACGGTCTTCCGCATCACCACCGAGATCACCAAGCAGGTCTTCCCGATTTCGCTGGACACCGACCATCCGGCCTTCCGCGCCGGGTTGTCGCGGCTGTTCGAATTGCAGACGCGCATCAACCAGGCCAAGGCGCGTGGCGGCCTGATGGGCAAGCTGACGCAGGGCTGGTGTGCGGCGGCGGCGGCGCTGACCTTCGGCCGTCTGTACTGCATGCCGGTGAAGCGCCACGACCTGCCCGTCGACATCCGTGTCGCGCCGGCCTGGTGAGCGCAGGCACCCAGCCTTGAACCGCTGCTGCGCCGTTCGCAAAGACCCACGCGCTGGCTGCCCACCATGAGCAGTACCGCGCTGGCCGCGCTGTTTGCGCTTTTCATCTGGTGGTTCAGCACCGGCGTGGTGCTCTTGCTCAACGGCATGCAGCGCCGCGCCTACCGCTGGAGCCTGTTCATCTCCAGCATGCTGGGTCTGGCCGCCCTGTTCGCGGTGGCCCACACCGCGCAGCAGACCGGCACCGCCGCGGCCTACTGTGCTTTCACCAGTGCCTTGCTGGTCTGGGGCTGGCATGAGCTCAGTTTTCTGACCGGCTGGATCACCGGGCCGCGCCGCACCGCCATTGCGCCCACGCTGACCGGGTTGCCGCGCTTCGTGCAGGCCGTGCGCGCCATCCTGTGGCACGAGTTGGGCATCCTGGCGGTGGGGCTGGTCATCCTGGCCGTGACCTGGGGCGCACCCAATCAGGTGGGCACCGGCACCTTCATGGTCTTGTGGGCCATGCGCACCAGCGCCAAGCTCAACCTGTTCTTCGGCGTTCGCAACCTCAGCGAAGAGTTCTTGCCGCCCCATCTGGCCTATCTGGAAAGTTTTTTCCGCCGCCGCGCGATGAACCGTTTCTTCCCCTTCAGTGTCGGTGCCGCCTGCGCGGTTCTGGCCCTGATGGTGATGCAAGGCTTGAAGCCTGGCGCCCCGGTTTTCGAGGTGCTGGGCCTGACCCTGGTCGGCACCATGCTGGCGCTGGCCATCGTCGAGCACGCCATGCTGGTGCTGCCCGTATCGACCACGGCGTTGTGGCGCTGGGCGATGCGTTCGCGCCAGGCCAAGGCGCCGCCCGGCGGCACCGCGGCGCGCAGCCCGGCGACCAACCCGGAGAAATCCGACCCCAAAAAAAAATGCCCTTCGCGCCGAAGCAGCGCCGCTACCCCTGGATACGCATGAGCAGTTACTTCACGCCCGTTGAGGGCACCCCCGTCACACACAGCCCGGTGCCTGCACTCGGTCCGCAGCAGCGGCCACGGGCCCTGGTCATCGGCAGCGGCTTCGGCGGCCTGGCCGCAGCCATCCGCCTGGCCTGCCGCGGCTGGCAGGTCGAGGTGCTGGACAAGCTCGACGCGCCCGGCGGCCGCGCCTACGTCTGGCGCCAGGACGGCTTCACCTTCGACGCCGGCCCCACCATCATCACCGCGCCTTTCATGTTCGACGAGTTGTGGGCGCTGGCCGGCAAGACCTTCAGCGACGATGTCACGCTCAAGCTGATGGAGCCCTACTACCGCATCCGCTTCGACGACGGCAGCTGGTTCGACTACAACGGTGACGCCGAGCACATGCGCGCCGAAGTGGCGCGCTTCTGCCCTGAAGATCTGCCGGGCTATGAACGATTCCTGGAAGAAGCCGCCATCTGCTACCAGAAGGGCTTCATCGATCTGGGCAGCATCGCCTACAACACGGTGTCCGACCTGCTCCTCGCCCTGCCCAAGATGGTGCAGATGCGCGGCTGGCGCAGCATCCACCAGATGGTGTGCAGCCACTTCAAGAACGAGAAGCTGCGCACCGTGATGAGTTTTCATCCCTTGCTGATCGGCGGCAACCCGATGTCGGTGACCTGCATCTACAGCCTGATCAATACCCTGGAGCGGCGCTTCGGTGTCCACTCGGCGATGGGCGGCACCGGCGCCATCATCCAGGCCATGGTCAAGCTGCTGCAAGGGCTGGGCGGGCGCATCCGCTACGACAGCCCGGTCAGCCGCATCGACATCGAGCCGACCGCGACGGGCAAAGCGCGCGGCAAGGGTCGCGCCACGGGTGTCACGCTGGCCAGCGGCGAAACGCTGAAGTCCGACATCGTGGTCAGCAATGCCGACACCATGTGGACCTACAAGAACCTGATCGCGCCACAGTACCGCAAGCACTGGACTGACAAGCGCATCCGCAACAGCAAGCACTCGATGAGCCTGTTCGTCTGGTACTTCGGCACCAACAAGCGTTATGAAGACGTGCCGCACCACATGATGGTGCTGGGCCCGCGCTACGAAGAGCTGCTGAAGGACATCTTCAAGCGCCACAAGCTGGCCAAGGATTTCAGCCTCTACCTGCACCGCCCCACCGCCACCGACCCGTCGCTGGCGCCCCCCGGCTGCGACGCCTTCTATGTGCTCAGCCCGGTGCCGCACCTGGCCAGCGGCACCGACTGGAAGGCCGAAGCCGAGCCCTACCGCCTGGCCGTGCAGGAAGCGCTCGAGCGCACCGTGCTGCCCGGCCTCAGCCAGCACGTGGTCAGCTCGCGCGTGACCACGCCGCTGGACTTTCAGGACCGCCTGCTGTCCTACATGGGTGCGGCCTTCGGCCAGGAACCCTTGCTGCTGCAGAGTGCCTACTTTCGCGCCCACAACCGCAGTGAAGACGTGGACAACCTGTTCATGGTGGGTGCCGGCACCCACCCTGGCGCAGGCGTGCCCGGTGTGCTGATGTCTGCCAAGACCCTGGAACAGGTGATCCCCCATGCAACTGCTTACGCACGCTAGCCCCGTCACCGCTACCGGCACCGCCGCCGACCCGGTTGAACCGGCCGCCCAACATTACGACCCGGCGGCGCTGCGCCGGCTGATGCAGGGGGGCTCCAAGACCTTCTTCGCCGCTTCACTGATGTTGCCGCCGCGCGTGCGGGCACCGGCCACGGCGCTGTACGCCTACTGCCGTCTGGCCGACGACGCCATCGACCTGGGCAGCGACCCGCACCGGGCCATGCAAGACCTGCGCAGCCGGCTCGATGCCATCTACGATGGCCGACCCAGCGAAGCCGATGCCGACCGCGCGCTGTGCCAGGTGGTGCACCGCTTTGCGATCCCGCGCGAACCGCTGGATGGCCTGCTGGAAGGCTTTCTGTGGGACGCCCAGGGCCGCTGCTACGAAACCCTGGCCGACGTGCAGGACTACGGGGCCCGCGTGGCGGGCACGGTCGGCGTGATGATGGCGCTGGTGATGGGCACGCGCTCGGCCACGGCGCTGGCCCGCGCCGCCGAGCTGGGCGTGGCCATGCAGCTCACCAACATCGCCCGCGACATCGGCGAAGACGCCCGCAACGGCCGCTTGTACCTGCCGCGGCAGTGGTTGTGCGAAGAGGGCATCGACATCGAGGCCTGGCTGCGCGAGCCGGTGTTCACACCCGCCATCGCGCGCTGCACGCAGCGCTTGCTGCAGGCCGCCGATGTGCTGTACGCCCGTGCCGAGCATGGCTTGCACGAACTGCCGATGGACTGCCGGCCGGCGATACAGGCCGCGCGGGTGATCTACGCCGAGATCGGCCGCCAGCTCGAACGCCAGGGCCTGGACGCCATCCACCGGCGGGCGGTGGTCTCCAGCCGGCGCAAGCTGGCCCTGCTGGCGGTGGCCACGGGCACTGCGTTCCTCACGCCGCCGCAGCCGCTGACCGACCCCGCTGCGCTGCCCGCCGTGCAGTTCCTGGTGGATGCAGCCTTGGCGGTGCAGGCCGGGCCCCTGCTGTCGGGCTGGCCGGCTGCCTTGCAGGCCCCCCAGCACCGCCAGCCCCGGCGCAGCTTCGACGAACGCGTGGCCTGGGCTGCCGACTTGCACGCCCGGTTGTCCGAACGCGACCACCTGCCGCAGACGGTGCAAACCGGCCGGAACGGGTGAAGCCCATGCAGCCGCTGCGCCAGCATGACTGAAGTCGGTTCGCTCAAGGCGATCGAGGTGCTGCTGTTGCTGGCCGGCGGCGTTGCCGTGGTCTGGTGGCAGTGGCGCGACGTGAATCAGGCCCAACAGCGTTCGCGCGAGGAGCGCGCGAAGCTGCATGCTCAGACCGCGCCAGCCGATGGCCAGCGTGACATGGAAACGCCGCGATGAACAGCACCTTGAAGATCGTGCACGTGTTGTGCGCCTGCCTGTTCCTGGGCAATGTGGTGGTCAGCGGCATCTGGGCGGCGCTGGCCGAACGCACGCGCAACCACGCCATCATCCAGTTCAGCAACCGGCTGGTGCTGATCACCGACTTGTTGTTCACGCTGACCGGCGCGCTCGGCGTGGTCTTCACCGGGCACTTGATGTCGGCGCAGTTCGGCGACAGCGCCCACCCCTGGATCAGCTGGAGCTATGCGCTGTTCAGCCTGAGCGGGCTGATCTGGATGCTGGTGCTGGTGCCCATCCAGCTCAAGCAGCGCCGCCTGCTGCAGCGCACGACGCAGATCACCAAGGAGTACCTGCAGTGGTCGCGCATCTGGCAGGTCTCGGGCGCGGTGGCCACGGCGCTGCCCTTGCCGATCATCTACTTCATGGTCACCAAGTCGGCTTGACGCCCAGCGCCGGCGCACCCTGAAGCGCAGCTTGAGCGACAGCCGCAGACCGCTGCAAGGCCAGGTGATGCTGATCACCGGCGCCGGCTCGGGCATCGGCGCGGCCGGGGCGCTGGAACTGCAGCGCCGCGGGGCCACCGTGGTCCTGCTCGATTGCGACCGCGATACGCTGGCGGCCACGGCGGCCACGCTGGGCGGCGATGTGCTGACCGTGCAGGCCGACGTCACGTCGCTGGCGCAATGCCAGGCTGCCGTCGACGCGGCGCTGGCGCGCCACGGCCGCATCGACGTGGTCTGGGCCAACGCCGGCATGGCGTCTTTCGGGCCGCTGGCCCACACCGACCCGGCGGCCTTCAGGCGCTGCATCGACGTCAATGTGATGGGTACCTTCAACACCGTGCGCAGCGCCCTGCCGGCCGTGACGGCGCAACGCGGCTTCATCGCGGTGACGGCCTCGGTGTCGTCCTTCGCCCACCCGCCCCTGATGTCGGCCTACGCGGCCAGCAAGGCCGCGGTCGAAGCGATGTGCAACAGCTGGCGCATCGAACTGGCCGCCCACGGCGTGGGCGTCGGGGCCATCCATGCCCACTGGGTGAGCACGCCGCTCGTCACCGAAGGTGCGCTGCACCCGGCCTTCGCCCGCTTGCGTCGCACCATGCCGGCCCTGATGAACCGGGAGACAACGGCGGCCGCTGCCGCCGTGGCGATGGCCGATGGCATCCAGAGCCGCCGCTCACGCATCTGGGTGCCCGGCTGGGTGCGTGTGCTGTACGCCCTGCGCGCGCTGTTGCACACGCGTCCGGCCGAGCGCGAACTGCTGCGCGCGGCGCCCGAACTGGAGGCGCTGTACCTGCAAGGGCTGGCCAGCGAGGGCGCGCAGGCTTCGTCCTTCGGCCCGCGCGAGCTCGAACGGGCACAGTCGCGCCAGCGCGACTAGAACGGCCTGCGCGGCATGCGCCAGGGCAGCATCAACCGCACGGGCAAGGACACGACGCGGGGCAGGTCCAGCGTTTCGTGCACCGAGGTCACGGGCTCGCCGAAGAGGCCCGAACTGAGCACCGACCGCACATAGAACGGGGTGTCTTCCAGCGTCTGCACCACCCGCGCCGGGGTGCCGGCTTCGCTGCGCATGGTGCGCGGCAGCAGCCATTTGCTGCGCGGCAAGGTCTGGCGCGCTGGCGGTTCGAAAGCCCGGCTGCTGCCGTCGGGTGCAAACCGTTGCGCGATCACGCGGTCCGGCCCTTCGCGCGGTCGCACGTCGTAGATGACGGCGGTGCTGCCGTCGGCCAGCACCGTGCGCGACCAGTCCCACTCGCGAAAACCGCGGTCCACGGGTTCGTCGCCTTCGTTGCTGTCCATGTAGGCGTGCCCTGACCAGCGCGCGCTGGGTTGCTGCAAGTCCACCTCCACCCTGGCGCAAGGGGCGATCGGGCCCCAGCGGTGCTGCGCCTGCGCGTCCAGGCCCGTGACGAAAGGGCACAAGCCCTGCGGATGCACCCGGATCTGGCCGCGCACGCGCTGCGGCAGCGGCACGCTGATCTCGTCGATGTCGATGACCAGGGCAGCGCCGTCCCAATGCAGACGGCTGGGGCCGACGACGAACTCGCGGGCGCTGCGTTGAATCTGGCTCCGGCCGCGTTCGGTCATGGTCCAGCGGCGGCCGGCCTTGCCGTACAGCGCCACGTTCAGGGCACAGAAGTTTTCGGGGTCGCCGCTGCCGAAGCGGCGGGAATAGGCGTAGTAGGGCGAGAAGACGCTGCCCACGAAGGCGATGATGCTGAAACCGTGCTGGCCGTCGTCGCTGAGGGCATCGACGTACCACCAGAGATAACCACCCGGCGCGACCGGCTGGTCGAATCGAGGTGTGCCATCAGCGTCGCGGCCGCCAAATGCCCGCTCATGGCCGCCATCGGCACCCCCGGGCCCGGGTGCACGCTGCCCCCCGCCAGGTACAGGCCCGGCACACGGCTGGTCGATGCCGGCTTCGTGAAGGCCGACATCCAGCCGTGGGTCGCCGGCCCGTACAGCGCCCCGCCCGTGGCCGGGAAGAGGCGGTGAAAGTCGGCCGGCGTCGTGCGCACCACCTGGTGCGCTTGGGCCTGCAGCGTCAAGCCGCACTGGCGCAACAGCGCCAGGCTCCGGTGCTCGCATGGATCGGTCTCCTGGACATCAAAAGGTCGGGTGTCGCCGTCAGCGGGGGCATTCACCAGGCAAAGCAGGCGTTCCGGTCCGGCCGGCCCGCTGGCGTCGTCCAGCCGGTCTTGCGCGCAGACATAGACCGTGCCTTGCTGCGGCAGGCGGCGGCGGCGGAAGATATCGTCGAACTCCGAACGGTAGTCCTTGTCGAAGAAGACGTTGTGGCGGACCAGTGGAAAGCCAGCGGCGCTGGCGTTCATCGACCAGGTCATCGCCGACAGCGAGCGCTGCTGCACCGCCACCGGTGGTGCCGCACGCTGCGCCGCCGGGCCCAGCAGGCCGCTGGCCAGGGCGTTGGCGTCGCCGTTGAAGACCACCGAATCGGCAGCCAGCGTGCGGCCATCGGCCAGCCGCACGCCGCAGGTGCGGCCCCCTTGCACCAGGATCTGCTCGCAGGCCTGGCCGTACTCGAAGTTCACGCCGTGCGCCCGGGCCAGCCGCTCGAACATGCGCGCTACCGCGTGCATGCCACCGTCCACGGCCCAGACCCCGTCGAGTTCCACCTGGGCCACCAGCATCAGCGTGGCCGGTGCAGCCCAGGGGTTGCTGCCGCAGTAGGTGGCGTAACGGCCGAACAACTGTTGCAAGCGCGGGTCGTGGAAGTGGCGCGCCAGGTGCTGCCACAGGCTGGCCATCGGCCCCAGGCCGGCCAGGGCCAGCAGGCCGCGGGGGCCGAGGTCGCGCGCCATGCTCAGCAAGGTGGGCCGTTCCGAGCGGATGTAGGGACCTTCCAGCTGGGTGTAGATCTGCCGTGCTTGCGCGCAGAAGCCCAGGAAGCGGCGGGCCTCGGCCGGGCTGCTGAAAGCGGCAATGGCGTCGGCCGAACGCTGCGCATCGGCGTACAGGTCCAGGGTTTGCGGCGTGCCGCGCCAGGCATGGCGGGCCAGCACCGAGAGCGGGCTCAGCGTGAGTTGGCTGTCCAGATCCTGGCCCACCTCGGCCAGGATCTGGTCGAAGACCCAGCGCATGGTGAACACCGTGGGGCCCGAATCGACGGCCACACCATCGACCTGCACTTGGCGCATCTTGCCGCCCGGGGTGGCCGCGGCTTCCACCAGCGTGACTGGCAGGCCGCGGTGGGCCAGCAGCAGCGCGCTGACCAACCCGCCGATGCCGGCACCCACCACCACCACCCGGTGTTCGCGCAGGGCGGTGGCGGTCATGCCCGCACCAGGCTGGATGGTGCTGACCGGCCGGCCACCGGGGGCCGGGTTTCAGCCATGGTCGCGGCCTTGCCAGCGACCCTGCAGCAACAGCGGCACGAAGCGCACGAACATCGATTCGCTGAACCAGCCGCCCGCCTGGGCGCCGCGGATGGCGTCCAGGTGGGGCCCGCTGCGGGCATAGGCGTCCATCGCGGCCTGGTTGTCCCAGACGCTGAAGGTGGCCTGGCGCAACAGCGGCGCTTCGCCCAGGCCGACGGCCAGGCGGCAGCCGGGTGTGCCCGCCAGTGCGGCTTCGGAATTCGGTGTCAGACGCCAGAACGCGGCGGCCTTGGTCGGGCGTATCGAAGCCCGCGTCAACGCAGCCACCGGTCCGGCCGTGGGTGTGGCCGCAGTGGCTGCCATGCCGGTGCCGCCCCAGGCGCCGCGGCTGCTGGTGGCGCGCAGCTTGGCCACCAGGAACTCACCGGCGCGGTCGCGGTAGGCGGCCACGATGGCCGAATGCGCGATGAAGTCGTCGGCGCTGGCTGCGTCGGCAAACAGCGCAAACAGGCCTTGCCGCGAGGTGCTGGGCCGCAGCCCGAAACCGCCCTGGTGGCCGCTGCCCAGGGCCTTGGCCAGGCGCAGGCCGGGCACGGCGGCCAGCGCCGCGCCGCCCCGCACGATGCGCGACCACCCCCACAGGCGGTGGCCGACGGCGATGTCCGCGAGCAGCAGCACTGCCACATCGTCGGCGGTCGCTTCGATGTCTGCCGACAAGGGGCCGGCAGGGGCGCCGCCACGGTCGCTATCCAGCGCCGGCCGCTGCCCGCCAGCTGCGGCTGCGGGTGGGGATGCGGGCGGTGCGGGGCTGCGCTGAAGAACCTGGCTGGAACGGATCATCGTGCGCTGGACAGTACGGGGTTGCGCGCCAGGCAGCAAGCCCCGTCGGTCGTTTGCCGGCTACTTCTTGGGGGCTTCCGGCGCAGCGGTGGCCGTTGCCGCGCTAGGACCGGCTGCCGGTGTCGCATCTGCAGCCGCCACGGTGACAGGCACCGGAGCCACCGTCTGCAGCAACTCCGGGTGGTTCTTGGCCATCTGCGCACCCAGCAAAGGCTTGTTCACGCCCTGGTGGCAGGTGGAGCAGTTGACCTTGGCCACATCGCCCTTCACGCCCTTGCGGTTGTCCGGGAAGGTGGCCGTCAGCGGCTCCATGTAGGCGACGTTCAGATCGCGTGCCATGCGGATGCCGTACCAGGCCGTGACGCGCTGTGGTGGTGCTTCGCTCCAGGACTGGAAGGCCCGCGTGTTGTGGCAGAAGGTGCAATTGACCCCCAGCGAGTTGGCCATGTGCACCATCAAGCCGTAGGTGTGCTCGGCCTGCTTGGTGCTGCTGAGGTTCTTCTTCATCCCCGTGAACTTCAAGGCCTCGTTGCCGTTGACGCGGACCGGCAAGTCGTTCAGCAGGTAGGGGGTGAAGGGGTCGTTGGGTAGCGAGCTGTAGCCCACCGACGGCGCCCCGATGTTCTGGCCTGCCAGGTCACCCATGATCGAGTTTTCGGCGTACTTGCGGCCGGCCGGTGCGTACCAGACTTGCGCCGGCACCGGGTTGCCGCGGTGGCAGGTGTAGCAGGTGACCCCGGTGGTGCCGACGTGCGGTTTCCAGTCGGCATTCAGGTGCTGCGTCATCTGCACCATGCGCCGCGCCACCACCTTGGTGTACTTGCCGTCGTCGGCAAAATTCTGCACGTTGTGGCAGTAGGCACAACCTTCCTGCGGCGCAACCCACGAGGTGATGGCCGCCATGTGGCGCGAGAACTCGGCCACGCTGAGATGGCCCAGCACCTTGACGTTCTGATAAACCTGCGACGCCCTCGGGCCATCCGGGCTGGCTGCTTCTGCCGATTCCGGGGCGATGTTCTTGGCCACCGTCTTGGCGTCGGTGCGCGGGTTGTTGACCTGCGCCATGCCGGTGCCGCGATAGCCGTTCTGGATGGACGTCACCGGCGGCCGCTCGCAACCGGCCAGCAGCGCGGCAGCCAGGGCGGCGACGAAAAGATGACTGGCTCGGGTAACGACGCTCATGGCTTGACTCCGATCAGGGCCGGGTCCACGCTGATGGGGTAGACGGCGGGGTAAGACGGCACGACGCCGTGTTTCATGGACCAGAGGTACCAGTTGTCGACCACCGGGCCGGTCAACAGGATGCCGATGCCGCCGACCAAGGGGCACAGCACGGCAAACCACCAGGCCCAGCGGTGTATCGATTCCATCGAGGCGTTGAAGCCCATGGTCCAGCGCCAGAACAGGGCGGCTCTTTCGCTGGCCGTGCCGCGGTCGACGATCTGCTCGATCTCGCGTTCGCCGCCGAAGCGGCTGACCGCCAGGATGGTGCCGCCGTGCATCGCAAACAGCAGCACCGAGCCGTACAGGAAGACGATCGACAGCGCGTGGAAGGGGTTGTAGAACAGGTTGCCGTAGCGCAGCGACAGCGCAGAGACCCAGTCCAGGTGCGGGAAGATGCCGAAGGGCACCGCCTCGCTCCAGCTGCCCATCATGATGGGGCGGAAGAAGCCGCACACCAGGTACAGCCAGATGGCCGCGGCGAAGGCCCAGGCGACGTGCGTGCCCAGCCCCAGCTGGCGCGCCCGGCGGTAGGTGCGCGCCCACCACAGGATGATCGACGCGGTGAGCAGGAAGCCGGTGATCAGCCACCAGCCGCCCTGCGCCAGCGGCGGAAAGCTCAGGCCGAAGGCCGGGGGCGGCGGCTCCAGGGCCAGCCAGAACAACTGGCGGATCAGTTGCAGCGGGCTCCAGTCTACCGAGGCCAGCATGTTGAAGCCGATGATGTTGAAGGCCAGCGTGCCCAGGGCGATCGACATCAGGCCCAGGGTGCCCAGGTAGATGGGCCCGATCTGGGCGTTGCCGATGCGGCCCAGCAGATGGACCAGGAAAGGCTGGCCGCTGCGGCGCCAATCGCCGTGCGGCAAGGCTGGGCCGGGGTGCAGCGGGCCGGTCGGCTGCACTTCGGTGAACAGGTTCTGGTTCTCGATCGAGAACAGCGGCTGGAACTGAGCCATGGGGTTTTTCTCCTCGCTGCGCTAATGGGGTGTCGGGCCTGACTTCACTTGCCCCAGATGGGCATGTTCAGCCACCAGCCCCACCATTCGGGCCAGCCTTGGGTCCAGAAGGGGCCGCTGATCACGATGCACAGGGCAGCGAACCAGACCGCAGACAGGGCCAGGAACAGGCCGACGCGGTGGATGCCCAGGGTGCCGACCGAGTAGCCGATGAAATCGCGGAAGAAGGTGTCTTCGTGTTCGGGCGTCTTGACCAACTGGCCTTTGCCCGGGTTGGTGGACGAGAGCACCAGGCCGCCGTGCATCGACAAGGCCAGCGTGGTCGCGAAGAACAGGGTCACCGCGATCATGTGCGCCGGGTTGTAGTGGAAGTGCAGGAACTGGTAGGCCACGTTGCTGACCCAGTCCAGGTGGCTGTAGATGCCGTAGGGGAAGGCATGCCCCCAGGCGCCGAGCAGCACCGGCCGTATCACCTGCAGCGTGGCATAGGCCAGGATGGCGAAGGCAAAAGCAAAGGGCACGTGCAGGCCCATGCCGAGCTTGCGTGAAATCTCGACTTCGCGCAGCGCCCATGAGCCGAAAGACCCGAGCGCGCAGACGGTGATGATCTGCCAAAGCCCGCCAGCCATCATCGGCGCCATGCGCAGGCCGTAAGACAGGTCGGGCGGTGCGATGCTGATCTGCCAGAGGTTCCAGGTCGGGCCCATGGCCGCGCCCCAGAGAATCATCGTGGTACCCAACAGCGTGAAGAACGCGCCGCTGATACCGAAAAATCCGACGTAAAAAGGGCCGACCCAGAAGTCGAACAGGTCGCCACCCAGCAGGGTGCCGCCCCGTACCCGGTATTTGCGTTCAAAACTCAGCATGGCCATGTTGTGTCCTCCAGGTGCGCGGCGCAATGCGCGTCACCAGGGTGTGCTAATTCGTGGGCAAGGCTTCAGAAAACCAGACATGACGGGCGCGCGGTTCAAAAAACCCCGGCGCGCCCGCCACGGGTAACGGCAAGAAACCGTTATTTCGGCATCGGCGCGTTTTGCGCGGCCTTCGCGGCTTTCACCGTGTCGGGATGCCAGGTATTGATGTTGTAACGATCGCCGCTGATCTGGATCAGATGGATGCTCGTCGAGACGAAGGCAATCAAGAGACCGACCATGATGATCGCCTTGCGGGGATCGACTACTCGCCAAAAACGCCACATGTTGCTTTCCTTTGCATTAACTCAATTGGGAAATGACGGTGTAAACAGCGCTCTTCACGCCGCTCAACATCGACCTTGCGCCCTCTGCCCCTGGCAGGTAGGTGCGCCAATCCTGGGTAAACAACATCGAGGCCAGCGCCAAGCCCAGGAAAGCGATGAAGATCACGACGAAGATGCCTTGGAAGCCCTTGAGAGAGCCCTCGTGGTGGGTCGCGTGGAAGCCAGCGATTTCTTGTGACATGGTGGATAACCTCTTCAGCTAAGTTTTAGAACCAGGGACGCCAGATCCACACCAGGCTGTGGGCGGCGAACGCGCCAACAGCCCAGAGCAAGTACCCTTGAATGAAGTACTTGTGAACCTCTTGGCATTCGTCGTCGGTCAGACCCGACGGATTCACGTTTGAAGCCATAGCTCAAACTCCTCCAAAAAACGCCTTGCGGCGGAAACCACACCGGATGGTGCAGACGGAAACCACAGCCGCTTTTTCGACGGCTGTGGACATGCGCTTTGACAGGCATTGCGCGTGTGGGGTGGGTAAGCCGTGACAGGCCGGGTGGCACGACGGGTTCATGCGCTCACCTCGACTTTGCGAGCGCCGAACAAGCGGTTCAGCACCGCTGCGGTGACGATTTCTTCGCTGCGGTGGCGGGCGTCGGACTCGGCCGCGTCGCGCCAGCGCTTGGCGGCTGAGATGCGCACCAGCACCGGTTCGGCTTCGACCATGTCCTGCAACCGTTCCATGGCCTCATCGTCCCAGGGCAAGGGTTGCGACAGCCGGCTGGGCGTGGCGTCGACCTTGTCCATGTCGGTGGACAGCGGCAGGATGTGGAACAGCGCGTCGAACAGCGCGTTGCAGAATTCCTGGACGATGTAGGTGGCGCCCGCGTAACCCATGAAGGGCGTGCCGGTGTGGCGGCGTATGACGGCACCGGGAAACGACGCGGGGATGTAGCTGGGCTTGGGGCCGTGTCCGCCGCCACCCATTTCGGCCAGGTACATGCGTTCGTTGTAGGAACCGAACATCACCAGCGGCGGCTTTTCGTGCGTCAGCTTGCGCACCGTCTCGTTGTCGGTCTTCTCACCGGCGCGGCGCGAGATGGCGAAATTGCACGGCAAACCGAGTTCGTCTTCCAGAAAGTGCCGGATGCCGCGCGCATAGGTTTCGTTGGCCACGACGGCGAAATTGGCGGTGCCGAAAAAATCCTGTGTGACGCTGCGCCACAAGTCCCAGATGGGCTTGATGGTGGTGTGCTTTTCGCGCTGGATGAAAGGCTCGGGGTCGAGGTGCAGCAATTCGCCCAATTGGCGCAGGAAAGCCGTCGTGCTGTGCAGGCCGATGGGCGCTTGCAGATACGGGCGCTCCAGCGCTTCGCACAGCATGCGGCCGTATTCACGGTACATGCAGATGTTCACGTCGGCTTCGACCAGGCGCGACACATCGGCCAGGTGGCTGCCCAGCGGGAAGACCATGTTCACTTCGGCGCCGATGCCTTGCACCAGACGGCGGATCTCGGCCAGGTCGCTGGGCATGTTGAAAGTGCCGTAGCAGGGGCCGATCAAATTCACCCGCGGCTTTTCGCCGGCCGGGCGGTCAGCAAAAGGCGTGCGTTGCGGCACTTTGCGCAGGCCGTATTCCGTCCACAGCCAGAACATCGCGCGGTTGGCGCATTGCCACTGGTCTTCGTCGATGGTGCGCGGCAGGAAGCGCGCAATCGTCGTGCCTTCCGGTGTCACGCCACCACCGATCATCTCGGCGATGGAGCCGGTGACCACCACGCTGGGCAGATCAGGATCGAGCGAGGCATGCGCGCGCTTCATGGCGCCTTCGGTGCCTTCGCGGCCGAGCTGCTCTTCGGCCAGACCGGTGACGACGATGGGCAGTTCGTGCGGCGGCAGCGCGTCGGTGTAATGCAGTACCGAGGTGACGGGCAGGTTCTCGCAACCCACCGGGCCGTCGATGATGACCTGCAGGCCCTTGATGGCGGTGAAGACGTAAACAGCGCCCCAGTAACCGCCAGCGCGGTCGTGGTCGATGACGTAATTGAGTTTCGGCGCGGCCATCAGATCATCGCCTCGGCATTGCGCTTCTTCAGCAGCTTGATGACCTGACGCTTGGTCTCGGCGCGGAATTCGGGCCGCTCTTGCGGTACGCCTTCCCACACGCCGGCCTTGTCGCCACCGCCCACATCACCGAAGAACTCGCGCATCTGCTCGAAGCGCGCCTTGTTGGCGATGGCCGCGTTGACGACCTGCGCCAGCGAGCCGGCACCGGCCGGGCCCATCAGCGGGCGTGCCGAAATGAGATTGGTGAAGTACAGCGAAGGGATGGTGGCCTGCTTGGCGGCCTGAACGACCGGCGTGGTGCCGATGGCCAGATCGGGCTTGAATTCGCGCACGGCTGCGATGTCTTGTTCCAGCGAGGCGCGGTATTGCACATGCACGCCGCGCGCTTGCAGCCATTCCAGGTCGGGCGCGCTGCACGGTGTCTTGGGGCAGGCGCTGCCGACATAAGGCACTTCGGCACCGCTCTCGATCAGCAGACGGGCGACCAGCAGTTCGCTGCCTTCATAGCCGCTGACCGTGATGCGGCCCTTGATCGGCGTCTTGGCCAGCACCGCCTTGATGACCGGCAGGAAGCGGTTCTTCGCCGCGTCGATCTGCGCCTGGCCGATGTTGCAGCTGTTGCCGATGGCCTGCAGCCACGCTTCGGTGCCGTCAAAGCCGACCGGTGCCGAGGCGACCACCGGGCGACCGGCGGTGACGAATTCGCGCACGCTGGCCGTATAGAACGGGTGGATGGCGGCCACGGCGGCGCAGTCCAGCGCGGCATACAGCTCGCGCCATTCGCGGGTCGGCACCGTGGGGCCGACAGCCAGGCCCATGGGTTCGAGCATCGCGCCGATGATCATCGGGTCGGCCGGGAACATCTCGCCCAGCAGGCTGATGGTGGGCTTGCTGCTGATGCCGTTGCGCGGCGCCATCACCGGGCCGGATTCGGCTTCGGTGCGGGCGTATTTCAGCATCGCGCCGGCCAGCACGTCTTTCGCTTCCGCATGCGTGGGCACGCCGAAACCGGGCACGTCGATGCCGATGATGCGCACGCCGTTGATCTGCTTGGGCAGCAGTTGCAGCGGCACGCCGCTGGCTGTCGGCACGCACAGGTTGATGATGACGATGCTGTCGTACAGCGCCGGGTCGGCCTGGGCGTGCACGGTGTCGCGGATGTCCTCGAACAGCTTGCCGGTGACCAGGCTTTCGCTGTTGAAGGGCACATAGCCCACGCTGCGGCGCGCGCCGTAGAAATGGCTGGTGAACGTCAGCCCGTAGACGCAGCAGGCGCTGCCCGACAGGATGGTGTGGGTGCGCCGCATGCGCAGCCCCACGCGCAGCGAACCGAAGGCCGGGCACATGCTTTGCGGCTGGTCGTGCGGGCCGGCGCCTTCGGGCAGGGGGTAGTCCTTGGCGTACTGCTGCAGCACTTCGCTTTTTCCGGCCGTCTTGGCGGCGGCCAACATCGCGTCCTTGCCGGAATGGCAACCCAGGCCATCGGCCTGCGCGGCGGCCGGCACGGCCAGCGCCACGCCCTGGGGCAGCGCCGCGTCGGGGGTTGGAACTGGATCGATGTCCTGCATGATCAGGCCGCGTCGTAAACGACTTCGAGAGTCGGCTTGATGACTTCGTGCTTGCCGACCATGTCGAAGACCGTGGCCGGTTCCATCTTGAAATCGCGGCCGGTCACTTCGGCACTGAACAGGCCCAGCAACTGGTCCTGGGTCTGCGGTTTCGGACGCACGGGCGGGGCCTCGGCGACATTGGTGGCCAGCTCTTCGAACAGCGACGCCCACTGCGTGCCGGGGCGGCCGATGATTTCGTAGCTGGCGCTCTTGCGGCGGATGTCTTCGTTGGCCGGGATGGCGGCCAGCACCGGGATGCCGGCGGCCTGGGCGAAAGCCTGCGCTTCACCGGTGCCGTCGTCCTTGTTGATGACCACGCCGGCCACGCCGACATTGCCACCCAGCTTGCGGAAGTACTCGACCGCGCTGCAGACGTTGTTCGCCACGTAGAGCGATTGCAGGTCGTTGCTGGCCACGACGATGACCTTCTGGCACATGTCGCGGGCAATCGGCAGACCGAAGCCGCCGCAGACCACGTCGCCCAGGAAGTCTAGCAGCACGAAGTCGAAACCCCAGTCGTGGAAGCCCAGCTTTTCCAGCGTCTCGAAGCCGTGGATGATGCCGCGCCCGCCGCAGCCGCGGCCGACTTCAGGCCCGCCGAGTTCCATGGCGTAGACGCCGTCGCGCTTGAAGCAGACGTCGCCGATGGCCACCGCTTCACCGGCCAGCTTCTTCTTGCTGCTGGTCTCGATGATGGTCGGGCAGGCCTTGCCGCCGAACAGCAGGCTGGTGGTGTCGCTCTTCGGGTCGCAACCGATCAGCAGCACTTTCTTGCCTTGCTGCGCCATCATGTAGCTCAGGTTGGCCAGCGTGAAACTCTTGCCGATGCCGCCTTTGCCGTAGATGGCGATGATCTGGGTTTCCTTGGTCACCGGACCGGTGTGCACCTGATCGGGTTCGACGGCGGCCTCGGCGCGCAACTGTTCGCGGGACATGAAGGTGACGGTGGCCGTTGCGGGAATCGTGCTGCTGCTCATTGCATCTGTCTCCAGTCGAGAACCATCTTCAGACAGGCCGCATCGCCGAAGGCGGTGCGGTATGCGTCTGCGGCGTGGGTGGCGACATCGTGGTGGGTGATCAGGCCGTCGAGGGACAGGCGGCCGTTTTCGGCCAGCTCCTTCACGGCCAACATGTCGGCGCGCTTCCACTCGGCGGCCGTGCGGATCTGTGCTTCACGCATGAAGGCGGGCGCGAAATTGAATTGCAGGGGCTCGGTGTAGAAGCCGGCCAGCACCACCTCGCCGCCGTATGCCAAGCGGGCGATGGCCTTGTCGAGGATGCCGCTGTCACCGCTGACGTCGTAGATGGCCTGGTAGTCGCGGCGCGTGTCTTCGTCCGGCGTGATGACCGGGTAACCGACGGCGCCACTGGCGCGGGCCGGGTTCAGTTCCCAGACCGTGGGTGCGTCGAAACCGGCGGCCACCACCAGGCGGGCCAGCAGGCGGCCGAGTACACCGTGTCCGACGATCAGATCGGGCGGCCGGTGCGGCGCGCTCTTGCCACCGCAGGCCACCGCGTGATAGGCCGTGGCCGCCAGGGCCAGCAGCACCGCGTTGGCGCCCAGGCTGTCGCTGATGGGCAGCACCTTGTCGCTGGGCACGATGAGCCGGGATGCAGCGCCGCCGAACAGGCCGCGCACTTCGCCGTAACAGCGGGCGCCCGGCACGTAGACCTGCTCCCCGACCCGACGCTGGGCCAGCGGGCCCGCAGCCACGACACGGCCCACCGATTCGTAGCCCGGCACCAGCGGGTAGCCCATGCCGGGGAAGGCGGGCATGCTGCCGTTCCACAGCAGGCGTTCGGTGCCGGTGGAGATGCCGCTGAATTCAATGTCGACCACCACGTCGCTGTCGCTGGGGTCGGTCAGCGGCAGATGCATCACCTTCAGATGCTCTGGCTGCTCCATCACGACGGCGTGTGTTTTCATGGTTGTCATCTTAGGCGGACACTTTAAAGTGTCAAGCGGGATTTACGCCTTTAAAGCGGATTGCGGTGTTTCAGTGGCCACCGGCTGGGCCGGTTTGCGCGCCACCAGCACGCCCACCTGCAAGGGAATCGGCGTGGGCAGTTCGCGCACGCGCTCGAAACCGGCGGTTTCCATCAGCGACTGCAGTTCGGCGGCCGTGCGCGAACGGCCGCCGTGCATGGCCAGCAGATAGAAGCCGAAGTAGGCGTCGCCCATGCGCGGCGCCCCCGGTGCGCCGGCCATGGGCTCGGCCAGCAGCAGCGTGCCGCCCGCTGGCAGGGCCTGGAAGACGGCGCGCAGGATGGCCAGGGCCCGTTCGTCGGGGTGGTCGTAGATGACGCGGATGAGGGTGGCGATGTCGGCGCCGCTGGGCAGGGGGTCGCGCGTGAAGTCGCCCCCGTGGACGGCGCTGCGGTGGGCCAGGCCGTCGGCGGCCAGGGCCTCGTGGGCAACGGGCACCACGCCCGGCAAGTCGAAGAGCATCAGCTTGAGCTTCGGCGCCCGGCGCGCCACGGCGCGCAGGAAGCGGCCCTGGCCGCCGCCCACGTCGAGCAGGCAGCGGTGGCGGCGCACGTCGTAGGTGTCGAGCACCTCTTCGGCCACCAGGGGCTGCGAAGCGGACATCAACGCCGAGTAGTCGTTGACCTGGGCCGGTGCCAGCGCGCCGGGCGCCGCCGCGGTGGCGTAGGCCCAGTAGGCCGACAAGGCCGGTGGTGCGCCGCTGCCGCGCAACAAGGCCACCGGGTCCTGCAGGTCGGCGTAGAGCACGGCGTGGTGCTCGACCATGGCGGCGATGGCGCCGTTGCCCACCATGGGTGCGCCCAGCTTGCCCAGGCCAAAACAGGCTGTGCCCAGGCGCGTGCTGCGGTGTTCCAGCAGGTCCAGCGAGACGGCGGCGGCCAGCAGGCGCTGCAGGCCATCCAGCGGCACGTCCAGGCGTCGCGCCAGTTCCTGTTCGTCGAGCGGGCCCTGTGCCAGCAGGTCGAAGACCTTCAGGCGGACACAGGCCAGCAGCACCTGCGAGTAGACGAAGCCGGCCACCAGGTCGAACAGCCCGCGCGCACGGCGCCGGGCGATGGGTCGCATCCACCAGCTGCGTGCGGCACGCCGCTGGAAGTCGGGGCTGGTCAGGACACCATCGCGCCAGGCTTGCCAGCGCTGGCGCCAGCCCAGGGAGGTCGTCACGGTGGGTGCGGTCAGCGGTACATCCATGGGTGGGGCCTTGCTCAAGCCGCCAGGGCCAGGTCGCGAACCGTGGCTTGCGGCACCAGGCGTTCGGACTCGGCCTTGGCCAGGGCCCGCAGCATGGCGGCGCCAGCGCAGGACGGGATGGCGTCGACAGCGCGCGCCATCAGTTGGTCGAAGTGGGCGATGGCGCCGCTCAGGCCCAGTTCGGTGGCCGAACTGGGGCGGTGCAGGGCCAGGTCGCGGCCATTGGGCTTGCCCAGCAGTTCAGCGCTGCAGGCGACGTCACGGATGTCGTCGGCGACCTGATAGGCCTCGCCCAGGCACAGACCGAAGGCCTGCCAGGCCTGGGGGTCGGCACCAGCGGCCAAGGCGCCGGCCTCGGTGCAGGCCGAAAAAAGCGAGCCGGTCTTGGCCCGGTGGTAGGCCGGCAAAGCCACGTAGGGCTCGCATTCCCAAGCCTGGCCGGCCACGATACCGGTCGGCGCGCCGACGCGGCGGGCCAGCAGGCTGATCAGCGCCGGCAGGCGCTGCGGGGCGTGCTCGGCGCCATGGGCCAGTGTCTGGAAGGCCAGCACGATCAGGGCGTCGCCGGTCAGCACGGCGATGCGTTCGCCGTAGGCCGTGTGCACCGAGGCCACGCCGCGTCGCGTCTCGGCGTCGTCGAAGCAGGGCAGGTCGTCGTGGACCAGCGAGGCGCAGTGCAGCAACTCGATGGCGGCAGCGGCGGCATCGGCCAGGCGGGGATCCTTGTCGCCGCAGGCCCTTGCCACGGCCAGGCACAGCTGCGGGCGGATGCGCGCGCCGCCCGGGAATACCGCGTGCCGCACGGCAGCCTGCAACTTCGGGGGGCAACCCCTGTGGTCAGGGGCGTCCGTCGGGCCCGCCATCGACCCCAGCGACATCGCAGCCAGCAAGGCGTGCTCGATCCGGTCTTGGGTGTTCATCGATCCAGTTCCTTTCGTGGGTGGGTCGGTCTGCCCGGCCGGCAGACGGCAGGGACAGCTTGCGGCGTGCTTTCCGATCTTGCAAAGATGTCAGTCTAAGTTGTCACCCTAAGTTGTCAACTTAGCGAGACAGCTTTAGGATAGGGCCATGAACACACGGCGTCAACGAGAGCTTCCCAGCCCCAGCGGTGCGGCACCATGACCGTCCTGGCGCTCGGCATCAACCACCACAGTGCCCCTTTGGACCTGCGTTCGCGCTTTGCCTTCGCCGCGCCACAGTTGCCGGCGGCGCTGCGTTCGCTGCAGGAATGCCTGCAGCGGGCTTCGGCCGAAGCCACGCTGCTGTCCACCTGCAACCGGACCGAGCTTTACATCGCCGCGGAAGACGCGCACAGCGCGTCGGAGCTGGCGCAGCCGGCGTTGAACTGGCTGGCCGAACAGGGCGGCTTGAACGCCGCCAGCGCGGGCGCCCACAGCAGCGTGCGCCTGGCCGACCACGCCTATGTGGTGGAAGACAGCGAAGCGGCGCGCCATGCCTTCCGGGTGGCTTCCGGCCTGGATTCGATGGTCCTGGGCGAGCCGCAGATCCTCGGGCAGATCAAGGTCGCGGTGCGCGAGGCGGGTCTCGCCGGCACGCTGGGCAGCACCCTGCACCAATTGTTTCAGCGCTCTTTCTCGGTGGCCAAGGAAGTGCGCAGCGCCACCGAAATCGGCGCGCACTCGGTCAGCATGGCGGCGGCCACGGTGCGCCTGGCGTCGCAACTCTTCGAAGACCTGGGAACCGTGAAGGTGCTGCTGGTGGGTGCCGGCGAGATGATCGACTTCACCGCCGCCCACTTCGCCAGCCGCCATCCGCTGAGCATGACGGTGGCCAACCGCACGCTGGAACGCGGCGCCGCTTTGGCGGAACGTTTTGGCGCGCAGTCCATGCCCCTGTCAGAACTGCCGCAGCGGCTGGGTGAATTCGACGTGGTGGTGTCCTGCACCGCCAGTTCGCTGCCCATCATCGGCCTGGGCGCCGTCGAACGCGCCTTGAAAGCGCGCCGCCGGCGGCCGATGTTCATGGTCGACCTGGCCGTGCCGCGCGATATCGAACCCGAAGTGGCCCGCCTGCGCGACGTCTACCTCTACACCGTCGACGATCTGTCAGCGCTGGTGCAGACGGCCGGGGACAAGCGGCAGTCGGCGGTGGCCCGCGCCGAGGAAATCGTCGACGCTGGCGTGAAGAGCTTTGCGCACTGGATGGAGCAGCGCGCCAGCGTGCCGCTGATCCGCGCGCTGAACCGTCAAACCGACGACTGGCAGGCCATCGAACTGGCGCGGGCGCGCCGCCTGCTGGCGCGCGGCGGGTCCGTCGATGCCGTGCTGGAAAGCCTGGCGCACGGCCTGACGGCCAAGCTCATGCACGGGGCGATGAGCGAACTGCGCTGCGCCGACGAACAGCAGCGCGACGCGATGAGCGACACCGTGTCGCGGCTGTTCCTGCGCAGCGGCGTGCGTTCACACGGTTTGCACGGTTCGCACTGACAGGGCTCATCCCGCTCCCGCTCCGGCCTGGGGGCAAGGTGCCTACCCGGGCAGCGTGCGCCGCAGACAGGCGGCAACGCGTGCCGCGTCTTCCTCGTGCGCCAGATGCCCCAGCCCCGGCAGCGTTTCCAGCGTCGCACCCGGCACCAGCGCCTGCGCCCGGCGGGCGTCGGCCGGCGGCACGGTGCCATCCTGCTCGCCCACCAGCAGGTGCAGCGGTGTGCGCAGGCTGGGCAGGTCGCTGGCCAACTCGTGCAGATTCCAGCGCGCCACCATGCCCAGCGCGCCGGCAACGTGACCGGGGCTGGTGACCAGCTGCCGGTAGAGCCTCGTGCCGGCTTCGTCCAGCCTGGAGCCGGTGCTGTCCAGCAGCTTTTGGACGACCGCTGCATCGCGTGCGCGCCAGGCGAACAGCGACGGCACCAGCGGGTTCAGCGCCAGCAGCTTGGCCGCCGGCGAGAACAGGGTACCGGCCCAGCCGGGTAGCGGAAACAAGGCGGCGTTCAAGGCGATCAAGCCGGCGGGGGCCCAGCCCGCCGCGCCACCGGCCGCGGCCGCCTGCAGCGCCATGCGGATGGCGATGGCCGCTCCGGCCGAATGGCCGAGCACCCAGCGGGGTCGGGCACCCCAGGCGGCCAGCAGCGCCGTCACGCCACGCGCCATGCCGGCCATGCTGGCACCGTGGACGAGCCCGTCCGCCACGGCCGGGCCGCTGAAGCCGTGGCCGGGGAGGTCCATTGCCATCAACTCGGCGTGCGGTGCCAGCAAAGGTGCCAGATGCCGCCAGGTGTGGGTGGCCGAACCGGTGCCGTGGATCAGCAGCAGCAGCGGCGCGCCAGGCCTGGGCGCGGGCCAGTGCTGCACGTGCCAGCGCAGGCCGGCGGCCGCGATGAAGTGGCTGCGCTCGCGGTGCGGCCAGTGCCGGCCGTCGCGATCCCAATTCAGGCCTTGCGCCATCGTCACACTGCCGTTGCCGCGCGGGTCGGGTCGCTCAGCGCGCGTTGCCGGGCAGCGTCTTGACCGCCGCCGACAGCGCTGCGGCGCCGGCATAGGGCAGGGCGCGGTAATGCGCGGCCAACGCCAATGCCAGGCGTTGCGCAGCCGGCGCCGGCTGCGGCGAGGTGTCGACCACCAGCGTGGTCAGCCGCGCCGCGCGCAACTGGCGGGCCATGGCCAGGGCGTCGATCTCGGCCTGGGCGCGCCCGGGCGTGCCGTCGCGCGCGATGTTGCCGCGGCCGTCGGTCAGCAGCACGACGATGGGTGTGGCCCCGGCGCGCCGCACCTGGGCCGCCAGCCGCAGCGCCGCTTCCAGCCCCGCCGCCAGCGGCGTGCCGCCGCCACCGGGCAGGCCGGCCAGGCTGCGCTTGGCGCGCACCAGGGACCGCGTCGGCGGCAGCAGCAGTTCGGCGCTGCGGCCGCGGAAGGCGATGACGGCGACCTGGTCGCGCCGCACATAGCAGTCGGCCAGCAGCAGGTTGATGGCGCCCTTGGCTTCGGCCAGGCGGTGCAGGGCCGACGAGCCCGAGGCGTCGATGACGAAGATCGTGGCCGTGGCGGCGCGCTGCTGCAGGCGGCTGATGCGCAGGTCGTCGGCCTGCACGTGGATGCGGCCGGCGCGTTCGGGCGCGGCCGGGCCGGGGCCCGTCTCGGCCGCCGCTGCAGCGCTGCGCTTTTCGGCATCCGCCGCGGCGCGGATGCGCTGCCAGGGCGCGGCGGCGCGCAGTGTTTCGATCAGGTTCAGCCGGGCGCCACCGCGCGGTTCACCGCGCCGCGTGCCCACCGGACGGCCGCTGCGCGGCGAGGTGGTCAGGGCGCCGACGCGGCCGCCTTGGGCACCGCCGGCACCGCCCATCAGCGCGGCCAGCAGGCCGGCGGGCAGGGTCGCGGTGGTGGCCTCGACCAGCCGGTCTTCCAGCTGGTCGGCCGGTGTTTCTTCGGGCGGCTTGTCGGGCGTTTCAGGCGGGGGTTCGGACGGCGTCTCGGTCGCGTCGGGGGGCGCGGGCGGTGTCGGTGGCGGTTCGGGGTCGCCCCCGTCGGGTTCGGGGGGTGCCGGCTCGTCGTCCGACCTTGCGGGTTCCGGTTCGACGGGCGCCGGCGGCAGCCGCGTGGCGCGCGGGCCCAGCACCAGGCGGGCGGCCAGGATGGCGTCGTCGTCGGACACCGTGGCGCGGCCGGCCAGGGCCGCGGCGGCGCGGGCCGCGCGCAGGGCCAGCAAGCCGGCGCGCGGCGAATCGACGCCGAGCTGCAGCGCCGTGCCGCACAGCGCCTGCAGCGTGGCGTCGGCCAGCGTCACGCGCGGCAGCAGCGCCCGTGCGGCGGTGATGTCGTCGGGCCCGGCCGCGGCTTCGCCGCAGGACCGCAGGCCCAGTTCGCGCAAGTCCAGCCTGAAGGCCAGGCGGTCGGCCAGCGCCGCCGACAGCGGCTCGTCTTCCGGGGTCGCCTCGTCCAGCGCCAGCACGCCGACGCGGGCGTCCCAGCGCGTGCTCAGGCCGTCGCGTTCGAAGCCGACGGCGCCGCTGTCCAGCGCCGCGCACAGGCGCGCTGCGGTGCCGGCGCTCAGGCGTTCGGCCATCGCCAGGGTGACGACGCCACCATCGCTTTCGGCCAGCAGCCCGCGCTGCGCCACCGGCTTGCCTTGCCGCAGCGTGGCGGCCAGGTCCAGCCCGCCCAGCAGGCGTTCGTCGGCGATGCCCACCGGCATGCGCCGTTGTGGCATGCCGGCCGGCAGCCCGCGCTGGAAATCACGCAGCCAGCGGTCGCGCACCGGGCCGGCGCCGGCCCGCAGCACGGCACCGCCCAGGCCTTGGGTGTCGATGGCCAGCAAGGCTGCGGCCCAGGCGGCGTCGGCCCAGACGCGGTCCAGCGGATCGTCCTCGGGCGCACCGGCCGCAGCCGCAGCAGCGGCAGCCGAAGCCGTGGTCATCGCAGCCGCACCCTGTTCCGGCGTGTTCACGCCCCGAAGAGCTCCACCACCACGCGGTCGACGCGCGCGCTGGCGTCGGTGTCGTCCAGTGGGTCGCGCCGCAAGCGGTGGCGCAAGGCGGGTTTGGCAACGCGGCGGATGTGGCTGTCTTCGACCGCCGTATCTCCGTCCAGTGCGGCCAAAGCGCGGGCGGCGCGGATCACCGTCAGCTCGCCGCGCAGGCCGTCGGTGCCCAGGCCCATGCACAACTGCGCCGCGCGCTCCAGCGCCGCGTCGGGCGCCTGCACCTCGGCCAACCGCTCGCGCGCCGCGACGATGCGCTTGCGCACCTTGTCGTCGTCCTTGTGCCACTTGTGGGTGAAGGCCGCCGGGTCGCGCTCGAAGTCGTCGCGGCGGCGCACCACCTCGACCCGCGAAGCGATGTCCTGCGGCGTGCGCACTTCCACCGCCAGGCCGAAACGGTCCAGCAACTGCGGGCGCAATTCGCCTTCTTCGGGGTTGCCGCTGCCCACCAGCACGAAGCGCGCCGGGTGGCGCACGCTCAGGCCTTCGCGTTCGACGACGTTCTCGCCCGAGGCGGCGACGTCGATGAGCAGGTCGACCAGGTGGTCTTCCAGCAGGTTGACCTCGTCGATGTAGAGGAAGCCGCGGTGGGCGCGGGCCAGCAGGCCGGGCTCGAAGGCCTTGATGCCGGCAGTCAGGGCTTTTTCCAGGTCCAGCGCCCCGACCACGCGGTCTTCGGTGGCACCCAGCGGCATGTCCACCACCGGCACCGGGATCAACTTGCTCTTGACCTTGCCGGCAGCCTTCAGCGTGGCGCACGATGCGCAAGAGGCGCTGTTCTCGGCCGGGTCGCAGCCGTAGACGCAGCCGACCACCGCGCGCATCTTGGGCAACAGGGCGGCCAGCGCGCGCACCGCCGTGCTCTTGCCGGTGCCGCGATCGCCGAAGACCAGCACGCCGCCGATGCGCGGGTCCACCGCCGCGCACAGGATGGCGAGTTTCATTTCTTCCTGGCCGACGATGGCAGAGAAGGGGAAATAGAGGGTCGACATGCGTTACGGCTCGGGTTCGGGAGCGGGTCAGTGCAGGTGGGGGTCACTGGCCTGGATGCGCCGTCGGGCACGCCGCAAGGCGGCCAGCACGGCCAGCGCGACGAGAGGCATGCTGACGCCGACGACGAGGTCGACATTCAGTGGCAGGCCGCCCGCCTTCAGCGCCTTGGCGGCATAGCCGACCAGGCCGGCGGCGTAGTAGCAGATGGCCGCCACCGACAGGCCTTCGACGGTCTGCTGCAGCCGCAGCTGCAATTTGGCGCGCCGGTCCATGCTGGCCAGCAAGGCCTGGTTCTGGCGTTCGCGCGCGATGCTCACACGGGTCGACAGCAGGCTGCTGGCCTGCGCCACGCGTTCAGACAGGTCGTGCAGGCGCTGCGACACGGTGGCGCAGGTGTCGACGGCCGGCGTGAAGCGGCGGGCCATGAATTCGTCATAGGTCTGCACGCCGGGCAGTCGCGTCTCGCGCAACTCGGCGATGCGCCGGGTCACCAGTTCGAAATAGGCGCGGCAGGCGCCGAAGCGGAACTGGCTGGCGGCCAGGCCACTTTCCACCTCGGCGGCCAGGCGTGTCAGCTCGTGCAGCAGGGCTTCGTCCTGGACCTGGCTGTTGCTGGTGTGGCTGCTGGTGGGCGCCTGCGCCTGGGCCTGCGCAATGCCATCGGTCAGCGCGGCCAGCGCGCCTTCGATCTCGACGATGCGCGGCGACTGGCGGCGGGCGATGGGCAGCGCCAGCAGCGCCAGCATGCGGTAGGCCTCGATCTCGAACAGGCGCTGCAGCGTGCGCCCGCTCTCGCGCTCGGTCAGCCCGAGGTCGAAGATCAGCACGCGGGTGCAGCCGGCGTGCAACTGGAAGTCGGTGTAGACCTGCGCTGCGCCTTCGGCGATGCCCGAACCGATGACGATCTGCCCTTCGAGGGCCTCGTTCAGGCGTTCCGGCGTGGCCGGCGTGTCGGCGGCCGATAGCAGTTCGGCATGCACCGCGGCGATGGTCGCGCCGGGCGTGGCGGCCAGCCACTGGGCCGGCAAGAGGGCCGCGGCCTGGCTGTCGAAAGGCGTGTCGCCCACTGCGCCGGGGGCGATGAAGGTGTAGCCGGAAAACTCGCCGTGGCGTTCCCACTTCAGGCGCAGCGGCCCCAATTGCGCGCGGAAGTGGGTGGCGCCCGCCAGAGGGGGTGGCACACCGTGCCGCGCGCACAGGGCGGCGATGTGGGCCAGTTCGCGGCTGCGCGCGTCGGCGTCCACGATGACGGCCACGTAGCTGGCGCGGGCCGGCGTGCGCACGGGCTCGGGCGGGCGGGCATGCACCTCCTCGGCCAGCGTGAGTCTCAGCGCGTGATCCGGGGGAAACATCGACATCGTTGAACAACTCGCCCGTCATCGGGCCCAGGGAGGGAATCTCAGTATGTCACGGGCACTGGACACTTCGCAGGCGCAGTTTCCCCCGGTGGGGACCGATTTTCCGACCGGGCTGTGCACGCAAACGCAGGCCCACCCGTTGAGGGTGCAACGGCGTCACGAGGGGCCGGACACATTCGGCCGCTACGGCTCCCACCCAAGGAAACCCACCATGTTCACCACCACCCGCCGCATCTTCCTGCTGCAGATTGCCGCCACCAGCACCGCGGCCCTGGCTGCCACGCCGGTTCCGCCTGCAGGGCCCGCCATGGTCAGCGAGAAAGACTCCACCGCCTCCGCGCTGGGTTACGTGGCCGACACCAGCAAGGCCGACCAGAAGAAGTTTCCGCAGCACGCGGCGGCGCAGAAATGCAGTGCCTGCGCGCTGTACCAGGGCAAGGCTGGTGATGCGGCGGGTGCCTGCCCGATCTTCGCCGGCAAGCAGGTGGCCGCCAGCGGCTGGTGCTCGTCGTTCGTGAAGAAGACGGCCTGAGCGGCACCTGAAGGCGGTGCGGCGTCTGGTGCGCCGAACCGCCGCCTTCAGCGCAGCCGCACCGGCAGGCTGCGCAAGCCGCGAAAACGCAGCCGCAGGTCGCGCACGGCCGGGCCCGCCGCTTGCAGCCCGGGGTACCTCGCCAGCAGCCGCCCGATGGCGATGCGCGCTTCCAGCCGCGCCACGTTCATGCCCGAACAGGCGTGCGCGCCCTGCCCGAAGGCCAGGTGGTTGTTGGGCTTGCGCGCGATGTCCAACTGCTGCGGCAGGGCGAAGGCCGCCGGGTCGCGGTTGGCGGCGCCCACACCCAGGGTGATGAAGGTGCCGGCCGGCAGCACATCGCCGTCGATGGCGATGTCGGCCGTGGCCAGGCGGTTGTTCAACTGCAAGGGGCTTTCGAAGCGCAGCAACTCCTCCACCGCCGTGTTCAGCAGTTCGGGCTGCGCCACCAGGCGGTCGAACTGGTCGCGATGGCGCAGCAGGGCGTGCAGGCCGTTGCCGATGAGGTTGGTGGTGGTTTCGTGGCCGGCGTTGAGCATGAAGATGCAGTTGTGCAGCAACTCGCCGGCACTCAGGCTGCCGTCGGCATCACCTTGCAGCAAGCGCGTCAGCACATCGGCTTCGGGGTCGCCCGGGTGACGGCGGCGTTCGGCCACCAGCTCGCGCAGGCTGGCCAGGAAGTCGGTGACGGCGGCATTGGCGCGGGCTAGCACCTCGGTGCTCGGTGCGGGTTCCAGCGCCGACAAGATGGCCAGTGACCAGCCCTGCAAGGGCGCGCGCTGCGCCTGCGGCATGTTCAGCAGGTTGCCGATCACCTCCACCGGTATGCAGGCCGCGAAATCGGTGATGAGATCGGGCGCCGTGCGGTCGGCCAGGCCGTCCAGCAGGCCCTCGACCAGCGCAGCCACGCCGGCTTCGATGCGTGCGATGGCACGCTGGTTCAGCGCGCCCATCAGGATGCGCCGCACCCGGGTGTGCAGCGGCGGGTCGCTGAACACCAGGCTGCTGGTGTGGTGTTCGAAGATCGGCGTGCCGCGCCCCAGGCGGGGTGCAAATTCGCGCTGCTTGTCGCTGCTGGCGTGGGGGCTGCGGTAGACGGCCAGCACGTCGGCGTGGCGGGTCAGCAGCACGCTGTGGGCCGACAGCGGGTGCACGGGCGAGTGCAGCCGCAGCGCGTCGTAGAAGGGGTAGGGGTCGTCGATGAACCCCGGTGGCGGGGCGCTGAGGCTGAAACCCGGCGCGCTGTTGACATCGTCCATCGCCTCATCCTAGCCGCGCTGCGCCCTATATTCGCGGCGATGCACGATGAACTGCCCCCTTTGCAGACCGGCCCTGCGGTCTGGAGCGGCCCCGAGATGGCCGCGCGCCGCGACTGGACCCTGAGCTGGTCGGCCGCCGAGATCGCCGAAATCGAGGCCGCTGCGGCGCCGCTGGTGGCCAGTGGGGCCGACATCGCCACGCTGGCCGCCAGCGACTTCCCGCTGCCCACGCTCGCGCCGCGCCTGGCCCGCATCTGCGCCGAGGTGCTGTGCGGTCGCGGCTTTGTCTTGCTGCGCGGGCTGCCCGTCGCAAGCTGGCCGCTGCGCCTGAGCGCGACGGCCTTCGTCGGCCTCGGAACGCACCTGGGCACGGCCGTCAGCCAGAACGCGCAGGGCCATCTGCTGGGCCATGTGCGCGACCTGGGCCTGCGCAGCGACGACCCGGCCGTGCGCATATACCAGACCGCCGCACGGCAGACCTTCCACACCGACAGCTGCGACATCGTGGCCCTGCTGTGCCTGCAGACCGCGCGCAGCGGCGGTGATTCGGCGCTGCTGTCGTCCGGCGCGGTGTGGAACGCGATGCGCCGGCGCCGGCCTGATCTCGCGCGCTGGTTGTTGCAGCCTGTGGCCACCGACCGCCGGGCCGAGGTGCCGCCTGGCGAACAGCCCTTTTTCACGATCCCGGTGTACAGCTGGTTCGAAGGGCAGCTTTCGGTGATCTACCAGCGCCAGTACATCGATTCGGCGCAGCGCTTCGCCGACGCGCCGCGGCTGGCGCCCGAACAGGTGCAGGCGCTGGACCTCTTCGACGCGATCTGCAACGACCCCGAGTTCCACTTCCTGATGACGCTGCAGCGCGGCGACATCCAGCTCGTGCACAACCACACGATGCTGCACGACCGCACCGCCTTCACCGATCACCCCGAAGCCGAACGCCGCCGCCACCTGCTGCGCCTGTGGCTGGCCCCGGCCGACGCCCGGCCGCTGCCGCCGGTGTTCGCACAGCGTTACCGCAGCGTCGTGCCCGGCGCGCGCGGCGGCGTGGCGCCGCGCGACGGCCGGCTTGTCGTGCCTTGGAACGCTTGATGGCCGCGCCCTGCTGGGCGGGGCCGCCTAGCGCAACAGCTCGATGTGCGCGCTGCGCTCGGCGCTGCTGGCCAGCAGCGTGCCCAGGCCGCTGTCGAAGGTCAGCAGCTTCATGCCGGCGCGCATGGCGGCGGTGAGGAGGTAGGCGTCGGTGATCTGGCGGTGGCCGACCACGCCGCCGGTGCAACAGGACATGACGTCAGCAAAGTCAAAGTCCAGCGTCAAACGCCGGTGTGCAGGGTGCGCGAGGTTGTGTGCCAGCGCGGCGGCCAACTCCACCACCGACGACTGAGCCGCGCCCAGCGCCGGCTGGCTGAGCACGCGGACAAAACCCGCCTCGGTGAAGGCGCATGTTCCCCAGCCCTGCTTGCTGTGACCTTTGAACCAGCTCACCATGGTCTCGTGGTTCTTGTGCGCATTCCAGCCCAAGGCGATCAATGCGCTCACGTCCAGCAGGTGCTGTGCCACGGTGCGTCCTCAGGGAAAGTCTTCGAGCATGTCCTTGATCTGCTGCGATGTCACTTTGGGCGTGCCCGCGGGCGCCTGTATGACCCACAACTCCCCCTTCTTCTTCAACTTCATCGGCGGCGCACTGGCGCGGCGAATCAATTCAGACACCGCCTGGCCCAGCCGCAGCGCGTTTGCCCGCGCGAAGTTCTGCGCCAACGCAGCCGCGTCGTCGTCCAGCGTGAAAGTGGTTCGCATGGCGGCACCTGATGCAGCAGTCAAGAATTGATGCATTCTATCGATGACCGAATCCAGCGTGTGAGGGCAGGGCGTCGAGGTCCACGCCGTCGGCGCGCCCGGATGGCGGCTGCGGGCGCGAGCCCTTGGGCGGCGCTGCTAAGCTGCGGCCCATGTTCACCGGCATCGTTCAAGGCATCGCCACCGTCCGCGCGCTCACCGAGCGGCCCGGTCTGCGCACGTACACCCTGGCTTTTCCGCTGGGTTTTGCCCAGGGTCTGGCCATCGGAGCCAGCGTCGCGGTCGACGGCACCTGCCTGACGGTGACGGCGCTGCATGGCGATGGCGAGGGCACGGGCGCCGCCGACTTCGACGTCATGCAGCAAAGCCTGGCCCTGACCACGCTGGCCGGCCTGCGCGAGGGCAGCGCCATCAACGTCGAACGCGCCGCCAAGGACGGCGCCGAGATCGGCGGCCACCCGCTGTCGGGCCACATCGATTTCATGGCCACGCTGGCCCAGCTGAGCACGCCGGACAACAACCGCGTGCTGCGCATCGCGGTGCCGGCGCCGTGGATGCGCTATGTCTTCGCCAAGGGCTACATCGCCGTCAACGGCGCCAGCCTGACCGTCGCCGAGGCGCAGCGCGAACGCGACGGCAGCGGCTGGTTCGAGGTCTGGCTGATCCCCGAAACGCTGCGCATGACGACCTTCGGCGACAAGGCCGTGGGCGACGCGCTGAACATCGAGATCGAGCGCAGCACCCAGGTCTTCGTCGACACCGTGCGCGACGCCATCGATGAACGCCTGGGCCCGCTGCTGCCGCTGCTCGAAGGCCTGTTGCGCGAGCGCGGCCTGAGCCTGGACGACCTGGCGCGGCCGGCTGTCTTGCCACCCCGCTGAAAGTCACCCCATGACCTTGAACCGCCGCCGTCTGCTGGCCGCGCTGGCGGCCGGCGCCGCGCCGGCCTACCTGCCCCATGCGCGCGCCGCCGACACCCCGCGTTTCGCTTTGGGCATCGCTTCGGGGCAGCCGCAAAGCCGCACCGTGGTGCTGTGGACCCTGCTGACCGGCGCCGACCTGCCGCCCCGGGTGGATGTGGCCTGGGAGCTGGCCGAAGACGAGGCCTTCCAGCGCATCGCCGCACGCGGCAGCGAAGCCACGCGGGGCGAAGACCACCACACGGTCCATGCCGAGCCGCAAGGCCTGGCGCCCGACCGTTGGTACTTTTACCGCTTCCGGGCGCTGGGCCAGCAAAGCGCGGTGGGCCGCACCCGCACCGCGCCGGCAGCCGATGCGCGCGTGCAGCAGCTGCGCTACGCCATCGCCAGTTGCCAGCGCTACGACGTGGGCCACTACGCTGCCTGGCGCCACGCCGCCGCCGAAGCGCTGGACCTGGTGATGTTCCTGGGCGACTACATCTACGAGTACGGTGCGGCACCGGCCGGCAACGCCGTTCGCGCGATGAACAGCGGCCGCGTCAAGACGCTGGATGACTACCGCGCCCGCTACGCCCTGCACAAGAGCGACGCCGCGTTGCAGGCCGCGCACGCCGCCGCGCCCTGGCTGCTGGTGTGGGACGACCACGAGGTGGAAAACGACTACGCCGGCCTGCAGGGTGAATTCCTGCAGGCCGACTTCGCCGCCCAGCGCGCGGCGGCCTACCAGGCCTACTGGGAACACATGCCGCTGCCCAAGGCAGCACGCCCGGTGAACGGCGAGATGCGCATGTTCGGCCGGCTCGACTGGGGCCGCCTGGCGCGCGTCCACCTGCTGGACGACCGCCAGATGCGCGACCTGCAGGTCTGCCCCAAGCCCGGCCGCGGCGGCAGCAACACCGTGCGCGTGGTCGACTGCCCTGGGCTGGTGGACCACCGCCGCACGCTGCTGGGCGCCGAGCAGGAACGCTGGCTGGCCGACGGCTGGACGCTGGAGCGCCCTTGGAACCTGGTGGCGCAGCAGACGCTGATGGCCCGCCAGACCGAGGAAGACCCGGCCAGCCCCGTGAACCGACCTTCGGGCGGGCTGTATTGGACCGATGGCTGGGACGGCTACCCCGCCGCGCGCCAGCGCCTGCTGCAGACCGTGGCCGACAAGCGCGTGCCCGGCGTGGTGGTGCTGGGCGGCGACGTGCACGCCAACTATGTGGCCGACCTGAAGGTCGATTTCGACGATGCGCGTGCGCCGGTGGTCGCATCCGAGTTCTGCGGCACGTCGATCAGCAGCCTGGGTCTGGCCCAGGCGCGGCTGGACAAGGCGCGGTCGTTCAACCCGCACATTCACCACGCCCGCAGCGATCAGCGCGGCTACACGCGCTTCACGCTGACGCCGCAGGCGCTGCAGGCTGAACTGATGGTGCTGGACGACGCCCGCGATGTCGGCAGCGCCATCCGGGTGGGCGCGCGCTACGGGGTGGAAGCGGGGCGGCCGGGCATCCAGCGGGGCTGATGACGGCTCGGGCTTGATCGGCCCCGGCGCCGTCGTCCACCCGTTCGTGCGCCGCTGCCGGCAGGCCGCTGCCGGCGGCGCGCCCTCCCTGCGCGGGCCCGCGCTGAAGCATCACGGCGCCGTGCACAGGCAATGCGTCACCGCCAGGAACGGCTGCGGCCGGGCCTTGATGTCACCCAGCCAGGCCAGTTCATCGGCCATCTGCGCGGCCAGCGGCGGCTGCAGGCCCAGCGCCACCATCGCGCCTTGCAGGCCCGCCGCTGCGCCGAACCCGGCTTGCCCATCGAAGCCCAGGCCCAGGCGCTGCAGCCACTGCTGCAGGCGCCCGGGTTCGGCTTCGATGTACTGCACGCGGTAGCCCTCGGGCAGCTTGGCCCGCTGGGCCGCGGCGTTCAGCGCGTCGCCGTAGCTGCCCAGGCGGTCCACCAGGCCGCGCGCCAGCGCGTCCTGACCGGTCCAGACGCGGCCCTGCGCGACGGCGTCGATCTGCTCGCGGGTCTGCTTGCGCGCCCCGGCGGCGCGGCGCGTGAACTCGAAGTAAGTGTGGTCAACGCTGGTCTGGATCAGCTTTTCCAGACGCGGTTCCAGGGCCCGACGCGGGTCGAAACCGCCGCCCAGCCAGGTCGTGCTGACGCCGCTGGCGTGCACGCCCAGCTTGTCCAGCGCGCGTTCGGCCGTGGGCAGCATGGCGATGACACCGATGCTGCCGGTGATGGTCGATGCGTCGGCGATCATCTCGTCGGCGGCCAGGCTGATCCAGTAGCCGCCCGAGGCCGCCACGTCGCCCATCGAGACCACGACCGGCTTGCCGGCCTGGCGCGTCAGTTCCAGTTCGCGGCGGATCAGTTCACTGCCGAAGGCGCTGCCGCCGGGCGAGTTGACGCGCAGCACCACGGCGCGCACCTGCTCGTCTTCGCGGGCCTGGCGGATCAGCTCGCTGGTGCTCAGGCCGCCGATGGCGCCGGGGCCGGCACGGCCGTCACCGATGGTGCCTTCGGCCACGATCACGCCCACCGCCTTGCCGCCGGTCTGCGGTTTGAGGCGACCCAGGTAGTCGTTGAAGTTCACCTGGCGGAAGGTCTTCTTGTCGTCGCTGGCGGCGCCGCGCTCGACCATCGCGCTGCGCATCTCGTCGCGTGTCTTCAGCGCGTCGATCCAGCCGCGTTCCTTCGCCCAGCGCGCGGCATCGCCGCCCACGGCGGCCAGGCTGTCGGGCAGGCTGTCGATGGCCGCCATCACGCTGCCGGCGGGCTGCTTGCGGGCGGTCTCCACGCTGCGCGTCCAGTCGGCCCACAGGGTGCCATACAGCAGCGTGTCGGCGACGGTGGTTTCGGGCGAGGGGCCGTTGGCGGTGTAGCCCTCGTTGAAGTTCTTGAACTTGCCGGCGCGGATGACGTGGGCCGTCAGCCCCACCTTGTCCAGCAGGTCCTTGTAGTAGGTGCGCGGCCGGCCATAGCCTTCCACCAGCACGCTGCCCATCGGGTGCAGCCAGACCTCGCTGGCCTGCGCGGCCAGGAAATACTGCCGCTGGTCAAAACTCGAACCCCAGGCGATGACGGTCTTGCCCGCCGCCTTGAAGCGCCCCAGGGCCGCGCCCACTTCGTGCAGCGTGGCCCCGCCCGCGCCCGCGAAGTCGTCCAGCAGCAGCAAGGCGTGGGTGATCTGCGGGTCCTGGGTCGCCGCGTCCAGCACCGCCAGCACATCGCGCAGGCGGTTGTGCGGGTCGTCTTCGCCCTGCAACTGGCGTAGGGCGGCGCTGCGTGAAGGCCCGGCCCGCTGTTCGGTGATGCCGCCATCCAGCTTCAGCACCAGCGCCGTCTTCGGCTGCAGCGGCGTCGGCCCGCTGCGCCACAGGCCGGCCACCAGGGCCACGATGAAGGCCAGCAGCAGCCCGTTCAGGAGGGCGCGCCGGGTGCCGTCCAGCAGCCACCAGGCGCTGCGCAGGCCGCGGCCGACGAAG
This sequence comes from Rubrivivax sp., assembly GCA_040400915.1. Taxonomy (GTDB): domain Bacteria; phylum Pseudomonadota; class Gammaproteobacteria; order Burkholderiales; family Burkholderiaceae_C; genus Rubrivivax. Next base: position 159,957 of record JBBAPI010000007.1, read on the forward strand.
GAAAAGATCGACTTGAACATGGCGCGTGGGGTTCAGCTGCGAAGCCGCGAGCTTACGCACCCGGCGGCCGACGCGGGGTCCGCAGGCGGGAGGCCCGGGCGCCTCGGGGACAATCGGCGGCGCATGCAGGCCATCCTTGCCGTCACCATCCCCTTCTTCGCGCTGGTGCTGTGCGGCTACCTGGCCGCCTGGCGGCAGGTGCTGCCCGAAAGCGCCATCCCCGGCCTGAACGGCTTCGTCCTGTACTTCGCCCTGCCTTGCCTGCTGTTTCGCTTCGGTGCGGGCACGCCGGTGCTGGAGTTGCTGAACCCCGTGGTCCTGGCGGTCTACCTGGCCAGCGCGCTGCTGATCGTGTTCTTCACCATTGCGGTCACACTGAGCGAGCGCATCCACCTGCAGGACGCCGCTTTCGGCGCGCTGGTGGCCGCCTTCCCCAACACCGGCTTCATGGGCGTGCCGCTGCTGGTGGCGCTGCTGGGCAAGGCCGCGGCCGGGCCGGTGATCTGTTCGGTGCTAGCCGATCTCTTCGTCACCAGTTCGCTGTGCATCGCGCTGGCCCAGGCCCACGGTGGCGTCCTGCAGGGCGGGCAGGGCACTCAGGCGGCGCTGCTGCGGGCGCTGCGCGGCGCCTTGTCGAATCCGCTGCCGTGGTCCATCGCGCTGGGTGCGGCGGTCTCGGTGACGGGGGACACGCTGCCGGGCCCGTTGGCCACGCTGGTCGGCATGCTGGCCGACGCCGCGTCGCCGGTGGCCCTGTTCACCATCGGCGCGGTGCTGTGGCGTTCGGGCCAGCATGCGGCGCACCGCACACCGCTGGGCGATGTCCTGCCCGTGGCCTTGATCAAGCTGGTCGTGCACCCGCTGCTGGTGCTGGCGCTGGGCGCTTCGGCCCACGCCCTGGGTGCGCCGCTGTCCAGCTTCCAGTTGACCGTCCTGACGCTGGCCGCGGCGCTGCCCAGCGCCAGCAACGTGTCCTTGCTGGCCGAACGCTACGGTGCCGACAACGGCCGCGTGGCACGCATCATCCTGAGCAGCACGGTGCTGGCCTTCGGCAGTTTCTCGCTGCTGGCCTGGGCCTTCGGCGTGCGCCCGGCCTGAGCCGCCGCGGCGCCTGAACAGCGCGGTAAAGCCGCGCGTTATCCGGCCGCCACGGCGGCTGGGCGGCCCGCAGACTCGGCCCGGCGTCCCCCTTCATCCTGGCTGGCGGGCGCATTGCTGGAGTCGCCAAGCGCATGTCTGCCCCGTCACACGCCCTGTCCGCACTGCTGTGCGCTGTCTTGTTGCTGGCCCGACCGGCCTGGGCCGGCCGCTGCGTGAACGAAGAAAGCCCCGATCCGGCGCCCGACACCAGCACCGCGGTCGAGGTGGCTGCCGCGCAGAGCGCCGTCGACCCGCGCAGCGTCATGCAGAACCTGGTCCGCGACGCCCTGGCGCGCAGCCTGGGCATCGGTGCGGCCGAATTGCAGGCCCAGGCGGCGCTGGACGACATCCAGGAAGCCATCGCCAGCAAGAAGGTCCAGGCCAGCGCCAATGCCGGCTTCGGGCCAGGCGGGTCGCAGTCGCTGGCCGGCACCGAGATGTCACCGTTCCAGCTGCGCGGTGGTGTCAGCGTGGGCCAGTTGCTGTACGACGGCGGGCGCACCGAACGCCTGGTCGACTGGCGCACGCAGCTGGCCGAATCGGCCAGGCTGGGGCACCTCACGGCACGCGAACAGCTGGCCTTGAATGCCGTGTCGCTGGCGCTGGAGCGCAACCGCTACCGCCAGCACGTGCTGGTCTACGGCCAGTACGTGCGCAAGATGGGCTGCCTGGTCGAGGCGCTGGAAACCATCATCAAGGCCGACCGCGGCCGGGCCAGCGAACTGGTGCAGGCGCGCAAGACGCTGCTGCAGGCCGAAATGTCGCAATCCCAGGCGGCGTCGCAGGCGCGGCAGGTGGAGGTCAAGCTGCGGCGCCTGGTGGGCGACGGCCTGCCACCGGTGCGCGGGGTGTCGGGGCTGCTGCTGCAGGTGCCCACGCTGGAGTCGCTGCTGCCCGAGGTGGAACGCAGCAGCGAAATCGCCGGCATGACCGCGCAGGCCCGGGCTGCCGCCGAATACGCGCGCTCGATCGAGGCCGGCAACAAGCCGCAGCTGAGCTGGAACCTCAGTGGCAGTGAGGCGCTGGCGCGCAGCCGGGTCAGCGGGGCGGCCAGCGGCACGGTGCGCAGCGGCCAGTTCTCGCTGGGGCTGGCGGTCAATGTGCCCTTGCTCAACCCGGGTGTGGCCAGTGCCAGCGATGCCGCCCGCAAGCGCGCCCTGGCCGCCGACCTGCAACGCGACGACGCGCTGGAAGCCCGCCGTTTCCGCATGGCTGAAGTCCACGAACAGACGGTGTCCAGCTTCGACCGCATGCGCCGCACGGCGGTGGTGCTGCGCGACAGCGAACAGGTGCGCAACTTCACGCTGCAGCAGTGGCAGCAGCTCGGCAAGCGCAGCCTGTTCGACGTGATGGGCGCCGAGGCCGACCACTACAACCTGCGCATCAGCTACATCAACGCGCTGTGCGACGGGCAGCAGATGAACGCCAACCTGCTGTCCCTGGGGCGCGGCGTCACCGAGTGGCTGCGCTGAACAGGCCTCGTCCCGTGTCCGGATGCGACGAAAAGTTATTTGAAAATTGACAGGAGGGATTGTCACGTTAAGATGACACATCCCTGGGCCGCAGCGGTCGGGATCGCGTCAGCAGCCCTCGCTGCGGGCCCGACCGGAGTCGCTGCGGGCCGGCCGTCAACCCAGCAGTCCTGCCGCGAAGGCAGTGGAAGATGCGCATGGTCCTGTCGGGCAAGTTTCCGTGGGGATGGCTGGCCGCCCTGGCGGCCGTGGTGGTCTTCTCCCTGTTGGCGGAGGCTTTGCTCCTGTTCGGCTCCGACGGTGCGAGCAAGAAGGGCACCTCACAGACCGGCTACCGGGGCACGGGCATGTCCGTGACCGCCAGCGATGCGACGCTGAAGACGCAGGCTCTGCTGCAGGCCGCACCGCCTATCGCCTCGGCGGCCCGCGCCCGGCCCAACGGGCCCATCGCAGGCAAGGTCTACAAGAACGTGCAGGTGCTGGGCGATCTCCCGTTGGGCGAATTCGGCCGCACGATGAGCGAAATCACCAACTGGATCGCGCCCAACGAGAGTTGCGCCTATTGCCATGTCGAAGGCAATTTCGCCGACGATGCCAAGTACACCAAGGTCGTGGCGCGCCGCATGTTCCAGATGGTCCAGCAGATCAATGCCAACTGGAAGACCCATGTCGCCGGCACCGGCGTGACCTGCTACACCTGCCACCGCGGCAAGGCCCTGCCCCAGCAGCGCTGGTTCCGCCAGACGCCGCAGGCCGGCGGTGCTGACGGCATGGGCGGCAGACCCCTGCGCCACGAGGTGCAGGCCCGCGCAGGGTCGCTGCCGAACAACCCCTTGGACACTTTCCTGCTGGATGCGACCTTGCCGTCGATCCGCGTCGCCAGCCCGCGGGCCCTGGCGCAGTACAGCGGGGCGCCCGTTCAGCGGGCCGAGAGCACCTACGCGCTGATGATGCATGTGTCGCAGTCGCTGGGCGTGAACTGCACCTTCTGCCACAACACGCGGGCCTTTGCGAACTGGGACGAAAGCTCACCGAAACGCCAGGTCGCGTGGTACGGCATCCGCATGGTCCGCGACATCAACACGCAGTTCCTGGAGCCCTTGGGCCCGACTTTTGCGGCTGCGCCCGCCGGGCGACTGGGGCCGTCGGGTGATGCGGCCAAGGTCAGTTGCGCGACCTGCCACCTGGGCGCCAACAAGCCCTTGAACGGCGCGCAGATGGCGCAACACTATCCGGCCCTGTTGCTGGCACCCAAGGCCGCTGTGCTGCCACCGGCGGCGGAAGACCCGCCAGTGCCCGAGGCGATCGCCGTGGAGGCCGCTGCCTCGGCCGCGGCGACAGCCGTCGCGACAGCCGCAACGACAGCCGCAACGCCAGCCGCGCCATCGGCCGCGACAGCCGCCCTCGCATCGGCCACAGCGCCAGCCCGGCTTGTCGCTTCGGCACCGCCTGCTGGGGTGGTCGCCGCCTTGCCGGCGCCGACAGTGCCGGCGGCGCCGCTGCCGCAGGACGACTGTGCAGCGCTGGATGCCTCAGCCAGCCGACCCAGCTTCGCGGTGCCGGCGGCCCAGGCCGGGCGGCAGGTGAAAGGCACGGGTCGCCTGCAGTTCTACACCGCACCGGCTGGCGCCTGCGTCATGAAAGGCATCTTCATCCTGCCCCGGGAAGCGGTGACGGCCTTGGCCAGCCAGGGCGGCTACACCAGGGTCAAGTACATCAATCCGCGCACCGGTCTCGAAGTGACGGGCTGGGTTGACGCCCAGCGCGTGGCCGCCGAATGAGCCCGCCCAGCTTCATTCGCGCCGCTCGCCCCTGAAGTCATCGTGGCAAGCCTTGCAGGCATGCGCCACGGACCCTGAAGCGGTCTTCAGCAGATCGAAGTTGCCCGACTTGGCGGCCGCCGACAGCTTGGCCGTCTCGGTGATCATGCGGTCGGAAGCGGCCTTGAACTTGACCGGGTCTTTCCAGATGTCGGCCTTGCTGCGGTTGGGCAGGCCCTTGTCGCTGCCGGGTGTGAAAGCCGTGAAGGGCAGCGTGGCCAGGCTGCTGATCAGGTCGGCGTTTTCCGCTGCCGCCTTGGCGTCGAAGGGCGTGATGCCCTGGGCCATGAAGGCGATGCGCCCAAAGTGCGTGGCCAGCACCTGGAAGGCGCCCTGGCGGTAGCGGATGGCGCTGTCGGGGGTCTGGAATTGAGCGGCTGCGGGCCCGCTGCAGGCGGCGCAGACCAGGGCCAGCAGGCCCAGCTTTTGAAGTTTCATGTCAGCCCGCCTTGACGTAGGAACTGCACCAGCCGCCGTTGCTGACCAGCCGGTCGGGCGTCAGATCGCATTCCGACCACGGGTCAGCGGCCTTGCCCAGCCAGGCCATGCAGTTGTTGCACTTCTCGGCTGCCGTGTGCTTGGGAAAGCGCTTGGCGTCGACCTGGGCCGAGTCGTGCTTGTAGCCCAGGGACGCCGCCTTGGGATCGCTTTCCTCGATCTTCTTGGGTGCGGCCTGCGCCGCGCTGCAGGCCAGGGCGGTGCCGCTGGCGACCACTTGCATCATGAAGATTCGTCGGGTGCTGGTTTTCATACAAGTTGCTCCGGTTGGGGTGCCATGGGCGATGGCGGACGCAGGAAGTGGGCGTGAGGGGCCCGGGGTCTCAGGACGGTTCGGCTTCGAGGCGGAAGACCCGCACCGACTCGAGCAGTTGCGCGGCCTGCTGGCGCAGGCTCTCGGCCGCCGCGGCCGATTCCTCGACCAGCGCGGCGTTCTGTTGTGTGGTGTGGTCCAGTTCCGAGACGGCCTGCCCGACCTGGTCGATGCCGCTGGTCTGCTCGCTGGCGGCGTGGCTGATCTCGCCGATCAGCGTGGTCACGCGCTCGACCTGGGTGACGATGTCCTGCATGGTGCTGCCGGCGCGGCCCACCAGTTGCACGCCACGATCCACGCTGTCGGCACTGGCGCCGATCAGCGACTTGATCTCGCGCGCCGCTGCGGCGCTGCGTTGCGCCAGGCTGCGCACCTCGCTGGCCACGACGGCAAAGCCGCGGCCCTGTTCGCCGGCCCGCGCCGCTTCCACGGCGGCGTTCAACGCCAGGATGTTGGTCTGGAAGGCGATGCCGTCGATGACGCCGATGATGTCGGCGATGCGCCGGCTGGCGGTCTTGATCGCGTCCATGGTCTGCACCACCTCGCCCACTTCCTGCCCGCCCTTGCGCGCTGCGGCGCTGGCGCCTTCGGAGATGGCATTCGCGGTGCGTGCCGTTTCGCTGTTGCTGCGCACGGTGGCGCGCAGCTCTTCCATCGCGGCGGCGGTCTGCTGCAGGCTGGCGGCCTGCCGCTCGGTGCGTTCGCTGAGGTCGGTGTTGCCCCTGGCGATCTCGGCGGTGCCGGCGGCGATGTGCTCGCTGCCGTCGCGCACGCTGCCCACCACACCGGCCAGGTGCTGGCTCATGGCCCGCATCGCTTCCAGCAGGTCGCCGGTCTCGTCATGGTGCCGGGCGCTGCTGCGCACCGTGAGGTCGCCGGTCGCGGCTATCTGGGCCAGCCGCGCCGCTTCACCGATGGGGCCGGTGATCGACCGCGTCACCGCCCAGGCCAGCACGGCACCCAGGCTCAGCGCCGCCGCGACGAAGGCCCACAGCATCCAGCGCGCCTGCAGGAAAGCGGCTTGCGAGTCGGCCACGTAGTTGTCACTGGTCTTGGCCTGCAGGCCCGACAGGGTCTGCAGCACCGTGATCCAGCGGGCTTGGCGCGCCCGCACCTTGTCCATGACGAAGGCCGCGGCCTCTTCGGTCTTGCCCGACAGACTCAGCTCGATGGCCTGCGCCAGCAGCGCGCCGTTGACCTTTTCGGCGTTGTCGATGGCGTCCATCAGCGCCTTTTCGGCTTCACTGGCGTCGTAGCGCTGGATCAGCGCGTGCAGATCCTGCTTGGCGGTTTCGTAGCGCTTGGCGGCTTCCTCGATCGAGGCCAGTTCGGCCTTCTTCAGATCGGCGTCGGACAGCATCGTCAGGTTGCGGATGGCCACGGCCCGCTGGCGCACCGAATCGATCATCTGGCTGGCGCGTGCGATCTGCAGATTGTTGTTCTGCGTGATGTGCGCCATGCGGTTGTTGATCTCCGACAGGCGCAGCGTGGCGAAGACCGCCATCGCCGCCATCAGCAGGAACACGCCGGAGAAGGCCAGGGCCAGGCGCGGGCCTATCCGCAGTTTCAGCAGGGGCCTGATCAGCCACACCGACCAACCGGACTTCAGAAACGAATCCATGCCTGCAACTCCAAGGTTCATGGCCTGCTTGCGGCAGAGCCACCGACGAAGATCGACGTGCTGTCGATTCAGTGTTCGATGCCTGCCGCGGTGTTGGCCTGCAGGGCCGGCATCGAATCAGCGCTCGATGTCGGGCCCCACTGGCTTGCCCACGCGGCAAGCAGGGACACACCGGGTATCGGGCGCCTGTATGCAGAACCTGAGCTCATCTGTGATCCAGGACGCAACATGCCGGCAACAGATCGCGCTGCGGGGTCGCGTTTCGTGAAAAGTTGGCTGAAGTCACCAGGCGGTGTGCGCGCCAGCGGACCGGTCGAAGCGCCCGCGCGGGTGCGGGATGCTGCCCAGCCGGCGTACGATCTTCCCGGACCTGGGACTGGGAGCGCGCGATGAAGAAGATGCAGACGGTGTGGGTGCTGTGGCTGGCCGGGGCCGCGGGCCTGGCGCAGGGGCAGGCGCCGGTGGCCGCGGTCAGCAGCCGCATCGAGCAGGTGCTGGTCTACCCGGGCGGTGCCACGGTCGAGCGCCGGGTCAAGGTCAGGGCCGGCCAGGCGCTGCTGCAACTGGCCTGCCTGCCGGCGCGCTTCGACCCCAACTCGCTGCAGGTGCTGCCCGAGGCCGGTGTCAGCATCGGTGAGATCAGCGTGCAGACGGTGGACCGCGCCGCCGTGCCCGAGTGTGCCCAGTCACCGCTGGACGCCCGCATCCGCGAACTGGAAGACCAGATCGCTGCGGTGAGCGCCGAAGCCGGCGCCCACGAACTGGCTCTGGGCTATCTGAAACAACTGGGCGGCGGCGACAAGACCGGCAATGCCGGCGCCAGCATCACCAGCAGTACCGAGGCGCTGCGCCGCAGCGGCCTGGACAGCCTGCAAAAGCAGATCCCGCTGCAGCGCCGCAAGGAAGAGCTGACGCGGCAACTGGCCCCGCTGACCACCGAACGCGACCGGCTGGCGCAGGCCAACCCGCAGTGGCGCAGCGTGACCCTGCGCCTGGCCAGCCCGCGCGACGCCGAGCTGCGCCTGAGCTACCGCCTGACCCAGGCCGGCTGGGAACCCGTCTACCGCGTCCACCTGGACAGCAGCAGCGGCAAGGTCAGGCTGGAGCGCCACGCGCAGGTGGCGCAGAGCAGCGGCGAAGACTGGACGGGCGTGAGCCTGCGCCTGTCCACCGCCCAGCCGCGCCTGTCCAGCGGCATGCCGCCACCGCGCCCCTGGCGCCTGGACCTGCTGCCGCCGCCGGGCAGCGACGGCCCGCGCCCCGTGCCGATGGCCATGAGCCTGGCCGCGCCGCCGCCCGCTCCGGTGGCGGCGCGCGCGATGGGCAGCGAGGAGCCGGCTGCGCCCGCCTTCGACGTGAGCGTGTTCCAGGGCGCTTACAGCACCGAGTTCGAAGTGCCCGGCCGCGTCAGCATCGCGGCCGACGGCCAGCGCATCGCACTGGTCCTGGGACACGCCGACCTGGACAGTCAACTGCTGTCCCGCAGCAACCCCGCTGCCGAAGCGCAGGCCTACCTGGTCGCTGTCGCCGCACCGCCTGCCGGCGTCTGGCCGCGCGGCGCGCTGCAACTGTTCCGCGACGGGGCCTACATCGGCCAGGCCACGCTGGCCGTCAGCAACACCGAGAAACTCGACCTCTTCTTCGGCCGCGACGACCTGCTGCGCGTCACCGTCGAACCCGAGCAGCGCAATGCCGGCGCCGCCGGCTTCATCGGCAGCCGCGCCGAGCAGAAGATCAGCCACGTCTACCGCGTCGAGAATCTGCACCAGAGCCGCATCGACGTCGAAGTGCTCGAACCCTCGCCGGTGGCGCGGCACGAGGACATCCGCGTGCTGAGCCAGTTCGCCCCCCAGCCCACGGACACCGCCTGGCGCCAGCAGCCCGGCGTGGTTGCCTGGCGTTTCACGCTGCAGCCTGCCCAGGTGCAAAAGCTCAGTGCCGGCTACGAGATCAGCTATCCGAAGGACGCCCGGGTGGGCGGGATGCGCTGAGCGGCGGCGGCGCCCCGGCCCAGGCCGGCCCGGGGCCCCGGCTGGCTCATGCCGGCCTGCCCCCCCCTTCAGGCCTTCAACAAGTCCAGCTTGCCCAGGCCCGCGCTGCCCGGTAACACGTCGGCGTCCAGCGCGGCGCGCGGCACCAGCAGGTGGTCGGCCAGCACGCTGCGCACGACGGCCCGCAGGTCGGTGGTGATGCGCAGGTCGCGGCCTTCGTAACGGTCCTTCTTGGCCAGGCCCGGCCAGTCGGCGATGACCCGCCCGCCGCGCACCGCGCCACCGAGCAGGAAAGCCGCACCGCCCGTGCCGTGGTCGGCGCCGGCGTTGCCGTTGACCGCCACTTCACGGCCGAATTCGGTGGCCACCAGCACTACGGTGCGCTGCCAGACGCCGCCCGGCATCAGGCCGGCGCGCAGCGCTGCCAGCGTGGCGTCCAGCGTGCGCAGGTTGTTCGACAGCGGGCCGTTGGCGGTGGCGGCGTTGGTGTGGCTGTCCCAGCCGCCCATCTCCAGCACCGCCACCTGCGAGCCGCGCTGCAGGAATTCGGTGGCCTTGGTGGCCAGGCCCACCGCAGCCCGACGCCCGGCGTTGTTGCCACCGCCCATGCCGCTGCCCATGTCTTGCGGGTTGGCACCCATGCCGGGCTCCTCGCGCAGGCCGCGTGCGCGGGCCAGCGCCAGCGCCAGCGCAGGGTCGTTGCGGTACATCGCCTCGAGGCGCTGCACCAGGTCGGCCGAGGGGTCGGGCAGGGCCGACGGCGCCCAGGTATCGACCTCGGTCGGGCCGCGCAAGACCAGCGGCACCGCCGTTTCCAGCGCCACCGCCTTGAGGCCACCGGCCGCGCCGGCGGTCGCCGTCAGCGCACGGCCGAGCCAGCCGGTGGCCAGCTCGTGCGGCTTGCTGCCACCGCTTTCCAGCACCTGCTGCGCGTCGAAGTGCGAACGCTCGCGATAGGCCAGGCCGGTGGCCTGGATCACGGCCATCTCGCCCTGTCCGTACATCGCATGCAATTGCGGCAGCAGCGGGTTCAAGGCGAAAGTGCTGTCCAGCTTCAGCGGTGTGCCGTTGAACACGGCCAGCGGGCCGCGCGCGTCGGCGAAGGACGGGTCGCCCACCGGCGGAACGGCCAGCAGGCCGTCCATGCCGCCGCGCAGGATCAGGAACACGAAGCGGCGCGCATCGGGGCTGGCCGCAGCCGGTGCGGCGGCCAGGCTCAGATGGGCCAGGGGGTTGGCAAAGGCCGCGCCGGCCAGTGCCCGGGTCAGGATCGATCGGCGTGTGGACATGGATGTGCCTCGGTCGTTCACCGGCGTTGGAATTCGGGCGCCAGCAGCAGCAGGGCCAGGGCTTGCGGGCCGTCGGCGGCGCGTGCGATCTGGCGCGCCGTGTCGTCGTGCAGCAGCGGGCCCAGACTGGCCTGGGCCAGCGCGCGGGCGTCGCGGCCGCGGCCCACGCGGTCGGCCACGCGGGTGGCCCATTCCACGCGCTTCCAGACGGCGTCGGGCCCCAGCCACTCCGCGGCCCGGTCAGGCCAGCCGGCGGGTGACGGTGCGGCCTGCACCCGCTGGCCCAGGGCGCCGATGCCGCCATCGGGCACCCGCGTGAAAGCGCCTTCGCCCAGTTGCAACAGACGGGCGCTGCTGATGACGAATTCCTCGGGCGACTTCAGCTTGGCGGGCTGCGGCGCCCAGGCTTCGGGGGCTGCGATCAGCGCGCGGTAGACGCTGGGCAGGTCGCCGCTGCTGCGCTGCCAGGCGTCCACCAGGCGGGCCACCAGCGTGGGCGCAGGCTCGTCGGCGACGAAGTGGCGAGCCAGCTTGCTGCAGACGAAGCGCGCGGTGGACGGGTGCTGCGCCAGGTCGTGCAGCACGGCGTCCAGGGCGCCCGCGCCTTCGGCGTAGGTCTTGCCGGCGACGGTCTTGCTGCCGGGCTGGTGCCAGGCCGCTTCGAAGCGCGTCGTCGCGGTGCCGGGCGGCGCGTCGATGAGCTGCAAGATCGGCACCCGCCAGCCGGTCAGCACGCGGGCGAATTCCGTCACGTCGGCTTGGGTGTAGCCACCCCAGCCGCCGAATTCAGCGCCGCCGCCGGCCACGCCCAGGGTGTGCAGTTCCAGCACTTCACGCGCCAGGTTTTCGTTCAGGCCGCGCGGGATCAGCGGGTTGTCGTTGAGCGCGCGGCCGGCACGGCGCCGCACCAGCGTGGAATCCGGGCCGGCCGAGCGGTCGTTGTCCAGGTAGCGCAGCATGCCGGCGTGGTGGGTGGATGCCTTCAGCAGGTCTTCGAAACGGCCCGCGATGTGGGGCCGGATGGCCTCGCGTTCGAAGGCGCCGACGATGCCGCGTGCGCTGGCCTTGGCCAGCGACACCGTGAAGTGGTTGGCCCAGAACAAGGCCAGCCTTTCGTTGAAGGGCCGGGTGCTGAGTGCGGCGGTGCCCAGGCGGGCCCGCACGTCGGCCTGCACCAGGGTTCTGAAGTGCTCGGCGAAGTTCTGCTCGGTGCTGGCGTTCATCGCCATGCTGTCGGCCGCCGAGGCCGCAGCGCGCGGTTCCGTCTGCAGGCGCTGCAGAAACTGGGCGTAGCGCTTCAGCCCTTCGACACCGCTGGCCAGACCGTCACCGCGCTGCGGCTCGGCCGGGCCGATCTGGGACTGCAGCCAGCCCTGCGGGTCGTCGCCGACGGTCGCGAGGCTGGCCTCGCCCAGGCCGAAGCGGTGGGCGGCCAGGGCCGCCAGCGTGGGGTTGCGGTTCATGGGAGGGTTTCCATGCCCGGCATCTTGCCCCGACGGCGGTAACGCAGCATGGCTGCCGCGTGAAGTTGCGTTTACCGGGCCAGCAGGCTGTTCACCGCGGCCACGTCATCGGCCGTGACCTGGCCGGCCGCCTGGCGCAACCTCAGGGTGCCCACCAACACGTCGTAGCGCGCCCTGGCCAGGTCGCGCTGGGTGGTGAACAGCTGGGTCTGGGCGTTCAGCACGTCCAGGTTGACGCGCACGCCCACCTTGTAGCCCAGTTGGGTGGCTTCCAGTGCCAGCTTGGACGAACTCTCCGCCGCTTCCAGCGCCTTCACCTGGGCCAGACCCGACTGGAGGTTGAAGAAGGCCACCCGGGTGCCCTGGGTGACGCCACGCCGTGCGGCTTCCAGGTCATAACGCGCCTTCTGTTCCAAGGACAGCGTTTCCTTGATGCGGTTTTCCAGGTTGCCGCCCGTGTAGAGGGGCATGTTCAGCACCAGGCCCAGCGTCGCGGCCTTGGTGGTGCCGGGCAGGCTGACGCCCAGGCCGTTGTTGTAGGTGGCGCCGACAGTGCCCACCGCGTCCACGGTGGGCATCTTGGCAGCGCGTGCCTTGTCGTTTTCCAGCTGGGCCACTTCCAGCGACAGGCGGGACTTGCGTATGAGCGGATGCTCGGCGTCGGCCTTGGTGACCCAGGCTTCGGGCTCGGCCGGCACGGTGGCGGGCAGCACCACGGGTGTCGTCAGGGGCTGTGGCTTGACGTTGATCTGGCCGACCAGCTGGTCCAGGGTGATCCGCTTGGTGCGCAGGTCGTTTTCAGCGGCTATTTCCTGCGCCGTGGCGAGGTCGAACTTGGCTTGCGCCTCACGCGTGTCGGTGATGGTGGCGGTGCCGACTTCGAAATTGCGCTTGGCGGAGGCCAACTGCTCGGTGATGGCGGCTTTGTTGGCGCGCGTGGTGCCCAGTGCATCCTGCGAGGCCAGCACATCGAAATAGGCCTGCGAGACGCGGATCACGAGGTCTTGTTCGGCCGTTTCCAGGTCGGCCTGGGCCACCAGCAGTGCCTTGCGCGCCTGGTCGATGTTGACGCCGTTGCTGCGGTTGAACACCGCGTAGCTGCCACTGGCCGTTGCGCCTATCACGTTGGTACCGCCACTGCCGAGCTTGGGGTAGTCGAACTGGTTGCGCGTGGCATTGGACCGCAGCGAAGCCTGCGGGCTGGCCACGGCTTCCACCTGCTTGGCCTTGAACTGGGCCGACTCGGCCAAGGTGCGGGCCGCCAGGTAGGTGGCGTCGTAGGCACGGGCGGCCTCGAACAAGTTTTGCAGGCTCTGTGCGCCGGCCAGGCCCGGCAGTGCGAGCAGGGTGGCGGCAGCCAGGGCGCTCAACGCGGGCGCGAACCGACCGGCGGGGTGGCGTGAGCGGGAGAACATCGGACGCATGCAGTTTCCTCGAAGGTGTTCAGTGGCGCTGCCGGCCCAAGCCGGCAGCCTGCGGGGTTATAGCGGTGGGCCCGCTTGGCGCGCTGCCGTGGTGCGACGGCCTGCCGCTGGTGGGCGTCTGACCGCGTTCAAGCGCGACGGGCTGCAGGCGCAAGGCGGTCATCGGCATTCAAAAATGGAAGCGGCTGGGTTCACCGAAGCCTTGCAGCCGCGGCGCCACGGTGTCGAACAGGTCGGACTGGCTCCAGGCGGCCTCGCCGGCGCGGGTGTACAGCTTGGCCTGCATCACGGGTTCGCCGCCCACCACGGCCGCCAGCCGGCCGCCGATCTTCAGTTGCTCGAGCAATGCAGGCGGCACCTCGGCCACCGAGCCCGACAGCAGGATCACGTCGAACGGCCCTTCGGCCGGCAGGCCGCACGCGCCGGCTTCGGCGCTGACGTCCAGCACCGTGACGTTGACCACGCCGTTGCGCGCCAGGCTGGCCCGCGCCATCGCGGCCAGCGCCGGGCGGCATTCCAGGCTGAAGACCCACTGCCCGCGGTGCGCCAGCAAGGCGGCCATGAAACCCGAACCGGTGCCGACTTCCAGCACCTTTTCGTGGCGCTGCACCTGCAGTTCCTGCAGCAGCCGGGCTTCGACCTTGGGTTCGAGCATGCAGGCCGAGTCCGCTGCGGCGGCTGACCGGTCCAGCCGCTTTTCCAGCGGCACTTGGGTGTCGACGAAGGCCAGCCCGCGCAAGGCCGGCGGCAGGAAGTCTTCACGGCGCACGGTGGCCAGCAAGGACAGCACGGACTGGTCGAGCACGTCCCACGGGCGGATCTGCTGCTCGATCATGTTGAAGCGGGCGATTTCGGAGTTCATGGCGCGGTGTTCAGCTCGGGTACAGGCAAAGAATTCTAGGCGGCGGCCCTGATCAATCGCCGGCCGCGGCCGGCGTGGCGGTGGCCGGCGCCGCCGGGGCCTCGGACGCAGCCGGCTTCAGGAAGCGGCGGCGGCCCCAGACCGCCAGATTGTCCAGCCAGCAGTAGACCACCGGCACCACCACCAGCGTCAGCAGCGACGAGGTGATGACGCCGCCGATCACCGCCTGGCCCATCGGCGCCCGCTGTTCGGACCCTTCGCTCAGCGCAAAGGCCAGCGGCACCATGCCGAAGACCATGGCCAGCGTCGTCATCAGGATGGGCCGCAAGCGCACGCGGGCGGCTTCGAGCAGCGCGGCCGATCGCTCCATGCCCGGCACGACGGTGCCGTCGGGCAACACCTGATCCGCGCGCATGCGGATCGCGAAGTCCACCAGCAGGATGGCGTTCTTGGTCACCAGGCCCATCAACATCACCACGCCGATCACCGAGAACATGTTCAGCGTGCTGCGGAACAGCAGCAGCGCCCCGACCACGCCGATCAGCGTCAGCGGCAGGCTGCTCATCAGCGCCAGCGGCTGCAGAAAGCTCTTGAACTGGCTGGCCAGGATCATGTAGATGAAGACCACGGCCAGCGCCAGCGCGCCCACCGCGTAGCCGAAGGACTCGTTCATGTTCTTGGTCGAGCCGCCGAACACATAGCGGTAGCCGGGCGGCCAGGCGATGCTGTCCAGCGCGGTCTTGATGTCGGCCGTCACTTCACCCGTGCTGCGGCGCAGCGGGTTGCCGTCGATGTTGATCTCGCGGCTCATGTCGCGGCGGTTGATCTGGTTGGGGCCGGTGGACGGCGACACGTCGGCCACCTGCGACAGGCGTACCACCTTGGCGGTGCCGTCGGTGTTGCTGCCGATGACCAGCGGCAGGCTGCTCAGGTCGCCGGTCGAGTCGCGGCTGTCGGGCGACAGGCGCACCCGCACATCGTAGTTTTCGCCGTCGGCAGCGCGCCAGTTGCCCACCGAGACACCGGCCAGCAGCGTGCGCAGCGTGGTCGCCAGGGTGTTCACGTTGAGGCCCAGATCGGCCGTCGCGTCGCGCTTCACGTCGATGGCGATGGTCGGCTTGTCGGCTTTCAGCGAACTGTCCAGGTCGACCAGGCCGGGTATCGCGTTCAGCTTGGCGAAGATCTGCTGGGACAGCCGGTTCAGCTCGCCCAGATCGGGCCCCTGCACGCTGAAGACGATGCTCTTGCTGCCGCCCAGGTCGGTGGCGCCGATGTTGGTGACGGTGATGCCCGGGATGCGGGCCAGCCGCTCGCGCATCGGCGTGACCAGGTCGGCCACGGTGCGCTGGCGGTCCTTGCGGTCGACCAGGCGCACGTACAGGCTGCCGTAGATCTTGCCGGCCGCGAAGCCGCTGTTGATGGTGGCCACGGTGTGGCGCACCTCGGGAAATTCGTGCAGCGCCGCGTCGATCTGGCGGGCGCGCATCTCGGTCACTTCCAGCGACGAGCCCACCGGCGTGTAGAAGTTGACCTGCGTCTCGCTGAAGTCGGCCTTGGGGGTGAATTCCTTGCCCACGCCGCCCAGCAGGATCATGGCCAGCACGAAGGTGCCCAGGGCCGCCAGCACGGTCTTGATCTGGTGCTTCAGCGCCCAGGCCAGCAACTTTTGATAGGCCTTCGAAAGCGTCTCGGTCAGGCGGTCGAACCAGCCGGTCAAGCGGCCGAAAGTCTTGTCGTAGAAGGTGACCGGCGGGCCCTGGTGGTGGCCGTGCGCCTGCGGGTCGTGCCACACGCTGCTCAGCATCGGGTCGAGCGTGAAGCTGACGAACATGCTGATCAGCACCGCCGCGCAGATGGTGATGCCGAACTCGTGGAAGAACTTGCCGACGATGCCGCCCATGAAGCCGATGGGCAGGAACACGGCCACGATGGACAGCGTGGTGGCCAGCACCGCGAGGCCGATCTCGTTGGTGCCGTCCAGCGCCGCGTCGTGCGCGCTCTTGCCCATCTGCACATGGCGCACGATGTTCTCGCGCACCACGATGGCGTCGTCGATCAGCAGGCCCACGCACAGGCTCAGCGCCATCAGCGTGATGGTGTTGATGGTGAAGCCGAAGAGGTGCATGAACAGGAAGGTGCCGATCAGCGAGATCGGCAGCGTCAGCCCGGTGATGACGGTGCTGCGCCAGCTGTTCAGGAACAGGAAGACGATGAGCACGGTCAGCGCCGCGCCTTCGATCAGCGTGCGCTGCACATTGGCCACGCTGACGCGGATGCTGCGCGAGTTGTCGCGGTTGATCTCGGTGCGCATGTTGGCCGGCGTGACGGCCTTGGACGCGGCCAGCGCCTCCTTCAGGCCGTCGACCACGGCGATGGTGTTCTCGCCCTGGCTCTTCTGCACGCTGAGCAGCACCGTGCGTTGGCCGTTGTAGAGCGCCAGGCTTTCCATTTCCTGCGGCCCGTCGACGATGTCGGCCACCTGCCACAGCTTGACCACGCTGCCGCCGGCACTGCCGGCCGTGCCGGTGGCGGTGGGCGCCACGCCTTTGCGCGCGACCACGATGTCGCGGAAGTCGCGCGGCGTCTTCAGCCGGGCGTTGATCTGCACCACGCGGTCCTGCTCGCGCGAACGGATGTTGCCCAGCGGCAGCTCCTGGTTCTCGCTGCGGATGGCCGCCGTCACCTGGTCGGTGCTGATGCCCAGGGCCTCCATGGCCTGCGGCTTCAGGTAGACGTTGATCTGGCGGTCCACGCCGCCCACAACGCTGACCGCGCCGACGCCGCGCACGTTTTCCAGCTTCTTCAGCAGCACCTGGTTGGCCCAGGTGGTCAGTTCCTGGGGGCTGGCCTGCTTCCCGTCGGCGGCCAGCACGGCCACGTTGAAGATGGGCTGGGCCGACGGGTCGAAACGCGAGATGCGCGGGTCTTTCACCTCGTCGCGCAGCAGCGGCCGCATCAAGGCCACTTTCTCGCGCACGTCGTCGGCGGCCTTGCGGCCATCGACGTCGAGGTTGAATTCGATGATCACCACCGAGGTGCCTTCGTAGGACCGCGATGACAGCGCGCTGATGCCGGCCACCGTGTTGACGGCTTCCTCGACCTTGCGCGTGACCTCGGCCTCGACGATCTCGGGGCTGGCGCCGGGGTAGTCCATGCTGACCACGACGGTGGGGAAGTCGATGTTCGGGAACTGGTCCAGGCTCAGCCGCTGGTAGCTGAACAGGCCCAGCACGACGAAGGCCAGCATGACCATCACGGCCATCACCGGGTTGCTGATCGAGACGCGGGTGAACCACATGGCGTTGCGTCCCTTCAGCGCGGCGTGCTGGCCGCTGGCGTGGCAGGGGCGGGGGCGGGCGCCGCCTTGCCCAGCGCCAGGCGCGTGCCTTCGCGCAGCGCGCCCACGGTGCCGCGCAGCACCACGGCGCCTTCGGCCAGGCCTTCGGTGATCTCGACGGCGCTTTCCGGCCGGCCGTCGATCAGCACGTCGCCGCGGGCGGCGGTGCCGACCTTGTGGGCCACCGCGCGGCCGCCTTCCAGCGCCAGCACGTAAGGCCGGGCCTGGTCGTAGCGCAGCGCCGATGTCGGCACCACCAGCGCCGCCTTGCTTTGCAGCGCGATGCTGGCGCGGCCGAACAGGCCTTGGCGCAGGCTGGCTTTCTGCTCGGGGCTGCCGGCCAGTTCCAGGTAGGCCATCACCGAGCGCGTGCCCGACTGGGTGCTGGGTGCGATGCGGCTGACCCGGGCGGCCACCGGCGCGTTCAGGCCGTCGATCTGCACCTGCGCGACCTGCCCCACGCGCAGCGTCAGCACGTCTTCGGGCGCCACGGCGGCTTCCAGCTCGATGCGGCTGAGGTCGACGATCTCGACCAGCCGGGTGTCCAGCGCCACGCGCTCGCCCGGTTGCACCAGACGCGATGCCACGAGCCCGGCAATCGGCGCGCGGATCTCGCTGTCGGCCACCGCCTTGCGCGCCAGGTCGGCTGCGGCGCGGGCGGCCTGCAGCGAAGCCTGTGCGCCGGCGCGGCTGCTGGCCGAGGTGTCCAGGGCCGTGCGCGAGATGAAGCCCTGGTCGACCAGCGCCTTGTTGTTGTCCAGCGTCTTCTGCGCGATGTCGAGTTGCGCCTGCGCGGCGCCGGCCTGATCTTCGGCCTGGCGCAGTTTCAGCTTGAACTCGGTCGCGTCCAGCTGGCCGATCAGCTGACCGGCCTGCACCCGGTCGCCCTCGCGCACCGACAGGCTCTGGATTTCGGCGCCGACGCGGGCCTTGACGACCGCGCTCTGCACCGCCTTCAGGCTGCCGGTGATGGCCAGCACGGTGGTCAACTCGGCGCGCGCTGCGCGCGCCACGTCGCCCGGCGCCAGCTCGATGCCTTCAGCGGCTGCGGCCGAGGCCGCCGATGCCGCAGCCGCGGCGCTCGCCATGGCGGCACCCCGGCTGAGCAAGGCGCGGGCGCCCAGTCCGCCAGCCAGCAGCACGGCCACACCCAGCACGACCCAGCGCACGCGGCGCTTCACCGGGCACCCCGCCGGCGGGTCGGCGCAGCGCTCGGCCAAGGCGGTTCGCGCACTTCCAGGCCGCGCAGGATCAGGTCGAGGTTGGTGCGCAGCATCTGCGCGGGGTCCACGTTCACCGCGCCCTGGATCGGGCAGCAAGCGAAGGAATGACGGGACAGGGCGAGGAAGATCATCGGGGCCATCAGGGCTTGTGCCACTTCGTGCAAGGGGAGGGAACGGAATTCGCCGCTGGCTATGCCGCGCTGCACGCAGCTCGTGAAAAGGCGGTCGGCCGGGATGATCACTTCGTCGGCGTAGAACTGCGCCAGTTCCGGGAAATTGCGCACCTCGGCAAAGATGATCTTGTGGATGCCTGCGGCCGGCGTGTTGCCCAGGCGGTCCCACCAGATGGCCATCAGCTGAACCAGCAGGTCGGCGCTGCTGCCGACGAACTGCGCCACCATCTCCTGCCCTTCGGCGATCAGCGCTGACAGGTTCTGCCGCACCACCGCCTTGAAAAGCTCTTCCTTGCTGGGGTAGTACAGGTAGAGCGTGCCCTTGGAGACGCCGGCGTGCTGCGCGACTTCGTCGGTCCGCGTGGCCGCGTAACCCTTTTCGACAAACAGCGCCAGGGCGGCGTCCAGCAACTCTTGCGGACGGGCCTGCTTGCGGCGCTGCCGGGGTGCGTGTGCAGCCGGCCCGGCGTGTGCGGCTGCGGGTGTGGAATCGTGCATATTTAATGACTGATCGGTCATTAATGGTAAGTCGGGCGGGGTGTTGGGTCAAGGCGCGGTCGCGGCCTGCTGCACGGCGCGCCAACCCGGGTCGTTATCATCCGCCGCGCCGCGCGGCACCCGCCGCCAGCCGACACGCACGCTCTGGAGCCGCCACGCCTTGGACCTGATCCTGCTCATCAAAGCCGCCGTCATGGGCATCGTCGAGGGCCTGACCGAATTCCTGCCCGTGTCGTCCACCGGGCACCTGATCCTGGCGGCTTCGCTGATCGACTTCACCGGCGGCCCGCTGACGCCCGAGAAGATCAAGGCTTTCGAGATCTCGATCCAGACCGGCGCCATCCTGGCCATCGTGCTGCTGTACTGGCAGCGCCTGACTGGCGTGGTGGCCAACCTGGGCCATGACCGCAACGCGCGCAAGTTCCTGATCAATGTCGGGGTCGGTTTCCTGCCCGCCGTGGTGCTGGGCCTGACCTTTGGCAAGAAGGTGCAGGCCGCGCTGTTCAACCCCATGGTGGTGGCCAGCACCTTCATCCTGGGCGGCCTGATCATCCTGTGGGCCGAGCGCCGCAAGGGCGTGGTGGTGCGCGTGGCCGAGGTCGAGGACATGAGCATGATGGACGCGCTGAAGATCGGCCTGGTGCAGTGCCTGGCCTTCATCCCGGGCACCAGCCGCTCCGGCAGCACCATCATCGGCGGCATGCTCTTCGGTCTGAGCCGCAAGGCGGCCACCGAGTTCACCTTCTTCCTGGCCATCCCCACGCTGTTCGGCGCCGGCGCCTACAGCCTGCTGAAGGTGCGCCACAGCCTGGGCATGGCCGACCTGCCGCTGTTCGGCGTGGGCTTTCTGTTCAGCTTCATCTCGGCCTGGTTGTGCGTGCGCTGGCTGGTGCGCTATGTGTCCACGCACAACTTCATCGCTTTCGCGTGGTACCGCATCGCGTTTGGCGGTTTGATCCTGCTGACGGCCTATTTCAACTGGGTGACTTGGGCGGATTGAGGCACCCGATGCGCGTGTGACCCAATGGACGGCGGCCTGGGGGGGCCTCGCTGAGCATGTGCATCTCAACCTGTCCGGGTTGACGACTGACAACCCGCCTCGGGACATCACCCTGTCATCAACTTGTCGGAGCATGAACAAGCGTTTTGCTGTTTAAGGTCCATGTGAAATCGGAGAAGAAAATTGTTTTGATTGTGGGCAGCGCACCAGACGCCTTGCGGGTCTCGGATTGGGATACGTCTATCTTTGCGCATCGCGTCGTGATCAACAACGCCTGGCAAGTTTGTGATACCTGGGACTGTTTGATCTACCCGGAGGACTTTCCGCTGGATCGCCATCCGCCTTTGGATCAAACCAGGGATAAACAGCTGATCACGGCGAACGAATTCGTGCCCGTTCAAAATCACTTTGGTGGATTCGTGTATGCGGGTGGGACCATGGCGTTCACCGCCGGTTACTGGGCATTGGGAGCACTGCAGCCCGATGTCATCGCTTATGTCGGTTGCGACATGATTTACGAGTCGCGTGCGGGGCAGGCCACGCACTTTTATGGTCAAGGCAGGGCCGATCCTTTGCGTCAGGACATCACCTTGCAGAGTTTGGAGGCCAAATCGGCTCGGCTATGGGCATTGGCCCAACGCCAAGGCTGTTCGTTCGTGAATCTGTCAGATCAGGCCACGTCGAGGTTGCTATTCCCGAGGGTCAGCTGGCAAGAGCTGGAAGTCATGGGCGCGGATCTGGACGCTGGTGTTGACCATGGTATGGCGTTGGATCAGTTGTCTGTTGATGAGGCGTTGCTGGCCGAGGCTGAATTGGGTTATCGGGTGCCCTCGGGTCGCTACTGGGAAATGGCCAGTGGATTCGACAAGACCAAACTGACCGATATCGATAATTTATGGTTGGCCGCCTTGCAGGCGAGGTGAGGGTGCAACGCTGACCCGGTCAGCGCAAGCGCAGTGACATCAACAACATCATCAGCGCCAGGCTCGGAGCCTGGCCCTTGCGCCCGCGTCTGCGTCGGCGCCAAGGCCAGTCCGTTCATGTCGACGCAGCGCAGTCCTCAGCCCTCACATGGGCGTTGCTGAGGGCGGTTGAAACTTCGACGCTGGCCAGATTCACGGACCAGACGAGAGCCCGAGCGATGCCAGGCGGGTGTCCACCGGCAGGCCGACCAGCCGACCGTGGCAGTCTGCCTTCTCGACGTCCACACTGCTTGCCAAATCGGTGGACGAGCCCACCCGCACCGACACAGACAACACCCTCACGACGGAACTCGGCGGCGCCGGTTTCGCGGTTTGTGGGTAGGTGATGATGAAGAGCCGGTCGAGTTCGACGCGATACTCGTAGTCTCGTTCAGAACCCTCGGCTTCGCGTCGTGCCGGATGGTCGGTGATGCGGGCTCTGTACTTGCCAGGTTCGACGATCTTGTAGGTGTAGGTGATCGGCCGGTTGCCTTGACGCAGCACGCAGGCCGAGACGATACGGTCGGCGGCGAACTCCAGCGTGCAACCACCGATGTCGGACCA
Organism: Rubrivivax sp.; assembly: GCA_040400915.1. Taxonomy (GTDB): domain Bacteria; phylum Pseudomonadota; class Gammaproteobacteria; order Burkholderiales; family Burkholderiaceae_C; genus Rubrivivax. Next base: position 181,607 of record JBBAPI010000007.1, read on the forward strand.
CAAGCTGCCATCGGGCAGGGTCTGCTCGACACGTTCGGCGCGCCAGCAACCGAGCAGCGCCGGATCGGGTGGCAGGTCGGCGGCTTGGGTACCGAGCGGTGCGATGCATATCCCTATCAGCGCAAGCCGACGGACGGTGCTCCATGCGGACGGATGCGCTCTCATGCCCGGGTGACGCCAAGAATCGGCCGGCGGTGTTGCGTCAACACGGCTGCAGGCCTTCGCTCCCGGCGTCGACGTCCAGGCTGGCGCGGCCGTCAAGGCGGCGGCTGGACTTCGATGCGAAGGCTCGCGAACCAGGCGGCAAGGTGGCTGATGTCGTCATCGGTCAGCGGTTTGGCCATCACGGCCATCACTTCGTGTTTGCGGGCGCCACTGCGGTAGGCGCGCAGTTGGCTTGCGACGTACAGGGCCGGCTGGCCGGCCAGGTTCGGTGCGTCGGGTGTGGTCGAAATGCCCGACGGGCCGTGGCACACGGCGCAAGCCTGGGCCTTCTGGCGGCCCGCAGCGGCGTCGTTGGCCAGCGCTGGCGTGGGCGCCAGCGCGCTGGCTGCTAGGAAGGCGGCGAAGGCCGGGTCGGCCAGCCGGCGCAGCCAAGGGGTTGAAGAAGGGCGGTTCATGGTTGTGGACGGATACTCGTCATGCGGTCGCCGAGTTGGCTGTGGCTGCCTGCAGGGCAGCCAGCGCGAACGCGGCGTAGCCAGACCTGAAGGCGGCGCGTGCCGCCTTCAGGCCGTTGCGCGACCCTGCCGTCAGGGTGCGTAGGTGACGCGGTAGATGGCGCCGGCGAAGTCGTCGCTGATCAGCATCGAGCCGTCTTTCATCACCGCCACGTCCACCGGCCGGCCGCGGTACAGGCCGGTGTCCGGATCGAGGAAGCCCGAGGCGAACACTTCCGCCTTGTCGGCAGTGCCGTCGGCCTTCATCGACACGTACATGATCTCCGCGCCGGTGGGCTTGGTGCGGTTCCACGAGCCGTGCGAAGCCACGAAGGCGCCGCCCTGGTACTTGGCCGGGAACATCTTGCCCGCGTAGAAGCTCATGCCGAGCTGCGCCTGGTGCGCCGGGAACTCGATCTGCGGCTTGGTCCACTGCGCCGGCGGGTTCATGCCCTTCAGGTCCGGTGCCGCGGCGGAGCCCGCAATCTGCACGTTGTTGCCGTGGATGTACGGGTAGCCGAAGTGTTCGCCGCCCGTCTTGGTGATGCGGTTCAGCTCGCCCGGCGGGGTGTCGTCGCCCATGCCGTCGGTCTGGTTGTCGGTGAACCAGACGGTCTTGTCCTTCGGGTTGATGTCCATGCCCACGGAGTTGCGCACGCCCCGCGCGACCACCTCACGCTTGCTGCCGTCGAAGGCGTCGAACTTGACCATGCCGCCGATGCCGAGCTGCTCGTAGAGCGCCACTTTTTCCTTGGGCTGCACGTTGTAAGGCTGACCCAGCGTCACATAGACCTGACCCTTGTCGTCGACGCGGCAGGTGCGTGCGCCGTGGTTGTAGCTCTCTTCTTCAACGGGAACCAGCTTGCCCTGCGGCACGACCTCAATCACCGCAACGTCCGGGCCTTCGTAGAAGAATTCGGCAGCGGGGAAGTTGAGCACGCGGTTGTGTTCGGCCACGATGAGGAAGCCGTCGGCGGTCCAGCACACGCCGTTGGGGTTGTTGAACTTCAGGCTCGGCGCGAAAGACTTCACTTCGGTGGCCATGTCGCCGCTGTTGCGGTTGGTGACGGCCCAGACGGTGGTCTTGCGCGTGCCGACGAAGAGCATGTTGGTGCTGGGCGCCACGGCCATGTGGCGCGCGTCGGGCACCACCGCGTACAGGTCGATCTTGAAACCCGGCGGCAGCTTGACTTTCTTTAGGTTCTCGCGGATCGCGTCGGCGTTACGGCCGGTCTGCGGCACCAGCGGGATGTTGAGATCGGTGGTGGCCACCTTCATCTGCTTGAGCTTCTCGATGTTTTGCTGCGCGGCTGCGGGCAGCGCCAGTGCGCAACACAGCGCGGCGCCGAGCGCCACGGTGCCGGGGCCTTGCAATCGATGCTTCATGGGCATGGGACTTCTCCTGTTGGAATGAATTTGACAACACTGCGACCTGCTAATTGCGGGCATCGCTATGGTACTGCTTGCAAATCGCATTTCATTTCGGGGATCACCCGTAGTGCAAGGGCCGTCAGCTTCTTGAGGCTTTTGCAGCCGCCTTCAGGCGGGTGTGGCTGCCCATGGGCTGCTTTGGGGCCGGGGCTCCTGCATGCGTCGGGTGGCGGCTCCGGCGCCGAAAGCCCATCAGCTCGGGCTGTACAACACGTTGATGCGCGCGACGTATTTGGCCACCGGGCCGTGCACGGGGGCGCCCATGTGCAGGACCGACCCGGACCCGAAGCCGTGGCGGAAGAACAGGGCGCTGCCCTTGGACGGCGTCACGTCGTACCCACTGCCGTCAGGCCGGAACAAGCGCGTCTGCCCGCCACGAACACCGTCCTCGGGACCGTTCAGATAGACGAGCATGGTCAGGCCAGAGCACATGCCGGGCCACTGCACCATCGTGCGGCGGTCGTCGCTCAGCCCGAATCCGGGCCAATCGCCGTCGGTGTGGCGGTTGAAGACGTCGCCGTCGTCGTAGCGGTACATGTTCAGCCGCCGGCTCAGCCGCGGGTGCAGCCGCCAGCCGTCGATCTGCACCGGCAGCAGATGGGCCATGCGCTCGAACATCGGCTCAAGCAGCCCGGCGTCGGCGACCCAATGCACGGACTTGTTCATCCGCATGCCCGGCGGCGTCTGTATGCCAGGCGCCTCGTCGTGGTAACCGAAGCGTTCGCTCGCCTCGACGATCGCGTCAGCCTCGCCGGCATGCAGCAGGCCGCGGATCTCGAACGCCAGCAGGCCGCCCAGATCGATGTCATGACGTGTCAGCACCGACGCGCCGTCGCGGCGCAGGACGAGCTGCGGCGCCTCGGTCGCGAAGGCGTGGATCGGGGTGTCGCGCACCACGCCGCCCATCGGCAAGGATCCCAGCATCCTGGCGACCACACTAGAAGGCGGCCAGGCGGCCTCTGTCGTCGCAATGTCGAAGGCTGGGGCGTGCATCAGGGGCCGTGGCGAAGTGGAAGCCGAGAAATGGTAGCGCAGCGCGGCGTCAGGTGTCGCCTTGAGGATGCGCCCGAGCGCCCAAGCCGGCCGCGCGAATGACCTCCGGGGTCGATCGGACAGGTGAAATGGAACGCGTCTTTCCAGGCGCCGTACTGAGCGGCTGGAGTGCTCCACAGCAGTCGCTCATCAGCAGTTGCAGACAGCCGATGTCGGGTACTCCGTCAGACGAGTGCAACGCCACTTTGCTGCCGTTCAAAACCAGGTCCTGACTGACAGGTTTGGAGTCCGCAGTTCCGCGAGCCGGCTGTCGCAGCGTCCAAGTCTAAACCCGGCACCGCGCTGGCGGCTGCTGCCGGTAGGGGGCTTCCTACAATCGTCTCGACGCAGCGCACAGCGCAGGGGGCCCCGCATGATCGTCGAGCGAATCTGGACCGGCAATGCCTACCGGAACTACAACTACTTGATCGCCTGCCCCGAGACCGGCGAGGCCCTGGCTGTCGACCCGCTGGACCACGAGAAGTGCCTCAACACCGCGCGCGTGCGCGGCTGGCAGATCACGCAGCTGCTGAACACCCACGAGCACCACGACCACATCGGCGGCAACGCCGCCATGGTGGCGGCCACAGGCGCGAAGCTGCTCGCCCACCACAAGGCAGCGCGCGTGATCCCGGGCGTTGACCGCGGCCTGCAGGCCGGCGACGTGGTCAAGGTCGGCCGCAGCGTCGAACTGGAGTGCCTGGACACGCCCGGTTACACGATGTGCCACATCTGCCTGCGTGCCCACGGCGACCGCCCCGCATTGTTCTCCGGCGACACCTTGTTCAATGCCGGCGTCGGCAACTGCCAGAACGGCGGCGACCCCGGCCTGCTGTATGGCAGCTTCGCCGAGCAACTGGCCATGCTGCCCGACGACACGCAGGTCTTTCCGGGGCATGACTACCTGGCCAACAACCTGCGCTTCACGCTGGCCCGCGAGCCCGGCAACGATGCGGCTCGGGCCATGTTGGAGGACACGGCGGGCGACGACCCCGCCACCGCGCCGGTGCGCAGCATCGCTGACGAGCGCCGCGTCAACACTTTCTTCCGACTGCGCTGCCCGGGCGTGATCGAAGGGCTGCGCGAGGCTTTCCCGGACCTGCCCGAAGACCCCGACCCGCGCACCGTTTTTCTCAAGCTGCGCGAGTTGCGCAACGGCTGGTGAACCGCGTCGCTTTGCGCGACCTGGGCCGGTAGGTAGCTCGCTATCACCCGCTGCCGGCGCGGCGCTCGAATAATCCCTTGAACCTTCGCGCTTCAGGAGACCTGCATGCCGTTCCCGTCTTTCGCCTGCGCCGCCGCCGGCCTGTCCACATCGGCCATAGCCGCCCTGCTCCTCGCCCTGCCGGCCCAAGCCAGCGATGCGTTGGCCGGCAAGCATGGCTGCCTGGGTTGCCACGCCAAGGCCAGCACCCTCGTCGGCCCCTCGTACCAGGCGATAGCCGAGCGCTATGCCAGCCAGGCCGATGCTGCGGCCATGCTGGCCAAGAAGATTCGCGCCGGCGGCGGCGGGGTGTGGGGCGAAATGGCCATGCCGGCCCAGGCAA
>JBBAPI010000008.1:0-176752 GCA_040400915.1 Rubrivivax sp.
GTGAAGGTGGCCGCACCGTCGGTGCCGGCGTCGTTGCCAAGATCATCGAGTAAGGGGCCACCATGTCGACCAAGCAAAAGATCCGCATCCGCCTGAAGGCCTTCGACTACAAGTTGATCGACCAATCGGCGCTGGAAATCGTCGAAACCGCCAAGCGCACGGGCGCCATCGTCAAGGGCCCCGTGCCGCTGCCGACGCGCATGCAGCGTTTCGACATCCTGCGTTCGCCGCACGTCAACAAGACCAGCCGCGACCAGTTCGAGATCCGCACGCACCAGCGCCTGATGGACATCGTCGACCCCACCGACAAGACCGTGGACGCGCTGATGAAGCTCGACCTGCCGGCTGGCGTGGACGTCGAGATCAAGCTGCAGTAAACCGGCTTGCGGAAACAGGTGGTTGCGGGTTCGCCTGCGGCTGCTATACTCGCGGGCTTTCCCCGACCAGGCTCACGCCGGGTTGGGGGCTGAAACAACTCGGTGATCCTTCGGGATTGCACGAGAACCACCCCGACCATCCCTGAGGATGGATCGGGGTCCACCCCGACCAATCGATGTCGGGATCGTGAACAAAGGCGCCCCAGGCAGCATGCCGCGGGTGCTGGAGAAATGACCATGAGCATGAGCGAACAGCTCGGCTTGCTGGGACGCAAGGTGGGCATGACCCGCATCTTCACGGACGATGGCGACACCATCCCCGTGACCGTGCTGGATGTGTCCAACAACCGCGTCACGCAAGTCAAGACCGCGGCCACGGACGGCTACAACGCGCTGCAAGTCGCGTTCGGTGCCCGCAAGGCGAGCCGCGTGACCAAGCCTGAGGCAGGCCACCTGGCCAAGGCTGGCGTCGAAGCCGGCACCATCCTCAAAGAATTTCGCGTGACTGAAGAAGTCCTCGGCAAGTACGCAGCGGGCGCCGTCGTCCCGGCCAGCGTGTTTGCGGCCGGCCAGAAGGTCGACGTGCAAGGCACGTCCATCGGCAAGGGCTTCGCGGGCACCATCAAGCGCCACAACTTCAAGTCGCAGCGCGCGTCGCACGGCAACAGCCGTTCGCACAACGTGCCGGGCTCGATCTCGATGGCTCAAGACCCGGGCCGCGTGTTTCCGGGCAAGAAGATGACGGGCCACATGGGTGACGAGACCGTCTCCGTGCAGAACCTCGACATCGTTCGCATCGACGAGGCGCGCCAGCTGTTGCTGGTTCGCGGCGCCGTGCCGGGCAGCAAGAACGGCCACGTGGTCGTGCGCCCCGCCATCAAGGTCCGCATCCGCAACGCGAATGCCGCACCGGTCCTGGCGGCCGTGCCTGCCAAAGCTGCGAAAGGAGCCAAGTGATGCAACTCGAGCTCCTGAACGATCAAGGTCAGGCGACTTCCAAGGTTGACGCGCCCGATACCGTTTTTGCCCGCGACTACAACGAGGCCCTGGTCCACCAGGTCGTCGTGGCCTTCCAGGCCAACGCGCGCCAAGGCACCCGTGCCCAGCTGGACCGCGGTGAAGTCAAGCACTCCACCAAGAAGCCGTTCCGCCAGAAGGGCACCGGCCGCGCTCGCGCCGGCATGACCAGCTCGCCGCTGTGGCGTGGCGGTGGTCGCATCTTCCCGAATCGCCCTGACGAGAACTTCTCGCAGAAGGTGAACAAGAAGATGTACCGCGCCGGCATGGCTGCCATCCTGTCGCAGCTGGCCCGTGACGGCCGTCTGGCGGTGGTCGATTCGATCAGCATCGACGCCCCGAAGACCAAGCTGCTGGCCGCCAAGTTCAAGGCCATGGGTCTTGAGTCCGTGTTGGTGATCGCCGATCAGATCGACGACAACCTGGCGCTGGCTTCGCGCAACCTGGCCAACGTGCTCGTCGTCGAGCCGCGCTACGCCGATCCGCTGTCCCTGGTCTTCTACAAGAAAGTCCTGGTCACCAAGGGCGCGATCGAGCAGCTCAAGGAGATGTACGCATGAGCCGCATCAATCCCGTGCCCCAGAAGTTCGATGAAGGCCGTCTGAGCCAAGTGCTCGTCGCGCCGATCATCTCGGAAAAGGCCACGCGCCTGGGCGAAAAGCAGAACCAGGTTCTGTTCAAGGTGCTGCGCGACGCGACCAAGCCTGAAATCAAGGCCGCCGTCGAGCTGATGTTCAAAGTCGAAGTGGCCGATGTCACGACGCTGGTTCAGAAGGGCAAAGTCAAGCGTTTCGGTCGTTCGACCGGTCGCCGCGACCACGTCAAGAAGGCCTTCGTTTCGCTGAAGCCGGGCCAGGAGCTCAACTTCTCCGGGGAGGCCGCGTAATCATGGCTGTCGTCAAAGTCAAACCCACATCACCCGGCCGCCGTGCCGTCGTGAAGGTGGTGCACAAGCACCTGCACAAGGGCGCTCCGGAAGCCTCGCTGCTGGAACCGCAGAAGCAGAATGCCGGCCGCAACAACAACGGCCACATCACGATGCGTCACAAAGGTGGGGGCCACAAGCACCACTACCGCGTCGTCGATTTCATCCGCAACAAGGATGGCATTCCGGCCAAGGTCGAGCGCATCGAGTACGACCCCAACCGCACGGCGCACATCGCGCTGCTGTGCTACGCCGACGGCGAGCGCCGCTACATCATCGCCCCGCGCGGTGTCGATACCGGTGTCACGCTGCTGAGTGGTGCAGAAGCCCCGATCAAGGCTGGCAACACGCTGCCGATCCGCAACATCCCCGTCGGCTCCATCATCCACTGCGTGGAAATGATGCCGGGCAAGGGTGCCCAGATCGCGCGTTCAGCCGGTACCTCGGTCACGCTGATGGCCCGCGAAGGCATCTACGCGCAGCTGCGCCTGCGTTCGGGTGAAGTCCGCAAGATCCACATCGACTGCCGCGCCACCATCGGCGAAGTCAGCAACGAAGAGCACAGCCTGCGCCAATACGGCAAGGCCGGTGCGATCCGCTGGAAGGGCATCCGCCCGACCGTGCGCGGCGTTGCGATGAACCCGGTGGACCACCCGCACGGCGGCGGCGAAGGCCGCACCGGCGAAGGTCAGCCGCAAGTCTCGCCGTGGAACACCCTGACCAAGGGCTACCGTACCCGCAGCAACAAGCGCACGCAGACGATGATCGTCTCGCGTCGCAAGAAGTGAGGTCAAGACCATGACCCGTTCGCTCAAGAAAGGTCCCTTTGTGGACCACCACCTGATGGCCAAGGTCGAGAAGGCCGCCGCCATCAAGGACAAGAAGCCGATCAAGACCTGGTCGCGCCGCAGCACCATCCTGCCCGAGTTCATCGGCTTGACGGTGGCCGTGCACAACGGCAAGCAGCACGTGCCTGTGTACGTGACCGACCAGATGGTCGGCCACAAGCTCGGCGAATTCGCACTCACCCGCTTGTTCAAGGGTCACCCCGCGGACAAGAAGGCCAAGAAGTAAGGAGCCACAGAACATGGCAACCGAAACCAAGGCCATCGTGCGCGGTGTGCGGCTTTCCGCTGACAAGGGCCGTCTCGTTGCGGACATGATCCGTGGCAAGAAGGTCGACCAGGCACTGAACATCCTCGCCTTCACGCAGAAGAAGGCCGCCGGCATCATCAAGAAGGCCGTCGACTCTGCTGTGGCCAATGCCGAACACAACGACGGCGCCGACATCGACGAACTGAAGATCAAGTCGATCTACGTCGAGCAGGGCGCCGTGCTGAAACGCTTCTCCGCGCGCGCCAAAGGCCGCGGTGCACGCATCAGCAAGGGCACTTGCCACATCTACGTGACCGTGGGCAACTGAGAGAGACCATGGGACAAAAAATCCACCCGACCGGCTTCCGTCTCGCGGTCACTCGCGCCTGGCAGTCACGCTGGTTCGCGAACCACCGCAACTTCGCCGGCATGCTGGCCGAAGACCTGAAGGTCCGTGAGTACCTGAAGACCAAGCTGAAGAGCGCTGCGGTGTCGCGCATCCTGATCGAGCGCCCCGCCAAGAACGCCCGCATTACCATCTTCTCGGCACGTCCGGGCGTGGTGATCGGCAAGAAGGGCGAAGACATCGAGAACCTGAAGGCTGAACTGGCCCGCCGTCTGGGCGTGCCGGTGGCTGTCAACATCGAAGAAATCCGCAAGCCGGAAGTCGATGCGCAGCTGATCGCCGACAGCATCACGCAGCAGCTCGAGAAGCGCATCATGTTCCGCCGCGCCATGAAGCGCGCGATGCAGAACGCGATGCGCCTGGGCGCCCAGGGCATCAAGATCATGTCCTCGGGCCGCCTGAACGGCATCGAAATCGCCCGTTGTGAGTGGTACCGCGAAGGCCGCGTGCCGCTGCACACCCTGAAGGCCGACATCGACTACGGCTTCAGCGAAGCCAAGACCACCTACGGCATCATCGGCGTCAAGGTCTGGGTCTACCGCGGTGACCGTCTGGCCAATGGCGACGCACCGCAGCTGCCCAAGACCGAAGGCGACAACGACCGCCGTGACCGCCGTGGCCCGCGCCCCGACGGACGCCCCGGTGCCCCTGCCGGCCGTGGCCGTCCGGGTGGCGACCGTGGTGCACCGCGTTCCGACGCCGGCCCCGCTGCCGCAGCGCCTGCAGCCCCCGCTGGTGATGGTCCGAAGGGCCCCGCCGTGAAGCGCGTGCGCCGTGCCGGCCCGCCGGCCACGCCCGCCGCTGGCGACACCAAAGGAGAATAACGATGCTGCAACCCGCACGTCGCAAGTTCCGCAAGGAACAAAAAGGCCGTAACACCGGCATCGCCACCCGTGGCGCTGCTGTCTCGTTCGGTGACTTCGGCCTCAAGGCCACGGAGCGCGGCCGCATCACGGCCCGCCAGATCGAAGCCGCCCGTCGCGCAATCTCGCGTCACATCAAGCGCGGTGGTCGCATCTTCATCCGCATCTTCCCGGACAAGCCGATCTCGCAAAAGCCGGCCGAAGTCCGGATGGGTAACGGCAAGGGCAACCCCGAGTACTACGTGGCCGAGATCCAGCCGGGCAAGGTGCTGTACGAAATCAACGGCGTACCCGAGCAACTGGCCCGCGAAGCCTTCCAGCTCGCGTCCGCCAAACTGCCCTTGCGCTGCACGTTCGTTGCGCGCCAGGTCGGCACCTGACCGGAAAGAAGACTGATCATGAAAGCATCCGAACTGCGCGCCAAGGACATCACGGCGCTCGAGAAGGAAGTCTCCGATCTGCTGAAGGCCCATTTCGGCCTGCGCATGCAGAAGGCGACCCAGCAGCTCACCAACCACACGCAACTGGGCAACACCAAGCGCGACATCGCGCGGGCCAAGACCATCATTGCGGAAAAGAAGAAGGCCGCACCATGAGCGAAGTTCAAGCCACGCCGGTGACCGCAACTGCGACAGCACCGGCCAAGAACACGCGCACCTTCGTCGGCCGCGTGGTCAGCGACAAGCGGGCCAAGACCGTCACCGTTCTGGTCGAGCGCCGCACTGCGCACGAGCTCTACGGCAAGATCGTGGCCCGTTCGCGCAAGTACCACGCCCATGACGAAAAGGGCGAGTACAAGATGGGTGACCTGGTCGAGATCGCCGAAGGCCGCCCGATCAGCAAAACCAAGTCGTGGACCGTGACCAAGCTGCTTGAAAAGGCCAAGCTGGTCTGATTCCGCGTCAGGGCCAGCAGCCCCGCAGGTACGACCCCACGACCGGACACTGGAAACACCAGCTCCGGTCGTTTTCATTCCCACCAGGAGACAAGCACATGTTGAAAGTCGGCGACAAACTGCCCGCAGGCAGCCTGAACGAGTTCATCGAAGTCGAGGGCAATGGCTGTTCGCTCGGCCCGAATACATTCGACATCGAAAAGGCCACCGCGGGCAAGAAGGTGGCGGTCTTCGCGCTGCCTGGTGCTTACACGCCGACGTGTTCGGCTCAGCATGTGCCCGGCTATGTCCAACAGGCGGCGGCCCTGCACGCGGCGGGCATCGACGAGATCTGGTGCGTGTCGGTCAACGACGCCTTCGTGATGGGTGCCTGGGGTCGTGAGCAGCATACCGGCGGCAAGGTCCGCATGATGGCCGACGGCAGCGCCGACTTCACCAAGGCAGCCGGACTGACGCTGGACCTGGCCGCGCGCGGCATGGGCGTGCGTTCGCAACGCTACTCCATGCTGGTGGTGGACGGTGTCGTCACGTCGCTGAACATCGAAGGCCCGGGCAAGTTCGAGGTCAGCGATGCGGCCACGATGTTGTTGCAAGCCCAGGCTTTGCTGGTCTGAACGGGTCCAGGCGAAATGCACGGCGGTGTGTTGACACCGCTTCGCATATCGTGCGATACTCGAATGCTTCGCTGCTCGCGTAGCGACAAACAGGTTGACGGCTTCTGGCTGCGCCTGCCAAGGTACATCATGGCGAGCAGATCCACCCATACACGGGCCCAAGACTGGCCGCAGCAAGTCGCAAGACTCAAGCAGCGGGCAAGTTGGGGAGATTGAACACAATGATCCAAATGCAAACTCGGCTCGATGTAGCCGACAACACGGGTGCCAAATCCGTCATGTGCATCAAGGTACTCGGCGGCTCCAAGCGCCGGTACGCAGGCATCGGTGACGTGATCAAGGTCAGTATCAAGGAAGCTGCGCCGCGCAGTCGCGTCAAGAAGGGCGAGGTCTACAGCGCCGTGGTGGTTCGCACCGCCAAGGGCGTGCGCCGTCAAGACGGGTCGCTGATCAAGTTCGACGCCAATGCCGCCGTGTTGCTCAATGCCAAGCTCGAGCCCATCGGCACCCGGATCTTCGGTCCGGTGACGCGCGAGTTGCGCACGGAGCGCTTCATGAAGATCGTTTCGCTGGCTCCGGAAGTGCTGTAAAGCGCGCAGCAAGGACACCGACCATGAACAAGATACGCAAAGGCGACCAGGTCATCGTGACCACCGGTCGCGACAAAGGCAAGCGCGGCACGGTTTCGCTGCGCGTTGACGACAGCAAGATCGTTGTCGACGGCGTCAACGTTGCCAAGAAGCACGTCAAGCCGAACCCGCTCAAGGGTACGACGGGCGGTGTGGTCGACAAGACCATGCCCATCCACCAGTCGAACGTGGCCATCTTCAACCCTGCAACTGGCAAAGCCGACCGCGTGGGCATCAAGCTGGTCGATGGCGGCAAGAAGATACGTGTCTTCAAGTCGAGCGGCGAAGAAATCAAGGCCTGATTCAAATGGCAAAGAAACAAGCATCTGACGCTCAAGCGGGCCCGGCGAACCAGGGGCCTGTCGCGCAAGCGCGCCTGCAGGCCATCTACCGCGAGAAGATCGTCCCTGAATTGATGGCGAAGTTCGGCTTCACATCGACCATGCAGGTGCCGCGTCTGACGAAGATCACGCTGAACATGGGCGTGAGCGAAGCGGTCTCGGACAAGAAGGTCATGGACGCTGCGGTGGGTGACCTCACCAAGATTGCCGGCCAGAAACCTGTCGTCACGATGAGCAAGAAGCCGATCGCCGGTTTCAAGATTCGCGAAAACCAGGCCATTGGCACCATGGTGACCCTGCGCGGCGTGCGCATGTACGAATTCCTGGATCGTTTCGTCACCGTCGCTCTGCCCCGTGTTCGCGACTTCCGCGGCATCTCGGGTCGCAGTTTCGATGGCCGTGGCAATTACAACATCGGTGTCAAAGAGCAGATCATTTTCCCCGAAATCGACTACGACAAGATCGATGCGATACGCGGTATGAATATCAGCATCACCACCAGTGCGAAGAACGACGACGAATGCAAGGCATTGCTCGTGGCGTTCAAGTTCCCGTTCAAGAACTGAACGCAGCAAGGAATACGAAAAATGGCCAAACTTTCCGTCATCCAGCGTCAAGAAAAGCGCGAGAAGCTGGTTGCCAAGTACGCCAAGAAATATGCCGAATTGAAGGCTGTTTCCAATGACGCCAACCGCTCTGACGAAGAGCGTTACATGGCGCGGCTTGAACTGCAGAAGCTGCCCCGCAACGCGAACCCCACCCGCTTGCGCAACCGCTGTGCCCTGACCGGCCGTGGTCGCGGCACCTTCAAGATGTTCGGGCTGGGCCGTAACAAGATCCGCGAACTTGCCTTCAAGGGTGACATTCCCGGCATGGTCAAGGCCAGCTGGTAATCCGGCGAGAAGATCAGGAGCAAACCATGAGCATGAGTGATCCCATCGCCGACATGCTGACCCGTATCCGCAATGCGCAAGCAGTGGATAAGTCGGCAGTCAAGATGCCCTCTTCGAAGTTGAAGACGGCCATCGCCCAGGTGCTGCAGGACGAGGGTTACATCGACGGCTACAAGGTGCACAACGAGGGCGGCAAGGCTGAACTCGAAATCGCACTGAAGTACTACGCTGGTCGTCCCGTCATCGAGCGCATCGAGCGCGTCAGTCGTCCGGGGCTTCGCATCTACAAGGGTCGCGACGCCATCCCGCAGGTCATGAACGGCCTGGGTGTGGCTATTGTCACTACGCCCAAGGGTGTGATGACCGACCGCAAGGCTCGCCAGACCGGTGTCGGTGGCGAAGTCCTGTGCTACGTGGCTTAAGGGGAGCAACGCTATGTCCCGCGTAGGAAAGATGCCCGTGACCGTTCCGCAAGGCGTGGACGTGTCCATGACCGCAGAGCAGATCACGATCAAAGGCAGCAACGGCACCCTGGTGCGTGCGCAGAACCCATTGGTCGTCATCCACAGTGATGCTGGCATGTTGACGTTCTCGCCAGCCAACGATTCGTCGGCGGCTGACGCCATGAGCGGCACCATGCGGGCCCTGGTGGCCAACATGGTTGGCGGCGTCAGCAAGGGTTTCGAAAAGAAGCTCAGCCTGGTCGGCGTGGGCTTCCGGGCCCAGGCCACCGGCCAGAAGCTGAATCTGCAGATCGGTTTCTCCCATCCCGTCGTCAAGGACATGCCGGATGGCATCAAGGTCGCGACACCGACACAGACCGAGATCGTGATCTCGGGCGCCGACCGCCAGGTTGTCGGCCAGTTGGCTGCCGAGGTCCGTGCCTTCCGTCCGCCTGAGCCCTACAAAGGCAAGGGCATCCGCTACGTCGGTGAGCGGGTGACGATCAAAGAGACGAAGAAGAAGTAAGGAGCGTTGCGATGAGCATGACCAAGAAAGAACAACGCCTGCGCCGTTCGCGTCAGACCCGCGTGCGCATTGCTCTGCAGGGCGCCGTGCGCCTGGCGGTGCACCGCTCCAACCTGCATATCTACGCCAGCATCGTTTCCAGCGATGGTGCTCAGGTGTTGGCCAGCGCGTCGACGGCCGAGAAGGAAGTCCGTACGCAGCTGGGCGCCGAAGGCAAGGGTGGCAACACCGCTGCTGCGATCATCATCGGCAAGCGGATTGCCGAGAAGGCCATGGCTGCCGGCATCGAGAAGGTGGCATTTGACCGTTCGGGCTTCGCCTACCACGGTCGCGTCAAGGCACTGGCGGACGCGGCTCGCGAAGCCGGTCTCCAGTTCTAAGCCAAGACTGATCACAGGAATATCAAGATGGCAAAGTTCACTCCCCGCGCGCAGACCGAAGCGAATGACGACGGGCTCAAGGAAAAGATGATCGCGGTCAACCGCGTCACCAAGGTCGTCAAGGGCGGCCGTACCTTGAGCTTCGCTGCACTCACCGTCGTGGGTGATGGCGAAGGCCGCATCGGCATGGGCAAGGGCAAGGCCAAGGAAGTTCCGGTCGCCGTGCAGAAGGCCATGGAGGCGGCGCGCCGCAACATGACCAAGGTCAGCCTGAAGAACGGCTCGATCCACCACAACGTGCGTGGCGAACACGGCGCTGCCAAGGTGTTGATGGCGCCGGCCGCTGCCGGTACCGGCATCATCGCTGGCGGCCCGATGCGGGCTGTCTTCGAGGTGATGGGCGTGACCGACATCGTGGCCAAGAGCCTCGGTTCGACCAACCCCTACAACATGGTCCGTGCCACTCTCGACGCGCTGAAACGCTCGACGACGCCGGGTCAAGTCGCTGCCAAGCGTGGCAAGTCGGTTGAAGACATCTTCAACTGATCGCCCAGCGGAGAAATCTCATGTCTGAAAAGAAGACCCTCACCGTCAAGCTCGTGAAGAGCGTTGCCGGTACCCGTCAGTCGCACCGCGATACCGTGCGCGGTCTGGGCCTGCGCCGCGTGAACAGCCAGCGCACGCTGGAAGACACGCCGGCTGTGCGCGGCATGATCAACAAGGTCGATTACCTGGTTCTGGTGCTCTGATGTTCATCAACACGATCAAGCCCTCCGAGGGCAGCAAGAAGAACCGCCGTCGCGTCGGACGCGGCATTGGTTCGGGCCTGGGCAAGACCGCAGGTCGGGGCCACAAGGGCCAGAAGAGCCGTGCCGGTGGCTTCCACAAGGTCGGTTTCGAAGGCGGGCAGATGCCGCTGCAGCGCCGCCTGCCCAAGCGGGGCTTCAAGTCGGCTCAGCTGAAGTTCAATGGTGAAGTCACGCTGACCGATCTGGAACGCCTGGGTGCCGACGAGGTTGATCTGCTGACGCTGAAGGCTGCTGGCCTGGTGCGCCAACTGATCAAGCACGTCAAGGTGATCAAGTCCGGCGAACTGACGCGCAAGGTCGTGCTCAAGGGTATTTCCGTGACCGCAGGTGCCAAGACTGCGATCGAGGCTGCCGGCGGTACGGTCGAAGCGATAGCGGCGGCCGTGGTGCTGAAGAAGCTGCCCAAGAAGCCCGCTCAAGCTGCGGTCTGATCCAGGAATAGCATCGAGTGGCAACGAACGCGAATCAGCTGGCCAAGAGCGGCAAGTTCGGCGACCTGCAAAGACGGGTCGTGTTCTTGTTGCTCGCCCTGGTGGTGTACCGCATTGGTGGTCACATCCCGGTGCCGGGTATCGACTCGGCTGCCTTTGCCCAGTTTTTCAAGAGCCAGAGCGGCGGCATCCTGGGCATGTTCAGCATGTTCAGCGGTGGTGCGCTCAGCCGGTTCAGCGTCTTCGCGCTGGGCATCATGCCCTACATCAGCGCGTCGATCATCATGCAGCTGATGAGCTACGTGGTGCCTTCGCTGGAGGCCATCAAGAAGGAAGGCGAAGCTGGCAAGCGCAAGATCACGCAGTACACACGGTATGGCACGCTCGGTTTGGCCATCTTCCAAAGCCTGGGCATCGCGCTCGCTCTGGAGGGATCGCAAGGCTTGGTGATGTCGCCGGGTTTTGGCTTTCGCCTGACGACGGTCGTCAGCCTGGTCGCTGGCACCATGTTCCTGATGTGGCTGGGTGAGCAGATTACCGAGCGCGGGCTGGGTAACGGCATCTCGATCCTGATCTTCAGCGGCATCGTGGCCGGCTTGCCGAACGCTATTGCGGGTTTGTTCGAGCTGGTGCGCACGGGTGCGATGAATCCGGTGGCGTGTCTGTTCATCATTGCGGTGATCGCCTTCGTCACTTTTGCGGTGGTTTTTGTCGAGCGCGGTCAGCGCAAGATCCTGGTCAATTACGCCAAGCGGCAAGTCGGCAACAAGGTCTATGGCGGCCAGTCCTCGCATCTGCCGCTGAAGCTGAACATGTCGGGTGTGATCCCGCCGATCTTCGCCAGTTCGATCATCCTGTTGCCGGCGACCGTGGTCGGTTGGTTCGCCACGGGTGAGGGGCTGCGGTGGCTCAAGGATCTGGCTGGCGGGCTGTCGCCTGGTCAGCCGGTGTATGTGCTGTTGTATGCCTCGATGATTGTTTTCTTCTGCTTTTTCTACACGGCGCTGGTGTTCAACAGCCGCGAAACCGCAGACAACCTGAAGAAGAGCGGTGCGTTCATTCCGGGCATCCGTCCGGGCGACCAGACTGCCAAGCACATTGATCGAATCCTGGGTCGTCTGACATTGGCCGGTGCCATTTACATCACCGCTGTCTGTCTGTTACCCGAGTTCCTGGTCCTGAAGTACAACGTGCCGTTCTATTTCGGCGGCACGTCCCTGTTGATCATCGTGGTTGTCACGATGGACTTCTGGGCGCAGGTTCAAAGTTACGTGATGAGCCAGCAGTACGAATCGCTCCTCAAGAAGGCCAACTTCAAGACGAGCTAATATGTCCAAAGACGATGCCATCCAGATGCAGGGTGAGATTCTTGAGAATCTTCCCAACGCCACCTTCCGGGTCAAACTGGAAAATGGGCACGTGGTTCTCGGTCACATTTCCGGCAAGATGCGCATGCACTACATTCGCATTCTGCCTGGCGACAAAGTGACCGTTGAACTCACGCCTTATGACTTGACGCGGGCACGCATCGTGTTCCGCGCCAAGTAAGTTATCGATTCAAGAGACACACGGAGAAGACCATGAAAGTCGCCGCTTCCGTCAAGAAGATGTGCCGCAATTGCAAGATCGTGCGCCGCAAAGGTGTGGTTCGCGTGATTTGCACCGACCCGCGTCACAAGCAGCGTCAAGGCTGATTTAAGGAAAAACATGGCACGCATTGCCGGCATCAACATTCCGCCGCACAAGCACGCGGAAATCGGACTGACTTCCATTTACGGCATCGGCCGCACCACCGCGCAGAAGATCTGCGTCGTGGCCGGCATTCCGTATTCGAAGAAGATCAAGGACCTGTCCGACTCCGATCTGGAAAAGATCCGGGAAGAAATCGGTCGCATGACGATCGAAGGCGATCTGCGTCGCGAACTGTCGATCAGCATCAAGCGGTTGATGGACCTGGGCTGCTACCGGGGCTTCCGCCACCGTCGCGGTCTGCCGGTCCGCGGCCAGCGCACGCGCACCAATGCCCGCACCCGCAAGGGTCCGCGCAAGGGCGCGGCGGCGCTCAAGAAATAAGCCGCGGTCTCCAGACCCGCAGCCGCAACACTGAAAGAGTCAAGACATGGCCAAGGCACCCGTCAATACCGCTGCGCGCCGCGTGAGCAAGAAAGTCCGCAAGAACGTCGCGGACGGCATTGCGCACGTGCACGCGTCGTTCAACAACACCATCATCACGATCACCGATCGTCAGGGTGGTGCTCTCGCCTGGGCTTCCAGTGGCGGACAAGGCTTCAAGGGCTCGCGCAAGAGCACGCCCTTCGCGGCCCAGGTGGCTGCCGAAGTCGCTGGCCGCGCTGCGCAGGAGCAGGGCATCAAGAATCTGGACGTGCGGATCAAGGGCCCCGGCCCGGGCCGCGAGTCGAGCGTACGGGCCCTGGCCTCGCTGGGCATCCGCATCAACTCGATCAGTGACGTGACGCCGGTTCCGCACAACGGCTGCCGTCCGCAGAAGCGTCGCCGCATCTGATCGCGGTGTGAGGGTGGCCCGGGCAGGCTGATGCCGCTGGGGCTACAATCGAGAGTTACCCGAAGCCGGCAGCCTCCACGCGAGCCGGCTGTTTTCCTGAAAGCGGTTCGTCACTGAACTGCAACTTCAAGCCCACCGTTCGTGCATCCAGCTTTTTCGTTGCCGAACTCGCGCGGGCGGACATCCAGTTCCGCTGCCGCGTCAGACAGAACCTAGAGGACAAGCAAGTGGCACGTTACCTCGGCCCCAAGGCCAAACTTTCCCGCCGTGAAGGCACCGACCTGTTCCTTAAGAGCGCACGCCGCTCGATCAGCGACAAGGCCAAGTTCGACAGCAAGCCCGGCCAGCACGGTCGCACCAGCGGCTCGCGCACCTCTGACTACGGCATGCAATTGCGTGAGAAGCAGAAGGTCAAGCGCATGTACGGTGTGCTTGAACGCCAGTTCCGCCGCTACTTCGCCGAGGCCGAGCGTCGCAAGGGCAATACCGGTGCCAACCTGCTGGCGCTGCTGGAGTCGCGTCTCGATAACGTCGTGTACCGCATGGGTTTCGGCTCGACCCGCGCTGAAGCCCGCCAGTTGGTGTCGCACAAGGCGCTGATGGTGAATGGCATCGTGGTGAACATTCCCTCGTACCAGGTCAAGGCTGGTGACACCGTCAGCATGCGCGACAAGTCGAAGGCGCAGTTGCGCGTGACCGAAGCGCTGAAGCTGGCCCAGTCCCTCGGCCTGGCTGACTGGGTGGCGGTGGACGCCACCAAGATGGAAGGCACCTTCAAGAAGGTTCCTGACCGCGACCAGCACGGTGCCGAGATCAAGGAAGCCCTGATCGTCGAGTTGTATTCGAGATAAGACAGAAGAGCGGGCAGATCGGCCTCAGGCCCTTGCCCTTTTCTCGTTGCTTCGCATGTCGGGTGCGAAGCGACTTGCACCAGCCCCGGCGCGGTCCATCAGCCTTATCGGTGTAACGAGCCGAGGGTCTTGACAGGAACTAAAGAACACATGCAAACCACACTTCTGAAGCCCAAGGCCATTGTTGTCGAGCCGCTTGGCGGCCATCGCGCAAAAGTGACGCTCGAGCCTTTCGAGCGCGGCTACGGCCACACCCTCGGCAATGCACTGCGCCGCGTGCTGCTGTCGTCGATGGTGGGTTATGCGCCGACCGAAGTGACCATTGCCGGTGTGCTCCACGAGTACTCGGCGATCGACGGCGTGCAGGAAGATGTCGTCCACATCATGCTCAACCTGAAGGGCGTGGTTTTCCGCCTGCACAACCGCGACGAAGTGACGCTGGTTCTGCGCAAGGAAGGCGAAGGCGCCGTCACGGCTGCCGACATCCAGACGCCGCACGATGTGGAAATCATCAACCCCGAGCACGTCATTGCGCACCTGTCCCACGGTGGCAAGCTCGACATGCAGATCAAGGTCGAAAAGGGCCGCGGCTATGTGCCGGGCAACCTGCGCCGATATGGTGACGAGCCGACCAAGAGCATCGGCCGCATCGTGCTGGACGCTTCTTTCTCGCCCGTGCGCCGGGTCAGCTACTCGGTCGAGAACGCCCGCGTCGAACAGCGCACCGACCTCGACAAGCTGGTCATGGAAATCGAAACCAACGGTTCCATTCCGCCGGAAGAGACGATCCGCCAGAGCGCGCGCATCCTGGTCGAGCAACTGGCCTTCTTCGCGCAGATCGACCCCAGCCCGCTGGACAGCATGGTTCCGCAGGTGTCGCGCCCGACGCCTTTCGATCCGATCCTGCTGCGTCCGGTCGACGAGCTCGAATTGACGGTGCGTTCGGCCAACTGCCTGAAGGCCGAGAACATCTATTACATCGGTGATCTGATCCAGCGTACCGAGACGGAATTGCTGAAGACGCCGAATCTGGGCCGCAAGAGCCTGAACGAAATCAAGGAAGTGCTGGCTTCGCGTGGTCTCACGCTGGGTGCGCGCCTCGAGAACTGGCCCCCGCAGGGCCTCGACAAGCGTTAATTCGCATTTCATTCGCAACAGTCATGTGCAACCCCCGGTACCTGATCCGGCCGGGGTTCAAATCAAGATCGGACAAGCACCATGCGCCACCGTAACGGCCCCCGCAAACTGAACCGCACCACCTCGCACCGTCTGGCGATGTTGAGGAATATGTGCAACTCGATGATCATGCACGAGGCGATCAAGACGACGCTGCCCAAAGCCAAGGAGCTGCGCAGCGTGGTCGAGCCGCTGATCACGCTGGGCAAGACGCCCACGCTGGCCAACCGCCGGCTGGCTTTCAACCGCACGCGTGACCGCGATGTGGTGGCCAAGCTCTTCAATGTGCTGGGTCCCCGCTACCAGGCCCGTCCGGGTGGTTACACGCGCATCCTGAAGATGGGTTTCCGCGCTGGCGACAACGCGCCCATGGCCTTCGTCGAACTTGTCGACCGCCCTGACGTCGCTGTCGAGGCTGCCGTCGAAGATAAAGCAGAATAGACTTTCCGATCCTGCCCAGGATCGGCTATACTTTAAAGCTCAGTCGCGGGGTGGAGCAGCCTGGTAGCTCGTTGGGCTCATAACCCAAAGGTCGCAAGTTCAAATCTTGCCCCCGCAACCAAATCCAGTCGCAAGATCCATAGAACCGCTTCAAGCCCAGCTTGTAGCGGTTTTCTTGCATTTGGGGCCCAATCAGGCGTGGGTCCTTGGCGACGGGCCTGCGTGGCCGGTGGTGGGTTGGTCTTCCCAGTCCACCCACTCAACGGCTTGCGATATGCAGTAGTGGCCCACGGCCTCGCCGATAGTCGCGAAGAAGCGCTGCTCACCGAGCCGGGAGAAGAGTCCGAAGCGCTTGAGCTTGTCCTTCACCGGGCCTTTCATTTCGGCAAAGCACAGGGCGATGCCGGCGGTGTGAAAGGTCTTGTCGAGTTCATCCAGCACATCGGCCGAGGTGATGTCCACGCTGGTGATGGGCTCGGCGCCGACCACCAGCCAGCGCACCGGTGTCGGCGAGCCGGCCACGGCGTCGAGCACGCGCTCGCGGAACAGCTCGGCGTTGGCGAAGAACAGCGGCGCGTCCCAGCGGAAGAGCACCAGTCCCGGCACGACCCGGGCCTCGGGGTGACGCGTCATGTCGTGATAACCCTTGACACCGTCAACCCGGCCCAGCACCGCCGAATGCGGGCGCCAGCCGTCCCACAGGAACTCGATGACGGCGACCCCGATCGCCAGGCCGATGCCGGGGATCGCCCCGAGCAGCGCCACGCCGAGCAGGCAGCCCATCGAGAGCCAGAATTCCCAACGCTGGATGCGCCAGATGCGCCGCAGGTCGGCGACTTCGATCAGACCGATGGCCGAAGCGATCACCACCGCCGCCAGGGCCGCCGCCGGCAGGTTGCGCAGCAGGCCGGGGGCGCTCAGCAACATGACGCCGACAGCCAGCGCACCCACCACGCCGGTCAGTTGTGTCCGGGCACCGGCAGCCTCGGCCACGGGCGTGCGCGAGGCGCTGGCGCTGATCGGGAAGCCCTGGAACAAGCCGGCGGCCAGGTTCGCCGCACCCAGGCCCACCATCTCCCGGTTGGGGTCGACGAAGTGGGCGCTGCGTCCGGCAAAGGTGCGCGACAGCACGCTGGTGTCGGCAAACGAGATCAGCGCCACCGCCAGCCCGCCGAGCAGCACCGGAGCGATGTCGCCCGGACCCATCGCAGGCAAGGCCAGACCGGGCAGGCCTTGCGGCAGCACGCCCAGCACGGGCACACCTGGGTGCGTCCTGGTGACCGAGGCCAGCTCCTGCCAGGTGACGGCCAGCGTTGCGCCCAGCACGGCGATCAGGACACCCGGCAGGCGCGGGTGGCGCTTGAGCAGCAGGATCGTCACCAAGGTGGCGGTACCGATGGCCAGCGCCGGCAGGTTCGTCTGGCCAGCCAGCAAGGCCCGGGCAAATTGCCGGGACTCGTCCAGCAGCCCATGCGCCTCGACGCCGAAGCCGAACAGCGCCGGCAGCTGGCTGGCGATCACCGTCAAGGCGATGCCGTTCATGTAGCCATAGCGGATCGGCTTGGACAGCAGCTCGGTGACGAAGCCCAGCTTCGCGGCGCCCGCTACGACGCACAGCGCACCGGACACCAGGGCCATCATGCCGGCCAGTGCAACGGCCCGCTGCGGGTCGCCCGCCGACAGCGGCAGCACCACGGCCAGGATGAGTGCGGCCAGCGAGGAGTCCGGCCCCAGCACCAGGATGCGGCTGGGTCCGAACAGCGCATAGGCCAGCAGCCCGGCCATGGTGGCGTAGAGGCCGCAGATGCCGGGCAGACCCGAGGCCACGGCATAGGCGATGCCGACGGGTATCAACACCGCAGTCAAGGCCAGGCCGGCCATCAGGTCGTGCGGCAACCACCCCGGTTCGTAGTAACGCAGCACCTGCAGGCCGGGCAGCCAGCGCAGCCAGCCCATCGGGCCGTCTGCCGGAAGCGGGCGCGCGACGCGGCCATTCCGCTGCGAGGCGGGCGCGGCTTGCGCAGCAGTGGCACCGTCCACCGGGGCCGGGCTCAGGCGCGCGGGCTCCGTCTTACTCGCGCTGTCCTCTGCCGCGTTCTCCATGGCCCTTGCCCTCTCCTTCGCCGCTGGCATTGCGGTGGCAGCGCACGCAGTTGTCGATGTTCTCGGAGCCGACCTCTTCCCGGTGCTGAGCCTGCACCTTGGCCGGCGTGTGTTCGTGGCAGCCGTAGCAGGTGTAGCGCTGCCCGATCTTGCCTGAATGGCAGGTCACGCAGGTCGCGTTGTGGTCCCGGTCCAGCGGGAAGAACCGGGCGTGGTCAAAAGTCGCCGGCTTCCAGGCTTCGGTCTTGTGGCACTTGGCGCAGCCGATGTTCAGGGCTTTGTGCAGGTCGTTGGTCGGTGCGGCGTGGCAGGTGTCGCAGCGGTCCCGCGTGGCCGCGCGCAGCAGGGCGTGCGAGTAGGGCTTGCGGCTTTGCTTCGTCAGCTTGGGGCCGGCGTGGTCGCTGTGGCCGGCCATGCAGTTCTGCTCGCTCAGCGCCTGGTGGAAGGACAGCTTGACCGGCCTGGCGTGGACGATGGTCGCGCCCAGGGTCGTGCGCAGGCCGATGTCGGGCAGCTGGTGGCAGGCGATGCAGCGGTCAGCCGTGGCGCCGCGCCCCGGTGTGTGGCGGGCAAAGCAATCGGTGGTCAGCGCGGCATGGCCCGGCTCCAGCGCGCCGGGGGCCAGCATCAGGTGCGGATAGACGAAGGCCAGCGCCACCAGCACCAACAGGTTGGCGCCGATGAGCAGCCACAGCCAGCGGCGCCTCATCGCCAGCTCCAGAACAGGCACTCGGCCACGGTATGCGCCAGCGCCAGCACCGCAAAGGCCAGCGTGATGGGGAAGTGCACCGCGCGCCACTGCTTGACGGCGTCGAAGGTCAGGCTGTCCCAGTAGCTGCGCTCGGCCTGCTGTTCGGTCGTCAGGCCCTGCGCGCGCATGCGCTGACGCGCTGCGTCCAGACGGCGCCGCGAACGATCGAGCAGGAACTTGCCCGTCAAGCCACTCGCGACGTTGATGACCATCGCCAGCGTGGCCAGCCAGGCCAGGATCGAGTTGAAGTGGATGCCGGCATGCACCAGCACCAGCAAGGAGCCCGCCCAGGCCAGGGTCTCGTGCAGCCGCAACAGCTGGACGGGCTGGCCGGACCGGATCAGCTTGCGCTTGCGCAGCGAGTAGGCCAGCGAACCCAGGATCAGCAGCGTGCCGGGGATGCCCAGCCAGCGGCCGATCCACACTGCGCCCAGCAGGTGCAGGGCCGCGTCGCACAGCAAGGCCGCCGCCGCCAGGCCCAGCAGCGACAGGGTGAAGGGCAGCACTTCGCGGCTGAGCAGGCGGGCTCGCATCGGCTCAAGCCTCCAGCACCAGGGCTGACTGCGGCTGACCGACGCACAGCAGGCAGTGGCCCTTGGGCACATCGTGGTCGGGCGGGTCCGCATACCTGACGACGCCGGACAGCAAGCGGGTCTGGCAGGCGCCACAGCTGCCGGACCGGCAGCCCGACTCCACCGCCAGGCCATGGCGTTCGGCGAAGTCGAGCAGGTTGGCGTCCTGACCGTCCCAGCGCAGCGTGCGGCCCGAGCGGCTGAAGCGCACGTCGACGCCAGCCGAGGTCGCGACGACGGGCTCGTTGCTCAGCGCGACGGTCGGCCGTGCGGAGGCCGGGCCGAAAGCTTCGAAGTGGATGTCGTCGGCCTGCACCTCCCACTCGCGCAGGGCCAGCACCAGGCTGTGCATCATGGTCGGCGGGCCGCAGACGTAGAACTGGTGGCGGCCATGGGGCAGCGTGCGGCGCAACAAGGCCAGATCGATGTGGCCGGCGTGCTGGAGGTCGCGGCCCATCCCTTCATCGGCTCCAGGGCCGCTGCAAGCCACGTTCAGCTTGAAGGCCGGGTGCGCGGCTGCCAGTTCCTCGAGCACCCGCTTGAAGGCCTGCTCGGCGCTGCTGCGCACGCCGTGGAAGAGATGGACCGGCCGCTCAGGCTGCTCAGCCACACACCAGAGCAGCATGCTCATCAGCGGCGTGATGCCGATGCCGCCTGCGATGAACACGACTGGCACGGCGGCATCCGTGTCGATGACGAAGTGGCCCGCAGGCGCCTTCACCTGCAGCACATCGCCTGCCTGCACGCCGTCGTGCAGGAAGCCGGAAGACACGCCCGGCGGCAAGGCCGGCTGGCCGGCGGGCGGCAGCACACGCTTGACGGTGATGCGGTAGCCCGCCGCCGCCGGCCGGTCCGACAACGAATAGCAGCGGATGACGGTACGGCCTTCGGCCGGCATCCCCACGGCGCCAGCCGGCACTTTCAGCGCAAAAGTCAGGTACTGGCCCGGCCGGAAGGGCGCCAGCGGCACGCCATCGACGGGTTGCAAGTGGAAGGAGCACTGCGTCTGTGCCGCGTCCTCGAACTCACGGCGCACGACGCGGAAGTCGCGCCAACCCGACCAGGCGCCGGTTGCGGCCGCCGCTGGCTCCTCGGTCACCGCGGATGCGGGCGCCGCAGCCCGCGTCGCGCGCCCGCGCCAGACGGCCAGCCCTGCGCCTGCCGCCACCTGCACAAGCAGGGCCACACCCAGGTAGCCGAGCAGTTCAGCCGCAGTCATGGCCCCAGGACAGCGCGCCGACCTGGCAGCCGGTCGCCGTCGCCCGGGATCAGGCTGCGCGTGGGGGTGCCGCCATCGACAGCTGCCAGACGGCCATGAACATGGCCGCAATCGTCGGGCCGATGATGAAGCCGTTGATGCCGAAGACCGCCATGCCACCCAGCGTGGTGATCATCACCACGTAGTCCGGCATCCCGGCATCCTTGCCGACCAGCACCGGGCGCAGCAGGTTGTCGACCAGACCGATCACGAATAGGCCGTAGGCGGCCAGCGCCAGCCCCTGCCCCGGTTGCCCGGCGATGAAGCAGTAGGCCGCGACCGGCAGCCAGACGAGACCCGCGCCGATCAGCGGCAGCAGGGACAGAAAGGCCATCACCACGGCCCAGAGCAGCGCCCCTTTGACGTCCAGGAACCAGAAGGCCAGGCCGCCCAGCAGGCCCTGGATGCCCGCGATGAGCAGGCTGCCCTTGACCGTCGCGCGCAGCACGGCCATGAACTTGGCCACCAGTTCCTGCTTGAACCGCGGTGGAAGCGGCAGCGCCGACCGGGCGATGTGCGCCAGCGCGTCCCCGTCCCGAACCAGGAAGAAGGACAGGTACAGGGTGACACCCAGGCTGGCGATGAAGCCGAAGGTGTCGATGCCGATTCCGAAGGCCTGGGTGGCGATGAACTGGCTGCCTTGTGCCACGGCCGTCGTCACCTGGCGCTGCAGGTGGTCGAAGTCTGCGATGCCTGCCCGGGCCAGCAGCGCGGTGACCCAGGTCGGCAAGGCGTCGAACAGGCCGCGCAGGTAGAGCGCCGGATTCCAGTCGCCGGCATCGATGTGCAGGTAGACCAGCGACACTTCGCGCGCCAGGGACGCGGTCACCAGCGCGAAGGGCAGCACGCCGACCACCAGCACGAGCAGCATCACCAAGCCGGCCGCGACATTGCGCCGTGGCTGCAGGTGCAGCAACAGCCGGCGATAGACGGGAACGAACAGCACCGCGATGATCACCGCCCACAGGATGGCGTCATAGAAGGGCAGCAGGATCCAGCCCAGGGCCAGCGCAGTGGCTGCCAGCAGCAGCGGCGGCATCAAGTGGCACGGACGGGTGCCAGGTCGTCAGCGCGCCGGGCCTTCGACGCCCTCTGTTGCAGCGCTTCGAAGGTGTTGCCGTTGGCTGTCGCTGTGTCGCCGTGCATGGGGCCGCCCTGACGCCGATGGAGCCACCGGCTTGTCGACGACCCTAGGGACGTCGGGGAGGGGGGTCTGTTCGGCAGCGCACAGTCGCCGGCCGGCTGATCCGGCCGGCTGGTGCCTTCAGCGCCGTTCCCAGCGCCCGGGCGCCATGCGCCAGCCATTGTTTTCACGGTGCCACTGGTGCGGCGCCCACTGGTAGCCCGGGCGGTGGCTTTCCCAGCGGCCGCCGACCCAGACGTGGCGACCACCGATCCAATTCCAGTAACCGCCCATCCAGAAGTAGCCCGGACCCGGCGGCGCCAGGATGACTTCGGTCTGCGGAGGCGGTGGTGCCACGGCGATCACCTCACCGCCGCCCACCACCACCGTGCCACCGCCGTAGTGGCGCGGCGCCGGTACGACGATGCAACCGCTCAACAAGCTGCCAGCGGTCACCGCGCAGGCCAGGCCGAACAGATGTCTACGGGTTGGATCCATGGCGGCGCTTTCGATGCAGAAGAAGAACCTTGCAACGAAGTCGAGGCCCGGCGCGATGACCCGGCACGCGGCCGTTTACACAGCTTCACCCGGTATGACGGCCGTGTCATCTCGGCGCCGCCCCAGCGACCGCTTTGCGCTGCCGTTACCGACCGGCCGACACCGGCACCACCGGCCCGGTGCGGGCCTGCCTGAAGCGCATCAGACGGCGGCAGCGCCCACGCTTTCCATCGGTGTGACGGGGCGCAGGGCCGGGGTCGGCGAGACCTCAGGCCACGGCACCGAACCACAGGCCGGCGGCGGCGGTGATGCCCATGGCCAGGGCGCCCCACAGCGTGACGCGCCAGGCCGCCGCGAACAGCGGTGCGCCGCCGACGCGGGCCGCTGTGGCGCCCAGGATGGCCAGGAAGAGCAGCGAACTCCCGGCGACCCAGGCGATGAGCGCCGCGCCGGGCGCCAACGCGGTCACCGCCAGGGGCAAGGCCGCGCCCACCGCAAAGCTGGCCGCCGAGGCCAGGGCGGCCTGCACCGGTTTCGCCGCCTGGGTGTCCGACAGGCCCAGTTCGTCGCGGGCGTGGGCGCCCAGCGCATCGTGGGCCATCAATTGCGTGGCCACCTGCGAGGCCAGTTCGGGGGTCAGGCCCCGGCCGACGTAGATGGTGGCCAGCTCGCGCTGCTCGGCCGCCGCATCGGTTTCCAGCTCGACCCGTTCGCGGGCCAGATCGGCCTGTTCGGTGTCGGACTGCGAGTGCACCGAGACGTATTCGCCCGCAGCCATCGACATCGCGCCGGCCATCAAACCGGCGAAACCCGTCAACAGCAAGGCCTGGTGATCGGCGCCCGCGCTGCTGCTGGCCGCCGCCACGCCCACCACCAGGCTGGCGGTCGAGACGATGCCGTCGTTGGCGCCCAGCACAGCGGCGCGCAGCCAGCCGATGTGGTCGGTGCGGTGGCGTTCGGCGTGGCGCCGCAGGGCTCTCATCGACGGCGCTTCAATCGCGGTCCAACCAGATGCCGGCGCACAGCGCGGCACCCGCGCCGTAGAGCGCCCAGGTGCTGGAAACGAGATAGGGGTAGAGCATCAGCGCCAGTCCCAGCCAGCGCGTGCGCGGCTTGTCCGCCTGCTTGCCGCGGCGGTAGGCCACATAGCCCAGGACGCCGAAGAGCAGCGCCCCAAACAGATAGGCCGGGGTGGGCAGCTCGAATCCCAGCGCCGTCGTCGGCCATGTGCCCAGGTCGTCCATCGCCCGATGATGCACCGCGCGGGCCGCGCTCGCTGTGCGCTCGGCCACGCTGCGTGACCTTCATCGCATCAAGTGGCCAGCGTCGCCTGCACCCAGCGCGCCGCCGCTTCGGGGCTGCGGAACTCGTCGATGGAGCGCGCCGGCACCGGGCCACCCCGCTCGGCCCACAGGCGCGACAGCGTCGTACCGGGGCCGACTTCCAGCACGCAGCGCACGCCACGTTCGGC
This sequence comes from Rubrivivax sp., assembly GCA_040400915.1. Lineage (GTDB taxonomy): Bacteria > Pseudomonadota > Gammaproteobacteria > Burkholderiales > Burkholderiaceae_C > Rubrivivax. Next base: position 23,413 of record JBBAPI010000008.1, read on the forward strand.
CACGGCATCCTGGCAGTCCGACCAGCGTACGGTGTGGTCGATCTGCGCGGCCAGCGCCGGCTGCAGGTCGGCCGGCCGGCGCAACGCGGCGCCCACCGAATTGCAGACCAGCGTGCAGCGCGGCGCCGCGAATTCGACACCGCTCAGGTGGCTGGCAAAGTCGCGCGCCGCCGCCGCCATCCACGGCGTGTGCGAGGCCAGGCCCACGGCCAGGCGGGTGGCGTGCGCGCCGGTCGCGGCCAAGGCCGCTTCGGCAGCCCGCAAGGCCGCGTCGGGCCCGCCCAGCACGACACGGTCGGCGGCCATCTGGATCGCCAGCGCCAGGCCGTGCTCGCGGCACAGGGCTGCGACGGCGGCTGCGCGCAGACCCTGCACGGCCAGCAGGCCGGTCGCCAGCCCGGCCACGCTGGCCGACATCGCCGCAGCGCGGGCCCGCGCCAGTCGCAGTGCCGTGCTGGCGCTGTAGACGCCCGCTGCGCAGTAAGCCGGCAGCTCGCCAACGCTGTAGCCGGCGATGACGGCCGGCACCGGCAACAAGGGCGCCAGGCACTGCCAGGCGGCCACGCTGGTGGCCGTCAGCAGGCTTTGGGCGACGCCGTTGTCGCCGGCCCAGGCGGGGTCGGCCAGGCGCTGCCGCCAGTCGATGCCGATGTCGGCGGCCAGCTGCGCCAGCGTGGCCTGTGCGGCGGGCTGCTCGTCCAGCCAGGGCAGCAGGGCCGCATGCTGCGTACCCTGGCCGGGGAAGAGCAGCGCCAGGCTCAAGCGGGCTCGCAGACGCGCTGCAACCAGCAGGCTGCAGCCAGCACATCGGCCGTGCCGCCGGGCGACAGACGGCGCCGGACGAAAGCGCGGTGGATGGACCAGGCCCGCTCGATGGCCTCGGGCCCGTCGGCGCCGCCGGCGTCCAGCCAGGCCTGCGCCTGCGCCTGTGCCCAGCGCAGGCCGGCCAGGCCGCCGCGGTGGGCCAGGTTGGTGTCGTCGAGCAAGGCCAGGGTCGCAAAAAAAGCCTGCAACTGCGCGGCCTGTGGCGAACGGCCCGCGGCCAGCTTCTGTTGCAGGGCGGGCAGGGCGGTGTCGAACAAAGCCGGCATGCCCGCAGCCGCCTCGGCATTGGCGCCCCGCAGCCCGTGGGCGCGCGCGGCCCGCCTGCCGTTCGATGGCGATGGGGGGGCGCTGTGTTGCGGCGATGCGTGGGCCGCATTCGGGTCGGCTGCTGCCGTGCCGTCCGGCGGGTCGAGACCGTCCCGCGCAGCCAAGGCGGCGCCCCAACGCGCGACCAGCATGTGGCGCACGGCGACGGGGCGCAGCGGCCGACCCGCCGCCCGCAGGGCGCCGGCGCTGGCGCACAGCAGGCCCAGTGTGAAGACCGCACCGCGGTGGGTGTTGACCCCGCCCGTGGCGGCCCGCATGCGGGCTTCGGCGGCCCGGCCTTCGCCCGCCAGCGCAGCGAAGTCGGCCCCCTGCGCGCCCAGCAGGGCGAAACGCGGGTAGCTGTGGCGCAGCGCGAACAGGCTGCGCAGGAAGGTGCGGGCGTCCATGTCGTGGTGGCTGCCGCTGTCTGCGATAGACACCAGGCCGGGCTTGGGCGCCAGCGCCAGTTCGTCATGCAGCGCAGCCACGGCGGCGCGGCCCAGGTGGCGGGCGCTGGCGTCAGGGGCCGCCAGGGCTGCTGCATGCCGGTGCAGCGGCGTGCCGCTCATGCCGTCGCCGCCCAGGCGCTGTCACCTTCCAGCGCCGCGCCGTTCAGGCGCTTGACCAGCACCTGCTGCGCGGCCCCCGCGCGCCACGCAGCCCATTCGCGCCAGGCCACCGCGGCTGCACCGTCGAACACGCATTCGCCGTCGATGCGCGGCAGCGTGGCGGCGGCCCGGGCCAGCACGGCGGTCGCCGCGTCGGCCTGCCCGGCGCTGGCGCAGGGCAGCAGCAGGTCGATGTCGGAGCGGCCCTCGCGCACGCAGCGCAAGCCCGACAGTTCCTGCCAGCCGTGGCTGCCGTAGACGCGGGCCGCAAGGCCCACGGCTTGCAGCGCGCCGCACAGCGTCAGCCAGTCTTCGCGCGCCGCAGCGGGCAGCCCGCCGGTGATGTCAGCGGCCAGCGGGAAGGCGCCCACGCGCTGCACCGCCGCAGCCGGCACGCGCACGAACAGCCGTTGCCGGTCCCAGCGCAGCGGGGCGGCCAGGCCCAAGGTCAGCAGCGGCGGCGGCGCTGCACCGCCGCCGGCCTGCGTCAACGCCAGCCCCTGCGCTTGTCGCGCTTGTCGCGCTTGTCGCGTCACCACCAGCGGCAAGTCGTGAGCGGCCCAGTGCTGCAAACAAGCGCTCGCGCTGTCGTTCCACGGCGCTTCGTCGGTCGGCCCGGCGCGCACCGCTTGCCAGCCGGCTGCGCTGAGCCACACCAGCTGGTGGCGCTGCCAGTTCATCGTTGTCTTGGCGCCGGCCCGCCGCCCGTCAGGCGGCCGCCAGCACCTGCTGCACCACATCGGCCGCCATCAGCCGGCCGCCGCGTGCGCGGCCGGCTGCGGCGCGCTGGTCGGCGCTCGATGCGTCAGCCAGCGCCGCGCGCAAGCTGGCGGCCAGGTCGGGCTGATCGGCGGTGCCCCACAGGCCGCGCACGCCACCCATGCGCACATAGTTCTCGACGCCCGGCGCGAACACCGGGTTGGTCAGCGACAGCGCCGCCAGACGCGCTTCGGGCAGCTTGGTCACCCGCGCCATCGCCGGGATGCGCATGACGCGGATCTCGGCATCGGGCAGGGCGTAGCAGGCATCGGCGATCAGCCCGGAGGTGATGAAGCCACCCGACAGCGCCTGGTCGTAGACCAGGCCGATGATGTGGTGGCCCTGCCGGCGCGCCAGGTCGATGCAGCAGCCCAGGTGGGCCATCGCCCGGTTGATGCCCAGCAGTTCGTCGTGCCGGCGCAGCTGCTGGCCCTGGGTGTCGATGAGCAGCAGGATGGGTCGGCCCGGGTGCCTGGCCACGGTGTCCAGCACCACAGCGGCCTGGCGCAGCGCCAGCGCGTAGCCGATGGGCGCGTGCTGGGTGGTGCCGACGACGGTAAGGGTCTGTCCGTCCAGCACGGCGCTGCCGCTGAGGAAGTCGCCGTCGGCACTGACGTTCGCGACCTCGCCGAACAGTTGTCTGACCACTTCAGACCAGATCATGACGTGGCCTCCGCGGGCTGCCGCAATTCGCGCACCTGCGCAGCGTTCAGGTCAGGCACCTGCTGCGCGTTGGTGATGCCCATCTGTTGCCAGAGCTCGACCGCATCGTCCGCGCCAGCGCCAGTGGCCAGGCGCTGCGCCAGAAGGCGGTGCTCGGCCTGCAAGCCGGCCAGCGTCAGCGGCCGGCTGGCACCCAGGGCGCGCAGGGCCGCCTCGCGAAAAGCGGGCACCTCGTCGGCCACGATCTGGTCGGCGTCACCCAGCAGGTAGCGGTGCTTGCCGCCGGTGGTGCGCCAGACCAGGGCGCGGTCGCGCGAATCGAATTCCTCGACGCCGTGGCTGGCTTCGATGACCTCGGGCCCCGACATCGCCAGCCGGCCGGTGTCGCTGATGACCAGGTGGTCGGCGCAGCGCGCGACGATGCCCATGCCGCCGAAGCAGCCGTTGCGCCCGCCGATCAGCACGATGACGGGGATGCCGGCGTTGCGCACGTCGAGCAGGGCGCGCATGACCTCGCTGACCGCGATCAGCCCGGCGTTGGCTTCGTGCAGGCGCACACCACCGGATTCGGCCAGCAGCACGACTGCGCTTGGCCTGTCGCGCAAGGCGCGCTGGAACAGGCCGACGAGCTTGGCGCCGTGGACTTCGCCCACGCCGCCGCCCATGAATTCGCCTTCCTGCGCGGCGACGAAAACCGGCTGGCCGCCGAGCAGCGCGCGGCCGACCGCGACGCCGTCATCGAAAGCCGCCGGCACGCCCAACTGGGCCAGGTGCGGGCTCATCACGCGCGCGCTGGGCGGCAGCCATTCGTGGAAGCTGCCGGCGTCGAACAGCGCGGCGATGCGTTCGCGGGCGCTGCATTCGGCGAAGCTCAGGGCGTTGTTCATGCGGCGATTTCCGCGGCGGCCTGCGCCAGCCGCAGGCTGACGACGGCCGGCGTTGCGCCCATGTCGTGGATGGACACGCGCACGCCGGCCAGTGGATGCCGCAAGTGGAAGTCGCGGCAGACGGCTTCCCAGATCGTGCCGAAGCCGCGCGCCGAAGTCTGCACGTCGAAGCGGCAGCTGGCCCCCGCGCCGGCTTCGAGCAGCACTTCCAGGTTGCCCGAACCGACCACGCCGACGAGCACCGGCGCGAAGCCGGCCACCACCTGCGTGCCGGGGAATTCGAAGCTCAGGCTTTCCAGCTCTGCGGACATGTTCATCCTGCGACCCTCACCAATTGCGGAAGCGGCCCGGCGGTGCATACAGCCCGCCCGAGGCATCAACGAGATCGCGCATGGTCCGCGCCGCCAGCAGGTTGCGCGTGGCCAGGCGGGGATCGACGCCCAAGTCTTCCGGCCGCTGGATCACGCCGCGGTCGCGCAGGTTTTCGACCATCGCGCGGTCGCGGCCCAGGCCGACGGCCGTGTAGCCGGCCACCCCGCGCACGGCCTGTTCGCGTTCCTCGTCGCTGCGGCACAGCAGCAGATTGGCGATGCCTTCCTCGGTCAGGATGTGGGTCACGTCGTCGCCGTAGATCATGATCGGCGGCAGCGGCATGCGGGCCTGCTCGGCCAGCGTCCAGGCGTCCAGCGTTTCGACGAAGGCCGGCTGCATGTGTTCGCGGAAGGTCTCGACCATCTGCACCACCAGCTTCTGCCCGCGCGGTGTACCGCTTGCGCCTTTCAATCCGGCTCGCGCTTGCTGCCCGGCCTTCAGCCAGGCGGGGCTGGCGTGGCGGCGGCCGCGGGCGTCGGCACCCATGTTGGGCGCGCCGCCGAAGCCGGCAATGCGGCCCAGGGTGGCCGTGCTGCTGTTGGCGGCCAGGTCGATCTGCAGCGTGCTGCCGATGAACAGGTCGCAGGCGTAATGCCCGGCGGCCTGGCACATCGCGCGGTTGCTGCGCATGCTGCCGTCGGCGCCGGTGAAGAAGACATCGGGCCGCGCGCGGATGTAGGCCTCCATGCCCAGTTCCGAGCCGAAGCTGTGCACGCTCTTCACCCAACCGGCTTCGATGGCCGGGATCAGCGCCGGGTGCGGGTTCAGCGCCCAGTGCTGGCAGATCTTGCCGCGCAGGCCCAGCGATTCCCCGTAAGTCGGCAGCAGCAGTTCGATGGCCGCCGTGTCGAAGCCGATGCCGTGGTTCAGGCGCTGCACGCCGTAGTCGGCGTAGATGCCCTTGATGGCCATCATGGCCATCAACACCTGGATTTCGCTGATCTGCGCCGGGTCGCGCGTGAACAGCGGTTCGATGAAGTGCGGCTTGGGGCTCTGGACGACGAAATCGACCCAGCCGGCGGGTACGTCCACGCGCGGCAGCACGTCGACGATCTCGTTGACCTGCACGATCACGATGCCGCTCTTGAAGGCCGTGGCCTCGACGATGGCCGGTGTGTCTTCGGTGTTGGCGCCGGTGTAGAGGTTGCCCTCGCGGTCGGCGGCCTGGGCGCAGATCAGCGCCACCTTGGGCGTCAGGTCGACGAAGTAGCGCGCGAACAGTTCCAGGTAGGTGTGGATGGCGCCGATGGCGATGCGCCCGCCGCTGACCAGCTGCGCCAGCCGCGCGCCCTGCGGGCCCGAGAAGCTGAAGTCCAGCCGGCTGGCGATGCCGTTCTCGAAGACGTCCAGGTGTTCCGGCAGGGCCAGCACCGACTGCACCATGTGCAGGTCGTGCACGGCCGCCGGGTCGAGTGCGGTCAGCGCGCGGGCCAGGAAGTCGGCCTGCTTCTGGTTGTTGCCTTCCAGGCAGACGCGGTCGCCGCTTTCGATGACGGCCTGCAGCAGCGCGCCGATGTTGCCGGCCTCGACCTGCTTGCCGGGTGTGACGCGGCGCGCCCGATCCAGGCGCGCCGCGCGCGAGCGGCGCTGCGTGTCCCAGACCAGCGGGGCATTCATTTCGGCGCGCCCATCACCAGGTCGGGCAGTCCCGTGGCGATGCCGGGGAAGACGCACATCAGGATGATGGCGACGAACATCAGGCCGACGAAAGGCATCACGCCCCAGATCACGTCCTTCAGCGGAATATCGGGCGCGATGTTCTTGATGACGAAGATGTTCAGCCCCACCGGCGGGTGGATCAGGCCCATCTCCATCACGATGGTCATCACCACGCCGAACCAGATCAGGTCGAAGCCGGCGGCCTTCAGCGGCGGCAGCACGATGGGCGCGGTCATCAGGATGATCGACACCGGCGGCAGGAAGAAGCCCAGCACGATGACCATGCCCAGGATGGCCGCCAGCAGCACCCACTTGGGCAGGTGCATCGCGACCACGCCGTTGGCCGCGTCCTGCGAGATGTGCAGCGAACTCATCACGTAGGAATACAGCAGCGACATGCCGATGATGAACATCAGCATCGTGCTTTCCTTGATGGTGCTGCTCAGGATGGGCACCAGCTGCGCCGGCCGGCGGATGGCGTACACGATGGCGATCAGCAGCAGCGCCAGGATGCCGCCCAGGCCGGCCGTCTCGCTCGGCGTGGCGTAGCCGCCGTAGAGCGCCACCATCACGCCAATCAGCAGCACCACGAAGGGCAGCACGCGGGGCAGCATCTCGACCTTTTCGCCCAGGGTGTAGACGTGGTCGTCGAGCAGCGCGCTTTTCGCCACGCCACCTGCCGAGTAGGCCACGAGTGCTGCTGCGTGTTCCTTGCGATAGCGGAACACCGCGTAGCCGGCGAACAGGCCGACCAGCATCACACCCGGGCCGATGCCGGCGAGGAACAAACGTCCCAATGATTGTTCGGCCGCGACGGCGTACAGGATCATCGTGATCGACGGCGGCAGCAGGATGCCCAGCGTGCCGCCGGCCGCGATGATGCCGGCCGCGAAACCCGGCGAGTAGCCGCGCATGCGCATCTCGGGGATGCCCGCGCTGCCGATGGCCGAACAGGTGGCCGGGCTGCTGCCCGACATGGCGGCGAACAGCGCGCAGGCGAAGACGTTGGCGATGCCCAGGCCGCCCGGGATCTTGCTCATCCAGGCGTGCATGGCCGAGTACAGGTCCTTGCCGGCCGGGCTCTTGCCGATGGCCGCGCCTTTCAGGATGAAGAGCGGGATCGACAACAGCGTGATGCTGGCCATCTCTTCGTAGACGTTCTGCGTGACCGTGTCGAGCGCCGACGCCGGCATGAAGAAGTACATGAAACCGACGGCCACCGAGCCCAGCCCGAAGGCGATGGGCATGCCGGAAAACATCACCAGCAGGGTGACGATGCCGAAGGCGATGCCGATGCTGGCGCCGCTCATTTGAACGTCCCCTTGTTGACGAAGCGGGCGACGACTTCCAGCAGCAGTTGCAGCGCCAGCAGCGTCATGCCCAAGGCCATGATGCCGTAGGGGATCCACAGCGGCGGGCCCCAGGTGCTGTTGCTGCTGTGGCCTTCGTGGATGGCCTCGCGGAACAGCGTCCACGACTTCCAGGCGAAGAAGGCGCAGAAGGCGCAGCTGATGGTTTCGACGAACATCATGCGCAGCCGGTTCATGCGCGGCGACAGCAGGCCGGCGATGGCTTCCACGCCGACATGGCCGCGGTAGGACTGCACATAGGCGCCCGAGAAGAAGGTCGCGCCGATGAGCAGGAAGACGGCCGTCTCGTCCTGCCACTCGGTGGGGATCTTGAAGAAATAGCGCGCCGCCACGCTGTAGGTCAGGATGGCGGCGGCCAGAAAGACCGCCAGCATGCAGGGCACCATGACCGCGCGGTTGAGGGCTTGCATGGCGCGGTTCAGCGTGGCCACCAGCGGGTGGCCCGGGGGCTCCGCGTGGGGCGCGGCGCCGGGGAGTTCGAAGCCGTGGCTCATGGCGGTGCGCAGGGCTTCAGCCCGTGACCTTTTCGGCCAGCTTCAGCAGCTTGGCGCTGCCTTCGTTCTTCTCGGCGTAGTCTTTCCACGCCGTGGTGCGGGCCAGCGCCACCCACTTGGCCAGGGCCGCGTCGGGCAGGTCGTAGACCTTGGCGCCGGCCTTGATGTAGGCGTCGGCCACCTGCGCGTCGTCGGCGCGGGCGCCTTCCAGCGCGAACTTCTCCATCTCGGCGCCCACGGTCATGATCAGCGCCTGCTGATCCTTCGGCAGCTTGTCGAAGATGGCCTTGCTCATCAGCAGCGGTTCCAGCATGAACCAGTAACTCTTGCCGGTCTTGCTGATGGTCAGGTGCTTGCTGACCTCTTGCAGGCGGAAGCTGATCAGGCTGGTGGCCGATGTCGTGACCACGTCCACCGCGCCGGTCTGCATCGCGGCATAGGTTTCGTTGGACGGCAGCGACAGCGTGGTCGCACCGGCGGCCTTGGCCACCAGGTCCATCTCGCGGCTGCCGCCGCGGAACTTCAGGCCCTTGACGTCTTCCGGCCCGATGATGGGCACGCTGCGGCTGGCGGCGCCACCGGCCTGCCAGATCCAGGTGACGATGATCAGGCCCTTGTCGGCCAGCAGGTCGGTCAGCGCCTTGCCGACTTCGGCCGTCTTCCACTTGTAGCCTTGCTCGTAGCTGGTGACCAGGCCGGGCATCAGCGCGATGTTCAATTCGGCGACTTCACCGCCGGCGTAGGGCAGCGGAATCAGCGTCAGGTCCAGCGCGCCCTTGCGCGCGGCGCTGAACTGCGCGTTGACCTTCATCAGCGAAGAACCCGGGTAGACATTGGCCTTCAGCGCGCCGTTGCTGCGCTTGTCCAGCGCGTCGGCGAACTTCACGCACAGGCGGTGGCGGAAGTCGCCTTCCTTGTCGGAACCACCGGGGAACTGGTGCGAGATCTTCAGCGGTTCGGCGGCGCTGGCGTAGCGCGCGGGCAGCAGCAGCGACGGCGCAGCGGCCAGGCCGGTCACGAAGCTGCGGCGGGTGGTGTTGATCGGGTTGATGGCGGTCATGGGGGTCTCCGTTGTTGTGGTTCCAGCAGCGAGGCTGGGGGTCGGTCAGTATCTGCCGGATAGCAGTGAGCCGTAACCCGGTATGCCCGTGGCCAGCCCCAGCCTGCGCAGCATCATGAAGGTGGTGCAGACCGCCGAGGAGACCACCGGCACGCCCACGCGGTCTTCGATGGCCTGTATCGAGCCCAGCGAGGGCATCTGCACGCAGGCCGAGGCCACCACCACGTCCACGTTCTTCGTGTTCAGGCGCCGGGTCAGCTCGATCGGCGCCAGCGGGTCTTGCCGCCCGACTTCCAGGTTGTCGGCGATCTCCAGCGACAGGCTGTCCACCACCTCGATGTCTTCGGCCTGGATGTAGTCGATGACCAGTTGCGTCAGCGGCTTCATATACGGCGTGAGGATGGCCACGCGCTTGGCACCCAGCGTCTTCAGGCCGTCCACCAGAGCCCCGGCACTGGTGACGACTGGCGCCGGGCCGCCCGCTTCCACCGTGCGTTCGTGCAGGCGCTTTTCACTGATGCGGTGGTAGCCCTGGCCCATGCTCATGATGGCCACCAGGCAGGCATAGCCCAGCACATCCATGCGGGCGTCGGCCAGCTCCAGCGCGCAGCGGTCGGAGTCGCGGTCCATCGCGGCCAGTTCTTCCTTCGACACCTTCTGCATGCGCATGCGGCTGCTGTGGAAGGTGAAGCGCTCGGGCTCGATCAGCTCGCGGGCGCGCAGCAGGGCCGGCACCTCGGTCTCCATCGTGGTGTTGGAGCTGGGCACGATCTGGCCGATGCGGTAGGTGCGATGGCTCATCAGTTGTCTCCGTTCGACCCGTGCTCGGGCCTGTCTGCGTTCCTGGCGACGATGTTGACCTGGGTTGCGCCGGAGCGCCCTTCTTGATGCGTTGAGGTAGGCTCAACGGCGCATTGAGGATGACGTGATCAACCTGAACCGACTCGACCTGGTAACGCTGCGGCTCTTCGTCGCGGTGCTGGACGCCGGCAGCCTGACAGCGGGCGCCGACCGCTACGGCATCAGCCTGGCGGCAGCCAGCAAACGCATCGCTGAGCTGGAACACCACTGCGGCATCGCGCTGCTGCAGCGCAGCGCGCGGGGCGTCACGGCCACGGCCGGCGGGCAGACGCTGCACCGCCACGCCATCGAACTGGTCGCCCACCTCGAACGCATGGCGCTGGCCATCGCCGACTTCCACACCGGCGTCAGCGGTCACCTGCGGCTGTGGGCCAACCCGTCAGCGCTGGGCGGCTTTCTGCCCACGCTGCTGGCCGCCTACGCCGTGCAGCACCCCGAGGTGCGCATCGACCTGGAAGATGCCATCAGCGAAGAATCGGTGCGCGCCGTGGCGCTGGGCACGGCCGAGCTGGCCGTCATCGGCGAAAACACGCCCAGCGAAGGTCTGGTCAGCTTCGTCTGCGAGGTCGACGAACTGGTGCTGGTGGTACCCAGCGGCCACGCCCTGGCGTCAGGTGGCCTGGCGGGTGAAGCTGCGGATTTCGCCCGCGTGCTGGACCACGACTTCATCTGCCTGGGTCGATCGGCATCGCTCACCCGCAAGATCAGCGGCGCGGCCGAGGCGATGGGCCGCACCTTGCGCCTGCGTGTGCAGGTGCGCAGCTTCGACGTGATGTGCCGCATGGTGGCCGCCGGCCTGGGCCTGGCCGTCTTGCCGCGGGCCGGCGCAGCGCTTTACGCCGATGCGCTGAACTTGCGGGTGCTGCCGCTGCAGGGCCTGGATGCCGAACGCAGGCTGTTGCTGGCGATGCGCGACCCGGCGGCCTTGTCGCCAGCGGCGCAGGTGCTGGTGGCGATGATGCGCGAGCGGATGGCCGCCCTGGCGTGACCGGCCACCGGCCGGGCCGGCTGCGGCATCACGCCGCGCCCAGCTGGTCGGCCAGGTCTTCGAAGCTGTCGGCCACGATGTCGAATTCGCCGTCGGCCACCGCCGGCAAAGGCGTCTGCGGGCCGCATTCCAGCGGCCGCCGGACGTAGGCCGTGCGCAGGCCGCTGCCGCGCGCGGCGCGCAGGTCGCCGGGGTGGCAGGCCACCATCATCAAATCGCCGGGCGCCAGGTCCAGCAGGCGCGCGCAGCCGAGGTAGACCTCGGGGTCGGGCTTGTAGTGCTGGAAGAGCTCGGCCGAGATCACGCAGTCCCAGGGCAGGCCGGCGTGCTTGGCCATCTCGGTCAGCAGCGAGAAATTGCCGTTGGACAGCGGCGTGATGGTGTGCCGCGCCTTCAGGCGGGTCAGCCCGCGCACGCTGTCGGGCCAGGCCGGCAGGCGGTGCCAGGCGCGGTTGAGGTGCACGCGCTCGGCCTCGCTCAGGCCGCCCAGGCCGTGGCGGTCGACGATGCCGTCCAGGATCATGCGGTGCAGGCTGTCGATGTGCAGCCAGGGCAGCTCGCCGCGCCGCACGCGGTCCATCGCCACCGGGTAGCCGGCGCGCCAGTCGGTGGCCAAGGCCGAGCTGTCCACGGTGATGCCGTGCGTGGCGGCCAGCGTGGCCACTTCGGCGCTGATGCCACCGTACCAGTCGACCACGGTACCGAAGACATCGAAAGCCAGTGCGGCAGGGCGCTTCTGCATGGTGATGTCCTGTTGGTTTTCAGCGCGGGGGCAGCGGCGGTGCGCCGGTCACGGGCGCGGGCGTGCGCGCGGCGTTCATCACCATCGACAGCAGCGTGTAGTAGCCGTTGATGCCCAGCAGATCGACCGTGCCCTGTTCGCCGAAGTGCGCCACCGCGCGGGCCCAGGTGGCGTCGCTGACGGCCTTGTCCGCGTGCAACTCGCTGCAGAAGTCGAAGACCGTGGCTTCCGCGTCGCTGAGTGCCGCCGGGCGGCGGTCTTCGGCGATGGCCGCGATGGTCTCGGCGGCGATGCCCTCGCGCAGCGCGATGGGGGCGTGGATGGCCCATTCCACAGGCTGCGACCAGGCCCGCGCGGTGACCAGGATGGCCAGCTCCGACAGCCGCTGCCCGATGGCGCTGCGGTAGCGCAGGTATTCGCCCATGCGCTGGGCGTGGGCCATCAGTTCGGGGCTGCGCAGCAAAGGGATGAAGGGCGAGACCAGCGCGCCGCGCGGCCCGCTGATGATCTCTTCGGCCAGTTCGCGCTGGGCCGGCGTCCAGCGCTCGGCGGGGATGGGTGGCAGTCGGTCGGTGTTCAAGGGTGTTCCTGTGCGCTGTCGGGTCGGTCGCAGCCCGGCATTCTCGGCCCTGCGGGCCTTGCTGCGCTGCATGCAAATGGCTTGAACCCGGCGGCACCGCAGACCGGGCTAGCATGGCCCTTCATCTTTCGGAACTGCCATGACCGCCGCACCCAGCACCGCACAAGCCCAAGTCTTCACCGAGGCCCGCACCTTCAACCGGTTCAAACCGGAGACGATCGGTGACGAGACCCTGCATCAGCTCTACGAACTGATGAAGTGGGGCCCGACCTCGATGAACGCCCAGCCCGGCCGCTACCTCTTTCTGCGCAGCGAAGCCGCCAAGCAGCGGCTGAAGCCGGCGCTGTCAGCCGGCAACGCCGACAAGACGATGGCCGCGCCGGTGGTGGTCATCGTGGCCATGGACACGCAGTTCCACGAACACCTGCCCGCGCAGTTCCCGGCCATGCCTGCGGCGCAGGCGATGTTCACCGGCAATGCCGCGCTCAGCGCCGCCACGGCTTTCCGCAACAGCAGCCTGCAAGGCGCTTACCTGATGGTCGCTGCGCGCATGCTGGGGCTGGACTGCGCCCCGATGAGCGGTTTCGACGCCGCCAAGGTCAATGCCGAGTTCTTCCCCGACGGCCGCTGGGCCGCCAACTTCCTGGTCAACATCGGCCACGGTGACGCCAGCGGCAACTACCCGCGCGGCCCCCGCCTGCCTTTCGATACCGCGGCCCAGATACTCTGAGGTTGCGGCCTTGAAATGTGAATGAGAATGATTTACATTCGAAATCCCTGTCAACTGACCCCTGGTACACCCATGCGCATCACGCTCACCGCCATCGCTGCCACCCTGCTGTTTGCAGCCACCGCCCACGCCACTGGCCTGGCCGCTTGTGATTCCGGCCCCAAGACGGGCTGGCAGCCGCAAGCCAAGCTGGAACAGACGCTCAAAGACAAGGGCTGGACCGTGCGCAAGATCAAGGAAGACGCCGGCTGCTACGAGGTCTACGCGCTGGACGAAAAGGGCAAGAAGCTGGAGGTCTACTTCCACCCGGTGACGCTGGAGCCGGTGCCCACCAAGCCGCGCTGAAGCCGTGACGCAGGCGGTGAAGCCGTCACCACCGGCCGCCGCGTCGCCAGCGGCAGCGCAGGCGCCCGTTCGCGTGTGGCCGCCGGTGGTGCGCTGGGGCCATTGGGCTCTGGCAGCCAGCGTGCTGACCTGCCTGTTGCTGCACGAAGGCGGCAGCTGGCATGAAAGACTGGGCTACGCGGCGCTGGCTCTCGCGGCCATGCGTTGCGCCTTGGGCTGGTTCAGCGGGTTGCGACACCTGCGTTTCGCCGCCTTCGTGCAGGGCCCGTCCGCCACCTGGGCCTATGCCCGCGCACTGCTGGCGCGCACCGAGCCGCGCCACCTGGGCCACAACCCGCTGGGCGGCTGGATGATCGTGGCGCTGCTGTTGGCGGCCGTGCTGGCAGGCGCCAGCGGCGCGCTCTACACCACCGACCGCTACTGGGGCGACGACACCGTCTTCGCCATCCACCGCGTCGCCGGCTGGTCCTTGGCCCTGCTGGCACCCCTGCATGTCGGGGGCGTCATCCTCACCTCCATCCTGCAGCGCGAAAACCTGCTGCGCGCGCTGTTCAGCGGCCGCAAGCGGCCCGCGGCAGCCGGCGACGTCGGCCTGGACGCCTGAGCCGTGAACTCTTCGCGGTGCACACGGCAGCGTGATGCGCCGCTGAGCTAGCGCCCGAGGTGTGCGTGTCAGAATGTTCTGAAACCCCTCCAGCGCCCTTGCCGCGCCCGCACCCACCCATGAAAGTCCTGCTCACCGGCGCCGCTGGTTTCATCGGCATGGCCACCGCACTGCGCCTGTTGGCGCGCGGCGACGAGGTGGTCGGCCTGGACAACCTCAACGACTACTACGACGTGGCGCTGAAGCAGGCCCGGCTGGCGCAACTGACGACGCACCCGCGCTTTCGTTTCGTCAAGATGGACGTCGCCGACCGCCCCGGCATGGCTGCGCTGTTCGATGCCGAGCGCTTCGACCGCGTCGCCCACCTCGCCGGCCAGGCCGGCGTGCGCTACTCGCTGCAGAACCCCAACGCCTATGTCGACAGCAACCTCGTCGGCTTCATGAACGTGCTGGAAGGATGCAGGCACACGGCCGTCCAGCACCTGGTCTACGCGTCGAGTTCCAGCGTCTACGGCGGCAACACCAAGATGCCGTTTTCCGAACACGACGGCGTCGACCACCCGGTCAGCCTGTACGCGGCGACGAAGAAGGCCAACGAGTTGATGGCCCACACCTACAGCCATCTGTTCGGCCTGCCCACCACGGGCTTGCGCTTCTTCACCGTCTACGGGCCCTGGGGGCGGCCTGACATGGCGCTGTTCCTGTTCACCAAGGCGATCCTGGAAGGCCGGCCCATCGACGTCTACAACCAGGGCCGGATGCGGCGCGATTTCACCTTCATCGACGACATCGTCGAAGGCGTGGTCCGCGTGCTCGACAAGGCGGCGCAACCCAACCCGGCCTACCGCAGCGACCAGCCCGACCCCGGCACCGGCCAGGCGCCGTTCCGGGTGTTCAACATCGGCAACCAGCAACCGATGCCGCTGCTGGACTTCATCACCTGCATCGAAGATGCGCTGGGCCTGAAGGCGCAGATGAACCTGTTGCCGCTGCAGGCCGGTGATGTGCCGGCCTCGCATGCCGACGTCGAAGCCTTGCGCGACTGGGTGGGCTACGCACCGGCCACCGAGGTGCGCAGCGGTGTGGCCCGCTTCGTGGCCTGGTACCGCAGCTACTATCGGGTCTGAGCGGGCGCCCGGCGCGCGTCGCCGGGCAACGCCCGGGTCAAGCCGGCGCCTTGACGGCTTCGCTGCGGCTGCGCTGCAGTTCGATGATCAACTCGCGCAGCAGCCTCACCGGAATCGCATAGGTGATGCCCGTCGGGTTGGACAAGGCGCTCTCCCGGCTGCTCTTGACCAGCACCTGATTGACCACGCCCAGCACCAGGCCGGAATCGATGTCGATGACGGGGCCACCACTGTTGCCGGGGTAGGCCGTGGCGTCGAGCTGCAGCACCTCGAAGTTGCCCTCGCGCAGCCGCGACACAGCCCGCGGGTCGAGCTGGCGGGCTGTCGGCGCCGGCAGTGCGACGGTGGTCAACGAAGCGATGATGCCGCGGTGGGTCACGACGGAAAACCCCAGCGTGCCACCGATCGGAAAGCCCATCAGCGCGATGCCCAGGCCTTCACGCGCTGCGCCCGCCTCGGCCAGCGGCAGGGGTGTCATGGGCGCTCCTTCGATTTGCAGCAACACCAGGTCGCGCAATCGGTCCGTGGCCACCACGCGAGCCCGGCGCACCGGCGTTTCTCCGCCGACGCGCGAGCCCAGCACCGCCATCTGCGGCCCGCTGTCGACCTCGGCGGCTTCGGGTAGCACGTGAAAGTTGGTGGCCACCAGGCTGCCATCGCCGACCACGAAACCGGTGCCGCGAAACTCGAAGCGCGGGCTGCCGGTGGCGCTGTAGGTGCCCACCGGCAGCACCGACAGCTTGCTCGTGGCGATGAGACCGGGCAGGTCGGCCGCGCCCGCAGCCCGCGCCACGCCCCAGCCGCCCGCAGCGGCCGTGGCCAGCAGCGCACCGCCGGCAACGCGCAAGGCCGCGCGCCGGCGCAGCCCGTCGCCGTGGGCGCTCACAGGGACTTCATCAGGCTGGCGACTTCAGCCTGCCCGCTGAACTTGTCACCCAGCTTGGCCAGCGCTTCCAGTTCGGCCTTGGCACGGGGTTTGTCGCCGCTCTTGATGTACAGCTTGGCCAGCCGCAACACCAGACCGCCGTCGGCGGGCTCCAGCTTGATGGCCCGGGATTGCGCTTCGATGGCCTTGGGCAACTGGTTCTCGGTCTCCAGGGCCAGGGCCAGCGTGTCGAGCAGGGGTGCACGGTCGGGCAGCAGGCTGTTGGCCTTTTCGGCCATCGCCACACCGCCGGGCTTGCCCTGGCGGGCCAGCATCCAGGCCACATTGTTCAGGGCCAGTGCGTTGTTGGGTTGCAATTGAAGCACGCTGCGGTAGCGCGCCTCGGCGGTGGTGAAATCGTTGCGCGACATGGCGATGTCGCCCTGGTAGAAGAGGAAAACCGCGTCCTGCGGATTTTCCTTGAGCCATTCGGCAGACAGCCGCTCCGCCTCGGCGGCCTTGCCCCCTGCGCTCAGCGCCGCGTGCAGCTTGACCACCGTCGGGCCGTCGCGTTCGCGCTGGGCTGCAGCGCGGAAGGCCGCGGCCGAAGCATCCCAGTTCTTGCGCGTGGCTTCGATTTCGCCTTCCATGCGGTAGCCGGCGGCGTCCTTGGGGTGGCGTTTTTGCTGCTCCCGCGCCAGGGCCAGCGCCTCTTCGGGCTGCTTGTTCTGCAGCTTCATGCCGATCAGCGCGCCGCGGGCAGTCAGCAAGTCGGGCTGCAACTCCAGGGCCTGCTTGAGCGTGGTCAGCGCCGCGTCGGGGTCCTGGCTGGCGCGGTAGGCATCGGCCAGACGCACCAGCAAGGCGGCATTCTTGGGCTGCTGGCTGGTCAGCTTCTTGAAGGTCGACACCGCGCGCTGGGCGTCGCCGGCGGCCACCAGCGCCATGCCCAGCGCCTCCTGGATTTCCAGGTTGAAAGGCAGGGCCGCGCTGGCGTCCTGGGCGGCCGCCAGGGCGCCCTTGCCGTCGCCGCTGCCGATGAGCCGGTTGATCAGCATCAGGTGGGGCATGGGCTCGCTGGGGTTGATCCGGGTGGCCTCTTTCAGCGTCGCGGCCACGGTGGCGGCTGTCGCGCCGGTGCGCGCTTCAAGTTCGGCGATCGCCAGTTTGGCCTGGTAGCTCTTGGGGTGGGACTTCAGATGGGCCTCGAAGCGCTGGCGCGCCGCCTCAGGCTTGCCGTCTGCCAGGTCGATCGCGGCCAGGCTGGCCACCGCCGGGAAGTAGGCCGGATCCTTGGCCAGTGCGGCGTCGAAGCTGCGTCGGGCGCCGGTCGCATCCTTCTTCAAGAGCAGCACGCGGCCGCGCAGCAGCTGCGCCAGGGGCAGGTCGGGCAGCTTCTTCTCGACGGCGTCGATGGCCTTCATCGCGCCGTCCAGGTCGTTCTGGCGCAGCCGGGCGCTGATCAAGGCCAGGTCGGCGCGCGGCCCGTTGTCGCCAGCCGCCGCAGCTTCCAGTTCGACCACGGCGGCGCCACCGCCCTCGCCGCGGGCCACCTGCGCGATGGCTGCCGAGGCGCGCACCGCGGTGTTGGCCGGCGCCGTCTTCATGGCGCGCTTGTAGGCCTCTTCCGAACGCTTGTTGTCGCCCGTCTGCAAGTAGGCTTCGCCGGCCAGCGACAGGCTCAGGGCATCGGCTTCCTTGGATTCCAGCACCGGCTGCAAGACCAGCAGGCACTTCTCGGCCTGGCCCGAGCGCAGGTAGGTCTGCGCCAGCAGCAGGCGCGGGCGCAGCAGCATCGGGGCCAGCTTCAGGGCCTGTGACAGGTGGCCTTCGGCCAGCAGGTAGTTCTTGTCGCGCAACTCGGCGGCACCGGACAGCTCCAGCGTGCGCACGTTGTTCGGCGAAGCCTTCAGCAGGCGTTCGGTGAGTTCGCGCGTGGTCTTCAGGTCGCCGTCCAGAAAGGCCAGTTGGGCCTGCATCAGCAGCGTTTCGGGGTGCTCGGGGGCGGTCTTCTTGAGCAGTTCGAATTCCGCCCGCGCCTCGGACATCTTCTTTTGCTGGAACAGGATGTTGGCCACCGCCGCGCGCGCCGTGACCGAACCGGCGCGGGCTTGCAGCACCTGGCGGTAGGCCGCGATGGCGCCCTCGGGGTCGCGCTTGGCTTGCAGCAGGTACTCGCCCTTGAGCGAACCGGCGCGTTCGTTGCCGGCCTCGGCCGCCAGCACCTGGTTCAGCAGGACCAGCGCGCCGTCGATATCGCCCTCCGAGGCGGCCAGCCGGGCCTGCACGATCAGGGCGGGGGTGTAGCCGGTCTTCAGGCGCAGGGCGTCGGCGATCGACGCTTTGGCGCTGGGCATGTCGCCTTTGATGGCGTGAGCCGTTGCCAGCGACGTCTTCAGATCGGCGCTGGCCGTGTCGTCCTTGAGTGCCAGCGCGCCGTACTGGGTCAGCAGCTTGGCCTCGTCGCCGACCAGCAGCATGGCGCGGGCGATTTCGGGTACCACCCGTTCGTCGCTGATCTGCAGTTCCTGCGCCTTCAGCAATTCAACCATGCCCGTCACCGGGTCGCCGCCTTCCAGCAGCGTCTTGCCCAGCAGGAAGCGGGCCTCGGCGGACTTGGGGTTCTTCTGGATCGCGTTCTTCAACTCGATCACCGCGGCCTTGCCGTCGTTCTTCTCGAGCAGGGCCTTGGCCGCCGCGATCTGCTCGGCGCCCGTGCCGCCGCTGCCGCTGCAGGCGATCAACAGGGCCGTCAGTGCGACCGCCAGGCCGGGCGTGCGGATGCCGCGCAAGGAGTGGAATTTCATGTTGCTTCTCGGTTCGGTTTTTGGTGCGCCATCGCGTGCTGAGCTTCAACGGGACTTCAGCCAGCGCGTGACTTCATCTTGCTGCTTGAAAGGGTCGCCCAGGGCCTGCGGCCCAAGGGCCCTTCACTTAATCGACAGTCGCTTCATCAGGTCGTACAAGGTCGGCCGGCTCACGCCCACCAACTCCGAGGCCCGCACGATATTGCCGTTGCTGCGGGCCAGGGCTGCCACGATGGCCTGGCGCTCAGCCGCCTCGCGCACGGTGCGCAGGTTCAAGTCTGAGTGTTCACCGCCGTCGCCGCTGGTGGGCGTCGGCAGGCCCAGGTCTTCACAGCTCAGGCGGTCGGTCTCGGACATGATGGCCGCCCGCTTGATGGCGTTCAGCAGTTCCCGGACGTTGCCGGGCCAGGGGTGCTGCTCGATGGCCCGGATGGCGTCGTCTGAGAAGGTCAGCCCGGGGCGCCGCTGATCTTGCGCGTAGCGCCGCAAGAAGGCGTGGGCCAGCAGCGCCGCGTCGCCGTTGCGGGCGCGCAGCGGCGGGATGTTGATGACGATTTCGGCGAGCCGGTAATACAGGTCTTCGCGGAAGCGCCCCTGCGCGATCAACGCTTTCAGGTCCTGGTGGGTGGCGCCCACCACGCGCACGTCGACCGCAATCTCGCTGCGCCCGCCCAGCCGTTCCACCGTGCGTTCCTGCAGAAAGCGCAGCAGCTTGGCCTGCAGCGTATGCGGCAGGTCGCCGATTTCATCGAGCATCAGGGTGCCGTTGTTGGCCGTCTCGAACTTGCCGGGGGTGGTCTTGGTGGCGCCCGTGAAGGCGCCTTTCTCGTAGCCGAAGAGTTCGCTTTCCAGCAGGTTCTCGGGAATGGCCGCGCAATTGATGGCAATGAAGCGGCCGCTGCGCTTGCTGGCGGTGTGCACACCTTGCGCCAGCACCTCCTTGCCGGTGCCGCTTTCGCCCAGCAGCAGCACGGTGGCGTTGCTGGACGACACGCGTTCGATGGTGCGGGCGATGCGCATCATGTCGGCGTCGCGCGTGATCAGCCCCGACAGGGCGTCGGGCTGCTGCAGCGACTGCAGCCGGCGGTTCTCGGCTTGCAGTTCGTGGAGCCGCCAGGCCCGTTCGATGGTCAGCGTCAGCACGTCGGGGTCGAAGGGCTTGGCCAGGAAATCGTAGGCCCCCAGGGCCACCGCGCGCAGCGCGTTGGTCTGGTCGTTCTGGCCGGTCAGCACGATGACCTTGGCCGTCGGGTCGATGGCCAGCATCTGCTCGAGCAGCTTGAAGCCTTCGGACACCGAGTCGGGATCGGGCGGCAAACCCAGGTCCATCGTGACCACCGCGGGTTGGTGGCGGCGGAACTGCAGCAGCGCACTGTCGCGGTCGCTGGCGGTGACGGTCTCGAAGCGGTCGAGCGACCACTTGATCTGCTTTTGCAGCGCGAGATCGTCCTCGACGATCAGCAGTGGCGGGGTGCCCAGGCTCATCGCGGCACCAACGGCACGAGGTCGGAACCGCGATGGGTCTCGAACAAGGGCAGCAAGACCGTCATGACGGTCCCCTCGCCGACCTGACTGTCAACCTGTATGGTGCCGCCCAGCTCGCGGATGTATTGGAAACTCTCGTAGGTGCCGATGCCCATGCCGCTGTGTTTGGTGGTGTTGAAGGGCCGGAACAGCCGGTTGCGCACGAAATCTTCGCTCATCCCGGCGCCAGTGTCGCCGACTTGCAATTGCACCTGGCCGCTGTAGCGCGTCACCGCTATCCAGACCCGGCCGGCTGGCGGCGTGGCGTCGAGTGCGTTTTGCACCAGATGCCCGACCACACGCTCCAGCCTGTCGTCATGGCCCCGCGTGGCCAGGCGATCGAGCGTGCTGATTTCCAGGGTGCGGCCTTGGGCGGTGGTCGAGGCGGCCAGGCGCCGCACGATGGGGGCCAGCTCGACGCCACGGCTGCCGCCCGGCGGCGTCGCGCCTTCGCGCAACTGCAACATCAGTCGGCGCATCTTTTCTAGCGAACTTTCGACCGTCAGGAGCATGTCTTGCTGGAATTCGCGGTTGTCGTGCAGGCGCTCGGCATTCTTCAACATCAAGGAGAGCTGCGCGACGATGTTCTTCAGATCGTGGACCACGAATGCCGACATCCGGTTGAATGCCTCGAATTTGCGGGCCTCGAGCAGGGCTTCGGTGGCCTGCATCTGCGCCAGGTAACCCGCAGCCTGCCGCCCGGCCGTCTTGATCAGGTCGAGCACTTCCCAGTTGATGCTGATGGGCGTCAGCGGGCGTGACAGCAGCGCGAAACCCTGCAGGTTGTCGCCGGCCAGCAGCGGCACCACCAGCCAGCCGTTGGGCGTGCCCAGCAGCCAGGTCGGCAGGGCCAGCGTGCCGTAGCGCTTGGGCGACGCCCTGAATTCGTCGAGGTCGATGACCCAGCCCTGTTCCTGCAGAAAATTGCACAAGGAAGAGTCTGCCGATTCGATGGTCGTCACCGGCGTGCTGTTCCAGACCGCTGACTGCGTGAACTCGCCCTCCGCGCCGTTGTTCGTCCACAGGCTGCCTGATGGGCTTTCCACCATCTTCGCCAAGCCGCGCACGATCTGCTCGCCCATCTCCTGCGGCGAGCGCTTGGTCGAGAGCATGGCCGTGAAACGCAGCCACTCCTCGCGGTAGTCATAGCGGTAGCTGAAGAAATGCTTGCCCACGAAGACACGCAACCAGGACCGCAGCGAACCCGAGAACACCAGCACGCCCAGGAAAGCCAGGCCCGCCACCAGCATGCCGAGTTGCAGCGCGCGGCCCCAGTTGCCGCCGAAGTAGCGCACGTAGTAGCCGATGGCGGCCATGAAGAGCAGGTAGGCGCCGGCCAGGATCAAGGTGGCCGAATAGAAGGCCGCGGTGCGCGAGACCTGCAGCTTGACGATCCAGTGGGTGCTGCGCCGCGCGGCCACGAACAGGAAAGGTATGGCCAAAGCGTGGGCTGCGCCGCGCACGCTGAAGGCATCGGCGTCGAAGTGGCCGAAGAGCAGGGCTTCGGCATACAGGTAGATGTCGAAGGCGAACACGCAACCCAGGCCCAGGCAGACCGGCTTGGCGTTCCAGCGGGTGGCCTCGCCCAGATTGCGGAAGATCTGTTCCACCATCAGCAGGCCCAGGACAGGCAGGGTCAGCGCCAGGGCGATCTGTTCGCGTGTGGGCGCGTCCTCAGCGTGGCCCTGCATGGCACGCAGGCCCAGCAGCAAGACGCCGGCCGAGACGGCCGCGCCACTGCCCCAGCGCAGGACCTGCCCCAGCCCGGCCAACTGCGAGCCCGGGTTTTGCCGCAGCAAGGTCATCAGGAAAGCCAGCCAGGCGCCGTAGCGCATCAGGTCGAACAGCGCGGCCAGGCCAACGGCCCCGTGCAGCCAGCCGTGGTCGGCCACGCCCGCCAGCACGGCCCACAAGGTGGTTGTGGCCAGTGCGGCAATGAAGGTGCGTGCCGAGGCCGGCCCGGCCCGCTCCAGGCGTTTAGAAGCCAGCAGGTAGACGGCAAAAACGCCGTGGCTGAGGGCAGCCAGTCCGTAGCCGAAATCGGCAAAGTCGATGGATGCAGAACTCATCAGGGCAGCCGGCTGTCGGACTTGCCGCCCAGGTCGTGGCCAGACCGCGCGGCCCAGCCTGGCACCGCAGCCCGGCTCAGCGGGCGCCCTTGCCGGTCAACACGACGCCCACGGTTTCCATCAAGACCACCAAGTCCAGGAACAGGGTGTGGTTCTTGACGTAGTAGAGGTCGAATTGCAGCTTCTCTTGCGATTCTTCGATGGTCGCGCCGTAGGCGTAGCGAACCTGGGCCCAGCCCGTCACGCCGGGCTTGACGCTGTGGCGCAGGGCGTAGAAGGGTATCTCCTGAGTCAGTTGATCGACAAAGTAGGGCCGCTCGGGCCGCGGGCCGACCAGGCTCATGTCACCGCGCAAGACGTTGATCAACTGCGGCAGTTCGTCGATGCGCAAGCGGCGGATGATGGCGCCCACCCGCGTGATGCGGTCGTCGTTGGCGGCCGCCCAGACCGGCTTGCCATCTTTTTCAGCGTCGGTGCGCATGCTGCGGAACTTGGCGATGCTGAAAGACTGGCCGTTCAGACCCACGCGGTCTTGGCGATAGAGCATCGGGCCGCGGCTCTCGAACTTGATGCAGGCACCGGCGACGGCCATGATCGGTGCCGAAATCAGGATCAGCAGCGATGCGCAGAAGATGTCGAAGACCCGCTTGACGGCCGTCCGCCAGGCGCCCTGGTTGAAGCCGTCACCGAAGATCAGCCAACTGGCGCTGAGATAGTCCACCCGGATCTGGCCCAGCGTCTTCTCGAAGTGGGTGTTCAGGTCGTAGACCTTGATGCCCGAGGCCTTGCAGTCCAACAGCTGGCGCAGCGGCATGCTGCCCGAACGGCGCTCGGTCAGTGCCACCACGATCTCGCCCACGCCCAGACGGCGGGCGATGTCGGACAGCGTGCCCTCATGGGCCAGGATCTCGCCCAGGGGTACGGCCGGCTCGCGCTCGTTGGGGCCGGCCACATAGCCCACGATGAGCACATTGGGGTCGGCCGTCTTCAAGGTGTTGCCCACCACCAGCGCAGCCGGTCCGGCGCCGAAGATCAGGACCCGCGTGCGGCCGGCAGTGGCCGCCGACGAGTGCGACAGGTAGGCGCGACGCATGACCAGGGCGGCCACCCCGGCCATCATCGACAACTGCACCGTGTGGCGGTGCGTGAACGAAGCCGGCAGCAGGCCGAAGATGGTGTAGGCCAGCGGCAGCGCCACCATCAGGACCAGGATCGCCCGTGTCACCGAACGCGCCGGAGTGACGGTCTGCGTGGACTCGTAGAGACCGGAAGCATTGTTGATGACGAACAGGCAGGCCGCGAGGGAAACGACATGCGTGCCCGCCAGCGGCAAAGCCTGGTCGACACTGTTCACTTGCAGGCCGACCACAACCATGGCGACCATCAGGACCAGGCCGAGATCGAACAGCATGCCGCGGAGGGCGGCGCCATGGACGTAGTGGTTGAATATGCGGATCATCTTGAGGAACGAGCACCAGGGGCCGTTGCCACAGGCAGCGACAGGGGCTGCCCACTTGTATGCGCAACGGCTGCCGCCCTCGACGCCCCCTGCGGACCGACAAGGTCAACATACCGCGAGTCCAAATGTAAGCGTCTGCTGTGTCGGCCAGCAATCCCCGTGTTCGGGGGGGCGTCAAACTGGACACGGGTTTGAATGCCGCAACCACCGCAGCCGACCGGTGTGGTTGGTTCGCCCCCTGGACAGGCAGCGTTGCTGGGCATTGAACTCATCACGCGCAAAGGTTAGCGGTCTTTGGTCCGGTGAAAAAGTGCGCCCGGTCAAGGAATCGGGCTAACTGTCCAATTGTCCACATTCCTGAGCAATAGAACGGGTGACGGGGAGCCGCTGGATTCAGCGCCCGTCGTCGCGGCCGTGGTGGGTGACGCGGTTGCGGGTCTGCATCTTGTGCCACAGATGCGGTACCAGCCACCGCAGCGGCAGGCGTTGCCGGTGGTAACGGGCCAGTAGGGCCAGGGCGGCCAGGTCCTGGCTTCGCGATGGCATCGCATCGGGCTCGGTCGGCGTCAACGCCGCTGCCAACAAGAGCAGCAGCCAGGCGCGCCGCGCCTTCGACGGACCTTGCGTGGCGATCACCGCTTGCACGGCCAGCGGCATCGGCGTGCCCAGCCAGCGCGTCGTGAAGTGGCTGGCCAGCGCCAGCGGCTCGGCCAGGCCGAGCTCGCGGGCGCGCCGCGGCAGTTCGGCCCAGAAAGCCGGGTCGGCGCCGGGGCGACCGAAATGGCGCAGCAGGCCGTCGAGGTCGACGAGATCGCGCACGCGGTCGGTGAGATCGGAATCCAGGAACAGGTGGGCGGCACTGTGCAGCACCTGATCCACCGGGTGCAGCACCTGCCAGACGGGCCAACTCGAGGGCTGCAGGCGGGCCAGCAGCAAGCCGGCGTCGACATGCGTGCGCGCCACCGGCGGCAGGATGTTGTGGTGCAGGTCGAGTTCCACCGCATGCACGGGGTGGTGCATCGGCGGCACCTCGTGGCTCCAGGCCTCGTAGTAATGCTGGTCGTGCGCGTCGAGCTCGGCGCCCACCCAGCCGGCGGCCTGCAAGCGTGACAGGGCGCCGGCGAGGGCGGCCTGGGGCACCAGGATGTCGACGTCCGACGGCAGCCGGCCGGCGGCGATGGGCAGGCCCTGGCCGATGTAGGCGCCGCCCTTCAGCAGCACCAGGGGGTGGTCGGCGCCCTGGAGTTGCTCGGCGACACGTTCCAGGGTCCGCACCATCACCGTGGTGCGCCAGCGTGACAGGCGCAGCTCAGACACCAGATGCCGCCGTGCCGGTGCCGGCACCTGATCGAGCAGTCCGTCGGCTTGCAGGCGCGCGGCCAGCCGGGCCAGCAGGCGCAGGCGGCGCCCCAGCCGCACGACGCGTTGCCAGTCGCCGAGTGACCAGCGCAGGGCGACCTCGGGCTCGCGCAAGGCAGTCAGCCAGGCGGCCCAGGCGGGCGGTGCCGCTGAAGGTGATGGTGGAGGGCGCGTGTTCACCGCAGCGCTTCCGCATGCCGCTGCACGACGGCGGGCCAGGCCGCGTCTATCGTGGCCAGCGCGTCGTCGAGGTCGCTGTAGACCAGCTGCCACGCCGGGCACACCCGCATCAGGTGCACCGCGGCCTGGAACCCGGCTTCGCCCAGCACGGTGTAGTTGAAGGCATTGAAGGCCAGCGCCGGAAAGGCCACGTGCTCGGCCAGTGGTTCCCAGCGCGTGGCGCTGCCGGCCTCCCATTTGGGCAGCACGATGGCGCCCGGGCGCGCCGGTTCGTGGCGGCGCCGGACCGCATCCGCGGTGGCGGCCAGGTGCGCTACGCGCCCTTTGCGTGTCTTGGGGAACTCAGGCCCGAAGCGGGCCTGCGGCGCGAAGGCGCGAATGACCTCGATCGACTGATTCTTCAGGGCAATGGGCTTGAGCACGGCGCGGAACACACCGGCCAGCGGATCGAAGGCGCCGAACTCGTCGGACAGCAAGCGCCAGCCGCGCTGCGACAGCGCCGCCGTCAGCGTGCTCTTGCCCGAGCCCGGCATGGCCGGCAGCAGCAGGGCCAGGCCGTCGCGCTCCACCGCGCCGGCATGCAGCAGCAGCAGGTCGTTCAGGCGGTGCGCGATCTGCCAGTTGCAGCCCCATTCGAACAGCGGCAGCGGGCTGTCGGCCGGGAAAGGCTCGAAGGGCTGCTGGCCGTCGCACCACAGCACCACCTGCGGCCGCAGCCAGCGGCGCAGGCCGGTTGCGCGGCGGATGTCGATGTGGGTGTCGGCCCACACACCCTGGTCGGCCAAGGGCAGCTCGCCATAGACCGTGCCGAGCTGCGCCGCGAACACGGCCGAGTCGCTGCGTACGCGCACGGTGGCCGCGCCCAGATCGATCCACAGGCCCTTGCCGGCCAGAGCGCGGGCCAGTTCGCGTGGCTGCAGTGCGCTGAGGATGGGTGCCGCTGGGGCTGGGCTGGTCGTCACCCCGCGATTTTCGCAGGCTCGGCCCTGCGGCCCGCGCGCACCAGCCCGGCGTCGAGCAGCTTCGACCAACTGGCCTCGACGACCGGCGTCAGTTCGGCGAGGGCCATGCCGCTGTCGGCGCTGAGCAGTGCGCAGACCTGCGCGGTGCTGGCCGGGCCGGCTTCCAGGATTTCCAGGATCGCCGCGCTCTCGTCGTTCAGCAGCGCCGTCTCACCCGTGGCCGGGCTGTAGGCGACCCAGAGATGCCCGGCAGGCTCGACCAGCGCGCCATCGACGCGGGCGTAAGGCGCCGTCAAACCTTGAACGACGTCCAGCAGGACTGGGAAATGGCCGAAGTGCCGTTGCCGTCGCCGATGCCCGCCACGCCGATGATGTTGCCGTTGACGTCGACGCGCAGCGCAACCCACTGGTCGGCCACCTGGTCGCCCGTGACGTTGACGGTGCCCGGGGAGCCGCTGCAGCCGACCGAGCCGACCTCGCTGGGCGTCGAGCTCAGGATGGTGCCGGGCGCCTGTGCGGCGTAAGCGCTGGCCGGGTTGAAGTTGGTGCTGCAGTCCGTGGTGAGGTCGGTGATGCCGCGGTCGTAGAGCTGCCACTGCGTGCCGGACAAATAGACCGTCCTGCCCGAGGCCTGCAGTGCAACAACGTCGCTGCCCCTGATCCATCGCGAGTAGCGGTTGGTCAACAAGGTCGCGCCGTTGTAGCCGCGGAACTTCTGCAACTGCACCCGGACGTAGGTCGATCCCATGCTGTCGGTTGGGGTGCCTGGCAAATCGGAGCTGTTGGTCACCTGGCTCGCCACGCAGTTCTGGACCGACCGCGCCGCCACGCTGCCGCTGTAGAGCGTCAGGGCTGCCGGTGCCGCAAAAACCCCACGCACCAGGCGCCGCCGCGCGCTGATGAAGGTATCTCGATCTGGGGTCTGGTTGTCCACCTGAATCTCCTTGGGTCACCCGATATGACAGCGTGCAATTATCGCGCCTGCGTCCATCTGAAAGGCCTTCGCGCGGCGCGAACCCCTGTCGATGCCGGATCCGGCTCGAACCTGCTCATGGGCGTTGGCCTGGGCTGCCAGCAAATAGCCGACCTTGCCTTGATTTGCAGGCAGGACACTACAACACGGTGCTCGGGCTCTGGTAGCCCCCCAATCAAGGGGTGCGTTCGCAGGGTTGCACCGCCCCGGCCGCGGTCCTGCCGGATGTAAAGCAATTCGACACTCGCGCGCGGTGCTGTCCAGGGCCTTCGGATCGAAGCTGGGACGTCTCCCGGCGCAGGGGATCAAGCCACAGCCCTTGCAAGCTGGCCGCGCGGTCGTCGACCTGCCACTGCCGGCAGGCGAGTTGGGTCAGGGCTGCGCCGCGACCCGGGCGCAGCCACCACCGTCAGGTCTAGCCGTTGGCATCACTCAGGTGGCGGGACCGCGACAGTTCAGGCGCGTATCGGTGCGATTCGCCACCCGCAAGCCTGGCCAGATCGGCATCGAGTGGCGTGGCCGAGGCGCCAACGCCATGGTTCACGGCGCCCGCGTGCCGGTGCGGACTCCTCGCCCACTCCGCCCTGACCGGTTTGCGTTCGACGACCGGCTCTTCCATGCCTTTGAGACTGGCCAGGTAAGGCGCCACCGGGCCGTAGTAGTCCGTTTGTGGACCGATCGGCAGGAAACCAAAGTTCTTGCCGAGCAGCGACCGCGCCAGCGACCGCGCCAAAGGCCGCTCCATGGCCGCGTACCAATGGTGGATGCCAGCTTTCAAGCTGTGGGCGTGCATCTGCAGGTACAGGTTGCGCAGGATCTGCCGTGCAGCATGGCGTCGGTCATCCTTGAAAACTTCGCTGCTCGGCTCGGCGGCCACAGCAGACAGCCGGTCGCCACGGCGTCGCCGGTAGTCACTTCGAACGATCAAGCGACTGACTTCGGCCGCTTCGCTGCGTGCCGGCAGGGTCGCGGCATCCGACCAAATCGAACAATGCCGCTGCATCGGAAACAGCTGGTCGGCATTGGGTCGCACCAATCGAACGTAGCCGACCAACTCCTCGTGCTCGTCGAAGGCGTAAAAATGGGCTGCCCCATCGTCGTATTCGTCGCTTTCGATGCCGTCCGGGTAGTCTTCGACCGACAAGAAGTTGTTCTCGAGGCAGTAAACCTCATAGCGCAGCTTGAAGGCCCGGTGCAAAGCCAGGCTCTGGGTCGAGCGACCCGCATGGCGCAGACCGTCCAGATCGATCGATGAATTCAGCATGACGCATCCCAGCTTCGCCCCAGGCCCCGCGCCGCTGCCGCGGGTGCCCGAGAGACAAGAAAAATACGGGATTCTGTGATTTCATACACAAAATCAATGACTTGAGCGGAGCTTACCTGTTGACAACGGTGGGCGCGGAGCGCCGTTTCAATTTGTTGCGTTGATGGGAATCGCCGGGCAGCGCGATGTCCGGCGAGGGCGCGCACGGACGAACGGGGGGTTCGGGGCTGTCGGTGTGCGCCAGTCCAAATCCGGCGCCGGGGCCAGCCTGAGCCTGCGCAGCGTGAAATATGTGACCCTCCAGCCTGCCGCCGCAAGTGAGTGGCAAGGCCTGCGGTAAACGCTGTGCCATGATGCCGTCGCGGCGCGACCCCGGGTTTTCGGTCGCCCTGCCAACATTCAGCCTACAGATTTGTCTTCCGGGGGCCGACATCCCGGGGTCCGAGAGGAGCTTTCATGCGATCCACGCCGTTTCCCCTGATCTGTTCGACCGCCCGCGCCGGAGCGGCGCTGGCCGCCGTGGCCATCGCCTTGCTGACGGCCTGTTCGACGCCACTCCTGGCCACCCTGCCCGCTGCGGGCAGCGAAACGCCCGACTACAGCTACGTGATCGGTGCTGGCGACAACGTCAACATCATCGTCTGGCGCAACCCCGAACTGTCGATGTCGGTGCCGGTGCGCCCCGACGGCAAGGTCACCGCGCCCCTGGTGGAAGAGTTGCTGGCGCAAGGCAAGACCCCGGCACAGCTGGCGCGTGACGTCGAGAAGCAGCTGTCCACCTATGTGCGCGACCCCATCGTCACCGTCATTGTCACCGGCTTCGTCGGTCCCTACAGCGAACAGATCCGCGTGGTGGGCGAGGCGGCGCGGCCGCAGTTCCTGCCCTACAAGCAGAAGATGAGCCTGCTCGACGTGATGATTGCCGTTGGCGGCCTGACCGACTTCGCCGACGGCAACCGCGCCACCATCTTGCGCGGGTCTGAAGGCAACAAGCAATACAGCGTGCGCCTGAAGGACCTGATCCGCCGCGGCGATGTCTCGGCCAATGTCGACATGCGGCCGGGCGACATCCTGATCATTCCGCAGAGCTTCTTCTAGCTCCAGGCGTCTCACACGTCTGACGAACGCGCCGCCCACCCGACCCGACGCCCCTCATGCAAGAAATCCTTCAACAAGTCGCCGCCACGCTCCGCGGCATCTGGAAGTTCCGCTGGCTGGGCTTGATCGTGGCCTGGATCACGGCCATCGTGGGCGTGGCCGTGGTGTGGAAGATACCCGACCGCTACGAGGCTGCCGCGCGCATCTACGTCGACACCGATTCCATCCTCAAGCCCTTGATGGCGGGCCTGGCCGTGCAGCCCAACGTCGACCAGCAGATCGGCATGCTCAGCCGCACCCTCATCAACCGGCCCAACATCGAGAAGCTGATCCGCATGGCCGACCTCGACCTCAAGAGCCAGTCCAAGGGCCAGCAGGAAGCCCTCGTCGAACAATTGCTGAAAACCATCGAATTGCGCAGTGGTGCGGGTGTCAATCTCTACACGGTGACTTACCGCGACCTGGAACCCGAGCGTGCCAAACGCGTGGTGCAGGCCATCGTGTCCATCTTCGTCGAGTCCGGCCTCGGCGCCAGCCGCAAGGACACCGATTCGGCCAAGACCTTTCTGACCGAGCAGATCAAGACCTTCGAAGGCAAGCTGGAGGCGGCCGAGACGCGGCTGAAGGAGTTCCGCCTGCGCAACATCGCCATGCAAGGTGGCGATGGCAAGGATGCGACGGGCCGACTCGCCGAGATCAACCAGGCGCTCGATGCAGCGCGGCTGCAGCTCAAGGAAGCCGAGAATTCGCGCGACGCCGCGCGCCAGCAACTGGCGCAAGAACGGGTGCCAGCAACGACGTCCAACAGCACGGTGGCTTCGCAAGAGGCGGCTTTCCCGGTAGCCACCCCCGAACTCGACGGCCGTATCGAAGCCCAGAAGCGCAACCTCGATTCACTGCTGCAGCGCTTCACCGAACAGCATCCCGACGTGGTCAATACCAAGCGCCTGTTGAAGGAACTGGAAGACCAGAAGCGCAAGGAAGTGCAGGAGTTGCGCCGTGCTGCGATGGCCGCAGCGGCGACTTTGGCGGCGCAGGGCTCGGGCTCCCCAGGTCCGACGGCCAGTCTGGCCGCC
The DNA here is from genome assembly GCA_040400915.1 of Rubrivivax sp. Classification (GTDB taxonomy): domain Bacteria; phylum Pseudomonadota; class Gammaproteobacteria; order Burkholderiales; family Burkholderiaceae_C; genus Rubrivivax. The sequence goes on from JBBAPI010000008.1 coordinate 54,029, forward strand.
CAGGAGTTGGGCCGCGCGCTGGCCGCTTCGGAAGTGCAGGTGGCCGGCTTGAAGGCCCGCGTCGCCGAATTCACCGCCCGTCAGAACGCTGCCCGAGAAGCCATGAAGACCGCACCCCAGCTCGAAGCCGAAGCCGCACAGTTGAACCGCGACTACGGCATCACCAAGAAGAACTACGACGACCTGGTGACCCGCCGGCAATCGGCCGTGATGACCGGTGAACTGGACGTGGCGTCGGGCATGGCCGAGTTCCGGCTGATCGATCCACCGCGTGTCTCACCGCAACCGGTGTCGCCGAACCGGGTGGTCTTGTACCTGGGGGTCCTGGGGGCGGCGCTGGGCCTGGGCATGGGGTTCGCCTTCGCCGCCAGCCAGTTGCGACCGACCTTCAGCGATGCCGATGAACTGCGGCGCAAGACCGGCATGCCCTTGCTGGGGGTGGTCACCCTCTTGGTGAGTGATGCCGACCGCAACAAGCAGCGCATGAGCCTGGTGCGTTACTTTGCGGCTTCGGGCGGGCTGATCGGGCTGTTTGTCGCAGGCCTGATTGCCATGTCGCTGACCTCACGGTTCGGGGGTTGACCGTGGCCAGCCTGATCGAACAAGCCGCAGAACGACTGGCGCAACTGCGTCAGGCGGGCATCCACATCCCGGAGATCGAGACTGCCCCAGCGTCGCCCAGCTCGGCTGCGGTGGCGGCGTCGTGGTCCGGCGCCGAACCGGGCCCTGTGGTGGCCGAGGCTCCGCCACCCGACCTATTGCAGGAGCCTGCAACGGTCCGTTCCCGGCTCGCGCCGGCGGCGCCGGCGACCGAAGGCGCGCAAGATGTTTTCCAGCAGTCGCGTCTGGTCCAGATCAACCTGGAAGCCTTGGCCGCTGCCGGCGTGGTGACGCCGAACGCGCCGCGCTCGCACCTGGCCGACCAATACCGCGTCATCAAGCGGCCGCTGATCGCCAACGCCATGGGGCGCGGTGCAGCGACCGTGGCCCACGGCAACCTGATGATGGTGACCAGCGCCTTGCCGGGTGAGGGCAAGAGCTTCACGTCGATCAATCTGGCCATGAGCATCGCGGCCGAACTCGACCACACGGTGATGCTCGTCGACGCCGACGTGGCGCGGCCATCGATTCTGCGCATGCTGGGCCTGCCGCCGGGACCGGGCCTGCTCGACCTGCTGGAGGAGAAGGCCGAAATGGCCGACGTGCTGCTGCGCACCAACGTCGACAAGCTGACTATCCTGCCCAGCGGCCGCCCGCACCCGCGGGCCACCGAACTGCTGGCCAGCGACGCCATGTCCGAGCTGCTCGAAGACATGGCCACGCGCTACCCCGACCGGATCATCATTTTCGATTCGCCGCCGCTGCTGCTGACCACCGAGTCGCGCGTGCTGGCCACCCACATGGGCCAGATCGTCGTCGTGGTTCATGCCGCCCGCACCTTGCAGAGCACCGTGCGCCAGGCCCTGGCCACCATCGAGAACTGCCCCTTGAAGCTGATGGTGCTGAACAAGGCCCGCGGCAGTTCCACCGGAGCCTATGGCGAAGGCTACGGCTACGGCTACGGGTATGGCTACGGTTACGGCTATGGCTATGGCTACGGGGCGGATGCCGCCCGCAGTGGCGCCGAGGTCGACAGCGCTCGCGTGCCACTGGGCAACGCCGAGCCGACATCCGGGCCTTGAACGCCGTGACCGCTTTCCCCTGCCTGCGCCCGTCGGCCTGCGCGCCGTTGGCGCTGCTGGCCCGTGCCGCGTGGGCGGTCTGCGCAGGCTGGGCGGCGCTGCCGGCGGCGGCGCAGAACGCGGGTGCACTGCGCATCACGCCGACGCTGGACAGCACGCTGACGGCGGTGCACAGCACCCGTCTCAACGTGCCCGACAACCAGACCATCCTGCAGATCCGTCCGGGTGTGCAACTGCAGGCCAGCGGCGGCCGTGTTCGGGGCCGACTGGACTACGGCTTGAGCGCCTTCTACCGCTCACCCTCCGTGGCCGGGCAGGGCCAGATCGACAATTTTCAGAACCGCTTGAACGCCGTGCTGGATGCCGAGGTGGTCGAGCGCTGGGCCTTCGTGGACGCGACGGCCACCATCACGCAGCAGGCCCTGTCGGCCTATGGTCAGCAGTCGGTCGATGGCACGCAGATCAACTCCAATCGCAGTGAGGTCAGCCAGGTGTCGATCAGGCCTCGCGCGCAAGGTGTCGTGGCCGGCGCCGTGAGTTACCAGGTCGGGCTGTCGGCTGACGCCACCCACGCCGCGGGCGCCGCAACACCCGATTCCAATAACCTGGGGCTGAGCGTCACGCTCGGGCAGGCCCGAGGCGGTGGCGTGCTGGGTTGGAGCGCCCTGGGGACGCAGCAACGCGTGACCTTCGGTAGCCGGTCCACCGAGAGCGGGCGGCTTGCGCTCAGCCTGTTGATCCGGCCCGACTTCGGGTGGAGCGGCAGCCTGCGCGGCGGCCATGAAACCACGTCGGTGACCAGCGTCTATCGACAGTCTCACGACAACTGGGGCGGGGAGCTGCGCTGGACGCCATCACCCAGAACGACGGCCCTGGTCAGCGCGGACAGGCGCTATTTCGGGCGCGCTTACCAAGTCCAGCTGGAGCACCGTTTTGCGAATTCCAGCCTGCGTTTCACCAGCATCCAGGATGCCAACAACACCGCCAACGGGGCTGGTGTCGGGCAGCCCATCACCATCTACCAGGCCCTCTACAACCAGTTCGCGTCGGTCCAGCCCGACCCGACCTTGCGCGACCTGTTGGTGCGCAGCACCTTGCTGTCGCTGCGCCTGGACGGCAACGCCGTGGTGCCCGGGGGGTTTGTGAACGGCGGGTCCAGCCTGCAGCGCCGCGACGACCTGGCGCTGACCTACACCGCCCGCCGCAGCGCCTTCACCTTGCAGGCCTTCAGCAGCGACACGCGCCGCATCGACACCCTGAGCGCCGGGGTTGACGCGACGCCGGTCCGCCAGGAGGGCCTGAATGCCGTGATCAGCTACCGGCTCACGCCCACGTCGAACGTCAATCTCGGCGCTTCGGGCCTGCGCACCCACAGCACAGCCACGCAGCCCGGCAACCGGCTGAAGTCGGCGACGCTGAGCTGGTCCGACCAGATCACCCCGTTCGTCAACGTGGGCGCATCGGCGCGCCACAGTGCCTTTGACGCCCAGGTCAACCCCTACCGGGAATCGGCTTTGAGCGCCACGCTCAACCTGCGGTTCTAGTGCCATGTACGAAGCTTTCTACGGTCTGAGCGCCAAGCCTTTCCAGCTCAACCCCGACCCCAGTTTCTACTTCGCCAGCAAGCAGCACCGGCGGGCCAAGGCCTACCTGGAATACGGCGTCTCGCGCAACGAGGGCTTCATCGTCATCACCGGCGAAATCGGCGCCGGCAAGACCATGGTGCTGCGCTCGCTGATCGAGGGCCTGAACGGCAGCAACGTCATCACCGGCCATCTGGTGACCACGCAGCTCGGTGCCGAAGACACCTTGCGCATGGTCGGCGCGGCCTTTGGCTTCCGCGTCAAGGACGTGCCGAAGAGCGAACTGCTGATCACCCTGGAAGCCTTTCTCATCAGCCAGACCAGCAAGGGCAAGCGCTGCCTGCTGATCGTCGACGAGGCGCAGAACCTGACACCGCGCGCGGTCGAGGAGTTGCGCATGCTCAGCAACTTCCAGTTCGGCAACCAGGCCCTGCTGCAGAGCTTTCTGGTCGGCCAGCCCGAATTCCGCGAAATCCTGCAGCGCCCCGAGATGGAACAGTTCCGTCAGCGCGTGGCCGCCACCTGCCACATCGGGCCGCTGGACGCGGACGAAACCCGGCTCTACGTCGAGCACCGCCTGAAATGCGCCGGCCATGCCGAGCCGGGCCTGTTCGACGCCGCCGCCATGGCCGGCGTGTACGAGGCCAGCAACGGCATCCCGCGACGCATCAATGCCATCTGCGACCGCATGATGCTGGCCGGTTTCCTGGGCGGCCATCAGCATTTGACGGGCGAGGACCTGAACGACGTGGTCGCCGAATTGCGCCAGGAGAACACGGTGCCCCAGCGCGCATCGTCCGGCGCTGTGCCGGCCATGGCCGGAGCAGAGCCGATGATGCCCGGCGGCCTGGTCGGCCATGAGCTGGAGATCGACCCCACGCGCCTGCAACTGGATGCCGAGCAGGTGCAAGGCATGAGCCAGCAGATCGCCGCCCTGGCTGCCGATCAGCGGGGCGACCAGTTGCAAAGGCTGGAGCGCGGCCTGCTGCGCCTTGAGCGCACCAATCTGCAAACGCTGGCCCTGCTGCAGACCTTGGTGGCGGCGCTGAAGAAGACCGACGGGGGCGCGCGTTGAGCCCCAGTTCCCGGCTGCCTGGCGATGCGGTGGCGCGGGGGCCCGGCACGGCCCGCAGCGCGGCGCCGGCCGCGCCCATCACCAACGCCCTGACCATCGATGTCGAGGACTATTTCCAGGTTTCGGCCTTCGCGCCCTACATCCGCCGCGACGAGTGGGACAGCCGTGTCTGCCGCGTCGAGCGCAACATGGACCGCATCCTGGCGATGCTGGCCGAGCACCGCATCCAGGCCACCTTCTTCACGCTGGGCTGGATAGCCGAGCGCTACCCGCAACTGGTGCGTCAGATCGTCGAAGGCGGCCACGAACTGGCCAGCCATGGCTATGGCCACGAGCGCGCCAGCGACCTCAGCCCCGCGGCCTTCAAGGACGACATCACCCGCGCCAAGGCGCTGCTGGAAGACCTGGGTGGTGTCGAAGTGCGCGGCTACCGCGCGCCCAGCTTTTCCATCGGCATCAACAACCTGTGGGCCTTCGACAGCCTGGCCCGCGCCGGCTACCGCTACAGCAGCAGCATCTATCCCATCCGGCACGACCACTACGGCATGCCCGACTCGCCGCGCTTTGCCTACCGCGTGGGCGCCGGCTTGCTCGAGGTGCCGGTGACCACGGTGCGCCTGATGAAGCGCAACCTGCCGTCCAGCGGCGGCGGCTATTTCCGCTTGCTGCCTTACCCGGTGTCCCGCTGGCTGATGCGCCGCGTCAACACGGTCGACCGCGAACCGGCGGTCTTCTATTTTCACCCCTGGGAGATCGACCCCGGGCAGCCCCGGGTGGCCGGCGTGGATGCCAAGTCGCGCTTCCGCCACTACGTGAACATCGGCCGCAGCGAGCAGCGCCTGCACCGGCTGATGCAGGACTTCCGCTGGGGGCGCATGGACCGGATCTTCCTGCCCGGCGCCGCAGCCGCGTCCGCCTGATCGGGGCCCCTGTGACCACCATCGAGCGTCTGGCCCCCCGAGACGCCCGCGGCGCAGCGCTGTGGGACGCCTTCGTGCTGGGCTGTCCGCAGGCGACCTTCTTCCACCGCGCCGCCTGGCAGGACATCCTGCGCGAGGTCTTCAAGCACGATGCGTATTTCCTCTATGCACAGACCGACGGCTGCATCACGGGTGTGCTGCCGCTGGGTCATGTCAACAGCCGGCTGTTCGGCAATGCCCTGACCAGCCTGCCCTTCGCGGTCTATGGCGGCGTGGCGGCCAGCGACGAAGCCAGCGCCCTGGCCCTGGAGGCCGAGGCGCAGCGCCTGGCCCGGCAGTTGGGCGTCGACCACCTGGAACTGCGGCAGATGGAGCGCCAGCATGACGGTTGGCCGCAGCAGGATCTCTATGTGACCTTCCGCAAGGCCATCCTGCCCGACGAAGAAGCCAATATGCTGGCCATACCGCGCAAGCAGCGCGCGATGGTGCGCAAGGGCATCAAGAACGGCCTGAAGAGCGAGATCGACGCCACGGTGGACCGCTTCTTCGCGCTCTATGCCGACAACACCCACCGCCATGGCACGCCGGCGCAGTCCAAGCGCTATTTCCAGGCACTGCAGCAGCATTTCGGTGGCGACTGCGAGGTGCTCACCGTCACCGGGCCCGATGGCCAGCCGCTGTCCAGCGTGCTGAGCTTCTATTTCCGCGACGAGGTGCTGCCCTACTATGCCGGTGACGACTGGGCCGCGCGCGACCTGGCCGCCAACGACTTCAAGTACTGGGAACTGATGCGCCGCGCCTGCGCCCGCGGCTTGAAGGTCTTCGACTACGGCCGCAGCAAGGTGGGTACGGGCCCCTATGCCTTCAAGAAGAACTGGGGTTTCGAGCCCGCGCCCTTGCACTACGAGTTCTGCCTCTACCAGGGCGCCGCCATCCCCCAGAACAACCCGAACAACCCCAAGTACAAGTTGATGATCGAGACCTGGCGGCGCATGCCCATCGCGCTGGCCAATTTCATCGGACCGTTCGTGGTTCGCAACCTGGGTTGAGCACCGTGGCGCGAAGAGCTTGCACCCCCACCCAGGCCGCCCCGGCCGCCGCATGGCATCCGCATGAAATTCACTGAGCACCTGCCCAGCGCCAGGGTCTGGCGACAACTCGCGCCGGCCCTGCTGCTGGCCGCGGCCCTGCTGCTGCTGTTCCGCGATACCGCGGTGGCCATGGTCACCATCTGGAATCGATCGGACACCTTCGCGCACGCCTTCCTCGTCCCTCCGATCTCGCTCTGGTTGATCTGGCGCCGCCGCGAGGCGCTGGCCCTCATACCGGCCCGCACGGCGCCCTGGGTGTTGCTGCCGATGGCCGCAGCCTGCGCGCTGTGGCTGCTGGGTGAACTGGCGGGCGTTAATGCCGCCACCCAACTGGCCCTGGTGGCGCTGTTGGTGTTGAGCGTGCCGCTGGTCTTTGGCCTAGCGCTGGCGCGGGCGCTGACCTTTCCGCTGCTGTTCCTGTTCTTCGCCGTGCCCATCGGCGAATTCATGGTGCCCACCATGATGAGCTGGACGGCCGACTTCGCGGCCATGGCCGTGCGCCTGTCGGGCATACCGATCTACCGCGAAGGTCTGCAGTTCGTCATCCCCTCGGGCACCTGGTCGGTGGTCGAAGCCTGCAGCGGCGTGCGTTACCTGATCGCCTCATTCATGGTCGGTACGCTGTTTGCCTACCTGAACTTCCAGTCCGCCGGGCGCCGCGCCGTCTTCATGGTGGCTTCGCTGCTGGTGCCCATCGTCGCCAACTGGGTGCGTGCCTACCTGATCGTCATGATCGGTCACCTGTCCAGCAACCGCCTGGCCGCCGGTGTGGACCACATCATCTACGGCTGGGTGTTCTTCGGCCTGGTCATCGGTGCGATGTTCATGGTCGGTGCGCGCTACGCCGAACCCGATCCGCTCCCAGCCGCCGGCGCTGCAGGCGCAGCCCGCCCTGCCGGGGCCTCGGCTGCCAGCTGGTGGGTGGGCGCCATGGCGGTGCTGCTGCTGCTGGCCGTTCAGGCGGCCATGTGGCAATTCAACCGCCCGCACGGCACCCCAGTGCCCGAGCTGGCGCTGCCGGCCGAATTGGGCAGATGGTCGGTGGCCAGCGATCCGGTCACGACCTGGCAGCCGGCCTACAGCAACGCCATCGCCGTCGCCACGCGAAGCTACCGATCGGGCCAGGTGGCCGCCGGCCTGCGCGTGGCCTACTACCGCGACCAGGGCTACGACCGCAAGCTGGTGACGTCCAGCAACAACCTGGTCGACGTCGAAGCCCACGGCGACTGGGCGCAAACGGCCGGCGGCGCCACGGCCGTCCCGCTGGGCGGCGGCGAGCTGGCCCTGCGCACCGCCGAGCTGCGCGGTTCGCCCGAGCTGGGCAATTCGGCGGCGCAGCGGCTGGTCGTCTGGACGGTCTACTGGATCGGTGGCCACTACACCACCAGCGACGCCCGCGCCCGCATCATGCTGGCCTTCAACCGCCTGCTCGGCCGGGGCGATGACGCGGCGGTGCTGTTTTTCTACACGCCGCTGCCCCGTGACGGCGGTGCGGTGGCTGTGGAGGCAGAACTGGGCGGTTTCGTGCAGGCCGCCCTGCCGGCGCTGGATGCCATGCTGGCCCAGGCCAGCCGTCGGCCGTGATACTGGCAGCATGCGCACGCTGCTCCACGCCTTCTCCACCTTCGACCTGGGCGGATCGCAGGCGCGTTTCGTGGCGCTGGCGAATGCCTACGGCCCGGCCTACCGGCATCTGATCGTGGCCATGGACGGCCGCATGCAGGCCGCTGAACGGCTGGCTGCCGACGTCCACTGGCAACCCATGGTCATTGCCAACCGGCGCGGTGGCGCGCTGGCCAACCGCGCCGCCTTCCGGCAGGCCCTGCAGGACTGGCGGCCCGATCAGGTCTTCTCCTACAACTGGGGCGCCATCGAATGGGCGGCCGGCAACCGGCCCCGCCGTGTGCCGCATGTGCACGTCGAAGACGGTTTCGGTCCGGCTGAAGCCCAGGCTCAACTGCCGCGCCGTGTCTGGGTCCGGCGTGCCCTCCTCGGCCTGGGGCATGCCCACGTGGTGGTGCCTTCACGCCGGCTGGCGGTGTGCGCGCAAGCCTGGTGGATACCGGCCCGCCGGCTGCGCTACATCCCCAATGGCGTGCCGGTGCCGGCGGACGCGACGGCGCGGCCTGTCGTCCCGACCGCACGCCCGCTGGTCATCGGCACGGTGACCGGGCTGCGCCCGGAAAAAAACCTCGGCCGCCTGCTGCGAGCCTTCGCGGCGGCGCGGCGTGAGCATGACCTTCGGCTGCTCATCGTCGGCGACGGCAGCGAGCGCGCCCACCTGCAGGCCCAGGCGCAGGCCCTGGGCATCGCCGGCGATGTCACCTTCACGGGCTACCTGCAGGCGCCGCAGGAACGTTTGCGTGAGATGGACCTGTTCGCCCTGTCGTCTGACACCGAACAACAGCCCATCTCGATGCTCGAGGCGATGGCGCTGGGCATCCCGGTCATCGCCACGCGCGTCGGTGACGTGCCCTTCATCGTTCCCGCCGACGTCGGCGCCGCGGTGTTGTGCCAGCCCGCGGACGCTGACTTCACGGCCACCCTGCTGTCCGTGCTGGCCCAGCGCGACGCCTGGCCGCGCTGGGCCGCAGCCAATCTGGCGCGCGCCCGCAGCCACTTCGCCTTCGACGCCATGGTCGAGCGCTGGCGCCTGGTCTTCGATGGCCAGGTGGCGGCGGTGCCCGATCTGCTGGCGCCCGAGCCCCGCTGATGGCTGCCGCACCCGCCATGCCCGCACGCTCGGCCCTGGTCATCGGCAGCGACACCCGCGCCTTTCTGGGCGTGGTGCGCTCGCTGGGCCGCCAGGGCGTGGCGGTGCACGTGGCGCCGTTCGATTTTTCATCGGTCGCACTGGCATCGTGCCACGTGCGCGCCGTGCACCGTCTGCCCGCGCTGCCGCAGAGCCCCGAAGGCTGGATCACGGCACTGCTGTTGCTGTGCGAAGAAGTCCGCCCCGACTTCATCGTGCCCTGCGATGACCGCAGCATCATCCCGCTGCACGAGTTCCGCGACCGCGTGGCCCATCTGCGGCTGGCCATGCCCGGCGAGCTGGCCTTCAACACCTTCTTCGACAAGGGGCACACGCGGGCGATGGCGCAGGCCTGCGGTGTGCCGGTACCGCCGGGGCGTGTGCTGGCGGCGGGCGACACGGCGCAGCAGCTGGTGGCCGAATTCGGCTTGCCGCTGTTCGTCAAGCCGCGCAACTCCTATCTGCTGCGGGCGCTCGAAAGCCGGCGCAACGTCAAGGCCTGCCACAGTGCACAAGCGCTGCAGGCTGCGCTGGACGCGATCGAAGCGCCCGAGGAATACCTGGTCGAAGCGCGCTTCAACGGCATCGGCGTGGGTGTGTCGGTGCTGGCCCACGAGGGCGTCATCAGCCAGGCCTTCCAGCACCGCCGCGTGCGCGAACCGGTGGGCGGCGGCGGCAGCAGCTACCGCCGCAGCGAAGCCCTGTCGCCCGAGCTGGAGGCAATGACGGTGGCGCTGTGCCAGGCCAGCCGGCTGGAAGGCGTGGCGATGTTCGAATACAAGGTCGACGACGCCAGCGGCCACAAGGCCTTGCTGGAAGTGAATTCGCGCTTCTGGGGTTCGCTGCCGCTGGCCATGGCCGCCGGGGTCGACTTTCCCCATCTGTGGTTCGCGCAGGCCCTGGGTGCCCCGCCTGCGGCGCGGGTGGACTACCGCGTGCCTTGCTACGCGCGCAACCTGCTCAACGACCTGTATGCCACGCTGGGCCACATCGAGTCGCGCCAGCGTGAAGGCGTGCTGGTGATGGCCGGCGAAGCGCTGCGCTGGCTGGGTTCCTTCGGCCGCTTGCTGATCGGCATCGAATCGCTGGATACGCTGCCGCGCGACGACCCCAAGCCTGGCTGGCTGGAGATCCGCAGCCTGTTGGCCAAGGTCGGCGAACGCGTCAGGCGGCAGCTGCCGGGCGCCCGCGAACGGCGCCGCCGCCAGGTCGCGCTGACGGTGCAGGCGGCCTGGGCTGCCGCCCAACAGCAGGGCCGACCGGTGCGGGTGGTGGTGGCCTGCTACGGCAACATCTGCCGCAGCCCCTTTGCCGCCGTGCTGCTGGCGCGCGCGCTGGGCACCCGCGCGGGGTCCCGGGCCGTTCAGGTCACGGGGGCCGCGCTGGCTTGCCGCCCCAGCCGGCCGTCACCCGAGCGTGCCGTGGCGGCTGCCGCGCGCCACGGCGTGGACCTGGCACCGCACTGCTCGCGCTATGCCGACGACGCGTTGCTGGAAGCCGCCGACCTGGTGCTGGTTTTCGACGCCGCCAACCTGGCGCTGCTGGCCGCGCGCGGCCTGCAATTGCAGCGCCAGCCGCTGCGCTTGCGCGAGGTGCTGGCCGACGCCGGCAACGGCGAGATCGCCGACCCGGTCGACGGTGACGACGCCTGCTTCGACCGCACCTACGCGCTGATCGAGCGCGCCGTGCCCGCCTTGCAAGGCATGGCGGAAGGCGGGCCATGAGCCTGCCGAGCGGCCAGCCCCAGTTGGCGGAACTCGACTTCGACCGCCCGCAATTGCTGGTGGTGGTCGACACCGAAGAAGAGTTCGACTGGCAGCAGCCCTTCGGCCGCAACAACACCGGCACCGTGTCGATACCGGCGCAAGACCATGCCCACGCCATCTACGACCGCTATGGCGTCGTGCCGACCTACGTCATGGACTACCCGGTGGCCACCACGCCCGTGGCCGCGCGTTACCTGCGCCGGCTGGTCGATGCCGGCCGCGCCGATTTCGGCACGCATTGCCATCCATGGGTCACGCCGCCGCACGACGAGGTGGTGAACAACTTCAACTCCTTCCACGGCAACCTGCCGCCCGAACTGGAAGCCACCAAGATCCGCGCCTCCACCGACGCCGTGGCGCAGGCTTTCGGGGCCGCGCCGCGCTGCTTCAAGGCCGGCCGTTACGGCCTGGGGCCGCAGACTTTCGACACCCTGATCGACCTGGGCTACACGGTGGACTGCAGCTTCGTCCCGCACACCCGCTACACAGCCATCGACGGCCCGGATTTCTACGGCACGCCCGAGCGACCCTTCTTCACCGACACCACGCGCCGCCTGCTGGAAGTGCCGCTGACGGTGGGCTATTCCGGCCCCCTCAGCGCGCTGGGCCGCCGGGCGAACGGCTTCGTCGATGCGCCCTGGGCGCAAGGCCTGCGGCTGCCCGGCATCCTCAGCCGCAGCGGCCTGATGGAGCGCGCCCGCCTCAGCCCCGAAGGCTTCGACGCCAGCACGCAATGCCGGCTGCTGCGGGCGATGGTGGCGCAGGGCGTGCGCGTCTTCACGCTGAGCTACCACTCGCCCTCGCTCGCGCCAGGCCACACGCCCTATGTGCCTGACGGCGCGGCGCTGGAAGCGTTCCTGCGCTGCATCGACCGCGTGCTGGACTGCTTCCAGAACGAATTGGGCGGCGCGTTCACCACGCTGGCCGGGGTCGAGCAGCGCGCGCGGCGCGCGCCGTCGTTGCCGGTCGCCGTCGGTCATTGACGGGAAGCCGAGCCGTGCCGCTGTTCTCCATCGTCATCGCCACCCGAAACCGCGCCGAGCTGTTTACGGCGGCCCTCGATTCGGTGGCGAAGCAAGACTTTCAGGACACCGAGATCGTGGTCGTCAACGACGGCTCCAAGGCCGAGTCACTTCCCGTTTACGCGGCCATCCTGGACCGGGCGCAGCAGCGCCTGGGGTCGCGTCTGCGCAGCTTCCAGCTGGTGCACCGCGCCAAGGGCCATGGTTCGAGCTATGCGCTGAATTACGGTGTCGAGCAGGCGCGCGGCGAGCATGTCTGCTTCCTGGACGATGACGATCTGTGGACCGACCCGGGCCACCTCAGCCGCGTCGCGCAGGTCATCCTTCACCAGCGGCAGGCCGGGCGTGTGGTCGACGTCTACATGGCCAACCAGGAAGCCGTCCGCAACGGCCAGCGCCTGGCGGGCCCGGTCTGGATCGAGGCCCTCGAGGGCCAGCTGCGCGCCCGCGGGCGCCTGCCTGACCCCGACGGTGCTTACGCGGTCGACACAGCCGACCTGCTGAAGAGCGGCGGCTTCTGCCATCTCAACACCCTGACTGTGCGGCGCGACTTCTTCTTGCGGATCGGCGGTCTGGATGAAGGCATCCGCTGGGAGAACGACCGCGATCTGTTCTTGCGGTTGCTGGACAACGCCGAGCTGATGATCCATCACCCGGCGTACACCGCCCAGCACCGCGTACCCGACCCCGCCGCGGGCAGCAGCCTGACGACAGCGTTGAGCCTGATCGAGCGCCGCCTGTGGCAGCTGCGCGTGATGGACAAGTGCACGCTGGGCCTGCATGACCCGCAGCTGCGGGCCTATGGTCGGTTGCACAAGATGTATGCGCTCAAGCGCATCGCTGAAGAAATGGCGCAGCAGCGGTCGTGGCGCACCGCGAGTTTCTACGCTGTGGAGGCGCTGTCGATTCGGCCTTCGCTGAAGTGGGCGCTGTTCACGGCCTATTGCGGGTTGCGGCGGCTGGGCCAACGCAGCGGCCCGTAGTCGGCGCTGAGGGCCTTCACGGCCGGGCCGGGCCGCTGGAGGCGGCAGCGTTTGTCGGTGCTGTCGCGCAATGGGCCCGTTCAAAGGCCAGCCAGTTCCCTTCAGCCATCAAGAGCCGTGGCCTGCAGGGCGCGCCAGCGAACCAGTCCGGCTCGGGCCGTGCGCCGGTTCTGACGAGGAAGTAGCGGTAGCGCTCGCCCTGGTGCTGCTTCCAGTCGAACTGCTGCGGGTGCCAGGGAAAGTTCAAGGCCACGGGCGGACGGGCCTCGAGGCGGTAGCGCACCACCTGCGGCTGCACCCAGGCGAAATTGAAGTCCACCAGCCCGCCGTATTCGGCCTGGTACCACAGGCCATGGTGCACATAGGCTGGCACACCACCGGTGGCCGGGCTGATGGGGTCGGCGATCAGGGCCAGCACGCGCTGGCCCGGTTCGAGTCTGGCGGTGAGCAGGTCAAAGTCGCTGGCCTCGCGGCCGAACTGCCAGACGCGCCAGCCGTGCAGCCCCAGCACAGCCATCACCATCACCACCAGCAAGGCCTGCACAGCCCGTGCTTGCGGCCGGGCGGCGCCGGGCTGGGCGATGAAGAGCCAGGCATAGGTCGGCCACAGGAACAGCGAGAACCGCTCGTAGACATAGGAGGTCTCGAAAACGAAGCTGGGTGCGAAGCCCAGCACCAGGGCCGTCAGCGCGAAGGGCAGCAGGGCCAGCCCCCGGCTGGGGCCCGTGCGCAGACCCATCAGCCAGGGCGCCAGCAGGAACACCAGGCTGGTGGCGGTGAACCAGGGGTGCGGCTTCAAGCCCTGCGACCAGGTCAGCACCTCGTGCCGGATGCCCCAGTGCCCCATGACCGCTGGCACCGTCTGCACGGTGTGGAAGGCCGCCTCAGCCTGACGGCTCATCACGAAGAAGACACCCAGGGCGACCGTGGGCAGCGCCAGCGGCCACAGCATCCGTGCGCGCTGCGACAGACCCCGGCCGCGGCCGTGCACCGCCAGCAGCAGGGCCAGCGTGCCCATGGTGTACAGGAAGACCAGGCCGTGCGAGACCAGCAGCAGCACGCACAGCAACGACAGCCGTGCGCCCCGCGCCGTGCTGGGCGCGCAGGCCTGCCGGGCGCCCAGCCAGACAAGCGCCAGGCCCAGCGGTGCGGCGGTCAGGAAGGTGAAGAAGCCCCACTGGAAGGCGAAGCCGAAGTAGGGCGTCAAACACAGCCAGTCCAGCCTGGCGTCGGCGCCGAAGTGCCGCCGCAGGCCGGTGCAGACCAGCACCCAGGCCAGGTAGGCCAGCGTCAGCACGGTCTTCAGCGCCGCCGCCACCGGCATCAGGAAGCTCAGCGGCAGCGCCAGCCCGAAGCCCAGGAAGTAGGGCGTCCAGGGGTTGATCTGGAACAGCGCCGCCCAGCGCGTGTCGCCGCTGACCAGCTGCTTGAGCAGGGCCAGTTGCCCGGCGTGCTGCGGCAGGTCGATCATCGGCGGGTGCGGGGCCAGCCAGAAGATGCTGGCTCCGCAGGCTGTGGCCAAGCCGAACAGCAGCCGGTGCCGGCGCCCCGTCTGCATGTCCTCGGCCTCAGCGCGCCGTGGCCGGCAGCCGGAAGGCGATGATCTGGTCCGATCGGCCCGTGAACTCGACGTGCTGGCCGCCGCCAGCCACCACCACCAGGTACTGAACGCCGTCCAGCAGGTAGGTCGACGGCGGCGTGGAGCCGGCGGCCGGCAGCCGGTGGGACCACAGCTCACGGCCATTGCTGGCGTCGTAGGCGCGGATGCGGTTGTCCACCGTGCCGGTGGCAAACAGCAGGCCGCCGGCCGTTGCGATCAAACCGCCGTGGTTGCGCTGGCCGAGCACGGGCTTGCCCCCGCGTTGCAAGGTCTCGTAGGCGCCGAAGGGCACCTGCCAGGCCAGCTTGCCGGTGTTCAGGTCGATGGCGTTCAAGTGGCCCCAGGGCGGTTTGGAGCCGGGCCGACCCTGGTCGTCCAGCAGCACCTGCCAGAAGCCCACGAGCGAGAAGGCGTGTGCCTTGTCGGCGACGCCATCCAGCGTGCGCAGGTAGGTGTAGAGCGTCTGCAGATCGGCGGCGCTGACGGGGCTGGGCAGCTTGACGAAGGCGTGCTGCTGCTGGAATGCGCCCATCGAAGTGAGCTGCTCGCGGCTGCGCAGGGCCGTGATGCCCTGCAGCACCGGGAAGTGCGCGTCGCCCTTGTGCTCGGTCTCGTAGCGGCCTTCGCGCAGCGGCTGGTGGCACCCGGCGCAGGCACTCTGGTACAGCGCGTCACCGGGCACCTTGGCGGCGGCTTCGGCCGTGGCCTGGCCGTCGTGATAATGCGCGCGCACCAGCCAGGGCAGGTGGTTCGAGGGCACGTAGAGCATGCCGCTGCGCGGGTCTGCCGCGGCGCCCGGCCATTCGCCGCCGCCTTGCAACCCGAAGGCGACGATGGAGCCGCCCAGCACCGGCGGCTCGAAAAACCCCATCCTCGACTGGCTCGTCTTGCGCAGCACGGTCTGGCGCGCGGCGGGGCTCAGATCGGTGATGTCCTCGGGCCCGAAGGTCAGTTTGGAGAAGGGCTCGGGCCGTTCCAGCGCCGGCTGGTAGGCCGCGGCATGCTCGCCGGGGATGGTCGAGACGGGCGCGCGCTTCAGGCGGTAGTCGAAGATGGGCTGGCCGCTGTCGCGGTCGAGCAGCAGCGTGTTGCCGATCTTCGTCACTGCGGCCACCACGTCCACTTTCTTGCCACCTCGGGTGATGGTGGTCAGCACCGGCGGGCTGGCCACGTCGACGTCCCACAGGTCGTGGGCCACTTCCTGGAAGGCCCAGCGGATGGTGCCCGTCTCGGCATCGACAGCGATCACGCTGCAGGTGTTGCGGTTGTCGCCGGGCCTGGCGACGCCCACCATCTGCGGGCGGGGGTTGCCGGTGGAAACGAAGACCATGCCGCGCGCCGTGTCGCCCGACATGCCGGCCCAGGGCAGGCCACCGTACAGCGCGGTCTTTTGCTTTTCTTCCTTGTCCAGCAAGGGCGCTACCCACAGCAGCTTGCCCGTCTTCAGATCGTAGGCTTCCAGCGCCGGCCTGATCAGGGCGACGATCAGCTTGTCCTTGATGATCAGGGGCGAGATCAGCGAGAGCTCGCCCCCCACCTTGCCCTGATCGCCGAAGTCGGTGATCACGCTGCCGTCGTTGGCGTTGACCGCATAAACACCCAGGCTCGTGGGTACGAAGAGGCGCGATTTTGCGAAGTCCTTGTTGGGCTCCCAGATCAAGCCGCGTCGGGCCACCGGGCCCGGCAGCTGCGTACTCCAGATCAATTTTCCCGTGCGCGCGTCTATCGAGCGCAGCGTGGCCTCGCCGCCCACGAATAGCCGTCCATTGACGATGACCGGGTTGGTCTGCACCGTGGTGCCGACCGCGTTGGGGTTGCCCAGATCCACGCCCGAACGGTTGACCCACGCCACTTCCAGCCGGGCCACGTTGCCGGTGTGGATCTGCGCGTGACTGGAGAACTTGCTGGAATGGTCGTTGCCATGGCTGCGGTGCCAGCTGTCATAGGCCAACTCGCCGTCGCGGCTGGGCGCCAGGCTGGCTGGATCGGCGCCGGGAATGACCTTGTACAGCGGCAGCTTCTCGCGTTCGACGGCGCTGTCGGGTGCGGGCGCCTGTGCCGGGTCGAACACCGAGTAGAGCAGTTCCTGGGTGATCAGTGGCGCGCCCACCTTCGAGAAGATGGCTGTCACCGTGTCCGTCAGCCCGTCCTTGCGCAGGCGCTCGGTGACCACGCCGGTCAGCTTGCCGACGCCTTCCTGGCGCACCTTGCTGACCAGGTGAAACTTGAATTCGGCCACGGCCGCCAGCCCCGCCAGGCCGACCAGCAGGCCCAGCGACCAGCCCCATGTTCGGCGGCTCATGGCGCAGTCTGCCCCAGCAGGCCAGCCACGTGGCGGCCGATCTTGCGGCCTTCACGCACGGCGTAATTGGTACCGCGGTCTTCCGGGTAGATCTGGGCCATCGAACACAGGTGCAGCCCGGGCAGCGGCCCGGCCGCCGCCGGAATCAGCTGGCTGTAGCGCTGTTCGACCACCGGCTGTGACCAGCGCGCCTTCCAGACATGGTGACGCAGTATCCAGCCGCGTTCCAGCTTCGGGAACATGCGCTGCAGGTGCGGCATGGCGAAGTCCAGCACCTCGTCGGTTGTCATCGCGTACAGCGCCTCGGTGTGGGGCAGGTACTTCGAGAGGTAGACGATGTGGCGCCCGCCATAGGTTTCCGGCCGTTCGAAGTTGGTGTGCTCGATGACGCCGACGAAAGGAAAGTTGGGGTCGTTGACGTTCAGCCAGTAGGTGCTGGACAGCGAACGGTCCAGTTCCAGCACCAGGCAGACGTTGGCCAGGTAGTGGATGCGTTCGAGTTGCGCCAGGTAGGCTGGCGGCGCCCAGCCGCGCACCATGTCGGCCAGCAGCGGCAGCGCCGGCGTGGCGATGACGTGGTCGGCCAGGACATCGCCTTGCGCCGTGCTGACCCGCCAGGCGCTGCCTTCGGGCGTGATCGCGCTGACGGGCGATGCGGTGCGCAAAACGCCGCCATCGGCCACGAAGCGGTCTTTCAGCGCCCGCGCCAGGGCTTCGAAGCCGCCCTTGAAGTAGGCCAGTCGTTCCTCACCGCCCTTGCCCCGGCTGCCGCCCCGCAGCTTGAGCTTGTTCCAGAACCAGACCGCCGAAATCTGGTCGGCCACCGGGCCGAACTTGCCCTTGAGCAGGGGTTCCCACATCACGCGGTAGACGTTTTCGCCGCCCAGCTCGCGCAGCCACTCGGAAGCCGTCTTGTTCTCCAGCGACATCCAGTCGTCCACGCGCCGCGCACGCAGGGCCAGCAGGCCCAGGCGCAGGCGGTCGATGAAGCCCAGGGGCGTGAAGTTCAGCAGGTCCCAGGGTGTGGACAGCTTGAAGAAGTTGTTGGCGTAATAGACGCCGGTGTTGGTCGGGTTGATGGCCACCTGGTCGTCCAGACCCAGTTCGTGGATCAGGTCCATGACCTCGCGGTCGTTGGTGAACCAGTGGTGGTAGAAGCGGTCCAGCCGCTCGCCCCCCACGTCGAAGGCGGCGGCCAGGCCACCGATGTGCCCTTCGGCTTCCAGCACCGTGACGGCGATGCCCTTGCGGGCCAGCTCGTAGGCCGCAGCCAGGCCGCTGAAGCCACCGCCGACGACGGCGACGGTGGTCTTGTGTGTCTCGCTCAAATCGCTTGCTCCTTGGGTCGGTTCACGGGTGAAGGCCGCAGCAGCAGGTACAGCCCGCCGGCCACGGTGGGCGGCAGCCACAACACCATGTGCACCAGGAAGGCGAAGGCGGCTGCAGCCGTTGGCTCGTTGCCCGCCAGCACCATGGCCTGCGCGGTGAAGTAGTCAAAGGTGCCGACATAGCCCGGTGTGCTCGGGATGAGCGTCGCCAGCGTGCCGACCGGCACCGCCAGCCAGGCGCCCTGCGCCGCGGCCATGCCGGCCAGCGACTGCGCCACCAGCCCGTAGACCGCGCCCTCGATCAGCCAGGCGCCGGCCGACCAGGCGATCAGCCGCAGCATGGTGCTGCCGCCCGACAGCTGGCTCAGGGTGTCGGTGACCTTGCGCAGTTCCTGCTGCACCTTGGCTGCGGCGGGCAGTCGCCCGGCCAGGCTGCCCAGGCCGCGCAGCAGCGGCTGCAGCACCTGCGGGAACAGCAGCAGCACCAGGATGGCCGTGGCGCCCAGCAGCAACACCGGCACACCCAGGCCGACGAGCCGGGAAACGTCGAAGTGGAAGACCGCCAGGGCCAGCCCGAGCAGCAGGATGACCATCAGCAGGTCGAGCAGGCGCTCGACGAACAGCGTGGCCAGCACCGACCCCGGCGTGGTGTGCAGGCGGTCGTTGAAGACGAAGGCCCGCATCAGGTCGCCGGCGCGAAAAGGCAGCACGTTGTTGGCTGCAAAGCTGGCTACCAAGGGGCCCGCGCAGTCGATGGCGCGCAAGGCCGGGTTGGCGCGCAGCAGCATGGTCTGCCAGCGCAGGATGCGGCAGACGTAACCCAGGCACAGCGCGGCCATCGCTGCTGCCAGCAGGTCCAGGCGCGCACCCCGCATCACGGTCATGGTGCGTGCGCCGTCGATGTGGCGCAGGGTCAGCCAGGCGAAGAGCACGGCCAGCACGGCGCCCAGGCCCAGACGGAACAGCTTGCGGGTGTTCATGGACGCCCGGCCGGCGCAGGTTCGTGCGACGCGGCCCCGATATGTTCCTGCACCACATACAGCGGGCGGCGCTTCACCTCGTTGTAGATGCGGCCCACGTACTCGCCCAGGATGCCCACGCAGATCAGCTGCACGCCGCCGATGAAGAGCACGGCAATCATCAAGGCCGTCCATCCTTCGACCCAGATGTTCGTGAAGACACGCAGGAAGATCGCGTAGCCGATACCCGCCATCGACAATGCCGCCGCCATCAACCCCAGCGTGATGGACATTTGCAGCGGCTTGATCGAGAAGGACAGGATGCCGTCGGTGGCGAAACGCAGCATCTTGCGCAGCGGGTACTTGCTGGTGCCGGCAAAGCGTTCGGCGCGCCGGTAGGGCAGAGCCGTCTGGCGGAAACCCACCCAGCTGACCATGCCGCGGACGAAGCGGTCGCGCTCCGGCATGGCCTTCAAGGTGTCGACCACGGGGCGGCTCATCAGGCGGAAGTCGCCGGTGTCCAGCGGTATCGGCACGTCGGACAGGCGGTTGAGCAGGCGGTAGAAGCCGCGCGCCGTGGCCAGCTTGAAGTCCGATTCGCCGGGGCGTTCGGTGCGCGTGCCATAGACCACGTCATAGCCTTCGCGCCACTTGGCGATCATCTGGTGAACCACCTCGGGCGGGTCCTGCAGGTCGGCGTCGATCAGCACGACGGCGTCGCCGCGCGCCACATCGATGCCCGCGGTCACGGCGATCTGGTGACCGAAATTGCGCGCGAAGCCGACCACCTGGATGCGACGGTCTGCGGCGGCATGGACGCGCAGCATGTCACGCGTGCGGTCGCGGCTGCCGTCGTCGACGAAGATCAACTCGACCGCCATGTCTTGCACGCCATCGCAGAAAGTGAGCAAGCGGCGCATCGTTTCGGCGATGACCTCTTCTTCGTTGTAGCAGGGAATGACGATGGACAGCAAGGGGTTCAGGCTTTGAATCGCGCGCACTGGGGGGTTCAAGGTCATTCGGCCTCCGGATAGAAACTGGGCTGAGTCCATCTCATGGGTTGCGCTGTACCGGCCGGCCATCGGCACAGGGTCAGACCAACGGCAATATCTGATTCATCCTGTATCGCGATCCGACCGCGCTGGCCGCCTGCTTTCAGTGCAAGAGGGGTTTCATTCATGGCGCGGTTTCAACGGATCCAACCATACATGATCGCGCCGATACGGCCGTGGAGATGCTGGCGGACGCCGATCGCGCTGCCGCCGGGCCGGCGGCGAAGCGCGGTGGGTCGCGAGGACCAGGTGGCGCGATCAGCGGAATACGTAGGCGTCGAAGTTCTCCCGCAACGCGTCCTCGCCCAGCAGCAGGCGGGTGCTGTCGCGCGCCAGTTCACGCTTGGCTTCCGATGAGGCCTTGAACTCGCGCCCGAAGTCCTCCTTGAGCACCGAGTCCTGGCTGTCGTCCGGCCATCGATGCGACAGGATCAGCACGACGGGTCGGCCGGTTTGTGCCCGCAATTGCCTGATCTGCTGCAAGTCGTCGCTGAGGCTCATGGATCGGGGCAGTGCCAGCGACCAGGTCGCCGTGTTGCCGGGCTTGCGCTCGCGCAGCAGGAAGGTCGGGTTACCGAGGTAGTACGGGATGGCTTCCAGAAACTCGTCGGGCTGGGCGACGATGAGCGCGCCGGTCAGCGACGGGTCCTGCGCGACGGCATGGGCCAATGCGGCACTCTTGCTGAGTTCCTGTTGCCCGTCGCGCGACAGCAGCGAAAACGACGTGGCGCACTGAATCATCAAGATCACGGGCAGCACCCCGTACAGGCTGCCTCGAAAAGCCGCAAGACGCCAGGCCGGCGCCTTCGCGTCCTCGCCCTGGCCTGCTGTGCGGGTCGCGATCCAATAGAGGCTGATCAAGAACACGAACCAGACGCCCTGGTGGCGCGCCTCGCCCGCGTAAACCAGGGCGAAAAGCGCTGCATTCGCCCACAGGCCCAGCAGCGCTGCCCCCAGCAGCAAGGGTCGACGGACCAGCCCTGCGGCCGCCGCCATCAACAGGATCGTCGAAGGCACCGATGGCAGCAAGGTGATGCGACGGAAGAAGTGTCCCGGTTCGATCACGGCGAGGGCGATGCCTTTCAGATAGTTGCCTCCTGCATAGGCGGTCATCGAAAGATCGCCGGTGATGAGCGTGTGTCTCGCGGGATAGACGGTCAGCAGCGTGCACAGCAGGCCGCACCCGGCCAGCGCCAAACCCAGACCGATGTCTGCTGTCCCGTGAGGCCGTTCCGGTGCCGCCCGCCACCGCAACAGCCAGACGACCGCGAGCAGGGGCACCAGCAAGGCCGAATGCACATTGGTCTGGGCCAGCAGGAAAAGCAGGCCGCCCAGCACCACGGCCGATGACTTGCGTTGGCAAAGCACGGCAGCGAAAGCGAACATCAGCAGCATCGAGATGCCGTAATTGCGTGCCATCACCGCGTATTCATACAGCGGCAAGGCACCGAACACGAACAAGGCCTTCCACCAGGTTGGGAAAGGTCCGCGCCACAGAAAGACCGCCACACCGAAGCCGCCGCACAACACGCTGACCAAGGGCAGAACGCCAGGACTGGGCCACACTTCGTGCGCCAGTCGCAGCAGCGAAAACCACAGCAGGGGATGCCCCTCGCCCTGAATGGCTGACGGCAGGTGCCAGACCGTGTCCGACATCAGGGCCAGGGACAGGGCGCGACCTTCGTCGCGCCAGAATTCGTGGTGCCGCAAGCCGCCGACGACAATAAGGAGCCAGAGCAAGCCGCAGGCTGCGGTCAGCGCCCGGCGTTGCCAGTCACGGTCTGTCAGCAAGCGGGCAGGCGCGGCGGCCTTCAAGGCGTTGCCCATCTCAGCCTTGCTTGCGCTCGCCGCTGCAGGTGAAAACTCTGCACGCAACGATGAAACTGCGGTGGATGAATCGCCCCAGCGGCGTGAGACGCACGCCGGTGTCGCCTTGTTCGACGATGCCCGATTTCGTCTGCTCGTCGATGCGGCGCTCGACAGCGCCGCCGCGGACGAAATCGACGGCAAAGAGCGATTCAAGCTGCTCGCGCTGCAAGCCGTCGGGCGCCTGGCCCAGCGCGTTGATGAGCTTGACGCTGTAGGAGCGATCGACCGTCGTCGGTACCGTGAACATGAAGGCGTAGGCCAGCAGAAAGACCAGCAAACCATCCTTGACCGCCGCGATCGAGGGTGATCGACCGGCCCTGATCACCCAACCCATATGGATCAGGCCGCCGATGGCCGACAGCAACAGGCCTTGATAAAACATGATCCCGCCCGGAAAGGCCATCCGCATGGCCGCGAAGGTCACGATGAAGATGAGCACAGAAAGCGCGATGGGCTTGATCTCGTTCATGTCCATGTCCTCGGGCGGTTGAGCGGATGCAGCAGGGGAATCGGGTTCTGGCTGGTTGGCATGAACCGGCCGTATTCCTCTGCGTGCAGATCAGATTGCAGCGTCAAACGATCATATCTTACCGACGCCACAGCCCCGGTCCGAACGGGCGCGTGGCCTGTGCCGACAGGGTCATGTGCAGTAAGTCATGCCTACGGCTTGAAGGTTAGGTTTCACGTCTGTGCCGCCGCAGGCATCGTTCACAATCTCCCGCTGCGCCGCAATCTGGGCTGAATCCGGTCGCTCAAGCCGAACCCTTCGACGCTTCCCGCAAGGACCCATACCGACCCATGTGCGGCATCACCGGCATCTTCGACACCCGCAGCCTGCGCGCCATCGACGTCGGCGTTCTGCACCGCATGAACAACGCCCAGGCGCACCGCGGCCCCGACGAAAGCAGCCTGCACATCGAACCCGGTCTGGGCCTGGGCCACCGCCGGTTGTCGGTGATCGACATCGCCACCGGCCAGCAGCCGCTGTGCAACGAAGACGGCAGCGTCTGGCTGGTCTTCAACGGCGAGATCTACAACTACCGCGCCCTGATGGCCGAGTTGAAGGTGGCAGGCCATACCTTCCGCACCCAGAGCGACAGCGAGGTCATCGTCCACGCCTGGGAAGAGTGGGGTGCTTCCTGTGTCCAGCGCTTCCGGGGCATGTTCGCCTTCGCGCTGTTCGACCGCCAGCAGCAGACCTTCTTCATGGCCCGCGACCGCATGGGCGTGAAGCCGATGCACTACGCGCTGCTGGGCGACGGCACGCTGCTGTTCGGCAGCGAACTCAAATCGCTGATGGCTTACCGCGCCAGCGGGGGCCACGAGCTGCGGCGCGATATCGACCCCCTGGCGCTGGAAGACTACTTTGCGCTGGGCTACGTGCCCGAACCCCGCACCATCTTCAAGGGCGCGCTGAAGCTGTCGCCCGGGCACACCTTGACCATCCGCCGCGGCCAGCCCATCGCCGAGCCGCGCCGCTACTGGGACCTGCGCTTCACGCTGGACAACCCCATCGGCGAGGCCGATGCGGCGGATGAGTTGGTGCGCCGCCTGAAGGAGTCGGTCGAACTGCGCATGATCGCCGAGGTGCCGCTGGGTGCCTTCCTGTCGGGTGGTGTCGATTCCAGCGCCGTCGTGCAGGCCATGGCCGGCGTGTCCAGCGAGCCGGTCAACACCTGCGCCATCGCCTTCGACGACCCCAAGTTCAACGAGAGTGCTTTCGCGCAGATGGTGGCCGACCGCTACCACACGCGCCACCGGGTGGAGACTGTCGGCAGCGACGACTTCGACCTGATCGACACGCTGGCCCACCTCTACGACGAACCCTATGCCGACCCCTCGGCCATCCCGACCTACCGGGTCAGCCAGATGGCCCGCAAGCACGTGACTGTTGCGCTGTCGGGCGATGGCGGCGATGAGGCCTTCGGTGGCTACCGCCGCTACCGCCTGCACATGATGGAAGAGCGCATGCGCAGCAGCCTGCCGGCCGGCCTGCGCAAGCCGGTCTTCGGCATGCTGGGGCGTCTGTACCCCAAGGCCGACTGGGCGCCGCAGGCGCTGCGCGCCAAGACCAGCTTCCAGGGCATGGCGCGCGATGCCGTCGAGGCCTATTTCCACAGCATGTCCAAGGTGCGCGAGCCGCTGCGCAGCCAGCTCTACACACCGGCCTTCAAGGCGCAGCTGGGCGGCTACAGCGCGCTGGAAGTCTTTCGCGGCCATGCGGCCCGCGCCCAGACCGACGACGGCCTGGCGCTGGTGCAGTACATCGACCTGCACACCTACCTGGTGGGCGACATCAACACCAAGGTGGACCGCGCCAGCATGGCGCATTCGCTGGAAGTGCGCGAGCCGCTGATGGATCACGAGCTGGTGGAATGGGCAGCCACGCTGCCCTCGTCCATGAAGCTGAAGGGCGGTGTCGGCAAGCATGTCTTGAAGAAGGCCATGGAGCCCTGGCTGCCCCAAGACCTGCTGTACCGGCCCAAGATGGGTTTCTCGGTGCCGCTGGCCAGCTGGTTCCGCGGCCCGCTGCGCCAGCGCACGCGCGACGCCTTGCTGCAGGGGCCGGTGCTGGACAGCGGATGCCTCAACGGCGATGTGATCCTGCGGCTTATCGAGGAGCATGAGTCCGGCCGCAGCGACCACAGCACGGCCCTGTGGTCGCTGACCATGTTCGACAGTTTCCTGCGTTGCACGCTGGGCGCCACCCCCAGCCCAGCCAGCGCAGCGAGCGGTGCCACCGTTTGAAGATCCTCTATCACCACCGCACCGCGTCCAAGGACGGCCAGGCGGTCCACATCGAAGAGCTGATCGCGGCCTTGCGCGAGCAGGGGCACGAGGTGCGCGTGGTCGCCCCCGCGCCGGCCGCCAGCGAAGGCGCAGCCATGGGCGGCCGTGTCGGCTGGGTGCACCGCCTGCGGCAGCATCTGCCCAAGGCGGTCTATGAATTGATGGAACTGGCCTACACGCTGGTGGCCTACCGGCGCTTGATGCAGGCCGCGCGCGAATTCAAGCCCGATGTGATTTACGAGCGCTGCAACCTGTTCCTGCTGTCGGGCCTGATGGTCAAGAAGCGCCTGGGCCTACCGCTGCTGCTGGAGATCAATTCACCGCTGACCGACGAGCGCTTGCGCTTCGGCGGCCTGGGCCTGCCCAGGCTGGCGCGCTGGTCCGAGACCACCGTGTGGCGCGGTGCCGACGTGGTGCTGCCCGTGACCCAGGTGCTGGCCGACGCCGCAGCCGCAGCCGGCGTGCCCGCCGAGCGTCTGGTGGTCATACCGAACGGCATCAACGTGGCGCACTTCGCCCAAGCGCCCATGCCCGCCGACGCCAAGGCCCGCCTGGGCGCCGGCTGGTCTGACGCCCTGGTGCTGGGTTTCACGGGTTTCGTCCGCGAATGGAACGGTGTGGATCGGGTGTTGCACTGGATGGCCAGCCCGGCCGCACCCGCCACTGCCCGCTTGCTGGTGGTGGGCGACGGCCCTGCGCGCGCCGACCTGCAGTCGCTTGCTGCACGCCTGGGCCTGGGCGAACGTGTGCACTTCACGGGCGTGGTGCCACGTGAAGAGGTGCCCGTCTGCGTGGCGGCTTTCGACATCGCCTTGCAGCCGGCCGTCAACCCGTATGCGTCGCCGCTGAAGCTCTTCGAGTACCTGGCGCTGGGCAAGGCCATCGTCGCGCCGCAGATGCCCAACATCCGGGAGGTCTTGCACCATGACCGCAATGCGCTGCTCTTCGACCCGGCCGATCCCGAGGCCTTCGCCCGCGCCTTGACCGCACTGGCGGGCGACGCTGAATTGCGCCTGCGCCTGCAACACCAGGCCCGCGCCACCATCGGCGAGATGGGCCTGACCTGGCAGGCCAACGCCCGCCGCGTTGCGGCACTGGGCCAGGCGCTGGTGCTGGGGCAGCCGCTGCGCTCAGCGCTGGCTGCGTCAGCCGTACCCACTGCGCAATGAGCGAACCGGTCGAAGCCAGCCTGCCGCAGCGCCCGGTGCGCCTGCTGGTCTTCTCGTCGCTGTACCCCAGCGCCAGCCGGCCCAGCCATGGCATCTTCGTCGAGACGCGGCTGCGCGAGTTGCTGAAGACAGGCGCTGTCGAGGCCCGCGTCATCGCGCCGGTGCCCTGGTTTTTCTCGACCGACCCGCGCTATGGCGAAAAAGCCCAGATGGCCGCCACCCCGCACGAGGAAACGCGCAACGGCATCCGTGTGTGGCACCCGCGCTTCCCGGTGATCCCGAAGGTGGGCATGACGCTGGCGCCGCTGCTGCTGGCGCTGGCCAGCATCGGGCCCATCCGCCGCCTGCAGCGCGACGGCTACGACTTCGACCACATCGACGCCCACTACTACTACCCCGACGGCGTGGCCGCGGCCTGGCTGGCGCGCTACTTCGGCAAGACCCTGTCGATCACCGCGCGCGGCACCGACCTGAACCTGATCACGCAATACAGCCTGCCGCGCCGCATGATGCAGTGGGCAGCGCGGCGCGCCGATGCCTCCATCGGCGTTTGCGGCGCGCTGGTGGACGTGCTGCGCGGCTGGCGCATCGACGGCCGCAAGCTGCATGTCATGCGCAACGGTGTGGACCTGCAGCGCTTCACGCGCCAGCCCGACATGGGCCTGCGCCAGCGGGTCGGCCTGCAGACCGGTGAAGGGCCGCTGTTGCTCTCGGTCGGACATCTCATCGAGCGCAAGGGCCACCACCTGGTGATTGAAGCCCTGGCCGCGCTGACGGCCAGCCACCCCCGGGCGCGGCTGGTCATCATCGGTGAAGGGCCGGAGCGTGCCGCGCTGCAGGCGGTGGCGCGGCGTCTGGGCGTGGCCGACCGCGTGACCCTCACCGGGGCCCTGGTGCAGGCCGAACTGCCCCAGTGGTACAGCGCCGCCGACCTGCTGGTGCTGGCTTCGAGCCGTGAAGGCTGGGCCAATGTGCTGCTGGAAGCCATGGCCTGCGGCACGCCGGTGGTGGCCACGAAGATATGGGGCACGCCCGAGGTGGTGTCCAGCCCGGCGGCGGGGGTGCTGGTGGATGAGCGCTCGGGAACTGCCCTGGCAGCCGGCGTGCAACGCCTGCTGGCCCAACGGCCGACTTCCGGGGCGGTGCGGACTCACGCCGAAGGCTACAGTTGGGACGAGACCAGCCAGGCCCAGTTGCGCCTGTTCCGGCAGATGGCCGAAGGGCCGCTGGCCGCGGTCGAGGATGTCGCGCCCGGAGACCGTCGCCGTGCGTGACACGTTGATCCTGATCCTGCTGGTCGTCGGGTGTGCGTGGACCCTGCGCCGGCCGTGGATAGGCGCCATCCTGTGGACGGTGGTCAGCCTGGGCAGCCCGCACATCTACTTTGGTTATGCGTCGGCGAACTGGCAGGTCAGCCTGGCCATCGCGCTGTGCACCGTGGTCGGCCTGCTGTTCAGCCGGGCCTGGTCCAACCCGTTCCGCCACAAGGTGGTCATCGTTTACGCCGTCCTCATGGCCTGGATGACGGCCGGGCTGCCCTTCTCCTTTGTGCCTGAGTACTGCTATGACCTCTGGGACCGGACCTTCAAGATCACCTTGATGCTGATCATCAGCGTCGCGCTGATCGACAGCCGAAAGAAGCTGGAGGTCTTCATCTGGGCCAATGTGATCGCCATCGGCTTTTACGGGGTCAAGGGTGGCGTGTACTCGATCCTGAGCGGGGGTGGTTCAACGGTGCTGGGCCCGGGCGGTTTCACGGCCGAAAACAACGCGCTGGCGCTGGCCGAAATCGTGGTGCTGCCCTTCCTGCGCTATCTGCAACTGCAAAGCCCGAACAAATGGGTCCGCTGGGGCTTGGGGGTGTCTCTGGGGCTGGTCGCCATTTCCGCACTGGCCTCGCAGTCGCGCGGTGCGCTCCTGGGCTTGATGGCCATGGTGGGTTACTTCTGGGTCAAGAGCCGCAAGAAGCTCACCTGGGGTGTGCTCATCGGTCTGGGAGCCCTGTTGGTGTTGGCCTTCATGCCCGACGAATACTGGGCGCGGATGAACACGATCAAGGAATACCAGGCAGACGATTCGTCACAGGGGCGTATCAATTCGTGGTGGGCGGCCTTCAACATCGCCAACGACAATTTCACGGGTGGCGGCTTCCGCACCAACATCGGCTGGGTCTACGAACGCTACGCGCCCAACCCGAGAATGCTGTTTGTCGAGCACAGCATCTACTTCCAGATGCTGGGCGAGTTCGGCTGGGTGGGCTTGTTCCTGTTCCTCACCCTGGGTGTGCTGACTTGGCGCAATGCACAGAAGCTCATCAATCTGGGCCAGCAGAACCCAACCCTCGGCTGGGCTTCAGACCTGGGCGCCATGGTCCAGGTCAGCATGGTGGGTTATGGCGTCACCGGAGCCTTCCTGAGCCTGGCCCTGTTCGACCTGCCCTACAACGTGATGGCCATCGCGGCGCTGGGCCTGTGGTTGGCAAACCAGCAACTACAGGCCGAAGTCGCGGCGCCGCCGACCGAGCGGCTGCCGAACGATCCGAGCACCGGGCTGGGCCCGCAGGGCCGTAACGCCGGTCCGGCTTATCGATGAAGCACCGTGGCTGGCCTGTGACCTGTCCTTCGCCGGCAGGGCGCCCCGGCTGCTGTGCCCTTGAAGCGCGAACCTGAACGGGTAACCCAAGACACATGCAAGTTCGCCGTTCGCTCTGGATCTCTTTCGCTGCCAGCAATGCCAGCACGATTGCGTTCTTCTTCATTTCCCTGGCGCTGGCCCGGCTGCTGACGCCCAAGCAGATCGGCATCTTCTCGCTCAGTGTGATGGCCATCAACATCGCGTCCATTTTTCGCGACCTCGGCTCCAACCCCTACCTGATTCGCAAGAGCGAATTGTCGAGCGATGACATCGCGTCCGTTCTGGGCATCACGGTCACGATGTCGTGGGTGATGGCGGCCCTCCTGTGGTTCGGGCGCCATGCCATAGCCCAATACTTTGCCGAACCGGCCATCGTGCCGGTGCTGCAGATCCTGATCTTCAACTTTCTGCTGGTGCCTTTCGCCGCGGTCATGTCGTCCCTCCTGGTCCGCAACCTCCGCGCAAAAGAAGGGGCCTATGTTGGTGCGTTTGGCACCGTTGCATTTGGCGTCACCGTGCTGCTGCTGGCGGGGTTCGGTTTTGGGGAGCGTTCACCGGCCTTGGCCAATACGGCGATGCTGCTGGCCAACATCATCGGTTTCTGGATGGTGATGCCCAAGGGCTTTCGCTTGCGCCCGCGCTGGGCCGGTTGGGGCGAGCCCTTGCGCTTCAGTGGTGGCGTGCTGCTCAGCAACATCGCGAACATGGCCAACCAGACGCTGCCGGAAGCCCTGGTCGGCAAGCACATGGGTGCGCACGAGGTCGGCATCTTCAGCCGGGCCAATGGCCTGACCGGGCTGTTTCAGCAGGCCGTCGGGCCGACCATGGGCTTCAATGCCCTGCCTGTCCTGTCGCGCGCATTCCACGACGGTAGCGACACCTTCAAGAAAGTGCTGCGGCAGTCTGCGGAATTGCTCACCGGTGTGTCGTGGCCGGTGTACATCTGGATCGGCACCTTCGCTGGCGAGATCATCCGCGTCCTTTACGGCCCCAAATGGAATGCTGCCGCAGAGTTGGTGCCCTGGCTGTGCCTGGCGGCTGCGGCGCGCGCGCCGCTGTCGATCATCGGGCCGGCCCTGCAGGCCATCGACCGGCCGCTGAGCGGCGCCATCGCGGTTTTGCCGAATCTCGCGCTTCGGGTCTTTTTCCTGGCGGTGTTCGTGGTCACTGAACTGCCGCAATTCGTCATCTGGTTGACCGTGGCCGACATCCTGGCGCTGGGGGCATGGGGTTTTGTCACGCGGCGCTATCTGGGTATCGGCCTGCTCGAGTTGATGGGCGGGCAGACTCGCAGCCTGATTTTGGGCGCCGTTTGTCTGGCGCTGTGCCTAGCGGTCAAAGCGCTCGCGCTGATGCTGTTCTTTCCGGCGCTGGTGACTGTGCTGGTTTCCGGGCTGTTGCTAATCGTGGTCTGGCCCTATGCGGTGGTGCGCTTGAACCACCCTTTCAGCGGCGAACTGCGCGTCCTGGTGGGCAAGATCCCCTTCATCGCGCGGCGCCTGTAATGCCTGCTGCATGGCGGTCCGACACCGCAACCCGCTTTGATAGCGACCGTTATTTCATGTCATGTTGAATTCTCGCGCCATCGTTCACCACGTCTATCCGACGGCCTGCAAGACCTTGCCTCTGCCGCCGGGCTTGGGTGATTTCCTTCGTGGTTCCATCGCCATCGCCCACCACGCCCTGGATTTGGGCTTCGATCTGAAGATCGATTTCTCCAGGCATCCGATCCACGCCTACCTCGACCCGGCCCATCGCTGCGATGCCGATACCGACCCCCTGCCTGGGTTTGACGAATACTTCGACGCCCAGGCGACCTTGATCTATGAGCGCCTGGACGCTTTGCAGGCCGGGGCGCGGATTGCCCTGTGTACCAACCTGATGCCGCACCGCAGTCGCATCACGCCGGCGGTTTGTCGGTTGGTGGCCTCGCAATTCGTCCTGGGTGCCGACGTGCGCGACGCTTCTGCAGCCTTGCAGCGCAGCATTTCGGATCAGCCCTACGCGGCCTTGCACATCCGGGTGGTGGACGACGATCTTCACGCACGCCGCGCATTGACGCCGGACTTGTGCCGGGCCGTCGAGGAGCAGGTCCTCACCCTGTGGGGCAAGCGGGTGGCCGTGTTGTCCAACAACCGCGCTCTGAAAGAAGCCCTGTGCAGGCGCTACGACCTGGCCTTGATCGACACGCAGGCCGTGCACCTGGGCAAGGCCGCGGAATCATCGGGTGTCCGGGACACCTTGTTGGATTTCGACCTGCTGGCCTCGGCGGGTGCCGTCTACTCGCACAGCGACTATGGCTGGAGCAGCGGGTTCAGCACCTGGGCCGCCACGTTGTCCGGTGCACCCTTTGCCCGTCTGGTGTTGCCTGCGCACCAGGTCTTGCCGACCTGGGTCCCGCGGGTCGTCAAGGGTGTGCGCCGGGCACTGGGAGTTTGAGACCCTAGCTGGCGTTTCCAGCGCCTGATCCCGTCAGCATGCCCAGCCAGCGAAGCAGCTTGCGCTTGACCTTGATACCGAATCGTCGGCCCACGCCGTACAAGAGTGCCAGGCCATGCGGACTGATCGCGCGGCCTTCATCGTCGAATTGCCAGACGTTGCGCCCGTGGCCGCGGAACAGGCACAGCCACAGTGCCATATTGCCCGTGTGGTTGATCACCACATCACACTGCGCCAGCAGGCTGTTGACGGCAACCAGCAGCACCCCGAATTCGCTGCGGTCCATTTGCAGCGCCTGCTCGTCCAACTGATGCACCACCTTGCCGTTGCTGCTGACCGGCATTTCATGGAGGTAGAAGCAGCGTTCGCCGAAAGCCCTGCGAAATGCCTGCCTCACCGCCCATTCGTCGGTCTGTATCCAGAGCCGGTGAGTCGGGTTCAGCATCAGCAACCGGCGGGCGAGTGCCACGTAGTGCTCCGCCGGCGCCAGCCGCACCTCCGTGCTCTTGTCCGTTCCCCGATAGACCACCGCCAGGGTCTTGGCCGGATCGATGTTGTAGCGCCGAACCAGACGGTGCTGGATGTCCAGCGCACGGGCACTCGGTCGGAAGTGGCGCTCGATGAAAGGGGCTATGCGCCGGTAGGGCAGCAGCCGGTAGACGCCATGTTGGTTGATCCGGGGCAACTGCGGCAGGGCTGTATCGGTACCGGCCTCACCGGGCTGGAACAGCAAGGGGTAGATATCGGCCTGAGCGGCCTGCTGTGCGTCGTTCTTGAAAGGCTCGAAGCCCTGCGAGAAGTCCATCCGACTGGGCAGCGGCAGGCCGATTTGCTGGATTTCCTGGATGTTCCAGAGCAGCACACAGCAGCAAGAGAAGAAGCCATAGTTATGACCACAGAACAGCACGCGCTGCGACGTGTCATACCCGCCGCGCCAACTCAGCGTCAACAGGGGGCGGGGGTTCGCAGAAGGCGATTGCGGTGTCATGGTAAGATTTTGGGAGCGTCAGCGTCGCAAATTGGACAGGTCGTGCGCGCAGTGAATGGATGCAGATCCAGATTTTCGGTATCCATAGCCCTCTTTCAGGTCACCCGGTGAGTATCTGATTCGGGCAGGGTACTTCAGGTCGAAGATCAGGAAGAAATTGATCGCAGGGCCGCTTGTCGGCCCTCGGTATCAGACGGTCGGCAGCGGCCGCGAGTGGGGGGCGGATCGACGCCGCACCCAGTCGCCCAGGCGCAGCGTGACAGGGTGCTCGACCCATCGGTGTGTGCAAACGCCCACGATCGCCGAAGCACCGCAGCAGATGACCAGTGTGATGGCGGGCCAGAGCCCTTCGGTCAGACCGAGTCGGCTCATCAGCATGCCCAGCGGCGGCAAGACGAAGCCGTGGACCAGGTAGATGGCGTAGGACGCGTCTCCCAGCCGCAGCGGCCAGCCCTGCAAGCGCTTGCGCAGCAGCGGCTCCAGCGCCACGCCGGCCGCCACCGCCAGCGCGCCCGGCACACCCCAGACCAGATGCCGCCATGCATAGACCTCGCCGTGCGGCATGAACTGGGTCAGGGGCAGCGCCAGCAAGGCCAGGCACAGGCACCCGATGGCCACCGCCGTGGGCAGGCGATGGCCCCGCGCCGCCGCCCAGCCGATGAACATGCCGGCCACGAATTCCAGCAAGATGGGGTTGGCCAGCGTTCCCACCGCGCCCAGCACGGGTTCCAGCGGCAGATAGCTCAAGACCGCCAGAGCAGCGCCGACCACCAGCACGGGCTTCAGTCGCAGCCATAGCGCGCCCGCGAACAGCAGGTAAAACAGCATCTCGAAGTGCAGGGTCCAGCCTGTGGGAACCACCGGTTGCGCGCGATGGTGCACGTCCCACGCAGGGATGAAAAGGAAGGACGAGACTATGTGCCAGGCATCCAATTGGGGGTGCGAGGCCATGGTCGGAACCAGCAACAGGGCGACGATCTTCAAGGCCGTGGCGGCCCAATACAGCGGCACGACACGCACCAGGCGGCGCAACAGGAAGTCGGTGGCCCGGCCAGCCTCACCCCAGTAGCGGTGCGTGGTGTAGGCCATCACGAAGCCGCTGATCGGGAAGAACAAGTCCACGCCAGCAGCGCCGAAGGTCCAGACTTCGCCTGCACCCATGCGTTCGCGGACCATCTGGGTGGCGTGATAGACCACCACCAACATGGCGGCCAGGCCGCGCAGGGCCTGCACGCCCACGAAACTGCGGTCGGTGCTCGTGGTCATGGAGCGGCTCCCGGTTGCAGTCGGTCAGGATTCATGTCACCAAGGCCTGGTCCAGCAAGCCGAACGCATAGGCCCACGAATACTTCTCCATCACATAGTGCCGCGCCGTGTCGAAGCGTGGCGCTTGGCCCAGCGCCTGCACCACGGCAGCAGCCAGGGCCGCCGGTTCGTCGTGCGTGCTGCGGGCGATGAAGTCGGCCGGCAGCAGCCCGTTGGCCGCAGCGCCGGTCATCACCACCGCACGCGCCATCGCATAGGCTTCCAGCACCTTGTTTTGTGTTCCGCGGGCCACCCGCAGCGGGGCTACCACGGCGCCAGCATGGGCCAGGTAGGGCCGTACATCCGGCACGCGCCCGGTGACGTGTACCCCGGCGATGCCCTCCAGCTTCTTCACCTCGGCGCCCGGCTTGCTGCCGACGATCCAGAACTCGGCATCGGGCTGCTGTTGGCGCACCCGGCCGAAGACTTCGTTGGCAAACCAGACCACGGCATCGGCATTCGGCCAGTAGTCCATCGCGCCGGTGAAGACGATGGCCTGCGTGCCGGCGGCATAGGGCCTGTCGAAAGTCAGGTCGGGCGAAAAATAGTCGGTGTCTACGCCATTCGGTATGACCCTCACCTTGTCAGCGCTCTCGGGAGCCACTTGCCGGTACAGCGCCGCATCGGCGTCGCTGACGAAGCTGGTGATGTCGTAATGCGCCGACATGCGCCGCTCCAGGTCCAGCAGGGTGCGCGCCTCGCGGCCGTAGACCCCCGACATCGGCCAGCGCTTCGTCGCGGCGTAGGTCTTCCACTTTTCGGAATCGACATCGGCGTAATGCGTCACGCGGCGCAGGTTCCCGAATTTCGGACCGGCCATGTAGGGCGCCATGGCGCTGCAATAGGCCAGGCCGGTGCGGATGCCGTGCCGCGGCACGACATCGTCGACCCAGGCCTGCAAGTCGGCGTTGCGGTGGTAGACCTCGGAAATTGACGCGCCCTGCAGGAAGGCCGTGGCGCTCCAGGCGCGCTGGCGCAGCGGGTCGATCCGGATCAGCTTCGTTTCGGCGCAATAGGCCTTTAGCTGATCGACCTGTTCCCAGTCGGCTTCGCTGTCGACGAAGGCGCCCAGGAAGACCCGGTGCTTCGTCGCCAGGTGGCGTAGAAAGTTGAAGGTCGTGATCTTGTCGCCCTTGTCTGGCGGAAAGGGCATGCGGTGCGTCAGGTACAGGACGTTGGCCATGGCGGTTCAGTTCGGGGGGCGTGCGACGTCGACCTCGTCCAGGTGGCGGGCGACGGCATCGGCCTGGGTCTCGGGTAGCGGCCCGGCTTCGGGATGAAAACGCACGGTGCGGCCCAGGCCGGCGCGGCGTCCGGCCTCGATGTCGCTCTCGGCGTCGCCCACCAGCACCGAGCGCGCCAGGTCCAGCTGCAATTCGGCCGCCGCCTGCAGCAGCATGCCGGGGCCGGGCTTGCGCATCGGCGTGTCGCGGCGGTAGGCGCCGATGCCGTGCTCGGGGTGGTCGGGGCAGAAATAGACGCGGGCGATGGGCGCGCCGCGGGCGGCAAATTCGGCCTGCATCCAGGCGGTGTAGGCCTCGAACTGGGCCTCGCTGTAATAGCCGCGGCCGATGCCGGCCTGGTTGGTGACCACCACCACCACGCGGCCTGCCGCATGGGCGCTGGCCACCAGGTCGAAGATGCCGGGGATGAACTCGGTGTCCTCGGCGGTGTGCACATAGCCGTGGTTGACGTTGATCACGCCATCGCGGTCCAGGAACAAGGCCGGGCGCAGGGCCGGGCTCATGGCGCGCTGGCGTGTGGAATCTCGACCTGCGCGCGGTCGTAGTCCTCGGGCACGCCGATGTCGATGAAGGCGGCTTCGGTGACGGCGCCGCGCAAGTCCAGTTCGCCCAGGTGGGCCTGGAAGTGGTCGTTCTCCAGCGAGAAGGTTTCGGGGAAGGGGTGGCGCGTGAAAGATGACCGGTGCAGCCAGTAGAGGCCGGCGTTGATCAGCCCGGGGCCGCTGCCGCTCTTCTCGCCGAAACGCACGATGCGTTCGCCGTCCAGCGCCACGCTGCCGTAGCGCGCCACGTCGTCGACCCGCCGCAGCAGCACGCAGTCGGCCGGGCTGCGCGCGCGGGCCCAGGCCACGAAGGTGCCCAGGTCCTGGTTCAGCCAGGTGTCGCCGTTCATCACCAGCGCAGGTTCGTCAGGGCCGCCCGGCAGGCGCTGCAGCGCGCGCAGCACCGCGCCGCCGGTGCCCAGCGGCGTGGTTTCCTGCGAGTAGCCGACCGCCATGCCGCGGTAGGCCGCGCCGAAATGGGCTGCGATGACGGCGTGCAGGTAGCCCGTGGCCAGCACGACGTGCTGGCAGCCGGCGGCGATCAGCCGGTCGAGCAGGTATTCCAGAAAAGGCCGGCCGGCGATCGGCGCCATCGGCTTGGGCACGTCGCTGATGCGCGCGCGCAAGCGGGTGCCGAAGCCGCCGGCCAGGACGATGGCTTGCACGGCCTCAGGCCGCCTGGGGCGCTTCGCCCGGGAACATCCACAACTCGACCAGGCCGCACAGGGCGTGGCCCATCACGATGTGGCCTTCCTGGATCTTGGGCGTGGACGCCGACGGGATGCGGATGCAGTGGTCGACATGCTGCTCGATGGCCGCACGCTGGTTGCCCGTCATGCCGACGGTGACCATGCCGATCTGGCGCGCGGCGGCGAAGGCCCGCAAGACGTTCGGGCTGCGGCCCGAGGTGCTGATGCCGACCAGCACATCGCCTGGCCGGCCCAGGCCCAGCACCTGGCGTTCGAAGACCTTCTCGTAGCCGTAGTCGTTGCCGATGGCGGTGAGCACCGAGGTGTCGGTCGTCAAGGCGATGCCGGCCAGCGGCGCGCGGTCGTAGTTGAAGCGGCTGACGAATTCGCCGGCCAGGTGCTGGGCGTCGGCGGCGCTGCCGCCGTTGCCGCAGAACAGCACCTTGCCGCCGTTGCGCAGCGCCTTCACGCAGGCCAGCGCCACGGTGGCGACGGTGGCTTGCAGTTCGGCATCGGCCGACATCTTGGCCAGGTTGTCGGCGGCGCGGGTTATTTCGCCTTGGACAGCGCTGGCGCCCGCTTCGATCGTTTCGTTCACAGTTTCCAACCTTCCGTGCCGTGTTTGCTGAAATGGCAGCCGCCGGCCTGTCCGCCCAAGGCGTTCAGGGCGCGCAGCACGTCCATGCGGCGCGGCGGGTCGACCAGAAAGAACATGAAGCCGCCGCCGCCCGCGCCGGACACCTTGCCCGCCACCGCGCCGGCCTTGCAGGCAACGTCGTAGGTCGCGTCGATCTGCGGATTGGACACCTGGTCGGCTAGGCGCTTCTTCCATTCCCAGCCGGTTCGCATCGATGCGGCCAGCGCAGGAAAGTCGCCCCTCAGGATCGATTCCTTCATGCTGACGGCTTCCTGTTTCAAGGCGAAGGGCGCGTCCATGCTGGCAGGGGTGTTGGTCTCGAAGATCTTCTTCTGCTCGGTGATGATGGACGCCGACTGCCGCGACACGCCGGTGAAGTACAGCACCAGCGAGCTTTCCAGTTCGGTCAGGATCCAGTTCTTGATGCGCAGCGGGTTCACCACCACCCGCTCATCGGCATAGAACTCCATGAAGTTGAAGCCGCCGAAGGTGGCCGAATACTGGTCCTGTCGGCCGCCGGCCAGACCGACGTCCACGCGCTCGATCTGGTAGGCCAGGCGGGCGATCTCGTACTCGCCCAGCGGCAGGTTGAGGTACTCGACGAAGGCCTTGATCATGGCCACGACCAGCGTCGATGACGAGCCCAGGCCCGAACCGGCCGGCGCTTCGGAGAAGGTGGTCAGCCGCACCGCCAGCGGTTCGCCGTGGCGGTGCTCGGCCACGATGCGGTTGTAGACGGCCTTGTGCAGCAGCAGCGATCCTTCCAGCGGCAGGTGCGCCACGGCCTGGCCCTGCCAAGCCTGTTGCAGGTCGCTGGCCGTGAACTCGAGTTCGCCTGAGGGCAGCGGGTCGAGCATCGCGTAGGCGTACTTGTCGATGGCGGCGTTCAGCACGAAGCCGCCGTGCAGGTCGCAAAAGGGCGACACGTCGGTGCCGCCGCCGGCCAGGCCGAGGCGGAGGGGGGCGCGAGCGCGGACTGAGCCTTGCATCTGGGGTGTGAGGCCTATGGCTGAAGAGGTTGGCGTGACCGGTGCAGGGCAGCACATATCGATCGCGAGTTATAGCCGCTTGCGCAGGGCGCCAGCGGGCTGTGGTTGCCTGGCCTGTGCCCTTGGTCGCGCAAGGGATGCGGTATGGGAGGCGGGCCTGGAACGCACCGCTAAACTGTACCGGGGTCTCGGCAGGGTGGAGGATGCCATGTACGACCGTAGACCCTCGCGAACGTGAAGGACGGGGTATTTCCGCAACAGCGCGCTGCGAAAGGTGCAGGCACTGATCAAGGCTGTTGGCGTGGCGCAACTGGTGGTTGAAGGTCAGGTCAGCGCCGACACCCGCGCTGCGCCCTGTTTCGCGCGTCGGCTGCGCATGAAACAGACATTGACGCTCTTCATGAGGTTTCCGGACGGGTTGCGAAACGCCGGATTCCTCAATGCCTGGTGCAGATTCAGATTCTCCTGCCTGCACTTCGACGCCCAGCGCAAAGCGGGCCTGCTCCGGATCTACACCGAGCAAGTGCTCGAGCCCCAGGGGGTGCCGAACCGCTTGCGCGTCATCGACGATCGAAGGAACAAGGTTGTGCGCGCTCCGCAGCGTGAACAGCGTTGAAGCCCGCGCGAACGAATCTTCGATGCAGGGCCCCAGTTCCAGGGAGCGGGCCGCGCAACGTGGCAAGGACGCCGTGAACTGTTGCCGCAAACCGCCCGAATGCGGGGGCACGAGCCGAAGTTTATCGTTCAAGGGGCTTGGAGGTGACTGGTGCCCCTAACATTCGAAGTTGTTGCCCACAAGTTTCCGGGCGTGGTGTGGCGGTTGCGGTTACCGCGCGGAGGACAAAATAATGACGAACTGGACTGGCACACGATGGGGCTCCGGTCAGACTGGGTGCCGTGCTGGACGCGTCGCGGCTACGATGGGCTTGGTAACGCTCTTCTGGGTGGAGTAATGCAAATCGGCAACCGGGAGATTCGAGTACCTGCAGTGAGTCCGCTGACGCCTGAGGCCGTGCTGGCTGCCCGAAGGCGCTTGCTGACGATGCACTTCGAGGCGGGTGTGGGCCACATCGGTGGGAATCTGTCTTCGATCGACGCGATGCTCGTGGCATTCCATGAGAAGTTGCGCGAACAGGATGTCTTCTTGCTCTCCAAGGGACACTCGGCGGGCGCGCTGTACATCGCGCTCTGGAGTTCTGGTCGTCTGCCTGAAGCTGAACTGCAGACCTTCCACAAGGACGGCACGCTGCTCGCCGGTCATCCTCCCGCCAGCGGCGTTCCGCAAATCCCGTTCGCCACGGGCAGCCTTGGACATGGGCTGTCGCTGGCGGCCGGCACGGCGCTGGGCATGCGCTTCAATGGCAGCGATGGGCGTGTGCTGTGTCTCACTTCCGACGGCGAGTGGCAGGAAGGGTCGACCTGGGAGGCCTTCATATTTGCCTGCCATCAGCGCCTGGAGAACCTGACGGTCCTGGTCGATCACAACGGGCTGCAGGGTTTCGGCAGCACCGACGATGTCGCCTCGATGTCGCCACTTTGGGAGAAGCTCCAATGCTTCGACGCTGACGTCCGTGCCATCGACGGGCATGATCTCGACGCCTTGCGCGGTGCGATGGATGCGCGATCCGACAGGCCCCAGGTCTTCGTCATGCGCACCGTCAAAGGCAAGGGTGTCAGCTTTTTGGAGAACCGCATGGAGTCCCATTACCTGCCACTCAAGGAAGCGCAGTTTGCGCTTGCCATGGCGGAGCAGAACCGGGCATGAGAACGCAATTCTGCGATGCGCTCGTGGCCCGCTCGACGCGGGAGAAGTTGCTGTTCCTGACCGGGGACCTCGGCTTCATGGCGCTCGAGCCGCTGCAACGTGCCATGGGAGCGCGCTTCATCAATGCCGGCGTCGCCGAGCAGAACATGGTGTCGGTGGCAGCGGGCCTGGCAGGCCAGGGTTTCGAGG
The DNA here is from genome assembly GCA_040400915.1 of Rubrivivax sp. Lineage (GTDB taxonomy): Bacteria > Pseudomonadota > Gammaproteobacteria > Burkholderiales > Burkholderiaceae_C > Rubrivivax. The sequence continues at coordinate 93,393 of JBBAPI010000008.1, forward strand.
CCTGGGCCTACAGCATCGCCCCCTTCTGCTACGCGCGGCCGTTCGAGCAGATCCGCAACGACGTGTGCTTTCACAAGCTGCCGGTCAAACTGGTGGGCAATGGCGGCGGCTACGGTTATGGCGTGATGGGCCCGACCCACCATGCGATCGAGGATTACGGGGTGCTGCTGTGCCTTCCCAACCTGTCCGTCTTCGTACCCGCCTTCGACGAGGATGTGCCGGCCATCGTGCAACGCGCTGGCGACGCGCCGCACGCCACCTACCTGCGCCTGGGCCGCGGCGAGAAGCCGCCCGGCCATGTCATTCCCGACTACGCGCCCTGGCGGCAACTCACCGAGGGGGCGGGCAGCGTCGTCGTCGCGGTCGGTCCGCTGGCCGGCACCTGCATCGCGAGCTTCGAGTCCATGCCTTCCGAGAGACGACCGAACCTCTGGGTCCTCTCGGAACTGCCGGTGGCTGAGAACCCGCCGCCGCCGACCCTGCTGACGCAGTTGGCGCGGGCGCCGGGCCTGGTGGTGGTCGAGGAGCATGTCCGCCGCGGCGGCGTCGGCCCCGAACTGCTGGCCTGGCTGACCGAGCGACGCTATCCGCTGCGTGCCTACGCGCACGCCCACGCCCAGGCTCATCACTACGCGCGTTATGGCTCGCAGACCTACCTGCGCGCGCAGTCGGGTCTGGACCCGACGAGCATAGTGGCCATGGCGCAGGCCCAGACCGCCAGCGGCCCTTGAACCATGACTGACATCGCTTCACACATCCGCGCGCTGCGCGGCCCCATCCTCGTCACCGGCGCATCGGGTTTCATCGGTGCCAATCTGTTCAGGGCCATCGCCGCGCACCGCAGCGACGTCTATGCCGCCGTGCGACGGGGCCGCAACTGGCGCCTGGCAGACGTCGGTGAAGAGCAACTGGTGGCGGTGGATCTGACCGATTTCTCGGCCACCAAGAACATGGTCAATGGACTGCACCCGCAGACCGTCTTCGACTGCGCGGCCTACGGCGCCTACTCTTTCGAGAAAGACGGCGGGCTGATCTACCAAACCAACTTCCAGTCCATCGTCAACCTGGTCGGCCTGCTGCAAGGCCAGCCCTTCGCGGCTTTCATCCACGCGGGCAGTTCGTCCGAGTACGGCACGAACTGCAGCGCTCCGGCCGAAGACGCCGTTTGCGAACCGAACAGCCATTACGCGGTCAGCAAGGTGGCCGTGGCCAGCTACCTGCGTTTCATGGGGCAGCAGCATGGTTTTCCCTGCGCCAACCTGCGCCTGTATGCCGTCTACGGACCCTATGAAGACACCTCGCGGCTGATTCCGACGCTGCTGCGCAAGGCCATCGCCGGCGAATTGCCACCCTTCGTGGACCCGCGCACCTCACGCGATTTCATCCACATCGACGACACCATCGCTGCCTTCGTCAAGGCCGCCACCGGCATGCAACCGGCCATCTACGGTGACAGCTTCAACATCGGCACTGGCCATCGAACCACCATTGCGGACCTTGCCGAAACCACGAGACGCGTTTTCGATGTCCGTGTCGAGCCGAAGTTCGGCACGATGGAGGGCCGCGCCTGGGACCTGGCGGACTGGTATTCGGACCCCCGCAAAGCACGCGACAAGTTGGGCTGGCAGGCCGAGGTCAGCCTTGAAGAAGGCCTGCGCCGCACAGCCGACTGGGTGCGCACGCTGACCGATGCCGAGCACGCTGCGGCCACCAAGCGCGACCCGAACGCGCGCAAACGCAGCGTCACCGCCATCATTGCCTGCTACAAAGACGGGCAGGCCATCCCGGTGATGCACGAGCGTTTGACGGCCACCTTCCGCAAGCTGGACATCGACTACGAAATCATCTTCGTCAACGATTGCAGCCCGGACGACAGCGCGCAGGTGATCCGCGAGATCAGCGAACGCGATTCGCATGTACTGGGCATCACCCATTCGCGCAACTTCGGCTCGCAGATGGCTTTCAGAAGCGGCATGGAGTTGTGCACCAAGGACAGCGTGGTGCTGCTCGACGGCGACCTGCAAGACCCTCCCGAGTTGATCGAGCAGTTCTACGCGCAGTGGGAAGCGGGCTGGGACGTCGTTTACGGTCGTCGCGTCAAACGCGAGATGCCCTTCCTCTGGGGCCTGATGTACAAGCTTTTCTATCGCATCTTTGCGCGTTTCAGCTACATCAAGATTCCCCATGACGCGGGTGACTTTTCGCTGATGGACAAAAGGGTTGTGGGCTGGCTGCTGAATTGCCCTGAACGCGATTTGTTTGTTCGTGGCTTGCGCGCCTACGTGGGCTTCAAACAGACGGGCGTCGATTACGTCCGGCCTGAGCGGATGTTCGGCGTTTCGACGAACAACCTACTGAAGAACATCGAGTGGGCGAAGAAGGGCATCTTCTCGTTCAGTGATACGCCGCTGACGATGTTGACGACGGCGGGCATCATCGCCTTGGCCGTTTCGACGGTACTGGCTGCGGTGACGGCTCTGTTGAAAGTATTCCTGCCCGACATTGCAACCCAGGGGGCCACCACACTGCAGATACTGATCCTGATGTTCGGATCGGCGAATCTCTTTGCCATTGGACTGGTGGGCGAATATGTCGCCAAGATCATGGCGGAGGTCAAGGGCCGGCCGCGACTGATTCGTTCGGCGCTGATCCGCCACGGCGTCACCACCGACCTGCTGCCCGACGGCAAATCCAGATGACGAACACCCGAGTTTCCCGACACTGCCCGGTCTGTGATGCATCTCCCACTGGGGCAGCGACTTTCGTTGGCGAGACCCTGGACGAGAAACGCCTGACCGGCTTCAGCTTTGCTTCTCGCAAAGACCCGGAATACATGAGTCACCGCATGGTGCAGTGCCCCGCCTGCGATCTTGTGTATGTGGACACGCCACCGCGCCAGGACGAATTGGCCCGCGCGTACCACCAGGCGGACTACGACAGTTCGGAAGAGGCCAATGACGCGGCGCTGGCCTATATCGCAGCGATAGCGCCGACGCTGGGCCGCCTGCGGCAGCGCAGCAGCGCGCTGGAGATCGGTACCGGAACCGGTATCTTCCTCGAACATCTGCAGCGCGCTGGCTTCAAGAGCCTGGTTGGGGTTGAACCCTCGCGGGCCGCGATCGCCGCCGCGCCCCCGAACCGGCGCGCCTGGATACGCGAGACCATCTTCGTCGAGGCCGACCACGCACCGGATTCCTTGGACTTGATCTGCTGTTTCATGACCATGGAGCACGTTCTCGATCCGGGTGCCATTGCTCGCTCGGCGATGCGCCTGCTGCGCCCTGGCGGCGCCTTCGTCACGGTGACCCATGACTACCGCAGCCTCGTCAATCGCATTCTGGGCCGCCGCTCGCCGATCATCGACATCGAACACATGCAGCTCTTCAGCTCGGCCAGCGCCGCACAACTGTTCCGCAGCTGCGGCTACGCCGACGTCAGCGTGCAGGCCTTTGTGAACCGCTATTCCCTGCGTTACTGGACACGGCTGATGCCACTTCCAGGGCCAGCCAAACGCGGCGCCCTGGCGATCATGGGGCGCACGCATATCGACGGCGTCAAGCTGGGATTCAATGTCGGCAACATCATCACTGCCGGCTTCAAGCCGGAATGAGGCCGGAAGCCGGGGCTTGCCATCCCCGGAAATGCCGCATAGGAGCCGCCATGTCTGAGGCCTTTCAACCGATATCCGTCAAGCCTGCCCGGGACAATCGGTTCTTGTTTGCCGTGCGTTGCGTATTCGACCTGCAGTTGCTGACCATCCATCGTTTCTTGCAGCGTGAACTGGCGGCCTGCCAAGGCCGCGTTCTGGACGTTGGTGCCGGGCAGGCGCCGTGGCGCGAGTTGCTGGACCACGCCCAGTACATCGGGCTGGACATCGAGTCGAGCCAGACTTTCGGCATGCAGCGCACACCGGGCATCGTCTACTACGACGGCGGCCGCATGCCCTTCGCCGACGCCAGCTTCGACCATCTGCTGTGCGCAGAGGTTCTGGAACATGTGCCGGATGCCGAGACCTTCGCCAACGAGCTGGCGCGCGTGCTGCGCAGTGGGGGCAGCCTGGTGCTGACCTTGCCCTGGTCGGCGCGCTTGCACCATCTGCCGCATGACTACCGGCGGCTGACGCGCTACGGCTTGCAGCTGTTGTTCGAGCGGGCAGGCTTTTCAGCGTTGCGCATAGAGGAACGCGGTAATGATGTGGCGGCCGTGGCCAACAAGATGATCGTGATGGCCATACGCCTGCTGCGCCCCGCCAGGCCGATCAACGGCCTCTGGACCTGGCCCCTGTGTTTGCTGCTGGCACCGCTGGCCTGCGCCTTTGTCATTGCGGCCCACCTATCGATGCAGCTCGGGCTGGGTTCGCGGGAAGACCCGCTGGGTTACGGCCTGGTGGCCATCCGACGCTGAGTCGAAAAATGGCAGGGCAGCAGCGCTTCATTCGTTTTTTGCTCGCTGGCGGCCTGAACACGCTGTTCGGCTTTTCGGTCTACAGCGCGGCCATTTGGGCAGACTTGCCGGTCTGGGCAGCGCTTCTGGCCGCCAACGTGACTGGCGTGGCGTTCAACTTCGTCACTACCGGTGGCTATGCGTTTCGCCGTCTGCTTCTGGCACACTTTCCCCGTTTCCTGGCGGCCTACCTGGCCTGCTTCATCATCAATTGGGGCCTGATCAGATGGCTCGCGCATGGCGTGCCGAATGCCATCGTTGCCCAAGCCATTCTGACGCTGCCCATGGCGGTACTGAGCTACCTGATCATGTCGCGCTGGGTGTTCGTGGAACCCACCTCGCCCCGCCGCGCCCCACCCTGAAGCCGCTCCCTCAGCGTCATGATCGCCCGCACGAAAGGCAGGAGCATTGGCGGCGCCATGCCGTCTTCAGCGCGTCACTGATGAAAGTCTCGGTCGGGTGTTCTCGAAAGCGCGACTTCGACTTTGCCGATGACGAAGAACGCGCCGGCGATCCGCGCTAGATCAAGGCCCATCTGCATAACAAGCCATTCGACTAGCATCGTGATAAGGCGTCAGGTCGCGATCAGTACCGACAATGCCAAGTTGTACGCCTCGCTGTGTCTGCACTGCTGGCTGACGGCGGCAACAGCAGATTCGCTCTGTGAATCCAGGCCCATCGGCGCCCGGATCTTTTGAATTTCACCGTGATGAATTCCAGCGACAGAACAAAACCAAGCAAGGCTCATGCGAGCGCTGCGTACCACTTCGACGCTGGCAGCAGTGACGCGGACCACCTGCATTCAGCCGTCCGGCCTGGCATCCTCGGCAAGCCTGAACCCGAGACAACCCGTCCGGCAGCAAGCCTTGCACTTCTTGCATTGATCGTAATGCTGCTCGCCTACTGGAACTACAGGGTCTCGGGCGCCACGTCACCTACCGCCGTGGCTGCGCTGGCCCTGCTGCTGTGTCTCTACCTTGTCTACGGTAATTTGGCGTCGCGGTTGCTGGCGGGGCATGGCATTGCACAGACAGCAGGCTTTAGCTTTCAGCTTCTAGCCGGCTACTTCGTCGCCAACACCCTTCTCTTCATTGCAGCCATTGTTTTACCGCTGCCTATTCTCGCAAACCTGCTGCTGCTGGCCGTGGTCGGCATTGCCCTGTCGCTATGGTCGCTGCGATGGGGCGTCTTTGTGTCGTCGCGCATCGCGTGGCCGGAGGTCATCTGCGTAGCGGTCAGCGGAATCGGTGCCACGTTGTGGTGCAACGACTCTCTGGGTCTGCCATCGATAGACGGAGACACCACCGTCTTCCGAATGTGGTCGGACGCCTTCTTCCACATTCGCCAGATCAGCATGTTCGCTCAGTCCCAAGGCATGTCCAGCATGTCGGACGTGCAGATGGCGGGCGCACGCCCAGCGCTGTACCACTATTCGATCTACCTGTCGCCGGCAGTGCTGTCATCACTTGGCGATATCAAGGCGCTTGAGGCTTTCACCGGGTTCTTGCTGCCATTTGGGGTCATGCTGACTGGGTTGGCCGCCTTTGTGCTGATTGCGTCGATCTGGGGGCCTTGGCCAGGGGCTGCCGCCACCTTCGCGGTTGTGCTGCTCCCTGATGCTTTTTACCAGGGCTTTGGCAACAAGTTCATGGGGGCGCAGTTCCTCAATCAGGTGAATATCGGCGGCATGTATGGCGTCGCGTTGGCTGCGCTGGCGTGGCTGTTCATGCTGAGCGGGTGCAAGAGCAACCGTCTCGGATCGGTGCTGCTGGCATGGGTACTGGCTGTCTTCTGCCTGATCTACAAGGCGCAGATCGCTGTGGCCAACGCCTTCCTGATCATGGTGTTTCCGTTCATCTTCTTCACAGCGATCAAGGCGCGCTGGCGCTGGGCGCTGGGGCTGCTGGCAGTCACGGCTTTCGTGTCGGCGGTGCGCCTGACGCAAGGACTGCCCGGCATTCCAACGCTGCGCCTCGACGGCAGTGGTGCCTCGGAGTATTCGCTCTTGCTCTTCAAGCACTACGCGCCCGGACCGTTCAAGGAACTGTACTTCTCGATCATCGACCGACCCAGCTCCAAGCTCTTGCTCGGACTGGGCGTGGCTTTGATGATTCTGCTGTCGACATTCGGACTGTGGCTTCCGCTGTTGGCTGCTGGCCTTTGGCTTCAGCGAGCGAGCGTGCGCACGGGCGCTTTCTGGCTTCCGGTTCTGGTGGTCGGCAACTACCTTGCCATGTCTCTGGGCTTGGCATTGGAAAAGAACGGCATCGGCATGGGCGAGGAGTTTCTCCATCGCCCGCTGGTGTGGGCCGCTTTCGTGGTGTGCGCGTGGTCGACAGGTGCTGCCTACTTTGCCTGCTTCGGTAACCAGTTTCCCAGCGCGACGCGGTCGCGGCTGATCCTGGGTACATGGGCTCTGCTGGCCAGCCTGAGCCCGATTGCATTTTCCAGCAACATCCAGACCTTGCCGGTCTGGAGCTGGGGGCGCACTTATACGGAAGTCGGTGGCGTTCCGACCTGTGTGGTCAGCGCCTCGAATTACATCCGCTCGCATGGTCGCCCCGATGAAGTGGTGCAGGACGCCGCAGGCGACGTTCGCTTGAGCCTGACCGCCCTGGCCGAGCGACAGGCCTACGTTATCTTCGATACCAGAAAAGGGAGTGACGAGATGCCAGCCCGGGCCCCGAGAGGGTCTGCCGAACGCCGGCGCGAAGTGGAAGGTATGCTGGCCCTGGACAATGCGGATCAGATCAAGTCGTTCGCCTTGACGCGCGGCGTTTCGTGGCTATTACTGCATCCGGGGTCAAGAGTTTCTTGGCCTGAGTCCTTTTTGAACGATAGCGCCTTTAGCTGCGAAAGCTACCGGCTTTACAGGTTCGATCAGGCGAGGCGTGCACGATAGAACGCTGGATCCGTTAACTTGAGTGGCTGACCCAGTTGCTGTTTTCTATTTCTGAGCGGTCAAATACAGACTTGGCCTTGCAACGACTGCAGAGGCTGCATGGCGCCGGCAGCCGCTGTCGAGCGCGCCGCAAATCGGAAACAACCCGGCATCTGCTCAACCCCATAGGCAACAAGACCTGTTTCCTTCGGCGATCATTCGGGGCGCTCTGCCGTTTCATGTCGAACGCAACAATCAAGCTTGAGCCTGCAGGCGGCTACCCGGTATCTCGCCCTTCCTTCAAGCGCGAAGGGGCCAAGTGGCCCTCTGCCGTCAGGGCTGCTGGCCGGAAAACCCCCGGTCGTCAAGCCTTGGGCATTGGTTTCTTGCGCCGCACTCCGTCTTGGAACGCTGTGCGGCGAACCCCATGATCAAGAAAAGACGAAGATTTCCCGCTTGATCGTCAACCCATTCGACGTGAAACCGCTCCATGGGGGTCGCCTGGACGCGCTGCTAACCTGTCTTGCAGTCTTCGCGCTGAGCATCGGCGCATTTGCGCCGCAGGTGTTCGGCCCGCTGTCGACGTTTGACGAGGGATTCGTTGCCAGTGGCGCCATGCTCATTCGCCGCGGATGGCTTCCAGTTCGAGATTTCTATCTTGCCTATGGGCCTGGCCAAATAGGTCTCACTGCCCTGATCTACGAGTGGTTCGGTGAGAATCTACTGTATTCTCGGGCGCTTCACCTCGTGCTGCTGGGCATGTTGATGGTCAACGTGGCATGGGCTGCGACGGAGCTTGCGCCTGAGCGTCCAATGGTCTATGGGTCGATCAGTGCGGCTGGTATTTTCTTGACCACAGAACTGACGCCGAATTCGGGTTATCCGTCGGTGACCGCGGTTCTTCTCTTGATCTCCGCCTGCCTCGTCCTGGCTCGGTCGTATCGAGACTCCAGGCTGTGGTTGCTGGTAACAGCGTCGATCATGGTTGGCTTCGCAGGGCTCTTTCGTTGGGACTTCGGTTGTTATGGCCTGGCGGCGATGGGCTTGACCGCGCTTGCTATCCACGGGGTCGGTGGCGTATCGAGGCAGCACCTTTTGCGCAATCTCGCTTTCGGGGCGATGCCTGGCGCCATCGTGATGCTCGTGGTCATGGGGCCGATCGTGATTCAGGGCGGGATGCTGCGATGGCTTGATGAAGTGCCGCGCTACTTTCTGCTCGAGTTTCGTCAGTGGCGGGATATGCCCTTTGTCAGACCGAGTTGGGCGTCGCTCGTGACCGCGATGGCTGACAGAAACATCTGGACCGCTTCCAGAGATGTATTGAGGCTCATCTTCGCCGCGTTGCCCTTCGTCGTTGCACCCGTGGCAGCGGTGGTGGCGCTGATGCAAATCAGGGCCGGCCACTTGTATCGCGGATGTCTTGCGATTTCACTGGCGCTGATGAGCGCGATGTTGCTCAATCAAATGCGCGTTCGATCCGGTTTCCCCCAAGGCTACCCGGCCGTCGTCGCATCGCTTCCACTTTGCGCCTATATGGCCAGTTTTGCCCTGCAAGAGTGGCCCCGCAGAATATCGTCTATTGTTGTCGGCATGGGAGCCCTTGCGCTCGTGCTCATTCCGGTTTATGTCTGGCAAGGTCAGGCTCGACAGGCCTTCGGTGCCGTCTACACCGATGAATTGAACCGGGCTGGCCACCTCCGCCTGCCGCGTGGAACCGCAGAAAAACAGGCGTTGAATGAATATGTCGCGATGATCTCGCATGTCGTGGCATTGACCAATGACGGTGATTTCATTGCATCTCTAGCGGGCGATCACAGCCGCCTGTTTGCCAACGATGCCATGATCTATTTTCTTTCGAATCGTCGCCCCGCCACCCGGTGGATGGAAATGGAGCCTGGCTTGACCAATACAGTGGACGGGCAGAGAGAGATCATGGCTGAACTGGACCGAGCGCAAGCGAAAGTCGTTATCCAATGGAATTACCTTTCCAAAGAACCTAACGGGACATCCGTGTCAAACGGTGTGCATCTCTTGGACGATTACATCGCCAACCGATACGTTTTATCGCGCCGGTTTGGCGATTACGTTGTATTGCGCCGTATTGCGCCTTGAGACAACACGGAATACGCCATGGCTTCCGAGTTCGAACAGCCGTCGAGTGAATTTGGGCGACGCCTGGGCCTGGCCGCCTCGGCCGAAACCGGTCTGGTCACGAATGGATCGACCCGTTCATGCGGGACGGACGGCAGCGCTGCCCCGGCCGAGCCGCCGAGGCCAGCTACTGATTTCAATGCCAGTGCGTGCTGATGACGTGCTGCTCGTGAATTGCACAAGGCGCGCGGCTTGGCTCATGTGAGACTTCACAGGCCCACACCTTTCGCTTTCAAGCATGCCCAATCTGCCCGGTCAACTCGCGCCTGCCACCGCCCCGCATGCACCACCCCCCTTGGTGGTGGACTTGGACGGCACACTCACACCGACCGACACGCTGCACGAGTCGGTCCTGCGCCTGCTCAAGCAAAACGTGCTGCAGTTCTTCCTGTTACTGTGGTGGCTGCTCAGTGGCCGCAGTGGTTTCAAGGCCCGCGTGGCCAGCCGCGTGCGACTCGATGTGGCCACGCTGCCCTGGTGCGAGCCCTTGCTGGACTGGGTGCGCGCCCAGCGTGCGGCTGGGCGGCGCGTGGTGCTGGCCACGGCCGCCGACCGCAGCATCGCGCAGGCCGTCGCCGATCACCTGGGCTTGTTCGACGAGGTGCTGGCCAGCGATGCCAGCCGCAACCTGAAAGGCGCGCGCAAGCTGGATGCCATCCGCCTGGCCGTGGGTCCGGACTTCGCCTATGCCGGCGACCACGCCGTTGACCTGCCCATCTGGGTGGCCAGTCGGGGCGCGATCCTGGTGGGCGTGCCCGCCGGGCTGGCGCAGTTGGTCGAAGCCCGGGTGCCCATCGAGGCCCGTTTCGAGCATCCAGGGGCCAGCCCCCAGGTCTGGATCAAGGCCCTGCGCGTCCACCAGTGGGTGAAGAACCTGCTGATCTTCGTGCCCCTGTTCACGGCCTTCGCCTACGCCCAGCCGGGCAAGCTGGGCAGCGCCGCAGCGCTGTTCCTGTCGTTTTCGCTGGTGGCATCGGCCACCTACCTGATGAACGACCTGTGGGACCTGGACAGCGACCGTCGCCACCCGCGCAAGCGCGAGCGCCCGATGGCCTGCGGCCGCATCAGCGTGGTGCGGGCCCTGGCGGCGGCCGGCCTGCTGGCGGCTGTCGGCCTGGGTCTGGCTTGGGCCATCGCGCCGGCCGTGCTGCTGGTGGTGCTGGGCTACATGGTGCTGACCACGGCCTACAGCTGGACGCTCAAGACCTATGTGCTGATCGACGTGCTGGCCCTCTCGGCGCTGTACACCTACCGCGTGCTGGCCGGGGGTGTGGCCACCGACATCACCGTTTCGCCCTGGTTGCTGGCCTTCAGCGTCTTCACTTTTTTCAGCCTGGCGCTGGTCAAGCGCTGCAGCGAACTGGTGTCCATGCGCGACGCAGGCCAGCTGCACACGCGCGGCCGCGACTACCGCGTGGGTGATCTGGTGGTGCTGTGGCCGTTGGGCGTGGCGTCCAGCATGTGCGCGCTGGTGGTCTTCGGCTTGTACGTCTCCACGCCTGAAACCATGGGTCGCTTCGCCCACCCGCAGGGGCTGTGGCTGGTGGCCATGGGCCTGCTGTACTGGTTCGGCCGCGTGTGGATCAAGACTTCACGCGGCGAGATGCACGACGACCCCATCGTCTTCGCGCTGCGCGACCGCGGCAGTCTGGTCGTCGTGGTGACGATGATCGTTCTGGTGCTGGTGGCCTATTCGCCCTTGTGAGCCACCGCCTCAGTGCACGGCGGTCTGGTTCACCAGAAAGACGATGAGTTCGCGATAGCGCTCGCCGTTGTTGATCAGCAGCAGCAGTGCCAGGACCAGCCACGCGGTTCGTGCTGACCAGGCCCATGCCTGGCTGCGCGCGACGGCCTGGCTGTGGCCCAACGCCGCGATGACCACCAGGGCTGGGAAGCTGTGCGCACCGTAGATGAAGATGCTGGCGCGGTACTGCCAGAAGGTGTGCAGCAGGATATTGAAGACCAGCCACAGCACCGCCACCGCCAGGGGCCGGCGCAGGTGGGCTTCCTGCCATGCCAAGGTGACCGAGGATGCCAGCAAACCCAGCCACAGCGCGACAGCGCACCAGCCCGCCAGCGCGAAGTCGAAGGCCCGGAAGTCCAGCATCGGGTGGTCTTCTCCGGCGGGCAGTTGGTAGAAGCTGCTGACCGGCGCGACCACGTCATAGACGACAAAAGTGGCCGCCACTTTCCACAGCGGCGCTGTCTCGGTGCGCACCATGTTCGCCGCCCACCACAGCGACTTGGCCGCATGGCCGGCGACGGCGACGTGTTCGGGCGTGTAGATCCAGGCCAGCAGCAGGGCGCTGAGCACGAGGCAGGCGATGACGACCAGCCACAGCCCGGCCTCGCGCCGCAGCCAGATCTTCAGGCCCATCTGGCCCCAGGCCGCCACCGCCGACGCCAGCAGACTGAGCCCGGCGTTGGTCACCGTCATACCCAGGTTGAGCACGCCGGCGACCACCCACCGCACCGGACCGGGCCGACCGCTGCCGGGCAGCCCCGATAACCACAGCAGACTCAAACCAATGCCCAGCATGGCTGGGCCGTACATCTCCGGGATGATGCCCAGCATCAGCGGCTGGGCGCTGAGGCTGGCCAGGGCCGTGATCAGCAGCCTGTCGACCAGGCCGCGGCAGCAGCGCGCGGCCAGGGCAAAGCTCAAGGCCGCCATCAAACCGGCCAGCCCGGCGGTCAAGGCCATCAGGGCCAGTTTGGGGCTGCTGAAAGCCGGCTCGATGGCCAGGCAGGCCGGCCGCAGGACGACCGTCAGAGGGTGCCGCGCGACATGGTCGAAGTACAGGTGCTCGCTGACGTTCACTCCGGGCAGGCACCAGCCACCCAGATAGCGCGAGGCGTCGAAATCGAACAGCCAGTTGTAGCTCTGCAGCAGCACCGTGGCGGCCACCTCACGCCCGCCCAGCCATTGCAGCCAGGTGACCAGCGCAAAGACGAGCAAGCCGATCAGCCAGTCCTGACGACCCGTCGGACCGAGGGCTGCCGTGCGAGTTCCGGGCGTGGGTGTCATGGCGGGTGGCCGTCGGGTACGGGGCGTTTGGGCGCAGGCCAGCAGCGCTCGAAGAGACGCCGCCACGCCTGCTTGCGGCGCTCGGTGACCGAGGCCAGCAGGAAGACGGCCACCAGCGTGCCGACCCACACCAGCGCGTGGCTGCGCGGGTCGGTATTCGGCCAGGGCGAGAAGGCCACGATGAACTGCGCGACTGGGAAGTGGCACAGGTAGAGCGTGAAGGTCGCGCCGGCCAGCCAGCGGATCCGGGCGGCCTGACGCAGCAAGGGTGCACCCAGCCGCTCGGCGGCGGCCTGGAAGCCGATCAGGTTCACGGCGAAGAAACTGCCCACCAGATAGTCCTGCATCCATTCGCGGCGCTTGAACCAGGCGTTGCCCGCCATCGTCAGGCGCCCCCAGCGCTGGGCAGCCAGTTCGTAGGCCAGCCACAACAGCAGCGACCCGCCGAACAGCCACAGGCCGGTGCCTGCGCTGGGGGTGTGGTCGCGGGTGTAGCGGTACACGCCGACGCCGATCAGCCAGAGCGGGAATGAGGCGGCGATGGACGGCCCGGCCAGCACGAGGGCCCCGGCGACCAGCGGCCAGCGCCAGCGGCCCTGGGTGAAGTGCGCCAGGCCGAACAGGACGTAGTAGGGCACCTCGTAGCCCATGGACCAATAGGCGGCGTTGGAGCCCAAACGCAGGGACTGGGTCCAGATCTCGTTGGTGAAGGTCAGCGCGGACACGATGACCCGGCCGCTGGGCTCGGGATCGATACCCCATGCGCTGAGGTAGCCCTGCGGTCGCCAATGGCTGCCCAACCGGTCCAGCAGCACGGTCAGCAGCACCGCGGGCAGCGCCACGGAGTACAGCCGGGCCAGGCGGCTGATCGCATATTCGCGCACCGTGGTCTCGCGCGTGTCGCTCGCATAGGCGATGACGTAGCCGGACAGCACGAAGAACACGGTCACGGCCTCATGCCCGTAGTCGTTGAGCTGCCAGAGAAAGCCACCGCCCAGCCTTTGCAGCGCAAAGTGGGCCCCGAACACCACCAATGCGGCGGTGAAGCGCACGAGGTCCAGGTAGAGCGAGACTTCCGGGCGCATGAACTCAGACCCTCGCTGCCAGCGCGCCGCCACGCCAGCCGGCCAGCGTGGCCGCGAGATAGACCGGGTACTTCCAGTCCGTGGGATGCAGCCCCCAGGCGTGGGCGTAGATGCGCAGGGCGGTCGCTGGTCGGCCCGCCTCGAGTTCGCCCCGCGCGAAGTCGGCGTGGTAGCGCGCCATCTGGCGCTTGAACTGCCGCCGCGTGATGGCCCGGCCATCCCGGCTGGCCAGGCCGTATTCAGCCGCCGTGCGTTCCAGCAGCCGCGTGCGGTAGTCGATCGGCCGGTGGTAGCCGCTGCCCTGGCCGGCGTGCATGCGGTACAGCGTGGTCGGCCGGCGCAGTTGCACGAAGGGGAATTCGCGCGCGACGCGCAGCCACAGGTCCCAGTCTTCGCTGAAGGGCAGGCTTTCGTCGAAAACGCCACAGCGGTCGAACACCTCGCGCCGGAACATCGAGGTGCTGGTCAGCATCCAGCAGTCGAGCAGGAACTGGTGGTGGACCCAGCCCGAGAAGTCGGAGTCGATGCCGTCGGCCACGGCGCTGAAATCGAAGGTCTCGGGTGGCGGAAAACGGCCCGTGGCCGGGTCGGCGTGCCAGCGTTCGAAGGTGCTGTAGGCCACGCCGGCATCGGGGTACTCGGCCATCGTCCGCAGCTGGCGTTCCAGCTTGTCGGGCAGCCACCAGTCGTCATGGTCGAGCAGGCAGATGAAGGGCGATTGCGCCTCGGCGATGCCGCGGTTGCGGGCCTTGCACACGCCGCCGTTGGTCAGCTGGATGACACGCACGCGCGGGTCGCCCAGGGCTTGCACGATGGCCACGGTGCCGTCGCTGGAGCCATCGTCGACCAGCAGCAGTTCCAGGTCGCGCTGGGTCTGCGCCAGCACGCTGCCCACGGTCTGCGCGATGTAGGCTGCCGCGTTGTGGCTGGGGACGATGACGCTGACGCTGCTCATCGCGCAGCGCCCTGCGGCCGCAGCCTGCGCAGCCAGTGCCCGCCCTGTTCGCGCGCCGCGCCCAGCAGCCCGCGCGGCCGGTTCAGCCGGTAGGCGACCAGCCCCCTGCGCTCGTGCACCTCGCTCATCCACAGCCGCTTGTAGCCGTCGTCGCCGCTGAGGTAGTCGACCAGCTTCACACGGTCTTGCTCGAAGGCATGCTGCATCAGCATGGCCGTCAACAGGCTGCCCGGCGAGCTGTCCTTGTGACGTTCGTCATGGGCCAGCTTGTAGATGTCGGCGCGCCCGCCGGCCACCATCCACACCTGGGCGGCGACGGGCTGTTCGTCCAGCCAGGCGATGCCCAGGCGCAGCACGCCGCTGTGCGCCGCGGCGCGGATCAGGCCGGGCATGAAGCGCGGATGCGGCTCGGGGTCCTTCCAACTGGCGGCATAGACGGCCGCGTAGGCCTGGATGCCCGCTTCGAGCCGCTCGCCTTCGCCCTGCACCAGTTCCAGCCGACCACCGCGCGCTGTGAAACGCTTGGCCATGCGCGCCAGGGTCGTGCGCAACTTGCCGTCGCGCGCGGCCAGATAGGCCGGCCAGTCGCTGTCGACCGGCAGGCGCCAGTTCCGGAAGGCGTGAAAGCCGTACACCGCGCAGCCTTGCTGCCGCAGCGCGCGGCGCAGCGCGGTCTCGGCCGGCGAGCCGGCTTCCAGCGGTTCGAAGCGCAGCGTGTGCACGCCGGGCTCGTCGCGCAGCAGCGCCGCCAGGATGCCGGACAGCGCCAGCGCCGCCGCGCCGGCTTCGACCCCGGGGGCCAGCAGCGGTGCATAGCGCGTGGTGTAGTAATTGCCCAGCGCCGTGACCCGCCGCGCCGGCCGGTGCAGCAGCAGCGGCAGCAGCGCCACCACGCGCCCGCCTTCGCGCCAAACCCGCAGTTGCGGCAGCGCGCCGCCGAGGTCCACGCTGTCGACGAAGTGCGTCCACCAGGCCGCGCCGGCCTGGAAGTCGCTGTCGCCCGCGGCGTCCAGCAAGGCCCGCACGTCGGCCGGCAGGGCCGTGAAGTCGCTGCACAGCAGCGCTTCGCTCACACGCCCGCGCCGCTGTCGGCGCTGCGCAGCCAGGCCAGGGTCAGCGCCAGCACCTGCGGCCCGGTCTGCGGGTTGGAGAAAGTGTGGTCGGCGCCGGCCAGGTCGACCCGCTGCACCCCGGGCCGGGCCAGCGCACCGTGCCAGTGGCTGTCGCGGCCGGCGTGGTCGGCAAATTCGTGCGCCGTGACATCGTCGCCCGACAGCACCAGCAGGATCGGTCCCGGGCAGGCGCGCCAGCCTTCGGCCATGCGGGACGCGAAGTGCAGGCGGTCGCCGTCCCGGGCCTGGCGCACCCGCTGTCGCGCCGTCTGGAGGTTCTGCCACCAACCCAGCACGGCTGGCGCGCCGACGCTGCCGCCGAAGAGCTTGCGCCAGAAGCCGGCCTGCCTCAGGCGCTGCAGGTAGTAGTGGCGCAGCGTGGCGCGGGCCAGCGTCTCGGGCGAGCGCACCCAGGGGTTGAGCAGCACCAGGCCGCCGATGCGGGCGTCGCGCGTCTGCTGCAGGTAGAGCAGCGCGGCCGAAGCGCCGTCGCACAGGCCCCACAGCACCACACGCTGCACGTCGGGGCGCTGCCGCAGCAGCTCGGTGACGGCCGCGGCGATGTCGTCCTGCAGGTGTTCGAAACCGGCTGGGGTGCCGCTGCTGTCGCCCATGCCGCGCACGTCGAAGCGCAGCACCGCATGGCCGTGCCCGGCCAGGTGGCGGGCCAGTTGCACGAAATGGCGGTGGCTGCCCGCGCGCACCTGCGGTCCGCCCACCACCACCAGCACGCCGACGCGGTGTGCGTTGCCTTGCGGCGCATTCAGCATGCCGACCAGCTGGTCTTCGCCCAGCGCGAAGACCAAGGGCCGTTCGACGGTGCCCAAGCCGGCGGTCACGACGCTGGCCCGGCTGTGTGGCCGGGCGACTGCATCGCGGCCAAGGTGGCCTCGATGAGGGCGGGCGCGGTCTCGATCTCGGCCGTCTGCCAGAAGGGCGGGCCCTGGACCAGCTGCACGTCTGCGCGGGCAGCGGCCAGGCGCCAGGCCACCGAGGCACTGGCGCTGGCCGGGGTCAGCGGTGCGCCGGACGGGGCGGGCCCGGCCACGGCGCTGACTTCGAGCCAGACCAGGCGGTCCAGGCGCGCCGGTACCGGCAGTTGCGCCTGTTCGAGCCCGGCCGCCAGCGCCGGGTGCACGCGGTAGCCGCCGACCTCGACGGCGACACCGGCGGCCAGCTGGCTGCGCAGCGCATCGACCACGCCCTTGCCCCGTCCGTCCAGAAAGGCGGCCGCTGCGGCGCTGCGCAGGAACTGGCGCAGCACCGGCGCGCCCTTGGGCGTGGGCTGCCAGAACAGGAAGCTGCACGCCTCGTCGGGCATCTGTTGGGCGGCGTCGGCCAGCACCAGGCAGCCCGCACGCAAACCCCACAGCGTCAGCGGCGCGTCGCTGCGCGTGCGCAGCCAGCGCACGGCGGTCTGCACGTCCGATACCCAGTCCAGCCAGGTCGCATCGCCGAATTCGCCGCTGCTGTCGCCGCAGCCTTTCAGGTCGATCTGCAGCACGCCGTAGCCGGCAGCGGCCAGCGCGCGCGCCTGCAGGGCCGCCATGCGGCGCGTCTTGTTCATCTCTTCGGCGTAAGGGTGCACGTACAGCACCACGCCCCGCAGGGCGGAATCGGCCACCGACGCGTGCCACAAGGCCATCAGCCGGTGGTGGCCGCCGGCCTCCGCCGGCAGCATGAACGCTTCGATCTGCCGCGCCACGGTCGCTTCAGGCGGCGCTGTGGGCACTGACGAGGTCAGCCAGCGCACCCACGGTGGCGAAGGCCCTGGCCTCGATCTCGTCGTCAGGCAGTTCGATGCCCAGGCGTTCTTCGAGCGTGGTGATCAAGGCCACCACGGCCATGGAATCGAGTTCGGGAACGGCGCCGAGCAAGGGCGTGTCGCGCGTGAAGGCCAAACCCCGGCCGCCCAAGGCCAAGACTTCATCGAGTACCTGTATCACGTGAGGCAGAACATCCACCGCCATGCCCCTTTCAGGCTAACGGCCAGTATAGGTCGCACCCGTGGCGTCACCGGGGCGGCTCAGCAGGGCAGGCCGGTGCCCGGGCCGACCCCGTGGCTTAGTTCACATCAGGCGACAGGGCCTGCGCAGCCGCAGGCCAGGAGGCTGACGCCACAATGCACGGTGTCGCTCGCTGAACCTTGACGCCGCTTATTTCAACCGCCGCCCCCACACCCCTGGCCCTGGCCGACGCCCTTGCGGGCGCCCGACCGGCGCGGAGCCGTGTCCCGCCGCGCGAGCCGCGCCTGCTGGCCGATCTGATCGTTCGGGCTGCCGAATGCTCGCCGACCGCGCCTGCACTCACTTCGGGGGTGCAGACGCTGGACTACGCCACGCTGGACAGCGCCGTGCAGGCGGCCGCCGCGGGCCTGGTGGCGCAGGGCGTGCAGCGTGGCGAACGGGTCGCCGTGTGGCTGGACAAGCGGCCCGAGACCGTGGTGCTGTGTTTCGCCGCCGCTGCCGCCGGGGCCGTGTTCGTGCCCATCAACCCCTTGCTGAAGCCGGCCCAGGTGGCGCACATCCTGCGCGACTCTGGCGCCTGCGCCTTGTTGAGCACGCCCGAACGTGCGGCCCTGCTCGATGGCCTGTGGGCCACGCTGCCGGCGCTGCGTCAACTGCTGCTGACGGCCCCCGCCGCCGGCCCGCTGCCCTTGCCGGTGCTGGACTGGGCCGAATTGCAGGCCGGCCCGCCCGGCGCTGTCCACCGCGTCATCGACAGTGACATGGCGGCCATCCTGTACACCTCGGGCAGCACCGGTGCGCCCAAGGGCGTGGTGCTCAGCCACCGCAACCTGGTGGTGGGCGCGGCCAGCGTGGTCGACTACCTCGACAACCGCGCCGACGACACCCTGCTGGCCGTGCTGCCGCTGTCCTTCGACGCCGGCTTCAGCCAGCTCACCACGGCCTTCCATGCCGGCGCCCGGGTGGTGCTGCTCAACCACCTGGTGCCGCGCGACGTGTTGCAGGCCATGGAACGCGAACGGGTCACCGGCTTGACAGCGGTGCCGCCGCTGTACATGCAGCTGGCGGCCCTGGATTGGCCGCCAGCCATCGCCCAGCACCTGCGCTACTTTGCCAGCACGGGCGGCCGCATGCCGCTGGCGACCCTGGCCGGCATCCGCAGCCGGGTGCCGGCCGCACGCCCGTTCCTGATGTACGGCCTGACCGAAGCCTTCCGCTCGACCTGCCTGCCGCCTGAGGAAGTCGACCGCCGGCCCGATTCCATCGGACGCGCCATCCCCAACGCCGAGGTGCTGGTGCTGCGCGAAGACGGCAGCGAGTGCGCCGCCGGCGAAGCCGGTGAACTGGTCCACCGCGGGCCGCTGGTCGGCCTGGGCTACTGGCGCGACGCCGAGAAGACCGCGCAGCGCTACCGCCCCCTGCCCGCCGGGCTGCCGGGCCGCGGCGAGGGCTTGCAACTGCCCGAGGTGGCGGTGTATTCCGGCGACACCGTGCGGCGCGACGCCGAAGGCTTTCTCTACTTTGTCGGCCGTCGCGACGAGATGATCAAGACCTCCGGCTACCGCGTCAGCCCGACCGAGGTGGAGACCGTGCTGCTGGCCAGTGGCCTGGTCGGCGAATGCGTGGCTTTCGGCGTGGACGACGCCGCGCTGGGCCAGGCCATCCAGGTGGTGGCGACGCCGCCGGACGGCGTGACGGGCCTCGACCTTGCCGCACTGCTGGCGGTGTGCCGCCTGCAGATGCCGGCCTATATGGTGCCGGCCGCTGTCCAGGTCACGGCGGCGCCGCTGCCGCGCAACGCGAACGGCAAGCTCGACCGGCGGCAGATCGTGACGGCCTGGGCCCCGGCAGCGACCCTGGCCGCCGCAGCGGTCCAGCCGAACTGAGGCTAACCGGCCATGAGCGCGCTGTCGCCCCCCGTCCACGCCGCGATGGACCAGTTCGCGGTGCGCGACGGCGAACTGCTGGTGGGCGGCCTGACGGTCAGCGCGCTGGCCGCGCAGGTCGGCCAGACACCGTTCTATGCCTACGACGGCGGCCTGATCCGGGCGCGCGTGGCCGCCCTGCGCAGCGCCTTGCCGCCTGGCCTGCAACTGCACTATGCGATGAAGGCCAACCCGCTGCCGGCCGTCGTCCGCTTGTTCGCCGGCCTGGTCGACGGCATCGACGTGGCCTCGGCCGGTGAATTGCAGGTCGCCTTGGCGGCCGGGGCCCTGCCGGCGGGCATCAGCTTCGCCGGGCCGGGCAAGCGCGACGCCGAACTGCAGGCGGCGGTGCTTGCCGGCGCCTTGGTCAATGTCGAATCGCCCCGCGAACTGCCGGTGCTGGCGGCGGCCTCGCAGGCGCTGGGCCGGCCAGCCCGCGTGGCCGTGCGCGTCAACCCCGACTTCGAGCTCAAGGGTTCGGGCATGAAGATGGGCGGTGGACCCAAGCCCTTCGGCGTCGATGCCGAAGCGGTGCCGGCACTGCTGGGGCGCATCGGTCAACTCGGGCTGGCGTTCGAAGGCTTCCACCTCTACGCCGGTTCGCAGAGCCTGCGCGCGGACGCCATCGGGCAGGCGCAGACCCTGGGCTTCGAGCTCGCGCTGCGGCTGGCCGAGCACGCACCGTCGCCGGTGCTGTCGGTGAACCTGGGTGGTGGTTTCGGTATCCCCTATTTCCCGGGCGAGCTGAGGCTGGACCTGGCGCCCGTGGCCGCGGTGCTGGCCGGCCTGGTCGTGCGCGCCCGACAGCGGTTGCCGCAGGCTGCGCTGGTGCTGGAACTGGGCCGCTACCTGGTGGGCGAGGCGGGCGTCTATGTGACCCGTGTCATCGACCGCAAAGTGTCGCGCGGGCAGGTCTTCCTGGTCGTCGATGGCGGCCTGCACCACCATCTTTCGGCGTCGGGCAATTTCGGCCAGGTGCTGCGCCGCAACCACCCGGTGGCCATTGCCAACCGCATGGGCGCAGTGCTGCGCGAAGTGGCCAGCGTGGTCGGCCCGCTGTGCACACCGTTGGACCTGCTGGCCGACCGCATGCCCCTGGCCGTGGCCCAGGAGGGCGATCTGGTGGTGGTCTTCCAGTCCGGCGCCTACGGCGCCAGCGCCAGTCCGCAGGCTTTCCTGGGCCACCCGGTCTGCGTTGAAGTGCTGGTCTGAGCGCGCCCAGCCCCGATTTCAGGCGCCGGGCTGGCCTCTCACCCCGTGATTGGGGGAGCGCCGCGACTTGTTGACCCCGCGGCGCTCACTTAGCATCCGGTGTGTCACCGTCTTCATCCCTGCTGCCCACCACCGAAAGCCACCATGTCCAAGTCGACCCTCATCACCGCGGCCGTCCTCCTGGCATGTGCCGGCGCCGCCCAGGCCCAAGACTGCAGCTGTGCGCCGGGCAGCAAGCGCACCACCGCCAACACCCAACTGGTCAACCTGCTGACCAACCGGATGGTGTGTGCCAACGTGGGCGATGAAAAGTGGCAGGAGCATCACAACCCCAACGGTCAGCTCTGGGACTACAAGCTGGGGCCCACCGATCCGCGCGACCCCTCGTCCGTGGTGGGCAGCTACAGCATCGCCAACAACCTCGTGACCTACACCTACGGTGGCCAACCCTACACCTATGCCGTGTGCGCGGTGGGCACCAGCAGCTACACCTTCTGCGGCCAGCGCGCCATCCCGGGCGCCAAGGTCGGTGGTTCGGGCTTGACCGCCTGCGCCGGGGTTTCGAACATCGTCCAGTTGCGCTAGCTGTCTCGCGCAGGGCACTGGCTGCGCGCCGCCACCCACGCCTTGCGCGCGCCGCATGAGGGCCGTGTGAGCGCTCGCCCGTCGTGGCCTGCATGAACCGGCCCGCCATCGCGCGCTGGCTGGTTGTGGCCTACGTCCTGTTCGTGGTCTACGGCAGCCTGGTGCCGCTGGAATACCGACCGCTGCCACTGGACGAGGCCTGGGCGCGTTTCCAGCGCATCCCCTTCCTGAACCTCGGGCTGGGGTCGCGCGCCGACTGGGTGGCCAACGGCGTGCTCTACGCACCCCTGGCTTTGCTGGGCACCCGCGCGGCTTTCGAGGGCGGCCTGTCGCACCGGCTGGCTGCCGGCCTGACGGTGCTGTGGTGCTGCGCACTGGCCGTGGCCGTGGAGTTCACGCAGCTGTATTTCCCGGCGCGCACGGTGTCGCAGAACGACATCCTGGCCGAATGCCTGGGCAGCGTGCTCGGGGCCGGCACGGCGCCGCTGCTGTCGGCCTGGCTCGACCGCCTGGCCCAGGGCTGGCGCAGCGGCGGCGCCCGTCTGTTGCCGCGGCTGCTGGAGCTCTATGCGGTGACCTACCTGCTGCTGTGCTTCTTTCCCTACGACTTGCTGCTGTCGCGTGGCGAACTGGCGGGCAAATGGCAATCCGACCACTGGGGGCTGTGGCTGGCGCCCCACGAGCGCGGCCTGTTCCTGGTCTTGCTGCAGTGGGCGGTGGAAGTGGCGCTGGCCTCGCCCATCGGCGCGCTGCTCGCGCTGCGCCGGCCTGCGGGTGGCCGGCCCTGGCGCGGCCTGGCCTGCGGTCTGCTGCTGGGTGCGCTCATCGAACTGGGCCAGTTCTTCGTGTACTCGGGCATCAGCCAGGGCGCCTCGGTGCTCAGTCGGGGCCTGGGCGTCGCGGCGGGCGTGGCCCTGCTGCCGTGGCTGCGCACGCGGGGCTGGACCGGGCTGCGCGCCACCGTGCGGCCGTGGACGCCGGCCCTCTGGGCCGGCTACCTGCCTCTGCTGGCGGCTGTGAACGGCGCTTTCAAGCACCCCTGGCACGGCGCGGCGGGCGCGCGGGATGCCTGGCAGTCGACCCACCTGCTGCCCTTCTACTACCACTACTACACGACGGAAGCGCTGGCCCTGTTCAGTCTGGGCAGCGTGGCGCTGATGTACCTGCCGTTGGCGGCGCTGGGTTGGGCGCGCGGGCGCAGCATCGCCTTCACGGCCGCGCTGACCACCGGCCTGGTGCTGGCCATCGAGTCCGGCAAGCTCTTCCTCGACGATTCGCACCCCGACCCCACCAACGTGCTGGTCGCGGTGACGGCGAACGCGCTGGCGCTGGCCGCGCTGGCGCTGGCCCAGCGGCAGTCCGCCGGCTCGACAGCGGCGCTGGACCCGGTCGCCGGCCCCTTGCGGCCCGTCGCCCGCTGGCCCTGGTTGCTGGTGCTGCCCGTCGTCGCCCTGTGGACGCTGGCCTTCCCGGTGTTCAAGCTGCCGCTGCTGATCGGCCTGGGCGCCGCGGCGCTGGTCGTCAGACGCTGGCCGGTGCTGGCGCTGGCCCTGGTGCCGGCCGCCTTGCCGGTGCTGGACCTCGCGCCCTGGACGGGCCGTTTCTACGTCGACGAATTCGACCTCCTGCAAGCCGTTTGCATCGCCGTCGCCTGGTCGCGGCTGCCCGCGTCGGCGGCCCGGCCCGGCTGGACGGCGTCGTGGCCGTTGCGCGGGGCCTTCGCTGCGCTGGGCCTGAGTCTGACCCTGAGCGTTTTGCGCGCGCTGTGGCCACCGGACTGGCCCGACAGCAACAGCTTCGTGGTCTACACCAGCGCCTGGAATGGGCTGCGCATCGTCAAGGGCGCGCTCTGGGCCTGGTGCTTCGCGGCGCTGTGGCAGCGCCTGCCCGACCCACCGTCCCGGCGCGCCGCCCTGTTCAGCGCCGGCGTGCTGACCGGCCTGGCCCTGACCGTGCTGATCGTCGGCTTCGAGCGTGCGGTGTTCGCCAGCCTCTGGGATTTCAAGGCCGACTTTCGTGTCACCGGCCCTTTTTCGGCCATGCACAAGGGCGGCGCCTACATCGAGTGCTTTCTCGCCGTGGCCTCGGCCTTTGCCCTGGCCACCGTTCTGCAACCGGGGTCGCCGGCGGTGCGGCTGACCACGCTGGCGGTGCTTCTGGGCGCGGGCTACGCGACGATGGTCACCTACTCGCGCAACGGCTACGCGGCACTGGCGGTGGTGCTGCTGGCGACCTTGCTGGTGCAGGCCGTGGCGTGGGTTCGTCAAGCCCTGGGCTGGCGCAGCGCGGCCGCTGGCGCGGCGGTGGCGGCCTTGCTGCTGGCCATCGCGCTGCCCATCGGCGGCGGCGACTACGCCTTGCAGCGATGGGCGCAAACCACACCCGATCTGGCCGTGCGCCAGGCACACTGGGCCGATGGCCTGGCCCTGCGCGATGGCAGCCTGGCCACGGCCAGTCTCGGCATGGGCGTCGGGCGCTACCCCCAGGCCCATTACTGGCACAGCGGCGAGGCGGTGCACGCGGCCAGCTACGGCCTGGCGCGCGAGGGCGAGACGCATTTCCTGCGGCTGGGGCAGGGCGCCTCGCTCTACATCGAGCAGATCGTGCCCCGTCCCGACATCGGCGCGCTGCGCCTGTCGCTCGACTGGCGCGCCAGCGCCAGCCCGGCGGTGCCGGTGGTGTCCTTGTGCGAAAAATGGACCCTGACCTCATTGGCTTGCGCCGCGGTCGAGGCGGCACCGCAGCCGGCGGGGGCAGCCCGCAGCGCGACCGGACCGGGTCCGTCGGCGTCGGCCGGCTCAGGCGGCCCGTGGCAGCACGCCGAGATGGTGCTGGATGCTTCGCGCCTGCTGGCCCGTCCGGCCCCCTGGCGCGCACCGCTGAAACTGGCGTTTTCGACGCCGAACCAGGGCACGCTGGAGTTGACCCGGGTCAGCCTGCGCACGGCGCTGGGCGACGAGTTGCTGGTCAACGGCGATTTTGCGCAGGGCCTGGACCGCTGGTTCTTCGCGACGGATGTCGACCCACCCTGGCATCTGCACAGCCTGCCCGTGGCGGTCCTCTTCGACCAGGGCTGGTTCGGCGTGCTGGCCTGGGCTGCGCTGGCCGGCGTGGCCTTGGGCGGCGCTGCGCTGGCGGTGTGGCAGGGCCAGGCGCTGGTGCCGGCGGCCTTGCCGGCCTTGCTGGGCTTTGCGGTGTCGGGCGCGCTGAACACGCTGATCGACGCGCCGCGCTTCCTCTGGCTGCTGCTGGTGCTGCTGTGGCTGGCCGGTGCAAAGCGAGCCGCAGACCCGGTGGGGTTGCTTGAACGCACGGCGGGCCGCGCACCTTAGAATTCGCGGTTCGCCCGGACTTGCCGGGCCCCCATCAGGACAGACCGCCGTGTTCATTTCCGAAGCCTTTGCCCAGACCGCCCCCGCCGCCGCCGCTGGGGGCGCCGAATCGTCGCTGCTGAGCCTGGCGCCCCTGGCGCTGATGTTCGTGGTGCTGTACTTCATCATGATCCGGCCGCAGATGAAGAAGCAGAAGGAGCACAAGGCCATGATCGAAGCGCTGGCCAAAGGCGACGAGGTCGTCATCGGTGGCGGCGTCATCGGCCGGGTGGCCAAGCTGGGCGAGACCTTCGTCCACGTCGAGGTCGCCAACAACGTCGAACTGCAGGTGCAGCGCGGCGCCGTGATCCAGGTGCTGCCCAAAGGCACCTACAAGTAAGACCCCGGCACAGGCCCCTGTGCGCCTGGCGCTGGGGGCCGGCACCCCCTTGCAAAGGCGGGGCTAGGCACCGCAAGTCGCCGCACCGCCCGCCACCCGCGCGAGCCCCTAGGAAACCCGCATGAACCGCTATCCCCTGTGGAAGTACGCGATGCTCGGCATCGCGCTGCTGATCGGCCTGCTCTACACCGTGCCCAACTTCTATGGCGAAGCCCCGGCCGTGCAGCTGTCGGGCGCCAAGTCCACGGTCAAGGTCGAGGCGGCGATGGTCGAGCGCGTGCAGCAGGTGCTGCAGGCCGCCAGCATCAAGCCCGACTTCGTGCAGTTCGATGGCGGCTCGGTGCGGGCCCGTTTCGGCGATACCGACACCCAGCTCAAGGCCAAGGACGCGCTGAGCAAGGCGCTGAACCCCGACGCCGCCGACCCGCGCTACGTGGTGGCGCTGAACCTGGTTTCGAACACCCCGCGCTGGATGGTCAGCCTGCACGCGCTGCCGATGTACCTGGGCCTGGACCTGCGCGGCGGCGTGCACTTCCTGATGCAGGTGGACATGCGCGGCGCACTCAAGCAGGCCGTGGACACCTACGCCAGCGACGCCCGCGCCGCGCTGCGCGAGAAGCGGCTGCGCTTTGCCGGCATCACGCGCGAACCGAACGGCATCACCATCGGCCTGCCCGACGCGGCCGAGGCCAAGAAGGCGCGTGACATCCTGGCCGACCGCCTGCCGTCGCTGACCTGGTCCGACGAGCCCGCCGACAGCGGCGTGCGCCTGGTCGGCCGCCTGGCGCCCAAGGCCATCAACGACATCCAGACCCAGGCCATCACGCAGAACATCGAGACGCTGCACAAGCGCGTCAACGAACTGGGCGTGGCCGAACCGGTGATCCAGCAGCAGGGCGCCGACCGCGTCGTGGTGCAGCTGCCGGGGGTGCAGGACACGGCGCGTGCCAAATCCATCATCGGCCGCACGGCCACGCTGCAGTTCCGCCTGGTCGACCCCGACACGGCCACGGCCGCTGAAGTGGTGCCCACGCGCGGCGGCGGCACGGTGGGCCTGAAGCGCGACAGCATCGCCACCGGCGAACAACTGAAGCAGGCCAGCGCCACCATCGACAAGGACCAGCGCCCGGCCGTCAGCGTGCGCCTGGACGACGTGGCCGGCCGCAACATGCGCGCCACCACGCGCGAAAACCTGGGCAAGCCGATGGCCATCGTGCTCTACGAAAAGGGCAAGGGCGAGGCGCTGTCGGTGGCCACCATCAACGGCGAATTCGGCACCGACTTCCAGATCACCGGCAACTTCACGCCGCAGGAAACCGCCGACCTGGCGCTGCTGACCCGCGCCGGCGCCCTGGCCGCGCCGATGGAGATCGTCGAGGAACGCACCATAGGCCCCAGCCTGGGCGCCGACAACATCAGCAAGGGCCTGTACAGCGTGACCGGCGGCTTCATCGCCATCGCCATCTTCATGTGCCTGTACTACATGCTGTTCGGCGTGTTCTCGTCGGTCGCACTGGCGTTCAATCTGCTCTGCCTGGTGGCCGTGCTGTCGATGCTGCAGGCCACGCTGACGCTGCCCGGCATCGCGGCCATCGCGCTCGCTTTGGGCATGGCCATCGACGCCAACGTGCTGATCAACGAACGCGTGCGCGAGGAACTGCGCGGCGGCGCCGGACCGCAGCAGGCCATACAGGCCGGCTACGAAAAGGCCTTCGCCACCATCCTGGACAGCAACGTCACCACGCTGATCGCTGGCGTGGCGCTGCTGACTTTCGGCACCGGCCCGATCCGCGGCTTCGCCATCGTGCACTGTCTGGGCATCCTGACGTCGATGTTCTCGGCGGTGATGTTCTCGCGCGGCCTGGTGAACTTCTGGTACGGCCGGCAGAAGAAGCTCAAGGCCGTGTCCATCGGGCAGATCTGGCGCCCCGACGGCGCCGTTCCGGCCGCCGAGCAGCCTGACGCCTGAGCCAAGGACCGCAGTCATGGAATTCTTCCGCATCCGCAAAGACATCCCGTTCATGCGCCACGCGCTGGTGCTGAACATCGTCTCCTTCATCACCTTCGCGCTGGCCGTCTTCTTCCTGGCGACGCGCGGCCTGCACCTGTCCATCGAATTCACCGGCGGCACGCTGGTCGAGGTGGCCTATGTGCAGTCGGCCGACATCAACCGCACCCGGACGACGGTCGACAAACTGGGCTTTGGCGAAGTGCAGGTGCAGAACTTCGGCACCTCGCACGACGTGCTGATCCGCCTGCCGGTGCGGGCCGACGTGAAGCAGACCGAAGTCGCCGACCGCGTCTTCGACGCCTTGTGCGGGGCCGAGCAAGGCACGCGCGGCACCAAGCAGTACCTGACGCCGCAGGGCGAGCAGGTCAGCCGCCCGAGTTGCACCACAGCCGACGGCAAGGAGCCGCTGACGCTGACCCGCACCGAGGCGGTGGGCGCCAGCGTGGGTGCCGAACTCTACGAAAACGGCGCCTGGGCCCTGCTGGCCACGGTGCTGGGCATCATGGCCTACTTAGCCGTGCGTTTCGAGTGGAAGTTCGCTTTGGCCGGCATCATCGCCAACCTGCACGACGTGGTCATCATCCTGGGCTTCTTCGCCTTCTTCCGCTGGGAGTTTTCGCTGGCCGTGCTGGCCGCCATCCTGGCGGTGCTGGGTTACTCGGTGAACGAGTCGGTGGTCATCTTCGACCGCATCCGCGAGACCTTCCGCAAGTTCCGCAAGCTGGACACCCACCAGGTCATCGACCACGCCATCACCAGCACCACCAGCCGGACCATCATCACCCACGGCTGCACGCAGATGATGGTGCTGAGCATGCTGCTCTTCGGTGGCCCGACGCTGCACTACTTCGCCATCGCGCTGACCATCGGCATCCTGTTCGGCATCTACTCGTCGATCTTCGTGGCCGCCGGCATCGCGATGTGGCTGGGTGTGAAACGCGACGACCTCGTCAAGGCCGCCGGCAAGGGCGGTGACCCCGGCGACCCGAATGCCGGAGCCGTGGTGTAGAGTGAACCGACCGGTCTAAACGCACAGCCGCCACCCGCCGACATGGCCACCAGCGCCACGCCCGAATCCCTGGCTGTCCAGGCGCGCAGGCTCTATTCAGACGAGCTTGTCAAAGGCCTGGCACCGCTGGTGCAAGCGGCCTTGGACGGCGCCCGGACCTTGCTGGACAAGCCCTCGGAACACACGGTGTTTCAGCGCCGCCGCGATCTGGTCCAGGCCTTGCTGGCGGGCGCCCAGGCTTGGCACCGGGCTGTCGTGACCGGTCTGCGGCTGGGGCTGGCCAACGGCGGTTCGGCGACGCGCCCCCACGACCTGCCGCCGCCGGGGGCTGCCAGCGCCGCGCTGACGCTGGTCACCGACGACACCATCGAACTCGAGATCGTCACCTCGCGCCTGGCCTTGGCCATGATGGACCGCGCGTCCTGGGAATTCTCCGACCTGCGTTCGCGCATTGCGCATCTCGAAGGCCGTTCCGAGCTCGATGCCAATGACATGCTGCGCGCCCACATGCTGGCGCGCATCGTCTTCGACGCCTGGCGTGCCGCCGGGCAGTCCCTGGAAGGTTGGCGCGAACTGCAGCCGCTGCTGCACGATGAGTTCGCGCTGCTGGTCGAAGAGGCCTACCACGAGACCAACCGCTGGCTGATGGAGCGCGGCGTGCTGGCCGAGGTCGACCTGCGGCCTTTCATACGCCGCTCGCGCACCCACGGGCAGGCCGCCCAGGGCCTGTCGTTCGATGGCGGGGCTGCGTCGGCGCTGGGACGGGGCATGGGGCGCGAACCCGGCCGCGAGTTGGGCCGGGACGTCGCCAGGGGCGCGGCCCGTGAGGTGGGCAGGGACGAGGAGCGGGACGGTAGCCCGTCACTGGGCCCGGGTCCGGCGGGCGGCTACTCGCCAGGTGCCGGCGGCACCGCTGCGGACAGCCCCTACACCGGCTGGCAGGGCGCCAATCCGGGGGGCGGCCGTGGTGGTGTGGGTGAAGAAACCCGGATGATGACCCGCGCCGCACCGCTGGCCCGCAGCCGTGACCACGCTGAAGCGGTTCTCGGCCGTCTCAACCGGCTGATCGGCCGCAGCGTGCCCGATTTCGGTGTCTCCACCCGATCTCAGGGCTTGCAGCAGCCGGCGCCGGTGATGTCGCCGGGCCTGGACCGTGCCATCGAAGCGGCGCAGCAGGGCATCCGCCAGCGCCTGGCCCGCAGTGCGCCGGACGGCGAGGCCGCGCTCACCGCGCCGGTCATGCTCGAGGAACTGCACCAGCGCAAGCAGGCCCTGAAGAAGGCCGCTGCCTCGCCCGAAGAGCGGGCCACCATCGAGATCGTGGCGCTGCTGTTCCAGAGCATCCTGACCGAGGAACGCATCCTGGCCAGCGTACGCGTCTGGTTCGCGCGGCTGCAGATGCCGGTGTTGCGGGTGGCCGTCACCGAGCCCGATTTCTTCGCCACCATCGACCACCCGGCACGGCGGCTGATCGACCGCATGGGCGCTTGCGTGATGGGTTTCGACAGCGCCAGCACGCACCACGCCGGCGACCCGAACTCGGCCCTGGAAAAGGAAATCAAGCGCATCGTGCAGGTCGTCGAGGCCTACCCCGACACCGGCCGGCGCGTCTTCCAGACGGTGCTGACCGAGTTCGAGAAGTTTCTCGAACACTACTTCAGCACCGAGAACGAGGCCACCAAGCGGGGCGTGTCGCTGGCCCAGCAGGTCGAGCAACGGGAAACGCTGGCCATCCAGTACACCATCGAATTGCGCCGCATGCTCACCGAAGTGCCGGTGCAGGAAGGCGTGCGCCAGTTCCTGTTCCACGTCTGGGCCGACGTGCTGGCCACCACCGCCGTGCGCTACGGCAGCCAGGGTGTGCAGACGCGGGTGATGAAGCGTGCCGCGGCCGATCTGATCTGGAGCGCCAGCGCCAAGGTCAGCCGCGAAGAGCGCGCCGAAGTCATCCGGCGCCTGCCGCCCCTGCTGAAGAGCCTGCGCGAAGGCATGGCCTCGGCCGGCATGGACACGCCCAAGCAGGACGAGCACATCCAGCAACTCAACAATTCCCTGGCCGCGGCCTTCACGGCCAAGGCGGCGGCCATCCCCGACGACCGGCTGCGCGAACTTATGGAGCGCCTGGAGACCCTGGAAGAGCTGTTGCCCGAACAAGCCGACATGGATATCGACGAGTCCATGGTGCTGGACCTGTCGGGCCACCAGAGCGCCGAACTCGAAGTGGTGCTCGACGGCGGCTCGATGCCCACGCCGGCCATGGTGTCCTGGGCGCGCGAACTGCAGGTCGGCAGCTGGTACATGCTGGACCGTGGTGGTCACAACGAGGCCGTGCAACTGGCCTGGCATGGCCTGCGCAAGCAACTGTCGCTCTTCGTCACGCCGCAGGGGCGCTGTGTGCTGTTCCAGCAGCACCGGCTGGCGTCCTACCTGCAGGCCGGCCTCATGTTGCCGGCCCAGGACGAAGCGCTGACCGTGCGGGCCACGCGCAGTGCGCTGGCGAAACTGGATGTGGACGCTTCCCGCCTGCTGAACTGACGCACCCCGCCGTATTAACCCAGCTTACCGCCGCGGAACCGGCTCTGCCGGGCCGCTGGCGGACGGCCCACTTGGGATGTAGCGAGCGCTAGCGAGCTTGGGGGCTCAATGAATAAGCCGGTCGCCCGGCTCGACGAACAGTTCGTCCAGGATCAGCGCGTCCGGTTCTTCGCCCAGGCTCCAGAAGACCATCAGCACGATGATCTTGAGATCTTCCAGGTCCAGCTGGCCGGCGCCGACAGCCACCGCGCGGTCGATGACCATCTCGCGCATCGGCGCGGGCAGGACGCCGGCTGATTCGAGGAAGGTGATGAACCCCACCGAGCTTTCGTCCAGCACCTCGCGCTCGGCATCGGTGTAGATGCGCATGCTGCCCTGGATGGGGCTGCCGGTGACCGACCCGGCGCTGTGCGCCAAGCCGTCGAGCCAGCGCAAGGCGTCCTGGATTTCTTCGGGTTCGAAGCCCACGGCGGAGAGTTTGCGTTTGAGCTGCTTGGCTTCCGGACAGGCATCCGGACGCCAGTAGTTCTCGTAGAGATAGACCAGTACTTCGAACATAAATTCACTATACCCGACGCGCCGGTGCTCTCGAGCTCAGCCCTCGCTTCGTCAGGCCCGCGCCGCGGTTCAACCGGTGAAGCGGCGCTGGTAGAGCCCGCCCGGCAGCCGCGCGACCTGACCCGCCAGCTCGAAATCCAGCAACCGGGCCAGCAGTTCGGCCGTCGGCCAGCCGGTGCGCGCCTGCAGGGCGTCGAGCGTGACGGGGCCCGTCCCCAGCGCCGCCAACAGCGGGTCTGCGGCGGCGCCGTCGACGGCGTCAGCAGCGGCCAGCGGCAGGCTGGCTTGCCGGGGCAGCGCGGGCCCCAGCAATTCCTCCAGGATGTCTTCCGCCGATTCCACCAGCTTGGCGCCCTGCTTGAGCAGCGCGTGGCAACCCTTGGACTGGGGTGCGTGGATGGAGCCGGGTATGGCGAAGACCTCACGGCCGGCCTCGCTGGCCAGGCGCGCCGTGATCAGCGAACCCGAACGCAAGGCCGCTTCGACGACCAAGGTGCCCTGCGTCAGAGCGGCGATCAGGCGGTTGCGCTGCGGGAAGTGCTCGGGCAGCGGCGGCGTGCCGGGCGCGTACTCGCTGACCACCGCCCCGTGCGCCGCAATGCGCGCCGCCAATTCGGCGTGCCGCGGCGGGTAGCTGAGGTCCAGGC
Organism: Rubrivivax sp.; assembly: GCA_040400915.1. Classification (GTDB taxonomy): domain Bacteria; phylum Pseudomonadota; class Gammaproteobacteria; order Burkholderiales; family Burkholderiaceae_C; genus Rubrivivax. The sequence continues at coordinate 125,208 of JBBAPI010000008.1, forward strand.
CGGTGCCGACGACGGCGATGCTGCCCGCCGCGGCGGCCAGCGCGCCCTCGTGGGCCGCCGCGTCGATGCCCTGGGCCAGGCCCGACACCACCACAAAGCCCTGTTCGCCCAGCGCCTGCGCAAAAGCCCGGGCGTTGTCCTTGCCCTGGGCGGTGGCTTGCCGGCTGCCGACGATGGCCAGACTGGGCCGCGACAGCGCGACCGGGTCGCCGCGCACGTAGAGCAGCAGCGGCGGGTCGGCGGTGTGCAGCAGGGCGGGCGGCCAGGCGGCGTCGCCCAGGATCAGGACGTGGTGATCGGCCGATTCCGAACGCCAGGCCTGTGCCGCGGCCAGGCGTTGCGCAAAGTGCGGGGGCAGGGTCGACAGCGCTTGCACGGCCGCCTCGCCGGCCAGGCTGCGCACGGTGGCCGGCGCGGCGGCCAGCACGGCTTCGGGCGAGCCACAGGCCGCCAGCAGGCGACGCACGCTGCTGCGACCCAGGCCGGGTGCCTCCAGCAGTTGCAGCCAGGCAGCAAACTCAGTGTCGTTAAGCACCGCGTCGCCTCAGCATGTGCCCAGGGCCCGCAACGACCGGCCAGGCGCTTCAGGGTTGCGAGTAGCGGTCGCCCGCCCGCACCGGTTCCTGGACGCTCAGGATCAGCGCGTAGGACACGCGGTCGAAGGTGCGGAAGACGAACAGCAGGCCGTGCCGCTCGTCGGGCAGGCGCATCGCGACTTTGGGGCCTGCAGTGTTGTCGACCGCCTCGGCGCCGGCCCGCCAGAGCGCCAGCACATGGCCGCGTTCGATGCCGTCACGCGCGCCGCGGTTGATGACCACCACCTGGTTCTGTCCGGCTTGCAGGCCATCGCCGTAGACCGAAACGATGCGGCCGTCGACGACGCCCTGGGGCGGGTGCGGCGTGTAGGACACCAGTTCCTGCTGCGGCACGGGCGACAGGCGGTCGCCGACGCCGGCTTCCAGCCGCGTGCTGCTGATGCGGAAGGTGTCGGGCACGACCACGCCCTTGCCGCTGGCGGCCGTCTGCACCTCGCCGCCGCGCACGAATTCGGCGGTGCCCACGTAGCGGCCTTCAAAGCCCAGCACCTCACGCGTCTGCGGGTCGAGCAGGGGCACCAGCTGGCGGAACAAGCGGAAGTCGCGTGCGCCGGCCAGGTCGCCGCGCACATAGGCGGTCTCGCCGCGGGAGACCATCACGCGGCCTTCCTGCGTGGCCACGATGCGCGGCGCGGTGTCCAGCTTGTTGCTGTCGAAGACCACCGCCTCGTTCAGGAAGGGGCCGATCAGGTTCAGCGGGATCGAGGCGATCGCGCCGTTGTCCAGCCCTTCGCTGCGCGTGCGCGGCGACAGCTTCACGGTGTTGGTGGGAGCCTGGCTGCTGCCCTGCGCCAGACGCAGCGTGGCCCGGCCGTCCTTCCTGTCCAGAACCAGCACCTGCCCCGGGTAGATCAGGTGCGGGTTGCGGATCTGGTCGAGATTCATGCCCCACAACTCGGGCCAGCGCCACGCCGACTTGAGGAACAGCGTGGAGATGCCCCACAGCGTGTCGCCGGGCCGCGCGGTGTGCGACTCGGGCGCGTCGGGCGCCAGGTCGGCCAAAGGCACGCCGGCCTGGGCGGTGCGCTCGGCGGTGTCGCGCATGGCGGGCGTGACGGGCAGTTTGCCTTGTGCCAACGCCATGCCGGGCAGCGCGACGACCGCGATGCAGCCCAGGGCCACGAGCCGGCACAGGGCCAGGCTGTTGCGAACGCACAGGGTCATGACGCGGGTGTCTCCGGGGCCGGGCGAAGTGCCGTAGCGGGTGCCAAAATACCGCCCTGTGGAAGGTGTTCAGCCCCGGCCGTGGAACGTCGGGAGTGTGCGGCGTCTATGCTCATACGGTTTGACAGATTCTGCCTGTAAACCCTTGATGCCGCAACGAAACCGACGCCCCGGGCGCCTCCGGCGGTCACCCGGGCCGCGGCCCGGCGTTGTGCCTCTTCCACAGCTGTAGCGAGCTGTTTCGCTGCCTTCTTCTGCCCTTCGCAAGCCATGGCCCGACTGTCGATCCTTCGTTACCCCGACCCCCGTCTGCACACGGTGGCCCGCCCCGTGGCGGCCGTCGATGCGCGCATCCAGCAACTGGTCGACGACATGATCGAGACCATGTATGCGTCCGACGGCGTCGGCCTGGCGGCCACCCAGGTGGACGTGCACGAGCGCGTGGTCGTGATGGACACGTCCGAGCAGCATGACCAGCCGGTGGTGCTGATCAACCCGGAACTGATCGCGCGCAGCGAGGAGATGCGGGTCTCCGAGGAAGGCTGCCTGTCGGTGCCGCTGGTCTACGACCGGGTCGAGCGCCACGCCAGGGTCACCGTGCGGGCACTGAACCGCGAGGGTCAGCCCTTCGAGATGGACGTCGAAGACCTGGCGGCGGTGTGCGTGCAGCACGAGATGGACCACCTCGTCGGCAAGGTCTTCGTCGAATACCTGAGCCTGCTCAAGCGCACGCGCATCCGGACCAAGATGCTGAAAAAAGCCCGCGATGACGAGCGCGGCGGCTGAATGACCGCCCGTCTGCGTGTCGGCTTCGCCGGCACACCCGAATTCGCCCAGGTGGCGCTGGCGGCGCTGCTCGAAGCCGGCTACACCGTGCCTCTGGTGCTGACCCAGCCCGACCGCCCGGCCGGGCGCGGCCTGAAGCTGCAGGCTTCGGTGGTCAAGCAAGGGGCGCTGGCGCACCGGACCGCGGTGGCGCAGCCGCGCAGTCTGCGCCTGGACGGCAAGTTCCCTGACGACGCGCTGGCAGCGCAGGCTGCGTTGCAAGCCGCCGACCTGGACGTGCTGGTGGTGGCGGCCTACGGCCTGATCCTGCCGGCCTGGGTGCTGGCCACGCCCCGCCACGGCTGCCTGAACATCCATGCCTCGCTGCTGCCGCGCTGGCGCGGCGCCGCGCCCATCCACCGTGCCATCGAGGCCGGTGACGCGCGCACCGGCATCACCATCATGCAAATGGACGCGGGGCTGGACACCGGCGACATGCTGTCCGTCGAAGCCCTGGCGATCGCACCTGAAGAAACCACGGGCCAGTTGCACGACCGCCTGGCCGCGCTGGGCGCACGCTGTCTGCTGCAGACCCTGGAGCGGCTGGCGCAGGGCGCCCTGCAGCCGACGCCGCAGCCGACGGTGGGCGTCAGCTACGCCCACAAGATCGCCAAGTCCGAGGCGGCCATCGACTGGACGCAGCCGGCGCCTGTGCTGGCCCGTCGGGTGCGCGCCTTCGACCCTTACCCGGGCTGTTCAGCCGACATCGCTGGGGCGCCGATCAAGATCTGGCGGGCGCAGGCCGAGGACGGTGCCGGCGCGCCGGGCGAAGTGGTTCCGGCGTCCGACGGGCGGCTGCTGGTCGGCTGCGGCACGGGCGTGCTGGCGCTGCTGGAAGTGCAGCGTGCCGGCGGCCGCCGCATCACCGCCCGCGAATTCCTGCACAACCAGCCGCCGCCTGCGGCTTGACTCAAGTGCGGCGTGGGATGGCCGATAACCCGGTCATGTGTCTGCCCCGCCCATGCGCCACCCCGCCCACGCCCTTTTGTTCCTGATGCCCCTGCTGCTGGCCGCTTGCGACCAGTTGGGCATTGAATCGACCACGGCGCTGGCGGCGCGTCGCGAGGCCGAGGGCAAGGCCGTCGGCGCCGGTTGCCGCCACGCAGCTCGCTCGGTCGAGGTCTGCTACGGCAACAACAAAAAGGCCGACAAGGCGGCGGTCTTCGCCGGCTGGCGTGAGATGAACGACTACATGCGCGAAAACAAGATCGACGCCATGCCGCCGCCGCCCGAGCCGCCGCCCACGGCTGCGGCCGACGAGGATGCGCCGGCTGCCGGTGCCGACGGCCAGGCGGGCAAGCCCGGCAAGGCCGTGGCCAAGGTGGCCGTCAAAGCCCACTGAGCGGCAGCGCCGCGGCCGCCGCACGTTCGGCCGCGCCAGATTGCATTTCGTCGGCGCCCGCCGCAGCGCGTCGCATCCGCCTGGAGCGCCCAGCGCAGCGGTTGCACAGTGCGGCCATCCGTTGCACGACACCGAAAGCCCGCCATGAACGCCTTGCGCCGCCACGCCTTGTTCGCCGCCCCCTTGCTGCTCAGTGCGGTCTTCGTGCCCGTGCTCACCCACGCCGCCACCGTCGGCTCGGGCCGCAGCGCCAGCGAGACCCGCAGCGTGGCCGATTTCCAGGCGGTCACGCTGGCCGGCTCGATGGATGCGGTGATCCGCCAGGGTGCGCAGCAACTGCAGGTGCAGGCCGACGACAACCTGCTGGCGCTGCTGGAAACCAGCGTCGAAGCCACGAAGCTCGGCGCGACCTTGGTCGTGCGCTGGAAGAAGGGCGAGAGCATGCAGACGCGGGCCAAGGTGCTGCTGACCATCACCGTGCCCAAGCTCAGTGCCTTGGTCACCTCGGGCTCGGGCGACTTCCAACTCGAAGCCTTCAGCACGCCGGCCTTGCTGGTTGCACTGTCGGGGTCGGGCGACGCGAAGCTGAACGGCTTGAGCACCGAAGACCTCAACATCCGCATCGCCGGCAGCGGCGATGTCAGCGGCAAGGGCAGCGCCACCAAGCTGGCGGTGAACATCGCCGGCAGTGGGAACGTGAAGCTGGCCGATCTGCGCGCCGACGATGTGGATGTGCAGATTGCCGGCAGCGGCGATTCGCTGGTCAATGCCCAGAAGACCTTGCATGTGCAAATCGCGGGCAGCGGCGACGTGAGCTACGTCGGCAACGCCATGTTGAAGAGCAAGGTGGCCGGCAGCGGCAGCGTCAGCCGCCGCTGAGTGCGCAGACGCCGGCGTCTGCCGTGGCCGTGGCCGTGGCCGCTGAACGACAGCGGCTGGTGACAATGGCCGGGTGAACTTTGAAGCACCTGCCGCCGCGCCGCTCTGGCGCCACCCCGAATTCGCCCGCGGCGCCCGCGAGATGTTCGGCACCGCCATCGGCATTGCCGCCTGGGGCCTGATCACGGGCGTGGCCATGGGCAAGAGCGGCCTGCCGCTGCCGCTGATGGCGATGATGTCGCTGCTGGTCTTCGCCGGCAGTGCCCAACTGGCGGTGCTGCCGCTGATGGCCCACGGCGCGCCGGCCTGGGTGGTCTGGGCCACCGCCTTGTGCGTGAATCTGCGCTTCATGATCTTCAGTGCCGGCTGGCGGCCCTACTTCATCGTCTACCCCTGGCACCTGCGGTTGCGCCTGGGCTACTTCACGGCCGACCTGAATTACGTGCTGTTCATGCGCCGATTCCCCGAGCCGCGGCCGTCGCCCGAGCAGCTGCCCTATTTCTGGGGTGGCGTGGCCTGCAACTGGACGGCCTGGCAGCTGCCTTCGATGTTCGGCATCTTCCTGGCCGACGCCGTGCCCGTGCATTGGGGCTTCGGCTTCGCCGGCACGCTGGCCCTGCTGGGCGTGGGTGCCTCGCTGATCACCGGCCGCGCCACGGCGGTGGCCGGCGGCGTGGCGGCCTGTGCGGCGGTGGCCGCTTACGCGCTGCCCTACAAGTTGAACATCGTGGTGGCCATCGCTGCGGCGGTGGCCATGGGGCTGCTGATCGACCACACGCGCCCGCGTGCGCCGCTGCCGCTGGACGACCGCACATGAACACTTACGGTTCGGTCGAAGGCGTGCTGATCGTGCTGGGTCTGACGGTGCTGACCGTGGTCACGCGCGGCTTCTTTTTCATCAGCGAGCGCGAGATCCCCATCCCCGACTGGCTGCGCCAGGGCTTGCGTTATGCGCCGTTGGCGGCGCTGGCTGCGGTGGTGGTGCCCGAGGTGGTCCTGCTGCAGGGCCAGGTCATCGACACCTGGCAGGACGCCCGCTTGTTTGCGGCGGCAGCCGGTGCGGCCTGGTTCTGGCGGCGCCGGGGCATCCTGGGCACCATCGTCGTGGGCATGGCTGTGCTGCTGCCGCTGCGCTTGGGTCTGGGCTGGTAGCCGTTCCCTAGAATCGGCGGCAGCCAAAAACCAGGAGACCGCCGTGAAAGTGCTTCGCTTCGCCGATCTGATTGCCGCAGGCCAGGTGGCCGGCCAGCGCGTGTTCATCCGCGCCGACCTGAACGTGCCGCAGGACGACGCCGGCCACATCACCGAAGACACCCGCATCCGGGCCAGCGTGCCCTGCATCCGCATGGCGCTGGACGCCGGCGCGGCGGTGATGGTCACCAGCCACCTGGGCCGTCCCACCGAGGGCGAATTCAAGCCCGAAGACAGCCTGGCGCCGGTGGCCGAGCGCCTCTCGGAATTGCTGGGCTGCCCGGTGCCGCTGCTGGCGAACTGGGTCGATGGCGTGACGGTGGCGCCGGGCCAGGTCGTTCTGCTGGAAAACTGCCGCGTCAACCTGGGCGAGAAGAAGAACAACGAGACGCTGGCGCGCAAGATGGCCGCGCTGTGCGACATCTTCGTGCACGACGCCTTCGGCACCGCGCACCGCGCCGAGGCCAGCACCTACGGCATCGCGCAGTACGCGCCCATCGCCTGCGCCGGGCCCTTGCTGTCGGCCGAGATCGACGCCGTGACGACCGCGCTGGCCCACCCCAAGCGGCCGCTGGTGGCCATCGTCGCGGGCAGCAAGGTCAGCACCAAGCTGACCATCCTGCAAAGCCTGGCCGACAAGGTCGACGGCCTGATTGTCGGCGGCGGCATCGCCAACGCCTTCATGCTGGCCGCCGGCCTGAAGATCGGCAAGAGCCTGGCCGAGCCCGACCTGCTGGACGCTGCTCGCAGCGTCATCGCGGTGATGAAGGCGCGCGGCGCGGCCGTGCCGATACCCGTCGACGTCGTCACCGCCAAGACCTTCAGCGCCGACGCCGTGGCGACCGTGAAAGCCGCCACCGAGGTGGCCGATGACGACCTGATCCTGGACATCGGCCCGCAGACCTCGGCCATCCTGGCTGCACAGTTGATGGCCGCCGGCACCATCGTCTGGAACGGCCCCGTCGGCGTCTTCGAGTTCGAGGCCTTTTCTCACGGCACCGAAGCCATCGCTCGGGCCATCGCGGCCAGCCCGGCCTTCAGCATCGCCGGCGGCGGCGACACGCTGGCGGCCATCGCGAAATACGGCATCGAAAAGGACGTCGGCTACATCAGCACCGGTGGCGGCGCCTTCCTGGAGGTGCTGGAAGGCAAGACGCTGCCGGCCTTCGAGATCCTGGCGAAGCGCGCGGCCGGCTGAAGCGGGCCTCGCGGGCCCCAGGCCAGCGGCTTGCTGCGGCAAGCCGCGCGCAGTTCGGCGCGGGTGGTGCGGCCGATAATGCGGGGCTGAATTGCTCAAGGAAGGTCCATCCATGCCCCGTGCCACCAAGATCGTCGCCACCCTCGGCCCTGCTTCGAGCGACCCCGTGGTGCTGGAGCGCCTGCTGCGTGCCGGCGTCGACGTGGTCAGGCTGAACTTCAGCCATGGCAAGGCGCAGGACCACATGACGCTGGCCAAGCTGGTGCGCGAGATCGCGGCCAAGGTGGGCAAGCCGGTGGCCCTGATGGCCGACCTGCAGGGCCCGAAGATCCGTGTCGGCAAGTTCGTCGAAGGCAAGGTCTTGCTGCAGGCCGGCGCGGCCTTCATCCTGGACGCCGCGCGCACCGAGCCGGGCGACCTCACCGCCGTCGGCCTCGACTACAAGGAACTGCCGCGTGACGTCCGACCGGGCGATGTGCTGCTGCTCAACGACGGGCTGATCAAGCTGATCGTCGAGTCCGTGCAGGGTGAATGCGTGCACACCCGGGTGGTGCTCGGCGGCGTGTTGTCGAACAACAAGGGCATCAACAAGGCCGGCGGTGGTCTGACCGCGCCGGCGCTGACCGCCAAGGACATGGAGGACATCAAGACCGCCATGGCCTTCGGTGCCGAGTACCTCGCCGTCAGCTTCCCCAAGAGCGCCACCGACATGGAGATGGCCCGCCAGCTGGCCAATGTGGCCGGCGAGTCGACCCGCCACAAGACGGCGCTGATCGCCAAGATCGAGCGCAGCGAGGCCATCCCGGTGCTCGAATCCATCCTGCGCGCCAGCGACGGCATCATGGTGGCGCGCGGCGACCTGGCGGTGGAGGTCGGCAATGCGGCCGTGCCGGCCTTGCAGAAGAAGATGATCCGCATGGCGCGCGAGATGGACAAGGTCGTCATCACCGCCACGCAGATGATGGAAAGCATGATCCTGGCGCCGGTGCCCACGCGCGCCGAGGTCAGCGACGTGGCCAACGCCGTGCTTGACGGCACCGACGCGGTGATGACCAGCGCCGAGACCGCTGCTGGCCAATACCCGGTCGAGACCATCGAGCAGATGGCGCAGATCGCCGAGGAAGCCGAACGCGCCGAGGAGTCGACGCTGGAAGGCGACTTCAAGAACAAGCGCTTCGGTCGCATCGACCAGGCCATCGCGATGGGGGCGCTGTTCACGGCCCATCACCTGGGCTGCAAGGTCATCATCGCGCTGACCGAGTCGGGCAGCACCGCGCTGTGGATGAGCCGGCACAACATCAAGGTGCCGATCTATGGCTTGACCTCGCAGGTCAATTCACAGCGGCGCATGACGCTGTACCGCAACGTGCGCCCGCTGCTGATGCCGGTCTGCAAGGACCGCGACGAAGCCCTGGCCAAGGCCGAGGCGCTGCTGGTCGAACAAGGTGTGCTGATGCCCGGCGACACCTACGCCATCACCTGCGGCGAGCCGATGGGCTACCCCGGTGGCACCAATATGCTGAAGGTCTGCAAGGTCAACTGAGCGCTGCCGGTCGACCGGGCGGCCGGGCGTCCTCAGCCCACGCTGGCCACCATCGCCGCCACCCGCGGCGCCATGCCCACGGGCACCAGTTGCAAGTCCGGGTGCTGGCGGTGGAAGACGCGGAACAACTCGTCGGCAAAGGCGTGGCCGATGTCGCTGATGCCGTCGAAATCGAGTTCGACGACGCTGAAGCGGGCCAGCCGCGACGCCACGCGCTTGGCGTCGGCGCGCGAAGCCAGCGCCCGGGCGCCGGGCTCGCCCAGGCCGATCAGGTTCAGCGGCACGGCGGTGCGTTCGAAACGGTAGCCGCTGTCGTCGAGGCTGTGGGCGCGCAACACGGCGTCCAGCCTGCGCGGGGTGTCCAGCGCGATGGCGACGTAGACGGACGTGCCGCAGCGCGCTGCCGGACGGCTGGCGTGCCAGCGGCGCTGGTCCCAACCTCGGCACTGGAAGGCGGCCTGGTTGGCGTGGATGTCGAACACGTCGGCCAGGCGCGAGCAGAAAAACAGGCCGTGGCCGAGATGGCGGTCGGGGTCGCTGGTCAGCTTGCCTTTGCTGAGTTCCAGCATCGCCACCGTCGGGTCTTCGATGTCGAAGTCGCACGCGATGCGTTCGAACAGCCCCAGGCCGTCGTCGGACACCAGCAGCTGCAGCTGCACCGGGGTCTGACGCATCGACACCGTGACGCTGCGCCCGCGGCTGTGGTCGATGGCGTTGTTCAGCAGTTCCGAGAAGGCGTGCTGGGCCATGCGCCGCACTTCGGGCTTGAGGTCGAAGGCCGGCACGAAATCGCGCCGCCAGGGGCCGTCCTCGTGCAGGCCGGCGATGTCGTAGCGGCGCACCACCTGGCGCAGCGGGCCGGGCGTGTAGCGCGGCTTGCGCGGCGTGCCGCTGACGGCCAGCCACTGCAGGGCCACCAGCCTGCGCAGCACCAGGCCGGCCTGACGCCGACTGATCTGCAGACGCGCCATCAGGTGTGCCGGCAGGGCGTCGCCGTGCGCCAGGGCGGCTTCGGTGATCCAGGGCGTCAGGGGTGCCAGGGCGATGCGGGCCATGTCGTGCTTTCGTGCGGGTCCGCGCGGGGTGCGGCCCTGGTGGGCAGTGTCCCCGGCCCGCGCGCGCACTGGCGCATGAAAAGCACCACTTTCCGCCCTCACTTCAGAGGCGCTGCGCGGCGCCCTGCGGCCCGGTCCGCACAGGGCCTGGTGGCTAGAATCGGCGCAGTTTCAGCGCGGTGACCCAGCTGGGCACCTGCGCCCCAACCCGCTTGCACACAACCTCCCGGAGACCGTCATGCCCCTCGTTTCGATGCGCCAGCTGCTCGACCACGCCGCCGAGAACGGCTACGGCATCCCCGCCTTCAACGTCAACAACCTGGAACAGGTGCAGGCCGTGATGACCGCTGCGGCCGAAGTCGGTGCGCCCGTCATCCTGCAAGCCAGCGCCGGGGCCCGCAAGTACGCCGGAGAAAGCTTCATCAAGCACCTGATCCAGGCCGCCGTCGAAACCTGGCCGAACATCCCGCTGGTCATGCACCAGGACCACGGCCAGACACCCGACATCTGCCAGGGCGCCATCAACCTGGGCTTCGGCTCGGTGATGATGGACGGCTCGCTGATGGCCGATGGCAAGACGCCGGCCAGCTTCGACTACAACGTCGAGGTCACGCGCAAGGTGGTCGACATGGCCCACCAGGTGGGCGTCACCGTCGAAGGCGAACTGGGCTGCCTGGGCAACCTGGAAACCGGTGAAGCCGGCGAGGAAGACGGCATCGGCGCCGAGGGCAAGCTCGACCACAGCCAGATGCTGACCGACCCCGAGGAAGCCGCTGTCTTCGTCAAGGCCACGCAGCTCGACGCACTGGCCATCGCCATCGGCACCAGCCATGGCGCCTACAAGTTCAGCCGCAAGCCCACGGGCGACATCCTGGCCATCAGCCGCGTGAAGGAAATCCACGCCCGCATCCCGAACACCCACCTCGTGATGCACGGTTCCTCGTCGGTGCCGCAAGACCTGCTGGCCTTGATCAACCAGTACGGCGGCCAGATGCGCGAGACCTTCGGCGTGCCGGTCGAAGAGATCCAGGAAGCCATCAAGTTCGGCGTGCGCAAGATCAACATCGACACCGACATCCGCCTGGCGATGACCGCCGCGGTGCGCCAATTCCTGGCCGAGAACCCCGAGAAGTTCGACGCCCGCGAGTGGCTCAAGCCGGCCCGCGAAGCCGCCAAGGCCATCTGCAAGCAGCGCTACCAGCAGTTCGGCTGCGAAGGGCAGGCCGGCAAGATCAAGCCGATGAGCCTGCACACCGTGGCCGGCCTCTACACCAGCGGTGCGATGGCGCAAGTCGTGAACTGAGTTCTGTCTTGCCCCCTCGCCCCGCAAGCGGGAGCGGGTTTCACCCCGCCGTCCACTCGGCCAGCAAGGCCGGCGTGATGACGTGGTTCTGCGGCCCGCGTTGCGCGATCTTCAGCGCACCCAGGCGGTTGCCCAGCGCGGCGCAGCGGGCCAGCGACCAAGCGCGTTCCAGGCCGAAGAGCAGGGCGGCGCGGAAGGCGTCGCCGCAGCCGGTGGGGTCGACCACCTGTTCGGCCACCACGCCCGGCACCAGCGTGCGGGCGCCCTGTTCCCACAGCTCGCAACCGTGCTCGGCCAGCGTGACGATGACGCCGCGCACGTTCGGCCGCAACGAGATCTGCTCCGGCGTTTCGCCGGTGCGTTCCTGCAGCATCTTGGCTTCGTAGTCGTTCAACGCGACCCATTGCGCCAGGCCCAGGATCTCGCGGTGTTCTTCGCCGTTGAACTGCGGCAGTTGCTGGCCTGGGTCGAAGATGAAGGGGATCTGCGCGTCGGCCATCTGGTGGGCGTGCTGCCACATCGCGTCGCGGCCGTCGGGGGCGACGATGCCGATCGCCAGGTCAGTGCGCACGCTGCGCGGCGGCACGACCTTGTGGTGCGCATTGCTCATCGCGCCGGGGTGGAAGGCGGTGATCTGGTTGTTGTCGCGATCGGTCGTGATGTGGCACTGCGCGGTGTGCAGTTCGACGTCGCGGTGGATCAGCGACGTGTCAGCGCCCCAGTGCTGCAGGCGGGCGTGGTAGTCGCCACCGTCGACGCCCAGCGCGGCCAGGATCACCGGCGTGCCGCCCAGGATGTGCAGCGTGTAGGCGATGTTGCCGGCACAGCCGCCGTACTCGCGCCGCAGCGTGGGCACCAGGAAGGACACGTTCAGGATGTGCACCTGGTCCGGCAGGATCTGGTCGGCGAAGCGGCCCGGGAAATTGGTGATCGTGTCGAAGGCGAGAGATCCGCAGATCAAGGCGGGCATGGGAAGACTCCTGGAAACAAGGTGAAAAGGACCAACGAAAAAAAGTGAAGCGCCCGGCGCAGGCGGCGCGTTCAGGGATAGAAGAGTTCGAGGGTGTAGCCGACGATCGGTTCGGTGGCGGCCTGGAGTGTGGCCTGCAACGGCAGTTCACGACCGCCAGCCAACGTGGCCTCGTTCACGCCGAGCTCGGCAGCACGCAGCACGCGCCGCGCCACCGCCTTGCCCGCGCTGTCGCTCAGCGTCAGGTCGAAGGCCGGCCAGGCCAGCGGGATGTCGCTGCGGTTGCGCAGCACCAGTTGCAGCCGGTAGACCTGGGACTTCTCCACGCGCACCAGCCCGCTGCTCTCGACCGCCAGCTTGTCGATGGCGCGCACCGGGTCGACCCGGCAGCCCCATGCCGCGCAGGCCGTTTCCAGCGCCGGGCGCGCACCCGGGTATCGGGCCGCGAGCTGGTCGCGGTAGACGTGTGCGATCTGCGCCGACAGCACCACCACGGCCAGCGCGGCGCCCGCCGCCAGGGCGCCACGCACCCACGGCCGGTGCCAGCGCCGGGCCCGCTCGGCGCTGCGTACGAAGGAGGGCATGGCTGCGGGTTCGGCGTGCAGGTCGACCGCATCCAGGATGTCGGCTTCGGGTTCAGGCTCGGGTTCGGAGCCCGCCGCGGCCCGCGGGGGCCCGCGCGGCGGCTCGGTGGTGAAACTGGCTGCACCAGCGACTTCGATGGCACCGAAGTCCAGCGTCGCCGCCGTCGCATCGGGCGCTGCCACGGGGGGCCGTGCAGTCGGCACTTCGGTCGGCAGCTGCGCGGGCGGCGGGGTCGCTGTCGCCGCATCGAGATCGATCAGCGCCGTCGAGGCGTTGAACACCTCACCGCAGCGACCGCAACGCACCAGACCGCCGGCCACGCGCAACTGGTCTTGCACGACGCGGAACACCGTGCCGCAAGCCGTGCAGCGGGCGGCCAGATTGGCCATTTCAGGGTGGCCCGGCCGGCGGCCTTTGCGCCGTCATCAGGATCCAGCCGTCTTCGCGGTCGGCCACGCGCACGTCCAGCCAAGGGGCGTAGGCGGCGGTGATCTCGTCGGCCTGGCGTTCCAGGATGCCCGCCATCACCAGCCAACCAGCGGGCGCCACATGGCCGGCCAGCAGCGGTGCCAGCAGCTTCAGCGGCGTGGCCAGGATGTTGGCCAGCACGGTGTCGTACAGGCCCCGTGCAGCGTCGGGCAGGCCGGGTCTGAGCTGGGCCAGCGGCACGCCGTTGCGGCGGGCGTTGTCCTGGGTGGACTGCACGGCGGCGGGGTCGATGTCGACGGCGTCGATGGCGCTGGCGCCGACCAGGGCGGCGCCGATCGCCAGGATGCCCGAGCCGCAGCCGTAGTCCAGCACGCGCCGGCCGGCGTGCCCCGCCGCCTGCGTCGCCAGCCAGCGCAGACACATGCGGGTGGTCGGGTGCGTGCCGGTGCCGAAGGCCAGGCCGGGATCGAGCCGGATGACCTGCTTCGCCGCCGGCGGCGGCTGGTGCCAGCTGGGCACGACCCAGAAGGTGGGTGTGATTTCCACCGGCGCGAACTGCGACTGCGTCAGGCGCACCCAGTCCTGCTCGGGCATCAGCGCCAGCGCCTGCAGGATCACGCCACCGCCTGCGGTGCCGGCGCCGTGCTGCGCCAGCAGCAGCGTGGCCGCCTGCTCGGCGGCCCGTTCGGTGTCGAACAGGGCTTTCAGCGTCGAACGCTCCCAGCCCGCGGCCGGCGCCGGCATGCCGGGTTCACCGAACAGGGCCTGCTCGGCGGCGGTGTCGGCGTCGGCGTCTTCCACCGAGACCGACAGCGCGTCCAGTTCGTCCATCAGCAGCTCAGACACCGGTTCGACCAGCGCCGCCGGTGCCCGGAGTACCAACTCAAACATGGCTCATCGCCGGTGCTGGCCGAGCCAGCCTTCGAGGTAATGGATGCTGGTTCCGCCTTCGATGAACTTGGCGTCGGCCAGCAGTTCGCGGTGCAGCGGGATGTTGGTCTGTATGCCCTCGACCACCGTCTCGCTGAGTGCCGTGCGCATGCGCGCCAGCGCCTGCTCGCGGGTGTCGCCGTGGCAGATGATCTTGCCGACCATCGAGTCGTAGTTGGGCGGCACGAAGTAGTTCGTGTAGATGTGGGAATCGACGCGCACACCCGGCCCGCCCGGCGCATGCCACAGGCTGACCCGGCCCGGGGACGGTGTGAACTTGTAAGGGTCTTCGGCGTTGATGCGGCATTCGATGGCGTGGCCGCGCAAGATGATCTGGCGCTGCGTGAAGGGCAGCTTCTCGCCGGCCGCCACGCGGATCTGCATCTGCACGATGTCGATGCCGGTCACCATCTCCGTCACCGGGTGCTCGACCTGCACGCGGGTGTTCATCTCGATGAAATAGAACTCGCCGTCCTCGTACAGGAATTCGAAGGTGCCGGCGCCGCGGTAGCCGATCTTCTTGCAGGCGGCGGCGCAGCGGTCGCCGATCTTTTCGATGACCCGGCGCGGAATGCCCGGCGCCGGTGCTTCCTCGATGATCTTCTGGTGGCGGCGCTGCATGCTGCAGTCGCGCTCGCCCAGCCAGACGGCGTTCTTGAAGGTGTCGGCCAGGATCTGGATTTCGACGTGGCGCGGCCGCTCCAGGAATTTTTCCATGTAGACCGAAGGGTTGCCGAAGGCCGCGCCGGCTTCAGCCCGTGTGGTCTGCACGGCATGGATCAGCGCGGCCTCGGTGTGCACCACGCGCATGCCGCGCCCGCCGCCGCCGCCAGCGGCCTTGATGATCACCGGGTAGCCCACGGTGCGGGCGATGCGGATGATCTCTTTGGGGTCGTCGGGCAGGGCGCCTTCACTGCCCGGCACGCAGGGCACGCCGCTCTTGATCATGGCCTGCTTGGCCGAGACCTTGTCGCCCATCAGGCGGATGTTTTCCGACGACGGCCCGATGAAGACGAAACCGCTTTTCTCGACGCGTTCGGCGAAGTCGGCGTTTTCGCTCAGGAAGCCATAGCCGGGGTGGATGGCCTCGGCGTCGGTGACCTCGGCCGTGGCGATGATGGCCGGCATGTTCAGGTAGCTCAGCGTCGACGACGCCGGGCCGATGCACACCGCTTCGTCGGCCAGCTTGACGTACTTGGCTTCGCGGTCGGCCTCGGAATAGACCATCACGGCCTTGATGCCCATTTCCTTGCAGGCGCGCTGGATGCGAAGGGCGATTTCGCCCCGGTTCGCGATGAGTATTTTCTTGAACACGGCCGGACCGCTTATTCGACGATGAACAGGGGCTGGCCGAATTCGACCGCCTGACCGTTCTCGCACAGGATGCGCAGCACCTTGCCGTCGCAATCGGCCTCGATCTCGTTCATGATCTTCATCGCTTCGATGATGCATACGGCCGCGCCCACCTTGATGGAGTCACCGACGTCGGCAAAGGCCTTGGCACCCGGGCTGGCCGAGCGGTAGAAGGTGCCAACCATCGGCGACTTGATGATCTTGCCTTCGGGCGCGGCGGGCGTTTCGGCGGCGCTGGGGGCGGCGGTTGCAGCCGGTGCGGCGACCGGGGCGGGTGCGCCAGCCGGTGCCAGCATGTAGGTCGGCGCCACGGCGCCACCCACCGGGCCCTTGACGATGCGCACCTTGCCTTCGGCTTCGGTGATTTCGAGCTCGGAGATGTTCGACTCCGATACCAGGTCGATCAGGGTCTTGAGTTTTCGCAGATCCATGGCCAGTCTTCCTTGTCTTGTTGCGCCAACTTTCGGCGCTTTTGGCATCGGCACCCAACTGCCGCAATCGTGTTTCTAACGGGTATCGATCTCAAGCCACCTGCGTCGGCACTTGGAGGTCTGGATACGCAGCGCAGCGCGGGTGCAGCGGAGTGCTGCGCCGTCCCAGACCGCGGACCTGAAACCGCAAGGGGCCAGACTTTACGCTTGTTAGGAACTGTTCAACGCGGCTGAATGCAAATTGCCGGTGTTGCATGGCGCCGCCCGGCTGCGCCGCCACCGGGCCCTGGGCCTGCCCGGCTACAGGCCCTTGGCCCAGCCTTGCAACTCGTCGTAGCCGGTTTCGCCCAGCTTGCGCTGCACCAGCGCACCGCTGCGCGCGAACACCGCCGTGAAGGGCAGGGCGCCGGTGGTGTTGCCCAGTTTGCGACTGAGCTCGGTGCCGTCGAAACCCGCCATCCCGATGGCGTAGCTGACCGGCGCGCGTTGCAGGTGGTCACGCACCGCCTTGGGGTTGTCCACGGCCAGACCGACCACGCGGCCACCTTGGCTGGCGAACTGCCTGGCAAAGCGGTCCAGCTCGGGCATTTCCTTCACGCAGGGTGGGCACCAGGTGGCCCAGAAATTCAAGACCAGAGGCTGGCCTCGCAAGGCTGACATCGCCAGTGTCTGGCCATCGGGCTGGGTGTAGCTGGTTTGCCAGAAAGCCGTGGTGGCGGCGTCCAGCACGGCGGCTGGCGCCGCACCCGGGCGGCTCCTGCCTTGCCAGGCCACGCCCAGTACGGCGGCGGTGGCGCCGGTGCCGGCCAGGATCCAGTTGCGTCGGTTCATGCGTCTTCCATCATTCGTTTGTGCAAGGCTGCCAGGTCGCCGCGCCAACTGCGGCCCTGGGTGTCGGGCTTCAATGCACCGCGCTGGTCGTCGCGGTCGTGCAGCAGCAGGTGGACGGTCACGCGCTCGCCCAGGAACGCGCAGGGCGTGGCCACGGTCAGCACGTTCAAGGGTTCGCGGCGGCCGGGCAGGTCCAGCGCGCCGCTGTCATAGTCTTCACCGGCGTTGATCATCTGGATCTCGGCGGCCTTCGGATCATCGCAGTACAGGTCCAGCCGCACGGTCGACAGCCGGGTGGCCGTGCCGCGCCAGACGGCGCCCGAGACATGCGGGCGGAAGTCGGCCATCCGGGTCATCCACAGCGCCGCGACCTCGCGCAGCGCACGCAGTTCGGCGGCTTGGGTATCGGCGCAGAACAGGGCCAGGTGTTCGCGCACCGCAGCTTCCACCTGTTCGTCGCTGGGCAGTTCGGTCCGGCTGCCCCAGGCCCGCGCCGCCTTGCGCTTGGCGGCGCCGTATTCCATGCCTTCCTCGACGACGAGGCGGGCGGCCGTGGCGCAGAGTTCCTCGGGCACGGTCATGGCAGTGCCACCGCGCCCATGCGCGCCACGATGGTGGCCGCCCGTGCAGCCACATAGGCCGAGCCCGGGTTCTTCTCGAAGCGCTTGGGCGCCGGCAGCATCACCGCCAGCCTGGCCGCCTGCTCGGGGCCCAGTCGGGCTGCGTCGATGCGAAAGTAGTGGCGGGCCGCCGCCTGCGCGCCGAACACGCCTTCGCCCCATTCGACGTTGTTGAGGTAGATCGTCAGGATGCGTTCCTTGCTGAGCGCGGCCTCCAGCATCAGCGTCAGCAGGGCCTCTTGCGCCTTGCGCGCGGCGGTGCGCTCGCCCGACAGGAAGAGGTTCTTGGCCAATTGCTGCGTGATGGTCGAGCCGCCCACCACCTTCGGCGCCGGCGCTGGCCGGCCCGGCCGGGCGGCTGCGCCGGCCTTGGCGCTGACGGCCTGAACGCGCAACTCGGCCTGCTGGTTCTTCTGCCAGGCCTTTTCGATGGCCTCCCAGGCGATGCCCTTGTGGTCGACGAAACCCGCGTCTTCGCTGGCGATCACCGCCCGCAGCAGGTTCCGCGACAGGCGGCTGCCGTCCACGCTGTCCTGGCTCCAGGCGATGCGGTGCTGCTCGACCAGCAGCCGCCAGGCCTCGCTGCGCTGGAAGGCGGTGGACTGCGGCGCCAGCACGGCCATCAGCGCGATGCGCGCGGCAAAGGCCCCCTGCAGGGCCAGACCGCACAGCAGCAGCAGCGCGCCCAGGCGCAGCGCGTGGCGGGCGACGGGGTGGCGGCGCGCGCCGACGGCCAGCGTCTTCATGCCGCCGCGTCCAGCTCGGCGCGCAGCGCACGCAACACCGGCGCGGTGTCGGGCATCACGCCGCGCCAGATGAAGTAGGCCTCGGCCGCCTGTTCGACCAGCATGCCCAGGCCGTCGCGCGCTTCGGCACCGGCGGCGTGCGCCCAGGCCAGCCAGGGCCGTGCGGCGGCGCCGTACATCAGGTCCACGGCCAGCGCGCCGGGCGCGAAGACGGCGGCAGCCACCGGCGAGGCCGCGCCCTGCAGGCTGCTGGCGCTGGCGTTCAGCACCACGTCGAAACCGCGCCCGGGTGCGTCCAGCGCGCCGGCGCGCAGCGTGACGCCGTGGGCCTGCGCGACGGCGGCGTGGCGGGCCACCAGGGCCTGCGCCTTGTCGACGCTGCGGTTGGCCACCACCACCGTGCCGGGCCGCGCAGCCAGCAGCGGGCCCAGCACGCCGGCCGCCGCGCCACCCGCGCCGATCAGCAGCATGCGGCCGCCCGCCAGGGCCCGGCCGGCGCCGCGCTCGATGTCGCGCAGCAGGCCGACGCCGTCGCTGTTGTCGGCGAACCAGCCCGCGGCATCGAAGCGCAGGACATTGGCCGCGCCGGCCAGGGCCGCCCGCGGGCTGACCTGCACCGCCAGGGCGTGAGCCTGCACCTTGAAAGGCACGGTGACGTTGCAACCCCGCCCGCCCGCGGCCTCGAAGGCGCGCACGGTGGCCTCGAAGCTGTCCAGCGGACACAGCAGGCGTTCGTAGACCAGCGGCTGCCCGCCCTGCTCGGCAAAAGCCGCGTGGATGGCCGGGCTGCGGCTGTGCGCCACCGGGTTGCCGGCCACCGCGTAGCGCGCCATCGGCAGGGCCGTCATCGGGCGGATCTCACGGTGGCCTCGAGCCCGTCGTCGCGCGTGAAGCGGAAGCGCGAGGTGACGATGATCTGGTCGGCCTGCGCCTGCATCGCCGGCGTGAACAGCCCGAAGGGCCCGGCCGCGCGCACGATCGCCACGGCGCGCTGGTCCAGCACGGGCGTGGCCGAGGGCCGCACGATCTCGGCTTCCAGCACGCGGCCCACGGCGTCCACCGTCACGTTCATCGTCAGCTCGCCGTACAGCTTCCTGCCGTTCTGCTCGGGGAAGTCACGCGTGCCGCGGTCCTCGATGCGCCGGCGCAGGCTGTCGTAATAGGCCGCGTAGACCTCTTCGCGCGTGGCCGGGCTGATGTAGCGCTTCTTGGGCCGCGTGCTTTCGTCGTTGATGCGCTTTTCGATCTCGGCCAGCAGGCGCAGCAGCTGCTTGCGGTGGTCTTCCTGCTCGCGTTCGGCTGGCGTGCCGTTCTCGCGCCGCGGGTCGGGCGGTGGCAGCGTGGCGATCTCGCGGCGGATCTGCGACAGCAGCTGCTGCTGTTCGTCCTGCAGCGTATCGATGCGGCGCCTGGCGTCCTCGGCGGCGTCGCCCAGCTGCACCGCGGGCGCCATCGGCAGCGGCGACGTCGAACGGCGCTTGTCGGCTTCGCCGCCGCCGGCCAGGTTGGCCTGGGCGATGGCCTGCGCCTGCAGCGGTGCTTCGCTCGAATGCGCGTTGACCAGGATCACGTCCAGCGGGGTGTCGCGAAAGGCCCGGTCGATGCGCAGCGGACCCACCAGGTGCACGGTCAGCAGGGCGCCATGCGCGGCGCCCGAGGCCAGCAGAGCCCACTGCAGCGTCGACAGGGCCGGCCAGCGCATTGCCGCAGCCTCAAGCCGGGTCGGCGGCCACGGCCGGCGCGGCTGCACCGCCGCCGTCGTCCAGGTCGATGGCCAACTGCAGCGCGCCGCCCGGCACGGCTTCATCGTCTTCCAGCGCCGCCTCGTCGACCGCGGCCGGCGCCGCTTCATCCAGCCGCGCCGCCAGCGTGGCGTGCAGCTCCAGCGTCAGCAGGTCCATGCCCGTGATGCGGGCGCGCACGCGGCTGCCGCGCGGCAGGCTTTCGGTGCCTGGCAGCCGGAAGACCAGCGGCACCACGTCGGCGCGCACCAGGCCGTCCTTCATCACGCTGGCGTCGATGTCGGTCAGACCCTGCTGCGCCACCCATTGCAGCGTCCAGAAGCGTTCGATGCCCTGCTGGTAGCCGTTGTAGGCGGTGTAGGCGGCGTCGAAGGCCGAGATGACGCTGAACAAGGCCGCGTCCTTCGGCTTGAAGGGCGCCACCAGCGCGGCCGTGCGGCCGTGGCGGGCGCAGGCGATGATCTGCCACTGGTTGGCCAGGTCGACATAGCGCCGCAGCGGCGATGTCGCCCACGCGTACTGCGCCACGCCCATGCCGGCGTGCGGCGCCGGTTTGGTGCCCATGCGCACCTTGTTGCCCGGCAGCAGGCTGGCCTGGCTGCGGTAGATGCCGGGCACGCCGTGTTCGGCCAGCCAGCCGCCCCAGGTGCTGTTGGCCAGGATCATGGCCTCGGCGACGATCAGGTCCAGCGGCGCACCGCGCTGGCGGGTGCTGATGGTCACGGCTTCATGGCCCTGCGGCTCCCCGTCGGTGCCGGCCAGCCTGAAGTTGTAGTCCGGCCGGTTGAAGGTCTCGGGTTTGCCCCGCACCACCTCGCGCCGCGCCTTCAGGGCCTTGGCCAGCCGGAAAGCGAAGGCCAGTTCGGCGGCGTGGGCGTAGTCGGCGGGCGCCTCGCCAGTCAGCGTGGCTTCGGTCACGACGGTGTCCAGCTGGTCGTGCCGCAGGTTGGCGGCGATGGGCACCAACTCCAGCTTGGTCTCGCTGCTGCGCACTTCCAGCGTCGCTTCGTCCAGCGTCACGTACAGGCTGACGGCCGGGCAGTTGCGGCCCTCGGCCAGCGTGTAGGCCTGCACGACCTCGTCGGGCAGCATGGTGATCTTCCAGCCCGGCATGTAGACGGTGGACAGCCGTTCGCGCGCCACCTTGTCGATGGCCGTGTCGGGCGTGATGGCCAGCCCCGGCGCCGCGATGTGCACGCCGAAGACGACGGTGCCGGTGCCCAGGCCCTGCACCGACAGCGCGTCGTCGATCTCGGTGGTGGCGCTGTCGTCGATGGAAAAGGCCGCAACCGGGGCCAGCGGCAAATCGTCCTGGATGGCCGGCGCGGCCAGGCCCGGCGCAAAGGCGTGGCCCTTGGGGAATTGCTCGAAGAGGAAGCGCTGCCAGTGGAACTGGTAGGGGCTTGCTATGGCACCGGCGGCCGTCAGCAGGTCCAGCGGCGCGCGTTGCGCCCGCTTCGCGGCCTCGACCACGGCCTTGTATTCGGCGCCGTTCTTGTCCGGCTTGAACAGGATGCGGTAGAGCTGTTCGCGCACCGGTGCCGGGCACTGCCCCTGCACCAGCTCGCTCGCCCAGGCCTCAATCTGCAGCGCCAGCTGCTTCTTGCGCTCGATGCCCAGCAGCGCCGCCTTGACGGTCTCTTCCGGCGCCTTCCTGAACAGGCCCTTGCCCAGGCGGCGGAAGTAGTGCGGCGCTTCGAACAGGCGCAGCAGTGCGGCGGCCTGCTTGTCGGGGCCGGCCTTGGCGTCGAAATAGTCGCGCGCCAGGTCGCCGAAGCTGAATTCTTCGTCGGACGCGAACTCCCAGGCCAGGTCGAGGTCGATGTCGGCGGCCAGGGCCTGCGCCTGGGCCATGAACTCGGCCGGTGCCGGCTTCTCGAAGCGCAGCATCACGTTGGCCGACTTGACCTTGACCCGCTTGCCGGACTCCAGCTCCACCTGAACCGAGCTGTCGGCCTCGGACATCACACGGCCGGCGTGGAATTTGCCGGCGTCATCGAACAATGCATACATAGGGTGGATTGTCGCCGCGGAAGCCCGACCGTCCCCGAACAGGGCCGCGACCTTGTCAACGGCAGGCGCGGCCCCGTGCATCCGTCACCCGATCAGGCTCCCTGCTTGGCCAGCGGTGCGCGCAGTGCTTCGCTCAAGGTCGCCAGGCTGTCGGCCAGGTGGGCCTGGGCGATGGACGTCCAGCCGCCGCCGGCCAGCGCCGCTTTCAGGCCGGCTTCCAGGCGCAGCGCCACCTGCCGGTGGACGGCGCGCACGTCGGTGGCGACGTTGGAGGTGGGGCGCAACAGGCCGGTGGCCAGGCGCCGCAGGTGTTCGCGCTGCAGGTTGCGGCGGAAGTTGTCGATCTCGCCTTTCCTGGCGCCCGCGCCCCCTTTCAATTCCGACCAGGCCGCGCCACTGATCTGGGCTTGCACGTCGGCGTAGCTCAGCAGGGTGCGGGCGTCAGCGACCTTGGACTCCGAGTCGGCCAGCCGGCTCGCCAGGTTGTCCGACATCAGCGCGTCCAGCGCGCTGCGCTGGATGGTCAGCACCGCGTCGGCGAGGCTGAAGTCGACATTCAAGATGGCGCGGTTGGGGCCCAAGCGCTCGAACTGCTCGACGCCCAGGCGGCTCATGAATTTCGGGTCGAAGTGCAGGCTGCCGGCGGTGAAGACCTCATTCACCAGCAGGTTCAGCGCGGCGCGCTGCTTCTCGGCCGGCACCGGCACCAGCAGCGCCTGCTTGGCGCCGGCCAGCGCCCGCGAGGTGTAGGTGCCGCCGACGTACTTGGCCACCACCGGCACGGTGGCGGCGTAGTAGCCCAGGCCGCGCTGCAGGTTGC
Source organism: Rubrivivax sp. (assembly GCA_040400915.1). GTDB lineage: Bacteria > Pseudomonadota > Gammaproteobacteria > Burkholderiales > Burkholderiaceae_C > Rubrivivax. The sequence goes on from JBBAPI010000008.1 coordinate 147,774, forward strand.
GGCGGTAGATGCTGAGGTCGTCCCCCGCCGGCAGCGTGCGGGCCTGCGTGCGCGTCCACAGTTCACGGGCGATTTTCAGCTGGCGCTGCGCGTGGGCCAGCGGGTCGTCGCTCAGGTCGCGCTGGTTGACCAGCGGGTCGATGCCGGCGATGTCTTCGTCGGTCGAATAGGCCAGCGCGGGGTTGCTGTTGCTCTGGTCGGCGAGCCGGGTCAGGTCGTCCTTCTCGGAGGCCGCCGGGAATTCGCGGTAGCCGTACTCGATGGCCCAGTGGTCGTAGGCGCCCAGGCTGGGCATCACGTAGTCGGCCGTGGCTTCGCCTTCCAGCGAGATGTTCAGGCCGTTGTAGTCCATCACCGAGTTCGACACGCCGTTGGCGGCCGTGAACCGGGGGTCGCGCAGTTGCGCCGCCGTGATGCTGGTCGAGGCGCGGAAGTTGTGGCGCAGGCCCAGCGCGTGGCCCACCTCGTGCATGGTCACGTCCTTCAGCGCGGCGGCCACGTAGCGCTCGGCCTGCGGGCTGTTGGGGTCGATCTCGCCGCGCATCTGCAGCAGTTCCAGGCCGGTGCTGGCCTCTTCCAGTGCGTCATGGCCGTAGCTGCACAGGTCCTCGGCCGTCAGGCCCGTCGGGCTGCCGGCGGCCGCGTTCATCGCCACGGCGGGCAAGGTTTCCCGGGTGCGCGTGCGTTCCAGGCGTGCCCAGTTCTCGGGAATGATGGCCGCGCCGCGCAGGATTTCGCCGGTGCGCGGGTCGCTCTGGCTCGGGCCGACCGCCGTCGCGCCCGGGCCTTCCAGGGCGAACCAGCGCACCGCCAGGATGTGGGTGCCTTCCAGCGACGACCAGTCGGCGTCCTGGGCCTGCTGCTCGACGGCGATGGCGTCCTTGAAACCGGCGCGTTCGAAGGCCTTGTTCCATTCCAGGATGGCCTCGCGCAGCGCGGGGCGCCACTTCTCGGGGATGTTGCGGTCCATCACCACGCGGATGGGCTTCTTGGGCAGCGACACCGCTGCCGCCGGGTCCTGCTTTTCCAGCCGCCAGCGGCGTATCAGGTGGGTGCGGCCGTCGCCGCCGTTGTCGTTGGCGAGATCGAAATAGGCCTCGGTGAAGTAGCCCACGCGCTGGTCGGCGCGGCGCGTCTTCATCGGCTCCAGCGGCAGCGGCGCCAGCGTGTAGGTGTAGTGGATGAACAGGCTGCGTGCGTCGGGCACCACGCTGGGCGGGTTGGGCAGCGCGGCCGGGTTGGGCGGTTGTGCGCCCGGCGCGAAAACCGGCGGCGCCGGCAGCTTGGGCACCGTGAAGTGCGACCGCGTCGTGACGGCCGTGCCGTCGCCCGAGGTGCGCGTGCGTTCGACCGACGAATTGCTGCGGTCGTGCACATAGGGCAGGCGGTAGCTGGCTTCCAGTTGCGTCTGCGTGCCGGGGATGTCGCCACCCAGCAGGGCCTGCACGTCCACCAGCAGCGACTTGCGCGTCGGGTGGGCGGCAGCGGCCAGCGGGGCCACGCCGATCAGGCTTTCGGCATAGCTTTCGCTGACGGCGCGCGCCAGCGGCGTGCCATCGGGTGCGCGAACGAGCAGGTTGCGGGCCACCATCTGCACCGTGTTGCCGACGCGGCGCAGTTCCACCACCTGCTGGCGGCCGCCCATCAGGCCGGGCCAGAAGCCGCGTTCACCCAGGCCGCTGGCCAGCGAAGCACTCAGGAAAAAGGGTGCGTTCAAGCGCTCGGCCGGAATCTCCAGCCAGGTCTTGTCGTCCTTGGTCCAGACCGTCAGGTAGCCGGCCTTGCTGGTGGCGTCGCGCGTGACGTCGGCGAAAGGCGCCGGTGTGCCCGGCGGCACGGCTGGCGTGGTGCGCACCAGCGGCGCGGAGGCGGCGCCGGCCGGCCCGGCGGGGCGGGCTGCAGCGGCTGTTCCGGTCACCCCGGCCACCGCCGGCGCACTGGCGGCTGCCGCTGGCGCGGCGGCGCTGGCAGCGGGCTCGGGCGGCGTGCCGACGCTGGCGCAGCCGGCCAGCAGGGCCGCGACGGCGCTGAGCCAGGCGGGCGCCGCGAGGCCAGAACGGGACGGGGCGTAAGGCGATTGCGACGAACGTGACATGGGCCATCCTGCGAATTCGAAGCGCAGGACCATATCGCAAATCGGCGGCGGGCCTTTCAGGCTCGGGCGCGCAGCGCGGCCAGCAGCCGTTCGTGGATGCCGCCGAACGCTCCGTTGCTCATGCACAGCAGGTGGTCGCCGGGGCGGGCGGTCTGGACGACCTCGGCCACCAGCGCCTCGACGCTGTCGCGCACCACGGCCTTGGGGCCCAGAGGCGCCAGCGCCTGCGCCGTGCTCCAGCCGTAGTCGCCCTGCAGGCAGAAGCTCAGGTCGGCCTCTTCCAGCGCCCAGGGCAGCAGGGCCTTCATCGTGCCCAGCTTCATGGTGTTGGAACGCGGCTCGAAGAGGGCCAGGATGCGCCCACCCACGCCCACCTTGCGGCGCAGGCCGTCGATGGTGGCGCGCAGGGCCGTCGGGTGGTGCGCGAAGTCGTCGTAGACCTTGACCTCGCCGCCGCCCAGCGCGACGCTGCCGCGCAGTTCCAGCCGGCGGCGCACGTTCTGGAAACTGGCCAGCGCGGCGCAGGCGGCCTCGGGCGCCACGCCCACGTGCTCGGCCGCGCCGATGGCGGCCAGCGCGTTCATCTGGTTGTGTTCGCCCAGCAGCGCCCATTCGACGCGGCCCAGCTTCAGGCTGCCGCGCAGCACGTCGAAGGAGGGCGGCTCGCCGCGCGCGCACAGGCCGCCCGGTTCTTCGCGCTTGGTGCCGAAGCGCAGCACCTCGCTCCAGCAGCCGCGTGCCAGCACGCGGGCCAGCGCGGCGTCGCGCGCATTCACCAGCAGCCGGCCGGTGGACGGCACGGTGCGCACCAGGTGGTGGAACTGCGTCTCGATGCTGGCCAGGTCAGGGAAGATGTCCGCGTGGTCGTGTTCCAGGTTGTTCAGGATGGCGGTGCGCGGCCGGTAGTGGACGAACTTGCTGCGTTTGTCGAACAGGGCCGTGTCGTACTCGTCGGCTTCGATGACGAAAGGCGAGCCCGGCGCCACCGCGCCCAGCCGCGCCGAGACGCCGAAGTTCAGCGGCACGCCGCCGACCAGGAAGCCCGGTCGACCTTGGGAATTCGGCCCGGCCTGGTCCAGGATCCAGGCCAGCATGGCCGTCGTCGTGGTCTTGCCATGGGTGCCCGCCACGGCCAGCACATGGCGGCCCTGGAGCACGTTTTCCGCCAGCCATTGCGGGCCGCTGGTGTAGGGCGCGCCGGCGTCGAGGATGGCCTCCAGCAGCGGGAAGCCGCGCGTGACCACGTTGCCGATGACGAAGACGTCGGGCCGCAGCGCCAGTTGGTCGGCGCCGTAACCTTCGATGACGTCGACGCCCAGGGCGCGCAACTGCTCGCTCATCGGCGGGTAGACGCCGCTGTCGCAGCCGGTGACGCGGTGGCCGGCTTCGCGGGCCAGGGCGGCCAGGCCGCCCATGAAGGTGCCGCAGACACCCAAGATATGTATGTGCATGATCATTTATTCTATGTGGCGGTCTGCGCAGGCCTGCCGCCCATGCGGCCCATTCAGGCCTTGAAGCTCTGCCTGGCGACCCATTCCTGGCCGGGCGCCAGGATCACGGGTTCGCCGATTTGCGCCGCTTCCACGCACAGCATGTCCAGCCAGCCGTCGTCGGGCAGGTCGGCCATGGCAAGGGCCTTGGTCGGACCGGGGTTCCACACCACCACGTCGTCGAAACCTTCGCGGCTGATCTGCAGGCGCCCTGCGGGGCAGACCAACTGCTGCGCGCCCCTGGCGCCCCAGTAGATGCGGTCGATCTCGCCGGCAAAACCGAAGGGGTCGAGTTCCTGTTGCTGCTGGTGGCCGGTCAGGCTGTCGGTGTAGCGCGCGCCCAGCAAGCCGCCCAGCTGCGTGCGCTGCAGGTCGCCCACGGCCAGGTAGCTGTGCAGCGCGGCGCTGAAATCGAAAGTCGCGTCGCCGGTGTTGGTGACGGCCAGCTCGATGTCGAGTTGCTGGCCGCTGAGGCTGAAGCTGAGCTCGGCCTCGAAGGCGTGGGGCCAGATGGCGCGGGTGGCCGCGTCGTCGCTCAGGCGCAGCACGCCGATGACGATGCCGCTGCGCTCGGCACCTTCCAGCCACTGCCAGTCACGGTTGCGGGCCAAGCCGTGGCGCGGCAAGGGGCCGCGCTGTTCGAACTGCGGAAAGATCACCGGCACGCCACCGCGCACGGCCTGGCCCGGGCCGGCCTCGGCCATGGGCGACACGTAGAGGCGTTCATGACCGCCGGCCGGTATCCAGCTGACCAGCGTGGCGCCGTGCAGCAGCACCGTGGCCTGGGCGCCGCAGGGCGCGCGCAGCCACATCGCGGGCTGCCCCAGCGCCGTGGTCGGCTTGATCATGCCGACAGGCTGGCGCTGTGCAGGGCGGCGCGTGAGGCTTCCAGCGTGGTCGCGATGTCCTCGGCGCTGTGCGCCGCGCTGACGAAACCGGCTTCGTAGAGCGCCGGCGCCAGGTAGATGCCGCGGTTCAGCATGGCGTGGAAGTAGGCGTTGAAGCGTTTCTGGTCGGTGGCCATCGTGCCGCCGTAGTTCTGCGGCAGGGCTTCGGCGAAGAAGAAGCCGAACATGCCGCCCTGGCAGTCGCCGACAAAAGGCACACCCGCGTCGCGCGCCACGCCTTCGAGGCCGCGCACCAGGCTGGTCGTGCGCGCCGACAGCGCGTCGAAAAAGCCGGGCTTGCTGATTTCCTTCAGCGTGGCCAGGCCGCAGGCCGTGGCCACCGGATTGCCGCTGAGCGTGCCGGCCTGGTAGACCGGGCCCAGGGGCGCCAGCAGGCTCATCACGTCTTTCTTGCCGCCGAAAGCCGCCAGCGGCATGCCGCCGCCGATGACCTTGCCGAAGACGCTGACGTCGGGCGCGAAGCCGGGGATCAGCGCGGTGTACAGGCTCTGCGCACTGCCCAGCGCGACGCGAAAGCCCGACATCACCTCGTCGAACACCAGCAGCGCGCCGTACTGGGTGCACAGCTCGCGCATGCGGGTCATGAAGGGCAGGCTGGCGCGCACGAAGTTCATGTTGCCGGCGATCGGTTCGACCATCACGCAGGCCAGCTCGGGCCCGTGCTCGGCGAAGCAGGCCTCCAGCTGCGCGACATTGTTGTATTCAAGGACCAGCGTGTGCTTGACCACGTCGGCCGGCACGCCGGCGCTGGTCGGGTGGCCGAAGGTGGCCAGGCCCGAACCGGCCTTGACCAGCAGCGCGTCGGCGTGGCCGTGGTAGCAACCTTCGAACTTGACGAACTTGCTGCGCCCGGTGGCGCCGCGTGCCAGGCGCAGCGCGCTCATCCCGGCCTCGGTGCCGCTGCTCACGAGCCTGACCTGTTCCACGCTGGGCACCAGCGCGATGATGGCTTCGGCCAGTTCGATCTCACGCTCGGTCGGCGCACCGAAACTGAAGCCGTCCTCGGCCGCCTTGTGCACCGCTTCCAGCACCGCCGGGTGGCCGTGGCCCAGGATCATCGGGCCCCAGGAGCCGATGTAGTCGATGTACTTCTGGCCCTCGGCGTCCCACAGGTAGGCGCCTTGCGCCCGCTGGATGAAACGCGGCGTGCCGCCGACAGCGCGGAAGGCCCGCACTGGCGAATTCACGCCGCCGGGAATCACGCGTTGGGCGCGGGCGAACAACTCTTCATTCGACTTCATCGTGAACGGCTCTCAGTGAACACGCCGGGGCGCGCCTTTGTTGCTCGGGTCTTCAGGTTCGGGTTCCGGCATGCCGCCTTCTTCCATCTCGTCGTCATCGGGTGGCGGCAAGGCCCAGAAGAAGCGGTCGGGGACGATCTGGCCCATGCCTGGGCGAAAGCCGGCGTCCAGGCTTTGGTCCAGGAAGGACAGGGCCTCGCCGACGGCGGCCTGCAGTTCGCTGCCGACCGCCAGCAGCGCGGCCAGCGCCGCGGCCAGCGTGTCGCCCGCGGCCATGAAGGCGGTGTCGAAGCGCTCGAACTTCTCGCCGGTGATGGCCCCTTGCGCCGAAGCCAGCACGTTGTCGATGAACTGCTCGGGCCCCTGCGTCGACAGCTTGCCGGTGAGCATGATGCCGGTCACCAGCACGTAGCGCGTGCCGTGTTCGGCGGCGGCCACCGCCAGTTCGCGTGCCGAAGGCGGCCGCTCGCTGTCCCACTCGGGCAGCAGGAAGTCCTGCAGAGTCTTGTGGCTGCCCACCAGCACCTCGGTGGCGGGCAGGATCAGTTCGCGAAAGGCGTCGTGGTAGAGCTGCGACGGGTCTTCTTCCATCCAGCTCAGGTTGGGCAGGTAGGACACCAGCGGGATCTCGGTGTAGTCGCTGAGGACCTCGGCCACCGCGCTGACGTTGTCGGCGCTGCCCAGGAAGCCCACCTTCCAGCCCGCGATGGTCACGTCTTCCAGGATGGTGCGGGCTTGCTCGGCCACCACATCGGGGTCGATCTCGTGCTGGTCGAAGGTGTCGGCGGTGTCGCGCATGACGATGCTGGTAACCACCGGCAGCGCGTGGGCGCCCATCGCGGCGATGGTGGCGACATCGCCGGCAATGCCGCCGGCTCCGCTGGGGTCGCTGGCGTTGAAGCACATCACGCAGGCGGGCGGCGGCGGCTCGGCGCCTGGATCTTCAGTGGCCGTGGCCGGTGTGGGTTCGGGGATCATGGGCAGGCCTTGGCGCGGGTTTCGGTGCGTTCGCTCAGGGTCTCTGGCGGGACTTGTGTGCCGGTCTGCAAGACCGTGACCAAGCTCCAGCGGCTTCTGAAGAACAAGATGTAGGTGCTGACAATTCCGGGAAATTCGCCGGAAATCGGTGGCTACAATCCGGCTCCATTGTAGTGAGGTGACGATCTGAACGTGAGCGAACCGAGTACCTGGATGTGCCTGATCTGTGGCTGGATCTACAGCGAAGCCGACGGCGATCCGGAGCACGGTATCGCACCGGGCACCGCGTGGGCCGCGGTCGACATGAATTGGACTTGCCCCGAGTGTGGCGCCCGCAAGGAAGATTTCGAAATGATCGCGGTCTAGCTGGCGCCCGAGGGCCGAGGCCCGCGCTGCTGAGGTCCGTTGAGGAGTGAGCGCTTGGAGATACAGGCACCTGCGGGCGCGATCGGCAGTACCGGGGTGGCCATGGGCGCCAAGGTGCTGGTCATCGACGACAGCAACACCATCCGGCGCAGCGCCGAGATCTTCCTGCGCCAGGGCGGCCATGAAGTGCTGCTGGCCGAAGACGGTTACGACGCGCTGGCCAAGGTCAGCGACCACGACCCCGACATCATCTTCTGCGACATCCTGATGCCCCGCCTGGATGGTTACCAGACCTGCGCCATCATCAAGCGCAACCCCCGTTTCGCGCATGTGCCCGTCATCATGCTGTCGTCCAAGGACGGCTTGTTCGACAAGGCGCGGGGCCGCATGGTCGGCTCGGAAGATTACCTGACCAAACCTTTCACCAAAGAGCAGTTGCTGCGCGCCGTGGACGCCTACAGGCGCACCACGCGCTGAGCTGCGGGATCCAGCAAGGACAACCAGATGCCGATCCACAAGATCCTCGTCGTCGACGACTCCAAGACCGAGTTGCACCACCTGTCCGATGTGCTGGGCCGGCGCGGCTACAGCGTGCGCACGGCCGAGAACGGTGACGAAGCCATGCGTCGCCTGGCCGAGGACAAGCCCGACCTGATCCTGATGGACGTGGTGATGCCCGGCCAGAACGGTTTCCAGCTGACGCGCAGCATCACCCGCGACCCGCGCTACGCGAACGTGCCGGTGATCATGTGCACCAGCAAGAGCCAGGAAACCGACAAGGTCTGGGGCATGCGACAGGGCGCGCGGGACTACATCGTCAAGCCGGTGAGCACCGAAGAGTTGATGACCAAGATCAAGTCCTTCGACTGATGGCCAACCGGGAAGCCCTGCGCGAACTGCAAGCCCGCCTGGCCCTGCGCCTGCAGCAGGCGCGGTCCGAGGTGCAGGTGCGGTCGTGGCTGGCGGTCGAGTGCGCCGGCCAGGGTCTGCTGGTGCCGCTGTCCACGGCGGGCGAGATCTTTTCCGTCGTCAAGCTCTTGCCGGTGCCGCACACCCAGGCCTGGTTCATGGGCGTGGCCAATTTGCGCGGCAGGCTGCACGGGGTGGTCGATCTGGCTGCCTTCCTGGGCTTGCGCGCGCCCAGCGCGGCGCAAGCGCTGCGTGAGCAATCGCAGCTGCTGACTTTCAATGCCAACCAGGGCGCGCATTGCGCGGTGCTGGTCGACCGACTGGCCGGCTTGCGCAACGCCACGCAGCTGACCGAGGTGACCACCGACGCCAGCGCCAGACCGGCCTTCGCCCGCGCCCGCTGGCGTGACGCCGAGGGTCGCCTCTGGCAGGAGATCGATCTCGGGGATCTGGCACGCAACGAGCAGTTCCTGGCCATCGCGGCATGAGCGCGGCCTACCGATACCCGATTGCAGAGCAGGCTCGCGCCGCGTGCAGCACCGCCCAGCGTGGCTGTTTGCGCCTGTGCGGCGGCACCCCAGAGAGGACGACATGAGTTTTCTAGACCGGTACAAGGGCAATCCCGGCACCCGCGCCGCCGACGAGGCGCCGGATGCGCAGAAGTTCGACGAGCTCGCGCCACCCGACAACCCCATGGAAGCCACGGTGCGTCTGGGTCAGAGCACCTTGTCGCCACCCGTCGCGCCTGACATGGACGACGGGACTTCCATCATCTCCGCGGCCGCGCCGTCGGAAATGGCCGGTGACTTCAACGACAGCCGCGAGCCTGGCGTGGCCGCCGAAGGCCCCCGTTTCGACAGCGGGCTGCCGCTGATCGGCGCCTGGCCGATGGCCCGCCAGCAACGCAGCGTGGCCCTGCTGTTCGCCGCCGGCCTGCTGGGGCTGCTGGTCTGGGCCGGCCTGTGGCTAACCGCCAGCGGCCGCAGTGCCGACCAGGTCGGCGCGGCCGGCCAGGCCAGTACGCAGTCGCAACGCCTGGCCAAGTCCGTGTCTCAGGCGCTGGTGGGCAATGCCTCGGCCTTCGGCGAAGTCAAGGACAGCATCGCCGTGCTGGTGCGCAATGTGCGGGCACTCAAGAACGGCGACAGCGACATCGCCGCCGCCCCGTCGCGGCTGCAAGACCCGGTCGACAAGCTGCTGCCGCTGATCGACCGTGCCGAGAAGGCATCGGCCACCGTGATGGGCCAGCAGAAGACACTGACCCAGGTCGGCCAGGCGCTGCGCGCCATCAACCGCCAGAGTGCCGATCTGCTGGAAACGGCCGAGACCGTCTCTTCGCTGAAGCTGCAGAGCGGCGCTTCGGCGGCCGAGTTGTCGGCGGTGGGTCAGTTGGTGATGCTGACCCAGCGCATCGGCAAGGGCGCCAACGAGTTCCTGACCAACGAGGGCGTCAGCGCCGAGGCGGTGTTCCTGCTCGACAAGGACCTGAAGGCCTTCCGCGAGATCGCCCAGGGCGTGCTCAACGGCAGTGCCGAACAGCGCTTGCCCGGCACGCGGGACGCGCAGCAGCGCGAGCGGCTGCAGCAGCTGCTGGCCCAGTACGAGCAGACCCGCACCGAGGCCAGCGCCATCCTGGGCAACCTCAAGGGTCTGGTCGCCGCGCGCGAGGCGCAGACCCAGGTGGTGGTGGACAGCGAACCGCTGCGCCTGGCGCTGGACACCCTGCAGAAGGATCTGGCTGTCGAAGGGGGCCTGAATGCCACCCGCCTGGGGTCGGGCCTGCTGGCGCTGCTGGCGCTGGTCGCCGGCGGTCTGGGCCTGCTCAAGCTCTTTGTCATCGACCAGAAGGGGCGCATGCGGGTGGCCGATGTGCAGCGCCTGGAAGCCGAGCGGCAGGAGCTGGAAGCCAAGCGCGTCAACGACGCCAACCAGGCGGCCATCCTGCGCCTGATGAACGAATTGCAGACGGTGGCCGAAGGCGACCTGACGCAGCAGGCCACGGTGACCGAAGACATCACCGGCGCCATCGCCGACTCGGTGAACTATACCGTGGAAGAACTGCGTACCCTGGTGGCCCAGGTGCAGAGCACGGTCGGCCGGGTGACCGAGACGACGGCTCGGGTGGAAGAGACGTCCACCGAGCTGCTGGCGGCTTCGGGCGAACAATTGCGCGAAATCCGCGACACCGGCGACTCGGTGCTGAAGATGGCCGGCCGCATCAACGACGTCAGCGCCCAGGCCCAGGAAACGGCGCAGGTGGCGCGCCAGTCGCTGCAGGCGGCCGAGACCGGCCTGACGGCGGTGCAGAACGCCATCGGCGGCATGAACGCCATCCGCGACCAGATCCAGGACACGTCCAAGCGCATCAAGCGGCTGGGCGAATCGTCGCAGGAGATCGGCGAAATCACCGAGCTGATTTCCGACATCACCGAACAGACCAACGTGCTGGCGCTGAACGCGGCCATCCAGGCCGCATCGGCCGGTGAGGCGGGGCGTGGCTTCAGCGTCGTGGCCGAAGAAGTGCAGCGGCTGGCCGAACGCTCGGGTGACGCCACGCGGCAGATTGCGGCCATCGTGCGCACCATCCAGACCGACACCCAGGACGCCGTCGGCGCGATGGAACGCAGCACGCAGGGCGTGGTCGAGGGCGCGCGGCTGTCGGACGCGGCCGGCGCCGCCCTGGGCGATATCGACCGCGTCACCCGCGAACTGTCCGAACTGATCGGCCGCATCTCCAACGAGGCCTTGCGCGAAGCCGAGTCGGCCAACGTCTTGGCGGCCAACATCCAGCACATCTTTGCCGTCACCGAACAGACCTCGGAGGGCACCCGTTCGACCGCCCAGATGGTCCGCGAGCTGGCCTTGACGGCCGAGGAACTGAAGACCTCGGTCTCGCGGTTCAAGATCGCCTGACCCGCGGACCGGCCTGAGGCAGCGAGCACCCGCATGTCCGAGACGCAAGCGACCCACGACAACGGCGACCCTGAAGGGGGTGTCGAGGCCGGTGACGACCTCAGCGCGCTGTCCTGGGTGCAGGCCGAGTTGCGTCGCTCCCTGGAGGCGGCGCACAGGGCCCTGCGCCGGCATCTGAAAGAGGCCGAGGCGGCGCGCGGTTCGGATCTCGGCAGCGTCGACCCGGCGGTGTTGCGCGCGGCGCGCAACCAGTTGCACCAGAGCGTGGGCGCCTTGCAACTGGTCGGTCTGCCCGCCGCCGCGGAGATGCTGCGCGCCAGCGAGGCCGCGGTCAGCCGCCTGGTGGCCAAGCCGGCGCTGGTCGACGGGGCTGCGGTCGACACCATCGAGAAGTCGTCCTTTGCCTTGCTCGACTTGCTGGGTCGCCAGCTGGTCGACAAGCCGGTCTCGCCGGTGATGCTGTTCCCGCAATACCGCGCGGCGTTGCAGCTGGCTGCGGCCGAGCGCATCCACCCGGCTGACCTGTGGATGCTGGATTGGCAGTGGCACGCCTTGCCGGCCGACGTCCGTGCCGAACCGGTGGCCGCCGATGACGCTGCGCGCAGCGCGATGGAAACGCTGGTGCTGGCGCTGATGCGGCCCAGCGCGGCCGACGGCGGGCGGGCGGTGCTGATGCAGATGAGCGACCTGTGCGCCGGGCTGGGCATGGGCGCGCGCGGCGAGGCCGATGGCGACGCCCAAGGGGCCAGCTTCTGGCAACTGGCCGCCGCGGTCTTCGAGGCCGAGTCGCTCGGCCTGTTGGCGGTCGACGTCTATGCCAAGCGTGTCGCCTCGGGCATGCTGGCGCAGCTGCGCCAGCGCATCAAGGGGCCCGCCGAGCTGCCTGCCCGGCAAGCGCATGACCTGCTGTTCTTCTGCAGCCACGCCCGCCTGCCGGATGACGCGGCCGACGCGCCCCGGTTGATGGCAGTGCGCCGGGCCTGGCAGCTGGACCGCCACCCGACCGCCGACTACGAGACCGCCTGCCTGGGCCGCTACGACCCGGCCGTGCTGCTGCTGGCGCACAAGCGCGTCGCCAGCGCCCGCGATTCCTGGTCGGCCGTGGCCGGGGGCGACCTGCGTCGCCTGGTTGGCCTGTCCGAACAGTTCACGTTGATGGGTGTATCGGTCCAGCGGCTGTTCCCGCAAGGCGAGACCCTGGCGCAGGCGCTGCAGGCCGTGGTCACGCAGGCCACGGCAAGCCCTGCCGAGCCGCCCCCGGCTCTGGCCATGGAAGTGGCCACCGCGATCCTGTACGTCGATGCCGCGCTGGAAGACGGGCAGTTCGACCACCCCGAACTGGCCAGCCGCGTGCAGCGCCTGGCCCACCGCATCGACGACGTGCGTGGCGGCGCAGACCCCCAGGCGCTGGATGCCTGGATGGAAGAGCTGTACCGCCGCGTGTCCGACCGACTGACCATGGGCAGCGTCGTGCAGGAACTGCGTGCGTCCTTGTCCGAGATCGAAAAGCAGATCGACCAGTATTTCCGCGAGCCTTCGCAGCGCGGCCTGCTGATCCCGGTGCCGGGCCAGTTGTCGGCCATGCGCGGCGTGCTGTCGGTGCTGGGCATGGACCAGGCCTCGCAAGCCGCCCTGCACATGCGCGACGAGGTCGAGGCGCTGGCACAGACCGAAGTCGACCCGCAGCGCGCCGTACGCACCGGCACCTTCGACCGCCTGGCCGACAACCTGGGTGCGCTGAGCTTTCTCATCGACATGCTCAGCGTGCAGCCGCAGCTGGCCAAGTCGCTGTTCCGCTTCGACCCGGCCACGGGCAGCCTCAGTGCGGTGATGGGACAGAGCGAACGCGTCGCGGCTTACGCGGCCTTCGAGACCGACGCGCTCGAACTGCACCTCGACGCCCGTCCGGTGGCCGATGCGCTGCCCGGCACCGACGCGCTGGTCCTGCCGCCGGTGGCGACCAGCGCGGCCCCCGATGCCCCCGCCAGCCCCCAGGCGCCGGCTGTGGGCCCGGCTGCGCCAGCGCCGGTCGACTCGCCCGCAGCGGCGCCGGCGGCGCCCGGGCCGGTGTGGTCGCCGCCCGCCACCACGGGCCTCGAGGACGACGCGGAGATGCGCGACATCTTCATCGAGGAAGCGCGCGAGGTCATCTCCGAGGCGCAGGCGGCGCTGGAACGCCTGGCCGACGCGCCCGAGGACAGCGGCGACCTGACCGGCCTGCGCCGCGCCTTTCACACCCTCAAGGGCAGTTCACGGATGGTCGGGCTGCGCGATTTCGGCGAAGCCGGCTGGGCCTGCGAGCAGCTGTACAACGACCGCCTGGCGACCGCGCCGCGCATGGACAACCCGCTGCGCATGGTGACGGCCGAGGCCCTGGCCTACCTGGCCGACTGGACCGAGGCCATCGCCGACGGCCGGGTGGGGCTGCACCAGGCCGCCGATCTGGCGCGGGCTGCCGACGCCCTGCGCCTGCGCGGCGAGCGCCTGCCCATCACCCTGCCCATCACCCTGCCTGTCGCGGCCAGGCCGCCCGAGATGCCGCTCGCCGCCATGCCGGCCTTGCCGGTCCTGGCTTCCGACAGCCTGCTGTCGCTGGATTTCGACCTCATCGACGAACCGACGGCGCCCAGTGCGGTCGAACAGACGCTGGCGCTGAACACGCTGAACACCCTGAGCCAGCGCGTGCCCGGTCTGCCGCTGGCTTCCGACCTGGACTTCGACAGCCCCACCCCGCCAGCCCCCGGGGTCCCGGAAGAGATCCCTTTCGACTTCGACCTCGACACCCTGGATCAGCCTGAGGTGGTGGCCGACGCCCAGGCCACCGCGCTGTTGCCGCACGGCAGCGGCAGCGACAGCTTGTTGAACCTGCCGCTGCTGCCCGCGCTTGCGGACCTGACGGCGCCGGCATCCGCGATGCCCGCCATTCCCGAGGCCGAGGCGCTGGAAATCGACTTCGACGAGCTGGGCGACCTCTTCGGCACCGCGGCCGTCCCTGCACCGGCCCTCGAGGAGCCCGTGCTGCTTTGGCCCGAGGCGGCACAGGCGCCTGCAGCCCCTGTCGCCGAACCCGCGCCTGAGCCTGAACCTGGGCCTGAACCTGAGCCCGCAGCGGAGCCTGCAGCAGAGGCCGAGCGGCCCGACGAAGCGGATGACGGCGAAGACGTCAAGGTCATCGGGCCGCTGCGCATCGGCATCCCGCTGTTCAACATCTACCTCAACGAGGCCGACGAGCTGTCGCGCCGCCTGGGCACCGAACTCGCCGAGTGGGCGCTGGAGTGGGAGCGCCATCCGGTGCCCGAGACCACGTCGGCGCTGGCGCATCAACTGGCCGGCAATTCGGCCACCGTGGGTTACGCCGGCCTGTCGGCCCTGGCCCGTGCCCTGGAAAACGCGCTGCTGCGCTCGCACGCCCAAGGCCCGGGCCGGCCCGGCGAGGCCGCGCTGTTCAACGAGGCGGCCGAAGACATCCGCCGCCTCCTGCATCAGTTTGCAGCCGGGTTCCTGCGCGAAGTGGCAGCGGACCTGATGGAGCGGCTGCTGGCCCATGAGCACCTGCCGGTGGTGCCGGCCGAGCCCGATGCGGCGATCGTCGACGCCATCGACACTGAGCTCTTCCCCATCTTCGAGGAAGAAGCCGAAGAACTCCTGCCGCAGTTGCAAACGCGCCTGAGCCACTGGCAGAACCAACCCGACAGCCCGGACGCGGCGATGGCCTGCATGCGCACGCTGCACACGCTGAAGGGCGGTGCCCGCCTGACCGGCGCGATGCGGCTGGGTGAATTGGCGCACCAGCTGGAGACCGCCATCGAAACCCTGGCCGATCGCGGCCGGGCGCAGGCCTTCGAACTGGCACCTTTGCTGGCGCAGGCCGACGCGATGAGCGCGGCCTTCGATGCCCTGCGCAAGCCGCGGCCCGCGCAGGCCGCGGTGGCCGAGCTGCCGGCTCCCCGGGCCGCCGAGCCCATCGCCGAACCGATCACCCCAGCGATCACCCCAGCGATCACCGAAGCCGTCGTCGAAGCGGCCGCCGAAGTCCTCATCGAAGCGGTCACGGCGCCTGCACCCGACGCCGCCGCGAGCCGCCCCGTCGCACTGCCGCCGCCCGCGCCGATCATCCCTGTGCCGGTGGCCATCGACTGGCAGCGCTTTGCCTCGGGCGCGGACCCGGCGCTGCCGGCCGCCGAGCGCGCCAGCGCCGGCACGGCTGCCGTGGTGCGCGTGCGCGCGGGGCTGCTCGACCGCCTGGTCAACCAGGCCGGCGAGGTCAGCATCACGCGGTCTCGCATCGACACCGACGTCAAGCTGATGCAGTCTTCGCTGGGCGACCTGACCGACAGCCTGGAGCGCATGCGCCGCCAGCTGCGCGACATCGAATTGCAGGCCGAGACGCAGATCACCACCCGCATCGAGGCCGCCAAGGCGGCCGCCCAGGCCTTCGATCCGCTGGAAATGGACCGCTTCACCCGCTTCCAGGAGCTGACGCGCTTCATGGCCGAGTCGGTCAACGACGTGGCCACGCTGCAGCGCAGCCTGCAGCGCACCCTGCAGTCCACGGAAGACGAACTGGCCGCCCAGGCGCGGCTGACGCGCGAGCTGCAGGACGACCTGCTGCGCACCCGCATGATCGAGTTCGACAGCATCGCCGAACGCCTGTCGCGCACCGTGCGGCAGGCCGCCAAGGAGACCGCCAAGCAGGTCAGGGTGGACCTGGTCGGTGGCGCCATCGAGGTCGACCGCGGCGTGCTCGAACGCATGGTGGGCGCCTTCGAACACCTGCTGCGCAACAGCGTGGCGCACGGCATCGAAGCGCCCGCCGCGCGCGGCAAGGCCGGCAAGGACGCGACGGGCGTCATCACCATCACCGTGGCCCAGGCGGGCAATGAAGTGGCGGTCGAATTCGCCGACGACGGCGCCGGGCTGGACCTGGCGCGCATCCGCAGCCGGGGCATCGAACGCCAACTGATCGCCGCCGATGCCCCGGCCAGCGACGCCGACCTGGCCGACCTGATCTTCGCGCCGGGTTTCAGCACCGCCGAGACCATCACCGAACTGGCCGGACGCGGCGTCGGGCTGGACGTGGTGCGGGCCGAAGTCAACGCCATGGGCGGGCGCATCGAAACCTTCAGCCAGCCGGGCCTCGGCACGCGCTTGCGCTTGCTGCTGCCGCTCACGACGGCCGTCACCCAGGTGGTGATGCTGCGCTGTGGCGACCTGCACACCGCCGTGCCCTCGCCGCTGATCGAGCTGGTTCGTCGCGTGCCGCGCGCCGACCTCGAAGCCGCCTATGCCAGCGGCAGCTACGCCTATGGCGACGAGCAGCTGCCGTTCTTCTGGCTGCCGACCTTGCTGCGCACGGGCTCGCGCGGCAGCGTCAGCGGCCGCAGCGAAACCGTGGTCATCGTGCGCAGCGCCGCGCAGCGTGTGGCCGTGCACGTCGATGAAGTCGTCGGCAACCAGGAAGTGGTGGTCAAGAACGTCGGCCCGCAACTGGCGCGCCTGCCCGGTCTGGCTGGCGTGACGATCCTGCCCTCGGGGGTGGTCGCGCTGATCTACAACCCGGTGGCGCTGGCCACCCTGTATGGCGAAGCCGCCCGCGCCAGCCAGTTGCAGCAGCCGTTCCGCGCCGCCGACGAGACGGACGAGGCCCTGCAGCAGGCCGGGCAACTGCCGCTGGTGCTGGTGGTCGACGACTCGCTGACGGTGCGCCGCGTGACCCAGCGCCTGCTGGTGCGCGAGGGCTACCGCGTGGTGCTGGCCAAGGACGGGCTGGACGCGCTGGAGCGGCTGGCCGAAGAGCGGCCTTGCGTGTTGCTGTCGGACATCGAGATGCCGCGCATGGACGGCTTCGACCTGGTGCGCAATGTGCGCGCCGATGCCAGGCTGGCGGGTTTGCCGGTGGTGATGATCACCTCGCGCATCGCCCAGAAGCACCGCGACTACGCCGCCGAGCTGGGCGTGCAGCACTACCTGGGCAAACCGTTCTCCGAAGAGGAACTGCTGGCGCTGGTGGCCCGCTACGCCAGCGTCGCCGTGTCGATTTGAGCGGCGTTGCCCTGCCGTCACCTTGAAAGAAAGTGCAGCTTGACGCCATCGCCATCGCCATCGCGTTCGCCATCGTGCCCACGCCCACAGCCCGTCCGCACCGGGCTGATCTGGCTGGCCCTGACGACCCTGTTGTGTGCCTGCGCCGGCGGGCCCGCAGCCCGCAGCGACAGCCCCGCTGGCGGTGAACCGGCCGCGGAGGTGACTCCGGCCCTGCCGGCCGACTGGCAGGCGCCGCATGTCACGGGTGGCCCGGCCTTGCCGGCCAGCGACAGCAGCTGGGCCGGCTTTGGCGACCTGCTGCCCGAACTCATCGCGGCGGCGCAGAGCGCCAGCCCCAGCGTTTCCAGCGCCGCCGCGCGCATCGCCCAGGCCCGCGCCAGCCGCGTGGCGGCCGCTGCGGCCCTGCTGCCCAGCCTGGACCTGCAAGCCCAGGCGCTGCAGACCCGCACCGTGCCGCGCGGCGGCGCCACCGCCAGCGCGCAGATCGGGCTGCAGTCGGCCTGGGAGATCGACCTCTTCGGCAGCGGCGCTGCCGGGCGCGACGCCGCGCAAGCCCGCTGGCAGGGCGCCCAGGCCGGCTGGCACGAAGCCCGGCTGGCGGTGGCCGCCGAGGTGGCCAGCAGCCACGTCGCGCTGGGCGCCTGCGAAGCGCAGACCCGGCTGGTCGTGGAAGACGTGCAGTTGCGCAGCGACACCGCCCGGCTGACCGAGCTCAGCGCCCGGGCTGGCTTCACGGCGCCGGCCGACGCCGCACTGGCCCGCGCCAGCGCGGCCAACGCGCGCAACCAGCTGGTCAGCCAGCGCGCCGCCTGCGACACCCTGCTGAAGTCGCTGGTCGAATTGACCGCCATCCCCGAGCCCGAACTGCGGCGGCGCTGGGCCGCGGCCTTGCCGGCGTTGCGGGCGCCGCCCACCTTCACGATGGCGCTGGACCTGCCCGCCAGCCTGCTGGCGCGCCGACCCGACCTGCTGCAAGCCGAGCGCGCGGTGCTGGCCGCCGCCGGCGACCGCGCGCAGGCGGCGGCGCGCGAGCGGCCCCGTGTCAGCCTCAGCGGCTGGCTGGCCGGTGGCGCGGGGCGGGCCAGCGGCATCACTGCCAGCGGCGCGGTCTGGAGCTTCGGCCCCTTGCTGGTGGACTTCCCGCTCTTCGATGCCGGGCGGCGCGCCGCCGACACCGCGGCGGCCCGGGCGGCCTACGACGACAGCGTGGTGCAGTACCGCAGCCTGGCCCGCCGCGCGGTGCGCGAGGTGGAAGTGGCGCTGGTGGCACTCGAGTCGGCCACGCAGCGGCAGAACGACGCCGCCAGCGCGGCGCGCGACTTCGAGGTCTCGGTGCGCGCCACGGCGGCCCGTCAGCGCGCCGGTCTGGCCAGCCTGTTCGACCTGGGCGCCGCACAGCGCAGCGCGGTCAGCGCCCAGAGCGTGCTGATCGACCTGCAGCGCGAACGGGCTGCGGCCTGGATCAGTCTCTACCGCGCCCTGGGCGGCGGCTGGGACACCGCCACGCTGAGCGCCGCCGCAACGGCAGCCCCCTGGCCATGACTTTGCAGACCGTGAAAACACCTTCCGAGACTGATGCCATGCCCCACATCCAGCCCATCGCTGCCCTCAGGCTGCTGCTGACAACCGCCTCGCGCCTGAGCTGGATCGCCGCTGCGGTGGTGGTGGTTGTGGGTCTGGCTGCGACCTGGATGGCGCGCGCCGCCGATGGCCAGCCGGCGGCGCCCGGCAAGACCGCCAGCAAGCCTTCGCTGACCGTCACGCTGACGCCGATGCAGCGCGCCGACCTCGCGGTCACCGTGGCCGCCAACGGCAACGTCGCGGCCTGGCAGGAGGCCATCGTCGGCGCGGAAAGCAATGGCTGGCGGCTGGCCGAGGTGCGCGTCAACGTCGGCGACGTCGTCCAGCGCGGTCAGGTGCTGGCCACCTTCACGGCCGACATGGCCAACGCCGACCTGGCGCAAAGCAAGGCCGCCGTGGCTGAAGCCGAGGCCAACGCCGCCGACGCCGCGGCCAACGCCGCGCGGGCGCGCGAACTGCAGACCACCGGCGCGTTGTCGGCGCAGCAGATCAACCAGTACCTGACCGCCGAGCGCACCGCGCAGGCCCGGCTGGACGCGCAGCGCGCCAGCGCCCGGTTGCAGCAGTTGCGCCTGGCGCAGACCCAGGTGCTGGCGCCTGATGCGGGGGTGATCTCGTCGCGCAGCGCAACGGTGGGCGCGGTGGTGGCGGCCGGCCAGGAACTGTTCAGGCTGATCCGCCAAGGTCGCCTGGAATGGCGCGCCGAAGTGGCGTCCAGCGACCTGGGTCTGATCCAGCCCGGCATGGCCGTGCGCGTGACGACGGCCGGCGGCAGCACGGTGGCCGGCAAGGTGCGCATGGTCGCGCCGACGGTGGACGCGGCCACGCGCAACGGCATCGTCTACGTGGACTTGCCGGCGGCCCTCAAAGGCGGCGCGGAGGGCCCCGGGCGCGCCCCGTCGGGCGCCCGCGCCGGCATGTTCGCGCGCGGCGAATTCGACATCGCTCTCAGCAGCGCCATGACGCTGCCGCAGACCGCCGTGCTGCTGCGCGACGGTTTCAGCTATGTCTTCAAGCTGGTCGCCGACAACAAGGTGCAGCAGGTCCAGGTCGGCGTGGGCCGGCGGCTCGGCGACCGCATCGAGATCACGCGCGGGCTGGACGCCAACGCCCGTGTGGTGGCAGCCGGCGCCGGCTTCCTGGGCGACGGCGACACGGTGCGGGTGGTCGACGCCGCCGCAGCGGCCCAGTGAACGGAGCCGTCGGATGAACGTTTCAGCCTGGAGCATCCGCAACCCGATACCCGCGGTGATGCTGTTCGTGATGCTCAGCGCCATCGGCCTGATGGGCTTCAATGCGATGAAGGTGCAGCAGTTCCCCGACATCGACCTGCCCACCATCACCATCAGCGCTGCGCTGCCCGGCGCCGCACCCGCGCAGCTGGAAACCGAGGTCGCGCGCAAGATCGAAAACGCCGTCGCCGCGCTGCAGGGCGTGAAGAACATCTACACCAAGGTGCAGGACGGCGTGGCTTTGGTGACGGTGGAATTCCGCCTGGAGAAGCCCACCCAGGAAGCGCTGGACGACACCCGCGCGGCGGTGCAGCGCGTGCGCGCCGATCTGCCCGGTGAACTGCGCGACCCGGTCATCGCCAAGGTCGATCTGGCCGGCGCACCCATCCTGACCTACACCGTGGCGTCGAGCAAGATGGACGATGTGGCCCTGAGCTGGTTCGTCGACAACGACGTCAGCAAGGCCATCCTCAGCGTGCGCGGCGTGGGCAGCGTGGCCCGGGTCGGCGGTGTGTCGCGTGAGGTCCGTGTCGAACTCGACCCGGCCCGCCTGCTGGCGCTGAACGCCACCGCTGCCGACATCTCGCGCCAGTTGCGCGCGGTGCAGCAGGACGCGTCGGGCGGGCGCTCGAACGTGGGGGGCATCGAACAGTCGGTGCGCACCATCGCGACGGTGAAAAGCGCGGCCGAGCTGGCGCTGCTGGAGATCGCCCTGAGCGACGGCCGGCGCATCCGCTTGGACCAGGTCGCCACCATCAGCGACACCGTGGCCGAGCAGCGCAGCGGCGCGCTGCTGAACGGCAAGCCGGTGGTCGGCTTCGAGGTCGTGCGCTCGCGCGGGGCCAGCGAGATGGCGGTGGCCGACGGCGTGCGCGCCGCGCTGGCCCGGCTGCGTGCGGCGCACGCCGACGTGGACGTGACCGAAGCCTTCAACTTCGTCGACCCGGTGGTCGAGAACTACCACGGCAGCATGGTCCTGCTGATCGAAGGCGCGGCCCTGGCCGTGCTGGTGGTGTGGCTCTTTCTGCGCGACTGGCGCGCCACCCTGGTCGCCGCCACGGCGCTGCCGCTGTCCATCATGCCCACCTTCGGCGCCATGTACTACCTGTTCGGCTTTTCGCTGAACACGGTGACGCTGCTCAGCCTGAGCCTGGTGGTCGGCATCCTGGTCGACGACGCCATCGTCGAGATCGAGAACATCATGCGCCACCTGCGGATGGGCAAATCGCCCTATGACGCCGCGATGGAAGCCGCCGACGAAATCGGCCTGGCGGTGATCGCCACCACCTTCACGCTGATCGCCGTCTTCCTGCCCACCGCCTTCATGGCCGGCGTGCCGGGCAAGTTCTTCGTGCAGTTCGGCTGGACGGCGGCCATCGCGGTCTTCTTCAGCCTGGTCGTGGCGCGCGTGCTGACGCCGATGATGGCGGCCTACATCCTGAAGCCCCCGAAGCGTGAACACCGCGACGCGGCCTGGATGACGCGCTATCTGGGCTGGGCCGGCTGGTGCCTGAAGCACCGCGTGCTGACGCTGGCCGCCGCCGCGGTGTTCTTCGTCGGCAGCTTCATGCTGGTGCCCTACCTGCCCACCGGCTTCCTGCCGCCCGACGACCTCAGCCAGACCCAGGTGACGGTGACCCTGCCGCCGGGCAGCAGCTACAGCCAGACGCTGGCCGCTGCCGAGCAGGCGAGAGAGCTGGTGCAGAAGAACGAACACGTGAAGATGGTCTACACGGCCATCGGCGGCGGCGCCACGGGCGGCAACACCTTCGACCCGGGCAGCGGCCTGGCCGATGTGCGCAAGGCCACGCTGACCATCAACATGACGCCGCGGCGTGAGCGCCATGGCGTCAGCAAGCAGCAGGTCGAAGGCCAGATGCGCGACTTGCTGGCCGTGCTGCCCGGCGCCCGCGTCAACGTCGGCTTCGGCCAGAGCAGCGAGAAGTACGTGCTGGTGCTGGCCGGCGAAGACGGCGCCACGCTGGGTGCCCATGCGGCGGTGGTGGAGCGTGAACTGCGCAGCATCCCCGGCATCGGCGCCGTCACGTCCAGTTCCAGCCTGGTGCGGCCCGAACTCATCGTGCGGCCCGATGCCGCCCGTGCCGCCGACCTGGGCGTGACCAGCGCGGCCATCGCCGACACCCTGCGCATCGCCACGGCGGGCGACTACGACCAGAGTCTGCCCAAGCTCAACCTCAGCCAGCGTCAGGTGCCCATCGTCATCCGCTTGCCGGCCAGCGCGCGCGCCGACCTGAACCTGCTGACGCGTTTGCCGGTGCCGGGCAAGGCCGGGCCGGTGGCGCTGGGCAATGTGGCCACGCTGGCCATCGCCAGCGGGCCGGCGCAGATCGACCGCTACAACCGGCTGCGCAACGTCAACTTCGAGATCGAACTCAACGGCCAGGCCCTGGGTGAAGTGAAAACGCAGGCGCTGCGCCTGCCCAGCCTGAAGAACCTGCCGCCGGGCGTGATCCAGACCGAGATCGGCGACGCCGAGGCGATGGAAGAACTCTTCGCCAGCTTCGGCCTGGCCATGCTGACCGGCGTGCTGTGCATCTACATCGTGCTGGTGCTGCTGTTCAAGGACTTCGTGCAGCCGGCCACCATCCTGGGCGCGCTGGTGCTGTCGATACCGGGGGCCTTTTTGGCGCTGTTCGTCACCCACACCGCGCTGTCCATGCCCAGCATGATCGGCCTGATCATGCTGATGGGCATTGCCACCAAGAACAGCATCCTGCTGGTCGACTACGTGATCCTGGCGCGCCGCGAACACGGCCTGGGCCGCATCGAATCGGTGCTGGACGCCTGCCACAAGCGCGCCCAGCCCATCGTGATGACGACCATCGCGATGGCCGCCGGCATGCTGCCGATTGCGCTGGGCATCGGCACCGACCCGAGCTTTCGCGCGCCGATGGCCATCGTCGTCATCGGCGGGCTGATCACCTCCACCTTCCTCAGTCTGCTGGTGATCCCGGTGCTGTTCACCTATGTGGACGACGCCATCGCGCTCAGCCAGCGGCTGTTCAAGCGCCGCGCCGCCGCGCCGGCTGCGGCCGCTGCCACGGAAGGTCAGGCATGAATAAAGGGCTGAAGTGGGGGCCGACGCAGCGGCCGACGCGGCGCGACTGCCTGCGCCTGGGCGCGGCGGCGGGTGTGGCCGCGGCTTTCCCGCTGCGGGCCATCGCGGGCGCCGAGGCGCCGTCCTTCGGGGCGATTGACCTCGACTGGGTCGACCCCTCGCGGCAGCGCCCGGTGCCGGTGCGCCTGTACCTGCCGAACACGACCGCCGCCGTGCCGCTGATGGTCTTCTCGCACGGCATCGGCGGTTCGCGCACGGGCTACCGCTGGCTGGGCGAGCACGTGGCCAGCCACGGCATGGCCAGCCTGCACCTGCAACACATTGGCAGCGACCGCCAGCTGTGGACGGGGGGCAGCATCTTCAACATCGTCGGCCGGCTGCAGGCCGCAGCGCAGGACGCCGAGGCCATCGCCCGTGCGCTGGACCTGCGCTTCGGCCTGGACACACTGCTGGCCAGCCCGCTGGGCGGGCGCATCGACGCGCGCCGCATCGTGGCCGCCGGCCACAGCTACGGCGCCAACACCACGCTGCTGGCCAGCGGCGCGCAGGTCCAACGCCAGGGCCGCGTCATCGACCTGCACGAGCCGCGTGTGAAGGCAGCCGTCGTGATCTCCGCGCCGCCCTTCTACGGCGACGCCGACCCGCGCAAGATCCTGGCCAGCGTGGCCGTGCCCAGCCTGCATGTCACGGCCACCGAAGACGTCATCCGCATCCCCGGCTACTACAGCGGTGCCGAAGACCGCGTGGCCGTGTTCGACGCCACCGGCGGCGCCCGCAAATGGCTGGCCGTCTACGAGGGCGGTTCGCACAGCATGTTCACCGACCGCACCGGCAGCGGCGGCGTCACGCTCAACCCGCAGGTCAAGGCGGCCACGCAGGCGCTGGTGCTGGCTTTCCTGCGCAGCGTGTTCGACGGCGACGAAGCCGACCTGGCCGGCTGGCCGCAGCGCCATGCGGCTTTGCTGGCGCGCTTCGTGACGCCGCGCGCGGGCTGAGCGGCTGGCCGGCAGCGGCGGGCCGATCTGGCGAGTCAATCTGGCGGCTGTTCGGCGCCTTGATTGTCTGATGCCGCCGGCATCGCGGGCTCATCATGGGCTCTCACCACCAGGCGAGGTTCATGAAACCCATACACCACGAGCCCGCTGTCAGCGTTCAGCACGGCGACATGCCGGGTTCGGCGGCCAGCGGTTCGGCCTCGCTGGCCGGGGCTGCGGTCGAGTCGATCAGCGTGCTCGATTCGCTGGTCACCCACATTGCTTTGCTGGATGCCCGCGGTGTCATCGTCTCGGTCAACCGCGCCTGGCGGCAATTCGGCCTGGACAACGGCGCCACCGAGGCGCAGGCCAGCTCGGTGGGCGTCAGCTACCTCGAGGTCTGCAGCGCCGTCGATCCGCTGGCCCATGACGGCCAGGCCGCAGCCGCGCAGGCGGGCATCAGCGACGTGCTCGCCGGCCGCTTGCCGCTGTTCGAGATGGAATATCCCTGCAACGCGCACAACGAACCCCGCCGCTTCCTGATGCGGGTGACGCCACTGCGCGGCGCCGACGGCGGTGCGGTGGTGACGCACGACGACATCACGCGGCGCTGGCAGCTCGAGCACCAGCGCAGCCGACTGATCGCCGAGTTGCAGACCGCCAACCGCGAGCTGAGCGACTTTGCCTATGTCGTCTCGCACGACCTGAAGGCGCCGCTGCGGGGCATCAGCTCGCTGGCCAGTTGGCTGGTCACCGATTTCTCGGAAAAGCTGGGCCCGGAAGGGCGTGAGCATCTCGGCTTGATCGCCAGCCGGGTCAAGCGCCTGGCCGCTCTGATCGACGCGATCCTGGCCTATTCGCGCGCCGGTCGCAGCAACGAGTCACGCGGCCCGGTGGCCCTGGGTCCGCTGGTGGGCAACGTGATCGACCTGCTGGCGCCGCCGCCGCGCGTCGCGGTCTCGGTGGTCGGCGAGTTGCCGACGCTCACGGTCGAGGCGGTGAAGATCCAGCAGGTGTTCCAGAACCTGCTGTCCAACGCCATCGACTTCATGGACAAGCCGGCCGGCTGGGTGCGGGTGGCCTGCGCGGCAGAGGCGGGGCACTGGCATTTCAGCGTGGCCGACAACGGCCCGGGCATCGAGCCCCGGCACTTCGAGCGCATCTTCCAACTGTTCCAGACCCTGGCTACACGCGACAGCAACGACCGCACCGGCGTCGGCCTGGCGCTGGTCAAGAAGATCGTCGAGCTGGAGGGCGGCCGGGTCTGGGTGGAGTCCGAGCGCGGCACCGGCACCACCTTCCATTTCACGATACCGCACGCCAACGCCAACGCCAACGCCACCGCTGGCGCCTGAGCCCAACGAGGGAGCTTCGCCATGACACCCCACGAACACATCCTGCTGATCGAGGACGACGACATCGACGCGCTGACGGTGCGCCGAACGCTCAAGGAGCTGGGTGCGTCCAACCCGCTGGACCGCGAAGTCGACGGCGAACGCGGGCTGGAGTTCCTGCGCGACCGCAACCGGCCGCGGCCGGGCCTGATCCTGCTGGACCTGAACATGCCGCGCATGAACGGCATCGAATTCCTGGCCGAGATCAAGCGCGACGCCGCGCTGTGCCTGATCCCGGTGGTCGTGCTCACCACGTCCAGCGAGGAGGGCGACCGCATCGCCGCCTACAGCAACAGCGTGGCGGGCTACATGGTCAAGCCGGTGGACTACCCGCAGTTCGTGGGGATCATGGCGCTGATCCGCGACTACTGGCTGACCAGCGTCACGCCCGCATGAGTACGCCGCTCGCCCTGTCGGCGGCCAGCCCGGTTGCCACTGCCCTGGTCTCGGTGCTGCTGATCGAGGACGACCTGGTCGACGAGATGGCCACGCTGCGCACCATCGACCGCGAGGCGCTGCCCTACAGCACCCAGGTCGCGCGTTCGGTGGCGCAGGCCCGCGCACTGTTGTCGCACCGGGTCTTCGACGTCATCCTGGCCGACTACCAGCTCACCGACGGCACCTCCTTCGACCTGATGGACGCCTTCGCCGACCAGTTGGTGATCTTCATCACCGGCGCCTGGGACGAGGCTGACGCGGCCCGCGCGCTGCGCCTGGGCGTGCACGACTACCTGATCAAGGACGACGACCGCAAGTACCTGCAACTGCTGCATTACCGGGTCGAGACGGCGCTGCGCCAGCGCCGGCTGGCCGACCAGCTGCGCCACAGCGAGGCCCGGCTGCAGGCGATCCTGGACCACGCGCCGGCGGCCATCTGCGCCCACGACCTGCAGGGCCGGCTGATCCTGTCGAACCGACACCATGCCGAATGGATGCCGCCACCGCCGGTGCCAGCCGCAGAGCCGCTGCTCATGCCCGTCGAGAGCGAGGAGACCCTGACCCGCTGTGACGGCGTCGAGCTGACCTACCACACGGTCCGCTTCCCGATGCGCGATCCCGACGGGCGGCCGCTGGCGGTGGGCGCGATCTCGGTCGACATCACCGCACGCAAGATGGCCGAACTGCAGATCCGCAACCTGGCCTACTTCGACCCGCTCACCGGCCTGCCCAACCGCCGCATGCTGTTCGACCGGCTGCACCAGGCTTTTGCCACCAGCGCCCGGCACGGTGGCCATGGCGCGGTGTTCTTCATCGACCTGGACCACTTCAAGGCGCTCAACGACACCCTCGGTCACGACCATGGCGACCTGCTGCTGATCGAGGTGGCGCAGCGGCTGCGGGTCTGCGTGCGCGGCGAAGACACCGTGGCACGCATCGGTGGCGACGAGTTCGTGGTGATGACCGTCGGCCTGTCGCGCGTGGCCCGCACGGCCGCGGCCCAGGCGGCCACGGTGGGCGAGAAGATCCTGGCGGCCATCGGCAGATCGGCCCAGCTGGGGCAACACAGCCACACGGTCACACCCAGCGTGGGTGTCTGCCTGTTTCACGGCCGTGATGTGTCGCAGGACGAGGTCATCAAGCGTGCCGACGTGGCGATGTACCAGGCCAAGGCGGCAGGCCGCGGCACGATGCGCTTCTTCGACCCGGTGATGCAGGCGGCGCTGGACGACCAGTCCGCGCTGGCCACCGACCTGCAGCGCGCGCTCGCGGCCGGCCAGATGAGTCTGCATTTCCAGGGCCAGATCGACGGCCAGCGCGGCCTGGTGGGTGCCGAGGTGTTGCTGCGCTGGCAGCACCCGACGCGTGGCGTGCTGCTGCCCGAACAGTTCATTCCGCTGGCCGAGCAAAACGGCATGATCCTGCCCATCGGCCTGTGGGTGGTCGATTCGGCCTGTGCCCTGCTCGGGCGCTGGGCCGCCGACCCGTCCACCAGCCACCTGCATCTGGCGGTCAATGTCAGCGCGCGGCAATTCCGCCAGCCCTGCTTTGCCGATTCGGTGGCCGCCGCCTTGCACACCCATGGCGCCCATCCAGGCCGGCTGCGGCTGGAAGTGCACGAAAGCCTCGTCCAGGAGCATCCTGCGCAGACCCTGGCCACCATGGTGGCGCTGCGCGAGGTGGGCGTGGCTTTTGCGCTGGATGACTTCGGCATCAGCGCGTCGTCGATCTCGCACCTCAAGCGCCTGCCGCTCGAGCAGATCAAGATCTCGCAATCGCTGATGCCCGAGCTGACCCGCAGCACCCATGAGGCGGCCATCGTGCGCACGATCATCGGCATCGCGCGCGGCCTGGGCCTGGCAGCGATCGCGGCCGGCGTCGAGACCGCCCAGCAACGTGATAGCCTGGTCGAGATGGGCTGCACGCTGTGGCAAGGCTTGCTGTTCGGCCGGCCGGCGCCACTGGTCGAGTTCGAGCGGCAGATGCGCGCGGCATGCGACGCCGATCGGGCCATGCAACTGCCCGGCTGACCTGGACGGCGGCGCTCGGGCTGCGCCGCCAGGGGCGCTGGCCGCCAACGCTGCCGGCAGCCAGTCCGTCGGCAGTGGCGAACAGGCCATTGCCGCCGCTGGCAGCGCGCCACGCAAGGGCATGGTGATGACACCCGCCGATGCGGTGGCGTGGACGCTGT
The DNA here is from genome assembly GCA_040400915.1 of Rubrivivax sp. Taxonomy (GTDB): domain Bacteria; phylum Pseudomonadota; class Gammaproteobacteria; order Burkholderiales; family Burkholderiaceae_C; genus Rubrivivax. The sequence goes on from JBBAPI010000008.1 coordinate 175,608, forward strand.
ACCTGCCGGCGGTGTTCGACGTCGATGCCGCCGGCGCGAGTCTGGGTAGGGTGGCGCCACTGTCGCTCGGCGCTGTGGCAGCGGACGCCGCAGCCCCGCTGCTCGTCCAGCGCGCCGCCTTGCTGCTGCAGATCGGTCGCATCGACGAGGCCCGGCCGGCACTCGCGCAGGCGCTGAAGTCGGCCGATGCGCGCACCGCCAGCGACGCCCATGCACTGGGGGTGGTCATCGCACTGGCCGACAACGACAAGGCTGGCGCGATCGAGCTCGCGCGCCAGGCGGTGAGGGAGAACCCGGTCTCGTCCGGCGCGCTGATCGCGCTGTCGTATGCGCAGCAGGCGCAGTTCCAGATCGAGGCCGCGCTGGCGAGTGCACGTGGTGCGGTCAGGCTCGATGAAGCCAGCGCGCTCGCCTGGGCGCGGCGTGCCGAACTCGAGATGTCGTTGGGCAACCTGGATGCCGCGCTGGCTGCGGCGCGTGAGGCCACGCAGCGCGACCCCTGGACGGCCCGCACCCAGAGCGTGCTCGGCTTCGCCCACCTGGCAGCGATCGATGCCGCCCAGGCGCGCGACGCGTTCGCACGGGCGCTTGCCCTCGACAAGGCCGTTCCGCTGCCACGGCTGGGCCTGGGGCTGGCGACCATCCGCCAGGGCGCGCTGGCCGCCGGCCGCGCCGAGATCGAGATCGCCGCGATCCTCGACCCGGGCAATTCGCTGATCCGCAGCTACCTCGGCAAGGCCTACTACGACGAAAAGCGCGACGACAAGGCGGCACCGCAATTCACGCTTGCCGCTGAGCGCGATCCGCGCGACCCGACCCCTCATTACTACGGCGCGGTGCTGGCGCAGGCCGACGGCCACCCGGTCGAGGCGCTGCAATCGCTGCAGCGCTCGATCGCGCTGAATGACAACCGCGCGGTCTACCGCTCGCGCTTGCTGCTCGACCAGGACCAGGCGGCGCGTTCGGCGCGGCTGGCCTATACCTACCGCGAACTGGGATTCGAGCAGATCGCCACGGTCGAGGCGGTGAAGTCGCTCAGCCTCGACCCCACCGACGCGGCGGCGCATCGCTTCCTCGCCGACTCCTACCTCTGAAGTTCCCCCGATTTCGCGGACACTTTTTCACTCGATAAGGAGTCCGAGATG
>JBBAPI010000009.1:0-153246 GCA_040400915.1 Rubrivivax sp.
TGAAGAGCCTGGGCTACACGCCGGTGCCGCTGGAAACCGCCGACATCCTGCCGTCCATCCAGACCGGCATGATCAATGTGGTGCCGTCCACGCCCTACTTCGCTCTGGCCACCCAGATCTACAACACGGCACCGAACATGCTGGAGATCAACTGGGCGCCCATCGTCGGCGCCATGGTGGTCACCAAGAAGGCCTGGGACGAGATGTCGCCGCCGGCCCAGACCGCCCTGCGCGCGGCGGGCGAGAAGGCCGGTGTCGAGATGCGCAACAAGGCGCGCAAGGAAGTCGACGAGGCGGTCGACGCGATGAAGAAGCGCGGTCTGGCGGTCAACAAACCCTCGGCGGCGCAACTGCGCGAATGGAGCGAGCTGGCCGACAAGCTGTACCCGCGCATCCGCGGCACCATGGTGCCCGCCGACACCTTCGACGAGGTCTTCCGCCACATCCAGGCCTACCGCGCCGGCCAGGGTAAATAGGCCGTGACGGCGGTAACGACCTTCAGGTGGCACAGCCTGAAGCGCTTCGACGACGTGCTGTCGGGGCTGGCCCTGGCGCTGATGATGTTGATCCCCCTGCTGGAGGTCGCGCTGCGCGCCGTGCTCGGCCGCGGCGTCGACAACGCCTCGGTGCTGGTGCAGCACCTGGGCCTGGTGCTGGCCATGTTCGGCGCCGTGGCGGCCGAACGCCATGGCCACCTCACCACGCTGGGCAGCAGCCTGCAGGGCCTGGGTGGCGCGCGTTTGCAAACCGCTGTCCGCCTGCTGGCCAAGGGCAGCGCCGCGCTGGTGTGCGGGGTGCTGGCCCTGGCCAGCTGGCGCTTCGTGGCCAGCGAAATGCCGGCCGCCCAGCCGCTGGCCTATGGCGTGCCGATCTGGTGGGTGCAGGCGGCCATGCCCCTGGGCTTCGTGCTGCTGGGCTTGAAGCTCGGGTCACGCTGCTTCGAGCAGCCCGCCCTGCGCGTCGCCAGCGCCCTGGCCCTGCCGGCCTTGGGCTGGACCTGCGCCGCCGCTTTCGACGGCACGGCTGTGCCGCTGTGGCCCGCCTTGCTGGGGCTGGTGGTGATCCTGCTGGCCGGCGCGCCCATCTTTGCGGTGCTCGGCGGGCTGGCGCTGGCCTTGTTCTGGCAGGACGGCCTGCCGCTGGCGTCGATACCGCTGTCGCACTACTCGATCACCGTCAACCCGTCGCTGCCCGCCCTGCCCTTGTTCACGCTGGCCGGCCTGGTCTTTGCGCGCACCGGCGCCGCCCGGCGCCTGAGCGAGTTGTTCCTGGCCTTGTTCGGGGGTGCCGTGCGCGGCACCGTCATCGCCGCCGCCCTGCTCTGCTCGGCCTTCACCGCCTTCACCGGCGGCAGCGGCGTCACCATCCTGGCGCTCGGCGGCCTGCTGCTGCCGCTGCTGCGCAACGCCGGCTATCCCGAGCAGCGCGGCATCGGCCTGGTCACCAGCGCCAGCGCACTGGGTGTGCTGCTCGCGCCTTCGGTGCCCCTGATCATGGTCGCCGTGATCGCCCGCGTGCCCATCCAGGACATGTTCCTGGCCGGCCTGGCGCCAGCGCTGGTCATGGTGGCCTGCCTGCTGGTCTTCGGCGGCTATCTCAAGCGCCCTGCGGGCAGCGTGGCAGCCGGGCAACCGGCCCGGCCCGACGGACGTCGCGCGCTGGCGCTGGCCTGGGCCGCCAAATGGGAGATCCTGGCGCCCGTGGTGGCCATCGGTTCGCTGGTCAGCGGCCTGGCCACACCGACTGAAAGTGCGGCACTCACGGCGGCCTATGCCGTGGCCACGCAGGCCTGGGCCCACCGGGACCTGTCCTTGCGGCTGTTCGTGCGCTGCTTGTTCCAGTGCGCCCAGGTGATCGGCGGCGTGATGCTGATCCTGGGCATGGCCCTGGCGCTGACCAACTACCTGGTGGACGCCGGCATCCCCGACGCGGCCATAGTCTGGGTGCAGGCCTTCGTGCCCAACCGCTGGGTCTTCCTGCTGGGGCTGTGCCTGTTTCTTTGCCTGGCCGCGGCCCTGATGGAAATCTTCGCGGCCATCGTCGTGCTGGTGCCGCTGCTGCTGCCGCTGGCGCGCAGCTATGGCCTCGACCCGGTGCACTTCGGCATCATCTTCCTGGCCGCCATGGAGCTGGGCTTCCTGTGCCCGCCGGCCGGCATGAACATCTACTTCGCGTCGGCGATGTTCGGCAAGTCGGTGCGCTACGTGGCGACCTCGGTGCTGCCGGCGGTGCTGGCCATCTTCATCGGGACGGTCATCATCGCCGCGCTGCCCGTCCTGTCGACGGGGCTGCCAGCCCTGTTCGCCCGGCACTGAACCGGGCGAACAGGCGGGTCGCTGTCAGGCCACGATGCTGGCGATGCGCAAGCACGACCAGTAGGCCGCCAGAGACCCGATGGTGTAGAGCGCCGGCAGCTTCAGGCGTGCCGCCAGCTTCATCTGGCGCGCCACCCGCCACACCGCCCAGGCCGCGGCCACGGTCAGCAACTGCCCGGCTTCGACACCCAGGTTGAAGGTCAGCAAGGCCGCCGCCAGGTGCTGCTGCGGCAGGCCGATCTCTTGCAAGGCGCCCGCAAAGCCCAGGCCGTGCACCAGGCCGAAGAGGAAAGCCACCAGGGCCGGCCAGCGCCGCGCCAGCGTCTGGCGGCTGTGTGCCGCTTCCACGGCCACCAGCAGGATGGACAGCGCGATGCAGGCTTCCACCGGCGGCGAACGCAGCGTCAACCAGCCAATGGCCGCACTGGCCAGCGTCAGGCTGTGCGCCACCGTGAAGGCGGTGATGGTCCACACCAGCCGGCGCTGGAAGCCCACCAGGAAGAGCAGACCGATGACGAAAAGCAGATGGTCATAACCGCTGAGGATGTGCTCGACGCCCAGCACGAAGTAGGCCGAAGCCACGGCGCCCAGTCCGCGCTGGTCGTCGGCCGAGCCATACAGCTGCACCGAGGGCTGGCCGGCGGTCAGGGTGTAGACCCGGGTCTGGCCATCGCGCCAGTTGATCTTCAGCAGGACGGCAGAAAAGCGGTCGCCGACGCCTTGCATCGTCAGCGTGCCACGCAGACCGTCCTCGCCGCAGTGCAGCGCGTCGGCATCGGCGCGGCAGTTTTCCGGCCATTGCGGGTGCAGGCTGGCCGCCGGTGAACTCTTCTCGCCGGCGCCCCAGTAAAACTGGAACTCGCCGCGGCCGACTTCGTGCATCTGCAGCTCGGCCATGCTGAGCTCGTGGGCGCTGGCGGGCAGCTCGGCCAACACCGCGCAGGCCAGCAACAGCACCCTGAACGCCGTCGCGATCATGGTTGCTTGCCCGCAAAAGTGATCTTGTACTTCTTGGCCAGCGCCCGCACGGCGGCTGTCCGCTGTTCGGCCATCGTGGCATCGGTCCAGTCCTGCAACACGACGTTGCGCAGCGCTTCGAATGACGCTGCCTTGCCGCCCGTGACCGCGTCCACGCGCATCGCACGCCAGGCATCGCGGGTCTGCACGGCCTGCCATTCGACACCCGGCGCGGCTGCTTCCAGGACCTGGGCCGCGCCGGCGCCATAGCCCTGCACGAGGTCGGCGTGCGGCCGGCCCTTGAAGACGCGCAGACCGGCCCGCGTGCTGCCGGATCCGCTGTTGAGCTCCTTGACGAAAGCGCGCACGGCCGCTTCGGTGTTCTCACCCGACAGCACCGCCTCTTGAAAGTCGTAGCGCGCGGGCTCGTCGTATTGGGCCTTGCGCGCATCGAACCAGGCGCGCAGCACCTTGTCATCGACCTCGGGCAGCTTGAGGCCCGACTCGACGATGCTGATCGCCTTGAAGATCACACGCTCGCGGATGCTGACGTCGCCCCGGTCGACGCGCAGCGCCAGCCCCTCGCGGTACAGCACCTCGTTGTCGAGCCAGACCTGACGCAAGGCGGCCAGCTGCTTGGCATCCGGCTCCTGGCCGCGCGCGGCCCTGAAGGTATCGCGCGCTTCCTTGTCGACCTCGGCGTCGACGACGATGGTGTGCGGGTCGTCGGCCCGCGAGATCAGGACATGGTCAACGGCAAACAGCGCTGCGCCCAGCACCAGGAAGTGCAGCAGCGGCTCGCGCAGCCAGGCCGCCCGCGCAGGGGCAGATGGCAGGGTTTCGGCTGAGCCGGTCAGGGGTGTCGTGGGATGTGGGGTCATGGAGGCGGTATCAGGAAAAAAAGCGCCGCGCATTGCTGCGCGGCGCTTGGTGCGACAGGGAACTTGAAGATCAGTTCACGCCGGCAACCGTCGTCGAGCCATTGACCTGGATGTAGATCGGGTTGCTGTAGAACCACAGATCGGCCCAGGCCGCGACGTCGAAGGCCACCATCTTCTTGCCACCCACCACCGGCAGGTGGGTCGGGCAGCCGTCGATGCTGTTGCCGGTGTAGGCCGTGCGGCTACCCAGCGCGGGCACGTTGGTGCCGACGGTCTTGCACTCGATCTTCAGCTGCGCGCTGCTGTTGGTGTTGTTGGTGTAGTAGTCCGGCAGCGGGTTGCCGTCGGCATCGGTCTCCCAAGGCGTGTTGGCCGGGATGTTGGTGCCGCGCAGGCGGAAGTACTTCGAGGCGGCGGGGTTGACCGTCTTCGTCATGACCTGGTAGGTCTTGCCGTCGGTGCCCACCGCCGACGTGAAGCCGCTGGCACCGCTGAAGGTCGACACCACGCCGGCCGTCAGGTTCTTGGCCGCTGCCGGCACCGCACTGCTGGCCAGCACCGTGGCAGCCGTGTTCGCACCCGTGCCGTAGTTGTTGGTCGAGTACATCCAGTTGCTGGGCCACTGGCCCGCATAGTCGGCGTCCGTGGACACCTTGGGCTGGCTGACCACGTTGCCAGCGATCAGGTCCACGTGGTGCAGCACCGGCTTGTTCAAGGGCTGGGTGATACCGACCTGCGCCAACGACGGGTTGGCGAAGGTGTAGGGCGAGAAGTTCGCCTCACCATTGCCGCCCGGGTTGCGCGTCGCGATGGCGATGACGACGCTGTCGCCGGCATTCACGGTCAGCTTTTCACCCATGTTGACGCAGCTCGTGCCGTCCACCGGGACGTTGGCAACGGCTGCGGTCAAGGCCACCTGGGCGGCTTGGGCTTCGGTCTTGCCCGTGCAGGCGATGAAAGACAGACGGTCGACCAGCGCACCCGATGACGCGAAGGCATTGCCCGAGCGCAGGCCGTCGACGATGGTGTTGGGGCGCAGCTTGTCGCCGTTGTTGCGCACCACCGCGTAGGTCTTCTGGTACTCGCCCGGCTGGAAGTCTTGCGTCGAGCGGCGGTCGTCAGGACCGAAGACGCCGCGGTTGTGCCAGTCGGAGCTGGCGAAGAACCAGAAGCGGCGGCCTTCGCCCAGCAGCGCGTCCCACACGCCGCCGATTTGCGCGCCGTAGACGCCCGTGCCGCCGTAGGTGGTGCCGCCGACCGAGTCTTGAACGTTGGTGGAGCAGGTGGGCGAGCCGCCAATGGCCGTGAAGCCGCTGTTGCGGCACTGGTAGTACTCGCCCCGGTCAGCCGAAGCACCGTGGCCCGGCTGGGTTTCGAAGCCGAAGGCCACGCCCGGGCCGGCGTTGTTGAAGTCGCGCAGGTGCTCGATGTTGAAGCCGTTGCTGCCAGCCGTGTTGAAGGGGCCGGCGCGCTCCAGGTGGGCGGGGATGTAGTAGCTGCCCGCGCCATGGTTGGCGGCCATCCACTTGACGGCTTCCACCGTCTTCAGGTGACCGGCCAGACCGCTGTTGGTGGTGATCTTCTTGGCCGTGCTGTCGAAAGTCACGCCAGCCGGTGCGTAGGTGCCGCTGCCGAAGGAGCAGTCCCACTGGTTGGTCGTGCCGCGGCTGTTGTCGGTGTCGCCACGGTCGAAGCAGTAGGACCACTGGGCCAGCGCATCGGCATTGCCCAGCGTCGGGTTCACGCCGCTGCCGTTGGCCAGGGCGTCGATGCTGCTGGGCATCTGGCCGGTGATGACCGACAGCGAGGTGTGCTCATGGCCGGCAACCACCGACTCCAGGCCCTGGAACAAGGGCACGTTCTTGCGCACCGCCAGGTCTTCCAGCAACTGATACTGGAAAGACTGCAGCGACTGCCAACGCCACATATTGCCGCTGGACGCTGCGTTCAGGCCCTTGAGGGCCGTGTTGCCGCCGGGCAGGCTGTTGGCCCAGGTCGTCGTCGGCCCCTGGTTGGTGAAGGGGAAGTTCGGCGTGGCCAGGCTGGCGTCTTCCGTCAGCGTGCAATTGCGGCTGCCGTTGCCGCCGTGACCGGCCTGCACGAACCAGTCCAAGCCCCAGGTGGCGGTGGCCTTCTTGACCAGCTTCTGCATCGACAGCGTGCCGTCGGAGCAGGTGGTGTGGTTGTGGAAGTCGCCGGAGACGTACTTGCCGGTTGCGGCGGCGGTGACGCCAGCCTGAACCTGCGGGACGACCGACACGGACGCCGAAGCGACAACGGCCATGGCGGCCAAAGCCACCTCGCGCCGAGTAAAGAGATTGCGCATGAAATTCACTCCTGGGGTTGTGTAAGGTTGTGCCCCATCGTAGGAAGCCCGCTTGACGGTGGCGTGACACCGTCATGGCCCTTGTCGATCACACCCCCCTCATGCGGGGGGACCTGGGTTGACCCTGGGATGGCGCGCCTGCCCCCTCAAATGCGGGGTGGTCGGCGCTCCGGTTGGACACCTGCCGACTCATGGTTGTCACGAAAGCGCCAGATAGTTCATTGGAAGCCTCGGCTCCGATCTCCACCGACACCCAACCCATTCAAGGACCCACGATGAACCACGTCAACTTCCCCTTGCGCAGCCTGGCTGCTGCAGCGCTGCTGTGCACCGCAGCGGTCTCGCAAGCCGCCGTCGTCGCCGTCGCGACGCGCTCTGCCTTCCAGGCGATTGCGCCGAACAGCGTCGATGCCTTTTCTGACCTGACGATCAACATCGACCTGGGCACGACCTCGCTGACCCGCAGTGCCGGCACTGCCGGCTACACGGTGTCGAGCTCGGCCCTGGACAGCGCCAGCAGCCTGTACGTCGTCCCGGTGGCGGGTTCGATCGGCTTGTCCACCGTCTATTACGGCGACAGCCTGACCTTTTCGGGCTTCGGCGGCGCCTTCGCCTTCGGCGGCAACTTCTACGGCACCAACATCCTGGGCGAAGTGGCCTCCGGTGGCCTGACCATCGCCGCCACCGACGTCAACGGCTCCACCTTGACGACCACCCTGGCCGGCAATTCGGCAACCGGCTTCGCAGGGTTCCGGTCCGACGCGGCCCTGAGCAACGTCGTCGTCCGCATGACCTCGCCGAGCACCAGCGTTTACGTCACGGCCGACAACGTCGCCATGATCCCCGAGCCCAGCAGCAGCATGTTGGTGCTGGCTGCCGGCGGCGCCATGCTGCTGGTCGGTGCCCGCCGCCGCGCCTGATTCTGCCCGGCGAGCCGGGCCTAGCCGCCGCTGCCATGGATGAAGTCCTGGGCCTGTTCCCGACGCCTTTTCTGCGCGTCCGGGGGGCCCTGGACGACAGCCTGGTGCGCGGCCTGCTGGCGCACTTCTCGGCCACGGCCGTGCGCGAGAACAATTCTTCCGAGAAGCTCACCCACACGGCCATGCTGCGGCCGGGCGACAGCCCGCTGCTGATCGAGGCCGCCACGCGCATCACGCCCAAGCTGGCTGATTTCGGCGAGCTGCTGTTCGGCGAACGCCTGGGTTGGTCGATCAAGGAAATGTGGGTCAATGTGCTGGACACCGGTGGCCACCAGGCCATGCACAACCACGCCAACAGTTTCGTCTCGGGCGTGATCTACCTGACGCCCACGCACCCGGCCGCGCAGACGGTGTTCATGAAGTCACCCGGAGGCACCGATTTCGCCTTCCGCAACGACCACGCGCGCATGACGCCCGGCCCCTACAGCGCCGACAAATGGGTCAGCCCCGAGCCGCAACCGGGCGACATGGTGCTCTTCCCCAGCTACCTGATGCACGCCGTGCCACCCAACCCGGGCGAGCAGCGCATCAGCATGGCCTTCAACGCGATACCGAACCGGCTGGACAGCTGGGGCTACGCGGTCACCTTTGGCGGCTGACCGTCGCCGGGCGCTGGCCTGCGGGCTGATGGCGGCCTCGGGCTTTGCCGGCCTGGGCTACCAGATCGTCTGGACCCAGCAGGCGGCGCTGTGGCTGGGCCACGAAGCCACGGCCGTGCTGGCGGTCATCACGGCCTTCTTCGGCGGCCTGGCACTGGGTGCCTGGGCGCTGGGGCCGCGCATCGAAAGCTCGGCCCGGCCCGAACGCGCCTACGCGCTGTGCGAACTCGTCATCGCGCTGTGGGCCGGCGTGCTGGCCGTGGCGCTGGCGCCGGTCAGCGGCTGGGTGCTGGACGCCACCGGCGCGCAGCCCACGCCGCTGTGGCAATGGAGCGTGGCTTTCGGCGCCACCTTCTGCCTGCTGCTGCCGGCCACCGCGGCGATGGGCGCCACGCTGCCCGCGATGGCCCGCGTGCTGGACAGGCTGCACGGCGGCGGGCTGTCGATACCCGGCCTCTACGCCTGCAACACCCTGGGCGCCTTGCTGGGTGTGCTGGCGGCGGCCTTCAGTCTGGTGCCGCGCTTCGGGCTGAGCCGCACGGCGGCGGTCTGTGCCGCGCTGAACGGCTTGTGCGCGTTGGCCGCCTGGCAGCTGGGCCCGCGGCAGGGCCAGGCGCTGCCGGCGCCGGCCGCAGCCACCGCCACGCCGTCGCGCCAGGCGCGGCAGACGGTGGCCGTGCTGGCCGTCACGGGGCTGCTCGGCATCGCCTACGAGGTGCTGGTGGTGCGCGTGCTCAGCCAGGTCACCGAGGCCACGGTTTACACCTACGCCGCCTTGCTGGCGGTCTACCTGCTGGGCACGGCCGGGGGCGCTGCAGCCTGGCAGCGGCGGCGCCCGGCGGCCGATGGCGGGCCTGACGCCGCCGCTGCGCTGCAGGGCCGCCTGCTGCTGCTGCTGGCTGCCACCTGCCTGCTGGGCGCTGGCACGCTGTGGGCCGCCGAGGCCGTCCGCGACACGGTGCAGGCCGCCCTGGGCAGCGGCATGGCGGCGGCGCTGCTGACCGAGGGCAGCCTGGCGCTGGCCGCCTTCCTCCTGCCGACGACCGTGATGGGCGCGCTGTTCAGCGAATTGAGTCTGCAGGCGCAGCGCACGGGCCTGGGCTTCAGCCGCGCCCTGGCCGTCAACACCCTGGGCGCAGCCCTGGCGCCGCCGCTGTTCGGCGTGCTGCTGGTGCCGGTGCTGGGGACCCGGCTGTCGCTGCTGCTGGTGGTGGCCGGCTACCTCGGGCTGGCGGCCACCCGCTTGCGCTGGGCGTCCTCGGCCGGGGCCGCCGCGGCGGCGGTGCTGGTGGTCGTCGTGGCGGCCGCGGTCGGCGCCCCGCCGCTGGCTTTTGTCGACGTGCCGGACGGCGGCCACATCGTCAGCTACCAGGAGGGCGCGCTGGCTGCGGTGAGCGTGGTCGAAGACGCCAGCGGCGTGTCCCGCCTGCGCATCAACAACCGCCAGCAGGAAGGCAGCAGCCACAGCCAGTTGTCCGACGCCAGGCAGGCCTTGCTGCCCCTGCTGCTGCACCCGGGCCCGCGGCGCGTGCTGTTTCTGGGCCTCGGCACGGGCACCACCGCACGGGCTGCGGCGCAGGACCCGGGTCTGCAGGTGGATGCGGTCGAGCTGCTGCCCGAAGTCGTCGAGGCGTCGGCCTATTTCGCCACCGTCCAGGGCCAGGCCGGCGACGCCGGCGCCAGCGCACGGCTGCAGGTGCTGACGGCGGATGCCCGGCGGTATATGCGCAGCCCCGGCCCCGCCTATGACGTCATCGTCGCCGACAACTACCATCCGGCGCGCAGCGGTTCAGGCTCGCTCTACACCGTGGAGCACTTCCAGGCGGTGCACAACCGCCTGGCCGAAGGCGGCCTGTTCTGCCAATGGCTGCCGCTGCACCAGATGGACCTCGACACGCTGCGCAGCGTGGTGCAGGCCTATCTCCAGGTCTACCCCGAAGCCTGGGCGATGTTGGCCACCAACAGCCTGGACACGCCGGTTCTGGGGCTGGTGGCGCGGCGGGGTGGCGGGCGTTTCGATGCCGCGCAGCTGCAGCAGCGTCTGGCCACCCAGACCGGGCTGCCGCGTCTGGCTGAATTCGGCTTGGACGACCGCTACGCGGTGCTCGGCGGCTTCATCGCGGGACCGCGGGCGCTGCGCCTGTTCGCGGGCCGTGCCGAGGTGAATACCGACGATCACCCCGTCGTGGCCTATGCCGCGCCGCGCATCACCTATGCCCCTGACGGCCCGCCCGGTGTGCGCCTGCTGGCCTTGCTGGGCGAGTTGCAGCTGACGCCCGGCGAACTGCTGCTGGACACCGCCGACACCGAGTGGCCAGCGCGCCTGGCGGCCTATTGGCGGGCCCGCGATCGCTTCCTGGCTGCCGGTCGTGGCATACGGCCGACGGCCGACGTGCAAGGCATGCTGGCCCAGGTGCGCGAGCCCCTGCTGGCCGTGCTGCGCGCCAGCCCGGACTTCCGCCCGGCCGCCGAACCGCTGCGCCGCATGGCGGACGCGCTGGCCCGCAGCGACCCGCCCGCGGCGCGCGCGCTGCTGGACGAGCTGGATCGCCTGCAGGCTGCGCCGGCGCGTTGAGCCCGGGCGACCCGACCGCAGGCCAGCCCTGACGGGCGGGGCAGAATGCCCCCGGTTCTCCACCCGACTGCAGCAGACCGATGGCCGACGCCGTGCTGACCTTCCAGGTTCCCGCCGAGCAGGGCGTGCGGGTTCGCCGCGCCCTGCTCAGCGCGGCCACGCCGGCGCGGCGCCTGCGCCTGCTGTATGCCGACACGGCGGGCGGCGATCTGGCGGCGGCCGGACTGACCCTGCACCTGCGCCACGAAGGCCGGCGCTGGACCCAGGTGCTGTCGCACGCCGCCGGGCCGCCGCCGCGCCTCGAGCAGGCCATCCCCCTGCCCGCCCAGGCTGGGCAGGTGCCCGTCATCGATGTCCATCGCCACGCGCACACGGCCTGGCGTGATGCCCTGCCGCCCGCGGTGCTGGAAGGGGGCGCGGCGATCGAAGTGCAGGTCCAGGCCCGCATTGAACGCGTGCAGCGCACCGTTCGCAGCGGTGCCACCCGGGTCCAGATCACCTTCGACCAGGGCGATGTGCAAAGGGGCAAGACCCGCTGGGCGCATAGCGCTGTCCGCTTCGAAAGGCTGGCCGGCCCGCCGATCGGGCTGGTGGCGCTGGCCGCACGCTGGATCGAACGCCACGGGCTGTACTTGGTCGCGAACAGTGGGCTGCATCAGGCGCCGGGGCCGGCCCAGCCGACCGAAACCGACAGCGTGACCTTCGCCGCAGCCTCACCGCTGTCGCCGCTGCTGGAGCCCGACGCCGCCCTGCGTGCGCTGGTCGGCAGCTGCCTGGACCACCTCCTGCCCAACGCCGCCCGGCTGGCCGCCGGCAGCGGCGGCCCTGAACACCTGCACCAGACCCGCGTGGCCCTGCGTCGCCTGAGGACCGCGCTGCGCGTCCTGGGTCACTGGTCGCAGGGCGTCGACCCGCAGTGGAACGCCACGCTCGGCGAGGTCTTCTCCCGCCTGGGTGCCCCGCGCGACAGGGACGCCCTGTCAGCGAGTCTGCTGCCGGCGCTGACGGCCGCCGGGGCGCCGACCGTCGAGTTGCCGCCGACCAGCCAGACCGGGTCGCCAGCGGATGTGCTGCGGGGCGCGGCCTGCAACCGCGTGCTCGTCGAACTGCTCGCCTTTTCTGCCGACGCGCCGCTGGCCAGCGACGCAGAGCCCGAGCCGGTCAACCGGCCCGCAGCCCTGGCGCCGCCGCCGCTGAACCGCCTGCACCGGCAGATCGCGACCGACGCCGAATCCTTCCTGAGCGTCGATGATGCAGCCCGGCACCGCACCCGCAAGCGACTGAAACGCCTGCGCTACAGCGCCGAGTTCGTCGCGCCCTTGTTTGCCCCCAAGGCCGTGGCCCGTTACCTGGGACCCTTGCGTGCAGCGCAGGACGCCCTCGGCGCCTTCAATGACCTTGCTGTCGCCGAACTGGCTTTCCGGGCGCAGGTCGAACACGACGCGCGGGCCTGGTTCGCGGTCGGCTGGCTGGCAGCCCGCCGGCCAGCCTGCCTGCGCGAGTGCCGGCGTGCGCTGCAGGATCTTGCGCAAGCCCAGCGCTTCTGGAAGACCTGAAGTCGGTGTGGCCGACCCCGATTCTGCGTCTGCGGTCGCTGACGCCGGATGGGCTGCGGGTGCCGGCTGGCGCCCGTGCGCAGCCACCGCTCGCAGCGGTCGCGCCACAAAGGCCAACGGCCCAGGCAGTGACGCCTGAGCCGTTGATGGTGTTGGTGGGCCCTGACAGATTCGAACTGTCGACCAACGGATTAAGAGTCCGCTGCTCTACCAACTGAGCTAAGAGCCCGGCGTACCGGTTTGAAGCCCACAGGGCAGCTTCAGAGATTGCGTGGTGGGTCGTGCGTGACTCGAACACGCGACCAACGGATTAAAAGTCCGCTGCTCTACCGACTGAGCTAACGACCCGTCCGCAGAGCCTAAGATTATATGCCGAAAATCGGCGGCAGTCAGACCCGGTCGACAGACAGCAGTTGGGCGATGGCTTCGCCGGCCGCCACCAGGCCGAAGGTGGCCGTCACGACCACGCTGGAGCCATAGCCCTGGCAGTTGAGGCTGCCATCGCCCGCCGCCGGCTCCGCGCCGTCGATGGCGCAGGTGGCGTCGGGTGGCGCCACCGTCTCGCGCGAGAACACGCAGCGCAGGCCCATGCGCCCGCTGCGCGGCGCGCCGGCTTCCTTGCGCAGGCGCTGACGCAGGCTGGCCAGCAGCGGGTCGTGCGTGGCGTCGGCGAGATCCTCGACTTCGACGCGCTGGGCCTGGCGCTTGCCGCCGGCCGCGCCGACGCAGACCAGCGGCAGGCGCTCGCGCAGCGCCCAGGCGGCCAGCGCGGCCTTGGCGCGCACCTGGTCGCAGGCGTCGATCAACGCGTCCACCGGCGCCGGCAGCAGGGCCGGCCAGTTGTCGGGCGTGACGAAATCGTCCACCACCTGCACATCGCAGCCGGGGTGGATCAGCGCGATGCGCTCGCGCAGAGCCTGTCCCTTGTGCTGGCCCAACGTGGGTGTCAGCGCCTGCAGCTGGCGGTTGATGTTGGACTCGCCGACATGGTCCAGGTCGATCAGCACCAGTTGCGCCACGCCGCTGCGGGCCAGGGCTTCGACGGTCCACGACCCCACGCCGCCCAGGCCGACGACGGCCACGCGCGCGGCACGCAAGCGGGTGTAACCCGCCGCGCCGTAGAGGCGGCGCAGGCCGCCAAAGCGGCGCTCCAGATCGGCCTCATCGGCCTCATCGGCCTTGTCGGGAATCGAGGCGGGCGTCAAACGAGGCGCTCCAGCCGCCAGACCTGGTAGCGCAGCGCCGCCACGGCGCCCAGCACGATGGCGGCCAGCGACAGGTAACTGCCGAGGGACAGCGTCGACACGCCCGACAGCCCCTGCCCGATCGTGCAGCCCAGCGCCGTCACGCCGCCCACACCCATCAGCACCGCACCCAGCAGGTGGCAGGCCGTGTCTTCGACGCCGCCGAAGCCTTCCCAGCGAAAGCTGCGCTGCAGCAGCGCCACGGCGGCCGATCCGACGACCAGGCCCAGCGTGGCCACGATGCCGATGGTGAGCACCTTGCTGGTGTCGCTGAACAGGATCAGCCAGTCCAGCGTGTAGGCCACCGGCGCGACGAAGCTGAGCGACTCCATGCGCTTCGAATTGGTGGCCAGGAAGACCGCTTCCAGCGTCACCGGGTGCTCGGCCAGGTGCGCCAGGCGGCCCGACAGCCACCACACGGCCACGATGACGGCCCCGCTGCCCAGGCCACCCAGCAGCAGCTCGGCGCTGCGGCCCTCGCGCCGCCACAGCGCCAGCCCCACCAGACCCAGCCCGATGCCACCGCCCAGCCAGCCCGCCAGCACGGTGCGCGGCGCCCCGGTCCACACGGCCAGCAGAGAAGGAAGGTCCTGACCCGCCGGCAGGGTGATGCCGACGGCGTCCACGGTGGCCACGCGGGCGACGGCGGTGATGCCGCGCAGCGTGGCGTAGGCGGCCAGACCCAGGACCAGAAAGACCACCAGCGCCTTCAGGCTGCCGCCGCCGATGCGCACCAGCGTCTTGCTGCCGCAACCCGAGGCCAGCACCATGCCGAAGCCGAACATCAGCCCGCCCACGGCGTGCGACAGCCACAACAGGCGCGGCGCGGCGTAGACGCTGTCCCCAGCCTGCAGCCAACCCGCGGCCACCATGGCGTTGAAGCCCAGCGTGGCCACGCCCATGGCCAGCAGCCACATGCGCATGCGGCCCCAATCGCCCATGTTGACGATGTCGGCGACCGCACCCATGGTGCAGAAATGCGTGCGCTGGGCGAGAGCCCCGAAGACGACGGCGCAAACAAAGGCCAGGCCCAGGACCTGGCTCAGCAGGCGCGGTAGATCGGCTTCCTGCATGGCCGCAGGCGCTACTTCAGCGTGGCCAGGCGCTCCTTGGCCGCCGCAGCAGCCTCGGACTGCGGATAGGCCTTCTGCAACTCGTCCAGGGTCTTGCGGGCCGCCTTCGCGTCCTTCATCTCGGCCTGGCTGTTGGCCAGGGCCAGCAAGGCCTCGGGCGCCCGCGGGTGGTCGGCGGCACCGGTCACGAAGAGGCGAAAGGCGTTGATCGCTTCCTTGTAGTCGCGCTTGCCGTACAGCGCATTGCCGAGCCAGAAACGCGATGAATCGGTGTAGCTGCTGCCGATGTAGCGCCGCTGGAAGGCGCCCAGCAGGGCCACGGCCTTGTCGAAGTCGCCGGTGCGGATGACGGCGATGGCTTCTTCGTAGGACCGGCGCTCGTCCTGCTCGACGAGGAATTCCTTGCCGTCGAGCGTGACCTTCACCGGTTCGAGCTTGCGCAGGCGTTCGTCGGTGGCCTGGCCGATGTCCTTCTGCTTGCGCTGCAGGTCGGCCAGGTCGCGGGTCAGCTGCTCGTTGCTGCCGCGCAGCTTGGCGATCTCGCCGCGCGTGACTTCGAGCTGGTTGTTCAGCTCGAGCAGGCTGCGCTTGAGTGCGCTGACCTGCTCCAGCACTTGGGCGTTGGCGGTGCTGGCTTCGGCGGCGCGGGCCTTCAGGCTCTCATCGACGGCCGCCACCCGGTTGCGCAGATCGACGATGGCCTTGCGGGCCTCCTCGTCGTCGAAGATGCCGGCATGCGCCAGGCTCAGGCTCCCGGCCAACAAGGCGGCCATCGCCGGCCTGAACATCGCGACAGGCATCTCAGCGGTCCTTCAGTTCGGCGCGGCGGTTCTTGGCCCAGGCCGCTTCGTCACTGCCCTGGACGGCCGGGCGTTCTTCGCCAAAGCTGACGGCTTCCAGCTGGGCGTCCGAGGCCCCCAGCAGCGTCAGCGAGCTGACCACCGCCGCCGCCCGCTTCTGACCCAGCGCCAGGTTGTATTCGCGGCCGCCACGCTCGTCGGTGTGGCCTTCGACGACCAGCTTCTTGCCGCGACTGGCCTGCAGCGCGCGGGCATAGCCGTCGATCAAGGCCTTGAACTCGTCCTTGATGGCGTAGCTGTCGAAGTCGAAATAGACGACGCGCTGGGCCGGCATGGCCATGCCAGCCGCTGCGGCGGTGCCGGCGGCAGCGGCGGCTGCGGCGGCATTCTTCGCCAGGTCGACCGTGGCCACGCTGGACTGCGGTGTGGCAGCGGTGGTGGCGGCGGCGCCGGCCGCCTCTGTGCCGGTGGCGGGCATGGCCACCGGACGGCGCGTTTCGACCGGCGCCGCAGCGGCCGCTGCGCTGACCTTGGGCGCCGTGTCGCAACCGGCCAGCAGGGCCAGGCCGACCGCCAGCAGGGCGGTCGAAGGAATCCATCCGGTGGTGCGGGTCTTCATCGAAATCTCCTAGCGGGGTGGGAAAGCGGATCGGTGACGGCGGCGGCGCCTGCTTTCAGCGTCCGTACGGCCCCCAGGCAGGTTCGCGCATGTCGGCGCCACTGCTCAGAAGTCGGGTCTTGATCTTGCCATCAAGGGTGGTGGTCATCAACACGTCAGCACCTTGCAGGCGGGTGGCGTAGACGATCAGGCGGCCATTGGGCGCGAAGCTGGGGCTTTCATCGTCCCGCGTATCGGTGAGGGCCACGGGCGCAGCCGATGTCGCAGCCCCCAGTTCCTGCAGCATCAGCCGGTAGGCATTGCCCTGGCGCGAGATGAAGGCCATGGCCTGGCCATCGGGGCTGATGGCGGGACTGATGTTGTAGCTGCCACTGAAGGTCACGCGTTCGACGTTGCCGCCGCGGGCCGGCAGGCGGTAGATCTGCGGGCCGCCGCCGCGGTCGCTGACGAAGTAGATGCTGGTGCCATCGGGCGCATAGACGGGCTCGGTGTCGATGGCGCTGCTGCTGGTCAGCCGTTCGGGCTTGCCGCCGGCCACCGGCAGCGTGTAGATCTGCGCCAGTCCGTCCTGCGACAAGGTTACGGCCAGCCGCTGGCCGTCGGGCGACCAGGCCGGCGCGCTGTTGCTGCCGCGGAAGCTGGCCACCGTGCGGCGTTCGCCGGTGCTCAAGTCCTGCACCCAGACCACCGCTTTTTGCGTCTCGAAGGACACATAGGCCAGTTGCCGGCCGTCGGGCGACCAGGCCGGCGAGATGATGGGTTCGGCGCTGGCCAGCGCCACCTGCCCGCCTTCACCGTCGGCGTCGGTCACGTGCAGGGTGTAGCGGCGACCGGCGCGCACCACGTAGGCGATGCGGGTGGCGTAGACGCCGCGTTCTCCGGTCAGCTTCTGGTGGATTTCATCGGCCACACGGTGCGCGGCCAGGCGCAGGTCGACCGCCAGCACGACCTTGCTCTGCCCCAGCAGTTCGTCGCCCTTGACGGTGTCCCACAGCTTGTAGCGCACGTCGAAGCGCCCATCGGCCAGACGCGACACCGAACCGGCCACCAGCGCGTCGGCGCCGCGGCCGCGCCACTGCGCGCTGTCGATGGTGCTGCGCTCATCGAGGGCCCGATCCGGCAGCACGGCCCGGAACAGGCCGCTGCGCTCGAGGTCCGAGCGCACGATCTGCGACACCGCCACACCCGCCTTCCCTTCGTCGCGGAAGGGCCCCAGCACCAGGGGCAACTGGGTGGCGCCGACGCCGGCAATCTCGACGCGGAACTGGGCGGCTGCGGGCCCGACGGCCGCAGCCAGGCTCAGTGCCATCAACAGGTGGCGGCGCGAGGGGTCCTTCAGCGCAGGGGTCAAGGCAGCAGGTCGACCAGCAAGTGGAAGCCTTGATTGTAGGCAGCGGTCTGGCCGCGATAATCCGCCGGCCCCAGCCAGCCCCGGGGCAACCCCCCAGGACCCCAGCCACCCATGCCCAACCTGTTGCAGCGCCTGTCGCGCCTGCTGCCCTACCTGCGCAGCAGCCGGGCCGGCCTCATCGGCGCCGCAGGGGCTGCGGCCGTCGGTGCCATCACCGAACCGGCCATCCCCTGGCTGCTCGGCAAACTGCTGGACCAGGGCTTTGCCGGCGGCAGCCTGCCGCTGTGGCTGGTGCCGCTGGCCATCATCGGGCTGTTCGCGCTGCGCAGCCTGACCGGCTTCGTCGCGCAATACGGCCTGGCCTGGGCCGGCAACCGGGCGGTGCTGCAGATGCGTGCCGGCATGTTCCAGCGCCTGCTGGACGGCGCGCCCGCCCTGCTGACCCAGCAGACCGCCAGCGGCATGACCAACACCCTGGTCTACGAGGCGCAGTCGGGCGTCAGCATCCTGTCGAACTCGATGCTGACCCTGGTCCGCGACACCCTGGTACTGGCTGCGCTGCTGGTCTACCTGCTGACGCTGAACTGGCAGTTGACGCTGATCGTCGGCCTGCTGTTCCCGGCCGTGGCCTGGGTGATGCGCGCCCTGGGCCGCCGCCTGCACCGCGTGACGGTGCAGGGCCAGCAGGCCACCGACGAGCTGGCCTATGTGGTCGAAGAGAACATGCTGGCCTGGCGCATCGTGCGCCTGCACGGTGCCGAGGCCCAGCAGGCCGGGCGCTTCCACGCGCGCGCTGACCGCGTGCGCCGGCTGATGCTCAAGGCCGTGGTCGCCGGCGGCACCATGACACCGGTGACGCAGATGCTGGCGGCCTGTGCCCTGTCGGTGGTCATCGTCATCGCGCTGTGGCAAAGCCGCAGCGGCGGCACCTCGGTGGGCGAGTTCGTGGCCTTCGTCACCGCCATGCTGCAACTGGTGGCGCCGGCCAAGCACCTGTCGGACGTGATGGCGCCGCTGACGCGCGGCCTGGCCGCCGTCGAGCGCGGCTTGGACCTGATCGAGCAAAGCCCGGTCGAGCAAGGCGGTAGCCACGACGGCGGCCGGGCCCGCGGCGACATCCGCTTCGACACGGTCAGCCTGCGCTACCGCGACGACAGCCCGCCGGCCGTCGATGCGCTGACGCTGCAGGTGCGGGCCGGCGAAACCGTGGCGCTGGTCGGGCCCTCGGGTGCCGGCAAGACCACGCTGGTCAATCTGCTGCCGCGCTTCATCGAAGCCACCTCGGGCACCATCAGCCTGGACGGCGTGGCGCTGCAAGACTGGAATATGCGCGCACTGCGCCGGCAGTTCGCGCTGGTCAGCCAGGACGTGGTGCTGTTCAACGACAGCCTCGCGGCCAACGTGACGCTGGGCGCCGCCATGCCGCTCGAGGCCGTGCGCGCAGCGCTGCGCGGCGCCAACCTGCTGGACTTCGCCGAGGGCCTGCCGCAGGGCCTGGACACGCCCATCGGCCACAACGGCAGCCAGCTGTCGGGCGGCCAGCGCCAGCGCCTGGCCATCGCGCGGGCCATCGCCAAGGACGCGCCGGTGCTGATCCTCGACGAAGCCACGTCGGCGCTGGACAGCGAAAGCGAACGCGCCGTGCAGGACGCCCTGGAGCGCCTGATGCAGGGCCGCACGACGCTGGTCATCGCCCACCGGCTGAGCACCATCGAACACGCCGACCGCGTGCTGGCGCTGGAAGGCGGCCGGCTGGTGGAACAAGGCACACACTCGGAACTGCTGGCCGCCGGCGGCCTGTACGCGCGCCTGCACGCCATGCAGTTCAGGACTTGAAGGAGAACGCCATGACCACGACCGCGCCCATTTCGCGCTACCCCGTGCCTGAATTGCAAGACCTGCCCGAGGACCTGCGCACGCGCATCCTCGAAGTGCAGGAGAAGGCCGGCTTCGTGCCGAATGTCTTCCTGGCGCTGGCTCACCGCCCGGCCGAGTGGCGCGCCTTCATGGCCTACCACGACGCCTTGCTGCTCAAGGAAGCAGGTTCCCTGAGCAAGGGCGACCGCGAAATGATCATCGTGGCCACCTCGGCGCTGAACCACTGCCTGTACTGCGTGGTCGCGCACGGCGCCATCCTGCGCGTGTACGAGAAGAAACCGCTGGTCGCCGACCAGGTCGCCATCAACCCGCTGAAGGCCGACATCACGCCGCGTCAGCGCGCCATGCTGGCCTTCGCGATGAAGGTCTGCACGGCCTCCGACAGCATCACCGACGCCGACTTCGCCGCGCTGCGCGAACACGGCTTCGACGACGAGGACGCCTGGGACATCGCCGCCATCACGGCCTTCTTCGGCCTGAGCAACCGCATGGCCAACGTCACCGCGATGCGGCCCAACGACGAGTTCTTCCTGATGGGCCGGGTGCCCCGCGTCAAGGCGAAAACATGAAGCAGCACCAGCCCCAGGCGCTCGCCGGCGCCATGCTGCTGGCGCTGGGACTGGCCGGCTGCGCCAGCGGCCCCGGCGCACCGGCTGGCAACGCCGACGCGCGCACGGTCAGCATCGTGCGCACCGCGCACGGCATCCCGCACATCAGCGCGCCCGACCTGGAAACGCTGGCCTACGGCGTGGCCTATGCGCAGGCCGAGGACAACGTCTGCCAGACCGCCCGCCAGCTGGTCACCGTGCGTGGCGAGCGCGCGCGCTGGTTCGGGCCCACGGCGCTGGGCCTGCTGGGCATCCGCATGCTGCCCAACGAGGTGGCCGACACCTTCATCGCCGCGCACATGAACGACGCCAGGCTGGCGCGCGGCGTGGCCGAAGGCAGCGAAGCAGCCCAGCTCAACCGCGGCTATGTGGCCGGCTACAACCGCTTTCTGGCCGAGCGCGGCGCCAGCCTGCCCGCCGACTGCAAGGGCCAGCCCTGGGTGCGGCCCATGAGCCTGGCCGACTACAGCCGGATGAACGAGCTGACCATGGTGCAAGCCGGCCTGGCCGCGCTGGCCGATGGCATCGTCGGCGCGCAGCCGCCGGCGCCGGCCGCCGTCACCACGCCGGTCAGCGCGGCACAGCCTGAAGTCAACCGGGTGGATCTCGCCGATGCCGCGCAAGCCATGCGCGAAGCCGGCCTGATCGACTCGCCGCTGGGCTCCAACGCCTGGGCCTTCGGCCGCGAAACCACCGCCGACGGCCGCGGTCTGCTGCTGGGCAACCCGCACTTTCCGTGGGTCGGCGTGAACCGTTTCTACGAGATGCACGTGACCGTGCCGGGCCAGTTCGACGTGATGGGCGCCACCGGCGCCAACGGGCCTTTCGTCAGCATCGGTTTCAACAAGGACGTGGCCTGGTCGCACACGGTGTCCACCGGCAAGCGCTTCACGCTGCACGCGCTGATGCTGGTGCCGGGCGACCCGACGCGCTACCTGGTGGACGGCCAACCCGAGAAGATGAGCTCGCGCGACATCAGCGTCGCGGTGCTGAACGGCGACCACACCGTGTCGACGCGCCAGCGCACCTTGTGGACCACGCGCTGGGGGCCGGTGGTGGTGATCCCGCGCGCCGGCTTGAACTGGACGGCCACCACGGCTTACGCCGTGCAGGACGCCAACGCCGGCAACACGCGCTACGCCGGCACCTGGCTGGGCATCGCGCGCGCCGCCAACGTGGCCGACATCCGCCAGGCCCTGAGCCAGCTGGGCACGCCCTGGGTCAACACCATCGCCGCCGACCGCCTGGGCAACGCGATGTACGCCGACGTCAGCGTGGTGCCCGACGTGGACGCCGCGCAGCTGGAACGCTGCACACCCAGCCCAGCGCTGGCCGCGCTGCGCGGCGCAGCCGGCCTGGTGGTGCTGGATGGCTCGCGCAGCGACTGCGGCTGGCGGCGCGACCCGACTTCAGCGGTGCCCGGCCTGACGCCCATCGAACGCCTGCCTATCGCGGTGCGCGGTGACTGGGTGCACAACAGCAACGACAGCTTCTTCCACACCCACCCGCTGCAGACCTTCCCGGGCATCTCGCCGCTGGTCGGTGACGCCCGCGTCGACAGCATGCGCACCCGCGCCGGCCTGACGGAGATACCGGAACTGGTGGCGCGCGGCAAGGTCACGGCGCTGGCCGTGCAGCAGCAACTGTTCGAGAACCGCAACTTCATGGGCCAGGCGGTGGTGCCCGACCTGCTGGCGGCCTGCAGCGCCAACCCGCCGGCCAGCAGCGCCGCGCGCGACGGCTGTGCGGCGCTGGTCGGCTGGGACCGCCGCAGCGACCTCGATTCACGCGGGGCCCACCTCTTCCGCGAGTTCTGGCGCACCGCACGGCTGATACCCGGCGTCTACCGCACCCCCTTCGACGCCGCCCAGCCGGTGGCCACGCCCAGCGGCCTGAAGATGGCCGACGCGGCCGTCGCCGGCAAGGTGTGGGACGCGCTGGCCCAGGCCGTCAACACCGTGCGCACCGCCGGTTTTGCGCTGGACGCCCCGCTGCGCGCCGTGCAGCGGCCAGCCATCACCGGCGACGCCATTGCACTGCACGGCGGCGAGCCTTTCGAAGGCGTGCTGAACTACCTGGGCAACCAGTTCGCGCCCGGCCTGACGGCCCAGGGCCTGCGCGTGGACTACGGCACCAGCTACGTGCAGACGGTGGGCTTCGACGCCCGCGGCCCGCTGGCCCAGGCCATCCTGACCTATGGCCAGAGCACCGACCCGGCTTCGCCCCATGCCACCGACCAGCTGCTGCTGTTCTCACGCAAGGAATGGCCGACGCTGCCTTTCCACCCGGACGAGGTGGCCCGCGCACAGATCGGCGCGACGCTGAAGCTGACCCGGCCCTGAGCGGGCCGCTTTCTGATCACCTGAACCGCCCGCCTGGCAGCGCAGGCACGACAAGAAGTCAGCACCACGCTGGTGAGCTCAGGCACCCACTTTGCGCAACGTCCGTGGCGCCATGTGATTCAGCACTTGCAGCAATTCCGGCAACAGCAACGCCAGTGCCTGGATGCGGTTGTTGCGGGCTTGCAGCACGATGATCGCAATGGGCAGCGTCTTCAAATTCTGCTGGAATTCGATGTTGCGATCGGCACTGAGGAACACGTCGAACTGCGTGGCTGCAAGCGCCAGCAAATGTCCGTTCTGGATACCCGACCAGCCCGCTGCCTGAACCGTCGTGGCCTCGTGGCCGGCAAGCAGCGGCGCCAGATCACGCGGGAGCGACTCATCCAGCAGGATGCGCATCGGGCGCCAAAGACGTTCGGGCCTGTTCAAGCACCGCCACCGCCATCACCCGGGACACGGACGGGAACTGCGTCAGAAACACATCCAGCGAGTCCCCCTCTTCGATGTAGTCGAACAGGTTCCGGATGGGAACCCGGGTGCCAGCGAAGACCGGGGCTCCGCTCTGAATATCCGGGTTTACAACGATCAGCGGAGTCTTCACGACCTGCTCCACGGCCCAAGAAGGCCAATAGTCTACTGCGCGACGTTTCAGGTGGCTGCAGCAGCGCAAGGCCCAGAAAGAAAGAGGGGCCCTCGCGGGCCCCGTGCTCCTCAACGCCGCAGCGTCAGGCCCTCATGGCAGTTGCTGCAGCGCGCGGATGCGGTCTTCGATGGGCGGGTGGCTGCTGAACAGCGCCATCAGGCCGCTGGGCTTGCCGGAAATGCCCATGGCCTGGACGCTCTGGGGCAACTCGCCGGGGTCCAGCCCGCCCAGGCGCGCCAGCGCGTTGATCATCGGTTGCTTCTTGCCCATCAGCGCGGCTGCACCGGCGTCGGCGCGGTACTCGCGGTGGCGCGAGAAGGCGGCCACCACCACCGAGGCCAGCACGCCCAGCACGATGTCGAGCACGATGGTGGTGATGAAGTAGCCCATGCCCGTGCCTTCGCGCTCGTTGCGCAGCACGACCTTGTCGACGAAGTAGCCGATGACGCGTGACAGGAAGACCACGAAGGTGTTCATCACGCCCTGGACCAGCGTCAGCGTGACCATGTCGCCATTGGCGACGTGGCTGACCTCGTGGGCGATGACCGCCTCGACCTCGTCGCGCGTCATGCTCTGCAGCAGGCCGGTGGACACCGCCACCAGCGCCGAGTTCTTGAAGGCGCCGGTGGCGAAGGCATTCGGCTCGCCGTCGTAGAGCGCGACTTCGGGCATGGTGATGCCGGCCGTCTTCGAGAACCGTTCGACGGTGCCGACGATCCAGCGGTGCGTGGGGTCGGTCGAGTCGTTGATCAACTGGGCGCCGGTGCTCCACTTGGCCATCGGCTTGCTGATCAGCAGCGAGATGAAGGCACCGCCGAAGCCCATGAGCGCAGCGAAACCCAGCAGCAGGCCCAGGTTCAGGCCGTTGGCGGTGAGGAAGCGGTTGACGCCGAGCAGGCTGGCCGCGATGCCCAGAACCAGCATCACGGCCAGGTTGGTGACGATGAAGAGCAGGATGCGTTTCATGACTGCGGCGACCCGTTCGGGCCGCAAAGGGTGACGACAGACGCGATGTTAGGGCCGCGCCCCGCGTTTCAAGCAGACCCAGCCGGCGTGGGGTCTAGCCCGGACTCAGCGGCGCAGGCGGACCTGGGTGGGGTTGCCGGCCGGCAGCAGATCGAAGCGCTCGGACCACTGCGCAAACAGCTTCAGCGACGAGCTGTTCTTGCCCAGCAGATGCGCTTCACGCAGGCGCTGCACGGCCACGTTCAGCGCCAGGCCTTGGCCGGCGGCCAGTTCGGGCAGGCAGTCCAGCACGGCGTCCATCGACGTCGAGCCACTGCCACTGCCACTGCCACGGCGCGTTGCCGCGGCGCGCTCGGGCCGGGCCGCGGCTTGGGGCTCGCGGGCCGGCGCACTGACAGCGGGTGCTGCCGGGGCCTCGACCGGCTCGACAGCGGTGGGTGGCTCGGGCGCCATCACGGCCACCACGGCAGTCACGGCCGCCTTGCGGCTCGCCGCCTTGCGCGCCGGGGCCTTGGTGGCAACGGTCTTGCTGGCCGCCTTCTTCGCGGCCGGCGCGGCCTTGACCGCCGGCGCCCGCTTGGCGGCCGGCGCCTTCACGGCCGCCGTCTTGCGCGCGGCGGCCTTGCGGGCGGGCTTGGCCTTGGCGACGGCGCTGGCCGGCGACTTGCGGTGCTCCAGCACGGTGTAGTCGTCGTAGACCTCCTGGGTCTCGTCGCCGGTCTTGCCCATCTGCCCGATGCCGCGCACCACGCAGCCCTTTTCGCGCAGGCGCTGCACCAGCGGCGCGAAGTCGGAGTCGGACGAAGCAATGACCACCACATCGGGCCGCTCGGCCAGCACCAGGTCGATGGCGTCCACCGCCATCGCGATGTCGGTGCTGTTCTTGCCGGCCGCCAGGTTCACCATCGGCTTGATGCCCAGGCGCTTGAAGGCCGCCTGGTTGGCGACGGCGCTCTCGGCCGTGCAGTAGGCCCGGCGCACATGCACCGCGCCGTGCTGGTTGAGCAGCAGGCGCACGGCCTGCTCCATCACGTCGACCGACACGTTGTCGGCGTCGATCAGCAACATCACGCGGTCTTGGGTCATGGCAGCTTCCAGTTCAGGGTGTCGCCCGCGCGCAGCGGCTTGATGAGGGTGTCGCCGAAAGGCAGCGTCTCGGGCAGCGTCCAGGGCTCACGCACCAGCGTGACCGTACCGCTGTTGCGCGGCAGACCGTAGAAATCGGCGCCGAAGTGGCTGGCAAAACCTTCCAGCCTGTCCAGCGCGCCGGCGGCCTCGAAGGCCTCGGCATAGAGCTCCAGCGCGGCCGGCGCGGTGTAGCAACCGG
The DNA here is from genome assembly GCA_040400915.1 of Rubrivivax sp. Taxonomy (GTDB): domain Bacteria; phylum Pseudomonadota; class Gammaproteobacteria; order Burkholderiales; family Burkholderiaceae_C; genus Rubrivivax. The sequence goes on from JBBAPI010000009.1 coordinate 25,041, forward strand.
CGCCGCAGACCGACTGTTCCTTCAGCGCCGCGGCATGCGGTGCGCTGTCGGTGCCGAGGAAGAAATTCGGGCTGCCCGAGGTGGCCGCCTGCACCAGCGCCAGCCGGTGCGCTTCCTTCTTCAGCACCGGCAGGCAGTAGTAATGCGGCCGCAGCCCGCCCGTGAACAGCGCGTTCCTGTTGTAGAGCAAGTGGTGGGCGGTGATGGTGGCCGCCGTCGGGCCGTCGCTGCCGGCCACGTAGGCCGCCGCTTCGGCCGTGGTGATGTGTTCGAACACCACCTTCAGTTCGGGAAAGTCGCGCCGCAGCGGCTGCATCACGCGGGCTATGAAGACCGCCTCGCGGTCGAAGATGTCGATCTCCGGGTCGGTGACTTCGCCGTGCACCAGCAGCAGCAAGCCGGCACGCTGCATCGCTTCCAGCGTGGCGTAGGTCTTGCGCAGGTCGGTGACACCGGCGTCGCTGTTGGTGGTGGCGCCGGCCGGATACAGTTTCAAGGCCACCACGCCAGCCGCCTTCGCACGCGCGATCTCTTCGGGCGGCGTGTTGTCGGTCAGGTACAGCGTCATCAGCGGCTCGAAGGCCGAACCGGCGGGAAGGGCCGCCAGGATGCGTGCGCGGTAGGCCTGCGCCGCTTCGGCGGTGGTGACCGGCGGGCGCAAATTGGGCATCACGATGGCGCGGGCGAACTGGCGGGCCGTGGCCGGCAGCACCGCGGCCAGGGCCGCGCCATCGCGCAGGTGCAGGTGCCAGTCGTCGGGGCGGGTCAGGGTGATGGAATCGGCCATCGGCGAATTCTCGCACCCGCACCACCCAGCAGCCCGCTTCGGAACGGGCTTCGCCGTGCCGCCGGCGGGGCGGACTCAATGCGCCAGGATCTTGGACAGGAAATCCTGGGCCCGCGGCGCGCGCGCTTCGGGGTTGCCGAAGAACTCTTCCTGCTTGCAGTCTTCGACGATCTTGCCGGCGTCCATGAAGATCACGCGGTGGCTGACCTTGCGTGCGAAGCCCATTTCGTGGGTCACCACCATCATGGTCATGCCTTCCTTGGCCAGCAGCACCATCACGTCGAGCACCTCGCCGACCATCTCGGGGTCGAGCGCGCTGGTCGGTTCGTCGAAGAGCATCACGATGGGGTCCATGCTCAGCGCGCGGGCGATGGCCACGCGCTGCTGCTGGCCGCCCGACAGCTGCCCCGGGAACTTGTCCTTGTGCACCATCAGGCCGACGCGGTCGAGCATCTTCAGGCCCCGCGTCCTGGCTTCGTCGGGGCTGCGGCCCAGCACCTTGATCTGGGCCAGCGTCAGGTTTTCGGTCACGCTCAGGTGCGGGAACAGCTCGAAATGCTGGAACACCATTCCGACCCGGGCGCGCAGCTTGGGCAGATTGGTCTTGGGGTCGGAAATGCTGATGCCATCGACGGTGATGTCACCCTTCTGAAACGGCTCGAGCGCGTTCACCGTCTTGATCAGCGTGCTCTTGCCCGAGCCGGACGGGCCGCAGACCACCACGACCTCGCCCTTGCGGATGGCCGTGCTGCAGTCGGTCAGCACCTGGAAGCTGCCGTACCACTTGCTCACGTTCTGGATGTCGATCATGGCGACGTGCTTTCAACGGATGATGGCGATCCTCTTGTTCAGCCTGCGGACCAGCAGGCTGAGCGAGAAGCAGATGACGAGGTAGACGCCGGCGGCGACCAGGTAGGTCTCGGCCGGGCGGTTGAAGTTCTTGCCGGCGATCTCGAAGCCCTTGAGCAGATCGTAGGCGCCGATGGCGTAGACCAGCGAGGTGTCCTGGAACAGGATGATGGTCTGCGTCAGCAGCACTGGCAGCATGTTGCGGAAGGCCTGCGGCAGGATGATCAGCTGCATGGTCTGCGCGTAGTTCATGCCCACGGCGTAGCCAGCGTGGACCTGGCCCTTGGGCACGCTCTGGATGCCGGCGCGCATGATCTCGGAGTAGTACGCCGCCTCGAACAGCGTGAAGGTGATCACGGCCGACCATTCGGCGCCCAGCGGACGGCCGATCAGCAGCGGGATCAGCAGGAAGAACCACAGGATCACGATGACCAGCGGGATGCTGCGCATGGTGTTCACATAGGCCGCCGCCGGCAGCACCAGCGCCGGCATGCCCGACAGGCGCATCAGCGCCAGCAGCGTGCCGATGACGATGCCGCCGACCATGGCCACCAGCGTCAGCTGAAACGAAAAGAACAGGCCCTTGACGACGAAGCTGGAGATGACGCCCCAGGTCAGGAAGGTGAAGTCGAGGTTCATCCGCTCAGTGCCCGCCGATCACGCCGGGCACCCGGACCCGCTTTTCGACTGCGGCCATGACGCGGTTCACGGCGAAGGAACTGATGAAGTAGGTCACCGTCACCGCCAGCAGCATTTCGATGTTGCGCGAGGTTTCTTCACCCGCCTGCAGATAGAAAGACGTCAGCTCGGCGATGCTGACCGCGAAGGCCACCGACGAGTTCTTGACGATGTTCATGCTTTCGCTGGTCAAGGGCGGGATGACGATGCGAAAGGCCATCGGCAGCAGCACGTAGCGGTAGGTCTGCGGCAACGTCAGGCCCACCGCCAGGCCGGCATGGCGCTGGCCCTTGGGCAGGCTCAGGATGCCGGCCTTCACCTGCTCGCTGATGCGTGCGCTGGTGAACAGGCCCAGCGCGAAGACCACCAGCCCGAAGCTCGGTATGGCCTGCAGCGACTTGAACATCGTCGGCAGCACGTGGTACCAGAGAAAGATCTGGACCAGCAGCGGGATGTTGCGGAAGACCTCGGTCCAGACCTCGCCGAACAGGGCCAGCTTGCGGTTGGGCGTGGTGCGCAGGATGCCCACCAAAGCGCCGACGACCAGGGCCACGATCAGCGCCAGCGCCGCCACCGACAGCGTCCAGCCCCAGGCCTTCAGCAGCCAGTTCAGGTAGGTCACGTCGGCGCCGCTGCCCCAGCAGCTGGCGACCTGATCACCGCTGGTGATCTCCTTGCAGAAGACGCTCCAGTCCATCGCCGCGCTGCTGCCCCCCGGCTGTGCTCAGGTCGGCCTTACTTCTTGGCGTACTCTTCGACCGGCTTGTCGTTGGGCTTGGCCCAGGCCAGCTTGGTGGCTTCGCTGGCCGGCAGGCCGACCTTGGTGTTGGCCGGCGCGATGGGCTGCATGAACCACTTGTCGTAGAGCTTGGCGATCTCGCCGCTCTTCATCAGGGCCATGATGCTGTCGTCGACCAGCTTCTTGAAGGCCGGGTCGTCCTTGCGCATCATGATCGCGATGGGCTCGACCGACAGCACCTCGCCAACGATCTTGTAGTCGGCCGGGCTCTTGGACTTGGCGATGTTGCCGGCCAGGATCTGCCCGTCCATCACGAAAGCATCGGCGCGGCCGGACTCCAGCAGCAGAAAGCTGTCGGCGTGGTCCTTGCCGAAGAATTCCTTGAAGTCGACACCGGTGGCGCGTTCGTGCTTGCGCAGCAGCTGCACGCTGGTGGTGCCGGTGGTGGTGGCCACATTGCGGCCGTTGAGCTGGGCGATGTTGGTGATGCCGGAGTTGGCCTTCACCGCGATGCGCACTTCCTCGACATAGGTGGTGACGGCAAAAGCGGTGTCCTTCTGGCGGGCGGCGGTGTTGGTCGTGCTGCCGCATTCCAGGTCGACGGTGCCGTTCTGCACCAGCGGGATGCGGTTGGCCGAGGTCACCGGCTGGTACTTGACTTCGAGCTTGGCCAGGCCCAGCTTCTTCTGGACGTCGGCCAGCACATGCTGGCAGATCTCGACGTGGAAGCCGGCGTACTTGCCATCGCCCAGCGTGTAGCTGAGTGCGCCCGAACTTTCGCGCACGCCCATCGTGACGCTCGCCGCATCCTTGATCTTGGTCAGGGTGTCGGCCGCCTGCGCCAGTCCGGTGGCAAGCAGGGCCAGGCCAGCGGCCATCAGGGTCTTCTTCATGATCTCGTCTCCTGCAGTCGAACAAAGGATGGGGTGGCAGCGATGCAAGGCGCGGGCCTGATCGTGTGCACCACCCTGGGCGCGAACTGTAGCCGCGCGCGGGGCCGGCAGACCGCCGCCGGTGTCGCCATCGGCGGCGCGGCGTGGGCATCCGCCATCAGGGTTGGCTCCCGGCGCCGAGAAAATCCCACAGCGCCTGCACGGCGGGCTTGCTGTGGCGGGCGGTCTGTGGTCGTTCGCGGTAGATGCGCACTTCCATCGTCAATTCGAGATCGCTGCCCGGCGCGGCCGCCACCAGGCGGCGCGACTTCAGTTCCTTGCGCACCAAACTGTGCGGCAGGAAGGCCAGGCCGTGGCCTTCCAGGGCCATCGCCTTGAGGCCTTCGGCCATGTCGGTTTCGTAGATCGGTTCCAGGTGCAGCGGCTGGCCGGCCTGTTTCAGGATCACCTCGACCAGGCGCCCCATGTAGGCGCCCGACGCGAAGCCCAGGAAAGGCACCCGGTCGCGCGGCTGGCCGGGCAGGCTGAACAGCGGCTTGCCGTCGGGGCCGGCCTTGGCGTAGGGCGCCAGGGTCTCGCTGCCCAGGCTGAGCATCTCGTAGCGTTCGGGCGCCAGCTGCAGCGGCTGGCTGGGGTGGTGGTAGGCGATCAACAGGTCGCAGCCGCCTTCGGTCAGGCGCAGCACGGCGTCGTGCACGTTCAGCGCGGTGAGCCGGCTCTTCAAGGCGCCGAAGGTCGGCCGCAGGTCCATCAGCCAATGCGGGAAGAAAGTGAAGGCCAGCGTGTGCGGCACCGCGAACTCGATCATGTCGCGGCCCGCCGCCTGGTGGCTGCCCAGCAGGTTGCGGGTGGCCTGCAGGGCGCCGAGGATTTCCAGCGCCTGGCCGTGCAGGGTCTCGCCGGCCGGCGTGAGCCGCGTGGGGTAGGACGAGCGGTCGACCAGATCGATGCCGGCCCAGGCCTCCAGCGCCTGGATGCGGCGCGAAAAGGCCGGCTGCGTGACATGCCGCAGTTGCGCCGAGCGCGAGAAGCTGCGCGTCTCGGCCAGGCTCACGAAGTCCTCGAGCCACTTGGTGTCCATGGCTTCAGCTGTCTTGCCCGGCCTGCTGCAGGCGCCACATCTGGGCGTAGCGGCCATCGCGGGCCAGCAGGTCGGCATGCGGCCCGCGCTCGACCACGCGGCCGCCTTCCAGCACGACGATCTCGTGCGCGTCGACCACGGTGCTCAGCCGGTGCGCGATGACCAGCGCCGTCTTGCCCTGCGACACGCTCTTCAGCTCGGCCTGGATGGCGCGCTCGTTGGCCGAATCCAGCGCCGAGGTGGCCTCGTCGAAGATCAGCACCGGCGGGTTCTTCAGCAGCGTGCGGGCGATGGCCACGCGCTGCTTCTCGCCGCCCGACAGCTTCAGCCCGCGCTCACCCACCATGGTGTCGTAGCCCTTGGGCGTGCTGCTGATGAAAGCGTGGATGTGGGCCGCCGCCGCCGCCGCTTCCACCTCGGCCCGCGTGGCGCCGACCCGGCCGTAGGCGATGTTGTATTCGACGGTGTCGTTGAACAGCACGGTGTCCTGCGGCACGATGCCGATGGCGGCGCGCAGGCTGCTTTGCGTGACAGAACGCAGTTCCTGCCCGTCGATGGTGATGGCGCCGCTGTCGATGTCGTAGAAGCGGTAGAGCAGCCGCGCCAGCGTGCTCTTGCCGGCACCCGACGGACCGACCACGGCCACCGTCTTGCCCGGCGGGATGTCGAAGCTCACGTCATGCAGGATGGGCCGGGACGGGTCGTAGGCGAAGCTGACGTGGTCGAAGCGGACGTGGCCGTGGCTGACCACCAGCGGCTGTGCACCGGCGACGTCATCGACCTCGCGGTTGCGCTCCAGCAGCGTGAACATCTTGTCCAGGTCGGTCAGGTTCTGCTTGATCTCACGGTAGATCACACCCAGGAAGTTCAGTGGGATGTAGAGCTGGATCATGAAAGCGTTGACCATCACCAGGTCACCCAGCGTCAGCCGCCCTTCGGCCACACCCAGCGTGGCGCGGTACAGCATGGACACCAGCGCGATGGCGATGATCAATTGCTGCCCGGTGTTCAGCAGGCTCAGCGTGGTCTGGCTCTTCAGGCTGGCGCGGCGCAGCTTTTCCAGGTTCTCGTCGTAGCGGCGGGCTTCGAAGCCTTCGTTGTTGAAGTACTTCACCGTTTCGTAATTCAGCAGGCTGTCGATGGCCCGGCTGTGCGCCGCGCCGTCCATCTCGTTCATCTGCTTGCGGAACTGCGTGCGCCACTCGGTCACGCTGATGGTGAAGGTGATGTAGCAAGCCAGCGCGGCCAGCGTGATCCAGGCGAACCAGGCGTCGAACTTCACCGCCAGCAGGGTCAGCACCAGCGTGACCTCGATCAGCGTGGGCACGATGCTGTACAGCGAATACGAGATCAGCGAATGCACGGCCCGCGTGCCGCGTTCGATGTCGCGCGTCATGCCGCCGGTCTGGCGCTCCAGGTGGAAGCGCAGGCTGAGCGCGTGCAGGTGGCGAAAGACCTGCAGGCTGATGCTGCGCGCCGTGCCTTCGGTGGCCTTGGCGAAGGTCAGTTCGCGCAGTTCGGTGAACAGCGAGGTCGACAGCCGCAGCGCCCCGTAAGCCACCACCAGACCCAGCGGCACGACCAGCAGGGCCTGGGGGTCGCCCGGCTTGATGGACAGCGCGTCGACCAGGTTCTTCAGCAGCAGCGGCACACCCACGTTGGCCACCTTGGCCAGCACCAGGAAGCCCAGCGCCAGGCCGACGCGCCAGCGGTAACGCCACAGGTAGGGCAGCAACTTGGCCAGCGTGGCCCAGTCGGAGCGGGGCGGGGCGGCGGTGCCGGGCGCGGTGGCGCCTGGAGCAGGCGGTACAGTGGCTAGAGAACGCATGCAGCGATTGTCGTTGCCCGCAACGCCAGCCCACGCCGAGAGGATTTCGCCATGTCCGTGCCTGCCGCATCGGCCGAACCGCAGCCGCCGATGGCCCCCGCCGAACTGCCCGATGGCGCCCAACTCGTCCTGCGGATGATGCCGCTGCCGGCCGACGTGAACGCCAATGGCGACATCTTCGGCGGCTGGATCATGGCCCAGGTCGACCTGGCCGGGGCGGTGCTGCCATCACGCATCGCCAAGGGCCGCATCGCCACCGTGGCGGTCAAGCAGTTCGTCTTCAAGCAGCCGGTGTCGCTGGGCGACCTGCTGAGCTTCTACGCCCGCATCACGCGCATCGGCAACACCAGCATCAGCGTGCGGGTCGAGGTTTACGCCGAGCGCAACCCAGCCAACTTGCATGTGGTTAAAGTCACCGAAGCCGACCTGACCTATGTGGCCATCGACGCGCAAGGTCAGCCGCGGCCGGTGCCGCGCTGATCACTCACGACGGAGACCAACAGCCATGAACCCCCCGATGCAGAACATCCTGATCCTGTGCGTGATGCTGGGCTACGCCGGCATGGAGTTCGCCACCCGGCGCTACAAGGAGACGGTGCACGCCACCGCCGACGACACCAAGCTGGAACTGCTGCAGTTCCTGAGCCTGCTGGCGATTGCCCAGCCGCTGGCCCTGCTGGTCACCAACGCGCTGTGCGGGTGGCTGGTGCCCGAGCAGCGCAACGCGCTGGCCGACATGCCCTGGTGGGCGATGGCCGGCGTACTGCTGGTGGCCGACGACTTCACGCAGTACCTGTGGCACCGCGCCTCGCACAGCGCCCGCCTGTGGCCGCTGCACCGCGCCCACCACAGCGCCACCTACATGAGCATCCGCGTCACCTACCGCAACAACTTCTTCTACTACCTGCTGATGCCCGGCCTGTGGATCGCCGGTGTGCTGATCTACCTGGGCTTCGGCAAGGTCTACGCCGGGTACATCGTGCTCAAGCTGGCGGTCATCCTGGGCGCGCACTGCAGCTGGCGCTGGGACGAACCGCTGTACCGCATCCGCGCCCTGCGCCCGCTGATGTGGGTGGTGGAGCGCACCATCTCCACGCCGGCCACGCATTGGGCTCACCACGCCTTGACGAATGCCGACGGCATCGGCAACTACAAGGGCAACTTCGGCAACTTCCTGTTCCTGTGGGACGTGCTGCTGGGTACCGCCCACATCACCCGCCGCTACCCGGCCCAGGTCGGCCTGCAGGACGACATCACCCACGGTCCCGAACGCTGGTACCACCAGATGTTCTACCCGGTGCTGCAGTCGCGCCGCGCCCACTCGGCGCTGCGCCAGGGCGGTCTGGCCGAGGGCGAAGCCCAGACACGGCCCGACGTGCCGGCCGGCGGCGGCACCGCGCGCGGCGCGGTCTGAGAGCCTGCTTCAGTCGACGAAGAAGTCGGGGATGAAGTTGGTGTTGCCCGGGGTCATCGCGTAGCGGTCGAAATCGGTCACGCCGTGCTGCGCCAGCAACTCGTCGTCGATGTAGAACTGACCGGTGTTGGCGCGGGCGTCGCTGGTCAGGATAAGCCAGGCCGCATCGGCCAGGATCTCGGGCTTGCGGCACAGCGCCAGGTCGACGCCCGGAATCATCTGCATGGCCGCCGTGGCGATGGCCGTGCGCGGCCACAGGCTGTTCACGGCAATGCCGTGCGGACGGAATTCACCGGCATGGCCCAGCGTGCATTCGCTCATGCCGTACTTGGCCATGCTGTAGGCCACATGCGGGCGGAACCAGTGTTCCTTCATGCTCAGCGGCGGGCTCATGTTCAGCACATGCGGGTTGCGGCCGGCCTTGGCGCTCTTCAGCAGCTCGGGCAGCGCAGCCTGGGTGCAGCAGTAGGTGCCGCGCACGTTGACGCCGAACATCAGGTCGAAGCGCTTCATCGGCGTCATGGCCGTCGGCGTCAGGCTGATGGCGCTGGCGTTGTTGATCAGGACGTCGATACCGCCGAATCGTTCCACCGCCGCGGCCATCGCCCGCGCCACCTGCGCTTCGTCGCGGATGTCGGTCTGCACCGGCAGCGCCTGCCCGCCAGCGGCTTCGATTTCCGCCGCCGCGCTGGACAGCGTCCCGGGCAGCTTGGGATTGGGCTCGCTGGTCTTGGCCAGGATGACGATGTTGGCGCCATCGGCCGCCGCCCGCTTGGCGATGGCCAGGCCGATGCCGCGGCTGGCGCCGGTGATCACGAGGGTCTTGCCTTGCAGGGTGGTCATGTCGCGTCTCCTGTATCGGTCTTGTGGGCAGGTCTGAACGTCAGAACTTCGAGAAGTCCGGCTTGCGCTTCTGGAAGAAGGCCTGGAAGGCTTCCATCGCCTCCGGGCTGCGCAGGCGGCGGGCGAAGATCTCGCCTTCTGTACGGATGGTCTTCAGCAGTTCTTCGTGCTGCGGGCCGCGCATCAACTGCTTGGATTCGCGAACCGCACCAGGCGGCAGCGCATTGAAGCGCTCGGCGATGCGGCGGGCGTGGTTGATGACCTCGCCGGCCGGCAGCACCGCGCTGGCGATGCCGCATTCCACCGCCTGCTCGGGCGTGAAGGGGTCGCCCAGCAGCAGCTTCTCAGCCGCCCGGCGGTGGCCCATCAACTGCGGCACGATGAGGCTGGCCCCGAACTCGGGCACCAGGCCCAGGCCGACGAAAGGCATGGCCAGGCGGGCTTCGTCCGACACGTAGACGAAGTCGCAGTGCAGCAGCATCGTCGTGCCGATGCCGATGGCCGCGCCAGTGACGGCGGCCACCACCGGCTTGTCGCATTCGATCAAAGCCCGCATGAACTGGAAGACCGGCGAGTCCATCGCATCGCTGCCCTGCCCCGGGGCCCGCTGCATGAAGTCCTCGATGTCGTTGCCCGAGGTGAAGATGCCCGGCTGGCCGGTGAACAGCACGGCGCGCACGGCGCCGTCGTCCCTGGCGGCCGTCAAGGCGTCGGTCATGGCCTGGTACATGGCCACGGTGAGCGCGTTCTTCTTCTCGGGGCGGGCGATCTCGATGTTCGCCACGCCGTTCAACACGCCGGTCTTGATGCTCATGCTGCTGATCCTTTAAACGCGTTCGATGATGCCCGCGGCGCCCTGCCCCATGCCCACGCACATCGTCACCATGCCGTACTTCAGCTGGTGGCGGTGCAGCGCATGCACGACGGTGGCCGCGCGGATGGCGCCGGTGGCGCCCAGCGGGTGGCCCAGCGCAATCGCGCCGCCCATGGGGTTGACCTTGCTCGGGTCCAGGCCCAGCGTGTTCATCACCGCCAGCGACTGCGCGGCGAAGGCCTCGTTCAATTCGATCCAGCCGATGTCGGCCAGCGTCAGGCCGGCATAGCCCAGCGCCGCCGGGATGGCTTCGATGGGGCCGATGCCCATGATCTCCGGCGCCACGCCGCGCGCGGCGAAGCTGACAAAGCGGGCCAGCGGTTTCAGGTCGAAGTGCCGGCAGGCCTTCTCGCTGGCCAGAATCAGCGCGCCGGCGCCGTCGCTGGTCTGGCTGCTGTTGCCGGCGGTGACGCTGCCCTTGGCCGCGAACACCGGGCGCAGCCTGGCCAGGCCTTCCAGGCTGGTGTCGGGGCGCGCGCCTTCGTCCAGGCTGACGGTGCGGGTCTGGGTCGTGACTTCACCGGTGGCCAGGTTGGGGTAGCGGTCCACCACCGTCACCGGCGTCATCTCGGCCGTGAATTCGCCAGCCGCCATCGCCGCGACGGCCCGCTGGTGCGACTGCAGCGCGAAGGCGTCCTGCGCTTCGCGGCTGACCTTCCACTGCGCCGCCACCTTCTCGGCCGTCAGGCCCATGCCGTAGGCGATGCCGACGTTCTCGTCGCGCGCGAAGACCTCGGGGTTGAAGCTGGGCTTGTTGCCGCCCATGGGCACCATGCTCATGCTCTCGGCACCGCCGGCAATCATCACGTCGGCCTCGCCGATGCGGATGCGGTCGGCCGCCATCTGCAGCGCGGTCAGACCGCTGGCGCAGAAGCGGTTGACGGTGACGCCACCCACCGAATGCGGCAGGCCGGCCAGCACCATCGCGGCGCGGGCCATGTTCATGCCCTGCTCGCCCTCGGGAAAGCTGCATCCGATGATCGCGTCCTCGATGGCCTTGGGGTCGAGCTGGGGCACCTGGGCCAGCGCGCTCTTGACGGCTGCCACCAGCAGGTCGTCGGGCCGCGTGTTGCAGAAGAAGCCGCGGCCGCTGCGGCCGATGGGGGTGCGCGTGGCGGCGACGATGTAGGCGTCTTGAACTTGTCTGGACATGGTGTTCTCCGCTCAGTTCCGAACCGGCTTGCCGGTTTGCAGCATGCCCATGATGCGTTCCTGCGATTTGGGGTGTTCCAGCAGGGCGCAGAAGCGCTCGCGTTCCAGGGTCATCACGTACTCCTCGCTGACCATCGATCCCGCATCCACATCACCGCCGCAGATGGCTTCGGCGATCAGCGTGCTGATGTGGAAGTCGTGTGCGCTGATGAAGCCACCGTCGCGCATGTTGGCGAGTTGGCCTTTGATGGTCGCAATGGCAGAACGGCCGGCCACCGGGAACAAGGTCTTCAAGGGCGGCCGGTAGCCGCTGTCCCACATCGCCTTGACCTGCGTGCAGGCGACGAACAACAACTCATCCTTGTTCGGCACGATGAGGTCGCTGTCCAGCAGGTAACCCAGCTTCTTGGACTCCAGCGCGCTGGTGCCGACCTTGGCCATCGCGGCGTTGGTGAACCCCTCCAACGCGAACTTCATGATGTCGGCGTTGGCCCAGTTCGTGACGTTGGCCGCACCGGCCATTTCCGCCGCACGGCGCGCGATGTAGGCCAGGCCGCCACCGGCCGGCACCAGGCCGACGCCGACTTCGACCAGGCCGACATAGGTTTCCATGGCCGCCACGCGACGCGCGCAGTGGACGGCGATTTCGCAACCACCGCCCAGCGCGATGCCGCGCATCGCCGCCACCACCGGCACCTGCGCATAACGCAGGCGCAGCATCGCGTCCTGCAACTTCTTGATCTCGGGCTTCACGCCCTTGGCGCCGTGCTTCATGAACACCGGCAGCGCGCTTTCCAGGTTGGCGCCGGCGCTGAACACATCGTCGGGCGACCAGATCACCAGGCCCTGGTAGCCGGCCTCGGCCAGTTCGACGCCCTTCAGCAGGCCTTCGACGACGGCCGGGCTGATCAGGTGCAGCTTGCAGGTGATGCTGGCGATCAGCACCTCGCCGTCCAGCGTCCACAGGCGCACGTCGTCGTTCTTGAAGACCTCGGTGCCGCTTTGCAGCGCGGGCACGGCACCCGCGCCCAGCACGGTTTCGCGGAAATGCTGGCGCTGATAGACGGGCAGCGTGCTCGGGGCCACGAAGCGTGCCTCGGCAGCGCTCCACGAACCCTCGGGGCGGTGCACCCCGCCGTGGCTGGCAACCGGGCCTTCGAAAACCCAGGCCGGCAGCGGTGCGAGGCTCAGCGCCTTGCCGGCATCGATATCGGCCCTGACCCACTCGGCCACCTGCAGCCAGCCGGCGTCTTGCCACAGCTCGAAAGGGCCCTGCTTCACGCCAAAACCCCAGCGCATCGCGAAGTCCACATCGCGGGCCGACTCGGCAATGTCGGCCAGGTGCACGGCCGCGTAATGGAAGCTGTCGCGCAGGATGGCCCACAGGAATTGCGCCTGCGGGTTGCTGCTCTCGCGCAGCAGCTTCAGGCGTTCGGCAGCGGGCTTCTTCAGGATGCGGTCGACGATCGCTTCGGCCTTGCCGCCGGCCGGCACGTAGTCCGCTTTGGCCGGATCGAGCCGCAGGATGTCCTTGCCGACCTTCTTGTAGAAGCCGGCACCGGTCTTCTGGCCGAGTGCGCCTTTGGCGATCAGCGCAGCCAGCACCGGCGGCGTCGCGTAGCTGGGGAAGAAGGGGTCCGGCCTAGCCTTGCCATCCCCCAGGTTGTCCTGCAGCGTCCGGATGACGTGGGCCATGGTGTCCAGGCCCACCACGTCGGCGGTGCGGAAGGTGCCGCTGCTGGCGCGGCCCAGCTTCTTGCCGGTCAGGTCGTCGACCACGTCATAGGACAGGCCGAAGTTTTCGGCCTCCTGGATCGTCGCCAGCATGCCGGCGATGCCGACGCGGTTGGCGATGAAGTTGGGCGTGTCCTGCGCCCGCACCACGCCTTTGCCCAGCGCGCTGGTGACGAAGGCTTCCAACTGGTCCAGCACCTCGGGCTGCGTGGTGGGCGTGTTGATCAGCTCGACCAGCGCCATGTAGCGGGGCGGGTTGAAGAAGTGGATACCGCAGAAGCGTGGCTTGATGCTGTCGGGCAGCACGGCGCTCAACTTCGTGATCGACAGGCCCGAGGTGTTGCTGGCGACGATGGCGTGCGGGGCCAGCGCCGGCGCGATCATCTGGTACAGCGCCAGCTTCCAGTCCATGCGCTCGGCGATGGCCTCGATGACCAGGTCGCACTCGCCCAGCAAAGCCAGGTGTTCTTCGTAGTTGGCCTGCTGGATCAGCGCGGCGTCTTCGTTCAGACCCAGCGGCGCCGGCTTGAGCTTCTTCAGGCCCTCGACGGCCTTGGTCACGATGCCGTTTTTCGGTCCGTCTTTGGCAGCCAGGTCGAACAGCACGACGGGCACCTTGCAATTCACGAGGTGGGCGGCGATCTGCGCGCCCATCACGCCAGCGCCGAGCACGGCGACCTTGCGGACATGGAATCGATTCATGGCATTTCCTTATTCAACGCGCAGCCAGGTCTGGGTGCGGCCCAGCATGGGCATGCCGACGTAGCCGCGGACTTCGAGCTTCTTGCCCCCGTCGCTGGTCTGCAGGCGCACCTTGTAGACCTTGCCTTCGCGGGCGTCCAGGATGGTGCCGCCGTCCCACAGGTTGTCGCTGCTGCTCTTCTTCACCGCGCGCAGGATTTCCATGCCCAGCATGGGCTGGTCCTTGCGATCGTCCTCGCACTTGTCGCATTTGACGCCCGCCTCGGCGTCGGCCGCCAGCACCTTCTCGACGCGACCGGACAAGACGCCACCGGCTTCGGTGATGCGCACCAGAGCACGTTCGGTCTTGGTCTTGTCGTCGATGGTTTTCCACAGGCCGACCGGCGTGGCCTGCGCCCAGGCCGTGCCTGCAAATGTCATCACCGCAGCAAGAATCAGAACCTTCATCGTCAGTCTCCCAGTAAAACGGTTGCAAGAGCGCAGGGACCCAGATCCCCCGCACGGAACCGGCTTCGCCGGGCCGTCGCGGGACGGCCCCCTCGGGGGGTAGCGAGCGCCAGCGAGCTTGGGGGCTAAAAGTATGCTTCGTCCATGGCCATCAGCGGCGCCAAGCCGGCGCGCGCGGTGCGGATCAGCGTCGCCGTCTCGGGCAGCAGCTTGGCGAAGTAGAAGCGCGTGGTGTGCAGTTTGGCGGTGTAGAACGGATCGCCGCTGTGCTGCTGCTGCAAGGCCACCTTGGCCATGCGCGCGAAGAAGTAGGCGAAGACCAGGTGGCCGACGACGCGCAGGTAGTCCACCGCCGCCGCGCCCACTTCGTCGGCATTGCCGAAGGCCTTCATGCCCAGTTCGGTGGTCAGCTTGGTGACCTTGTCGCCCAGGTCGGCCAGCGGGTTGATGAATTCCTGCATCGCTTCATCGGTGCCTTCGGCCTCGACGAATTCGGCGATCAGCTTGCCGAAGGCCTTCAGGCGCTTGCCGTTGTCGCCCAGCACCTTGCGGCCCAGCAGGTCCAGGCTCTGGATGGTGTTGGTGCCCTCGTAGATCATGTTGATGCGGGCGTCGCGCACATGCTGCTCCATGCCCCATTCCTTGATGTAGCCGTGGCCGCCGAAGACCTGCATGCAGTGGCTGGTGGCAGCCCAGGCGTTGTCGGTCAGGAAGGCCTTGACGATGGGCGTCAGCAGCGCGACCTGGTCGGCGGCGTCCTTGCGCTCGTCCTCGTCATCGGTGCTGACTTCCTTGTCCAGCATCAGCGCGATGTAGATGGCCAGCGCGCGGCCGCCTTCGGCATAGGCGCGCGCGGTCAGCAGCATCTTGCGCACATCGGGGTGGTGGATGATGGTGTCGGCCGGCTGGTCGGGGTTCTTCACGCCGCTCAAGCTGCGCATCTGCTGGCGGTCTTTCGCATAGGCCGCGGCGTTCTGGTAGGCCACCTCGGTCAGACCCAGGCCCTGGTTGCCGACGCCCAGGCGCGCGGCATTCATCATCACGAACATCGCCGCCAGGCCCTTGTGCGGCTGGCCGACCAGGGTGCCGACGGCGCCGTCCAACATCATCTGGCAGGTGGCGTTGCCGTGGATGCCCATCTTGTACTCCAGCGCATTGCAGAAGATGCCGTTGCGCTCGCCGATGCCGCCCTCGGCCGTGACGTTGAACTTGGGCACCACGAACAGGCTGATGCCCTTGCTGCCGGCCGGCGCGTCCGGCAAGCGGGCCAAGACCAGGTGGATGATGTTCGGTGCCAGGTCGTGTTCACCGGCGCTGATGAAGATCTTCTGGCCGGTCAGGCGGTAGCTGCCGTCGGCCTGCGCTTCGGCCTTGGTCCGCAGCAGCCCCAGGTCGGTGCCGCAATGCGGCTCGGTCAGGCACATGGTGCCTGTCCACTCGCCGCTGGTCAGCTTGGGCAGGAAGGTGGCTTTCTGCTCGGGCGTGCCGTGCTGGTGCAGGCATTCGTAGGCACCGTGGCTCAGGCCGGGGTACATGGTCCAGGCCTGGTTGGCGCTGTTCAGCATTTCGTAGAAACACTGGTTGACCACGAAGGGCAGGCCCTGGCCACCGAATGCGGGGTCGCAGCTCAGCGCCGGCCAGCCGCCTTCGACATATTGCTTGTAGGCCGCCTTGAAGCCTTGCGGCGGCGTGACCTCGTGCGTGGTCTTGTCCAGCGTGCAGCCTTCTTCGTCGCCGCTGATGTTCAGCGGAAAGGCCACCTCGGCGGCGAACTTGCCGCCCTCTTCCAGCACCGCGTTGATGGTGTCGACGTCGATGTCGGCATGGCGCGGCAGCAGCTTCAATTCGTCGGTGACCTTGAGGACTTCGTGCATCACGAAGCGCATGTCGCGCAGCGGCGGGGTGTACTGGGCCATGAAGAACTCCTGAAAGAAACGCAATGAAAGTGAGGGGGGGGGGGGGCGATCAGCCGCGTGCGTAGTGGGACAGCGTGCGTTCGAAACCAGAACGGGCGCGGTCCAGTGCACCGGGCAGGCGCAGAAAACGGGCATCGTGGTGCAGGGCCAGGATCAGGCCGTGGACTTCGAAGAGCATTTGCGTGGGGTCGGTATCGGGGCGCAATTCGCCAGATTCGATGGCCATCCGGATGGCACGTTCCAGCGTGGCATGCCAGGCGCGCACCATGCTGGCCAGGGCGTCGCGCACAGGGCCCGGGCGGTCGTCGAATTCCACCGCCCCGCTGATGTAGATGCAGCCCGAGTCCAGTTCCAGCGAGACCTGGCGCACCCACAACTCGAACAGCGCGCGCAGGCGCGGCAGGCCGCGTGCTTCACGGATAGCGGGAAAGAACACCGCTTCTTCAAAGCGCGCGTGGTATTCGCGGATCACCGAGATCTGCAATTCTTCGCGCGAACCGAAATGCGCGAAAACGCCCGACTTGCTCATCTGCGTCACTTCGGCCAGCGCACCGATGGACAGGCCTTCGAGGCCCATGTGCGCAGCCAGACCGAGCGCGGCATCGAGGATGGCCGCGCGCGTCTGCTGGCCCTTGAGCAGGGCCTTGGCAGCCGGGCGGGCGGCGAATTCAGCAGGCAGTTCGGGCGGCAGGTTCACGGCGCGGATCTGAAAATCGAACGGTCGTTCTATTTTGCAGGCTGCAGGGCCGATGCCGACCCGAGCGTGTGACTTTTTCTAGGGTAGCGGTCCTAGAACCCGCTATCGGCTACGCTAGAGCCATGGACGTGCTGCAGCTCGATATTTCCGGGCGCCCGCAAGCGTGGATATCCGCTCGCGAGGCTGCCGTGCTCTACGCCAGCGACGCGGTCGCCTGGACGCTGGGCGACACCTTCCAGGTGCTGCGCGGCGGCACCCAGCGCGCCACCGGGCTGCCATCGCGCATCGAGGTCCACCCCATCGTCGCCGTGCGCGGCACGGTGCCCAGCCGGGCCTGGCGGCTGGCGCCCGCGCTGTCCAACCCCAAGCTGTTCGCCCGCGACAAGGGCGTTTGCGCCTACTGCGGGGTGCGCCTGCATGTTGACGACCTGACGCGCGAACACATCGTGCCGGTGTCGCGCGGTGGCGCCGACAGCTGGATGAACTGCATCACCGCCTGCCGCGCCTGCAACGGCCACAAGGGCAACCGCATGCCCGAGGAAGCCCGCATGACGCTTCTTTACCTGCCGTACATTCCCAGCTTGCATGAGGACATGATCCTGCGCGGACGGCGCATCGTCAGCGACCAGATGGAATTTCTGCTGGCTTCGGTGCCGCGCAGCTCGCGCCTTCATGCCTGACGGGCGCGGCCCGCGCAACGACAGCCCGCGCCATCGCTACACCCTAGGAAGCACCCGCATCATGAACAGACCCACCACCGCAGCCTGGCTCATCGCTTCCGCCTTGTCTCTGGGCGCCTGCGCCACCAGCAGCCCCGACGTGGTCAGCCGCAACGACGCGCAGCGCATGTCCACCGTCATCGACGCCGTGGTGCTGAGCACCCGGCTGGTCACCGTCGACGGCTCGCAGTCGGGCCTAGGCGCGGCCACCGGCGGGGTCATCGGCGGCATTGCCGGGTCCAGCGTCGGTGGCAGCCGCGAAGGCATGGTCGTCGGGGTGATCGGCGCGGTGGTCGGTGGCGTCATCGGCAATGCCACCGAGCGGGCCGCCACGCGCGAGGAAGGCCTGGAAATCCTGGTCCAGTTGCGCAACGGCGACCGCCGGTCGGTGGTGCAGGCGCGAGCGGCAGAATCCTTCGCGCCTGGCGACCCGGTCATCCTGGTCACCACCGGCGGTCGCGTGCGGGTGACCAAGGCGCCGATGGTGGCGCCGCTGCCAGCCAGCGCGGCGGCCCGCAGCTGAGCCCGCAGGCCAGCGTGCTGGCGCGGATCCCGAAAGGGGTCTGGGCGCTGGGCTTCGTCAGCCTGCTGATGGACGTCTCCTCAGAGATGGTCCACAGCCTGCTGCCCCTGTTCATGGCCACCGTGCTCGGCGCCAGCGCACTGACCATCGGCTTCATCGAAGGCCTGGCCGAAGCCACCGCACTGATCGTCAAGGTCTTCTCCGGGGCGCTCAGCGACTACCTGGGCCGGCGCAAGCCGCTGGCCCTGCTGGGCTACACCCTGGGCGCGCTCAGCAAGCCACTGTTCGCGCTGGCGCCGGGCATGGGCCTGGTGGTGACGGCGCGCCTGGTGGACCGCGTCGGCAAGGGCATCCGCGGCGCGCCGCGCGACGCGCTGGTGGCCGACATCACGCCGCCGGCGCTGCGCGGCGCAGCCTTCGGCTTGCGCCAGTCGCTGGACACCGTGGGCGCCTTCCTGGGCCCGCTGTTGGCCGTCGGCCTGATGCTGCTGTGGGCCGACGATTTTCGCGCCGTGTTCTGGGTCGCGGTGATCCCCGGCCTGCTGGCGGTGGCGCTGCTGGCGGTGGCCGTGCACGAGCCCGCGCCGACGCCCGGCCGGCCGCGCAGCAACCCCATACAGCGCGCCCAACTGGCCCGCCTGGGCGCCGGCTACTGGTGGGTGGTGGCCGTGGGCGCGGTCTTCACGCTGGCCCGCTTCAGCGAAGCCTTTCTCGTGCTGCGTGCGCAGCAAAGCGGCATCGCCATGGCCCTGGTGCCCCTGGTGATGGTGGCCATGAACCTCGTCTATGCCGCCTCGGCCTACCCTTTCGGTGCGCTGTCCGACCGCCACAGCCACCGGGCCCTGCTGGTCTGGGGCCTGTTGGTGCTGATCGCCGCCGACGCGGTGCTGGCCAGCAGCGGTCACTGGACCGCGGTGCTGGGCGGCGTGGCGCTGTGGGGCGTGCACATGGGCATCACGCAGGGCCTGCTGGCCACCATGGTGGCCGACAACGCGCCGGCCGACCTGCGCGGCACGGCCTACGGCTGCTTCAACCTGGTCAGCGGCCTGGCCATGCTGCTGGCCAGCGTGACGGCCGGCTTCCTCTGGGACCGCTATGGCGCCCCCGCCACCTTCGTGGCCGGCGCGGCCTTTGGTGGGCTGGCTCTGCTGGGGCTGCTGATGCGCCGGCCCGCACCGGCGACAGCGTCATGAGCGCGGCAACATGGCGCGCCCTGGTGGTGGACGACAACGCCATCAACCTGGAAGTCGCCGTCAGCCGCCTGCAGCTGCTGGGCCTGCGGGCTGACAGCGCCGACGGCGGCGAGCAGGCCGTGGCGCTGGCGCTGAGCGTGGCCTACGACCTCATTGTGATGGACGTGCAGATGCCGGTCGTGGACGGCATCACGGCCACGCGCCGCATCCGCCAGGCGCTGGGGCTGCGGCCGCCCATCGTCGCGCTGACGGCCAACGCCGACGACAACGACCGCAAGGCCTGCCTGGCTGCGGGCATGAACGACTACCTGACCAAGCCCCTTCAGGAAGCCCATCTGCGGCGCGTGCTGCAGCGCTGGCTGCCGGGGTGGTCGCCGCCGGGGGCCGGTTCGGCGCCGTCACCCGCCAGCGCACACTCGCCGACAGGGCGGCCCGGGGCGACCGAGCCCGACGCAGACAGCGACGGTTTGCGCGAACGGCTGGCGGCGGTTGCCGGATTGGACCTGGCCGGTTTGCTGGGCAACCTGGGCGGCCGGCTGCCCAGCCTGGAACGCGTGTTGCGGCGCTTCGCCACCAGCTACCGGGCCGGGGAACCGGCGCTGGCGCTGGCCGCGAGCCAGGGCGATGCGGCAGCGCTGTGGCGGGCTTGCCACGCGCTGCGCGGCGCTTGCGCCGTCATGTGCGCCACCGCGCTGATTCAGCGCATCGAGGCGCTGGAAGCGGTGCTGCACGCACAGCAGCCGAGCGCCGCCTGGCAGGACCCGGTGCAGCAGTTGCACACTGAACTGGTGGATCTGGCCCGGCAGCTGGCCGAGGCGCTGGCGCCGGCCTGAGCGCGGGCTCACAGCCCCTGCATCAGCCCCGCTACCCACAGCCCTTCGACCTGCTCGAAGATCGAAGCCGCCGGCCTGAAGGCTGCCCTGTCCTGGGCCAGGGCGACCCACTTGCGCGTGTCATGCGGCCCGGTCAGCACCACCTGCCGGGCGCGCAAGCCGACGTTCCAGGTGTGGACCGCTTCGTAGTGCATGGGGTGGTGCTGCAGCGTCCAGGCCAGGCCCACCAGATCGGCATAGCCTTCCTCGCGCCGGGTGCGCCACATGTCCTTCAGCAGCTCGGTCTGCTCGGGCGTGACGCGGTACTTGCCGCTGAATTCGCTGATGCCCGCCGGCAGGCTGCCCCAGGTGTTCTGCACATGGCGCCAGCAATGGGCCAGTTCATGGGCGGCGATGGCCTCGACCACCGGTTCGACCAGCCCCGGATCGATGCGGTCCAGCGTGGCCTGCGCCTCGGGGTTGCCGCGCATCGCCAGCACCAGCTTGCAGCGGCCGTCGACGAAGGCCATGCCCAGCGGTGTGTCGCCCGGTGTGGCCTGCGGGCGCACGACGATGTCCAGCGGCAACTGCTGGGCCCGGGCATAGGCCAGCACGGGAACGGCAGCCGCCAGCCAGCGCGCCTCGGTGGGTGTCAGATCGACAGCGCCGCTGGCCGGCTGGGCCAGCAGCACCGCGGTGGCCAGCGTGAAACTCGAACGGTGGCGCATGCGCAGGCCCTGGGTCGGATGGATGGGAATCGATCCGGCCGAGGCGGCCCGTCACGAAGGACCAGCCTAGGGTTGGCGGGCGCGGCCCAAGGCCCCTGGAGGGCCTGCAAAACGGGTCTATTCCGGCGACCCCGGCGCAGGCAGGGGGCCTTGCGGCGCGGCGGGGGCCTGACGGCCCGCTCAGCCCAGCATGTCGGCCCAGATGTTGTCGGCCCAGGCCAGGGCCTGCAGCCCTTCCAGCGCGTGGGCGGCGGGCGACAGGCCACCCGAACCCGGCACCGTCCTGAAGCTGCGCTCGGCGGCGTCATAGCGGTGCACCGTGGCCACGTGGATGGCCAGTTGGGGCGTGACGAAGCTGTAGCACGCATTCATCACCAGCGGGTCGGCATCGACGGCCTCGCCCTTGAGCAGCTGGATGACGGCGGCCGCCGCCACCTTGGCCTGCTGGTTGGCCATGTGGCCCGACTTGGGCATCAGGGGCGCCGGAAACGTGGCGTCGCCCAGCACATGCACGCCGGGCACGGCGGTGGATTCCATCGTCAACCAGTTCACGCCCGCCCAGCGGCCGTTGATGTTCACCAGGCCGGCTGTGCGCGCCAGGTCGGCCGCGCGCTGCGGCGGTACGACGTTCAGCACATCGGCCGTCACGTCTTCGAATTCCAGCTTCGCGGTCAGGCCATCGACCGCTTTCAGTTCGGCGTTCGGCCGGTATTCCAGGATGCCCGCGTGGTGCTCGGCAAAGGCCCGCTCGAACAGCGCCCGCTTGGACTGGATCTCGGGGTTGGCGTCCAGCACCAGGACCTTGCTGCGCGGCTTGGCGGCCCTGAAGTAGCTGGCCACCAGGCAGGCTCGCTCGTAAGGCGCCGGCGGGCAGCGGTAGGGCGCGGGCGGGATGCTGATGGCGTAGACGCCGCCATCGGGCATGTCCGCCAGTTGCCGGCGCAGAGCGGCCGTCTGCGGCCCGGCTTTCCAGGCGTGCGTGACGCGGCCGCTGTCCAGCGCAGCCGCCAGCCCGTCGACCTGTTCGTGCATGAAATCGACACCCGGCGACACGATCAAGCGGTCGTAGCGCAAGAGCGCGCCGTCAGCCAGGCGCACGGTCCGGGCCGCAGCGTCGATGGCCACGGCCTCGCCCTGCACCACCTTCACACCCAGCGCGCGCAGGCCGTCGTAGCTGTGCGTGATGTCGCTCATCGGGCGGTAACCGGCGACCACCAGATTGGACATCGGGCAGGAGACGAATTGCGGGCTGCGCTCGACCAGGGTGACGTCGACAGGGCCGCCCCACAGGCGCAGGTAGCGGGCCGCCGTGGCGCCCCCGAAGCCGCCGCCCACGACGACCACCCGGCCCGGCGACAGGCCTGCACGCAGGCCGGTGCAAGCGGCCAGCGCGACGCCGAGCCCCGCCGCACTGCCGGCCAGCAGGCGCCGACGGGTGCGCCCGAATGAAACGGCGGTGGTGTCCATCGCGGGCCTCAACGCCGGGGCGACGGGGCCGGCTGGGCTGCGAAATAGCCCGCCACCGCCTGGATCTGCTCGTCGGTGTAGCCCTTGGCGATCTGCTGCATCACCATCGCCGGCCGGGCGCCGCTGCGGTAGGCGGCCATGGCCGCGACGGTCTGCTCAGCCGGCAAGCCCGCCAGCACCTTCATCCCCTCGCGGGCCTGCCCGTCGGTGCCGTGGCAGGTGGCGCAGGTGGCGGCCAGATTGCGCGCCCGATGGGCGTCCTGGGCCAGGGCGGCCCCTGCCGCGAGCAGCGCTGCGACGGCTGCCGCCAGCCGCGCGGGTGATGAAATCCAGACTCTCATGGCGACCTATTCTGTCGGCAATTGAACGGGCCGGGGCAGCGCAGCCGGGCCGCTGCAGCGCTAGCGCCGCGGCGGTCGGGCGCGCGGCGGTTTGCGCGACCTGGCGTCGCCGCCGCCGCCGCTGCCGCCGCGTTCGGCCGGGGCCTTGACCGGCGTCCGGCTGTCGCCGCCTTCCAGCTGCTCGAGCCACATCAGGGCATCGACGCTGGAGACGAAACGCTGCAGGTAGCCCGGCGCCAGGTCGCGCATGGCGTACAAGGCGCGCAACACCAGCCGGTCGGAATGCAGGGGGCCGGCGTTGTCAGGAACCTGGGCCAGCGACTGCGTCAGTTGGCGCTCGACCCGCAGCCGCGACCAGGTGCTTCTGAAGTGGCTCAAGGCCTTCAGTTCGCCCGCCGCACCGACACGGCCTGCGGCCGCATCGCCCGGCTCGGTGGCCGCAGCCCCGGCCTGCGCCGCTGCGCTGTCGAGGCGGTGGACCAGATCGGCCAGCAGGCTGCGCGCGGCGGGGACCGGGGCTGCCGCCGGACGGCCGGGCAGCGGCTGGCCGGGCGACTGAGCCGGGTCGCAGCGTTGCCCGTAGGCCGCCGTCAGATCGGTCAAGCGGGCCGCCAACAGTTGCCGGACCGCACCCTGCTGCGTGGCCGCGCGGCGGGCCAGGGCTTCGATGAAGTGAAACTGGACCGGGTCCAGCCGCTGTGCCCCGCGCGCCCGCAGGGCGCCGAGCGCCCCGAGCGCGCGGTCGCTGTCGTTGCCCGTCGGCTCGGCGGCTTCCTCCCCGCACGCGAACGCCCGGGCGGCGTTCATGGCCGCTGCGGAGCACCGGCAGCCCGCGGCACCGGTGCCATTTCGACACGCCGGTTCCTGGAGCGCCCGGCCGCATCGGCGTTGGAGGCCACCGGCTGTTGCGGCCCGAAGGCCGCCGCGAACACCGCCGCAGCCGGCAGGCCGGCTTCGACCAGCGCCCGGGTCACGGTCAGGGCCCGCTGGGCCGACAGTTCCAGGTTGTCGGCGTAACGGCGGTTGCTGTCCACCACCGGCCTGTCGTCGGTGTAGCCACTGACCATCAGCAGTTCGCCGCGGGCGCCGAGATAGGCGGCCAGCGGTGCCGCCAGGCTTTTCAGGACCTGCCGCCCTTCGGGCTGCAACTCGTCGGAATTCAAGGCGAACAGCACGCTGCCGCTGATGCCGATGCGCCCCCGGTCCAGGGTCACCCGCCCCGTCGCCAGAGGCCCGGCCAGGGCCCGCTCGAGCGCCAGCCGTTGCTGCTGTTCAGCCTGGCGCTGACTGACCTCGCTGGCCAGCT
This sequence comes from Rubrivivax sp., assembly GCA_040400915.1. Taxonomy (GTDB): domain Bacteria; phylum Pseudomonadota; class Gammaproteobacteria; order Burkholderiales; family Burkholderiaceae_C; genus Rubrivivax. The sequence continues at coordinate 48,764 of JBBAPI010000009.1, forward strand.
GGGCCGCCAGTTCCAGCTGGATGCCCAGCACGCAGACCAGCATCAGCACGAAAGCCCCCAGCAAGCCCGACATCAGGTCGCCGAAGACGGCCCACACCGGCGCGGTGTGTTCCAGGCTGGCGTCGACATCGTCCATCAAGCGACCTCGGCGGCGAGCGGTGCGGCCTGGCGGGCGAACTGCTGCAGGTCTTCGACGATCTGCTTTTGCGACAGGATGCTCAGGTCGATGATTTCGCGGGCCTGGGCCACGTAATAGGCCAGTTGCTCGTCACTGCGCGCGGTGGAATTGTCCAGCGCCAGCTCGATGCGCTGCAGCGTGGCCGTCAGCCCTTCGCTGCTGGCGCTGAAGCGCTGCACGCCGAAACCGAAGGCTTCGCCCAGGCTGGCCACTTCCAGGGCGCTGCCGGTGAGCTGCGCGGCCACGGTCGTCATCTGGGTGGACCCGGCGTCGACGGTGGCCGCGAAGCGCGTGCCGAGGTCGTGCAACAACTGGGACGACGCCGCAGCACCGGCGGCCATGGCGCGACGCTGTTCGTCCACGCCTTGCTGGACGCCGTCGAGCACGGCAGCCACAGCCTGCAGGAGACGGCCGCGCTCGTCTTGCGCCTGCTGGTCACGGGCCAGGCTGTCGGTCAGCGCCTGGGCGATCTGCGCCTGCTGGCGGTTGATGTGGGCGGCCAGGCCGTCGAGTTGCGTCTCGGCGGCCTGGGCCAGACGGGCATGCAGGCCTTCGCTGTCCTGCACCAACTGGGCCATGGTGGTCGCGACGACCGGCTGTATCGCGGCAGCGGCCGCGCGCACGCCTTCGCTCAGGCTGAGCCGCAGCGAGCGATCGACCGACGCTGCCAGGTCGGCATAGGCGGCCTGGGTCTGCTGCTGAAAACGCTCCTGGCTGGCCACCAGCTGGGCGTTCAAGGCCCGGCTGTGGCCGTCCATCTGCGCCACCAGGCGCTGCATCTGGTGGGCCAGGTCGGGCAGGGCCCGGGCCTGGCTCTGCAAGGCCTCGAGCGTGGCCTGGCGCTGGTGCGCCAGCGAGTGCACGCGCAGGTCGGTCGCGATGCGGCCGTCCAGGCCTTGTGCCGTCAGCAGCCGCTCGCGCCGGCACCAGGCCGACAGCAGGCCCAGCATGGCCGAGGCCGCGACCCCGGCCACCGAGGTGCCGAAAGCCAGCCCCAGACCCTTGACGGGCGCGGCCAGCGCGGCGCGGATGGCCGGCAGGTCGGTCGAGCTTTCCAAGGCCAGCACCACGCCGTTCAGCGTGACCACCATGCCCAGAAAAGTGCCCAGCATGCCCAGCAGCACCAGCAGGCCGACCAGATAAGGCGTCATCGCCGGGCCGGGCAAGCCCACGCGTTCACCCTCGATGCGCAGGCGCACCGGGTTGTGCAGCGACGGGTGCACGCGGGCCAGCCAGGCGCCCAGATCCGCCCCGTTTTCGAAGGGGGCCGCCAGCGCCAGCGCCAGCGTGGCCGTGGCCTGGTGGAAACGCCGCAACTCCTGAGCCCCCGTCAGGTAGCAGGCAGCGATGAGCGCCGTGATCGTCAGCGCCAGCGGGTTGACGCCGACATAGCCCACGCCGACCCAGGCCACCACGGCCAAGCCCAGGGCGAAGACAGCCAGGCTGAGGCTTCTGTTCATGAGGTGCGGTGTGTCCCTGGGCTCAAGGCTTCCACCATGCCGGCGGTCGCCTGCAGGCGGAAGTCCAGTTCGGCGAGCAGGACCGCCTGCGCGTCCTGGCAAAAGGTGGCCAGTTCCTCGGCCACCGGATGGGTCGGGTGCAAGCGCGCGTAATGCCGCTCGAGCAGGGCCGGCACCCGGGACAGCAGATGGCGCTCGCGCGGACGCAGGGCGGCGTCCAGGGCGGCATCCAGCGCAGCCAGTTGGCGCAGCGCCGGTGTGCGCAGCGACAGGGCCGCCCGCACGTCGAGGCGCAGCGCGCCGATGCGATCGTCCATGGCCCTTTGGTGGGCCAGATAGCGCCGGCGGTGAGGCGCGAAACCGGTCTCGGCCGGGCTGTCGGGCGGCGTCACGCCCGACACGCGACGGCGGTCGGGCGGGTCGGCGGCAAACAGCCCGTCGGCCATCACCGCCTGGGTCAATTCGCGACGCACCCGGGCGCAGGCCGCTGCGGCGTCAAACGGCAGCGCCGGCGCGGCCGGCACCACGTCGGCTGACTCAGGGCCAGCGTCGGCCGTCAGCGCAGCCGACAGCGCGATCGCGTCGGTCCAGTCCAGCCACTGGCCCAGACGGGCGGCCAGGGTCGGTTGGGGATGGGCAGCCGGCGCGCTATCGGCGCCACCGTCCAGACCCAGGCTGGCGAGACAGCGGACGAGGCTGGAACTGCTCAAAGTGTTGCGCGGCCACGCCGCTGCCGAACCGGTCATTGATCTGCCGAGTGAAAAGAAGAGGTGGGTCGATCCGCGTATCCGCCGGCCGCCGACCCCGCCGTGACCAGGCAGGATCGCGTTGTAGCCGCGCCCGCGGGCCCGGCTGCTCTGGCGGCACCCGCCCTTCGGGGTGGCAGCGCGCGAGGCGGCTCGAGGCGGTCGACCGGGCTGCTTGCAGCGCACAAGACAGCTATCCGCAGCCCCGATTGTAGTTGCGGCCCCGCCGGCGGCCGCCCGGTACCGACCGTCAGCCGGCCGCGCGCTCGCCGAGCGCGATGTCCAGCGTCATCTCGTTGGCCAGGCCTTCCAGCTCGGCACGCAGGGTCTCGTTGCTGACGGCCTGCGGAACCAGCAGCTGCGCGCTGACCTTGAAGCGGGCGCTGCCGTCATCGGCGCCCAGCTTGTCGGTGTGCAACTGCTCGATGCTGACGCCCCGCTCAGCCAGCCGGCGGGTCAGCTGGCTGACGATGCCGGCGCGGTCGGCGCCGACGAGGTCGAGCGCCACGCCACGCCAACCCGCCGCCGCTGAGCCCCCGGCGCTCTGGGCGATGGCAATCTGCAGACCGGCCGTCTGCAGTTCGCGCAGCGCGGTGGCCAGGGCTTCGGCGCGGTCGGGCGGCACTTCCAGGTGGACCGTGCCGGCGAACTCGCCAGCCATGCGCGTCAGCCGGCTGGCCGTCCAGTTGGCGCCGAAGCGATGCGCCACATCGGCCAGCCGCGCCACGATGCCGGGGCGGTCCGGGCCCATCACCGTGACCACCAGGTCGGCGGCGGCCGGCACCGCGTCGTCGTCGAGCTTGACCGTGCGGCGCAGCATCGGTGCGCGGGTCGCGAAGCGCGGGTCTTGCGTGTTGGCCGGCAGCGCGCCGTGGTCGCGCGCATGGCGCACCACCTGGGCCAGCAGCTTCAGTCCCAGCGGCGCGAGCGCGCGCTCCCAGAGTTCACGGGCGTTCTCGCCGCGGCCGACGAAGCACCAGTCCTGCGCTGCAATGGCGCCGGCATCCCAGCCGTCGGCCAGGTGGTAGACCGAACCGCCGGCGATGGCGTCGCCCTGCAGCACCGTCCATTCCACGGCGGCGATGCCGCGGTGGCGCGGCAGCAGCGAAGGGTGGTAGCCCACGCCGCCCAGCCGCGAGCGGGCCAGCGCCTCGTTGCTGACGCGGGCATGGGTGTGCGCGGCCACGATCAGGTCGACTTCGGGCACCGCGTCGCCGGGCACCAGCTTGGGGTTGTCCAGCACGTGCACAGACTCGACACCGGCGGCGCGGGCGGCCAGCGCCAGCCGGTCGTCGGCGGCCGGGGCCACCACCGCCACGATGTCAACGCCGGTTTCCAGCCGCAGCGCTTGGAACACGGTCGCTGCGAAATAGCGCGAACCTATCAGGGCGACTTTGAACGACACGGTGGACTCCGGTGGCTGTGGCGAAGACGCAGAGGATAGAGGCAGCCACGAGGCGGCCTCCAGCCTGCGCGGGTCTGCGGCTCAGCGACTGGCCGCCGGCAGGCTGTGCGGTGGGGGCAGCCCGCTGGCTACTTCTTGATCGTGAGTTCGTCGTGGATGGCGTGGGCCCCCTGCGTGGCCCGCGCGATCTGGACTGCCGCATCGGCCTGCGCCTGGGTGTCGACCATGCCACTCAGCCGCACATCACCCTTGGTCGTCGTGACGGTGATGTCGAAGCCCTTGAGGGCATCGTTCAGTTGCAGGGCCGTCTTGACCTGCTCGGTCACGGCGATGTCCGTGACATTGGCCGTGGCTGACGCGTCGGCAGGCAAGCCTGCTACCGCCTCGGGCGGCTTGTTGCAGCCCGCCAAAACCAGGGTCGCGCCCAGAGCAGCGATGAAGTGTGGAAATCCAGCGTACTTGTTCATAGGAGCCTTTCGTCGGGTCGAGGGGTCACCTTGGAACGACCCAGCCGTCAGCTTCGGCGCTCAGCACCGGCTTGTCGGTGCGCTGTGCAACATGGGCCCGGAACGACCCCGATGGCAGCGCCGTCGAAGAAGGCGGAAAGATGCGCTCAGCCCGCAGGCGGCTGCCGCCGGTTCTGAACCCGCTTGACCGCTTCGAACCAGACCAGGCTCAGCGCGGCCACACCCAGGGCCGCCAGCAGCAGCGCGGGCGGGGGCGCCGAGAAGGCGAACAGCCGGCTGACGGCCGGGACACCCAGCACGGCTACCAGCATGGCCACGGTGCCCGCGGCGATCCAGGCCAAGGGGCGGTTGGACTCGGCGTTGCCGAGCCAGGCGGTGCGACCCCAGGCCCGGTTGGCGTGGATCAGGCCCAGGTTGGACAGCACCAGCACGACGAAGGTCAGCGCGCGGGCGGTGTCGTCGCGCCGGGCATCGTTGGGCAGGCCGGCACGGGCGCCGGCATAGACCGCCAGCAACAGCAGCAGCAGCCCCACGCCCTGCCACAGACCGCGGGCCATCACGGCCCGGTCGAACAGCCGCTGATCCGGCCGGCGCGGCGGCACCCGCATGGCACCGGGCTCGAGCGGCTCGGCCTCGAAGACCACCGAGCACGCCGGGTCGATGATAAGTTGCAGGAACAGGATGTGCACCGGCATCAGCAGCATCGGCCAGCCGAACAGCACCGGCACGATGGACAGGCCGACGATGGGCACGTGCACGGCGACCACGAAGACGATGGCCTTGCGCAGGTTGGCAAAGACGCGGCGCCCGTAGCGCACCGCCGTCACCAGGGACGAGAAGTCGTCGTTCAGCAGCACCAGGGCGGCGGCTTCGCGCGCCACCTCGGTGCCGCGCGCCCCCATGGCCACGCCGATGTCGGCGGCCTTCAGCGCCGGGGCGTCGTTGACGCCATCGCCGGTCATCGCCACCACGTCGCCCCGGGCGCGGAAAGCGCGCACCAGGCGCAGCTTCTGATCGGGCTGGACGCGGCAGAAGATGTTGGTTGCGGCCAGGCGCCGGCCCAGGGCCACGTCGCTCAAGGCGGCCAGTTCGGTGCCGGTGATGGCGGCAGCGCCCATCGTCAGGCCGGCCTGCCGCGCCACCGAGACCGCCGTCGCCGGGTGGTCGCCGGTCATCATCACCACCCGCATGCCGGCGGCCTGGCACTCGGCGATCGCCGCCGGCACGTCGGGCCGCACCGGGTCTTCCAGCGCGATGAGTCCCAGGAACGCGAAGTTGAAGTCGTGCTGCTGGCCGGGCAGGTCACCGCCCGGGAAAGTGGCCCAGGCCACACCCAGCACGCGCAGACCATCGCCCGCCATGGCATGCACCTGTTCGAGGATGGCGGCGCCCTGCGCGCCGTCCAGGTGGCAGAGATCGACGATGGCCTCCGGTGCGCCCTTGGCGGCGATCAGGCGCTCGGCCCGGTCGGGCGACTGCCAGACGCGCGACATGGCCAGCATTTCGGGCGACAGCGCGTAGTCGTCGACCAGCGTCCAGTCGTCGTGCAAATGCTCGGTCGCGGCCAGCAGGCGCTGGCCGGCTTCCCCGATGGCGGTCTCCATCGGGTCGAAGGCGCGGCGGTGGCTGGCCAGCACCGCGTATTCCAGAACGCCGTGCAGTTCCTCCCGCAAGGGCTGGGTGGCCGCCTCCGACGTGTCCTGCACCGCCTGGGGCGACCACAGGCGGCGCACGGTCATGCGGTTGGCCGTCAGCGTGCCGGTCTTGTCGACGCAGAGCACGGTCGTCGCGCCCAACAGCTCGACGGCCGGGACGCTGCGCGCCAGCACCTTCTTGCGCGCCAGCCGCCACGCCCCCAGGCCGAGGAACAGGGTCAGCACCACCGGCAGCTCTTCCGGCAGCACGGCCATGGCCAGCGTCAGACCGGCCAGCAGGCCGTGCAGCCAGTCGCCCAGCGCCACCCCGTAGGCGACGGCCAGCGCCGCGGCCAGCGCCAGACCGACGAGGGCCACCCGCTTGACGACCCGGCGCGTCTCTTGCTGGATCGGCGTCGCCTCGACCACGATCCCGGCCAGCGACAGGCCGATGCGGCCCAGTGCGCTGCGCTCGCCGGTGGCCACCACGCAGCCGCGCGCCGTACCGCGGGTGACCAGCGTGCCCGAGTAGGCGAGCGCGGTGTCGCTGCCCCCCGGCGCGCCGGTTGCGGGCCCGTCACCCACCGGCCCTGCAGCAGCGGCCTTGACCACGGGCGCCGACTCGCCGGTCAGCAAGGACTCGTCGACGGCGAAATTCGAGACCTCGACCAGTTGCACGTCAGCCGGGACCCGGTCGCCTTCGGCCAGCAGCACGGCATCACCGACCACCAGTTCGCGCGCGGCGATGCGCACAGGCTGGCCGTCGCGCAGGGCCAGCGCACGCGGGCTCGACAGGTCGCGCAGGGCTTCCAGCGAACGCTCGCTGCGCCGCTGCTGCACGAAGCTGATGCCCATGACGACGAAGACGAAGCCGAGCAGCATCAGGGCTTCCTGCCTGTCGCCCAGCACCATGTAGATGGCACCGCAGGCCACCAGCAACAGGAACATCGGTTCTGAGGCCACCTCGCGCGCCAGCCTGAGCACGCTGCGCGGCTGCGAGACCGGCAATTCGTTGGGGCCGTCCCTGGCCAGACGCTGCCGGGTCTCGGCACCGCTCAGCCCATCGGCGCATGGAGGGATGGCGGCAGCGCGGGGCGCGTCGGCCGTGATCGGGGGCTGCGGACCGTCAGAACGCGGGGCTGTCTGCATGACCTTTCGATTGTCATCCCGAGAGCACGGCAGGAGCGGTGCGCCAGCGCACAGGGCATGCCCATCGGGCCGCCTGACTCGCCGCAGCCCGCCACGCCCTGCCCGCTGATCGAGGCCGGCGCCACTCGGGTATCGTCGCCGACGGTGGCCACACCCGGCCGCCACCGGGCTCGCGGCCCATGAAACCCAGGGGAACCTTCATGATGCGATCCGTGCTGCTGGGCTTGCTGGGCCTGAGCTGTCTGTGTTCCGGCGTCGGGGCGCAGCGCTGTACGGGCAGCCCGGTGGCGGTGCAGATCCTGGGTTCAGGCGGCCCGGCGATCAATCCCGAGCGCGCAGCCACCAGTTACCTGCTCTGGATCGCGGACCAGCCGCGGATCCTCGTCGACATGGGCGGCGGCGCCTTCCTGCGCTTCGGCCAGGCGCAGGCCCGCATCAGCGACCTCGCCCTGATCGCCATCAGCCACCTGCACCCCGACCATGTCTCCGATCTGCCGGGTCTGCTGTGGTTGAGCCACCGCGAGCGCACCGAGCCCTTGCCCATCGTCGGTCCGTCCGGCAACGAAACGGCGCCGGCGCTGCCGGTGTTTCTGAGCCGTCTCTTCGACAGCCAGACCGGCGCCTTCCCCGTGCTGGGCACCACGCTGGGCGGTGCACCGCAGGCCTCGGGCGGCGGTGTCCGCCTGGACATCGGCGTGGCCGACGTGACCCGGGCCGAGCCGACCACGGTTTACGACCGCCAGGGCCTCACCGTCACCGCCTTGGGCATCCCGCACGGCCCCCTGCCCACCCTGGCCTACCGGGTGCAGACGCGTGATCGGGCCGTGGTGTTCAGTTCGGACCAGACCGGCACCAACCCTCGCTTCGTCGAGTTCGCGCGCGGCGCCGACGTCCTGGTCATGCACCTGGCGATTGCGGCTGGTGCGACGAATCCGCTGCACGCCGCACCCGCCTTGGTGGGCCGCATCGCGCAGGCGGCGGGCGTCGGGCGCCTGATCCTCAGCCACATCGGCCCCTTCGACCTGGACGCCGCTGTAGCCGACGTCAAGCGGGCCTATGCCGGCCCGCTGACGGTGGGTGCCGATCTGCAGTGCACGCCCGTCCAGAGTCGGGCCCAGGCCCCGGGCGCATGAACACGGCGGGCGCGATCTGCATCTACGGCGCCGGGCAGATCGGCTGCTACGTCGGTGCGCGCCTGGCTGCCGCGGGCGCCCAGGTTACGCTGGTCGGTCGGGAACGGGTGCTCGACGACGTGCGCGGCCACGGGCTCGGCTACAGCGACCACCTCGGGCAGCGGGGCGACGTGCCGGCCTCGTCGCTCAGCCTGGGCCTGGGCCCCGACGCGGCGGTCGGCGTCGGGCTGGTGCTGGTGTGCGTGAAGTCCGGCGACACCGCTGAGGTCGGCGGCCTGCTGTGCGAGAGGCTGACGCCGGGTACCGTGGTGCTGAGCCTGCAGAACGGCCTGCGCAACACCGAAGTGCTGAGCGGCCAGCTGCCCGGGCGCACCGTGCTGGCGGGCATGGTGCCCTTCAACGTGGTCACACCGGCGCCGGGTCGCTACCACCAGGCCACGCAGGGACAGCTCGAACTGCAGCGGCATGCGGCGCTGGACCGCTGGCTGCCGCTGTTGCGGCGCGCCGGCCTGGGCCCCACCCTGCACGACGACATGCCCGCCGTGCAGTGGGGCAAGCTGCTGCTCAACCTGAACAACCCGATCAACGCGCTCAGCGGCCTGCCGATCCGCGCGATGCTGCACGACCGGACCTTCCGCCGCTGCATGGCCCAGGCTCAGCGCGAGGCCCTGGCGCTGATGCGGGCCGCGGGCATCCGGCCGGCCCGGATGATCCCGCTGCCGCCAGGCTGGGTGCCGGCGATGCTCGGCTTGCCCGACGCGCTGTTCGTGCGACTGGCGCAGCGCATGCTGGCGGTCGACCCGTCCGCCCGCTCATCGATGGCCGACGACCTGGCCCGGGGCCGGACCAGCGAAGTCGACCACATCAACGGCGAGATCGTGGCCCTCGCCGCGCGCCTGGGCCGAGACGCCCCGGTGAATGCGCGCCTGGTGGCGCTGATGCGCGACGCCGAGCGGGGCGGGCGCACCATCTGGAGCGGCCAGGACCTGCTGGCGCAACTCAGCGGGGCGTGAGCCGGGTGGAGCGTCAGCGGTGTATCCGTTGCAAGGCCCGCGGGACCCCGTCGGTGCGCGCGGTGCGCCGGGCGCTTTCCGGCTGCGGCTGACGAGAACGGGAAGCAGGGAGCAGCGCAAATCGACGCGTGGATTCTGAAAAGAGACGGGTTGACTGTGACCCGGCAAGGGACGCGCCTGCCGGCCTGCGCGTGGCGGCTTGAAGCCTGACCGGATGTAACGCATAATTCACAAGGCCGATGATCACGACCGTCGTCTACCAAGCCAGCAGCGGGAGCAAGCCCTATGCCGACTGGCTGAATGGGTTGGCCGACAAGCAAGCCAAAGCCCGCATCGTGGCGCGGGTCACACGGTTGGCCGCCGGCAATTTTGGCGACTGCAAGCCGATGCGCGATGGTGTGCAGGAATTGCGCATCGACCACGGGCCGGGCTACCGAGTTTTACTGAGCCGGCAAGGGCCGGTGTTGGTGTTGCTGCTGTGTGGCAGTGACAAGGGCGACCAAGATCGCGCCATTGCCCGGGCCATTGGGTACCTGAACGACTGGAAGCAAAGGGGCAAGCCATGAATGCACCGCGTGATGTGAGCTATGAGGAAACCGTGGTTGACATGCTCAAGGCCGACCCTGAGTTTGCCGCCGTGTACCTGGCCGCTGCGCTGGAGGAAGTCGAGCAGCCCGGGGGACAAACCGCCCTGCTGGCCGTGCTGCGCCAGATAGCCGAAGCGCAGGGCATGGCGAGCGTTGCAGAGCGTGCCGGGCTGCCGCGTGAAAGCCTGTACCGGGCCCTGTCGCCGCGCGGCAATCCGACGCTGAAGACGCTGCTGGCGCTGCTGAATGCGACCGGGCTACGGCTGGGCGTGCAGGCTTGAGCGGCCGACGATCAAGGGGCTCACCATGACTGCGCCCCGCGACAAGCGCCACGAAGAATCTCTGACCGCCGCCCTGAACGACTCTGGAGAGGCCGCCGCCTATCTGGATGCCGTCATCGGCAGGGAAGACCCGGACGCGCAGGTGGTCGCACTGCGACAGCTTGCTGCGGCGAACGGCGCGCAACCAGTTGGGGTTCCGCTGCCTGCCGGACCCGGGGGTTGACGCTGCCAGTTGACCAGAACTGGGCGGCGCCGAGGCTAAAGCAGCACCCTAGCGCAATCACCGTTCTAAGTCGATGATTGAATTGGTAGGCCGTGAAGGACTTGAACCTTCGACCAAAGGATTATGAGTCCTCTGCTCTAACCAACTGAGCTAACGGCCCTGGGATATCAGCCGCGGATTCTAGGTGCCGCGCGTCAGCGGGCCGATAGCGCGCTGCCGACCAGTCGCGAGGTGATGTCGACGATCTGGATCATGCGGTCGTAGGCCATGCGGGTGGGGCCGATGACGCCCAGCGTGCCGACCACGCGGCCGTCGACCTCGTAGGGCGCGGTGACCACGCTCAGTTCTTCGAAGGGCACGACACGGCTTTCACCGCCGATGAAGATGCGCACGCCTTCGGCCCGGTTGCTGACTTCCAGCAGGCGCATCAGTTCGGTCTTCTGCTCGAAGACGTCGAACAGGCGGCGCAGGCTCGACATGTCGTTGCCGAAATCCTGCACCATCAGCAGGTTGCGCTCGCCCGCGACGATGACGTTGTCGGTGCTTTCGGCCAGCACCTCGCTGCCGGCCTGCACGGCGGCCTGCATCAGCGCCCCGATTTCACCGCGCAGCGCATCGATCTCGTTCTTCAGACGCTCGCGCACCGCTTCGATGGTCAGGCCGGCGTAGTGGGCGTTGAGGAAGTTGGTGGCCGCTATCAGTTCGCTCTGCTGGTGGTCGCGCGCGGTGAAGATGACGCGGTTCTGCACATCGCCGTCCGGCGCCACCAGGATGACCAGCACGCGGCGTTCGCCCAGGCGCAGGAATTCGATGTGGTGGAAGACGCTGGCTTTGCGCGGCGCGGTGACCACGCCGACGAAGTTGCTCAGGCTGGACAGCAGCGAAGCGGCCTGCGCAATCACGCGCTGCGGCTGGTCGGGGTGGAGTTGTTCCCGCGCGGCGGCCACGTCGGACGCGGTGCGTTCGAAGTCCAGCGGGCGGGCCGTCAGCATGGTGTCGACGAAGAGCCGGTAGCCGCGCGCCGTGGGGATGCGCCCGGCGCTGGTGTGCGGGCTGGCGATCAGGCCCAGTTCTTCCAGGTCGGACATGACGTTGCGGATGGTGGCCGGCGACAGGTCCAGGCCCGAGGTGCGGCTCAAGGTGCGCGAACCCACGGGGGTGCCGTCGGCGATGTAGCGCTCGACGAGGGTCTTCAGCAGCGTGCGCGCTCGGTCATCCAGCATGCGCCGATTGTAGGGACGCCCCTGCCGCCTGCCACCCGGTCGTGCTGGGAAAGACCGCCCCGGCGCAGAGCCCCCCGGCAGGGGCCCTATGGTGTAATGCCGCGCATGCCTTCAGGCTTCCGTCATGCAGCAATCGTGGGCAAGTATCAAGCGCCAGGCATACGCCCGGCGCTGGAGGACATCGCCGACTTCCTGCTGGCCCAGGGACTGGATGTGTCCTTCGAAGCCGCGACCGCGCGCAACACCGGCGTCACCGACTTCGAAGCACTGACGCCGCAGCAGATGGGCGAGCGCTGCGACCTCGCCGTGGTGGTGGGCGGCGACGGCACCATGCTGGGCATCGCACGCGAACTGGCGCGCTACAAGCTGCCGCTGGTGGGCATCAACCAGGGCCGGCTGGGCTTCATCACCGACATCGCGATGGGCCAGTACAAGGAAGCGCTGGCGCCCATCGTCGCCGGCGACTACGAAGAAGAATCGCGCGCCATGCTGGAAAGCGATGTCTGGCGCGACGGCCGCCGCATCTTGGAAGGCCTGTCGCTAAACGACGTGGTGGTCAGCCGCGGCGCGATGGCCGGCATGGTCGAGTTGCGCGTCGACGTCGGCGACGATTTCGTCGCCAACCTGCGCGCCGACGGTCTGATCGTGGCCACGCCGACCGGCAGCACAGCCTACGCGCTGTCGGCCGGCGGGCCCATCCTGCACCCCAGCATCGCCGGCTGGGTGCTGCTGCCCATTGCCAGCCACACCCTGAGCAACCGCCCCATCGTGCTGCCCGATACCGGCGAGGTGCGCATCGGCATCGTCTCGGGCAAGGACATCTCGGCCAACTTCGACATGCACACCCTGGCCAGCCTGATCATCGGCGACCAGGTGCGCGTGCGCCTGTCGGCCGCCAAGGTGCGCTTTCTGCACCCGCGCGGCTGGAGCTACTACGCCACCTTGCGCAAGAAGCTCCGCTGGTACGAAGGCGTGGTCTGAGGTGTTGCGCCGCCTGTCCCTGCGCGACGTCGTCATCGTCGCCGAACTGGAAGTCGATTTCCAGGCCGGCTTCAGCGTGCTGACCGGCGAAACGGGTGCCGGCAAGTCCATCCTGATCGACGCCCTGCAGCTTGCGCTGGGCGACCGCGCCGACGCCGCGCTGGTGCGCGAAGGCGCGGCGCGCGCCGAAGTCGGCGCCGAATTCGATGTGCCGGCCTCGCTCAAGCCCTGGCTGGACGAAGCCGGCTTCAGCCGCCCCGCCGACGACAGCCTGCTGCTGCGCCGCACGGTGGATGCGCAAGGCAAGAGCCGCGCCTGGATCAACGGCAGCCCGGCCACCGTGGCGCAGCTGCGCGAGGCCGCCGACCACCTGGTGGACATCCACGGCCAGCACGCCTGGCAGAGCCTGACCCGGCCCGCGGCCGTGCGCGCGCTGCTCGATGCGCAGGCCGGCGTGGACGGCACCACCCTGGCCAACGCCTGGCAGGACTGGCGCGGGGCGATGGCCCGACTCGAAGCCGCCCGCGGCCAGCGCGACACGCTGGAACGCGAACGCGAAAGGCTGGCCTGGCAGATCGCCGAACTCGACAAGCTGGCCCCGGCCGATGGCGAGTGGGAAACCCTCAACGCCGAGCACCAGAGGCAGGCCCATGCGCAAGCGCTGATCGACGGCGCCCGGGCGGCGCTGAACGCCATCGCCGACGACAGCCACAGCGCCACCACGCAAACCTCGCGCGCCGTCGCCGCCCTCGACGCGGTGCAGCGCTACGACGCCGAACTGGGCGCCGTGGCCGAGCAGTTGCGCGCCGCGCAGGCCCAGCTGGAAGACGCCGCACATACGCTGCACAACCAGCTGCGCCACCGCGAGCCCGACCCGGACCGCCTGGCTGCGCTGGACGAGCGCCTGGGCGCCTGGGTCTCGCTGGCCCGCCGCTACCGCCGCACCCCGGCCGAATTGCCGGCGCTGCTGGCCGGCTGGCAGACCGAACTGGCACGGCTGGACGCGGCGGCGGACCTGGAAGGCCTCGAGCGCGCCGTCGCGCTGGCCGAAGGCGGCTGGCGCCGCGAGGCCGAACGCATCACCAAGCTGCGCAAGAAGGCGGCCCCGCTGCTGTCGGCGGCGGTCACCCAGGCCATGCAGCAACTGGGCATGGCCGGCGGGCGTTTCGAAGTGGCGTTGCTGGCGCAGTCCGAGCCGCAGGCTTACGGCCTGGAGGCAGCCGAATTCCGCGTCGCCGGCCACGCCGGCAGCACGCCGCGGCCCCTGGCCAAGGTGGCTTCGGGCGGCGAGCTCTCCAGGCTGGCGCTGGCCATCGCCGTGACCACCGCGCAAGGCAGCGGCAAGACTGCCGCCGCAGCGCGCAGCGGCGCGTCGACGCTGATCTTCGACGAGATCGACGCCGGGGTCGGCGGCACCGTCGCCGACAGCGTGGGGCGCCTGATGAAGCAGCTGGGTCGCGCGCTGGGCAAGACTGGCCAGGTGCTGGCGGTGACGCACCTGGCGCAGGTGGCGGCCTGCGCCGACGGGCACTTCGTCGTGGCCAAGGCCTTGCGCGGCAAGCAGACACTGTCGGATATCCGGCCTGTCGAGGGCGAAGCCCGGGTGGCCGAGATCGCCCGCATGCTGGGCGGCGAAAGGCTGTCGGGCACCGCCCACGCGCAGGCCCTGCTCGGGCAGGGCGCCGGGGGATCACCATGACCGCGCCCACCGCCATCGAACCCGCGCGCCAGCGCGAAGAGGTGGTTCTGGTCACCGGCATTTCGGGCTCGGGCAAATCGGTGGCCCTGCACGCACTGGAAGACGCCGGCTACTTCTGCGTCGACAACCTGCCGCCTGAGTTGCTGCGCGATTTCATCCGCCTCGAACACCAGCGCTATGCGCAGCGCGTGGCCGTGGCGGTGGACGTGCGCACGGCCGGTTCACTGCCCAGCCTGGTGCCGCTGATCGATCAGCTGCGCAGCGAAGGCGTGCGCGTGCGCACGCTGTTTCTGGACGCCAGCACCGACGCACTGTTGCGCCGCTTTTCCGAAACGCGCCGGCCGCACCCCTTGACGGCCGCGGCCAGCGGCAGCGATGTCTCGCGCGCCTTGGTCGATGCCATCGAACTCGAACGCACGCTGCTGGCCGACCTGCGCGACAAGGCCACCGTCATCGACACCAGCCAGTTGCGCCCGGCGCTGCTGCGCAGCTGGGTGCGCTCGCTGGTCGGCGCGCGCGAAACCCTGCTGACGCTGGTCTTCGAGTCCTTCGCTTTCAAGCATGGCGTGCCGCTGGACGCCGACTACGTTTTCGACCTGCGCGTCCTGCCCAACCCCTACTACATCCGGGAACTGCGCCCGCTGACCGGCCGCGACGAGGGCGTTGCGGCCTACCTGCAAGCCCAGCCCGAAGCCGGCGAGATGCTGCTGCAGATCCACGACTTCCTGCAACGCTGGTTGCCGTCTTTCGAAGACGACCAACGCAGCTACCTCACCGTGGCCCTGGGCTGCACCGGCGGCCAGCACCGCTCGGTCTATGGCGTGGAATGGCTGGCGCGGCGTTTCGACAGCGGCTACGCCACACTGGTACGCCACCGCGAACTGGACGCCCGGGACTGAAAGCCATGACCGAAATCAACACCGGCATCCCCTTGGCTGCGCCACTGTCCTTGTTTCCGCTGCAACTGGTGCTCTTCCCCGGTGCGCTGCTGCACCTGAAGATCTTCGAGGCGCGCTACCTCGACCTCGTCGCCGACTGCATGCGCACAGGGCAGCCCTTCGGCATCGTCTGCCTGCGCCAAGGTGACGAGGCCGGCCGCGGGCAGCGCGCCGTGCGCGTCGAGGATGTGGGCACGCTGGCCCGCATCGAAGAGGTCGACGCCGAACAGCCAGGCATCCTGCGTGTGCGCTGTTCGGGCGAGCAACGTTTTCGCATCCAGAGCCCGCCCACCCAGCACGACAACGGCCTGTGGACAGCGCCTGTGCAGCACCTCGCACCCGACACCGCCCGCGCACCCGGACCGGCGGTGCTGCCCACGGTCACCGCGCTGGCCGAAGCCATCCGCAAGCTGCAGGCGCAAGACCAGCTGCCCTTCGCGCAGCCCTACCGTCTCGACGACGCCGGGTGGGTCGCCAACCGGTGGTGCGAACTGCTGCCCATCAGCCTGGCCGCCAAGCAAAAGCTGATGGAACTCGACGACCCGGTGATCCGCCTGTCGCTGGTGGACGGCTTCCTGCGCGACAAGAAGGTCGTGATCGGCTGAGGTGTTCAGGCTTCGAGCAGCCGCCGCACAGGCGCTGGCAGGCCCATGGTCAGCGCGGCTTCGACGCCGACCCAGCGCCCTGTGGGCAGGTCTGGCGGCGGTGACGACGCCAATGGCAGGCGCCAGGCCAGCGTGTGCAGCGTCCAGTCGAAATGCGTCAGGGCATGGGCGATGGGCGGCAGCCAGTCGCCGTGGCCGGGGGTGCCGGCCCATGCCGTCTCCAGGGCCTGCACGCCGGCGTATTCCGGCAGGCTCCACAGGCCCGCCCAGACTCCCAGCTCGGGCCGCTGCACCAGGAACACATCGTCGCCCTGCTGCAGCCACAGCCAGGCGTTTTCGCGCTGGCTGCGCTTGAGCTTGCGCGTCTGCACCGGGTAGGCCTGCGGCGTGCCGCCGGCCCGCGCCAGGCAGGCTTCGGCCAAGGGGCAGCGTTCGCAGGCCGGGCGTCGGGCCAGGCACACCGTGGCGCCCAGGTCCATCAGGCCCTGGGTGTAGACGTCGACGTCACGCAGCGGCAGCAGGCCTTCGGCCAGCGCCCACAAGCGCCGCGTCTGGACAGCCGAGGCGAGGTCGCCCTCGAAGCCCAGCACCCGCGTCAGCACGCGCTTGACGTTGCCGTCGAGGATGGCGGCGCGCTCGCCGAAGCAGAAGGCCGCGATGGCAGCGGCTGTCGAGCGGCCGATGCCGGGCAATTCGGCCAGCGCCGCGCTGTGGCCCGGAAAAGCACCACCGTGCTCGGCCACCACGGCCTGCGCGCAGCGGTGCAGATTGCGCGCCCGGCTGTAGTAGCCCAGGCCGCTCCAGAGGCCGAAGACGTCGTCCAGCGGCGCCGCGGCCAGCGCCGCCACCGTGGGGAAACGGGCCAGAAAGCGCGGGTAGTAGTCCAGCACGGTGCTGACCTGCGTCTGCTGCAGCATCACTTCGGACAGCCAGACGCGGTAAGGGTCCTGGCTGCCCTGCCACGGCAAGCCATGGCGGCCATGCTGGCGCTGCCAGGCCACCACCCGAGCGGCCAAGGTCGGGCGCGTCAAGCCGCGTCCTGGCGCTGCGCCGGGTGCATGTCCGGGTGCATGTCCGGGTGCATGTCCGGGTGCATGTCCGGGTGTAGGTCCGGGTCCTGGGCGGCCGCATCCGCGCGGTGCGCCGTGGAACGCAGATCGGTCAGCTGCGCCACCAGGCGCCGCTGCGCCTGTTCCAGCGCGCTGTCCTGCGCCTGCACGTCGCCGATGCGGGCCTCCAGTTCGCCCGACGCCCGCTGCACCCGCAACAGCGCCTCGCGGCGGCGGGCGAAACTGGCGCAGCGTTCACGCAACTGCGCATCGACCTGCAGGATGGCGGCCTTGCCCCAAAGTTCGAGCTCGCTGGCCGCACTTTCGAAGACCACGCGCAATTTGGACAGCAACATGCGCCGGAACTGTTCCGCGTAGCCGGGCTGCGCCAGGCGCCAGGCCTGCCCCGGGCCAAGATAGCGCCTGTAGTTGCGTTCGATGGTGTGCAGCTCGTCGATCGACGGCTGCATGGCCGGCAGCGGCGACAGCGCAAAGACGAAGCCGAACTCGGTGTTCAACTGGCGGAAGCTGGCTTGCAGCATCTGGTGCATCTCACCAGCCTGTTCGCCGGCACCCGCCACCGCGGCGCGCAGGCGCGACATCAGCGTGTCGAAAGCCGCCGCCGCACCCAGCTTGAAGGGCCAGGAACCCAGCGCCGCCTGCATGGCGTCGACTTCGACGCGCAACAAGTCGCTGGACAACGTGTCCAGCAGCTTGCGCTGGATCCGGGTCTGCACGGCACGCAGCGCGGCCAGGCGGCCGACGCAGGGCTCGAAGTCCTGCGATTCGGCGTCGAGCCGGGCCACCAGCAGGCGCAGCTTGTCGCTGCTCTTGCCGCGCAGGCCACGCAGTTCCATCATCTGTTCGGCCAGCTGGCGCCGTCGGTCGGCCAGCCGTCGCCCCCCCGATGCCTGCAGCCGCTCCACCACGGCCACCGTGGACTGCAGCAGCAGGGCCTGGCGGCGTGGCAGCAGCCCTTCGGTCAGCGCCCGCTCCAGCTGCGGCAGCCGGCTCGCCTGCAAGGCCAGCTCATCCCCTGCCACCCGGGCCGCCAGGCCGCCGCGGGCCGACAGCGGGTAGACGCAGGGCAGCGGCACGCCCAGCGTCTGGGCCACGGTGAGGCACTGCTGGACGATCTGCTCTTCGACCTCGGCCGCGCTGCACAGCGGATCCGACAGCGTGTCGATCTTGTTGAGCACGACGAAGCGCTCCTGGCTGGCGGGGCCGAGGTGTTCACGCCAGATGGCCAGATCGGACCGCGTCACCCCGGTGTCGGCGGCCAGCAGAAAGACCACGGCGTGCGCTGACGGCAGCAGACCCAGGGTCAGTTCGGGTTCGGCGCCCACGGCATTCAGCCCCGGCGTGTCGATGACGACCAGGCCGCGTGCCAGCAAGGGATGCGGGTAGTTGATGACGGCATGGCGCCAGGCCGGTATCTCGACGCTGCCATCGGCGGCCAGGATCGGGTTGTCGTCGGGCTGGCTGGGGCTCCACAGGCCCAGCGCCTCGGCCTCGGCGACGCTGACCCGCTGCGTCAGCGTCACGGCCCGCAGCGACTGCACCAGGCTGTCGCGGTTTTTCGGGTCCAGCGGCAGGTGCTGCCAGGCGTCATCGTGCCGGCGCAGGTCGGTCAGCGTCCGGCCGCCCTGGCGCGTCGCGATGGGCAGCAGCGACAGGCGGGGCGGGCGGTCGGCCGCGTAACCCAGTTCCACCGGGCACATGGTGGTGCGCCCCGGCGTGGCGGGCAGGACGCGGCGGCCGGCGTCGGCAAAGAAGATGGCGTTGATGAGTTCGGACTTGCCGCGCGAGAACTCGGCCACGAAAGCCAGCACCAATTTGTCGGCATCCAGGCGCTCGCGCAGGGTGTTCAGCACGGCGACATCGGTTTCATCCAGCAATTCATGGTCGAGCAGGGTGCTGGCAAACGGTTCCAGCCGGGCGCCCAGCGCCCCCCGCCAGGTGGCCAGCGCATCGAGACTGACGGCGAGGGGTGGGGGACGGTTCATGGGTCGACACTCTGCGCTTCATGCTAGCGCAGGGTGGCCTGACCAGCAGGGCCAGGACGCTGCGTCACCGGCGCTGACAAGTCGCGCAGAAGAAAGTCGAACGCTGGGCCTGGACGGTGCGCCGCACGGGCTGGCTGCAACGCACGCAGGGCAGCCCGGCGCGGCCGTAGACGCCGGCCTCGGCCTGGTAGGCGCCGCTGACGCCGTGGGCGTCGGAGAAGTCGCGCAGCGTCGAGCCGCCCACTTCCAAGGCCCGTCCCAGCGTGCTGCGCAGGCCGGCCAGCAAGCGCTCGGCGCGCGGCCGGCTGATGCGATCGGCGCGCAAGGCCGGGTGAATGCCCGCCTGGAACAGGGCTTCACAGGCATAGATGTTGCCGGCGCCCACTACCGCCTCACCCGACAGCAAAAGGGCCTTGATGGGCGTGCGGCGGCGCTGCAGTGCGGCATGGAAGAGGGCCGGCGTCAGGGCCGGGTCGAAGGGTTCGGGGCCCAGGCGCTGCAACAGCGTGGCGGCAGGCGGACTGTCGATGGCCGGCGACCAGACCACGGCGCCGAAACGCCGCGGGTCGTTCAGGCGCAGGGTGCCGCGGTCGGTGTGCAGGTCGAAATGGTCGTGCGAACCGGGATGGGCGATGGCAGCGGCGTGCGGCGGCAGCAGGGCCAGCGAACCCGACATGCCCAGGTGCAGCAACAAACCGCCGCCGGCCTGGCCGTCGCGCAACAGCGGCAGCCAGAGGTATTTGCCACGCCGTGTGACAGCACCCACGCTGCTGCCCGGCAGGCTTTCGGGGGCGCAGCCCAGGGGCCAGCGCAAAGGCTTGCCCAAACGCAGCGACAGAACATGTGCCCCGAGTAAAGGTGCTGCTATGCCACGCCGGGTGACCTCGACTTCAGGGAGTTCAGGCATGGACCATTATGTGAGAATGAATCGACGCCACCGCATGGGAACACCGATGACCGAACGCAGCCCACGGCCCCTGGTGTCGTCCCTGGTCACCCGCTGGCTGGCCGCCGCCGCCCTGCTGCTGGCCCCGCTGGTGCAGGCCCAGACCGCTGCGCCAACGGCCTCGGCCGAAGTCGCCACGCCGGCCAACTCGGCCCTCGACGACCGCCTGCTCTACCAGTTGCTGATCGGTGAAATGGCGCTGAATTCCGGCGACGCCGGCAGCGCCTACGAATTGATGCTGGACGCTGCGCGCCGCACCCGCGACGACGTCCTCTTCCGCCGTGCCGTGGACATCGCCTTGCAGGCCCGGGCGGGCGAACAGGCGCTGTCGGCCACGCGCGCCTGGCGCACCGCCAGCCCCAAGTCGGCCGACGCGCTGCGGCTGCAGTTGCAGATCCTGCTGCTGCTGAACCGCCCCACCGCCGTGGGCGAACCCTTGAAATTGCTGCTGGCGCAGACGCTGCCGGCCGACCTGCCCGACCTGATCTCGGCCCTGCCGCGCTTGCTGCAGCAGGCCAGCGACCCCAAGGGCGTGGCCCAGGTCATCGACGACGCACTCAAGCCCTACCGCAACGGCGCCACCGCGGTGGCTGCCCGCGTCGCGCAAGGCCGCGCCTGGCTGGAAGCCCGCGACGCCGACCGCGCACTGGCGCTGGCCCGCGAAGCGCAGGCCCTAGACCCCACTGCAGCCGGCCCGGTGCTGCTGGCGATGGAGTTGATGCGCGAGCGCCCGGCCGCCGAGACGCTGGTGCTGGCCTACCTGCAGACGCCCAAGGCCGAGCCGGCCTTGCGCATGGCCTTCGTGCGCCTGCTGACCGGCACCCAGCGCTACGGCGACGCCGTGGCGCAGCTGGAGGTGCTGACGCGGCAGCAGCCCGAGGTGGCACCGCCCTTCCTGTCGCTGGGTGCCCTGCAACTGGAACTGAAGCAGGCAGCGGCTGGCGAAGCGGCCCTGCTGCGCTACGTCGAACTGGTGCAGAAGCAGATGGCCAAGCCGGGTGAAGGCGCGGCGGCGCAAGCCGCGCTGACTGTTGCCACGGCCGATGCCGACGACGACAGCGACGAACCGGCGCGCCCCGAACAGGGTCTGCTGCAGGCCTGGCTGATGCTGGCCCAGTCGGCCGAACAGCGCGCCGACTATGCCGCCGCCGAACGCTGGCTGTCCAAGGTGGACGACCCACAGCGCGCGCTGGACGTGCAGACCCGGCGCGCTTCCATGCTGGCCAAGCAAGGCCAGCTGGCGCAAGCCCGCGAACTGATCCGCCGCGTGCCGGAAAAGCGCGTCGAAGACGCCCGCGCCAAGCTGGTCGCCGAAGCCGCGCTGCTGCGCGACGCCAAGCGCTGGCGCGATGCCTTCGACGTGCTGGCCAGCGCCACGCAGCGCTTTGCCGACGACCCCGATCTGCTCTACGAACAGGCCATGATGGCCGAGAAGATCGACCAGGTGGACGAGATGGAAAGGCTGCTGCGCCAGGTCATCGCGCTCAAGCCCGAGAACGCCCACGCCCACAACGCCCTGGGCTATTCGCTGGCCGACCGCCAGCAGCGCCTGCCCGAAGCGCGACAGCTCATCCAGCGTGCGCTGGAGCTGGCACCCGGCGACCCCTTCATCACCGACAGCCTGGGTTGGGTCGAGTTCCGCCTGGGCAACCGCGACGAGGCGCTGCGCTTGCTGAAGAGCGCCTACGTCGCGCGCCCCGATCCCGAGATCGCTGCCCATTTCGGCGAGGTGCTGTGGGCCGCCGGCCAGCGCGATGAAGCCCGCCGCATCTGGCGCGAAGGCCGCGTTCGCGAGCCCGCGAACGAGGTGCTGCGCGAAACCCTGGGCCGCTTGCGCGTCGAGCTGTGAGTCGCGCGGCCTGCGTGCTGCTGGCTGCCGCGCTGCTGAGCGCTTGCGCGACGCCGCTGCCGCCGGTGCAGCCCGGCGAGGCGGCATGGACCAGCGGCCGCATCAGCGTGCGCATCGAGGCCAGCGCCACGGCGGCGGCGCAAGGTATCAGCGCGGCCTTCGAGTTGCGCGGCAGTGGCGACAGCGGCGAACTGCGGCTGAATTCGCCGCTCGGCTCGCGCCTGGCTGCGGCGCGCTGGGCGCCGGGCCTGGCCACGCTGGAAACGCCGCAGGGTGAGCAGCGCTACGCGACGCTGGACGACTTGTCGCGGCAGGCGCTGGGTGAGGCCTTGCCGCTGGCCGCGCTGCCCGACTGGTTGGCCGGGCGCCCCTGGCCCGGCGCCGCGCACGCCGTCAGCGACACGGGTTTCGAGCAACTCGGCTGGCAGGTGCTGCTGGCCCAACTCGCCGAAGGCCTGATCGAAGCACGCCGCTCTGCGCCGCCGGCCGTGGTGGTGCGCGTGCGGCTGGACCATCCCGAGCCATGAGCATTCAAGCGCTGTACGACCTGCCGGCTCCGGCCAAGCTGAACCTCTTCCTGCACGTCATCGGCCGCCGGTCCGACGGCTACCACCTGCTGCAATCGCCCTTCGTGCTGATCGACTGGGCCGACACGCTGCATTTCGAAAAGCGCCACGACGGTCTGCTGCGCCGCCACGATCTGGGCCCGGCACTGCCCGAAGTCGACCTCTGCCTGCGCGCCGCGCAGGCCCTGCAAGCGGCCAGTGGCACGGCCGCTGGCGTGGACATCCACATCGCCAAGCAGGTGCCCTGGGGCGCTGGCATGGGCGGCGGCAGTTCTGACGCGGCGACCACGCTGCTGGCGCTGAACCGCCTGTGGGGCCTGAACTGGCCGCGCGCACGCCTGGCCGAACTGGGGTTGGCTCTGGGTGCCGACGTGCCCTTCTTCGTCGGCGGTCGCAACGCCTTCGTCGAAGGCATCGGCGAACGCCTGACCCCGCTGCGCTGCGCGGCGGCCTGCTACGCCGTCGTCAAGCCCACGGCCAGCCTGCCCACGCGGGAAATCTTCAGCCACCCCTTGATGGTCCGCAATACGGTTCCTGCTATACTGGGAGGCTCTACTGAAGAGGACGGCATGTTGGACATGCCGCAGGGTTGGCAGGACGGATTCGGCAAGAACGACCTGCAAGCCGCTGCGGAAAGCCAATGCGCCGAGGTGGCGCAAGCCGCCGACTGGCTGGAACGGCATTTCGGCAACAGCCGCATGACCGGTTCGGGCAGCGCCCTCTTCGCCAGAGCAGGCAGGTCCGAATCACCCTCGGCGACTTTCCCAACGGATGAACTTCCGGCGGGCTGGGTGGGGCGGATGTGCTGCGGTTTGCCTGAACACCCTTTGCGGGTTTGGGCTGACTGAAGCAGTTTGGGGTCGCGATCTTCTGGATCGAGGCCCGTGTAGGGGAGTCGCCAAGTTGGTTAAGGCATCGGATTTTGATTCCGACATGCAAAGGTTCGAATCCTTTCTCCCCTGCCAGAGTGTTGCCCACCCCCGGAGTGCCAGCGGCGCTCTCCCGGGATCTGCAAGGTCCCTTCGGGTCCGGGGGGCGAGGCTGACGGCCCGACGGAAGAGCCTCCGTGGCGTCCACTTGATAAACCGTGCTGATCGATCCAACTTCTGAGGTTGCCACCGTGCTGTTCAACACCGTGCTGTTCACCGGCAACGCCAACCCCGTCTTGGCGCAGGAAATGGCGGCGCACCTGGGCGTCGAACTGGGGCAGGCCGAAGTCGGGCGCTTCTCGGACGGCGAGGTCACGGTCGAGATCCAGCAGAACGTACGCGCCCGCGACGTGTTCGTCGTGCAGCCCACCTGCAGTCCGACCAACGAAAACCTGATGGAACTGTTCATCATGGTCGATGCGCTGAAGCGGGCCAGTGCCCGTCGCATCACCGCGGTGATCCCTTATTACGGCTACGCCCGCATGGACCGCCGGCCGCGCAGCATGCGCGTGCCGATCAGCGCCAAGGTGGTGGCCAATATGCTGGAAAGCGTGGGCGTCGAGCGCATGTTGACCATGGACCTGCACGCCGACCAGATCCAGGGTTTCTTCGACATCCCGGTCGACAACATCTACGCCAGCCCGGTGCTGCTGTCCGACCTGAAAAGCAAGGCCTACGCTGACCTGGTGGTGATCAGCCCCGACGTCGGTGGCGTGGTGCGCGCCCGGGCGCTGGCCAAACAATTGGGCTGCGATCTGGCCATCATCGACAAGCGCCGGCCGACGGCCAATGTGTCGGAGGTGATGCACGTCATCGGCGAGATCGAAGGCCGCAACTGCGTGATCATGGACGACATGATCGACACCGCCGGAACGCTGGTGAAGGCCGCCGAGGTGCTGAAGGAACGCGGTGCGCGCAGCGTCTACGCCTACTGCACCCACCCCGTCTTTTCCGGCCCGGCGATCGAGCGCATCAGCGCTTCGCAGATCGACGAAGTCGTCATCACCAACACCATCCCGCTGAACGCCGCCGCCCGGGCCTGCCCGAAGATCCGGCAGCTTTCAGTCGCCTTCCTGTTCGCCGAGAGCATCCGCCGCATCAGCGACGGCGAATCGGTGACCTCGCTGTTTGCGGAGCAGAACAACAACTTCTGATCGGCAGCACCCGGGGCCGGCGCACCACGCTGGCCTTGTTTCACGGACGCCTGGTCGCGGGCGTCCATCCACCTCGACCCATCTTGGAGTCATCATGAAATTCACAGCTTACGAGCGTACGCTGCAGGGGACCGGAGCGAGCCGCCGCCTGCGCAATGCTGCCAAGGTACCCGGCATCGTTTACGGTGCCGGCACGCCGGCGATGATCGAAATCGATCACAACGCCCTGTTCTTCGCGCTGAAGAAAGAGGCCTTCCACTCGTCCATCCTCGAGATGGACCTGGCTGGCAAGACCGAAAAGGTCCTGCTGCGCGACTTCCAGATGCACGCCTGGAAGCCCATCGTGCTGCACATCGACTTCCAGCGCGTCGACGAAACCACGCGCGTGCGCAAGAAGGTACCGCTGCACTTCACCGGCGAAGAACTGTCGTCGGCCGTCAAGACCGACAAGTGCCTGGTCACCCATGTGCGCCTGGAACTCGAGATCGAGTGCCTGGCTTCGCAACTGCCGGAGTTCGTCACCATCGACCTGTCGGGTCTGACGAAGAACCAGAGCCTGCACGCCAGCGACCTGAAGCTGCCCGAAGGCATCAAGGCCGCCAAGCACGGCACGCAGAACCCGGTGATCGTGGCCGTGACCCTGCCGCGCGTCGAAGAAGAAGTCGCCCCGACCGTGATGGTGGCTGCCGACAAGGGCAAGGCCGCCAAGGCCAAGAAGAGCGAGAAGCAGAACGCCAAGTAACCCGATTGGGGGTGTGCAGACTCCCCCATCGCACCGGCGCAGAGCCCCACTCCGGTGGGGCTTTTTCTTTGGGCGCGACTCGCATAATTTCATCCCATGATTCGACTCTTTGTAGGCTTGGGCAACCCGGGCCCCGAATACGAAGCCACGCGGCACAACGCGGGGTTCTGGTGGATAGACGCGCTGGCCGACAAGTTCGGCGCCCGCCTGGTGCCCGAACGGGCCTACCAGGGCCTTGCGGCGCGGGTGAATTTGCCGCATCCGGCCCAGGGCCCGGTGTGGCTGCTGCAGCCCATGACCTATATGAACCGCTCGGGCGCATCGGTGGCCCCGCTGGCGCGCTTCTTCAAGATCGAGCCCCAGGAGATCCTGGTCGTGCACGACGAACTCGACCTGCTGCCAGGCCAGGTCAAGCTGAAGTTCGGCGGCAGCGCGGCCGGCCACAACGGCTTGAAGGACATTCAGGGACTGCTGGGCACGCCCGACTTCTGGCGGCTGCGCCTGGGCATCGGCCACCCGGGGGTCAAGGCCGAGGTCGCGAACTACGTGTTGAAGAAGCCGTCGGCCGAACACCGCGATGCCATCGCGCTGGCGACCGAGCGGTCTTTGCAGGCCAGCGACCGCCTGCTGGCCGGCGAGATGGACGCCGCGCTGGCCTTGATCCACGCCCAGCCGCCGCGGCCCAAGCCACCGCGTCCAGCGACCCTGCCTGTCAGCCGGCCACCCACGCTGACGCCAAGCGCACAGGCCGCTGCGGCGGCCTTGACGGCCCAACCGCCACCGGAAGGAGAGTCCTGATGAAGGCCATCGCCACCGTGTTCATCCTGGCCCTGCCGCTGCTGGCCAGCGCGCAGACCGCGACGGTCTGGCGCTGCGGCGCGGACGGCCGCAGCTACAGCGACACACCCTGCCCGGCCGGCAAGCAACTGGCCCTGGCCGCCGAACGCCCGGCTGCAGATGTGCAGGACGCGCAGGCCCGGGCACGGCTGGAACGGCAGCAGGCCGACAGCCTGTTGAACGAACGCCTGCAGCGCGAGGCCGCGGCGCAACGCATGTTCAGCACCCTGCCGCCGGCCGCGCCGAAGGCGGCAGCGGTCAAGCCAGCGGCGAAGCCGCCGGCGCAGGCGAAGCGGCAAGCTGGCCATCCTGCAGCCGCCGGTACTTCTCGAGCAGCTGCTCAGGCGTCTCCACGCAAGAAGGGTTGACCGGTATGCAGGTCACCGGGCAGACCTGAACGCACTGCGGCTCGTCGAAGTGGCCGACGCATTCGGTGCACCGGCTCGGGTCGATCTCGTAGATTTCCAGGCCCATGAAGATGGCCTGGTTCGGACACTCGGGTTCGCAGACATCGCAGTTGATGCATTCGTCCGTGATCCACAGCGCCATCTGGGTGCTCCTCGGCTGGCTTCAGGCTTGCGCCTGCTTGACACGCTCTTGCAAGCGCCGCAGGACCGAGGGCGCCACGAACTTCGAGACATCACCGCCCAGGGTGGCAATCTCGCGCACGAAGGTGGCGCTGACGAACTGGTACTGGTCGCTGGGCGTCATGAAGACCGTTTCGACCTCGGGCATCAGCTGGCGGTTCATGCCGGCCATCTGGAACTCGTATTCGA
The DNA here is from genome assembly GCA_040400915.1 of Rubrivivax sp. Classification (GTDB taxonomy): domain Bacteria; phylum Pseudomonadota; class Gammaproteobacteria; order Burkholderiales; family Burkholderiaceae_C; genus Rubrivivax. Next base: position 75,340 of record JBBAPI010000009.1, read on the forward strand.
AGTCGCTGACCGCCCGCAGCCCGCGCATCACCACCTTGCCACCCTGCTCGACCATGAAGTCGCGCAGCAGGCCGCGAAAGGGCGTGACTTCGATGTTCTTGTAGGGCGCGGCGATTTCGCGGGCGATGTCCAGCCGCTCGTCGATGCTGAACATCGTGCGCTTGTGGTGGCCGGCGGCCACCGCCAGGATCAGGCGGTCGAACAGGCTGGCCGCCCGGCGCATCAGGTCTTCATGGCCCAAGGTCATCGGGTCGAAGGTGCCGGGGTAAACAGCGGTGAGCGGGGCTTTGAGGGTCATGTCACGGGCCTCGATGCGCAGGACGGGCGGGGTCGGCGCGCAGTGTAGCCAAGCACAGCGGCGGCTCAGGCGCCGCGCAGGTACAGGCCGGCATGGACGGCACCCGCGCGCAGGCTGCGGTGCAGTGTCAGGCCGGGCAGCGTGTCGGCCAGGGGCGCGCCGGCTTCGACGTAGAGGTATCCGCCTTCGACCAGCAGGCGTGTGGCGGCGGCCGCCGCCGCGGCGGCCAGTTCGGCATCGAAGGGTGGATCGATCAGCACCAGTTCGAAACGCGCTGGCGCGCTGCGCCCCATCCAGGCCATGGCGTCGGCGCGCTCCACGCGCAGGGCGCTGGCGTCCAGCCGTTGGCGCGATTCCCGCAGGCTGTCCACCAGAACGGGGTCGTTCTCCAGCAGCAGCACCTCGGCGGCGCCGCGCGAAGCGGCTTCGAAGCCCAGCGCGCCGCTGCCCGCGAAGGCGTCGAGCACGCGCCAGCCGGCGAGGTCCTGGCCCAGCCAGTTGAACAGGGTCTCGCGCACGCGGTCGGGCGTGGGGCGCAGGCCGGGGCGGCTGGCCACCGGCAGTTTGCTGCGCTTCCACAGGCCGCCGATCAGCCGCACCTCACCGAGGTGCTGGGTGGCCGGCTTGATGACCTTGCGCGTCGATTTGGGGTCGCGGCCGTCGGCCTGGGGTGGGGCTTTGCTCATCAGATGCGCACCGGTATGCCGTCGCGCGCCATCAGCGCCTTGGCCTGTCCGACGGTGTATTCACCGTAGTGGAAGATGCTGGCGGCCAGCACGGCGTCGGCACCGCCGACGCGAATGCCCTCGGACAGGTGTTGCAGCGCGCCGACGCCGCCTGAGGCGATGACCGGCACCGGCACCGCATCACTGACGGCGCGGGTCAGCGCCAGGTCGAAACCGATCTTGGTGCCGTCGCGGTCCATGCTGGTCAGCAGGATCTCGCCGGCGCCGTGCTCGGCCATCTGGCGCGCCCAGGCCACGGCGTCGAGGTGGGTGTTGTGGCGGCCGCCGTGGGTGTAGACGTCCCAGCCCGGGCCCTTGGCGGCCAGGTCGTCGCCCCGGCGCTGCTTGGCGTCGATGGCCACCACGATGCACTGCGCGCCGTATTTGTCGGACGCCGCCCGGATGACCTGCGGGTTGGCCACCGCCGCCGAGTTGAAGCTGACCTTGTCGGCGCCGGCGTTCAGCAGGCGACGCACGTCGTCCACGCTACGCACGCCGCCGCCCACCGTCAGCGGTATGAAGACCTGCGAGGCCACCGCTTCGATGATGTGCAGGATCAGGTCGCGGCCGTCACTGGTGGCGGTGATATCGAGAAAGGTCAACTCGTCGGCACCCTGGTCGTTGTAGCGGGCGGCGATTTCCACCGGGTCGCCGGCATCGCGCAGATCGACGAAATTGACGCCCTTGACGACACGGCCGCCGGTGACGTCGAGGCAGGGAATGATTCGTTTGGCCAGCATCTCGCGGATTATCCGGTGTAACCCACCCCCGCGACTGAGGGGGTGGAGATCGAAACCGGGAATCAGGACAGACCACTGACGTATACCGTTAGCGTAGGCGTCTTTCCTCGCCCCACCAACCTCAGGAGTGCTGGATCTTGAAAACCCCAACCCTTGCCTTGCTGGCTTCCGCCGTCCTCGTCCTGGTTACACCAGCTCAGGCTGAGATCAAGGTCTTCTCCGTGAACCTCAGCGGTGCCAATGAGGCCACCCCGAACCTCTCGACAGGCACCGGCACGGCGACGATCACGTTCGACACGAGCTTGTCCACGATGCGCGTGCAAGCCAGCTTCAGCGGTCTGGTGAACAACTCGACGAATGCACACATCCACTGCTGCACCGCCAGCCCTGGAACAGCCGCTGCAGGTGTAGCCACGGTGACGCCGACCTTCACCGGCTTCCCCTCCGGCGTCAAATCGGGCAGCTACGACAACACCTTCAACATGCTGGTCACAGGTTCCTGGAACGCCGCCTTCATCACCGGCAACGGCGGGACTGAAGCCTCTGCCTTTACAGCATTGCTGGCCGGCGCCACTGCCGGCCAGGCCTACCTGAACATCCACAGCGCTGCTCCGTATACCAGCGGGGAAATCCGCGGCTTCCTGGCACTGGCACCCGTGCCGGAAGCGTCCACCTACGCGATGATGCTGGCTGGTTTGGTCGCTGTGGGTGCTTTGGCCCGCCGCAGCAAGCGCGTCTGATGACCCGCGGCTCGGGTTGGCGGCTCAGGCCGGCCCGAGTTCATCGGCGCGCAATTGCGCCGACGTGAAGTCGAGCGCCCCGGTGTAGATGCTGCGCCCGCAGATCACGCCCTGGATGCCATCGGATTGCACCGCGCACAGCCGTTCGACATCGGCGATGTCGGACAAGCCGCCCGACGCGAACACCGGGATCGTCAGCGCCTGCGCCAGCTTCACCGTGGCGTCGATGTTGATGCCGGTGAGCATGCCGTCACGGCCGATGTCGGTGTAGATCACGCCTTCGACGCCGTAGTCCTCGAACTTCTTGGCCAGGTCGATGACCTCGTGGCCGGTCAACTTGCTCCAGCCGTCGGTGGCGACCTTGCCATCCTTGGCGTCCAGGCCGACGATGATGTGGCCGCCGAAGGCAGTGCAGGCGTCGCGCAGAAAGCCCGGGCTCTTGACCGCCGCCGTGCCGATGATCACGAAGCTCAGGCCGTCATCGAGGTAGCGCTCGATGGTGTCGAGGTCGCGGATGCCGCCGCCCAGTTGCACCGGAATCCGGTCGCCCACCACGCGCAGGATGGCCTTGATGGCCGGCTCGTTCACCGGCTTGCCGGCGAAGGCGCCGTTCAGGTCGACCAGGTGCAGACGGCGGGCGCCGGCGTCGAGCCAGCGTTGGGCCATGGCTGCCGGGTCTTCGCCGAAGGTGGTGGAGACATTCATGTCCCCTTTTTCCAGGCGGACGCAATGTCCGTCCTTGAGGTCGATGGCCGGGATGAGCAGCATGGTTGGGCCGGGGCTTAAGGTTGCCAGTGGAGGAAGTTGCGGTAGAGGGCCAGACCTTGATCGGCGCTCTTCTCGGGGTGGAACTGCGTCGCAAAAATGTTATCCCTTGCCACGGCGCAGGTAAAGCGCTCGCCGTACTCGGTGCTGCCGGCCGCGTGCTCGGGCCGCAAGGGTTGGGCATAGTAGCTGTGCACGAAGTAGAACCAGCTGTCGTCGGGCACGCCGGCCCACAGCGGGTGGGGCTGCGGCTGCAGGCCTTGGCGGACGCGGTTCCAGCCCATTTGCGGCACCTTGTAGCGGCTGCCGTCGGGCTGCAGTTGGCCGGCCAGCTGAAAGCGCCGCACCCGGCCCGGGATCAGGCCCAGGCCCGGCGTGTCCTGCTCTTCGCTGTGGTCCAGCAGCATCTGCATGCCCACGCACACGCCCAGCAGCGGCTTGTGGGCGGCGGCGTGCAGCACGGCGTCCTTCAGGCCGGACTCGTGCAGCTCGCGCATGCAGTCGCGCATCGCGCCCTGCCCCGGCAGCACGACGCGGTCGGCGGCCAGCACGTCCTCGGGACGGCGGGTAACGACGACTTCGACGCCGCTGCCTGCGGCCACGTGCATCACCGCCTGCGACACCGAGCGCAGATTGCCCATGCCGTAGTCGACGACGGCCACGGTGCCCATGTCAGAGCGACCCTTTCGTTGAAGGGATCACACCGGCCGAGCGCGGGTCGGGCGTCAGCGCCATGCGCATCGCGCGGGCGAAGGCCTTGAAAATGGTTTCGCACTGGTGGTGGGCGTTGTCGCCCTTGAGGTTGTCGATGTGCAGCGTGCACAGGGCGTGGTTGACGAAGCCCTGGAAGAACTCATAGGTCAGCTGGGTGTCGAACTCACCCACCATGCCGGCCTTGAAAGCCACGTCCATGTGCAGGCCGGGGCGGCCCGAGAAGTCGATCACCACCCGCGACAGCGCTTCGTCCAGCGGCACGTAGCTGTGGCCGTAGCGCGTGATGCCCTTCTTGTCGCCCACCGCCTGCGCCACCGCCATGCCCAGCGTGATGCCGACATCTTCCACCGTGTGGTGGCCGTCGATGTGCAGGTCGCCCGTGGCCTGGATGTCCAGATCGATCAGGCCGTGGCGGGCGATCTGGTCGAGCATGTGGTCGAAGAAACCGATGCCGGTGGCCAGCTGCGCGGCGCCCGTGCCGTCCAGGGCGATGCGCGCGCGGATCTGCGTTTCCTTGGTGTTGCGGGTGACATCGGCGGTGCGGTTCATCATCAGAGGCTTTCTTGCAGGGCGCGGATCATCGCGTCATTCTCGGCGGGCGCGCCCACCGTCAGGCGCAGGCAGTGGGCCAGCAGCGGGTGCAGGCCGGCGATGTGCTTGACCAGCACACCGCGTGACTTCATGCCCTCGAAGGCACGCTTGGAATCGGGCACGCGCACCAGGATCATGTTGGCCTCGCTGGGCCAGGTGTGCACGCCGGGCAGGTCACGCAGTGCGGCTTGCAGGCGTTCGCGTTCGCTGCACAGCAGCGCGGCCTGACGGGCGTATTCGGCTGCGTGTTCCAGGGCGAACAGCGCGGCGGTGGCGTTCAGCACGCTGACGTTGTAGGGCGGGCGCACCTTGTCGATTTCATCGATCAAAGCCGCCGCGCCGCACAGATAACCCAGGCGCACGCCGGCCAGGCCGAACTTGGACAGCGTGCGCAGCACCAGCACGTGGTCGTGCGCGGCCATGCGTTGCATCCAGCTGCGCGCGGCGAAGGGCTGGTAGGCCTCGTCGAAGATCACCAGGCCGTTCTGTGCGCCCACCGCGGCGACGATGCGGTCGATGATGGCGTCATCGAACAAATTGGCCGTCGGGTTGTTCGGGTAGGCGATGTAGGTGATGGCCGGGCGGTGTTCTTCGATGGCCGCCAGCATGGCCGCTGCGTCGAGTTCGAAGTCGGCCGTCAGCGGCACCCCGACGAAGCGCAGGCCACGCAGCTTGGCCGACATCTCGTACATCACGAAACCCGGCAACGGCGCCAGCACGGTGGCGCCGGGCACGTCGCAGGCCACGTTGAGGATGTCGATCAGTTCGTCCGAGCCGTTGCCGAGGATCAGCTTGCAGCCGGCCGGCAGATCGACATGCCGGGCCAGCGCGCTGGTCAGATCGGCGACGCACTGCGCCGGGTAGCGGTTGATGGCCGCGCGGCCCAGGCGTTCGCCCAGTTCGCCTTGCAGCTCGGGCGGCAGGCTAAACGGGTTCTCCATCGCGTCGAGCTTGATGAAGCCGGCGCTGGGCTGGATGGCGTAGGCGTGCATCGATTGCACGTCCTGGCGGACGGTGCAGCGCATGCGCGCCGACAGCCGGCTGGCCGCTGTGGACGTCGGCGCGGCGTCGGCCGACAGGCGCAGCTCGGCCGCCTGCGCGTGGGCCTGCAGGCCTTCGCCGTAGGCCAGTTCCGCCGCGATGGGGCCCAGCACCTGCGCCCCGGCGGCGCTGACCTCGATCAGGCTGCTGCGCTTGCAGAAGTCGTAGACGCCCAGCGGCGAGGAAAAGCGCGCCGTGCCCGAGGTCGGCAGCACGTGGTTGGGGCCAGCGCAGTAGTCGCCCAGGCTTTCGCTGGTGTAGGCGCCCAGGAAGATGGCGCCGGCGTGGCGCAGCAGCGGTTCCCAGCGGTGGGGGTCGCGCGAGCTGACTTCCAGGTGCTCGGGCGCGATGCGGTTGCTGATGGCGCAGGCTTCTTCCATGCTGCGTGTGTGGATCAGCGCACCACGGCCTTCCAGGCTGGCGCGGATCACGTCGCGGCGCGGCATGCCGTCGATCAGGCGGTCGATGGCCAGCCGCACCGCTTGGATGTAGCCGGCGTCGGGGCACAGCAAGATGCTCTGCGCCAGTTCGTCGTGTTCGGCCTGGCTGAACAGGTCCATCGCCACCCAGTCGGCGGGCGTGCTGCCGTCGGCCAGCACCAGGATCTCGCTGGGCCCGGCAATCATGTCGATGCCGACCTGGCCGAAGACGCGGCGCTTGGCGCTGGCCACGTAGGCGTTGCCGGGGCCGGTGATCTTGTCGACGCGCGGCACCGTGGCCGTGCCGTAGGCCAGTGCCGCCACGGCCTGCGCACCGCCCATGGTGAAGACGCGGTGCACGCCGGCCACTTGCGCGGCGGCCAGCACCAGGGCGTTGCGTTCGCCCTTCGGCGTGGGGACGACCATCACGATCTCGCCGACGCCGGCCACGTGGGCCGGGATCGCGCTCATCAGCACGCTGCTCGGGTAGGCCGCCTTCCCGCCGGGCACGTAGATGCCCACGCGGTCCAGCGGCGTGACCTTCTGGCCCAGCAGGCTGCCGTCGCTGTCACGGTACTGCCAGCTGCGGCTGGTGGCTTCCAGCTGGCGCTGGTGGTAGCTGCGCACGCGGTCGGCGGCGGCTTGCAGGGCGCTGCGCTGGGCCGGCGTGATGGCCGCCAGCGCGGCCTGCAATTCGGCGGGCGTGATCTCCAAAGCCGCGACGCTCGCGGCCTGCACGCCATCGAAGCGCGCGGTCAGTTCCAGCACGGCGGCGTCGCCGCGCGCCCTGACGTCGGCCACGATCTCGGCGACGCGGGTCTCGATGGCGGCGTCGGTCTCGGCCGACCAGTGCAGCACGCGCTGGAATTCGGCTTCGAAACCGGCGTCGGCGGTCGCCAGGCGGCGGATGTTCACGCTGCTCATGCCCGGGCCTCCACCGCCGCTTCGAAGGCGTCGATCAAACCGCGCAGCGCCTCGCGCTTGAGCTTCAGCGCCGCCGGGTTGACGACCAGGCGCGAACTGATGTCCATGATCTTTTCCACCTCGACCAGGCGGTTGGCCTTCAGCGTGCTGCCGGTGGAAACCAGGTCCACGATGGCGTCGGCCAGCCCGGTCAACGGCGCCAGTTCCATCGAGCCGTAGAGCTTGATCAGGTCGACGTGCACGCCCTTGGACGCGAAGTGCTGGCGCGCGATGTGGGTGTACTTGGTGGCCACGCGGATGCGCGAACCCTGGCGCACGGCGGTCTCGTAGTCGAAGTCGGCCCGCGTGGCCACGCTCATGCGGCAGCGGGCGATCTGCAGGTCCAGCGGGCGGTACAGGCCGACGGCACCGCCGCCTGCGGTGGCCGCGCTGTGTTCCAGCAGGATGTCGAAGCCGGCCACGCCCAGATCGGCGCCGCCGTGTTGCACATAGGTGGGCACGTCGCTGGCGCGCACCAGCACCACCTGCACGTCGGGCCGCGTGGTGCCGATGATCAGCTTGCGGCTCTTCTCGGGGTCTTCCAGCACTTCAATGCCGGCGGCGCGCAGCAGCGGCAGCGAGTCGTCGAATATGCGGCCCTTGGACAGTGCGAGCGTGATCATCGGTTTGCTTTCCCGGTGCGCTTCGGCCGAACCCCCAACCCGCCTGGATGGCGCGCAGCGGTTCCCCGCGGCGCACCGCAGGATGGGTCAGTGGTGGTGGGTCGAAGCGGCAGCCGCTGCGGCAGGGGCAGCGGCGTATTCGGCGGGGGTGAGCGTCTTCATCGAAAGGGCGTGAATTTGCTCGCGCATTCTATCGCCCAGGGCCGCGTAAACCCGCTGGTGGCGGCGCACGCGCGACAGGCCTTCGAATTCGCTGCTGACGATGGTGGCGAAGAAATGCTGGCCATCGCCTTCAAGTTCCAGATGCGCGCAGGGCAGGCCGGCGGCGATGTAGCCGCGGACTTCGTCGGGTGTCGGGTTGGCCATGGCCGTATTGTCTATGAACGGAGCTTGTAACCCGTGGCCAGCAGGCGCAGCGCGATGCCGGCAACGACCAGGAAGCTGACGCCGACCACCGCCAGGCTGAGCAGCGGCGACACATCGCTGACGCCGAAGAAGCCGCGCCGGAAGCCGTCGATCATGTAGAAGAAAGGGTTCAGGTGGCTGGCCGCCTGCCACAACCCGGGCAAGGAATGCACCGAGTAGAAGACGCCCGACAGGAAGGTCATCGGCATGATGATGAAGTTCTGGAAAGCCGACAGCTGGTCGAAGCGGTCGGCCCACAAGCCGGCGATCACACCCAGCGCCCCCAGCATGCCGGCGCCCAAGGTGGCGAAGACCAGGATCCACCACGGCTCGGCCAGCCGCAGCGGCGCAAACCAGATGGTGACGGCCAGCACGCCGGCCCCCACCGCCAGGCCGCGCACCATGGCCGCGCCGATGTAGGCGGCAAACCAGGCGCCGTGCGACAGCGGGGTGACCAGCAGGAAGACGATGTTGCCGGTGACCTTGCTCTGGATCAGCGAGCTGCTGCTGTTGGCGAAGGCGTTCTGCAACACGCTCATCATCACCAGGCCGGGCAGCAGGAAGCTGATGTAGCCGACGCCGGGGAAGGCCTCGACGCGCTGGTCCAGCACGTGGCCGAAGATCAGCATGTACATCACCGAGGTCAGCACGGGAGCGGCCACGGTCTGGAAGGCGACGTTCCAGAAGCGCCGGACTTCCTTGCGGAACAAGGTGGCTGTGCCGTCGAAGTTCATGCCGCCACCCCGGCAGGTTCGGCGGCGGCGCCGCCTTGCATGATTTCCAGGAACACGTCTTCCAGATCGGCGCGCCCGATTTCCAGGTCCTCGACCTTCACGCCGGCGTTGCGCAGCGTGGCCAGCATGGTTTCGACCTCGGCCGCGTCGTGCGCCTTGGCCTGCACGGTGCGGCCGGTGACGCGCGCCATGGCAGCGATGGCCGGCGGCAGCGCATCGTCGGTCTTGAAGCGCAGCATGGTGCTGGCGCGGCCGGCCAGCAGCGCGCTGGTGCTGTCCAGCGCCACCGCGCGGCCCTGCTTGAGCATGGCGATGCGCCCGCACAGCGCCTCGGCTTCTTCCAGGTAGTGCGTGGTCAGCAGCACGGTATGGCCTTCGCGGTTGAGCTTGCTGATGAAAGCCCACAGCGTCTGGCGCAGTTCGACATCGACGCCGGCCGTCGGTTCGTCCAGCACGATGACCGGCGGCCGGTGCACCAGGGCCTGCGCCACCAGCACACGGCGCTTCATGCCGCCGCTGAGCTGGCGCATGTTGGAGCCGGCCTTGTCGCTCAGCCCCAGTGCGGCCAGCAATTCTTCGATCCAGGCGTCGTTGTGGCGGATGCCGAAGTAGCCGCTCTGGATGCGCAGGGTTTCGATGACGCTGAAGAAGGGGTCGAAGACCAGTTCCTGCGGCACGATGCCCAGCGCCTTGCGCGCGGCGGCGTAGTCGCTGACCACGTCGTGGCCCATCACCGTGACGCTCCCGCCGGTGGCGCGGGCCAGGCCGGCCAGCACCGAGATCAGCGTCGTCTTGCCGGCGCCGTTGGGGCCCAGCAGACCGAAGAATTCGCCTTGCCGGATGTCGAAGGACACGCCGTCCAGGGCCCGCAGGCTGCCGCGGGCGCCTTGGTAGACCTTGCTGACGTTGTCGAAATGGACGGCGACGGGCGCGGGTGAAACGGTGGGAGATGAACTGGACATGGGCGACGGGATTGTAGGCAGACGCTGCGGGTGGCGCCGCGCCCCCCGCGGTTGAGGGGGTTGTGCGACGAACTCCACCCTTTGGCCGATGGACACCGAGCCTATACCAAGGCACGGTCACGGGGCAGGCGATCAGGCCCGCTTTTAATCGTCTCGAATTTCAAGGAAATCAACCATGCGCATCCGCATCCTTTGTCTGGTCTTGCTGGCCAGCGGCACGTCCAATGCCTTCGCAGAGATCTATCCGGCCACGGTCAACTCGAACGTCTACGCGAACTCGCAAGCTTCCAGTTCGAGATCGTTTGGCACCAATTCCGCCGTCCCCGGGCCCGGCACGGCCCAAATCACGATCGGCGCCAATGCTGCGGGCGCCGCCTTCATTGCGACCGCCGCAGCGACGCCAAATACGGCCATCACGAGCCCCGGGCTCAACGCGTATTTGCGCTACGACTGGAACGTCACAAGCACCGATGGATCGACAGCGCCGGTGCTGGTCCACATCACGACCTCGGGCTGGATCGATTCGGTGCATGAATTCACCCCGTTCCAGCTCAACACCTACAACCTGTTTCCCAGTTGGATGAACGTCGCCGTGGCGGCCACCTTGGCTACCAACAGCGGCGACACCCGAACCTACGGTCTTGAGTCGGGCGGGGTCTTTTACGGCGGAACGCGGGTCTATCCAAGCAATAACTGGAGTTCCGGCGATTCAACCAATAATGCGATGAACGGCGGCTCCAGCTTCATCAACGCCAGTTTCATCACGACATTCGATGCATGGGTCACGCCCAATTCTTGGCAAACCGACAGCATCGCAATGAGCGTATACACCGACGGCCCTGGCGGATACTTCCCGATCAACGAATATGGCACCGAGCCGGTCCGTACCAGCACCTTCATCCAGACGGCCATCACCGTCGACGCGCGCTACGGCTCGCAATACGTCGTCAATACCAGCGCCATGCCCGTGGCAGCGGTGCCCGAACCCGCGACCAACGCCCTGCTCGCAGCGGGCCTGCTGGGTCTCGTCGGTCTGGCACGCTGCCGAAAGAATCGTTGATCGATTCACGGGTTCGACCTGGTTCATCTGGTGATTGCCAACGGTCGGTCATTGGAGACTGATGGCGGAGGTGTCTCTTGAAGCCAGACAAAGGGCCTGAGGAAGGCTGAAAAGGGCCCCAAACGAGCGAATTGGCTGCGAATTCGACTTGCCGTCGATCCAGATCTGGCCGGAACGTCTTTTTGATCAGAAATTCACAAGGAGTAGATTTTGAATAAGCACTTTTTCCCCTTGGCCCTTTGCTTGCTCACGGGCGTAGCGTGGTCTGCCGATGTCAGCTATTACGCCGAAATCGTCAATTTGGACGGATACAGATTCGGCGTTGGCGCCGGCCCGCATGCTGCACCAACCAGCCATGGCAGCAGTGCCGACGGTCAATTGCACAGGGTGGTTTTCGAAAGCGCACCCGCACCATCGATTTTTGTCGAAACAGTGGCTTACAACCCCTTTGGCAATTCCATTCTTTACTCGGTCGGATCGATGTCTTACGACATTGGAATTACCGGCCCTGCCTCGACGTGGGTTCCTGTGCACTTCGAAGGAAGGTACACCATGAGTGGTTACGATTTGGCTGGCGTCAGCAATTCGCTGGCCTCCAGCGGAACACAGGCTTTCTTCGCCGCCCAAGGTTCAGGCATCAGTTACAACTGCTACCAGCACCAGTGCGTTCTGCAAGCATTCGGCAATATTTCCGTCAATGAAACGACACAGAGCTTCAATGCTTTTGCCGGCAATTTTCAGGGCACTTTCAGTTTGTTCACCAATGCATTCGGACATGCAACGACACGCATCGAGATGCAGGCTGCCGCAACGGCCATCATCTCGGGGGCAAATTTCAGCAGTCGCGCTTCGGCCTGGATCGATCCGTCCTTTCAGATCGACCCGGCGTTCCTGGCCCTCAATCCAGGCAGTTCGCTGTCCTTGCCTGACGGCGTAGGGAATGCCATTTCAGCGGTGCCCGAACCCGCGACCAACGCCCTGCTCGCAGCGGGCCTGCTGGGTCTCGTCGGTCTGGCACGCCGCCGAAGCGCTGGGGCTGCGTGAGCGCGTGAAGGCAGGGACGGCACTGCCGCCTTCAACGCACGCCCGCTGGCCGGTTGAGGCGAGAGGCTCGAAATTGGATTGCCGCAGCCCCTGAGCCCGGGCAGCCGCGGGATTGTAGGCAGGCGCAGCGCGGCGGGCCGGTGCCAGAATGGTTTCGAGTTTGCTCACCACCATGGCCTCTTCCAAGACGACCAAAGCCCCCCGCCGCACCGCCGAGCGCATCCTCGAGGTGTCGCTGGACCTGTTCAACCGCTATGGCGAACCGAATGTCAGCACCACGCTGATCTCGGCCGAGCTGGGCATCAGCCCGGGCAATCTGTACTACCACTACCCGGCCAAGGACGAGCTCATCAACGCGCTCTTCGACCGGTATGAAAAGGCGCTGAACGAGATCCTGCCGGCGGCCGACGGCGCCCGTAACGTCGAAGACGCCTGGCTCTTCTTCCACATGCTCTTCGAGCTGATCTGGGCCTACCGCTTCCTCTACCGCGACCTCAACGACCTGCTCAGCAAGAACCGCCGGCTGGAAACGCACTTCCAATTCGTGCTGAAGAACAAGACCAAGGCCATGCACGGCTTGCTGGACGGCCTGTCGCGTTACGGCGTGGCCCGGCTGAGCACGGCCGAAGCGGCACCGCTGGCGACGTCCATGGTTGTCGTGGTCACCTACTGGCTCAGCTTCGAGTACGTGCGCGACCCGCGCCACGCGCTGGAAGCCGAAGCCGCTGCGGCTTCCATGGGCCGCGGTGCCTTCCACGCGCTGGCACTGCTTATGCCGCACCTCGACGAGGCGTCGCGTGCCCATTTGCGCGCGCTGGCGGCGGCCTACTTGCCCGCTTGACGGCCTGATGCCATCCCACAGCGGGCACAAGAACTGCATATGCTCAACCACGACCCTGAAAGGCTGTTCATGAAGCTTCAACGCCGCACTTACGCCACCACGCTGTCGGCCTGGGCGCTCGCCACCAGCGCGCTGTTGGCCACCGCCACGGCCCACGCGCAGACCACCGTGCTGCGCGTGGTGCCGCACAGCAACCTGGCCATCCTGGACCCGATCTGGACCACCGCCTACATGAGCCGCAACCACGGCTACATGGTCTACGACACCCTCTTCGGCACCGACGAGAACGCCAAGATCAAGCCGCAGATGGTGGAAAGCTGGACCGAAAGCGCCGACCACCGGCTGTGGACCTTCAAGCTGCGCAAAGGCCTGGAATGGCACGACGGCAAGCCAGTGACCGGTGAAGACGTGATCGCCAGCCTGGGCCGCTGGGGCAAGCGCGACGCCATGGGCCAGGCGCTTTTCACCTTTGTGCAGCGCATGGACAGCCCGACGCCCGACACCTTCCGCATCTTCCTGGGCGAGGCCTGCGGCTTCCTGCTGGAAGCCATCGCCAAGCCGGGTTCCAGCGTGCCTTTCATGATGCCCAAGCGGGTGGCCGAGACTGACGCCTTCAAGCAGATCGAGGACTACACCGGTTCCGGCCCCTACATCTTCAAGAAGGACGAGTTCAAGCCCGGCGACAAGGCCGTCTACCTGAAGAACCCCAAGTACGTGCCGCGCAATGAGCCGCCGTCGGGCACCGCCGGCGGCAAGCAGGTCTATGTCGACCGGGTCGAATGGAACCTGGCGCTGCGCGACACCCAGGCCCAGGTCAGCGCGCTGCAGAAGGGCGAGGTCGACATCATCGAGCAACTGGCCTTCGACCAGTACGAGACGGTCAAGGCCGACACCAGCCTGCAGATGCCCACCTACGCCAACGTCGGCCTGCAGTTCATGGCCCGCTTCAACCACCTGCACAAGCCCTTCGACAACCCCAAGGTGCGGGCCGCCGCCCTGGCAGCCTTCCAGCAAGAGCCCTTTCTGCGCGCCCAGGTGGGCGTGAAGAGCCTGTACCGCACCTGCTATTCGATGTTCATCTGCGGCACGCCCTACGGCGGCACGGTGGGCAGCGACGTGCAGGCCAAGGGCAACATGAAGAAGGCCCAGGAACTGCTGAAGGCCAGCGGCTACGACGGCACCCCCGTGGTGCTGATGAAACCCACCGATCTGGCCGCCGTGCAGAAGCTGCCCGATGTGGCCGCCCAGCTGCTGCGCCAGGCCGGCTTCAAGGTCGACCTGCAGGCCATGGACTGGCAGACCCTGGTCGGCCGCCGCTCGAAGAAAGACGCACCGGACAAGGGCGGCTGGAACATGTTCCTCACCTCGTGGACGGCCTTCGACGTGTGGAACCCGATCAGCAACCCGGCGATGGACAGCCGCGGCGAGAAAAGCACCTGGTTCGGCTGGCCCACCGACGACAAGCTGGCGGCGCTGCGCAACGATTTGATGCGCGCCACCGACCCGGCCGTGAAGAAGAAGCTGGGCGAGCAGATCCAGGTCCGCGCCTATGAGATCGGCACGCACGCGCCGCTGGGTGAATTCGATTCACCGATGGCCGCGCGCAAGAACATCAGCGGCTTCTTCATCACCAACAGCAACATCTACTGGAATTTGAAGAAACTGTGAGCCCCCAAGCTCGCTAGCGCTCGCTACCCCCCGAGGGGGCCGTCCGCCAGCGGCCCGGCAAAGCCGGTTCCGCGGCGGGAAGCTTGGTCAGGAATCACAGGGTTTCGGATGTTTACTTTCCTAGGGCGGCGGTTGCTGTCCACGCTGCCGGTGCTGCTGATCGTGGCGGTGCTGGTGTTCTTCATGCTGCGGCTGACGCCGGGCGACCCGGCTGCCATGCTGGCGGGTGATGCGGCCAACGCGGAGCAGATCGCGCAGATCCGCGCCGGCCTGGGGCTGGACCGCTCCATCCCGGTGCAGTTCGGCATCTGGTTCGGCCACCTGCTGACCGGCGACCTGGGGCAAAGTTTCTACTACAAGACCCCCGTCACCACGCTGATCGGCCAGCGGCTGGAACCCACGCTGTCGCTGACCCTGGTCACCATCACCCTGGCCGTGCTGGTGGCGGTGCCGCTGGGCGTGCTGGCCGCCTGGCGCTTCGGCAGTGTGCTGGACCGTGTGCTGATGGGCTTTTCGGTGGCCGGCTTTTCCATTCCCGTGTTCGTGCTGGCCTACCTGCTGATCTGGGCGCTGTCGCTGAAGCTGGGCTGGCTGCCGGTGCAGGGCTACAAGCGCATCGCCGACGGTGTCGGGCCGTGGCTCTACCACCTGACTTTGCCGGCCATCACGCTGAGCGTCATCTACATCGCGCTGATCGCCCGCGTCACCCGTGCAGCCGTGCTGGAAACCCTGGGCGAGGACTACATCCGCACCGCCCGCGCCAAAGGCCTGCCCGAAAACGCCGTGCTGATGCGCCACGCGCTGGCCAATGCGGCGGTGCCCATCATCACCGTCATCGGCATCGGCATCGCGCTGCTCATCGGCGGCGTGGTGGTGACGGAGTCGGTCTACGCCATACCCGGCCTGGGCCGGCTGACGGTGGACGCCGTGCTGGCGCGCGACTTCCCGACCATCCAGGGCGTGATCCTGTTGTTCAGCTTCGTCTACGTGCTGGTCAACCTGCTGATCGACCTGAGCTACGTCTTCTTCGATCCCCGCATCCGCTACTGAAACCGACATGGCCGAACTCAACGTCGTGAACGCCGTGAATGCCGAAGCCTTGTCGGTCGAGGCCGCCTCGGTCCACGTGCAGGCCAGCGCCTGGCAACGCGTGCGGCGCAGCACCTCGGTGCGCATCGGCGGCACGGTGCTGCTGGTGCTGGTCGCTATCGCGCTGCTGGCACCCTGGTTGGGCACGGTGGACCCTTCGCTCTTCGACCCCGGCAGCCGCGACCTGCTGCCCGGCCAGTTCGGCGAAATCACCACGCTGGACGGCGAGCAGCTGAAGCACCGCTTCCTGATGGGCAGCGACAGCTTCGGCCGCGACATCCACAGCCGGGTGATCTACGGCACCCAGGTGTCGCTGATCGTCGGCCTGTTCACGGCCGTCGTGGCCCTGGTCTTCGGCATCGGCTTCGGTCTGTGCGCCGGCTTCTTGCGCTGGCTGGACGGCCCCCTGATGCGCGTGATGGACGGGCTGATGGCCATCCCGGCCGTGCTCATCGCCATCGCCCTGGTGGCGATGTGGAAGGGCAGCGTGCCGACCGTGGTGGTGGCCATCGCCATCCCCGAGATCCCGCGCGTGACACGGCTGGTGCGTTCGCTGGTGCTCAGCATCCGCGAAGAACCGTATGTGGAAGCCGCCATCAGCCTGGGCACGCCGACCTGGCTGATCATGGTGCGCCACATCCTGCCCAACTGCGTGGCGCCGCTGGTCGTGCAAGGCACCTTCATCTGCGCTTCGGGCATCCTGACCGAGGCCATCCTCAGCTTCCTGGGTGTGGGTTTGCCGTCCGACATCCCGACCTGGGGCAATGTGATGGCCGAAGGCCGTGCGCAGTTCAACACCTACCCGCACAACATCTTCTTCCCCGGCTTTTTCCTGGCGCTGACGGTGCTGGCGGTGAACATCCTGGGTGATGGCTTGCGTGACACGCTCGATCCCAAAATGGCGAAAAGAGGATGAGCGAGATACAGCCGATCCTGGAGGTCCGCGACCTCACCATCGCCCTGCCCTCGGGCGGCGACCGCAGCACCGCCGTGCGCCAGGTTTCCTTCACTGTCGGCCGGGGCGAAACACTCTGCCTGGTCGGCGAGTCGGGCTCCGGGAAGAGCGTCATCGCGCAAAGCGTGATGGGCTTGTTGCCCCAGACGCTGCCGGTGCAGGCGGGGCAGATCCTGCTGCAGGGCGAGGACATCACGCACGCGCCCCTGTCGCGTTTGCGCGAGTTGCGCGCCACGCGCATGGCGATGATCTTTCAGGAGCCGATGACGGCGCTGAACCCGGTGATGACCTGCGGCGAGCAGATCGACGAGGTGCTGCGTGAGCACACGAAGCTCTCGGCTGCCGAGCGCCGCGCCAAGGTGCTGGCCATCATCGCCGAGGTGCTGCTGCCCGAGCCCGAACGCATGTGGGCCAGCTACCCGCACCAGCTCAGCGGCGGCCAGCGCCAGCGCATCATGATCGCGATGGCGCTGGTGCTGGACCCGGTGCTGCTGATCGCCGACGAGCCGACCACCGCGCTCGACGTGACCACGCAGGCGCAGATCCTGAAGCTGGTGCTGGACCTGCAAGCCCGCCACGGCGCCGGCGTGCTCTTCATCACCCACGACTTCGGCGTGGTGGCCGAAGTGGCCCACCGCGTGGCCGTGCTGCGGCTGGGCGATCTGGTGGAAATCGGCTCGAAAGACGAGGTGCTGCGCCGCCCACAACACGGCTACACCCGCCTGTTGATGAACGCCGTGCCGACGCTGCAGCTGAAGGCCAGGCCGGTGGACACCAAGGCCCAGGTGGTGCTGAAGGTGCAGGGCCTGAACAAGTTCTACGACGACAAGCGCTGGTTCGGCCCGCACCGGCAAGTCCACGCCGCGCAGGACGTGAACCTGGACATCCGCCGCGGGCAGACCCTGGGCATCGTCGGCGAATCGGGTTCGGGCAAGAGCACGGTGGCGCGTTGCATCGTCCGGCTGATCGACCCTTCCAGCGGCAGCGTGCTGCTGGGCGGCGAAGGCGGCGACGACATTGCGCTGATGGGCGCCGCGCAACTGCGCCCGCTGCGCAAGCGCGTGCAGATCGTCTTCCAGGACCCCTACCGTTCGCTGAACCCGCGCCGCACCGTCGGCCAGGCGCTGGTCGAAGGCCCGGTGAATTACGGCCTCAGCCACGCCAGCGCCCTGGAACGCGCCCGCGGCCTGCTGGCCCTGGTGCGCATGGACGACAGCGCGATGGCCCGCTACCCGCACCAGTTCAGCGGCGGCCAGCGCCAGCGCATCTGCATCGCGCGGGCGCTGATGATGGAACCCGAACTGCTGGTCGCCGACGAGGCCGTGTCGGCGCTGGACGTGTCGGTGCAGGCCCAGGTGCTGCAACTCTTCGAAGAGATCCGCAGCCGGCTCAACCTGGCCATGCTCTTCATCACCCACGACCTGCGCGTGGCCAGCCAGGTCTGCGACCAGCTGGCGGTGATGAGCCGCGGCCAGGTCGTGGAATACGGCCCCGCATCGCAGGTCTTCGGCAGCCCGCAACACGCCTACACGCAAGCGCTGTTTGCGGCGGCGCCGGGGCGGGGCTTCAGTTTCGGGGCCTGAAGCCGACGCGGGCCGGCGTCTGGCTTATCGTGCAGCCGGTGACACAACCGAACCCCAGACCGGCCAACAGCCCAACCCTCACCCCCCGCGACCGCCGTGCCCTGCTGGCCATCCTGCTGGCCATCGCCCTGGGCTCGCTGGACACCGCCATCGCCAACACCGCGCTGCCGGCCATCGCGGCCGACCTGCAGGCCTCACCGGCCGCCTCGATCTGGGTCGTCAACGCCTACCAGCTGGCCATCGTGGCCACACTGCTGCCCTTCGCCGCCCTGGGCGACCTGTGGGGGCCGCGCAAGGTCTTCCTCGGCGGGCTGGCCTTCTTCACGCTGGCCTCCCTGAGCTGCGCGCTGGCCGACAGCCTGGTCACGCTGACCCTGGCGCGCGCGCTGCAGGGCTTGGGAACCAGCGCCATCATGGCCGTCAACATCGCGCTGATCCGGCTGATCTACCCAGCCCACCGCCTGGGCCGCGGCGTGGGGCTGAACGCGCTGGTGGTGGGCGTGGGTTTCGCGGTCGGGCCCACCGTGGCTTCGCTGGTGCTCAGCGTGGCGACCTGGCCCTGGCTGTTCGCCATCAACGTGCCGCTGGGCTTGCTGTGCTTCGCTTTCGGGCTGCCGGCGCTGCCGCGCAGTGAACCCAAAGCCCATGCCTTTGATCCGGCAACGGCCGTGCTGACGGCAGTCACCTTTGCTGCGCTGATCGGAGCGCTGGGTGCGGCCACGCAACGGGAAGACGCACGCTGGATCGCCTCGGCGCTGCTGACCGCGATGGTGGCCGGTGCGCTGCTGCTGCGCCGGCAGGCCGGCCACCCCGCGCCGATGCTGCCCGTAGACCTGTTCCGGCGACCGCTATTCGCGCTGTCGGCGCTGACCTCGGTGTGCGCCTTCGCCACCCAGGGCCTGGCCCTGGTGTCGCTGCCCTTCTACTTCGAACAGGTGCTGCACCGCGACCCCATCGAAACCGGTTTCCTGATGACGCCCTGGGCTGTCGTGGTGGCCGCCGCAGCACCCTTCGCCGGGCGGCTGTCGGACCGCCATGCAGCGGGGCTGCTGGGCGGCATCGGCCTGGGCGTGCTGGCGCTGGGCATGGCCGCGCTGGCGCTGCTGCCGGCCAACCCGGGCGTGCTGGACATCGGGCTGCGCATGGCGCTGTGCGGCATCGGCTTCGGCTTTTTCCAGTCGCCCAATCTGCGTGCCCTGATGGCCAGCGCACCGCCCGAACGCGCCGGCGGCGCCAGTGGCGTGATCGCCATGTGCCGTCTGCTGGGCCAGGCCACGGGTGCCGCGCTGGTGGCGCTGTGCTTCAGCCTGGCCGGTGCGCAAGGCGCGGTCTGGGCGCTGTGGCTGGGGGCCGGCACGGCCACGCTGGCGGCGGCCGCCAGCACCGCGCGGCTGTGGGCGCGCTAGGCTCGGCACCTAGAATCGCGCCCCCACCCCTTCAAGCCGCCATGTTCAAGAACGCCCTCGTCTACCGCATCGACCACTGGGAACAGCCCCCGCATCAAGACATCGAAGGCAAGTTAGCCGGCGCTCGTTTCGTCGAATGCGGCGCCTCGCAGCCCGAGTCGCACGGCTGGGTCGAACCGCGCGGCAAGCAGCAGGGCGCGCTGCTGGAAAGCGTCGGCGGGCAGCTGATCCTGCAGCTGTGCAGCGAAACCAAGGGTGTGCCCAGTGGCGTGGTGAAAGACTAGCTGGAAGTGCGCCTGAAGGCCATCGAGGCGCAGACCGGCCGCCGCCCCAAGGGCAAGATGGTCAAGGAGCTGAAGGAAGAGATCGTGCACAGCCTGCTGCCGCGGGCTTTTCCCAAGCGCGGCAACACGCTGATCTGGGTCGACCTGCAGGCCCAGCGCATCGTCATCGGCGCGGCCAGCGCCAAGAGGGCCGACCGGGTGCTGACGCAGCTGGCCGACCTGCTGGGCGGCGACCTGCGGCTGACGCAATTGCAGACCGAGCTGTCACCCGCCACCGCCATGGCCAGCTGGCTGAGCGAGCAGGAAGCGCCGGCCGGTTTCAGCATCGACCGCGAGTGCGAGCTGAAGCAGCCCGACAGCGAGAAGGCCGCCGTGCGCTATGCCCGGCACACGCTGGACATTGCCGAAGTCGGCGAGCACATCAAGCAAGGCAAGTTGCCCACGCAACTGGCCATGACCTGGGCCGGCCGCGTCAGTTTCGTGCTGACCGAGGCGCTGGCGATCAAGAAGATCAAGCTGCTGGATGTGGTGCTGGAGGCCAAGCAGGGCACCCAGGATGGCAAGGACGATGGCGGCTTCGACGCCGACGTGGCCCTGACCACCGGCGAGTTGCGCCGGCTGCTGCCTGAACTGATCGAGGCGCTGGGCGGTGAACCGGCGCTGGTGCAGCAAGCGGCTGCAGCCCTGTCGCCTTCGACACCCGCCGCGTCCGGCACCGGCAGCACCGCGCAGCCGACCAGCCCGGCGCATGCAAAATTACCGTTTTGAAGCAGGAAGGCGAGCACCGTGGACTTGAAGGTACCGATCACCATCAACGATGAACTGACCGAAGAGGTCATCGTCGGCAAGGCAGCACTGAACCTGGCCAGCGGCGAGATCGGTCGCATCGATTACGAAGACTGGGACGTCGAGGCCCAGGGCCAGCCCTTCGAAAGCGAAGACTACGAATTCACCAGCGGCACGCTGTCCAACGCCGGCAAGGACGTGGAATTCCGCGTCGACGTGAACAAGGTCACCGGGCAGTATTCGGTCAGCGCCAGCGAACTGCTGGAAATCAAGGTGCGCGCGGCGGCGCTGTTCGCCGGCATCACCAGCAAGGAACTGGCCATCAAGGTGCGCGGCGCGGCGCCCGAGCCGGCCCCGGCGCCGCCGGCACCGCCCAAGCGTTCAGGCGGGCGCGGGCGCTTTCACTGAGGGCCAGCGAGGACGGCGCGACCTCAGTGCGCTCCGCCGGCCTCGGCAGCGCCGGGCCGCGGTTTCCTGGCGGGCCGGGCGAACCACAGCACCAGCAGCAGCAGCAGGAACAGCCCCGACGAGGCGTAGAACAGGTCGGTGGCGGCCATCGTGTAGGCCTGCTGGTCGACCGTGCGGTTGATGGTGGCCAGCGCCTGATCGGGGCTCAAGCCGCCGGCCGTCAGTTGCGCCAGCGTCTGCATGGCCGCACTGTTGCCGCGGTTGACGGTCTCGGCCATCTGCGCGTGATGCAGCACGGCGCGGTCTTCCCACAGCGTGGTGAACAGCGAAGTGCCGATGGCGCCGGCCGTGATGCGCACGAAGTTCGACAGGCCGGCGGCCGACGGCATCTTGTCGGGTGTCAGGCCCGAAAACACGATGGCCTGCAGCGGGATGAAGAAGAAGGCCATCGCCGCGCCCTGCAGCACGGTGGGCAGCAGGATGGTGGCGAAGTCGGCCTGGGCGCTGAAATGCGAACGCATCCACAGCACCAGGGCGAAGCCGATGAAAGCCACGCTGGCCAGCTTGCGCGGGTCGAAACGCCCGACGTTCTTGCCCACCCAGGGTGACAGCAGGATGGCCAGCAGGCCCACCGGCGCGGTCGCCAGACCGGCCCAGGTGGCGGTGTAGCCCATGTACTGCTGCAGCCACAGCGGCAGCAACACCACATTGCCGAAGAACAGGCCGTAGGCCACCGACAGCGAGGTGGTGCCGACCAGGAAATTGCGCCGCGCAAAGAGGCGCAGGTCGACGATGGGGTGCTTCTCGGTCAACTCCCAGGCCAGGAAGAAGAGAAAGCTGACCACCGCCACCAGCGCCAGGATCTGGATCTCGCCCGACTCGAACCAGCCGAGTTCCTTGCCCTTGTCGATGCAGATCTGCAGGGCGCCGACGAAGAGCACCAGCAGCACCAGGCCGACGCGGTCCAGCGGCACGCGGCGCGGCCCGGGGTCACGCTGGCGGTAGATCGACCAGGTCAGCGCGGCGGCGAAGAGACCCACCGGCACGTTGATGTAAAAGATCCACGGCCACGAGATGTTGTCGGTGATGAAGCCACCCAGCAGCGGCCCGGCCACTGGCGCCACCAGCACCGTCACCGCCCACATCGCCATCGCCGTGCCGGCCTTGGCCGCCGGGTAGCTGGCCAGCAGCAGGGTCTGCGACAGCGGGATCATCGGCCCGGCCACCAGGCCCTGCAGCACGCGAAAGGCGATCAGCGCTTCGATGTTCGGCGCCAGCCCGCACAACCACGAAGCCAGCACGAAGAGCAGCACGCTGGCGGTGAACAGGCGCACCTGGCCGAAGCGCTGCGTCAGCCAACCCGTCAACGGTACCGAGATGGCGTTGGCTACCGCGAAGGAGGTGATGACCCAGGTGCCCTGCGACGGGCTGACGCCGAGGTCGCCGGCGATGGCCGGGATGCTGACGTTGGCGATGGACGTGTCCAGCACGTTCATGAAGGTGGCCAGCGACAAGGCCACCGTGCCCCAGACGCGCTGGCTGCCGGTCAGCGGCGGGAAGGCCACGGGGGTTGCGGGTGCAGACACGGTCGTCAGGCTCGCTCAGTTCACTGCAGGCGCTGCGCGGCGCTGGCCACGGCCTGCCCGCCCGTCACCTGGGCAGCCAGCTTGGCCGGGTGCCCGCCATTGGCCACGATGATGCGGCGCACGTCGGCGTCAGCGGCGCTGTTGTTCGACTCGAAGACCGCGGTCTGCGTGCTGACCGAGGCGCGCGTGCCGTCGGCCAGCATGCGGCCGTCGGTCTTGCTCACGTCCACCCGGGCGTCCATCGACAGGCCCACCCGCAGCGGGTGTTCGGCCACTTCCTTGGCGTCCAGCGCGATGCGCACCGGCACCCGCTGCACCACCTTGATCCAGTTGCCGGTGGCGTTCTGCGCCGGCAGCAGTGCGAAGGCCGCGCCGGTGCCGGCACCCAGGCCTTCGACGGTGCCGTGATAGGGCACCTTCTTGCCGTAGACGTCGGCCACCAGTTCCACCGCCTGGCCGATGCGCAGCTTCTGCAACTGGCTTTCCTTGAAGTTGGCTTCGACCCAGACCTGGCTCAGCGCGATCACCGACAGCAGCGGCGTGCCGGCCTGCACGCGCTGGCCGAGCTGCACGCTGCGCTTGGCGACAAAACCGTCCACCGGCGACTGCAGGTCGGCCCGCTTCAAGGCCAGGAAGGCTTCGCGCACGCGGGCCGCGGCGCGGGCCACGTTCGGGTGCTGGTCCACCGTCACGCCTTCGGTCAGCACCTGGTTGGACGCCAGCTGCTGGCGCGCGGCCAGCACGGCCGACTGGGCGGCGGCGACGCTGCTGCGCGTGGTCATCAACTGGGCTGTGACGTGGTTGAACTCTTCCTTGCCGACGGCGCCGCTGGCCAGCAGCGGGCTGCGCCGGTTGACGTCGTCCTGCGCTTTGCCGACTTCGGCCTGCGCGCGCGCCAGGTCGGCTTCGCGCAGCGCGATCTGCGCCTGCAGCGTGCCGTTGTTGGCGTACAGCGTGCGCACTTCGCGCACGGTCTGCGCCAGCTGGGCTTCGGCCTGTTCCAGGGCCACCTGCGCGTCGGCCGGGTCCAGCCTGACCAGGGTCTGGCCGGCCTTCACGTGGTCGGTGTCGTCGGCGTTGATGGCCACCACCGTGCCGCCGACTTGCGGCGTCAGCTGCACCACGTTGCCCTGGACGTAGGCATTGTCGGTGGACTCGAAATGGTTCAGCACCAGCGCCCAGTAGGCGCCATAGGCGATGCCGCCGACAGCAACCAAGGCACCGACGGCGGTGAGGGCCTTCTTGCGGGCGGGGTTGCGAGCCCGGTTGCGGGCCGGATTTCGGGCGGGGGCAGTGTCATTTTCGGGCGCATTCATGGCGTGACTCCGGGATTCGGTTCAGTGTTCAGACGGGCGCGGCATAGCCGCCACCCAGGGCACGGATCAGTGCGACCTGCGCGTCCCAGACGCGGGCTTTCAGGTCGGCGGCCTGGCGGCGCTGGTTCAGCACGCCGGCTTCGGCGTTCAGCACGGTGAGGTAGGTGGACAATCCGGCGCGGTAGCGCTGCGTGGCCAGGTCGTAGGCCGACTCGGCCGCAGCCTGCGCCTGCGCCTGTTCGCGCTGCTGCAGCGCGATGGCGCGCAGCGAGCTGATCGGGTCGGCCGTCTCGTGCACGGCCTCCAGCACGGCGGCGTTGTAGCTTTCGACGGCGGCATCCAGATCGGCTGTCTTGCCGCGCAGGTTGGCGCGCAGCCGGCCGGCATCGAAGATCGGCAGGCGGATGGCCGGGCCGGCGCCGTATTGCTCGCTGCCGGCGCTGATCAGCCTATCCAGCCCGATGCTGGCCAGGCCGACGAAAGCGCTCAGGTTGATGTTCGGGTAGAAGGCCGCCCGGGCGCTGGCCACGTCGCTGCCGGCGGCTTCGATGCGCCAGCGCGCGGCGGTGATGTCGGCCCGGCGGGCCAGCAGGTCGGCCGGCAGCGTGGCCGGCAGCGCCAGCAGACGGGCGCTGCCGGGCGCCACCACCAGCGTGTCCAGGGCCTGCGATGGCTGGGCGGTCAGCGCGGCTAGGGCGTGGCGGGTCAGCGTGATCTGCTCGTCCA
This sequence comes from Rubrivivax sp., assembly GCA_040400915.1. Taxonomy (GTDB): domain Bacteria; phylum Pseudomonadota; class Gammaproteobacteria; order Burkholderiales; family Burkholderiaceae_C; genus Rubrivivax. The sequence continues at coordinate 99,812 of JBBAPI010000009.1, forward strand.
GCTGTTCGATCTGCAGCCGCGTTTCTGGCAAGGCGCCTTCGCCCTGGCGCAGTTCGACGGCGGTGTCCAGGCCGGCCTGCACACGCTGGCGGATCAGGCCCAGCGTTTCCTCGCGCTGCTGCAGTGCGCGTTCGGCGATGGCGCGCTGCTCGAACAGCCGCGCCAGTTGCCCGTAGGTGCGCGCCACGTTGCTGCACAGCACATGGCGCGCGGCCTGGACCTCGGCCTCGGCGGCCCGGCTGGCCCCCACGGCAGCGGCCAGCACGGCGCGGTTGCGGCCGAAGAAGTCGAATTCCCAGGCCGCGCCGATCTGCACGTTGGCCAGCGTGCGGATGGAGTCGCCCAGCGGCGGCGGATAGATGCTGTTGCCGCTGAAGTGCTGGCGCGTCAGGTCGGCCGAGGCAGCGCTCTGCAGACCCTCGTTGGCCTGCACCGCCGCAGCCAGCGCCAGCGCGCGCTCGACGCGGGTCTGCGCGCCGCGCAGGCTGGGGTTGCCGGCGAGCGAGGCTTCGATGAGTGCAGTGAGTTGCGCATCGCCGTAGCCGCGCCACCAATCGGCCGCGATGACGGGCCCAGCGCCTGCCGACGCAGACGCCGCCGCAGACAGCCCGACAGCGGCCGGCGCCACCACCGTCGCGCCCGGCGCGATGCCTGCGCTGCTGGCGCAGCCGGCCAGGGTCAGCACGGCGCTGGCGGCCAGCGCCAGCGCCAGGACGGCCAGGGCCGGCACACCAGTTCGTAGGGATGATTGTTGGGGCTTCATTTGCTCAGGCAAGTAATCCGGTCTCATCACAAGGTGGTGGAAAGGCGGCTGCGGGCTCAGGCTGATGGGCCGTGGTCGGCCGCACGCAGCGCTTCGCCGTTGTCGGCCAGGCGCTGCAGATAGCCTTGCAGCGCCAGCCATTCGGTTTTCGAAAAGCCGGCCAGGTGGGCGTTCAGCACGTCGGCCAGGACGGCCGGCACCTCGGTGATCGCGGCCTCGCCCTGCGGCGTCAGTTCAACCTGCACCACCCGCCGGTCGTCGCTGGAGCGCACCCGCTTGCACAGCTGCTTTCTTTCCAGCCGGTCGAGCATGCGGGTCATGGCGCCGGCGTCGATGAAGAGGCGGCGCGCCAGTTCAGCGACCGGCATCGAGCCGGCCCTCTGCAACAGCAGCAGCGGACCCCACTGGGCGCTGGTCAGCCCGTGGGCGTCCAGCCGCCGGTCGGCCTGGCAGACGATGGAGCCGACCACCCGCTTCATCAGGTGGCCCACGCTTTCGCTGCTGGCGTAGGCGCTGGCGGTGTAGAAGTTGACAGGCGTTGCAGTTCGGGCCACGGCAGCCTCAGGGTTGGACCGGATTTCGGAATATATCTGCCTAGTCAATATTTGTCTTGGCGGGGTCTTTCAAGGCCCTACGGTGCAGCCCTGAGCTTGGCGGTTCAGCTCAACGCTATGCTCCACGGCCCACGCCGTCCGTGTGCTGCTCCCCCCTGCGCTGCCCCCGCCATGCCCCGCATCCTGATCGCTGGTTACCAGCACGAAACCAACACCTTCGCGCCCAGCCTGGCCGACTGGGCGGCCTTCACGCGCGGCGACTCGTTCCCGGCCTTTGTGCGCGGCGCGGCCATGCAGGCCCAGCTCACCGGCGTCAACATCCCCGTCGGCGGTTTCATCGAATTCGCCCAAGGCCAGGGCTGGTCGCTGCTGCCCAGTTGCTGGGCCGGCGCCATTCCCTCGTCCTATGTCACGCGGGAAGCCTTCGAGCGCATCGCCGCGGCCATCTGCCAGGACGTGTTGGCTGCGGCGACGACAGGCCTGGACGCCATCTACCTGGACCTCCACGGCGCCGCCGTGGCCGAGCACGCCTTCGACAGCGAGGGCGAACTGCTGGGCCGGCTGCGCGCCCTCGTCGGGCCCGACCTGCCCATCGTCGCCAGCCTGGACCTGCACGCCAACGTCACCCCGCGCATGCTGCGCGACGCCGACGCGCTGGTGGCGTACCGCACCTACCCGCACGTGGACATGGCGGCCACCGGCATGCTGGCCGGGCAGTTGCTGGTGCGGCGTTTCAAGGCCGGTCGCAAGGAAGCCCTGCACGCGCACCGACTGCCCTTCCTGATCCCCTTGAACGCGCAGAGCACCTGGCTGCAGCCTGCCCAGGGTCTGTACGACGCCCTGCAGGCGCTGGACCGCGAATACGGCACGGTGCTGAGCTTCTGCATGGGTTTTCCGGCCAGTGATTTCGAAGGCTGCGCGCCGATGATCTGGGCCCACGGCGCCCAGGCCGAAGCGGCGGTGGAACGGCTGTACGCGCTGGCCGCCGAGCCCACGCAATGGCAGATGGACATCCGCCCGGCGCGTGAGGCCGTGGTGCAGGCCCTGGCGCTGGCCGAAGGCGCGTCCAAGCCGGTCGTCATCGCCGACACGCAAGACAACCCGGGCGCCGGCGGCGACAGCAACACCACCGGCATGCTGCACGCGCTGCTGGCCCAGGGCGCCGGCCAGCGCTACCCGGGGCAGGTGGCGCTGGGTCTGATGTACGACGCCGCAGCCGCCACGGCCGCACACGCGGCCGGCGTGGGCGCCGAACTGGACATTGCCCTGGGTACCGCCGTGCCCACCTACACCGGCCAGCCCAGCGACACGCCGCTGCGTGGGCGCTACAAGGTGCTGGCGCTGAGCGACGGCCGCTGCACGCTGACCGGACCGATGATGCGCGGCCTGACCGTGAACCTGGGCCCCAGCGCCTGCCTGGAGATCGACGGCGTGCGCGTTGCCGTGGTCAGCGGTAAGAAGCAGTTGCTGGACCGCGAACTGCTGCGCATGGTGGGCATCCACACCGAGCAGATGCGCATCGTCGTCGTCAAGAGCAGCAACCACTTCCGCGCCGACTTCCAGCCCCACGCCAGCGCCATCCTGGTGGCCAAGGCCGCCGGCCCGATGGCCGCCGACCCGGGCGACCTGCCGTGGACGCGCTTGCCGGCCACCATCCGCCGCCGGCCGTGACGGCGGGCCGGCGCTACACCTGGTCCACGCCCCGATGCCGCTGCGCCTGATCCCCGTGCTGCTGGCCCTGTCCTGGGGCTTCAACTGGCCGGCCGTGAAGATCATGCTGGCGGTGATTCCGCCCTTCGCGCTGCGCGGGCTGGGGCTGGGCGGCGGCGCGCTGCTGCTGCTGGCCCTGGCGGCCACGCAGCGCAAGGCGCTGTGGCCCGCGCGCGCGGCCTGGCCGGGCATCGCGATGGGCGCCTTCACGACGGTGATGGTCTTCAACTTCGCCACCGCCTTCGCGCAACTCAGCACCAGCACCTCCCGCGCGGCCGTGCTGACCTTCACCACGCCGATGATGGCCGCTGCGCTGGCCTGGGTCTTCCTGGGCGAACGACCGGGCCGGCGTGGCGGCTGGGCACTGGCGCTGGGCGGCCTGGGCGTGGCGGTGCTGGCCGAGCCGCTGCTGGACACCGCCGTGCACGGCGGCCTGTCGGCGAAGCAGGCGCGCGGCCTGCTGCTGCCGCTGCTGGCGGCTTTCGCCTGGGCCAGCGGCACGGTGATGGCCAAGCGCTGGCCGCCGCAGGGCGACCGCATCGTGGTCACGGCCTGGCAGTTGGGCCTGGGCGCGGTGGGCGGCCTGCTGATTTCGCAGGCCATCGGCGAAGCGGTACCGACGGTGTGGCCGCTGCGCGTGGTGCTGGCCATGGGCTACCACGTGCTCATCGCCACCGCCCTGGCCTATGTGCTGTGGTACCGGCTGCTGGCCAGTGCCAGTGCCACCGCCTCGTCGCTGGCCGTGCTGGCGGTGCCGGTGGTGGGGGTGCTGGCCGCCATGGCCCTGGTCGGCGACCGCCCCAGCACGGCCGACTGGCTGGGCTTCGGACTGGTGCTCGCTGGGGCGGCGCTGGTGGTGCTGAAGCTGCCGGGGCGGGCCCGCATCGCGCAAACGGCCGCCTGAAGCCGCCGGGCCGGCGATGCCGCCGTCTCAGCGTGCCGAAGCGGCCGGTGGCGGCGCCATGATCACCATCGCCATGCCGCCCACGCAGCCTGTGGTGTTGCCGCCCTTGCACGCCGACACATCGACCGGCAGCGGCAGCGCCTGCGGGTCGCCGTGGACGATGGCCTCGCGCCGGCCCAGGATGTAGAGCAGCACCACGGCCGCCGTGGCCAGGGCCAGCAGGCCGATCAGCAGGCGCCGCCGTATCGACACCGGCCGGTAGCGCACGCTCTTGTAGCGGTCCCGGTAGGGGTCGGCTTCTTGCGGCTTGAAAAACATCAGATCGGATCCAGCGGATAGATGGGCCGGCGCACGTGCTGGAAAGCCAGCGCCGCGTAGTCGGAGGTGCAGACGCCGCTGCCCGCGCATTCCACCACGGCATGCGCCAGGTGGCGCAGGCCGGCTCGCCAGTGGATGCGGCTCTTGATCATCAGGAAGCGCAGCGTGTCGGGCGCGATGCCCACCGCGGTGAAGGCCGCCAGGTCGTGCGGCTCGACATGGTCGCTGATGACGACGATCTGCATGCCGCCGGTGTCCAGCACCGCCGTCGGGCCCATGTCGCCCATCTCGCCGCGGCCCATCGGCCCGCGGTTGCGGTAGCGGCCGTCGCACAGCAGTTTGACGCGCCCGGTCACCATTCGCGGCTGGCCTTGCAGCTGGATGGCCGGCATGTCGAGCTGGCCGCCCAGCGCCAGCGTCACCGTGGCACCGACGCCGGCTGCCGCCATCTGCTGCACGGCGGCCGGGTCGAAGATGGCGAAGGCCGCCGCGCCCTGCAGGCCGGCGTCCAGCATGGCGCCCAGCACCGTCATGGTGTCCATCGTGCCGCCCGAGGCGCAGTTGTCGCTGTGGTCAAGCAGCACGATGGGGCCGCTGCCGGCGGGCTGGGCGTCGGCCAGGGCCTGCGCGCGCGCCATCGAGGTGGCCAGCGGCTCGATCTCGTAGACAAACTTCGCCCGCGCTGCCCAGGCCAGCGCCAGCAATTCATCGCACCATAGACGGGCCAGCGCGGGGTTGTTGTCGGTGACCACCACCGCCGACAGACCGGCGTATTCGATGTCGGCGTTCGGAAAGCCCACGAACAGGCTGGCGCACAGCGCGCCCTGGGCTTCCATCTCGCGGCAGCGCGCCTGCAGTTCGCGGTTGGGGCTGTCGTCGCTGCCCTGGCGCATCACGTGCGGCAGCATGGCTGCGCGGCCGGCGGCCATCGTCGGCGTGGCCTGGCCGGCCAGCAGCGCGAACAGGGCCTTGCCGGCGCGCAGGCCGGTTTCATAGATGTCGACGTGCGGGTAGGTCTGGTAGCCGGCGATGACGGTGGCCTGCTCGCTCATCGCGTCGTAGAGGTTGGTGTGCATGTCCAGCGCCACGGCGATGGGCACGTTCGGGTTGATGGCCCGGATGCGGCGCAGCAACTCGCCTTCGCCGTCGTCGTAGGTCTGCGTGACCATGGCGCCGTGCAGGTCGAGCAGCACCGCGTCGCAGCCCTGCGCCACGGCCGCGCAGATGCGGCCGCAGATGTGTTCGAAGGCCGCGTCGTCCACCGGCCCGCTGGGCCAGGCCGCCGCAGCGATGGGCACGCTGTAGCGGGCGCCGGCCGCCTCGGCCAGGTCGATGAAGGCGGCGATGGCCGAGCCGGTGCCCCGGTAAGCCGCCACCGCAGCGTCGCCCTCGGGCGGCGTGTCGGCCCCCGTGGCGAAGCGGGCCAGCAGCGTGGGCACGGGCGAGTAGGTGTTGGTCTCGTGCTTCATCTGGGCGATGACCAGGTTCAGCGGCTTGGGCATTTCAACGGGCTGCATGGGGGTCTCCGGCGCGGTGGACGCTTCATGATGCCGCATGGCCAGCGCCGGGGGCCGCCCCGGGGTGCCGTGCCGCCGGTGTGGCGAGTGGACTCGCCAAGCGGTCCCGACCGGTGCGATGGGTCGGGCAGGAGGGGTTAACTCCTTGATCCACAGCAAGTTTCACCCCTGGAACTAGGGGGGGACGCCCCAGGGCAGGGAGCCCAGACTCGGCGATGGATAGAGACGCTGGCTGTCGTGGCGCCGCCTATCTCCTGCCACACGGGTTTCGATGTGGGAAGCCGTCGGTTTCAGTCGCCGGTTCCGCCTGTGCGGCATGGGTCTTTGACAGCAGTCAACCTCATTGGGGAGCATCCGATGTTCAAGCGATTCAAGACGCCGGTTCTGGCGGCTGGCGCCGCGATGGCGCTGGGCTTGGCCTGCAGCGCGCAGGCGGGCGTCACGGTCACGCCGACGCCGATCGACACGGTCACCAAACTGGTCATCGATTGGGGCTGGGACAGCGCCGGCGGGACCGTGAACTACAACGGAAGCAGCTGGAACGCGACCATCAGCGTGGTCGAAGTCGGTTTCACCTGGACGGTGGACACCTGGTACCAGCACCTGGACGGGCCACACGGCGAGACCGCCGAACCGGCGATGCATCTGCACACCATTTCATTCCTGGAACCGACCGGCAGTTCATCGGCGAACGGTGTGGAAAACCATGACGTGCTGCAACATGTGGACTTTCACAACTGGTCCCTGGCCGGCAACGCCTCAGGCAGCAACGGCTTGGCGACGCTGACGGTCACACACCCGGTTCCCGAACCCGAGTCCTGGGCGCTGATGCTGCTGGGCCTGGGTGCCCTGGTGGCGGGCCGGCGCAAGCTGCTCGGCTGACGTTATCGGCCATCGCCCAAGGCCGCCTCAGGGCGGCCTTTTTCATGTTGGCGAGGACCCGGGTCGCCTGGCCTCAGGCTGCCTGAGCGGGTTTCCAGGCGTCATGGCGGGGGGCCGCACGGTTTACGCTTCAGGATGCCGCAAGCCCACCCGGAGACCCCATGATGCCCACCGACCTGGCCGACTGCACCGCCACCGAACTGCTCGCCCTGTACCGCACCGGACAGGCCTCGCCGGTCGAGGCCACGCAGGCCGCGCTGGACCGCATCGCACGCCACAACCCCGGGCTGCGCGCCTTTGTGCATGTGGCGGCCGAAGAGGCGCTGGCCAGCGCGCAGGCCAGCGAGGCGCGCTGGCAAAGCGGTGCGCCGCTGGGCGTGCTGGACGGCGTGCCGACTTCGATCAAGGACCTGATCCTGACGCGCGGCATGCCCACGCTGCGCGGCAGCCACACGGTGGACGAGGAACAGGCCTGGGACGTCGACGCGCCGGTCACCGCCCGGCTGCGCGAGGCCGGCGCCGTGCTGCTGGGCAAGACCGCCACGCCCGAATTCGGCTGCAAGGGTGAGACCAATTCGCCGCGCAGCGGCATCACGCGCAACCCCTGGGACCCGAGCAAGACGCCGGGCGGCTCTTCGGGCGGCACCGCAGCGGCCGTGGCTTCGGGGATGGGGCCGATCTCGGTGGGCACCGATGGCGCCGGCAGCGTGCGCATCCCGGCGGCCTTCTGCGGCAACTTCGGCCTGAAACCCAGCTTCGGCCGCGTGCCGGCCTACCCGCTGTCGCCCTTCGGCACCGTGGCCCACCTGGGCCCGCACACGATGAGCGTGGCCGACGCCGCGCTGATGATGAACGTGATGGCAAGGCCCGACGCGCGCGACTGGACATCGTTGCCGCCCGACGCCCGCGACTACACGCTGGGCCTGGACGACGGCATCCGCAACCTGCGCGTGGCCTGGTCACCCACGCTGGGCTACGCGACGAATGTGCACCCCGAAGTGGCCGTGGCCTGCGCGCAGGCGGTGCGCAAGCTGGTCGATCTGGGCGCCCATGTCGAAGCCGTGGACCCGGGTTTCGACGACCCGCTGGACATCACCTGCGGCCTGTGGTTTCTGGGTTCGTGGACGCTGTGGAACGGCCTGAATGCCGAGCAGCAGGCGGTGGTGGACCCCGACTTCCGTGCAGAGGCGCAGCGGGGCGCGGCGCTCAGCGCGCTGGACATCGCGCGGCTGAACCTGCGCCGCGGCGCCCTGGGCTCGCACATGCGCCAATTCATGCAGCGTTTCGACCTGCTGGTGACGCCGGCCGTGGCCATACCCGCCTTCGACGCCCAGCCTGCCGGCCACAGCCCGCTGACACCCGAGAACATGCTGGGCTGGACACCCTTCAGCTACCCCTTCAACCTGACCCAGCAGCCGGCCTGCAGCATCCCCTGCGGGCTGACCGAAGGCGGTTTGCCGATCGGCCTGCAGATCGTCGGCCCGATGTTCGGCGACGCGCTGGTGCTGCGCGCCGCGCGGGCCTTCGAAAGCGTGATGCCGATACCCCGTCCCAAGCTCAGCTGAAACGAGAACCCCGATGACACCCCGAGAAGACGCCCTGGCGCTGGCCACCCGCATCGCGCAAGGCCAGATCAGCGCCGCCCAGGCGATGGCCGAGACCCTGGAACGGGTGCGGCGGCTCAACCCCGCGCTCAACGCGGTGTGCCTGCTGGCCGCCGAACTCGGCCTGCGCGGCGCCGCGAAGGTGGATGCCGAGCTGGCCGCCTGCCGCGATGACGCCGAGCGCGCTGCGCTGCATGCGCGGCGGCCCTTCCTGGGCGTGCCGATGCTGGTCAAAGACCTGGCCACTGCAGCCAGCGACCTGCCTTCGCGCATGGGTTCACGCTACGTCTCGCACATCGAAGGCCCGCTGGGCCGCGGCATCCACTGGCGGATGGACAGCACGCTGGTCGCTCGCTGGCGCCAGGCTGGCTTCATCCCCTTCGGCCGCAGCACCAGCCCGGAAATGGGCATCAGCCCCAGCACCGAGGCGCTGGCCTACGGAGGGCCGACGCGCAACGCTTACAACACCGCGCATTCGGCCGGCGGCAGCAGCGGCGGCGCGGCGGCGGCGCTGGCCGGCGGCATGGTGCACATCGCCCACGCCAACGACGGCGCCGGGTCCATCCGCATCCCGGCTTCCTGCTGCGGCCTGATCGGCCTGAAGCCCAGCCGCGGCCTGGTGCCGGCCGGGCCGCTGGCCGGTGAAAGCTGGGGCGGTCTGGCCGCTGACCACCTGCTGTCCACCAGCACCCGCGACAGCGCCGCCGCCCTGCTGGCCACGGCCGGCGCCGATGCCGGCGCGCCTTATGCGGCACCCGGCTCGCTGGACGGTTCGATGGCCGCACTGGGCCGCGCCGCCGAGGCGCCGCGCCTGCGCATCGCCCTGTGCGACACCTTCTTCGACGGCGACGCGGTGCACCCCGACGTGGCCGCTGCCGTGCGCGCCATGGCGGCGCGCTTGCAGCGCCTGGGCCATCACATCGAATTGGCGCGGCCACCGATCGCCACGCTCGACCTGATCCGCCCCCTGGCGCATGTGGTGGCCTGCGGCACGGCCATGGGTGTGGCGCGGCTGGCTGCGCAATACGGGCCGATAGCCCGCGACGAACTCGAAGCCGTGACCTGGGGCGCTGTCGAACTGGGCCAGCGCATCACGGGCGCCGAATACCTGGAACACCTGGCGCAGCTGCACGACGTCGGCCGGCGCCTGGTGCCCTTCTTCGAACGCTTCGACCTGCTGCTGAGCCCGGTGCTGGCCGAACCGCCGCCGCTGCTGGGTCGCTGGGCGATGAACAACCCGGACTTCCTGGACTACCGCATCGGCCCCAACGGCCTGTGGCGCTACAGCCCCTTTGCGCCGCTGGCCAACGCCACCGGCGGTGCCAGCATCGCGCTGCCGGCGGGCCTGTCGCAGGGCGGCCTGCCCATCGGCGCCATGCTGACCGGCCAGCTGGGTGACGATGCGCTGCTGCTGCGCCTGTCGGCGGAACTGGAAGCTTCAGCATGAACCGAACAACAAACACTGCCAACATGACCCTCAACGCCATCACCGACCTGGACGCCAGCGCGCTGTCGCAGGCCATCCACGCGCGCAGCGTGTCTTGCCGCGAGGTGATGCAGGCCTACCTGGCCCGCATCGACCGCCTGAACCCGCACTTCACGGCCATCGTCAGCCGGGTACCCGAAGACACCCTGCTGCACCAGGCCGACCAGCGCGACGCCGAGCTGGCCGCCGGGCACTCGCGCGGCTGGCTGCACGGGATCCCCCAGGCCATCAAGGACACCGGCAACGCGCAAGGCCTGCCCACCACCTGGGGCAGCCCGCTCCTGGCGCATGCCGTGGCGCAGCAGGACAGCATCTACGTGGCGCGCATGAAGGCCGCCGGCTGCATCGTCATCGGCAAGACCAATGTGCCGGAATTCGCGATGGGTTCGCACACCTACAACCCGGTCTTCGGCACCACGCCGAATGCCTGGGACCGCAGCGTGGTGGCCGGCGGCAGCAGCGGCGGCGCCTGCGTCGCGCTGGCCCAGCGCCTGCTGCCGGTGGCCGACGGCAGCGACTTCATGGGCAGCCTGCGCAACCCGGCGGCCTGGAACCACGTCTTCGGACTGCGCCCCAGCGCCGGCCGCGTGCCGGGCTGGCCCAAGGGCGATGTCTGGGTCAACCAGCTCAGCACCGACGGCCCGCTGGGCCGCAGCGTGCGCGATGTGGCGGGGCTGCTGCAGGTGCAGGCGGGCTTCGACGCGCGGGCGCCCTTGTCCATTGCGCAAAGCGGCATCGATTTCACGCCGGGCGATGACGCAGCCGAGCGCGGCCTGCAAGGCCTGCGCATCGGCTGGCTGGGCGACCTGGGCGGCCACCTGGCGGTGGCAGACGGCATCCTGGACGTTTGTGAAAACGCGCTGCAACGCATGGCCGGCGCCGGCGCGCAGGTCGAGCCGACGGCGCTGGGCTACTCGGCCCCCGCCTTGTGGGAAGCCTGGCTGGTCTGGCGCCGTGCGCTGACCGCGCAGGGCGTGGCGGCCGTGCTGACCAGCCCCGAAGCGCGGGCCCAGATCAAGCCCGAGGCGCTCTGGGAATACGACACGGCGCAAGGCCTGGACTTCGCCACCTTCATGCAGGCCAGCACGGTGCGCACGGCCTACCTGCAGCACATGCTGACGCTGATGCAGCGCTTCGACGTGCTGGCCCTGCCGGTGGCCCAATGCTGGCCCTTCAGCGTCGATGTCACCTGGCCGCGCAGCGTGGCCGGCCGCACGATGGACACCTACCACCGCTGGATGGAATGCACGCTGTACGCCACCTTCGCCGGGCTGCCGGCGATCAGCGTGCCGGCGGGCTTCGACGCCACGGGCCGCTGGCCGATGGGCGTGCAGCTGATCGGCCGCCCGCTGGGCGAAGCCGCCCTGCTGCGGGCGGCGGCGGGCTACGAAGCCTTGATTCCCGAACTGCTGGCGCGCCGGCCGCCCGAGCCGACCTGAACCAGCGGCCAGCGCCCGGGCCACCGCGCCGCTTGCGGCCTCACTGCACCGCCATGCCGAAGGCGTTGGCGATGAAGGCCAGCGCGTCGGCGCGTTCTTCGATGACCTTGGAGGTGGGCTTGCCGGCGCCGTGGCCGGCGTCGGTCTCGATGCGGATCAGCTTGGGCGCCGCGCCGGTGTCCGCAGCCTGCAGCGTGGCCGTGTACTTGAAGCTGTGCGCCGGCACCACGCGGTCGTCGTGGTCGCCGGTGGTCACCAGGACGGGCGGGTAGGTCTTGCCGGGCTGGATGTTGTGCAGCGGCGAATAGGCCTTCAGCGCCTGGAACTGCGCGGCGTCGTCGGACGAGCCGTAGTCGCTGACCCAGGCCCAGCCGATGGTGAACTTGTGGAAGCGCAGCATGTCCATCACGCCGACCTGCGGCACTGCCGCGCCGAAGAGTTCGGGCCGCTGGTTGACCACCGCGCCGACCAGCAAGCCGCCGTTGCTGCCGCCGTTGATGGCCAGCTTCTTGGGGTTGGTGACCTTCTGGGCGATCAACCATTCGGCCGCGGCGATGAAGTCGTCGAAGACGTTCTGCTTGCGCAGCTGGGTGCCGGCCTGGTGCCAGGCTTCGCCGTACTCGCCGCCGCCGCGGATGGACGCCAGCACGTAGACGCCACCCATCTGCATCCAGGTTGCCGCCGTGACACCGAAGCCGGGCGTCATCGAGATGTTGAAGCCGCCGTAGCTGTACAGCAGCGTGGGGTTGTTGCCGTCCAGCACCAGACCCTTCTTGTGGGCGATGAAGACCGGGAACCTGGTGCCGTCCTGGCTGGTGACGAAGGCGCGGCGGGTCTCGAAGGCGTCGGGGTTGAAGGCCGTCTTGGGGCGCTTCCACAGCGTGGCTTCGCCGGTGGCCACGTCGTAGCGCCAGATCTCGGTCGGGTTGATCAGGCTGGTGTAGCTGAAGAAGGTCTCGCTGCTGTCGGCGTGGCCACCGAAGCCGCTGGCCGTGCCCACGCCGGGCAGCGCCACCTCGCGCAGCAGGCTGCCGTCGGCGCTGTGCACGCGCACCACGGTGGACGCGTCGCGCAAATAGCTCAGCACGTAGCGGCCGCCCACGGCGTCGGCATCGGTCATGGCCTCGGGGCCTTCGGCGACCAGCGTCTTCCAGTTGGCCGGGGCCGGCGCGGCCATGTCGATGGCGATGAGGCGGCCGCGCGGCGCATCCTTGTCGGTCTTGACGATGAGGCTGTTGCCCACCACGTCGACGAGCTGGTAGGTGGCGTCGAAGGCCATCAGCAGGGGCCGGGGCCGGCTGCTTTCGGCAGCGCGGCTCAGCCCGCCGTTCAGCAAGGGCAGCACCATCAGGCCGTTCTTGGTGCCTGAAGTCGGATTGACGCTGATGACGGCATAGCGGCCGTCTTCAGAAACCGTGGTGCCGAAGCGCCAGCCCTTTTCGGCCGGGTTGTCGGCCACCGGCTGGTCGGCCGACTGCGGCGTGCCGATGCGGTGGTAGTAGTGCTTCTGGAAGTAATTGGCCTGCGTCAATGCAGCGCCGGCCTGGGGCTCGTCGTAACGGGAATAGAAGAAGCCCTTGCTGTCGGGCGTCCAGGTGGCGCGCGCGAACTTCACCCACTCGACGCGGTCGGGCAGATCGACGCCGGTGGCCAGGTCGCGCACCCGCCAGGCCTGCCAGTCGGAACCGGCGCCGGCGATGCCGTAGGCCAGCAGCTTGCCGTCCCTGGAAGGCGCCAGGCCGCTCAAGGCCACGGTGCCGTCCTTGCTCAGCGTGTTGGGGTCCAGCGCCACCGTGGGTGTGGCCGTCAGGCTGGTGGCGGTGACGATCACGCTCTGCTGCTGCAGACCGTCGTTGCGACTCCAGAAGTAGCGCCCGCCTTCGCGGCTGGGCAGGCCAATCTTTTCGTAATTGGTCAGCGTGGTGTAGAGCGCCCGCGTCGGCAGGCGCTGCGGCATGGCCGTCAGCGCCTTGTCGGTGACGGCGTTCTGCGCCTGCACCCAGGCCTTGGTTTCGGCGCTGTTGTCGTCTTCCAGCCAGCGGTAGGGGTCGGGCACGGCGCTGCCGAAGTAGGTGTCGACGTGGTCGACCTTGCGGGTGGCCGGGTAGCTTAGGCCCATGGCCGAAGCGCTCGAGGAGCCACCTGGCGCCGCACCGGGCGCGGGTGCCGTGGCGCAGGCCACCAAGGCCAGGCCGGCCAGCGCGGCAGCGGCAAGGCGCCACGGGCGCTGGGGTTCGGTTTCCATCTTCATGCTGTCCAGGCTCCTGCGCCAGTGGCGCTCTCGGGTTTCAACGCCTGAAACCGGCGGATGCGGTCATCAGGCTGCGGGTGTAGTCGGCTTGCACGCGGTGCGCGGCGAGGTCGGCCGAAGCGACCTGCTCCACCATCAGGCCGCGGCGCATCACCATCAGGCGTTCGCAGAGGTGGGTGACGACGGCCAGGTCGTGGCTGACCAGGATGAAGGTCAGGCCGCGCCGCTGCCGCAAGGCTTCCAGCAGGTTCAGCACCTCGGCCTGCACGGAGGCGTCCAGCGCCGACGTGGGTTCGTCGAGCAGCAGCACCTGCGGCTCCAGGATCAGCGCCCGCGCGATGGCCACGCGCTGGCGCTGCCCGCCCGACAACTGGTGCGGGTAGCGGTAGCGAAAGCCGGTGCCCAGGCCGACTTCGTCCAGCGCCCGTTCGATGCGCGCTTCCGCATCGGCCACGCCGTGGATGGCCAGCGGCTCGGCCAGGCAGCGGTCCACGCTCTGCCGCGGGTGCAGGCTGCCGTAGGGGTCCTGGAAAACCATCTGCACCTGGCGGCGGTAGGCCCTGCTGCGCGGCTGGGGCAGGTCGGCACGACCCGCCAGGGCCACACGGCCAGCGGCGTTCGGCACCAGGCCGCAGAGGGCGCGCAGCACCGTACTCTTGCCCGAGCCCGATTCGCCAACGATGCCGAAACTCTCGCCGGGCCCGACCTCGAAGCTCACACCATCGACGGCAACGAAACGGTCGAAGACGACGCGCAAGCCATCGACTCTCAGGCCGATGCCGGCCTGGCTGACGGCGATCTCGGTCATGCCTGCAGCCATTCAGGCTGGCGGTCCAGCGTGGGCAGCGGGTGCTGCGCCTGGCCCAGCCGCGGCAGGCAGTTCAGCAAGCCCCGCGTGTAGGGGTGCTGCGCATGCTGCAGGTCGCGCGCGGCGATGGCCTCGACCACCCGGCCGGCATACATCACCAGCACGCGGTCGCAGAAGCTGCTGACCAGGCGCAGGTCGTGCGACACGAAGATCAGGCCCATGCCCCGTTCAGCCACCAGCTTGTCCAGGATGCCCAGCACCTGCAGTTGCACCGTCACGTCCAGCGCCGAGGTCGGTTCGTCGGCGATCAGCAACTCGGGTCCGGCGATCAGCATCATCGCGATCATCGCGCGCTGGCCCATGCCGCCCGACACCTCGTGCGGGTAAAGCCGGGCCACGCGCGCCGGATCTTCGATGCCGACCGCGGCCAGCGCCTCCAGCACGCGTTCCTGCGCCTCGCGGCGCGGCACGGGCGCGTGCGTCTGCAGCGTCTCGGCAATCTGCGCACCGATGCGCATCACCGGGTCCAGCGAATACTTCGGGTCCTGCAGGATCATCGCGATGCGCCCGCCGCGCAGGCTGCGGCGCTGGGCCGGCGGGCAGGTCAGCAGATCGATGCCGTCGAAGTTCAGGCGCTGCGCCGTCACCCGGCCGCCCGGCGCCGTCAGGCCCAGGATGGCGCGGCCGGTCTGGCTCTTGCCGCTGCCCGATTCGCCGACGATGCCCAGCCGCTCGCGGCCCAGTGTGAAGGACACGCCGCGCACCACCTCGGCCATGCCGCCATCGCGAGCGGGGTAAGCCACACGCAGATCGACAGCGCTGAGCAGAGGCGGGCCAACAAGATCATCCATGGCCAGCATGATACGAATCGGCGGCACCGTCACCGATCCCGACGCCCTTCGCCCAGGTTGCAGCCCGGCACCATGAGCTGCACACCCCCCCTGCTTGAGGGGTCCCAGTGAACTATTCACGGAAGCGTCATCGATAACGGCCAAGCTCGGTAGTTTGCATCCGAGAACCACCCGAAAAGTCTTTCATGTTCCGTCCGCAGACCCTGAGCCTGATGATCGCGACCGCTTTCGTCGCAGCCGTTCCTTCCACCCACGCCGCCGTGACCCTGATTGCCAAGGGCAGTCTGTCTGGCGCCGCTCTGGATCTTTCCGGCCTGACGGGAACGCTGGAAAACGGCGTCAGTGCCAACTTGCTCGGCGGCATGGGTTCCGGCCTCGCATGGGCCGGCGGCAACACCTTCCTGGCGCTGCCTGACCGCGGACCCAACGCGCTGGCCTACAACCCGCTGGTGGACGACACCAGCTCCTATATCGCTCGCTTCCAGACGGTGACCCTGGACCTGAACACGACGCCTGGCGCGGCGCTGCCCTTCAGTCTGACGCCCGCGCTGACGGGCACGACTTTGCTCTACAGCAGCACGGCCCTGAACTACGGCACCGGCGCGGCCGGCACCGGCGCTGCCACCGTCAGCGGTGTCACCGCCAACTACACGCTCGGCTCGGGCGTGCCGAACGCCAATGCCTCCGGCAAGTACTACTTCACCGGCCGATCGGACAACTTTGCGGCGGGCCTCTCCACGAACCCGGCCAATGCACGTCTCGACCCCGAAGCCATCCGTGTCTCGAACGACGGCAAGAGCGTGTTCATCGCCGATGAATACGGCCCTTACGTCTACCAGTTCGATCGCGCGACAGGCGAGCGCACGAAAGTCTTCACGCTGCCCAGCACCTTCGCCATCAGCACCCTGAGTTCACAGAAGAGCGTCGAGTTCACGAACACCAGCGGCCGGGTGACCAACAAGGGCATGGAGGGCCTGGCCATCACGCCCGACGGCAAGACGCTGGTGGGCTTCATGCAAAGCCCGCTGCTGCAGGACGGCGGTGATGGGGGCCGCTACAACCGCATCGTGAAGATCGACATCGCCACGGGCGCCGTCAGCCAGTTCGCCTACGACAACCAGATCGGCAGCGGCAGCAGCGCGAAAAACTACAACAGCAGCGAAATCCTGGCCCTCAACGACCACCAGTTCCTGGTGCTGGAGCGCGACGGCAAGGGCCTGGGCGACGGTTCACCCGGCTCCAAGGCAGTGATCAAGCAGATCTACAAAGTGGACCTGACCGGGGCCGATGAGGTGTCCGGCATCAGTGGCGAGGCCAACCTGGCCGCGCACGCCATCAGCAAGACCTTGTTCGTCGACATCAAGAGCGCACTCAACGCCGCGGGCATCAGCGACGCCGATATCCCGTCCAAACTCGAGGGCATCGCCTTCGGCGCGGACGTGGTGGTCAACGGGGTGACCAAGCACACGCTTTACCTGGCCAACGACAACGACTTCCTGGGCAGCGTCAAGCCCAACGGCAGCACCGTCGCAGCCCAGTACGACAACCAGTTCTATGTCTTCAGCTACGACGGCAACGATTTGGTTACGCAGAGCATCTCCGCCGTGCCCGAGCCTTCGAGTTACGCGCTGATGGCGGGCGGGCTGGCCTTGGTCGGCTGGATGGCTCGCCGCCGCCGGCGTTGAGCCGGGTCGGGCGGGCGCACAGGCCGAGGAGCCAGCGGCATCCCGCCCTCGGTCTGCAGCGTCTCGGCAATTTGTGCGCCGACGCCGGTCACAGGATCCAGCGGGCACCTCCTGCCGTGGGCGCGGGTGGCCGGTGGACTGAGGGCCTTACTTCACCGCCTTCGGGTGATCCGCGGCAAGGGCCCAGCGCTGGAGGGCCTGCGCGGGCGTCACCACCGGCACCTCGCCGACCTGCTTCAACACCAGCAGGTCCTGGTCGCCACTGACCAAGGCCGCCGCCCGCGACGCTAACGCCGCGGCGATGAACTTCTGGTCAGCAGGATCGCGGCAGAGCAGGCCGCCGAGGGCCTCGTCCGGAGCCACCCACTCGGCCGTGGCCTGCAGGTCGCGCAACAGCAGCTTGCGGTCTTCGGTGGTCACGTAACGGTCGAACTGGGGCCGCCACAGGCGCGTTTCCAGTTCGGCGTAATTGGCGTCAGAAAAGACCAGGCGCCCGTGCCGCAAGACGTGGTGCAGCCACTGCGCTGGCAGCGAGCCACCCAGCAGTGCCGCACTGATCAGCACATTCGTGTCGATGACGAAGCGCTCAACCCGCATCGACCAGCAGCTTGGCCAGGTCCGCAGGCGTCAGGCCTTGCGCGGCCGCGCGCTCGGCCATGCGCGACATGGTGTTCTGCAGCCGGTCGGCGTAGAAAGCGCGCATGCCTTCGTAGTCTTCGGCGGACACCATCACGCCCACCACGCGGTCGTGGCGGGTCACCTGAACCGGCCCCTGCTGCACGCGGTCGATGAATTCGCCGAAACGGGTCTTGGCTTCATTCGCGGTGTAGGTGAGTGTGGCCATGGATCACATCCTTGATGACGGGCGTGGGGCACATCATAGACGTTTTCGTTCGTTTCATGCGTTTCGTTCGATTCGGGCGCATCGCTTGCAACTGAAGACTTCAGCGCACCGCCTTGGGGTCCAGCGCATCCCGCAAGCCATCACCCAGCAGGTTGAAGGCCAGGCTGACGATGAAGATGGCCGCGCCGGGCGCCGCCGCCACCCACCACTGGTCCAGCACATAGGCCCGGCCGCCGGCGATCATGGCGCCCCACTCGGGCATCGGCGGCTGGGCGCCCAGGCCCAGGAAGCCCAGACCCGCCGCGGTCAGGATGATGCCGGCCATGTCCAGCGTCACGCGGACGATGACGCTGGACAGGCACAGCGGCACGATATGGCGCAGCACGATGCGCACCGGGCTGGCGCCCAGCAGTTTCACGGCGCTGATGTAGTCGGCCTGGCGCAGCGTCAGGGTCTCGGCGCGGGCGATGCGGGCGTAGGGCGGCCAGCTGGTGATGGCGATGGCGATCACCGCGTTCTCGATGCCCGGCCCCAGGGCGGCCACGAAGGCCAGCGCCAGGATCAGCCGTGGGAAGGCCAGGAAGATGTCGGTGACGCGCATCAGCACCGCATCGACCCAGCCGCCGGCGTAGCCCGCCCACGTGCCCACCAGCAGGCCAACGGGCGCGGCCAGCACCGCCACCAGCGTCACCACGTAGAGCGTGATGCGGCTGCCGTGCATCAGCCGGCTGCCGATGTCGCGGCCCTGGTCGTCGGTGCCGAACCAGTGGCTGGCTGAAGGCGGCAGCAGGCGGTCCTGACCCAGGTCGCCCACCGTCGGCGAATAAGGCGCGAGCCACGGCGCCAGCGCGGCGATCAGCACCAGCAGCAGCACGATGCCCAGGCCCACCATCGCCAACCGGTTGCGCGCGAAGTTGCACCAACCGCCGTAGAGCCGGCCCAGGGCGGCCTGCCGGCGCGACTGCGGGCGGTCGGACAAGAGCCACTGCTTCAGGCTGAGGTCGCCGCTCATCGGGTGTGGGTTCCAGAAATGACGGCCAGGCTCATCGCGTGTCCCGGGTCCGCGGGTCCAGCAGGCGGTAGAGGCCGTCGCTCAGCAGGTTCAGCGCGATGAACACCGTGCCGACCACGATGGTGCCGCCCAGCACCGCGTTCATGTCGGCGTTCTGCAGCGAATTGGTGATGTACAGACCCAGGCCCGGCCACGAGAAGACGGTCTCGGTCAGCACGCTGCCTTCCAGCAGGCCGGCGTAGCTCAGCGCGATCACCGTCACCAAGGGCACCATGGCGTTGCGCAGCGCGTGGCGCCAGATGATGCGGGTCTCGCTCAGGCCCTTGGCGCGCGCGGCGACGATGTACTCGGCGGCCAGTTCGTTCAACATGAAACTGCGCGTCATGCGGCTGATGTAGGCCAGCGAGAAATAACCCAGCAGGCCGGCCGGCAAAGCCAGATGGCTGAGCGCATTGCGGAAGGCTTCCCATTCGCCGGCCCGCGCCGCGTCCAGCAGCATGAGGCCTGTGGTGCGCTCGAAGCTGTACTCGAAAGCCACGTCGATACGACCCGGCCCGGCCACCCAGCCCAGCTTGGCGTAGAACAGCACCAAAGCCATCAGCCCGAGCCAGAAGATGGGCACGGAATAGCCAACCAGCCCCATCACGCGCACCGTGTGGTCGGCCACGCCGCCGCGGCGGACCGCCGCCCACACGCCCAGCGGCACCCCCAGTCCGGCACCCAGCAGAATGCCGCAGGTGGCCAGTTCCAGCGTGGCCGGGAAGGTGGCTGCGATGTCGTCCAGCACCGGGTGGGTGGTCAGCACCGAGTTGCCGAAATCGCCGTGCAGGGCCTTGCCGACGTAGCGCAGAAACTGCTGCGGCAGCGGCAGGTTCAGGCCGAGTTCCTCGCGCACGCGCTGCAGCACATGCTCGGGCGCGCGGTCGCCGGCGATCGCCAGCGCCGGGTCGACCGGAATCACGCGACCGATGAAGAAGGTCACGGCCAGCAGCCCGAGCACGGTGAGCACGATGGCCACCAGGCCGCGGGCGGCGGCCGCCGCGCCGCGCTGCAGGGACGGGCTCAAGACCTACTTCTTGCCGACGAGGTAAACGTAGGTGCTGTCCGCAGTGGGGCCTATCTTCAGACCGTCGACGTTGGCGCGGTAGGCCGCCACCTCGGTCTGCTGGAAGAGCATCACGAAGGGACTGGACTTTCGGAACTCGGCCTGCAGGGCCAGGTAAAGCTTGGCGCGTTGGCCGCCGTCGCGTTCCAGCGCCGCGGCGTCGGCCTGCTTCGTCAGCTCGGGGATGGCCCAGGCGTTGCGCCAGGCCAGCGGCTTGCTTTTCGCGTCGTCGCCGTTGTCGGGGTTGCGCACGAAGGTGTCGGCGTTGGTGTGCGGGTCCCAGTAGTCGGCGCCCCACTGGCCGATGTAGATGTCGTGGCTGCGGGCGCGGTACTTGGTCAGCGTCTGCTTGCCGTCGCCGGGCAGGATTTCCAGTTCGATGCCGGCCTGCTTCAAGGTCTGCTGGTAGGCCTCGGTGATGCCCTGCACCGGCTGCGTGGTGCGCATGTCCACCGTCACCTTGAAGCCCTTGGGATAACCCGCCTTGGCCAGCAGGGCCTTGGCTTTCGCGACGTCGAGCTTGTAGGGCTTGTCGGCGGCGGCGCCCAGCAAACCCTGGGGCAGGAAGTTCTGGTTGATGACGCCGATGTTCTTGATCAGCGTCTTGCCGATGGCGTCGTAGTCGACCAGCCACTTGAGGGCCTCGCGCACCTCGGGCTTGGCCAGGATGGGGTTCTTCTGGTTCAGGCCGAAGTAATAGACCGTGCCCTTGGGCGTGGCCACGGTCTTGATGTCCTTGTTGGTGGCCAGCGCGTCCAGGTCCTGCGGCGTCAGGTTGCGGGCGATGTCGATATCGCCCTTTTCCAGCAGCAGGCGCTGCGTGGTCGATTCCTTCACGTGGCGGTAGATCACGCGCGCCGGCCGGCTCTTGGTGCCGCTGAAGTTGTCGTTGCGTTCCAGCGCGACGATCTCGTTGGCCCGCCATTCGCGGATCTTCATCGCCCCGCTGCCGGCGTAATTCGTCTTCAGCCAAGCCCAGCCCAGGTCGCCCGCGCCGTCCTTGACGGCTTCCTTGGACAGCACCAGCTTCTTGTCCACCACCGAGGCCACGTTGGCCGTCAGGCAGTTGTAGACCAGCGTCGGCGCGTAGGCCTTGTCGGTCTCGAACGTCAGCGTGGTGGCATTCAGCGCCTTGATCCTGTCCTTGACGTTGTCCTTGCTGAAACCGAACTGCGTCAGGATGAAAGCCGGCGTCTTGTCCAGCAACACCGCTCGCTGCAGCGACCAGGCCACGTCATCGGCCGTCAAGGGGTTGCCGCTGGCGAACTTCAGACCGCTCTTGAGCGCGAAGGTGTAGGTCTTGCCGTCGGCCGACACCGCCCAGCTGGCCGCCACATCCGGCACCAGCTTGCTCGGGTTGTCGACATCGAAACGCAGCAGCCGGTCGTAGGCATTGCCCAGCAATTCGCCGGTGCTGATCTCGAAGGACTCGGCCGGGTCGAGGCTGATGATGTCGTCGAAGGCCATGGCCAGGACCAGGGTGTCCTTGGGTGTGGCAGCCAGAAGCGCCGGCACACAGGTGCAGGCGGCCACGGCCAGCGCGAAACGGGCCAGACTGCGAAGGGGCAAGCGGTGAAGATGTGGGCTCATGCCGTCTAGGATACCGGGGACCCAGCTTCCCGCCACGGAACCGGCTCTGCCGGGCCGTTGGCGGACGGCCCCCTTGGGTAGCGAGCGCTAGCGAGCTTGGGGGCTCAGGCCTCGCCGCCGAAATGCTGGATCAGGTTGTCGATGTACTGCTCGACCAGCTTTTCGAATTCACCCCGCACCACCGGCGCCACGACCAACTTCATCAGCCCGGGCAGCGGCACGTCGACCGTGCCGGCGACCTTGAATTCCAGGGCCGTGGTCTTCTTCTTGTCGGTGAGCTGCCAGCTGCCGCCCACCAGGGCATTGCCCTCGTCCTTCACCGGCGTCCAGACCACGCTGCCCTTGGCCTTGTTGCTGACGTACTTGCTGGCGTAGACGGTCTGGATGTTGACCTGCGCCGTGCCCAGTTTCTCCATCTCCCAGCGGTAGGCATTGCCGCCCAGGTCGACCAGCTTGTCGACCTTGGGGAAGAAGCTGGCCGAGGTGGGCACATCGGACAGCACGTCGAAGACGTCCTTGAAAGCGGCCTTGACCTCGAATTCGTAGCCCAGGTCGATCGCGACGGTGACGGTCATGGGGTTCTCCTTTACATGCCAACGCGGTTATCGAAGCGCATCAACCCAGCTTGCCGCCACGGAACCGGCTTCGCCGGGCCGTCGGCGGAGCATCCCCCTCGGGGGGTAGCGACCGCAGGGAGCTTGGGGGCTCCATTTCTCCGGCCCAGGGCAGCATCAGCGTCAGGTTCAGCAACTTCTCGAATTCGGGCTCGAAGCGGGAGATGATGTTTTGCGGTTCGGCGCACAGGCCGGCGTCGGTGATCAGGCCGAACTGCACGCCGCCGCCATAGCTGAGGATGGACACACCGACGCCGACGTCGCCCGAGGCCGGCACCCAGAACATATTCTGGCGCAGCGTGCTGCCGCACAACTTCAGTGGCGTGGCGGGGCCGGGCACATTGGTCATTACCGCCGTGGTCTTCTTCGAGAACAGGCCCAGCACCGCGTCCTGCACCGGCTTGATGAACAGGCCCGTGGCCGCCAGCACCACGAAAGCCAGCAGCGGCTGGTAGCTGCCCTTCAGGTCGTCCATGCGCTGGCGCACGGCGTGCACGCGCTGCACCGGGTTGGCGATGCCGATGGGCAGCACCAGCGGCGCCAGCCCGAAGCGATTGCCCAGCTCCCAGGCCTTTTCCAGAGGTCGCAGGTTGACCGGCACCATGGCGCGGATCTGCTTGCCGGCCGGGTCTTGCCCGAGGCTGTTCAGATAACTGCCGATGGCCCCGGCCACGCAGGCCAGCAGCACGTCGTTCACCGTGCAGCCCAGGCCTTTGCCGATGGTCTTGACGGCATCCAGCGGCATGGGCTCGCTCCAGGCCACCACCTTGCGGCCGGCCAGCTTGCCCTTCAACAGGGTGGGTGAATCGTCGGGCATCAGCGCCAGGGCCGCTGCGTCACCCATCACCCGCATGCCGGAGCGGGCCATGTCGACCGAATCGCCCAGCACATGCGGGTTGGACAGCAGGTCCATGGTCTTGGCCACGCCGCCACCGTACAGGCCGATGGCCTTGACGGTCAGGTCGGACAGCGGCTTGAGCACGGCGTCGGTCAACCAGTCGGATTCGGCCGCCTCCTCGGCTTGCGCCTTGCTGCGCCGCTTGGGCGGGTCGGTGCCGCCGTCCATGATGCTCATCATCACGCTGGTCAGCGCGATGCCGTCACCGATGCAGTGGTGGATGCGGGCGATCACGGCGCTGCCGCCTTCGTAGTCCTCGACCAGGTGGAACTGCCACAGCGGGCGTGAAGGGTCCAGCGGCTGCATGGCCAGTTCACCGCAGCGGTGCTGCAGCGCGTGGCGCTCGGTCTCGCCGGGTTCGGGGTGCAGGGTGATCGCCGGGACGTGGCGGGCGATGTCGAAGGCCTCGTCCTCCACCCAGTGCGCACCCATGGCATCGGCCACCGCCTTCTGGTGGAAGCGCTCGTACTTCAGCAGCTTGTCCTGGATGCGTGCGCGCAAGGCCGTCAACGCGATGGCCGGCGTCAGCAACCACACCCCGACGATCATCATCAGGTTGACGTCGTTGTCCATGCGCAACCAAGCCGTGTCTACGCGCGACATGCGCTGGGCTGCTTGTGGCATGGGCTGGGGCTCCTCGGGATAGCGTGCAGGCCGGCGCCGCACGATGCTGGCTAACATCCTAGTCGCTGGCCCGGGCTTCAGGCCCCGGGTAAACCACCCAGGCAACCCCGCTGCAGCCCACCCGAAAGGCCCCGCCATGTCGAACCTCCCTGCCGCTTTCGAAGCCGCTGTCGCCGACAGCAAGCAACTGCCCGAGAAGCCCGACAACATGACGCTGCTGCAGATCTACGCGCTGTACAAGCAGGCCACGGCAGGCGACGTGGAAGGCAAGCGCCCGGGCTTCACCGACATGGTGGGCCGGGCCAAATTCGACGCCTGGGCCGGCCTGAAAGGCAAGAGCACGGCCGAGGCCCAGCAGGCCTACATCGACCTCATCGAATCGCTGAAGTGAAGCTGCGGGTCGGGGCGCCTCAACGGGCAGCCAGCGCCTTTTCCACGGCAGCGACGACTTCCTTGCTGTCGGGCGTGGCCTTGCTCGGGTAGTAGGCCACGGCCTTGCCGTCACGGCCGACCAGGTACTTGCTGAAGTTCCAGGTCGGGCTCTTGCCCGTCGCTTGCGTCAACTGGGCGAACAGCGGGTTGGCGGCCTTGCCGCTGACGGCGGAGCTGCTGAACATCGGGAACTTCACACCGTAGGTGTTGAAGCACAGGTCGGCGATCTTCGCGCTGTCGTTGCTTTCCTGGTTGAAGTCGTTCGACGGGAAACCCATCACCACCAGGCCCTGCGCCGCATACTTGGCATGCAAGGCCTCAAGACCTTCGTACTGCGGCGTGTAGCCGCAGTAGCTGGCGGTGTTGACCACCAGCAGCACCTTGCCGGCGTACTGGCACAGGTTCTGCGGCTTCTCGTCCTGCAGCCGGGGAAAGCTCTGGTTCAGCAGCGCCGGGCAGGCGGCAGCCGTCGTGGCCGCTGCGGGGGCGGCGGTCTGCGCCTGCAGCGGGGTGTGCAGGGCAGCGGCGAAGAGGGCCAAGGTCAGCAGGGGAGTCGGCTTCATGCGGGCGT
This sequence comes from Rubrivivax sp., assembly GCA_040400915.1. Taxonomy (GTDB): domain Bacteria; phylum Pseudomonadota; class Gammaproteobacteria; order Burkholderiales; family Burkholderiaceae_C; genus Rubrivivax. The sequence continues at coordinate 124,274 of JBBAPI010000009.1, forward strand.
CCGGTTCGAGTTCAGGAGGTGCTGATGTTGACAGACAGGCTTTCCCGAATCCCGTCCAGGGTCATGGCCGTGGGCGTGTCCAGGTCTGGCCGCACCCAGGTGGCGCCCGGGTAGCGGTCGTGCACGAAGAAGGCGCTGCGCGTGATGCCGCAGGCGATGCCCGCCGCCTGCGCGGCCAGCAGGCCGTTGGGCGTGTCTTCCAGCGCGAAGGCCTCGCTGGCGGCCACACCCAGGCCCTGCAAGGCGCGCAGATAGACCTGCGGATGCGGCTTGAGTTGCGGCGCTTCTTCGGCGCAGACCACGGCGGCGAAGCGCTGCCGCCAGCCGTCACCGAAGAAGCTGTTGAACAGGGCCTGCACATTGCTGGTGGAGGTGGTGGTGGCGATAGCCAGCTTCACACCGGCCGCAGCGGCCTCGTCCATCAGGCGCAGCACGCCAGGGCGTGGCGACAGCGCGCCGGCCGCCACACGCTCGGCGTAGAGGGCGTTCTTGCGCAGGTGCAGCGCGCGCGCCAGGGCTTCGCGTTCGGCGGTGGTGGCGGGCGCGTCGGCGCGCTGCGCCATGTCGTGCAGGATGCGGTCGCGGCCACCGGCCACGTGCAGCAGCGGGCCGTAGTAGTCGGGGCTCCAGCGCCAGGCCAGACCGGCTTCCTCGAAAGCCTGGTTGAAGGCCACGCAATGGCCGTCGCGCTCGGTTTCGGCGATGGTGCCGTCGACGTCCCAGATCAAGGCTCGCAGCATGTCACAGGGCCTCCATCGCGCGCTGGCGCGTTGCCATCATGCGCCCGATGAATGGCGTGAAGATCAGTTGCATCGCGAGTTCCATCTTGCCGCCGGGCACCACCACCGTGTTGGCGCGCGACCTGAAGCCACCGTTGATCATGTTCAGCCGACAGGGGAAGTCGACACCCTGGGTGCGGAGGAATGTAGTGCACACAGTCGGGCCTGCGGCGCAGGGTGGTGTCGGCAACGGCCTCGGTGCTGTCGCCGCGCTGGCTCTGGTCGCGCCACGGCTTCTGGATCCCTGAATGAGCGCTGACTTCTTCGCCTGCTGATCGAAAACCCCTTCAAGGGCTGACAGGCGGGTCGGCGGCGGCCAGGGCCTGGCGCGCCAGTTCTTCTTCGCTGAGTTCCGGCGCGGCGTTCAGCGCGGCCAGTTCGTCCAGCATCTCGGGTGTGGCCTCGGCATTGCCGAGCATCAGGTCTTCGAAGTTGGCGTGCGGCGCCGGGCGCTCCTCGTGGTCCACCGGCGAAGGGTGAACCCGGCCCGGCTCCAGGGCCGGCAGACGGGCCACCGCCAGTTCCAGTTGCTCGTCGATCAGCTTGGCCAATTCGCCCGGGACTGACGTGCCGTGGATGGATGTCATGGCGCTCTCCTGTGTGGGCCGATGTTCCGCCTTTTGCAGGCCGCACGCCAGCGCAGCGCACTCAGCCGCTGGTCGGCTTGCGCAGAGCGCCGAGTGAACTGCGACCCGCACCCCAAGATTGCGACCGACCGGCGCCAGTTCTTGCGACTGAGCCTGCCTCGCCTGCCCGGAGGCCCGAAGCGCAAGGATGCGGCCAAGTGGCACGTGATCCCGGCGCGGTCATCTCGGCTCGGCCGCTTCCTCAAGCGGCGGCGCGGGCGACGACAGCTTTGCGGCAAACCAAGCGCGTTGGTCTCTGCGTGCTGTCGAGCCCATGCGGGCGTTCGCCGTCCTGATTTGGCCGCCTCCAAGCGGCCGGTCGGGTCCGTACGCCGACCCATGAAGGGGCCCCGGCAGCGAGGGTAGGCCAAGGCGGGTCCCCGGGGGTGGCAGGTCTGAGGGGTCTGGAACGCATCATCGCGCCGACCCCCGTCGATCCGAATCACCCACTCGGAGCCCTGGCCAGCCCCCTGTCGCGAAGGCAGGCTCTTCAGGCCGCGCGGCGCTTGGCCCTCATGCCCACGAGACCCAGGCCGACCAGCAGCATCGCCCAGTGGGTGGGCTCCGGAACGGCGGCCAGCACGTCGAAGGAGAAGATCACGCGGGGTGCGCCGGTGACCTCGGGCTGCAGGTAGGCGTTTGTGGCGAACGAGTCGATACCCAGCATCGTCACGTGCAGCGTGCCATCGGCATCGACGTCCAGGTTCGTATAGCCGAAGGTGTCGGGGCTGTAGAAGTTCACCGCATCGGCCACGCTGCCGGCCACCAGCACGCCGTTCTGGTCCCGCTTGACGTTGAACACGCGGGCGCCAAAGTCCTTCAGGCCGAGCTGTGTGCCGGCCTGGCCGCCGTTCATGCTGTTGTTCTCGTTGGTCAGCAGCGTCGTCGAGGCCGCAGTCAGGTTCAGCAGGTTGCTGAAGCTGTGGTTGGTGACGACGTTGGGGCCGGTGGCGCCGACCGGGCCGGTGACGATGGTGAAGGCCGATTCCAGGCGCTTCTTGCCGCCGCCGGGCAAGTCGTACCAGAGTTCGTTGACGCGCGACTGGTGGTCGTCGGTCGACAGGAACACCACGTTATCGATGTGGTTGTCGTCGATGAACTTCAACAGCGTGGTGCGCTCGAACTGATAGTTACCGTACCAGCTCTTGCCGCCGTCGTTGCCGTTCTGGTCGATGGGCGAGGACACCGAGACGATCTTCCACTTCTGGCCGCTGGCCTGCTGATCCAGCAGCGTGGTCTGCAGCCAACCGAGTTGCGTGGCGCCCAGCATCGTGCGGGTCGGGTCGGCCCAGCGCATGCTGCCAGTCCCGCCCGCCGGAGTGTCGTCGCCGCCGGTGGTCTTGCTCAGGCGCACGTCGCGGTAGGTGCGGTCGTCGACGGAGATGTAGGTCATGTTCTTGCCCCAGCTCTGGGCGAAGTACATCTTCTGCAGTCCGTCAACACCGATGGTCTCGCGGGTGGGCTGGTAGTCGTTGTAGGCCTTCACGAAGGTCTTGAAGCCGTCCGTGGAGTTCACCGAGGCGCCGGTCGTGTTGTGCACGCTGCCGCCGAGCTGGCTGGAGGTGGCGCCGTTGCCGGAGAGGTTGAGTGCAGCAAGGGGCGATCCGCCGTTGATGTATTGCCGGTTGCCCAGTTCGTGGTTGTCCATCACGGTGTAGTTGCCTTGATTGGCATACAGCGACTTCAGACCCTGCTGGCCCGCTGCGGTGGCAGCACCAGCCGCCGTCACGCCCTGCAGGTTTTCCAGGTACTTGCGGTGGTAGTCGGCGAGCACCGTGTTGAGGTTGTTGGGAGTCTGGCCCAGCACGGGCAGGGCCGTGGCCGGCGATCCCGTGGCCGACGTTTCGTACATCGTGTCGCCCAGGAACACGAAGAAGTCGCGCGGTGCGCTGGCCGAGAAGTTGTTGGTCAGCGGGTAAGGGCGCATCTGGCCGTCGACGTCGCCGCTGAAGGCCATCTTCACCGCGCCGGCGTAGTTGGCGGCATAGGCAGTCTTGAATGAGCCCACGTCGCTGGCGGCGCCGCTGCCGCTGAATCGGTAGTAGTAGTTCGTGCCGCCGGCCAGGCCGTTGACGTCGACCTTGAGCGTGTAGTCGCTGGCGGCGTCGCGGGTGGCCAGGCCCGTCACCGTCTTGGCGATGGACGTGAAGGCGGCATCGGTGGCGATCTGCAGCGTGAGGCCGCTGGCGCTGGTACCGCCGTCCAGGGCGCGTGTCCAGATGATGGCTGAGTCACTGGTCATGTCGCCGGAGGCCACGGCGGTGAAGGTGGGTACGGCCTGCGCGGCGCCGGCCAGCGAAAGAATGGCCGCGGCCAGGGCCGTGCGGCGGAATGTGACGAAGGACGAATGCATGGGAACTCCTCGTATGAATCGTTGTGACGGTGCACGCGAAATGTTCAGAAGCAAAGGCATCGTAGGGATGGGGAATGACTGCAGCCCCATGCACAAACGTTTGCGAATGAGCTTTACGGATCAGTCCGCCAATCGACGTCCGAACCCCAGTGAATGCAAAGAGGCACGATTCGGTCCCCGAAGAGCCTCGCCAGGTCCGGTCGTTCACCTTAGGCCAAAGGGTTCACGCGAGCGGACATGGCCGGTAGTTCGGTCGAGCGGATCTGCTGACCAGTCCTTGGTCCCATGCCAACGTCCACGAAGACATTGACCTCACCGCACGATGCAACTTATCCGGGTCTTTGAGGCGAACAACCGCCAGAGTCAGCCGGCCTTCAAGGCTGCCAGGGGTTGATCACCGCCGCGCCGGCTGCTTCCTCAAGCGGCGGCGCGGGCGACGACAGCTTTGCGGCAAACCAAGCGCGTTGGTCTCTGCGTGCTGTCGAGCCGTTGCCGAGGTTCCGTTGCCTGAAAAGCCGACCTACGCGATGTCTGGTCCAGCTTCAGACGGCGGTTGCGCCCCTTCGAACCCAACTACAGATTCCAATTGATTGCATTACAATGATGCCTCAAGTAAGGAAGCGCACGATGACTGAATCCACCATCACTGCGAAGGGGCAGACCACCGTCCCTGCCGACATCCGGGCCCTGGTACACGCCAGACCTGGTACGCGCCTGGTCTGGTCGGTGATGCCCGACGGCACGATCATCGTTCGGGCCAAGACCAAATCCATACTCGACATGGCCGGCATGCTCAAGGGACCGAAGGGCAAGCGCGTCAGTGTCGAGGAGATGAACCCCTGGCGCTGATGGCAGCGCTCGACACCAACGTCCTTGTGCGATACATCGTCCAGGACGACGCCGCGCAACTCGCCGCGGCGAAGCGGCTGATCAGCCGCTGCGTGGGCGAGGGCCTGACGCTGTTCGTTCCGGTGACTGTCGTGTTGGAACTCGAATGGGTGCTGAGGTCCAGCTTCGAGTTCGGGAAGAACGAGGTCTTGCTGACGCTGTCCAGCCTATTTTCAGCAGCCGAGCTGACCTTCGAATCCGAGCGCGCACTCGAGGTGGCACTGCAGTTGTTCCGCGAGAGCTCGGCAGAGTTCGCCGACTGCCTTCACATTGCGTTGGTCGCCCGGGCCGGCGAACAACCGTTGTGGACATTCGACAAGGGCGCCGCGAAGGTCAGCGGCGCTCAACTGGTGGCCAAAGCATAGCCACCGCCTGCAAACGGAACTGCTGCTCTTGCCCGCAACGATTGTCGGCAAACTGGCCGCGCGGCGAACGACAGCTCTCCATCATGGCCGGTGGCGGGCACAGCGGAACGACCGCTTCGGCGCCCTACGGCTTGCGGCCAGCCTTCTTCGCGCTGGGCGCAGGGGCGTCCTGGCTCAGCAGCGCGTCCAGGTTCTTGGTGATTTCCGCCTCGATGGTCTTGCTGAAGGCGCCCAGCAGGAAGCCCAGCCTGGCCTGCAGTTCGAAGTGGTCGGGCGCCACGGTGAGGGTGCCCTTCACGCCGCTGCGGGTGAATTCGACGGTGTCGCTGGTTTCGCCTTCGAGCACGCTGCAGTCCATGCCGAATTCGGCTTCGACCTGCTCGGCCCAGGCCCAGGCGATCTGGCGCGCACGGGCCAGGCCCAGGGTGTGCTCGCGGTGGATGTGGATATCGGCCATGGTCGGTGTCTCCGGGTTCAGTTCGCCACGGCCAGCCGGGCGCGGCGCTGGTCTTTGGGCAGGGCCGCCAAGGCTCGGACCTCGGCATAAAAGCGCGTGAAGTCGCCGCCTTGGCGTTCGAACAAGCGCTCGAATTCGGGTACCAGTTCGTTGTAAGCCGCCAGCACGCCCAGGCTGGCATTGTTGGCGCTGGCCAACCACGCGTCGTAGCCGGTGTAACCTTGCCAGGCTTGCGCCTTCAGAAGGGCGAAGTCGCGGCGCAAGTCGGCCATCACGGCGGCCTTGCGCTCGCGCCGGGTGGCTGCATCGCCAGGGCCGACATAAGTCGCCTGCAGCAGGCCGCGGTAGCGCAGCGTCAGCGCGCGAAAGTCTTCGCGGCGCGCCTCGGCCAGGGTGTAGGCCGCGCGGGCCTCGGCGCTGGCGTGCCGGTCCAGCCAGCGCCGGCTGCCGATGCGTTCCACCGCCACGGCGAAGCTTTCGTTGAAGGTGGTGTCATCGGCCGCGTAAGCCACCTGGTGGCTCAGTTCGTGGAAGATCAGTTGCGCCAGCGCGCCTTCGGGCCAGCGGACGAAGGTGTTGAGCAGCGGGTCGCCGCCGACCCAGTTGCTCCAGCCCAGCGTGCTGTAGGCCGGCACACCGTAGACGCTGGCTTCCCAACCCTCGGCCTGCAGTTGCGCGGCCAGCGCGTCGGCGGCTTCGCGCTGGAAATAGCCGCGGTAGCCGACACAGCCCATCACCGGGAAGCACCAAGTCTTCAGCGTCAGCGACAGCGTGGGGGCGGCCACCACGTTCCACACCACGGCCTCGCGTTGCAGGTCGGCGTAGCGGCGGTAGCTGTTGTTGTCCGGCAGATGCAGCTCGCTCACGGCGAAGTCGCGCAGGCGCTGGCTGAGTTGCAGGAGTTCCTTGAGCGCCGCCGCGGTTGCGGGGTCGGCCAGGGCATCGGCGACCGGGCGGGCGCGCTGCAGGAGGTCGAGGTGACCGCCCACCGCCTGCGCGACATAGCCCACCGAGCTGCAGCCACTGCCCAGGCACAGCGCTGCGCCGGCCAGCAGCACGCTGCCCAGCAAGCCGCCCGAGATGGCGGCGGCCATCAGCCCCGGCGTCCAGCGGCGGCGGGCCACCGCTTCAAGCCGCCTGCACCTCGACCAGGCAGTCGTAGAAGGTGGGTGCACGGCCCAGGTCCGTCAGCCGCTGGTGGGTCAGTTCGTTGACGTTGGTGCCGGCCAGACCGAACTTACGCCACCACACGCCCAAACCGACCACCACGCCGACACGCGCGCGGTCCGTCACATGGGCCTTGCAGCGGTAGCTGCCCCGGTCGTTGTAGACGCGCACCACGGCACCGTCGGCAATGCCCCGAGCGGCGGCGTCTTGCGGGTGCACTTCCACCAGCGGCTCGCCTTCGCTGGCGCGCAGGCTGACCACGTTGACGAAACTGCTGTTGAGGAAATTGCGTGCCGGCGGCGAGATCATCGCCAGCGGGTAGCGGGAGGCCAGTTCGGGGCTGGACTGCACGCTTTCGTAATTCGGCACGTGGTCGGCCACGCCCAGGCCCGGCGGGTCAGCCAGCGCCTTGCCGCTGGGCGTGTGGAAACCACCGTCGGCGAAGGGCGCCTCGGCGATCTTCAGCTGGGCCCAGCCGCACGCTTCCAGCTCGGCCGGGTCGGCCTGCGAGGCATCGAAGGCACCACGCGCCATGGCTTCGTCGCTGTCGCTGAAACAGGCGTCCTCAAATCCCATGCGCACGGCCAGGGCACGGAAGATCGCGGCGTTCGAGCGCGCCTGCCCGACGGGCGCCACCGCGGGCTTGTTCAGCATGGCGTAGGTGTGGCCGTAGGCCATGTGGGCGTCCCAGTGCTCGAGCTGGGTGGTGGCCGGCAGCACGTAGTCGGCGTGGTCGGCGGTGTCGGTCAGGAAGTGTTCCAGCACCACGGTGAAGAGGTCTTCGCGGGCGAAACCGGCGGCCACCTTGGCGCTTTCGGGCGCCACCGCCACGGGGTTGCTGTTGTAGACGACAAGGGCGGCGATCGGCGGGCCGAAGTCGGGCGCTGCGGGGCGCAGCAGGTCGTCGCCGATGGTGCTCATGTTGATGGTGCGCGGCGTGCGGCCGGCGAGCAGATCGGGCCGCTCCAGCCAGGCGCGGCGGATGGCCGGCTTGAACCATGCCGATGACGACAGCAGCAGCCCGCCCGCGCGGTGCCGCCAGGCGCCCACCAGGCAGGGCAGCATGGCGATCAGGCGCACCGCGCTGCCGCCCCCGTGCACACGCTGCATGCCGTAGTTCAGGCGGATGGCCGCCGGCTTCGTCGCGCCGTAGTCGCGCGCCAGTTGACGCACTTCTTCAACGGTGATGCCGCACACCGCCGCCGCACGTTCGGCCGGCCACTGCAGCGCGCGTTCGCGCAGCGCGGGCCAGCCGTCGACATGGCGCGCCAGGTAGTCGTGGTCCAGGCTGTCGGTGGCGATCAGCTCGTTCATCAAGCCCAGCGCCAGGGCGCCATCGGTGCCGGGCAGCAGGGCGATGTGCTGGTGGCATTTGTCGGCGGTGTCGGTGCGCCGCGGGTCGATGCAGATCAACTTGGCGCCGTTGCGCTTGGCCTGCTGCGCGAAGGTCCAGAAATGCACGCTGCTGGTGATCGGGTTGCTGCCCCAGATCAGGATCAATTTGCTTTCAGCAAAGTGCTCGACATGCATGCCCAGCTTGCCGCCGTAGGTGGCGACCAGCGCGTCGCCGCCGGCGTTGCTGCAGATGGTGCGGTCGAGCAGGCTGGCGCCCAGCCGGTGGAAGAAGCGGGCGGCCATGCCGTCACCCTGCACCAGGCCCATGGTGCCGGCGTAGCTGTAGGGCAGGATGGCTTCGGGGTCGCGCGCCGCGATGGCCTTCAACTGCGTGGCAATGGCATCGAGCGCCTCGTCCCAGCAGACAGCCTCGAAGCGGCCTTCGCCCTTGCGGCCGACGCGCTTGAGCGGCGTCAGCACGCGTTCGGGGCTGTAGGTGCGTTCCGGGTAGCGGCTGACCTTGGTGCACAGCGCGCCATGGGTCGGCGGGTGGTCGGGGTCGCCGGCGACCCGCGTGACGCGGCCGTTCTCGACGGTGATGCGCAGCGCACAGGTGTCGGGGCAGTCGTGCGGGCAGGCGCCGCGCACGACCTGGGATGCGGCAGCAGGCAATAGGGAACTCATCCAGAGAATGTGCCACAGAGAGAACTGCGCTCCCGTACATGCCGCATGCGCCGCCGCGCAAGTGGCCGGCGTGGCCGAAGACGGACGGCTGGTGCGCCTGTTCCCGGTGCCCTTTCGCCTGATCGAAGACCCGCAGAAGTTCAGGAAGTGGCAATGGATCACCGCCCGAATCCGCCGCGCGCAAGACGACCAGCGGCCCGAGAGTTACCGCATTTCGGTGGACACCATCGAGTTGCAAGGCGACCCGCTGCCAACCCGGGACGCGTGGGCGGCCAGGCTGCAGGCCATCGCGGGCGTCGAGGTCTTCGACGACTTTGATGAGATGGAAGCCGCCCGGCAGGCGCGCGGCGTGTCGCTGGTCCTGCTGCGGCCCAGCCGGCTGCTGGGCGTGGACATCACCGCCGTCACCCGGCCCGACTGGACGGCCGACGAAGTGGCCAAGTTGATGCAGGCGCAGTCTCAGGCTTCACTCTTCGACGCGACCGAAGAGCAGCGCGCACTGAAATTGCTGAAGAAGCTGCCCTTCGACTTCCACTACCGCTTCGAATGCCAGTCAAACGGAACGACGCGCAGCTTCCGCAAGAAGCTGGCCGATTGGGAAGCCGGGGCGCTGTATTGGAACGTCTGCCGCAAACCCGACTGGCAAGCCGCCTTCAAGTACAAGTTCGTCACCGAATTCGCCGAGAAGGACATGTTGTTCCTGATGGGCACCATCCACCGGTTCCCGAACCAGTGGCTGATCGTCAGCGTGCTGTACCCGCCTAAGCGGCCAGCCGGGCAGGCTGATCAGGCACCATTGTTCTAGCTCCCAGGTGCTGAACAGCGGGCGCGCCGGCGGCATGCGCGGCACGGGCTACGTAGGTGCGGTGGCAGAAGTCGGGGTCGGCTTCGAAACAGACGAGGCAGGCGCGGGCGGCGCGCGCAGCGAAGGCCAGGTCACGCACCGGCGCTTGCTGTGTGCCCAGGTGGGCCAGGAAGCCTCGGGTGTAGGCCGCCCAGTCGGCATCCAGTCGGTACCGGTTGCGGATGGGTTTGGGGCAACCCAAGGCGGGCACATGCTGGTAAGCAATACCCGTGGCGCCGAGCGCTTCACGAAACGCCGTCTTTGAAAAGCCCTGCTTGCGGGACAGCGGCAGCTCGCGCACGTCAACGATGAGCGCCACGCCCGCCTGCTGCAAGCGGGCGATGAAGGTGTCGATGGTCATGCCCTCATAGCCGAAGGTCAAAAGGGCCGGCGCGTGGAGAAGGACCTCGGTGTTGGCGGGCAAGTTGTTCTGGGCAGGCATCCGCGCAATGTGCCGCAGCCCTGCACCACCCCTTCGGCGCGGCTAAGATGCCTTGCAAACCCCCTGCCCGGAGCCACCCCATGCAGCTGATCGAACCCATCCTGGCCGACGTGGCCGCTGTCACCGCCATCCGCCGCGACATCCATGCCCACCCCGAGTTGTGCTTCAAGGAAGAGCGCACCGCCGACGTCATCGCCAAGGCACTGACCGACTGGGGCATTCCCATCCACTGCGGCCTGGGCACGACGGGCGTGGTCGGCATCATCCAAAACGGCACGTCCAGCCGCGCCGTGGGCCTGCGCGCCGATATCGACGCGCTGCCGATGACCGAGCACAACACCTTCGCCCACGCCAGCCGGCACCCCGGCAAGATGCACGCCTGCGGCCACGACGGCCACACCGCGATGCTGCTGGCGGCGGCCAAGCACCTCAGCACGAACCGCCACTTCGACGGCACCGTCTACCTGGTGTTCCAGCCGGCCGAAGAAGGCGGTGGCGGCGCCCGCGAGATGATCAAGGACGGCCTGTTCGAGAAGTTCCCGATGGAGGCCATCTTCGGTGCCCACAACTGGCCCGGCATGGCGGTCGGCCAGTTCGCTGTCAGCCCCGGCCCGATGATGGCCAGCAGCAATGAATTCACCATCACCGTGCGCGGCAAGGGCAGCCACGCAGCCCTGCCCCACCTGGGCGTGGACCCGATGCCGGTGGCCTGCCAGATGGTGATGGCCTTCCAGACCATCATCACGCGCAACCGCAACCCGGTCGACCCGGGTGTGATCAGCGTGACCATGATCCACGGCGGCGAAGCGCTCAACGTGGTGCCCGATTCCTGCCAGATCCGCGGCACGGTGCGCACCTTCAGCCTGGAGACGCTGGACCTCATCGAGTCGCGCATGAGAACCGTGGCCGAGCACACCTGCGCGGCCTTCGGCGCGACCTGCGACTTCCACTTCGGCCGCAACTACCCGCCCACCGTGAACCACGCCGCCGAGACCGATTTCGTCAAGCGCGTGCTGGCCGGCGTGGTCGGCGCCGAGCGCGTCACGCCCTTCCAGCCGACGATGGGCGCCGAAGACTTCAGCTTCTTCCTGCAGGCCAAGCCGGGCTGCTATTTCATGATCGGCAACGGCGACGGCGCCCACCGCGAAGGCGGCCATGGCCTGGGGCCGTGCATGCTGCACAACCCCAGCTACGACTTCAACGACGAGCTGATTCCGCTGGGCGCAACGGCCTGGGTGCGCATCGCCGAGCAGTGGTTGGCGCAGCCCCGCTAGGCCCGGCCCGACCGGCCCCGGCGCCGGCGCCGCCTTTTCCCCTTTTCGTGCGCTGCGTGCAAGGCGACTGAAGTACCCGGCCGGCGGGCGGTGCTTCAATGGCGCATGAACACCCTGAACACCCCCAGCCGTCGCCTGCCGTCGCTCTTCCTGTCGCATGGCTCGCCGATGATCGCGCTGGAGCCCCGCGCGGCCGGCGCCTTCATGCAGCGCCTGGGTCCGGCCCTGGCTGCCGCCTTCGGCCGCCCCACGGCCGTCCTGGTGGCTTCGGCGCACACCCTGACGCGCGAACCGGTGCTGCTGGCAGCCCGCCAGCATGCAGCCGTCTACGACTTCGGCGGCTTCGACCCGCGGCTGAACCAACAGCGCTACGACGCCCCCGGCGCGCCCGAACTGGCCACCCGCGTGGCGACGCTGCTGCAGGCCGCCGGCATGCCCGTGCACCGCGTCGACGAGGGCGGGCTGGACCACGGCATCTGGACACCGCTGCGCTATGTCTTCCCTGAAGCCAACGTCCCGGTGCTACCACTCGGCTGGCCGCCGCACTGGACACCCGCGCAGCTCTACGCCCTGGGCGCGGCACTGGCGCCGCTGGCCGACGAAAGCGTGCTGATCGTCGGCAGCGGCGCCATCACGCACAACCTGGGCCGCGTCTTCGGCGGCGGCGGCCTGCAGCCGGTGGACCGCGCCGCCACGCCCGAGAGCACGGCCTTCCGCGACTGGTTCGCCGCCCGGGTGGCCGCCGCCGACTGGCCGGCCCTGCTGGACTACCGCGCGCAAGCCCCGCACGCCACGCTGATGCACCCCAGCGACGAGCACCTGCTGCCCTTCTTCGTGGCTGCCGGGGCCGGCGTCGGCAGCCACCCCGGCGCCGGGCCGGCCGAGCGCATCCACGCCAGCCTGGAATTCGGCGACCTGGGCATGGACAGCTATGCCTTCGGCGCCGGTGCGGCGCAGCTGGCCGCGGTCTGAATCAGCTGAACGACAGCCCGTCGAGGGCGAAGCGCGCGTCCAGCGCCGCCCGCCAGCGCACCTTGTCGGCCGCCGGCGCGAAGGCCGCTTCGAAGCTGTTGGCGGCCAGCCTGTAGGCCTGCGCCGCACCCAGTTGCGGCAGCGCGTCGAAGGTGGCGATGAAGTTGTCGTTCAGGTAGCCGCCGAAGTAGGCCGGGTCGTCGCTGTTGACCATCGCGCACAGGCCGGCGTCCAGCAGCGCGGGCAGCTTGTGCTCGGCCAGGGTCTGGAAGACGCAGAGCTTGACGTTGGACAGCGGGCAGACCGTCAGCGGCACACGCTCGGCGACCAGGCGCTGCACCAGCGCGGCGTCTTCCAGGCAGCGCACGCCGTGGTCGATGCGTTCCACCTTCAGCAGGTCCAGCGCGGCCCAGATGTAGGCCGGCGGGCCTTCCTCGCCGGCGTGCGCCACGACGTGCAGGCCGAGTTCGCGGCAGCGCGCGAAGACGCGGGCAAACTTCTCGGGCGGGTGGCCCTGCTCGCTGCTGTCCAGCCCGACGCCGATGAAGCTGTCGCGAAAAGGCAGGGCCGCTTCCAGCGTTTCGAAGGCCGCCTCTTCACTGAGGTGGCGCAGGAAGCACAGGATCAGGCTGGCGCTGATGCCGAGTTCGCTGTGCGCGCGCTCGCAGGCCCGCTTCAGGCCGTGGATGACGTGCGCCATCGGGACGCCGCGGTCGGTGTGGGTTTGCGGGTCGAAGAAGAGTTCGGCATGAACGACGCGGTCGGCCTTGGCGCGCAGGAAGTAGGCCCAGGCCATGTCGAAGAAGTCGGCCTCCTGCAGCAGCACGCCGGCCCCGGCGTAGTAGATGTCCAGGAAGCTCTGCAGGTCGCTGAAGGCATAAGCTGAACGCAGGGCCTCGACGCTGGGGTAGGCCAGCGTCAGGCCGTTGCGCCGGGCCAGCGCGAAGATCAGCTCGGGTTCGAGCGAGCCTTCGATGTGGATGTGCAGTTCGGCCTTGGGCATGTCGCGCAGCAGCGCGTGCAGAGCGGGGCGGGTCGGGTCGGTGGCGCTCATGGCGGGGTCTTTCAAGCGGGCGTTCAGGCCACGGCGCCGGACAGGCCCGCCGCGCGCGCCTGCTGGTCGGCGTGGTAGCTGCTGCGCACCATCGGACCCACGGCCGCATGGCTGAAGCCCATCTTCACGGCCTCGGCTTCGAACATCCTGAAGGTGTCCGGGTGCACATAGCGCCGCACCGGCAGGTGGTGGCCGCTGGGCGCCAGGTACTGGCCGATGGTCAGCATGTCGATGCCGTGTTCGCGCATGTCGCGCATGACCTGCAGGATCTCTTCGTCGGTCTCGCCCAGGCCGACCATCACGCCGCTCTTGGTGGGCACGCCGGGCACCTGCTCTTTGAACTTCTTCAGCAGGTTCAGGCTGAAGGGGTAATCGCTGCCCGGGCGCGCTTCCTTGTACAGCCGTGGCGTGGTTTCCAGGTTGTGGTTCATCACGTCGGGCGGCGCCTCACGCAGGATGGACAGGGCGCGGTCGTCGCGGCCGCGGAAGTCGGGCACCAGCACCTCGATGCGGGTTGCCGGTGACAGTTCGCGCGTCATGCGGATGCAGTCCACGAAGTGGCCGGCGCCGCCGTCGCGCAGGTCGTCGCGGTCGACGCTGGTGATGACCACGTACTTCAGCTTCAGCGCGGCGATGGTCTGCGCCAGCTTGCGCGGTTCGTCCACGTCCAGCGGGTCGGGCCGGCCGTGGCCGACGTCGCAGAAGGGGCAGCGCCGGGTGCACTTGTCGCCCATGATCATGAAGGTGGCCGTGCCCTTGCCGAAGCACTCGCCGATGTTCGGGCAGCTGGCTTCCTCGCACACCGTGTGCAGTTGCTGCTCACGCAGGATCTGCTTGATCTCGTAGAAGCGCGTCGACGGTGAGCCGGCCTTGACACGGATCCAGTCGGGCTTCTTCAGGACCTCGGCCGCGGCCACCACCTTGATGGGAATGCGGCTGGTCTTGGCCTGCGATTTCTGCTTGGCGGTGGGGTCGTAGGCCGTGGTCATCGGGTGCGGGCACCCGGGGCTGGAGCGCCGGGTTCACAGAGAGCAAGGAGGCCTCGAGTTTAACGACCGGGCCTGGCGCCGGCTGAGCCCCACACCCAGCAGCCCGGCTGCCAGCAAGGCCAGGGTGGCGGGTTCGGGCACGCTGAAGTCCAGCAGGCCGATTTCACTGTAGTTGTTGAAGCCGCCGGCTGGGTCGAAGCACAGGAAGGCCAGGCCGAAGCCGCTGGCGTCGGTGTAGGCGCCGCTGCCACCCCGGATGCTGTAGTCCAGGCTCAACTGGCCGCCCAGGGTCAGGAAGTCGGCGCTGTCGGCGGTGCCGCTGACATCACCGAACAGCGTGGACTGCAGGTCGACGGTGGTGAACTCGAAGCGGCCGTTCAGCGCCAGCGTGCCGGCGTCCAGCGTGAACAGCACGAAAGACACCAGCGACAGCGGGTCGCTGACCAGCGGCGGCGCCACCGCGTCGATGCTGCCGACCCAGCCGCCGGTGCCGGCCATGGCGTCGAAGACGCTGAGGTTGCCCGCGCCCGCGTCAGGCACGAAAAAGGTCGTGGGCGCGGCCTGTGCGGCCAGCGGCAGCGCCAGGCAACTGGACAACAGCAGACGGCGCAAGAGCCGATTGAGGCGGTTCATGGTGGGCACTCTTTTCAGACGTTATGGCATCGGGCCAGGGGACATCGACGCCATCGTTACGCGGGCCTTCGGCCTTTGGATGCAAGGCCCCTGCGGGGTGACGCCTATCGGGCCGACCCGCGCATCCACTTGCGCAACCACGGCGTAAAGCCCCATGCCGGCCGCAAGCCGCTCCGTTTCCTCTTTCACCCACCCCCCACGACCCGCAGGAGATCACCATGACCCGCTCAGCCTTCCGCAGCCCGAACCGCGCCACCTGGATGGCCGCTGCCGCCAGCGCCGCCATCCTCGGCTTCAGCGCGCTGGCCCAGGCGTCCAGCCACCGTGAGGCGCCCTTCATCACCACCAGCCCCAAGGTCGACGCCAGCGACTTCTACCTGTTCAACAGCTACGAGACCGGCCGTGCCGGCTTTGTCACGCTGATCGCCAACTACCAGCCGCTGCAAGACGCCTACGGTGGCCCGAACTACTTCGCGATGGACCCGAGCGCGCTGTATGAAATCCACATCGACAACAACGGCGACGCCAAGGAAGACCTGACCTTCCAGTTCCGCTTCAGCAGCACGCTGAACAACGGCGGCAACGGCCAGACGCTGAACATCGGCGGCCAGAACGTGGCCATCCCGCTGGCCCAGATCGGCATGGTCAGCAACGTCAAGGACGCCAATCTGTCGGTGGCCGAGCAGTACACCCTGACCGTCGTGCGCGGCGACCGTCGCAGCGGCACGGCCAGCCTGGTCACGAATGCCGTCGGCGGCAGCAGCACCTTCGACAAGCCGATGGACAACATCGGCGTCAAGACCTTCCCCGACTACATGGGCTATGCCGCCAAGCACATCTACAGCGTCAACATCCCCGGCTGCAGCACGCCGGCGCGCCTGTTCGTCGGCCAGCGGCAGGACGCTTTCGCGGTCAACCTGGGTGCCATCTTCGACCTGGTGAACGCGCCGGTCAGCGTGATCACCAACCCGGCGCTGATCGGCGCGGCGCCCAACAGCATCGGCGACAAGAACGTCACCACGCTGGCGCTGGAAGTGCACAAAGACTGCCTCAAGGCCGGCCCAGCCGGCGACGACGTGATCGGCGGCTGGACCACCGCCAGCCTGCGCCAGGCGCGCCTGCTCAACCCGTCGCCCCCCTCGGGCTACCAGGCCAGCGAAAAGCCCGGCGGCGCCTGGGTGCAGGTGTCGCGCCTGGGCATGCCCCTGGTCAACGAAGTCGTCATCGGCCTGAAGGACAAGGACAAGTTCAATGCCTCGTCGCCCAGCGGTGACGGCCAGTTCGCCACCTACGTGACCAACCCGACACTGCCGGCCTTGCTGTCGGTGGTGCTGAACCTGCCCGGCGCGGCGCCCACCAACTTCCCGCGCACCGACCTGGTCACCACCTTCCTGACCGGCATCCCGGGTGTGAACCAGCCCAGGAACGTGGTCGGCAGCGAGCAACTTCGTTTGAATACAGCGATAGCCGCCGTGCCCTTCGCCAACCAGAACCGCCTGGGCATCGTCGGCAGCATCCGCGACGCTGGCACCGACTTCGCCGGCTTCCCGAACGGCCGCCGGCCCAAGGACGACGTGGTCGACGTGTCGCTGGTGGCGGTGATGGGCGGCCTGTGCATCGCCAACGGCACCACCAACGCCTTCGGCTTCGGCGCGGCTTGCACGCCAGCCGCCGTGCCGCTGGGCGCCACGTCGCTGCAGCTGCACGACGCGGTGGACCAGGCTGTCGTGCCGCTGCTGCCGGGCTTTCCCTATCTGAACACGCCCATTCCGGGCAGCAAGTGAGAGGGCGCAACACCATGAAGCGCATCCAGCATCTTCCCTGGGCCGCCCTGACCGCGCTGAGCCTGGTCCTGTCCGGTTGCGGCGGTGGTTCGGACTCGATCACGCTAAACAGTCCACAGAACTCGCCGGGGGCCTTTGACGAAGTACCGGCTGCGGCCAAGGCCAGCCCGGCCGGCTACACCACTTTCGCGTCCGGCCTGCGCAAGACCGAGACGGCCTTGCCGCTGGACATCAGCCAGACCCAGCCGCCCACCAGCGAGACCGAGGCGCCGTTGCCGATTTGACGACCACGCTGCATCGCCCGGGCCGGCCCCACCACGGGCCGGCCTTTGGGCGTTCGTCGTGGCCTCACGGCCCGCCTTCGCAGGGCGACCCGGCTCCTGTCTGGACGCCAGCACGGCCGACAGGCTGGCTTTCACACGCCTGTCGCTGTCGCGCATCAGACTGCGCTTCAACTTGAATGCGATCCCTGAAGACTCCGCGGTGGCCACCGCCCGCGCAGCCGTGGCAGGGTCTGTGCCCGATGTCACGGCTGGGCCAGGCGCCACATCGCGTCGGCTGCCGCCGGGCTTCCACCTGCTCATCGCCGCGCAGTTCGTCTCGGCCTTGTCCGACAACGCCCTGCTCATCGTGGCCATCGCCTGGCTGCAGCAAGGGGGCTGGCCGGGCTGGTGGGCGCCGCTGCTGAAGTTCAACTTCACCATCGCCTACGTCGTGCTGGCGCCTTTCGTCGGCCCGCTGGCCGACAGCGGTCCCAAGCAGCGGCTGATGATGGCGATGAACGCGCTGAAGGTGCTGGGCGTGGCCGGCCTGCTGGCCGGCCTGAACCCGCTGGCGGCCTTCGTGGTCATCGGCGTCGGCGCGGCGGCCTACGCACCGGCCAAGTACGGCCTGGTGACCGAGATGGTGCCGCCGCGCATGCTGGTGGCGGCCAACGGCTGGATCGAGGTGTCCACCGTCTGCGCCGTGCTGCTGGGCGCGGTGCTCGGCGGCTTCCTGATCAGCCCCTGGATGGCCGCGCAGGCGCTGCGCCTGTGGCCAGCCGTGACGCCGCTGCACGCGGCCGCGGGCTTGCTGCTGGCCGGCTACGCGCTGGCCGCCCTGCTGAACCTGGGCATACCCGACAGCGGCACCCGCTACCGGCGTGCCCACCGCGCGCCGCGCGCCCTGTGGCGGGCCTTCTGGCGCGGCCAGCGCCGCCTGTGGAACGACACCGACGGCGCCGTGTCCATGGCCGCCACCACCTTGTTCTGGGGTGCCGCTTCGGTGTTGCAGTTCGCCGTCTTGCGCTGGGCCGTTGAACGGCTGGCGCTGCCGCTGAACCAGGCGGCCTACCTGCAGGCCGTGGTGGCGGTGGGCATCGTGGTGGGCGCCACCGTGGCCGCGCGCTGGGTACCGCTGTCGCAGGCCACCCGCGTGCTGCCGCTGGGCGTGGTCATGGGCGTGCTGGTGCCGCTGGTGGCCTGGGTGCCGGGCTGGCCGCTGGCCTTGCCCTTGCTGGCCCTGGTGGGGGCCTTGGGCGGCGCGCTGGTGGTGCCGCTCAACGCCCTGCTGCAGCACCGCGGCCATGCCTTGCTGACGGCGGGCCGCTCCATCGCCGTGCAGAACTTCAACGAGAACCTGAGCGTGATGGTGATGCTGGGTGTCTACGCCGGCCTGCTGGCCCTGGGCGTGGACATCCGGGCGATCATGGCGGGCCTGGGTTGGCTGGTTGCCACTGCGGTAGGCTGGTTGGCGTGGCGTCGGGCGCGGCGTCCGGTGTCGCCATAGCCGCTTCGTAGGCCTGTTCGACGCCGGCGACGATGCGGGCCCAGTCCAGCCGCATGGCCGTTTCCCGCGCCGCGTTACCGAGTTCACGCAGCTGCGCCCAGTCGCCGGCGATGCGCCGGGCCACGCGGCAGAACTCCAGGGTGTCGTCACAACGCGCGAGCAGGCCGTTTTCGCCGTGGCGGATCAACTGCCCGGCCGCCGCGTGGTCGTAGGCCACCACCGCCAGGCCACTGGCCATGGCCTCGGGCACCACATTGCCGTAGGTTTCAGTGGTGCTGGGAAAGAGAAAGACATCGGCAGAAGCGTAGTGCGCCGCCAGGTCGGCGCCGTGGCGCACCCCGGCGAAATGGGCTTCGGGGCAGCGCTGACCCAGGCGCTGGCGTTCGGGGCCGTCACCGACCAGGACCAGGCGCGTGCGCGGTTCGTGCTCGCGCATGGTCTCGAAGGCCGCCACCACCGAGCCCAGGTTTTTTTCGGGCGCCAGCCGGCCGACGCACAAGGCCACGCAGGTGCCCGGGTCGGCGCCCCAGCTGGCGCGCAGGGCCGCGCTGCGGTGCAGCGGGTTGAAGCGCTGCGCGTCGACACCGCGCGCCACTACGCGCAGCCCTTGCAGGCCGGCGGCGACGAGCTCGTTCTTCAAGCTCTCGGTGGGCACCATGGTGCAGGCCGTGCGGTTGTGGAAGTAGCGCAGATAGGCCATCACCGGGGCCTGCAGCCAGGCCAGGCCGTAGTGCCGGCTGTAGGCATGGAAGTTGGTGCGGAAGTCACTGACCACCGGCAGGCCCAGTCGCCGCGCAGCGCGCAGCGCCGACCAGCCCAGCGGGCCTTCGGTGACGATGTGCACGACATCCGGCCGCTGCGCCGCCCACAGGCGCTGCAGCGTGCCCTGCGCCGGCAGGCCCATCTTCAATTCGGGGTAGCGCGGTATCGGCAGGCCACGCACCAGCACCTCGTTGAAGCGGGTTTCACGGCGTGCCAGTTGCGCGTCACCCTGGCGCGGCCGCACCAGTTGCAAGTCGTGGCCACGCGCCTGCAGGCCTTCGACCACGCGTGCAAACGTCACCGCCACGCCATTGACTTCGGGTGGATAGGTTTCGGTCACCAGTGCCACGCGCAAGGCGCGCGGCACAGACAGGGAAGGTTCCAGCAAGGGGTGTCTCCATGCGGCAAGGCCGTCTGCTGCATGGTGCCGAGCCCGCGCAACAGTTCGATGACAAGCGTCGGCCATCACACAAGCGACACGGACGCGTCATGCGGTGTTCACGCGGAACGGTCACAGTGGCGTCATGCAAACCACCCAGGAGACCCCGATGAAGACTTTTGGTGAAGAACTCGCCCAGCAACGCTGGGACGACCACCGCTATTACCACCACAGCCGCATCAACCAGAGCCTGCACTTCATCAGCGCGTTGAGCTTCATCGCGGCTTATGGGCTGCTGTTCATCGACCCGGCCAGCGCGGCGCTGCTGGCCTGGGGCGTGAGCATGAGCACACGCCAGGCCGGCCACTTCTTCTTCGAGCCACTGGGCTACGACCAGGTCAACCAGGCCACGCAGGACCACAAGGAAGAGATCAAGGTGGGCTACAACCTGCGCCGCAAGGTGGTGCTGATGAGCATCTGGGTCACGGCACCCCTGGCCCTGTGGCTGGCCCCGTCACTCGGCGGCCTGATCGCGCCGGCCACCACCTTCAGCGCCTATCTGCACGACGTGGGCATCGCCTGGCTGGCGCTGGGCGTGGGCGGTCTGCTGTTCCGCACCGTGCACCTGTTCTTCCTGTTCAACGTGCGCACCGGCCTGGTCTGGGCGACCAAGATCATCACCGACCCCTTCAACGACGCGATGATCTACCGCCACGCGCCGGCGGCCCTGCTGCGCGGCGAGTTGATCGACCCCCGGCACGCCCAGGACGGGCAGCACTGAAGGTGCGATCCTTGCGGCCCCCGGCCCCGCCGGGGGCGAGGTCAGCGCTGAGAACCGATCTGGAAGCGATGACCCAGCATCTCGCGCAGCACATTGCGGCGGATGGCCTTGTTGGTCTGCCCTGCACCCTGCCACCACCAGCCGTCGGCCTGCATGGCTTGGGCTGCGGCAACGAAGCGCTGCGCCACGGCATCGAATTCGGCCTGGGTGTAGTTCAGACTGAACACCATGCGGCCCGTGCCCACCCAGCTCAGCGCCAGACCCTGGGCGCGCAGGTAGAACTGCAGCATCCAGTTGTAGCGCGAAGGCTCGGTGTAGAAGACCGTCCAGACGGTGGACAGGTTGGCCACCTGCACCGGCACGCCGGCTTCGCGCAGCTTCAGGTTCAGCTGCTCGGCGCGGCGGTTCCAGATGCCGTCCAGGTTGGCGTACAGGGCGCGCACCGGCTCGCTGTGCAGGCGTTCCAGGAAAACCTGCATGGCGCACATGACATACGGGTGGGCGTTGAAGGTTCCACGGGCGAAACAGATGTCGGCCGGCCGGTCTTCGCGGTAGCGCTTCATCAGCTCGCGCTTGCCGCAGACCACGCCCACCGGCAGCCCGCCGCCCAGCGTCTTGCCGTAGGTGACCATGTCGGCACGCACGCCGAAGTAGTCCTGCGCGCCACCCGGTGCCAGGCGAAAGCCCATGAAGACCTCGTCGAAGATCAGCACGATGCCGCGCGCCGTGCACACCGCGCGCAACTGTTGCAACCAGGCGCTGTAAGCTTCGCGGTCGGCCGCCGCGCGGCGGCTGCTGTCGAGCAGGCTGTTGTCGCCCGGCGCGGCCTTGTTCGGGTGCAGGGCCTGCAAGGGGTTGACCAGCACGCAGGCGATGTCGCGGCGCTGGTTCAGCACACGCAGCGTGTCGGCATCCATCTCCTTGAGCGTGTAGGTGTGGCCAGGCGGCAGCGGGTTGCCCGGACCGGGCTGCACGTCTTCCCACCAGCCGTGGTAAGCCCCCGTGAAGCGCACCAGGTACTTGCGCTTGGTGTGGTAGCGCGCCAGGCGCACGGCCTGCATCACGGCTTCGGTGCCGCTCATGTGGAAGCTGATTTCGTCGAGGCCGGAAATGCTTTGAAGTTGCTCGACGTTCCAGGCCACCGCCGGGTGGTAGCTGCCCAGGATGGGGCCCAGTTCAGCGGCCCGCGCGCTGCCTTCGGCGATGCAGGACTTGTAGAAATCGTGGCCGAAGACGTTGACACCGTAAGAGCCCGTCAGGTCGTAGAAGGTCTGCCCGTCGAGGTCGGTGACCGTGACGCCGTCGGTGCGCTGCACGAAGGCGCCCACGGCCAGGTGCTGGCGCAGATAAGGCCCGTAGGGATAAGGCACGCGGTAGGCGCCGGTGAACTGCAGGTCGGAGATGCCGGGGCGCGCGCGCTGCGTCATCTCGATGGACAGCGGGTGCCGGGCCGCCAGTTGCCCGGCCAGGCGCATGAAGCCAGCGCGGCGCCGGGCCTGCCAGTCGGCCGGCGCGCCGTCGCTGTTGAAGAAACGGGCTTCGTCGTAGGCGTAGCCCGGCACCTGACGCGCCACACGCTGGGCCATGCGCGAATGGCCGCTCAGCGACGGGTGCTTGGCCATCGACAGTTGCAGGCGCTGCCGCGCCAGGGGAAAGACGGCGGCCAGGCCGGCCACGGCGACGGCAGTCAGTGCGAAGGTTTCAATCATCGTTACCCCAGTTGCGTAAACCACCCTTTGTATTTCTCTGTGTTGACAAGCCTATGAAAATCTCGACCTTGCGCGACAAACTTCTGCTGCAGGAAGACCTGAACTTCCTGCTCACCAACCGCATACCGCGCATCGCCCTGACGCGCTGGATGGGCTGGTTCAGCCAGATCCGCAACCCCTGGGTCTGCCGGGCCTCGATCGCCGTGTGGCGGCTGTTCACCGACCTCGACCTGAGTGAAGCGAAGCAGCAGGAATTCGCCAGCCTGCACGACTGCTTCACGCGCGAACTCAAGCCCGGCGCGCGCACGGTCGACCCGCGGCCCGAGGTGCTGTCGAGCCCCTGCGACGCCATCGTCGGCGCCTGCGGCACGGTGCAGGCCGGCAGCGTGCTGCAGGCCAAGGGCTCGCCTTACCGCATGCAGGACCTGTTCGGGCTGGCCGCACGCGCGGCGCCCTTCGAAGGCGGCACCTACGTCACGCTGCGCCTGACCTCGAGCATGTACCACCGCTTCCATGCGCCGGCCGACGGGCGCATCGAGCACGTCAGCTACATCAGCGGCGACACCTGGAACGTCAACCCCATCGCGCTGCAGCGCGTGCAGGGGCTGTTCACGCGCAACGAAAGAGCGGTGATCCGCCTGCGGCTGGCCGACGGCACGCCGCTGGCGCTGGTGCCGGTGGCCGCGGTGCTGGTGGCCAGCATCCGCCTGCATTGCCTGAACGTGCTGCTGCACCTGCGCTGGCCCGGTCCGAATGAAATGCCTTGCGACGCCGCCGTCACCAAGGGGCAGGAACTGGGCTGGTTCGAACACGGCTCGACCATCATCGTCTTCGCGCCGCCGGGCATGGCGCTGGCGCCCGGCATCGAAAGCGGACGGCCACTGCGCATGGGGCAGGCCCTGCTGGTGCGCCCGCCGGCGCAGCAGCCCGGTAGGGGTGCAGCGTCACCGGCCTGACGCGCGACTGTCACGCCAGCGTCGCCGTAGCCGGTCAAGATCGAGCCCGCGATGCGACGTGATGACACCCCCCTGGAACCCGACGAAGACGCGGCACCACAGGCACCCCACGCCCTGCGTGTGCGCACGGTGTGGATCAGTGACCTGCACCTGGGCACCCCGGGCTGCCAGGCCAAGGCCCTGCTGGAATTCCTGCGCCACGTGGAGTGCGAGACCCTGTTCCTGGTCGGCGACATCATCGACGGCTGGCAGTTGCGCCGGCATTGGTACTGGCCGCAGTCGCACAACGACGTGGTGCAGAAACTGCTGCGCAAGGCGCGCAAGGGCACCCGCGTGATCTTCGTGCCGGGCAACCACGACGAGTTCGCGCGCAAATACCTGGGCCACAACTTCGGTGGCGTGGACGTGGTCGAAGAACACGTCCATGAAACCGCCGACGGCCGCAAGCTGTGGGTGACCCACGGCGACCACTTCGACGGCGTCATCCAGTGCGCCAAGTGGCTGGCCCACGTCGGCGACTGGGCCTACGAACTCATCCTGCGCTGGAACGGCCAGCTCAATTCCTTGCGTGCGCGCTGCGGCCTGCCCTACTGGAGCCTGTCGCGTTACCTCAAGCAGAAGGTCAAGCGGGCCGTCAGCTACGTCAGCGACTTCGAATCCGCGGTGGCCCGCGAAGCCCGCTCACGCGGTGTGCACGGCGTGGTCTGCGGCCACATCCACCATGCCGAGATGCGCACCATCGACGGCATCCTGTACTGCAACGACGGCGACTGGGTCGAAAGCCTGACCGCGCTGGTCGAACACCCGAACGGCCGGCTGGAAATCATCGACTGGGCCGCCCACATCGCCAGCGCCGCGCTGGCCCCGCCAGTGGCCGAGCCCCTGGAGGCCATGGCGGGCTGACCTTCGGGGCCGCCCTCAGGCCTGCAAGCGGCTGCACAGACGGCGCGCCAGTTCGGCCGCCACCGCGTCCCACTGCACAGCAACACCGAGGCCCTGCAGGTCCACGGTCTGCAGACCGGCGTAGCCGCAGGGGTCGATGCGCGTGTAAGGCGCCAGGTCCATGGCCACATTCAAGGCCACGCCGTGGTAGCTGCGATGCTGGCTGACCTTGATGCCCAGGGCGGCGATCTTGCCCAGCCCGGCGAAGGGGTCGAGGCTGGCGCTGTGCAGCACGGCGTGCGAAGCCGGGTCGGCCAGCCGCACGTAGATGCCGGGCGCGCTGCGCACCCGGTGGCCGACGATGCCGAAGGTCCACAGCGTGTCGATCACCGCCTCTTCGATGCGGTAGACGTATTCCTTGACGTAGATGCCGATGCGCTTCAAGTCGACCAGCGGGTAGGCCACCACCTGGCCCGGGCCGTGGTAGGTGACCTGGCCGCCGCGGTCGGTGCGGATGACGGGGATGTCGCCGGCCGCCAGCACGTGCGCGTCGCGCCCGGCGATGCCCTGGGTGTAGACCGGCGGGTGTTCGACCAGCCACAGCGCGTCGGGCGTGTCGGGCTGGCGGGCGGCCGTGAAGGCGCGCATCGCGGCTTCGACCTCGGCGTAGGGCTTGCGCCCCAGAAACTGGATCTGCATGTCGCCGCGAGTCTAGCGATGCGGGCAAGCCGCGCCGGCCCGGGCTCAACGGCAGGCGTTGGCCGCGGTGTAGTCGACGACCGGGATGCGCCCGGCGATGATGTCGGCCTTGGCCGCATCGACCTTGCGCCGCATCTCGGGCGTCACCAGCCTGGCGTTGTGCTCGTCGTAGGCCAGGTCCAGCCCGCCTTCTTTCAAACCCAGCGTGGTGACGCCGGGCTGCACGCCGTGCAAGGCCTGTTCCACGGCGACGTCGGTGCGCTTGAGCAGGCTGGTCAGGATATGGCCGGGGTGCAGGCCGTTCTGGTTGCTGTCCACGCCGATGCCCAGGATGTTCAGGTCCTTGGCCGCCTGCAGCACGCCCAGGCCGGTGGTGCCGGCGGCGGCGAAGATCACGTCCACGCCCTGCGCCACCTGCGTGCGCGTCAGTTCGGCACCGCGCGCCGGGTCGGTCCAGGCGGCGTTGGTGGTGCCGGTCATCGCCGAGACCAGTTGCACCTTGGGGTTGGCGTAACGCGCGCCTTGCTCGTAGCCGCACAGCACCTTGCGCACCAGGGGAATGTCCTGGCCACCGACGAAGCCCAGCTTGCCCGTCTTGCTGGCCAGCGCGCCGAGCAGGCCGACCAGGAAAGCGCCTTCGTGTTCGCGAAAGATGAAGCTCTGCACATTGGGCAGCTTCACCACGCTGTCCACGATGGCGAAGCGCGTATTGGGAAAGTCGCGCGCCACCGCTTCGATGCTGCTGGCCTGCGGAAAGCCGACGCCGACGATCGGGCTCGCGCCCTTCTGGGCGAAGCGCCGCGCGGCCTGTTCGCGCTGCGCGGCGCCCGCGATCTCGAATTCCAGATACGACTTGCCAGTGGCCTTCTTCCAGCGCTCGGCACCTTCCCAGGCCGCCTGCCCGAAGCTCTTGTCGTTCTTGCCACCCAGCTCGAAGATGAGGCCCGGCTGGGCCAACGTCACGCCCTGCAGCGCAACGCTGGCGGCGCAGCCGGCCAGCACCCTCCAGCAAGAGCCGCGGAACCGGCTTCGCCGGGCCGCTGGCGAACGGCCCCCTTGGGGGGTAGCGAGCATGGGCGAGCTTGGGGGCTAGAAACTCGCCTTGAACTGCACACCGAAAGTCCGCGGGTCGTTGATGAACCCGGTCAGGTTGTTGAAGTCGATGCCGCCCACGACGCGGATCTGGTTGGTGATGTTGCGACCGTAGGCCGCCAGGTCGTACTTGCCATTGGCCCAGGCGTAACCGACGCGCAGGCCGCCTTCGAACAGCGCCTTGCCGGTGAATTCGGTCGACTGGTAGAGGAAGAAGTTGACCTTGTCGCGATAGACCCAGTCGGTGTAGGCGTAGACCTCGCCGTTGGCCACCGGCTGGGTGTACTTCAACGTGAAGCTGCCGGTCACCTTGGGGGCCTGCGGCAGCGGGTTGCCGTTGATCAGCGCCAGGCCACCAGCGGTCTTGGCGTTGGTCACGGTGCACGAAGCGCACACCGCCACCGCCAGACCCGGGTCCTTGATCTCGGTGTCGTTGTAGCCGACGCTGACCGTGGTCAGCAGCTGGTCGGTGATGTAGCTCTGGAAGTCGAGCTCGAAACCCTGGCCCTTGGCCTTCTTCGCATTCAGCAGGATGTTGGCATTGGCCGCACCGCCCACCGCCGTCAGTTGCAGGTCCTTCACGGTGTAGCTGAAGACGTTGAAAGCCACGCGCGCACGCTTGTTGAACAGGTCGGCCTTGATGCCGGCCTCGAACGAGTCATTCGTCTCGGCCTTGGCCACGCTCTGGTCGTTGAAGGCACCGGCGCCCTGCACGCTGGAGCCGCGGAAGCCGTTGGCGTAGCGCAGGTAGACATTGGTGTCCTTGTTCAGCGCGTAGCTGGCGCTGGCGTCGTAGCTGAACTTGCCGTCGCTGGGCGATGCACTGATCGGGCCCTTGGAAGCCAGCTGCGCCAGCGTGCACTTGCCGGACAGCACGCAGGGCACGAAGTCGCTGTTGTTGTAGTCCTCGACGTTGAAGGTCTTCTTGTCGTGGGTGTAGCGCAGGCCGCCGCGCAGCTTCAGGTCGCTGGTGACGGCGTAGTTCAGGGCGCCGAACCAGGCGTAGGCGTCGTTGGTCTGGTTGACGCGCTCGTAGCCGTTCCGAGCGTTGCCGCCCAGGCTGTCGTAGCTGAAGCTTTCGACCTTGTAGCCTTCGCGGAACAGGAACACGCCGGCCTGCCAGCTCAGCGGGCCGGCGATGTTGCTCTCCAGGCGGAATTCCTGCGTGAACTGGCTGTGCTCGGGCATGCCGTCGGCGCTTTCCGAGGCGAACGGGATGTTGCCCGGGCCGCTCTTGGGCAGGAAGCTGGCACCGTAGCCGCCGTCGATGTCGCCGCGGCTGTAGGTGTGCACCGATTCCAGGCCGGTGATGGAGTACAGCGCCATGCCGCCCAGATCGAGCTTAACGCGGACGTTGCCGCCGTAGTTCTGCAGTTCTGACGCGTTCTTGCCGTCGATGGAAATGGTGGCCGGATCGAAGCCCGCCACCAGGTTGTTGCTGCCCGGCTGGATGATGTTGGCGCGGAACAGGCGCGCCGAGCCCTTGTAGTCGCGCGCATGGAAGTTGCCCAGCACGCTGAGCGCATTGCCGCCGTCGTACAGCAGCTGCGCGCGCAGGGCGCTGTCGCGGTAGCCCTCCAGCTTGGGCGTCGGGCCGGCGGCGTAGGTGTTCTTCACCCAGTCATCCCGGGTCTGGTTCAGCAGCGACACGCGCAGCGCCAGGTCGGCACTCAGCGGCACGTTGATCGCCCCTTCGGCATTGACGGTCTGGTAGGTGCCAAAGCCGATGCTGCCGTAGCCTTCGAGCTTCTTCGTCGGCTTGACGGAATCGAACTTCACCACGCCGGCCGGCGTGTTGCGGCCGAACAGCGTGCCCTGCGGGCCGCGCAGCACCTCGACGCGGTCGATGTCGAAGATCGGGAAGCCCTTCAGGATGGGGTTCTCCTGCACCACGTCGTCATAGACCAGCGACACCGGCTGCGAGGCGTTCAGGCGGAAGTCGGTGTTGCCATAGCCGCGGATGTAGAAACGCGGAAAGGCGCGGCCGAAAGACGACTCGATGTTCAGGCTGGGCACCCGGGCGCTGAGCATGCGCACGTCCTGGCCGCTGGTGTTCAGCACGTCGAGCACCTCGCCCTGCAGCGCGCTGACGGCGCTGGGCACTTCGCGGATGTTCTCGATGCGGCGCTCGGCCGTGACGGTGATGGTCTGCAGCTGCCCCGAGGTCTGGGCCGATGCACCCAGTTGCAGCACGGCCAGCGTGACCGCTGCCAGCGCGTGGTGCGGCTTCAGTGTGCGGGCGGGTGAGCAAGCTATCGACAGGGCAAGGCAGAGACGGGGCATGACAACTCCTCATATGGCGTAACCATTGATGATGCCGCCTGCTTCCCGGCGATTCATGAAAAGGCGGTGTCGGATGCCGGTTCGGATGCCGCGATGCAACATCCACGCAACAATGGGCCATGCTGGACACCCAACAGATTGCCGCCTGGCACGAAGCCGGCTACCTCGTGCTGCCCGGCTTCAAGTCGCGCGCCGACTGTGCAGCGGCCACCGAGCGCGCCCAGGCGCTGGTCGACGCCTTCGAGCCCGACGCCGGCGCCAGCCGCTTTTCCACCCGCGACCGCAGCCTGGTCGCCGACGCCGCGCTGCTGGCTTCGGCGGCCAGCGTGCAGTGCTTTTTCGAGGAAGAAGCGCTGGACGATGCCGCCCGCCTGCGGGTGCCCAAGTCACAGTCCATCAACAAGATCGGCCACGCGCTGCACGACCTCGATCCGCTGTTCAGGGTCTTCTCGCACGGCCCCGATCTGGCGGGGCTGGCCACCGACCTGGGCTTGCAAGACCCTTTGCTCTGGCAGAGCCAGCTGATCTTCAAGCAGCCGCGCATTGGAGGTGAAGTGGGTTGGCACCAGGACGCCAGCTTCTTCGCCACCACGCCGCAAACCGTCACCACCTTCTGGTTCGCGCTGGAAGACGCCACGCTGGACAACGGCTGCCTGTGGGTGGAGCCCGGCGGCCACCGCCGTGCGCTGCGCGAGCAGTATGTCTGCGACCACGCGGCCGGCACCTTGCGCATGCAGGCGCTGGACGCCACGCCCTGGCCGGACCTGACGCAGGCCGTCCCGCTGCCCGTGGCGGCGGGCAGCTTGGTGGTTTTCCACGGCCTGCTGCCGCACTGCAGTGCGGCCAACCGCTCGGCCCGGTCGCGGCTGGCCTACACCTTGCACGTCACCGACGGGCGGGCCACCTACGCGCCCGAGAACTGGCTGCAGCGCAGTCTCGAATTCCCGCCGCGCGGAATCGCCTAGGGAAGGTCTGAAAAATGGCCATCCAGTACGCACACCTTGGTAGCCCCGA
>JBBAPI010000010.1:0-143438 GCA_040400915.1 Rubrivivax sp.
CAGGCAAATTGAAAATCTAGTCCAGCGGTGTCCGTGAGATCAGGGTAAGTCCACTCGGCCAAATCAGGACCGAGTCCGCGCGTGTGAGCGAGTTGCTGCAATCCCAACTGCGCCAGCCGTTGGGGTTGAACACGCTGCAGCCGCAGTTGCTGCGCGATCCGCAGTTCAAGGTCGAGACCAGCGGGCTGACCCAAGCCGGCGCCAACGAATTCAATCCGCTGTTCACGCGCAACCAGGTCGCGGCCCAGGTCGACACGATGGCCGGCAGCGCGGGCACCGCGGGCGACCAGATCTTCGTCTCCGGACTGAAGGACACGTTGGCCTGGAGCCTGGGGCAATACCGCTTCCAGACGCAGGGACAGCGCGAGAACAACGACCAGCGCCAGGATCTGCTCAACGCCTTTGTCCAGCTTGCCTTGTCGCCCACGGTCCGCCTTCAGGCCGAGTTGCGCAGCGAGACTGGCAAGCAGGGCGACCTTGCGGCACGCTTCGATCGCACCGACTTCGCTCCCAAGTTGCGCGACGACACACGTCTCGACACGTTCAGGGCTGGCGGCTGGTTTGCTCTCGATGCGCGGTCGGAGCTGATGGTGTCGGCGATCGCTGGTACTTCCCGTGAGCACCTGTACCTCACCGATGACCCGAGTTACGACATCCAGGATCGCGAGCGCCTGCAGTCGGCAGAAGTCCAGTATGCGCAGCGCAGCCAGGGGCTGCAGTTCCTGAGTGGTGTGTCGCTGTACCGCAACCAGGCGACGCTTGACTATGGCGCTGGCCCATTCGACGCGGACACGCGCGAGCGTTCGGTCTATGCGCAGGCTGTGTTCACGAACCTGCCCCATCGCCTCATGCCGCTGATGGGTATCAGCTGGGACACCTACGACGAGCCCGGCGTTCACGTCTCGCGTGTCAATCCTAAATTGGGTCTGGCTTGGCCCGTGTCCGACGCCATCACGATGCGGGCTGCGGCCTTCACCACGGTCAAACGCAGCTTTGTCGCAAACCAGACGCTGCAGCCGGCGCAGATCATGGGGTTCAACCAGTTCTTTGACGACCCGAATGGCACCCGAACGCGCCGCGTCGGTGTCGCGCTCGATCACAAGCTGACGTCCGCGATGTTTGTCGGCGCCGAGGCGTCGGCGCGCGATCTGGACGTACCAGGATTTCCCGGTGATCCAGATGCCCGCTGGCGCGAGCGGTTCGGGCGCCTGTATGCCTATCGGATTTTCAGTCCGAATGCGAGCGCCACGCTCGAAGTCCAAGGGGAGCGCTTCGTGAGGCCCGAGAAAAAAACAGGTAACGAAGGCTACACCCGGTTGCGTACGGTATTCGTGCCGCTGGGGCTGCGCCTGCACGCGCTGGGCAATTGGTTGGCGGGTGTCAAGGTCACCTGGATCAGCCAGCAGATCCAGTACCAGGACCGGAATTACGATCTCGTAGACGCCCGTTCGAACTTTGTCGTCACCGACCTCAACGCCTACTATCGGCTGCCGCAGCGCATCGGCATCGTCTCCATCGAGGCCCGAAACGTTTTCAACCGGCGATTCAGTTACCAGGACATCGACAACCTTGTGAGCCCCCGTTACGCACCGGGGCGAGTGATCGTGATGCGACTGTCGGTCGCATTCTGATATCGACGCGTGAAGCGGCGACTCTTGAGGGCAGTGGTCTGAACAATCGAAAGGAAAATCATGGCAATTCTGAAAGACAAAGACGACAAAACCATCGCCGATGGCGTGGCAGTGCTTTGTGCTCTCGACCGGTATGGCGCGATCATCGCGTCGATCGCACTTTGCAGCGACAGTATCGTGAAGATACCGTGCGTGCAGGAAGCCGGGGTCGCAGCCGATGGCTCGGCGGACGCGCACTACACCACCGAAGTCAGCACGGAGACGGTCTTCGTGCAGAAAGAGCCGTACCAGAACACGAAGGTGGTTTCGGTATTACGGACCTGCTACAACAAGAGCGGTCGACCGATACCCTGCCCTCCATGAAGTGCCGGCGGCAGCGTCAGCATGGGCGATTGAGCGGCGGGCTGGCGAATGGCGCTCAGGAATTGAACGAGCAGTTCATCACGTCGCCAGCCGGTAAGACGTAGTCCCTGCCGTCGGCGCGCACCGCCTTCGTTCCGCAGGTGAAGCAGTTCTGCGGGTCCAGCAGCCTGAAACCGGCGCACAACCGTCGCGCCGGCCCCAGCTCCTGGCCCCTCTCGCCTGTTATCGGAAGGGGCGCGGCGCCGCATTTGTGAGCCCGCGGTTGGCCGGTGTTCGCGGCTCGTCTCGGTAAGGCCCCCGCCACCCAGGCCGTCGTTGCCCGCGCAGTCAGCAGGGATCGCAAACCACCGAGGTCGATCGTCTGCCTCGTCACCCGGTTGCGCGCGCGATTCGAACGGCGATGAGACGCTGAGTGCGATCGACTTCGGCGTTGGCCTGGACAGGAGCAGCGTGGTGCTGGAATGCTCGAGACCGGTCGTCGGCGATCGGCAGGAACGGGCCAGTCGCTGGCGCGCGCCGGGGCCTGGCCGGCAGGCGCCTGCTGCGCAGCGCTTCCGTCAGGGCAACCGGCTCAAGGACTCAAGGGCTCGGCGGCGACCAGTCCCCCGAGCCTTGGCCGCCTGCTGCGCCCAGCCCCCGTCGCGCCCAGTGCCAGCAAGGCCATCAGGGCCAGGGCCAGTGTCCGGGGCTCGGGCACCGCGGCGGCGACATCGCCGCTGCGCACCGCCCATGCGGCCAGCTGCGCGACGTCGGTGCTGGTGCCTTCTGCGTTCGAGCCCCGGTTGAGCCCGAACACGTAGAAGTAGGACTTCGTGGCATCGGATTGGGTGGCGGACCAGTAGGCTTGCTGAACCCCGTTCAGCACGGCGTCGCCCAGCACGGCGGTCACGTCGCCGACCCGATCGCCGGATATGCCGCCCGTGCCGCCGAGGTTGTACGCGAACATGTAGCCGTACTCATTGCCAAAGGCCGCGAAGGCCGCGGCGCTGGGCGACAGACCGCCGTGGATGTCCGACGTCGGGGTGGCCGAGTTGATCGTGGCCAGCCGCCAGTCGTTGAAGCCGCCGAAGGTCAGGTCCTGGGCCCAGGCCATGGCGCCCCACCACGTCATCTTGCCCGTGTAAGCCGTGCCGGACTTCTGGAAGTCCGCCGCAGCCAAGGTGTGTCCGTCGACGCTCACCACGGCGGCGATGAGGGCGTCGCGGCGCGCATCGCTGAGTTCGGTGGCGGCGTAATTGGCGTTCTTCAGCCAGGTCACGTCGAGCAGGGTGTCGTAGACCATGCCGCCGCCGCGGTCGACCAGCGTGGCCTGCGCCGGGGTCGCCATCGCCAAGGCCAGCAGCGCCGCCGCCCCGGTTTTCAACATCTTCATCGTGCGTATCCTTCAAGTCGCCCGCAGCTGAACGAAACTCTGCGTCCCGTGATTCTGGAGGTACACCCGCGATGAAGATGAAGTTCGCACTCGTGACGGCGTTGCTCGCCTTGGCGTCGGCGCCGGGCTGGGGCCAGGTTCCCGAGCGGACGATCGACGAGATCAAGTCCGAGTCGCTGGCCCGTGTCCAGCGCGGCGCCTACCCGCTCGGCGGGCTCGATCCGAGCGACGTCGCGCAGGCCCTGGCGCTGGTCAAGACGCGCGACCGCGACGATTGGGCGCAGGGCTTCGGCACCGTCGCCGAGCGCTACTTCGCCGAGGGGCTGGCTGCGCAGGATCCCGCCAAGGCCGCAGCGGCCTTCCGGCGCGCCTGGCGGCTGTTCTATTTCGCGCAATGGCCGGTGCCGAATTCGGCCGGCAAGCAGCACGCCTACCAGCGCGCGCTGGACGCCTACGGCCAGTACGCCAAGACCTTGAGCCCGGCGCTGGAGACCGTGCGCATCCCCTTCGAGGGGCAGTTCATCGTCGGCTACCTGCGCTTCCCCAAGAACGCCCAGGGGCCGGTGCCGATGATCCTGGCGATCAGCGGCCTGGACAGCCGCAAGGAAACGGTGGCCGAAAGCTACGCCCAGATCCTCGACCAGGGCGTCGGCTTCCTGGCGGTGGACAGCCCCGGCACTGGGCAGGCGCCGGTCAAGGTGGCGCTGAAATCGGAACGCATGTTCAGCGCGGTGCTCGACTTTCTGGTCCAGCATCCGAAGGTCGACCGCCAGCGCATCATCGCCTCGGGCGTCAGCTTCGGCGGCTACTGGTCGGCCAAGCTGGCGATCACCGAGCGGGCCCGCCTGCTGGGCTCGGTGGCGCAATCACCACCGGTCGACGCCTTCTTCTCCGAGCGCTTCCTGCGCGAGGGCACGCTGGGCAACCGCGAATACCTGTTCGACCTGGCGCCGGCCTTCATCAATGTCTTCGAAGGCGCCCGCAGCGTCGACGACCTGGCCCGGCTGATGCCGGCGATGTCGCTGCAGGCCCAGGGGCTGTTGAGCCAGCCGACCACGCCCATGCTGGTGGTGACCGGGGCCCGCGACACGCAGGTGCCGATCTCCGACATCGAATTGCTGCTGCGCAGCGGCGACGTGCCCAAGGAGGCCTGGATCAACCCGCGCGGCGGCCACCTCGGCCGCGAGGCCCAGGGCTGGACCGACCCGGTGATCTTCTCGAAGGTCATCATTCCCTGGGAATTGCGGCTGATCCAGCAGTCGCGGCCCTGAACGGGGCGCCCGGGGCGCAGGTCGAAGGCCAGTGCCGCGTCATCGACCTGCGCGTCGTGGTCACCGCGACGCCCTTCTACGGCAGCGCAGGCAAATGGCTGGCCGTCTGCGAAAGCGGTTCGCACAGCATCTTCACCGGCCGTGCCGGCACCGGCGGCGTCACGCCCAACCCCCAGGTGAAGGCGGCCATGCAGGCGGTGGTGCTGGCTTTTCTGCGCGAGGTCTTTGACGCTGATGCCAGCGCTCTTGGCGCCTGGCCGCTGCGCAACGTCGTGCCGCCTGACCGCAGCACCGGGCCGACCGGTTGTCGGCCAGCCGTTCAGGCCCGCAAGCGCGGATCGTCCAACACCGGCCGCGTCAGTTCCGCTCGGGCAGATTCTGCCCAGCGTAGATCGTGGTGCAGCGGCCGTCGCCGGGCTCGCCCTTCTTGCACATGTAGGAGCGCCGCGCCGTGATCAAGCCACGCCGGCGGGCCACGTCGTAATCGCCGGCACCCAAGGCCTGGCCGCAGCGGTAGGCCTCCCATTGCGTGCCGTCGATCACCGGGCCCCCGGCTGCCCAGGTGCCGCCGGCGCAATGCTGACGCTTGAGGGCGCTTTCCAGAGACGGTTCGTCCACGATGATCTGGTTGTCGAGCGCGCCATCGCAGGCCCATTTGCCGGAGCGCTTGCTCTGCACGCAAATGGCCACCGCTTCAAGCTGGACCGGGCCCCAGGCGTCGATGCGTCTTTGCTTGGCGGCGGCGGCGTCGGCGATGGCCTTCCTGGCTTGGGCTTCGGCGGCTTCCTGGTCTTTCTTCAGTTTGGCGAGGCGGGCTTCTTCCAGTGCCTTGGCTTTGGCGTCGGCTTCGTCCTTGGCCCTGGCGGCGGCTTCCCTCGCCTTGGCGGCGGCTGCGGCAGCAGCGGCTTCTTCCTGGCCGCGGGTCGGCTCGGCGCTGACTGCCCGATTCGAATCCGACGGGCTCTTGTCGGTGCGGGCGCTCGCCATCCTGCGGTCGGCTTCGCGCTTGGCGTTGCGATCGTCGTCGCGCCGCTTGTCGTCGGCCTTGCGCTGGGCTTCGGCGCTTTCGCGGCTGCGCTTGTCGCGATTCAGATCGCTGTTGGGGTCGGCCTCCTGCTTGGCGATCTGGGCGTAGAACGCGGCATCGCGCCGGGCCTTGGCTTGTTCGGCTTCAACCGAAGTGCCGCGTGAGGCGGCATCGAGCGCCCTCATCTGCCCGGGCACCTTGTTCAACTCGGCGGCCACCACATCGCTGTTCTGGGCGACGAGCAGCAGACCGTCGCCGATGACCCCCGCGGTCGTGGTGACCGTCTTGGTGGCGCCATACACAAGGTAGGCCAACACTATGCGCTTGTTGTCGACTTCGCTCTGCAGTGACGCCAGGGCCTGGGTGGCGCGCACGCTGTCGCTCGGGCTGTTGTCGGCCACCAGGCGCAGCAGGAAGGCCCGCACGTTGCGCTTGAGCGCGCCGTCGATGTTCTCGGTCAGGCGGGTGCTGGCGACCAGACTGTTGGATCGCGCCGAGGTGGTCACCACCCAGCTGCCGACCACATTGCCACCATCCACCAGATCGTATTGCACGGCAACCTTGGTGGTCAGAACCGCGCCGGACGTCATGGTGCTGGCACGCTCGGCGCGCGCGCCCACCGAACTGTGCTGGTCGATGGCAAGCAACTGCGACTTGACCACCAGACTCCGGGGACTGGGTGCGAACAGGGTCGAAGCGCCGATTTCCTGCTTCAGAAGTTGCGGAAACCAGTGATTGAGCCGACCTTCGATGTGCGATACGCCGATGCCATTCGTGTCTGAAAAGTCACCGCAGCCCAGGCAGACCTTGCCCTTGATGAACAGCACCTGGGCGATGCCCTTGGAAAACAGCGGTGCCGCCGTCTGGTACTCGCGCTGCTCGGCTGCGGTGATGACGAAGGGCTCGTCCTTGGCCCACCCCAGCATCTCCATCGGCGACGCGCAAGCGCCCAGCAGCAGTGAGGCGCAGAGGGTCAGCAGCGTGCATTTGGAGGTCATGGGATGGGACGTGGAAAACAGCCGGGGGTGGGATGGCCAGCGCGGGGGTCAGCCAGCCTCAGGCGGCCGAGTGTCGCGCGCTTTTCGCCGTCAGGCGAGGTCTGAGCCGGCCGCCGGGTCGTCGGCTGCAGCGCCTCAGCCTGTCTTCGTGTCGCCCTTCACGACGGCATAGCGCAGCAAGGTCTTCGCACGCGCCTCGGCGTGATCCACCACCGGCAGGGGGTAGCTGCCGGCCGGGCCCAGCACGACGCCGGCCGCCGCCAGGTCCAGCGGCGGCGCCATCCAGGGCGCGTGGATCAGCTTGCTGGGCAGACCGGCCAGCTGCGGCAGGTAGCGGCGGATGAACTTGCCATCGGGGTCGAACTTTTCGCTCTGCGTCACCGGGTTGAAGATGCGGAAATAGGGCTGGGCGTCGCAGCCGCTGGAGGCCGCCCACTGCCAGCCGCCGTTGTTGGCGGCCAGGTCGAAGTCGTTCAGGTGCAGGGCGAAGTAAGCCTCGCCACGGCGCCAATCGATGCCCAGGTCCTTGGTCAGGAAGCTGGCCACCACCATGCGCAGGCGGTTGTGCATGTAGCCGGTCTGGTTCAGCTGGTGCAGGGCGGCATCGACCAGCGGGTAGCCGGTGCGGCCTTCGCACCAGGCGGTGAACAGCGCGTCGCCGTGCTTGCCGTGTTCCCACTGGATGCGGTCGTAGTCCGGCTTGAAGGCGCGTTCCGCCACGCGCGGGTGGTGGTGCAGCACCTGGTGGTAGAAATCGCGCCAGATCAGTTCCGACAACCAGACCTGGGCGCCGCGCGAACCGGCTGCGGCCCGGGAATGCGCTTCGCGCGCCAGGCGGCGGATGCTCACGGTGCCGAAGCGCAGGTGCGTGCTCAGGTAGCTGGGGCCTTTCAGCGCCGGGAAGTCGCGCGTGTCGCCATAGCGGTCGATGCGGGTCAGGAAGTCGTCGAGCAATTCCTGTCCGCCGGCCGGGCCGGTGGGCAGGCGCAGCGTGTGCAGATTGGTCTTCGCAAAGCCCAGCGCTGCCAGCGCCGGCACACCGGGCTCGGCCGCCGGCCGGGGTGCCAGCGCGGCGGCGTAGCGGGCGATCGGGTAGCTGCTGAGGAAGTAGCCCTCGGCCTTCTTCAGCCAGGCGTTCTTGTAGGGCGTGAACACCGAAAACGGCCCGCCGCCCAGCGTCAGCACCTCGCTGCGTTCGAAGACGACGTGGTCCTTGCCGGTGTGCAGCACCACGCCGGCATCGGCCAGCCGGCCGCGCACTTTCGCGTCGCGGGCCAGGGCGGCGGGCTCGTCGTCGTGGTTGGCGTAGACCGCCTGCACGCCCAAGGCCTGGGCCAGCGCCGGAATCTCGCTGTGCGCCCAGCCGTGGCGCACGATCAGGCCCGCGCCTTCGACGCCGTGGGACGCAGCCAGTGCGCAAAGGTCGGCGTCCACACCGACCAGGCTGTCGCGGATGAATTCGACCCGCCGGTCGCTGCGCGGCAAGGCGTCCAGGATGTCGCGGTCGAAGACGAAGACGCACCAGACCTGGCGCGCGTGGCGCAGTGCGTGGTGCAGGGCCGCGTGGTCGGCGGTGCGCAGGTCACGGCGCAGCCAGACCAGGGCGCGGGCGAAGGTTTCCGAGGGGTAGGCTGGGTTCACGGGTGGGAGTGTGCCGGGAATAGAATTCACCCATGCCCACAGGCTCACGCATCGACCTCACCAACCAGTTCCTGATCGCCATGCCCGGCATGGCCGACGAGACCTTTGCGGGTGCCGTGGTCTACCTCTGCGAGCACAACGAAAAGGGCGCGCTGGGTCTGGTCATCAACAAGCCGATCGACATCAAGCTGCGCAAGCTGTTCGAGAAGGTCGAGCTCAACCTCGACCCGGACGGCCTCGGCGACGAGCCGGTCTACTTCGGCGGCCCGGTACAGACCGAGCGCGGCTTCGTGCTGCACGAAAAGATCGGTGAGGGCGCTGCGCGCTACAACAGCACCCTGTCCATACCCGGCGGCCTGGAGATGACGACCAGCAAGGACGTGCTGGAAGCCATGGCCGACGGCGGCGGCCCGCGCAAAGTGCTGATCACGCTGGGCTACAGCGGCTGGCAGGCCGGTCAGCTGGAAGACGAGATCGGCCGCAACGGCTGGCTGACCGTCAACGCCGACCCCAAGGTCATCTTCGACACGCCGATCGAAGAGCGCTACGACCGCGCCGTGGGCCTGCTCGGCATCGATCCGCGCATGCTTTCCCAAGAAGCGGGCCATGCCTGAGCCTGTTGCTCGAACGGCCCTGCGCCCGCAGAGCTTCCTGTCTTTCGACTTCGGCACCCGCCGTGTCGGCGTGGCCACCGGTAATACCTTGTTGCGCCGCGCCAGCCCGCTGAAGACCGTGGCCAGCGAGGGCGACGCGCGCTTCGCGGCCATCGCCGCGCTGATCCGGGAATGGCAGCCCGACGCGCTGGTAGTTGGCGTGCCCTTCCACCCCGACGGCGCCGAGCACGAGAACACCGTCAAGGCGCGCCGCTTCGCGCGCCAGTTGCACGGCCGTTTCCGCCTGGCGGTGCATGAAGTGGACGAGCGCTACAGCACCACCGAAGCCTTGAGCGCCGGCGCCCCGGATGCCGATGCCGCATCGGCTGTCATCATCCTCGACCAGTACCTGCGCACCCTGCCCGAACCGGCTGGGAGTCCCGATGTTGCAGCTTGATGCCGAAGCCCTGTACGTCGAGCTGCGCGATGGCGTGCGCCATCTGTTGAAGCCCGACTGCGCCCTGGTCGGCATCTGGTCGGGCGGCGCCTGGCTGGCCGAACGCCTGCAGCACGACCTGGGCCTGCCGGGTGGCGACAAGGGCTACGGCGTCATCAGCAGCACCTTGCACCGCGACGATTTCAGCGAGCGCGGCCTGGTCACCGGCAAGAACGGCGGCGCCGACCCGACCCGCCTGCCCTTTGCCATCGACGGCCGCCACATCGTGCTGATCGACGATGTGCTCTACACCGGCCGCACCATCCGCGCGGTGGTCAACGAACTCTTCGACTTCGGCCGCCCGGCCAGCGTTACCCTGGCGGTGCTGGTGGACCGCGGCGGCCGCGAGTTGCCCGTCGCCGCCGCCTTCTGCGCCACCAAGCTCGTGCTGCCGGCCGCGCAGAAGTTGTCGCTCGGCCGCCGCGACGATGGCGGCTTCCACTTCAGCGTGACCGCATCCGCTGGCACCTGACTGCCCCAACACGCACCATGCTGTCCCGACGCAACCCCCAGCTCAATGGCCACGGCGAGCTGATCCACCTGCTGTCCATCGAAGGCCTGCCCAAGGCCGTGCTGATGCAGATCCTGGACACCGCCGGCACCTTCCTCAGCGTCAACGACCGCGACGTGAAGAAGGTGCCCCTGCTGCGCGGCAAGAGCGTTTTCAATCTCTTTTTCGAGAACAGCACCCGCACCCGCACCACCTTCGAGATCGCGGCCAAGCGGCTGAGTGCCGACGTCATCAACCTCGACATCGCCAAGAGCAGCACGGCCAAGGGCGAAAGCCTGCTCGACACCATCGCCAACCTGAGCGCG
This sequence comes from Rubrivivax sp., assembly GCA_040400915.1. GTDB lineage: Bacteria > Pseudomonadota > Gammaproteobacteria > Burkholderiales > Burkholderiaceae_C > Rubrivivax. Next base: position 10,209 of record JBBAPI010000010.1, read on the forward strand.
ATGCACGCCGACATGTTCATCGTGCGCCACGCCGAGAGCGGCGCGCCCTACCTCATCGCCCAGCACGTCGCGCCGCATGTCCACGTCGTGAATGCCGGTGACGGCCGCCACGCCCACCCGACGCAGGGGCTGCTGGACGTCTACACCATCCGCCACTACAAGAAGGACTTCACGCAGCTGACCGTGGCCATCGTCGGCGACATCGTGCACAGCCGCGTGGCGCGGTCCGACATCCATGCGCTGACCACGCTGGGCGTGCCCGAGATCCGCGCCGTCGGCCCCAAGACACTGGTGCCGGGCGATCTGGCCGGCATGGGCGTGCGGGTCTGCCACGACATGGCCGAAGGCATACGCGGCGCCGACGTGATCATCATGCTGCGCCTGCAGAACGAACGCATGAGCGGCGCCATGCTGCCCAGCGCCGGCGAGTTCTACAAGAGCTACGGCCTGACAGCCGAAAAGCTGGCTTTGGCCAAGCCGGACTGCATCGTGATGCACCCCGGGCCGATCAACCGCGGTGTGGAAATCGACAGCAGCGTGGCCGACGGCAGCCACAGCGTGATCCTGCCGCAGGTGACTTTCGGCATCGCGGTGCGCATGGCGGTGATGTCCACCATAGCCGGAAACGCCGCATGAAGATCCTGATCCAGAACGGCCGTGTCATCGACCCCGCCAGCGGCCGCGACGAAGTCGCCGATGTGGCCATCGCCAGCGGCCGCATCGTCGCCATCGTGGCCTGCGCGGGGAACGGCAAGCTGCCCGATTTCGGCGCCGACCGCGTCATCGACGCCCGTGGCCTGGTCGTCGCACCGGGCCTGGTGGACCTGGCCGCGCGCCTGCGCGAACCGGGGCAGGAACACGAAGGCATGCTGGAGAGCGAACTGGCGGCCGCAGCGGCCGGCGGCGTGACCAGCCTGGTCTGCCCGCCCGACACCGACCCGGCGCTGGACGAGCCCGGCCTGGTCGAGATGCTGAAATTCCGCGCCCGCAAGCTCAGCCGCTGCCGCGTCTTTCCGCTGGGTGCGCTGACCCGCAAGCTCGAAGGCCAGACGCTGACCGAGATGGCCGAATTGACCGAGGCTGGCTGCGTCGGTTTCTCGCAGGCCGATGTGCCGGTCACCGACAGCCTGGTGCTGCTGCGCGCGCTGCAGTACGCGGCCACCTTCGGCTACACGGTGTGGCTGCGCCCGCTGGACGCCTGGTTGGGCAAGGGCGTGGCCGCCCAGGGCGCGATGGCCACCCGGCTGGGCTTGTCCGGCGTGCCGGCGGTGGCCGAGACCATCGCCCTGCACACCATCTTCGAGCTGGTGCGGGCGACGAAAGCCCGCGTCCACCTGTGCCGTTTGTCCAGCGCCGCCGGTGTGGCCCTGCTGCGCGCGGCCAAGGCCGAAGGCCTGCCGGTGACGGCCGACGTGAACATCGGGTCGCTGCACCTGACCGACGTGGACATCGGCTACTTCAACGCCGACATGCGCCTGACGCCGCCGCTGCGCCAGGGCCCCGACCGCGCCGCCTTGCGCGCCGCGCTGGCCGACGGCACGCTGGACGCGCTGGTGTCCGACCACAACCCGGTGGCCGATGACATGAAGAACCTGCCCTTCGGTGAGGCCGAACCGGGCGCGACCGGTCTGGAACTGCTGCTGAGCCTGGCGCTGCGCTGGGGCGCCGACAGCGGCCTGCCGCTGACGCTGACCCTGGGCCGCGTGACCCACGACCCGGTGCGCGTGCTGGGCGACGCGCTGGGCTCGCTGGCCAGCAGCGCGGGGCGGCTGGTGGAGGGCGGCGTGGCCGATGTCTGCATCTTCGACCCGGCCGCCGAATGGATGGTCAGCCCGGCGATGCTGGCCAGCCAGGGCAAGCACACGCCCTTCAGCTTCGCGTCCACCGGCATGGCCTTGCCGGGCCGCGTGCGCGCGACTCTGGTCGCCGGGACCATCGCCTTCGAGGCCCGCGCCGAGGCCACCGCCTGATGCGCCGTCTGGTCGCGGCCTGGCGCCTGCTGCGCGCCGTGCTGCACGTGCTGCACGGCATGCTGGTGATGACCCGCTTCCCGCAACTGGACGCGGCAGGCCGGCATGAGCGCATCCGCTGGTGGTCCGCCGGTCTGCTGCGCGCCGTCGGCATGAGGGTGCAAGTGAGTGGCACGGCGCCGCGCCCGGGCGCCACATTGGTGGTGGCCAACCATGTGTCGTGGATCGACATCGCGGCCATCCACGCGGCGGCGCCGCACGCGCGCTTCGTCAGCAAGGCCGACGTGCTGGCCTGGCCCTTGTTGGGCTGGTTGATCAAGAACGCCGGCACGCTGTTCATCGAACGCGAACGCAAGCGCGACGCGGTGCGCGTGGTGCACGCCATGGCCCAGGCGATGCAGGCCGGCGACACCGTGGCCGTCTTTCCCGAAGGCACCACCGGCGCCGGCCCCGAGTTGCTGCCCTTCCACGCCAACCTGCTGCAGGCCGCCATCGCCACCGCCACGCCGGTGCAACCCATCGTGCTGCGCTTTGCCGACGCCGCGCAGGCCTACAGCCCGGCGGCGGTCTACATCGGCGAGACCACGCTGCTGCAGAGCGTCTGGCGCGTGGTTTCCGCCAGCGGGCTGACGGCGCACGTCCACGTCATGCCGCCCATCGCCACCGCCCATGCCGACCGCCGCGCGCTGGCCCTGCACCTGCGTGAACTGATGGCGGCAGAATTGCCGGTCTGATGTCGATGTCCACGCCCATGTTGCTGGCCTGTAGCGATGAAGCCGTGCTGGCCGGACGGCTGGCGGACGCGCTGGGCTGCCCGTGGGCGCTGATCGACCAGCACCGCTTCCCCGACGGCGAAACGCGTTTGCGCCTGCCGCCGCAACTGCCGCCGCGCGTGCTGGTGCTGCGCGGTTTGCAGGACCCGAACGCCAAGTTCACGCCACTGCTGCTGACCGCCGCCGGCGCCCGCGAACTGGGCGCCCGGCACCTGACCCTGATCAGCCCTTACCTGGCCTATATGCGGCAGGACCTGGCTTTCACGCCCGGCGAGGTGGTCAGCCAGCGCCACATCGGCCGCTTGCTGGCGGCCAGCTTCGACGCCGTCGTCACGGTCGACCCGCATCTGCACCGCGTGAGCACGATGGACGAGGTCGTGCCGGGGCGGCGCGGCGTGGCCTTGACGGCAGCCGAACTGCTGGGCGGCCATGTGGCGCAGCAGGTGCCCGCTGCGCTGCTGCTGGCCCCCGACGAGGAGGCCGGCCAGTGGGTGCGGCGTGCCGCGCAGGCCCACGGACTGGCCTACGCGGTGTGCCGCAAGACCCGCCATGGCGACCGCGACGTGGACGTGGCCCTGCCCGACACCGACGTGGCCGGCCGTGCCGTGGTGCTGCTCGACGACGTGGCCAGCACCGGCCGCACCTTGATCGCCGCGGCGCGCGGCGCGCTGGCGGCGGGTGCCGCCAGTGTCGACGCGGCCGTGACCCACGCGCTCTTCATCGACGATGCGCTGGCCCAGGTGCACGCCGCCGGCGTCAGGGCGGTGTGGAGCAGCGACTGCGTGCCCCACGCCAGCAACGCCGTGTCGGTGGTGCCTTTGCTGGCCGCGGCGCTGCGTACGCTCTAGCGCCCCAGCGCGATACCCAAGCTTTCAACAACAGGACGAGACACGACATGCAACTGACGAAACGGAACCAGCCGCTGGCGTGGCTGCTGCTGGGGGCCAGCCTGCCCGCAGTCGGCCAGACGCAGCCCGAAGCGGTCGTCATCACGGCCACCCGCACCGAGGCTCGCCCCTTCGACGTGCCGGCTTCGGTGGACCGCATCGGTGGCGACGAGGTGCGCGCCGGCCGCGCCCAGGTCAACATTTCCGAAAGCCTGGGCGGTGTGCCCGGCCTGCTGGCGCGCGACCGGCAGAACTACGCCCAGGACGTGCAGATTTCGGTACGCGGCTTCGGCGCGCGGTCCAGTTTCGGCATCCGTGGCGTTCGGCTTTACGTGGACGGCATCCCGGCCACGCTGCCCGACGGCCAGGGCCAGATCAGCAACGTCGATCTCGGCACGGTGGACCGCATCGAGGTGCTGCGCGGGCCGTATTCGGCGCTGTACGGCAATTCATCGGGTGGCGTGATCCAGGTCTTCACGGAAGAAGGGCAGGGCGCACCGCGGCTGACGCTCGGCAGCACTTTCGGCAGCGACGGCCTGATGCGCCTGGGCGTGCAGGCGGCCGGGCGCGTCGGCGAGGTCGGCTACACGGCCGGCGCCAGCCGTTTCACCACCGACGGCTACCGCGACCACAGCGCCACCACGCGCTGGCTGGGCAATGCCAAGTTCACCCTCAAGCCCGACGAGGCCAGCAAGCTCACGCTGGTCGTCAACAGCGTCTCGCTGCCGCGCGCGCAAGACCCGCTGGGCCTGACGCGCGCGCAGTTCGAAGCCAACCCGCGCGGCGTGGACCCTTCGGCTTTGACCTTCGACACGCGCAAGACGGTCGGCCAGTCGCAGCTGGGCGGGGTTTACGAACGCCGCTTCGGCGCCTACGGCAGCCTGCAAGTGCTGGCCTATGGTGGCCACCGCAGCACCGAGCAATACCAGAGCATCGCCGTGGCCACCCAGGCCAATGCCCTGCACCCGGGCGGCGTCATTTCGCTGGGACGTGACTACCGCGGGGCCGACGTGCGCTGGACGGCCGACGGGGTCGCCGGCAGCGTGCCGGTCAAGGTGGTCGCCGGCCTGGCCTACGACACGCTCAAGGAACACCGCCGCGGCTACCAGAACTTCATCGGCAGCGTGCTGGGCGTGAAGGGCGCGCTGCGCCGCGACGAGACCAACGACGTCAGCAGCGTCGACCCCTATGTGCAAGCCAGCTGGCAACTGGCGCCGCAGTGGACGCTGAACACCGGCCTGCGCCGCAGCAGCGTGCGCTTCACCTCCACCGACGCCTACATCGTCGGCAGCAATCCCGACGACAGCGGCGGCGCGCGCTACGGCGCCACGCTGCCGGCCCTGGGTTTGATGTTCGCAGCCAGCGACGCGCTGCACCTCTACGCCACCGCCGGTCGCGGTTTCGAGACGCCCACGCTGAACGAATTGGCTTACCGCAGCGGCGGCGGCACCGGCTTGAATTTCGGCCTGCAGTCGGCCAGCAGCCGTAGCCTGGAATTCGGCGTGAAGGCGCGACCGGCCGGCGCGGGCGAGTGGACGGCAGCGCTGTTCCAGACCGGCACTGCGAACGAAATCGTCACGCAAACCAACAGCGGCGGCCGCGCCACCTACCAGAACGCCGGCGCCACGCGGCGCCAGGGCCTGGAACTGGCCTGGTCGCAGCGCCTGCTGGCCGACCTGCGCTTGCAGGCCGCCTACACCCTGCTCGACGCCCAGTACCGCGACGCCTTCACCACCTGCACCGCCGCGCCCTGCACGGTGGCCAACGTGGCGGTGGCCGCCGGCAACCGCATCCCGGGCATCGCGCGCAGCGTGGGCTATGCGGCCGTGAACTGGGCACCGGCCAGCGGCTGGCGTGGTGGCCTGGAGGCGCGCACGCTGAGCAAGGTCCAGGTCAACGATGTGAACAGCGACGCGGCAGCGGCCTACACCGTGGCCTCGGCCCACGCCGGCTATCTGCTGCAGGCCGGGCCGCTGGCCTTGAACGCCTTCGTCCGCGTCGACAACCTGTTCGACCGCCGCTACACCGGGTCGGTCATCGTCAACGAAGGCAACAGCCGCTTCTTCGAACCGGCCCCAGGCCGCAGCATGCTGGCCAGTCTGTCGGTCAGCGCGGGCTTCTGAGGCCGCTCAGGCCTGTTTCCCCTGGTTGGCCACCGCCGCTGCGGCTTTCGCAGCGGCCTCGGCGTCACCCAGGTAGTGGCTCTTGATCGGCTTCAGCTCGGCGTCGAGTTCATACACCAGCGGTATGCCGTTGGGGATGTTCACGCCAACGATGGCGTCGTCGGCAATGTGGTCCAGGTACTTTACCAACGCGCGGATGCTGTTGCCGTGGGCTGCGATGACCACGCGCTGGCCGCTGCGGATGGCCGGCGCGATGCGCTCGTTCCAGGCCGGCAGCACGCGGGCCACGGTGTCCTTGAGGCATTCGGTCAGCGGTACCTGGCCCGGCAGCAGCGGGGCGTAGCGCGGGTCGCTGATTTCGCTGCGCGGGTCGCTGGCCGCCAACGCCGGTGGCGGCGTGTCGTAGCTGCGTCGCCAGGCCAGCACCTGTTCGTCACCGAACTGCTTGGCCATGTCAGCTTTGTTCAGGCCTTGCAGCGCGCCGTAGTGGCGCTCGTTCAGGCGCCAGTCGTTGTGCACGGTCAGCCAGGTGCGGTCCAGCGTGTCCAGCGCGTGCCACAGGGTCCACACCGCGCGCTTGAGCACCGAGGTGTAGGCGACATCGAAGTCGTAGCCGGCCTCCTTCAACAGGCGCCCGGCCTGGCGTGCCTGTTCGACGCCGGTGGGCGTCAGGGGCACGTCGGTCCAGCCGGTGAAGCGGTTCTCGAGGTTCCAGGTGGATTCCCCGTGGCGGATGAGAACAAGTTTGTACATGGCGGAGATTCTATAATTCGCGGTTTTGCGCGCCATGATGCCCACGCGTCAAGGCCGCTGCGGCAAGCCGCTGGCGGGCCGCATTTTCACAGGATATTCATGGCCTTCATCATCGAGAACTGGATCCTCATCTTGGCCGCGCTGGTCTCTGGCAGCCTGCTGCTGTGGCCGGTCGTCAAGCCCGGCGCCGGCGGCGGCGCCGTCAGCACCACCGAGGCGGTGCGCCTGATCAACCGTGAAAAAGGCGTGCTGGTGGACGTCTCCGAGCCGGCCGAATTCGCCGCTGGCCATGCCGGTGGCGCGCGCAATCTGCCGCTGGGCCTGCTGGGGGGCGAGGCCGTGAAAGGTCTGCCCACCAACAAGACCATTCCGGTCGTGTTGATGTGCCCCACGGGCACGCGCTCGGCCAAGGCCGCGGCCCTGCTGCGCAAGGCCGGCCATGAGGGCGCCGTGGCGGTGGCCGGTGGCACGGCGGCCTGGCGTGAAGCCAGCCTGCCCATCGAAAAATCCGCCTGACCCCGCGGCCCGATCGCCTCTGGAACCGAAGCAGGACCCTGCCATGCCCGCCGTCAAGATGTACACCACCCAGGTTTGCCCGTACTGCAACCGCGCCAAGGCGCTGCTGAAGCAGCGCGGTGTGGCCGAGATCGAAGAGGTCCGCATCGACCTGGACCCGGCCCAGCGCCTGCAGATGATGGAGATCACCGGCCGGCGCACCGTGCCGCAGATCTTCATCGGCGACACCCATGTCGGTGGCTGCGACGATCTGGTGGCGCTGGACCAGCGTGGCGGCCTGCTGCCCCTGCTGAACGCCTGATCCGTCACCCGTTTTCACATGGGCCGACCAGGCCCATCGGCCATAATCTGCCGCTCAACCCAGGGCCAGCCGGCGCCTGACCTAGACACTTTGGAACCCACCATGGCCGACGAGACCCCTGTTTTCCAGATTCAGCGCATGTACCTCAAGGACCTGTCGCTGGAGCAGCCCAATTCGCCGCAGATCCTGCTCGAGCAGTCGCAGCCGCAGGTCGACATCAACCTGGCGATGGGTTCCGAGCCGGTCGCCGACGGTGTGTTCGAAGTGACCGTCACGGCCACCGTGACGACCAAGGTCAAGGACAAGGTGCTGTTCCTGGTGGAAGCCAAGCAGGCCGGCATCTTCGAGATCCGCCACGTGCCCGAAGAGCAGATGCAAGGCATCATCAGCATCGTCTGCCCGCAGATGATCTACCCCTACCTGCGCGCCATCGTGTCCGACGTCTGCACCCGGGCCGGCTTCCCGCCCATCCTGCTGACCGAGGTCAACTTCCAGGCGATGTTCGAAGCCCAGCAGCAGCAAATGGCGGCACAGGCCAACGGTGGTTCGCGGATCATCACTGGCGCGAACTGAGGCCCCAAGACCCGTGCCGTGCACGGGTCGCTTCTCAAGGGGATTCCGCATGGTTCGGGTGCCCTTCGCTCATTCGGGTTCACGATGAACATCACCGTCCTCGGTGCCGGTGCCTGGGGCACGGCACTGGCGATCCAGGCCGCAGCCAGGCACAGCACGGTGCTGTGGGCGCGTGATGCCGAACAGGCTGCTGCGATGGTGCAGACGCGCTGCAATGCGCGCTACCTGGCCGACGTCGAACTGGCCGCAGCCTTGCACATCAGCGCCGACCGCGGCGCGGCGCTGGCCCATGCGCGGGGCGGGCTAACGGTCATCGCGACGCCGATGGCGGCGCTGCGCGAACAGCTGGCCACATTGCCCGATGAGCGGCCGGTGCTGTGGCTGTGCAAGGGCTTCGAGGCCGACAGCAGCCGCCATGCCGGCAGCCTGGGCCACGAGATCGCCCGCGCCTTGCGCCCGGGGGCGCCCTGCGGCGTGCTGTCGGGCCCCAGCTTCGCGCTGGAGGTGGCGCGCGGCCAGCCTACGGCGCTGGTCGCGGCCAGTGCCGACAGCGGGTTGGCGGCGGCTGGCGTCGCCGCCTTCCACAGCGACGCGCTGCGCGTCTACACCAGCGCCGACGTGGTCGGTGTCGAGGTCGGCGGCGCGGTGAAGAACGTGATGGCGATCGCCGTCGGCATCCTCGACGGCCTGCCCGGAGCGGGCCTGAACGCGCGTGCCGCGCTGATCACGCGCGGCCTGGCCGAAATGACACGGTTGGGCGTGGCGCTGGGCGCGCAGGCCGAGACGTTCATGGGCTTGTCGGGCCTGGGCGATTTGGTGCTGACCGCCACCGGCGACCTGTCGCGCAACCGCCGCGTCGGCCTGCTGCTGGCGGCGGGTCTGCCGCTGGCCGAGGCCTTGCGCTCTCTGGGTCATGTCGCCGAAGGCGTGCTGTCGGCGCCCACTGTGCTGGCCCGTGCCCAGCGGCTGGGTGTGGACATGCCCATCGTGCAGGCCGTGGTCGATGTCCTGCAGGGCCGCGTCACGCCAGCCGAAGCCGCGGCGCGGCTGATGTCGCGCGGGGCCCGTTCCGAGTCCTGAACACCGGGCGCGGGGGCGGCACAGGCCGCCTCAGCCGCCGCCGGCGTAGCCGATCTGCCGCCAGGCCTCGAAGACGGCCACGGCCACAGCGTTGCTGAGATTCAGGCTGCGCTGATCCGGCCGCATCGGCAGGCGCACACGTTGCGCAGCGGCAAATCCTGCGCGCACCGCCTCGGGCAAGCCGGCCGTTTCGCTGCCGAAGACCAGCCAGTCACCGGTCTGCCAGGCCACGTCGGCGAAGGGCCGGCTGCCCCGCGTGGTGAAGGCGTGGCAGCGCGCCGGGTCGGGCTGCTCGGCCTGCAGCAGCGCCGCCCACGAGGCGTGGACCTGCACGGCCGCGTACTCGTGGTAGTCGAGTCCGGCGCGGCGCAACTGCTTGTCCTCCATCGCGAAGCCCAGGGGTTCGACGAGGTGCAGCCTGCAGCCGGTGTTGGCCGCCAGGCGGATGACGTTGCCGGTGTTGGGCGGGATCTCGGGCGCGACCAGGACGATGTTGAACATGGCCGCCGTTCAGTGTTCGGGCGTGCGGGCGAGCACCCAGACCTCGACGGCCGCAGCGCCGGCGCGCCGCAAGGCCTCGGTGGCGGCGTGGGCGGTGGCGCCGGTGGTCATCACGTCGTCCACCAGGGCGCAGCGCCGGCCCTGCACGGTGCTGCGCTGCGCCGGGTCGACCATGAAGGCGCCGCGCAGGTTGCGCTGGCGTTCGGCGCGGCCGAGTTCGATCTGGTGCGCGGCGTCCACGGGCCGCAGCAGCACCGACGGCGAGGTCGGCAGGGCCAGGGCCCGGGCCACACGGCGCGCCAGTTCCCAAGCCTGGTTGTAGCCCCGCTGGGCCAGGCGGGCGGCCGACAGGGGCACCGGCAGCACGGTGTCCGGTGGTGGCGCGCCGGCCGCGCGCACGGCAGTGGTCATTTGTTCGGCCAGCACGCCGGCCAGTTCGACGCGGCCGTGGAATTTGAAGTCGGCGACCAGGCGGTCCCAGGGGAAGCCGTAGTCGGCCACGCAGACGGTGCGTTCGAAGGGCGGCGGCTCGCCCAGGCAGGCGCCGCAGGCCGGCGCGGCCAGGCCCAGGCCGATGCCGCAACGCGCACAGCGCGGGCGTGGCGCCGCGAAACGTGCCACGCAGGCGGGGCACAGCCCGGACACGGCCCAGCTGCGACAGACCTCGCACAGGCTGGGCAGCCGCGCCACTCGGGCTGCGCGCAGGAAAACGGACAGCGACATCGGCTCAATATACTGACCCCCGATGGCAACCCCCGAGCGCAGCACCCGCCGACCGCTCGACGCGGTGGCACTGGCGCGCGTTCAGCGCCGGCTCAACCAGGCGGCCGCGCCGCCTTGGCTGCATGGCGAAGTGGCCCGGCGCATGGTCGAACGCCTGCCCATCGTCAAGCTGCAACCGGCCGGCGTCATCGACTGGGGCAGCTTTCTCGGCGCCAGCAGCGCCCTCCTGCGGGCCGCCTATCCCCAAGCCCGGCTGATCGCCGTCGAGCCTGACGCCGCACGGCGGGATGCCACGGCCGCGGCCCTGGCCCTACCGTGGTGGTCGCCTGCGCGCTGGTCGGGCAAGGCCAGCCTGGCCGTGACGCCGGCTGAGCTGGGCGTCGGCCAGGGCCAGCTGGTGTGGGCCAACATGGGTCTGCACGGCGTGGCCGACCCGCAGGCCGAGATGGCGGCCTGGCACCGGGCCCTGGCGGTGGATGGCTTTCTGATGTTCGCCACGCTGGGCCCGGGTACGCTGCCCGGCCTGCGCGCGCTGTATGCCAGCGAAGGCTGGGCGGCGCCCTTCGCGCCCTTCGTGGACATGCACGACCTGGGCGACATGCTGCTGCACGCCGGCTTCGCCGACCCGGTGATGGACCAGGAGCAGATCACGCTGACCTGGCCGTCGGCCGAGGCCGCCTTGGCCGAACTGCGCGGGCTGGGCGGCAATGTGGCCCCGTCGCGCGACGCCGGTCTGCGCACCCGGCGCTGGCGCGACCGGTTGATGCAGCAGCTGCAGGCGGCCTGCGGCCGCGGCGGGCGCATCGGACTGGACTTCGAAATCGTCTACGGCCACGCCTTCCGACCGGCGCTGCGGCCCCGCCTGGCGGCTGAAACGGCCGTACCGCTGGACGACCTGCGTGCCATGGTGCGCAGCCGACGTCCTCAGCGCTGACCCTTCGGCTCGAATTGCTGCACCTGCGATAGAATTCGAGGCTGTACCGCGCCCGTGCCGCGCCACCGTCTTCGGGTGGCTGCCGCGCTCCTTTGGGCCCTGTCCCTGACGAATGGCCATACCGCCTTGCCCGACCTTTCTCGCGCTGAATGACCGCCACCCTCGCCCCCAGCCCTTGGCCGATGCCGCCGGCCTCGACCCGCGTCACGCCCTGGATGTTCTGCCGCGAGGTCAGCATCGGCGAAGGCGCCAGCAGCACGCGGGCGCTGCAGTGGCGCTTGTTGCGCAATTGCTCGATCACGCCCCGCCAGCTGGGCCTGGTCTACGCTGCGCTGTGCGCGGTGTCGCTGCTGATCGCGCTGGGTTTCTTTGCCCAGGGCGCCCCGCTGGTGCTGGCCTTCGCCGGGCTCGAATTGCTCGCCGTCGGCGCCGCGCTGCTGGTCTTCGCGCGTCACGCCGCTGACCACGAGACGCTGACGCTGGTCGGTCGCTCGCTGCAGGTCGAGCAATGCAGCGGCAGCCATGTCGAAAGAACCGATTTCCCGGCCGATTGGCTGACCGTGGAGCCTGCCGCCGGGCAGGGTTCGCTGGTCCAGCTGAGCGGTCGCGGCCACAGCGTGCGCGTGGGCCGATTCTTGCGCCCTCAACTCCGTGGCGCGCTGGCGCGTGAATTGCGTCTGGCCGTGCGCCAGGCACCCCTGCCCGCTGCGCCCCCGGCCGATGCCCCGACCGATACGAACTGAAATGAAGACGATGAAGATGACGCTCGAGATGACATCTGCGCTGCGACACCGCCTCGGGGCCGCGGCCTTGGGCCTGGGTGTGATGCTGAGTTGCGGCCTGGCCCATGCCGTGAACAACCTGCCAGGCGGGCCGGCCGTCAACCAGATCGATCTGCACCCGCCGGTGACCAAGATCGCCGAGCAGCAGCAGTGGCTGCACAACGTGATGCTGGTGGTTTGCCTGTTGATCTTCATTGCCGTGTTCGGCGTGATGTTCTATTCGATCCTCAGGCACCGCAAGTCGCTGGGCCACAAGCCGGCCAACTTCCACGAAAGCGTGGCCGTCGAGATCGCCTGGACCATCGTGCCCTTCGTCATCGTCATCGGCATGGGTGCGATGGCCACGCGCACCGTGGTGGCCATGAAGGACACCAGCAACGCCGACCTCACCATCAAGGCCACCGGCCAGCAATGGAAGTGGGGCTACGAATACCTGAAGGGCGAAGGCGAGGGTGTCGGTTTCTATTCGACACTGGACGTGACCCAGCGCCAGATGTCGGACAGCGGCAAGCTGGTGGCGACCGACAACTACCTGCTGAAGGTCGACAACCCGCTGGTCGTGCCGGTGGACCGCAAGGTGCGCATCATCACCACCGCGGGTGACGTGATCCACGCCTTCGCCGTGCCGTCGCTGGGCGTTCAGCAAGACGCGATACCCGGTTTCGTGCGCGACACCTGGTTCCGTGCCGAAAAGGTGGGCGACTACTACGGTCAGTGCGCCAAGCTGTGCGGCAAGGAACACGCCTACATGCCGATCCACGTCAAGGTGGTCAGCCAGGCCGACTACACCAAGTGGGCCGACGGCAAGAAGAAGGAATTGCTGGCCGCCGCCGACGACCCGACCAAGGAATGGAAGCTCGAAGAGTTGCTGGCCCGCGGTGAGCAGGTCTACAAAGGCAACTGTGCCGCCTGCCACCAGGCCAGTGGCAAAGGGGCCGGCCCGATCAAGCCGCTGGATGGCGCTGCCGTGGTGCTGGATGCCGACCACACGAAGCAGATCATGGTCTTGCTGAACGGCCAGAACAACGGCGCCATGCCGTCGTGGAAGGCGCTGTCTGACACCGAGATCGCAGCCGTCATCACCTACACCAAGAACAACTGGAGCAACAAGACCGGGCAGGCCGTGCAGCCGTCCGAAGTTGTTGCGGCCCGCAAGTAAACCTGGACCGCGAAGGAAGCCCCATGAGTGCAGTACTCGACCACCCTGGTCACCATGCCGACGACCACGACCACGGCCACCCGCACGGCTGGCGCCGCTGGTTGTTCGCCACCAACCACAAAGACATCGGTACGATGTATTTGTTGTTCTCGTTCGCGATGTTCATCGCGGGCGGGATCATGGCGCTGGTGATCCGGGCCGAACTGTTCCAGCCCGGCCTGCAGTTCGTGAACCCCGAACTGTTCAACCAGCTGACCACGATGCACGGCCTGATCATGGTCTTCGGCGCCATCATGCCGGCCTTCGTGGGCTTCGCGAACTGGATGATCCCGCTGCAGATCGGCGCTGCCGATATGGCCTTCGCGCGCATGAACAACCTCAGCTTCTGGCTGCTGGTGCCGGCTGCTGCGATGCTGCTGAGCTCCTTCCTGCTGCCGGGCGGCGCGCCCGCCACCGGCTGGACGCTGTATGCGCCGCTGACCCTGCAGATGGGCCCGAGCATGGACGCCGGCATCTTCGCGATGCACATCATGGGTGCCAGTTCGATCATGGGTTCGATCAACATCATCGTGACCGTGCTGAACATGCGCGCGCCGGGCATGACGCTGATGAAGATGCCTTTGTTCAGCTGGACCTGGCTGATCACCGCCTTCCTGCTGATCGCCGTGATGCCGGTGCTCGCCGGCGCCATCACGATGACGCTGACCGACCGCCACTTCGGCACCAGCTTCTTCAACCCCGCTGGCGGCGGTGACCCGGTGATGTACCAGCACATCTTCTGGTTCTTCGGTCACCCCGAGGTCTACATCATGATCTTGCCGGCCTTCGGCATCGTCAGCGCCATCATCCCGGCCTTCGCCCGCAAGCGCCTGTTCGGCTACACCTCGATGGTCTATGCCACGTCGTCGATCGCCGTGCTGTCGTTCATCGTCTGGGCGCACCACATGTTCACCTCGGGCATGCCGGTGACCGGGCAGTTGTTCTTCATGTACGCGACCATGTTGATCGCGGTGCCCACCGGCGTGAAAATCTTCAACTGGATCGCCACGATGTGGAAGGGCTCGATGACCTTCGAGACCCCGATGCTGTTCGCCATCGGCTTCATCTTCGTCTTCACGATGGGCGGCTTCACCGGCCTGATCCTGGCCATGGCGCCCATCGACATCCAGCTGCACGACACCTATTACGTCGTGGCCCACTTCCATTACGTGCTGGTCGCCGGCTCGCTGTATGCGATGTTCGCCGGCTACTACTACTGGAGCCCGAAGTGGACCGGCGTGATGTATTCGGAAACGCGCGGCAAGATCCACTTCTGGGGTTCGCTGATCTTCTTCAACGTCACCTTCTTCCCGATGCACTTCCTGGGTCTGGCCGGCATGCCGCGCCGTTATGCCGACTACCCGATGCAGTTCACCGACTTCAACGCGATTGCGACCGTCGGCGCCTTCGGTTTCGGCCTGATGCAGGTGTATTTCTTCGCCTTCGTGGTCTGGCCGGCGATGCGCGGCCAGGGCGCCCCGGCGCCGCAGAAGCCCTGGGAAGCGGCCGAAGGCCTGGAATGGGAAGTGCCGTCGCCGGCCCCGTGGCACACCTTCGAAACCCCTCCGAAGCTGGACGTGACCGCCACCCGCGTGATCGGCTGACATGAAGCCCACCCGCCCGCTGAGCCCCTCGAGCGCCCTGCCTTCGCTGCCCCCCGTGGAGGCTGTCAGCGAAGCGCAGCGCAAAGCCAATCTGAAGCTGGGTCTGATCCTGGCTGCAGCGGCGGTGGCCATCGGCGTGGGCTTCGTGCTCAAGGTCATCTTCGTCGGCCTCTGAACAGGCCATGGCCGCGCTGAACCCCCTGCTGGCCGACAACCGGCGCCTGCTCGGCAAGCTGGCTGTCATCGCCGGGCTGATGTTCGGTTTCGGCTACGCCCTGGTGCCCATGTACCGCTCGATCTGCGAGGCCCTGGGCATCAATGTCCTGACCTTGTCCGACCAGCGCACGGCCACTGGCAGCTGGACCACCGGCACGGCAGCGGCCAACACGCAGGTCGATCTGAGCCGCACCATCACCGTCGAATTCGACGCCAATGCACGCGGCCCCTGGGACTTCAAGCCGGCCACCCGTTCGCTGCAGGTGCACCCGGGCGAAGTGATGACGGTGATGTACGAGTTCCGCAACCGGCAAAACCGCACCATGGCCGCGCAGGCCATACCCAGTTATGCGCCGATGGTGGCCTCGCCGCACTTCAACAAGCTGGAGTGCTTCTGTTTCAAGGAATGGTCGCTGGCGCCCGGTGAAAGCAAGGCCTGGCCTGTGGTGTTCGTGATCGATGCCAAGCTGCCCAAGGACGTCAACACCATCACCTTGTCCTACACCTTTTTCGAGGTCGGCGGCAAGGTGCCGCCGGCGCCAGCGGGTGCTCTGGGCGCGGCGGCCGACCCCGCCAAGCTTGCCAAGGCGGCGGGCGCATGAGCGGTTTGCGTGATGCGGCGGCGCGCCGGGGTTCCTTGCTGCAGACCCTGAAGGCGGTGGCCTGGTCGTTCTTCGGTGTCCGCCGTTCGGCGGGGCTGGACAGCGACGTGCAGAAGTTGAATCCGGTGCACGTGGTGGTTGGTGGCGTTCTGGGTGCGGTGGTCTTCATCACCGCGCTGGTGTTTCTGGTTTCTTGGGTGGTCGGCAGCGGCGTTGCCGCGTGAAGTCCGTCACCCCGACGATTTGATTTTTGGTTAGAGGAGAGAACTGCGCATGTCAGCCCTGAGCACGGCGGGAAGCACCCCGCACTACTACATACCCGCGCCGTCGCGTCACCCGGTGCTGATGGCCTTCGGCCTGTTCCTGGTCATCTTCGGAGCCGGCCAATGGGTCAATGGCGCCGGCTGGGCGGCCTACGTGCTGCTGGCCGGTGTCGCGGTCTGGTTGACCGTGATGTTCCAGTGGTTCAGCCAGGCGATCGGCGAGAGCGAAGGCGGTTTGTATTCCGACCGCATCGACGTGTCCTTCCGCTGGAGCATGAGCTGGTTCATCTTCAGCGAGGTGATGTTCTTCGCCGCTTTCTTCGGTGCGCTGTACTGGGCCCGCGTGCACTCGGTGCCCAATCTGGGCAACCTCGACCACCAGGTCCTGTGGCCCGACTTCAAGGCCGTCTGGCCCAGCAACGGTGTGGGCTTCACGGCTTCGCCGGCCAACACCATCGAGCCCTTCACCACCGTGGGCCCGTGGCCGCTGCCGACCATCAACACGGCGCTGCTGCTGACCTCGGGCGTGACGCTGACCATCGCCCACCACGCGCTGATCGCCGGCCATCGCGCCAAGACCATCGCCTGGATGTGGATCACCGTCGCGCTGGGCGCCACTTTCGTCGGCGTGCAGGCTTTCGAATACCACCATGCTTACGCCGAACTCAACCTGAAGCTGACGTCCGGCATCTTCGGTTCGACCTTTTTCATGCTGACCGGTTTCCACGGCTTCCACGTCTTCGTGGGCATGCTGATGCTGACCTTCATCACCATCCGCCTGATGAAGGGCCACTTCACGCCCGAGCGCCATTTCGGCTTCGAAGGCGCGGCCTGGTACTGGCACTTCGTGGACGTGGTCTGGCTCGGCCTGTACTTCCTCGTGTATTGGCTCTGACCGTCGCCCAACACCAGCCAAACGCCGCATCGCGCGGCGTTTTTCTTTGCTGCGTCAGCCGCTGACCGGAATGCCCGTCGGCTTGACCCAGCCCATGTACCAACTCAGCAGGATGAACAAGAACAGCGCCACCGACAGCCCGACACGCAAGGCCAGGGCCCGCGCCATGTTCTTGCTGCGGCGGTCGCCGTCTTCATGGCCCTTGCGCAGCATGAAGACCCCAGCGCCGGCCAGTGCCATCAGCACGGCCACGAACATCAACACCATCACCGTTTTCATGGCGGTGGATTATCCGCGTCCGCTCCAGGCATGGTGCTGAAGGGTCGCGCCGGGGTGGTGTTGCTGGCGGCCTTGCTGCTGGCCGCGCTGACGGCGCGCCTGGGCGTTTGGCAACTCGACCGCGCCGACCAGAAGAACCGCGCGCAGCAGGCGCTGGACCAGCGCCGCGCACTGCCGCCTTTGCCGGCAGCCGCGCTGGCGCTGCGGCCGACCGAAGCTGCAGCCCAGCACAGCCGCGGGGTCGCCTTGCAGGGCCGCTGGCTGCCCGCGTCGACCATCTACCTGGAAAACCGCCAGATGGACACGCGGGTCGGTTTCTACGCCATCACGCCGTTGCTGCTGGACGACGGCACGGCGGTGCTGGTGCAGCGCGGCTGGTTCCCGCGCGACCAGGCCGACCGCACGCGCATCGTGGCGCTGCCTGCGCCGGCCGGCCGCGTCACGGTGCAGGGCCGCATCGCCCCAGGGCCAGGGCGGGTCTACGACTTCGCTGGCGCGGCCTCGGGGCCGATCCGGCAAAATCTCGATATCGAGGCTTACGCGCGCGAAACCGCGCTGTCCTTGCGGCCGGTTTCGGTGATCGAAGAAGACGGCCCCACGGCCCCGCAAGACGGCCTGTTGCGCCACTGGTCGGCGCCCGCCGCTGACGTCCACAAGCACTACGGCTATGCCTTTCAGTGGTTCGCACTGAGCACACTGACGATCGCCCTTTATGCCTGGTTCCAAATCATCCAACCCCTCCGCCGCCGCGCGCGCTGACGCCGAGCCGCTGACGCTGAGCGTGCACGGCATCGCGGCGCCCGATCTCGCCGACAGCGACCTGGCCGTGCGTAACCGCACGCGGCAAGGCCGGCTGCGCATGCTGCTGGTGCTGGCGGTTTGCGCCGCGCCGGTCATCGCGTCCTACCTGACCTACTTCGTCATCCGGCCTGGCGCGCGCAACAACTACGGCACCCTGATCCTGCCCATGCGCAGCCTGCCCGACGACCTGGCGCTGACGCGGCTGGACGGCACGGCCGTGGCCGCGCGCAGCCTGCAGGGCCAGTGGCTGCTGGTGACGGTGGGGCCGTCCGCCTGCGACGCGGCCTGCGACCAGCGCCTGTACGCGCAGCGCCAGTTCCGCGAAATGCTGGGCCGCGAACGCGACCGGGTCGACAAGGTCTGGCTGATCACCGACCGCGCGCCGCTGACGCCGGCCTTGGCCGCTGCCATCGCGGCCAAGCCCGAAGTGACCGCGCTGCGCGTCGACCCGGCCGCGCTGGCGCGCTGGCTGGTGCCGGCCGAGGGGCAGACGCTGGCCGACCACCTGTACATCGTCGACCCGATGGGCGAATTCATGATGCGCCTGCCGCCGCAGCCCGACCCCGGCAAGACCAAGCGCGACCTCGAACGGCTGCTGCGCGCGTCGGCGTCCTGGGACACGCCCGGCCGCTGAACGCCGCCGCCGCACGCCACCCGAACCGCAGATGAATCCGCAACCCCTGGTCGACTACGCACCCGCGCTGCGCCTGGCCCTGCTGGCCGGCGTCGTCGCGCTGCTGCCGCTCTCCTGGGTCTGGCTGCGCCAGCAGGGGGCCGACACCCGCGGCCGGCTGGCCGCCCTGACGGCGCTGACGCTGTTCCTGACCTTCGACCTGGTGGTCTTCGGCGCCTTCACCCGGCTGACCGATTCCGGCCTGGGCTGCCCTGACTGGCCGGGTTGCTATGGCGCGGCCAGCCCGCTGGGCGCGCACGAAGCCATCACCGCCGCGCAGGCCGAATTGCCCAGCGGCCCGGTGACCTGGAGCAAGGCCTGGATCGAGATGATCCACCGCTACCTGGCGATGACCGTGGGCGCGCTGATCCTGGCGCTGGCGGCCGTCAGCTGGCGCGAGCGGCGGCGTCTGCCCTTCTCGCTGGCCTGGCCCTTGCTGACGCTGGCCTGGGTCCTGGTGCAGGGCCTGTTCGGCAAGTACACCGTCACGCTCAAGCTGTACCCGGCGGTGGTCACGCTGCACCTGCTGGGCGGCCTGACGCTGCTGGGTCTGCTGGCCACCCAGCACGAGGGCTACCGCCAGCGGCCCTTGACCCTACCTGCCGGTCTGCGCCGCGGTGTGGTGGCGGCCTTGCTGGTGCTGGGCGTGCAACTCGCGCTGGGCGGCTGGGTCAGCAGCAATTACGCGGTGCTGGCCTGCAGCGGCTTTCCGCAGTGCAACGGCAGTTGGTGGCCGCAGGCGGACTTTGCCGGCGGCTTCACGCTGCTGCGTGAACTGGGCGGCGTGGCCGCTCACGGCCGGCCGCTGACGCTGGACGGCCTGGTCGCCATCCATCTCGCGCACCGCCTGTTTGCGGTGGTCGTGGCGCTGGTGTTGGCGGTGCTGGCCTGGCGCCTGCGGCAGGCCAGCGGTTCCGCCGCGCGGCCTTACGGCAGCGCCATCGCGCTGCTGCTCCTGGCGCAACTGGCCACCGGCCTGTCCAACGTCGTGCTGGGTTGGCCGCTGGTCGCCGCGCTGGCCCACACGGCGGGTGCGGCCGGGCTGGTGTTGACGCTGACCCTGCTGCTGGCGCGCAGCGCGTCACGGCGCCCCGCCGCGGCCCCCATCGGCTAGGCGGCTGCCGCCTAGAATCACGCTCCCCCATGGCCCAGACCCTTGTTGCTCCCGGCGTCACCCCCACACGGTGGTCGCAGTTCTACGCGCTGACCAAGCCGCGCGTGGTGCAGCTGATCGTTTTCTGCGCCGTCATCGGCATGTTGCTGGCCGAACCGGGCTGGCCTGACTGGCGTCTGGCCGGTGCCGCCACGCTCGGCATCTGGCTGGTGGCGGCGGCGGCGGCGGCTTTCAACTGCATCGTCGAGCAGCACATCGACAGCCGCATGCAGCGCACCGCCTGGCGGCCCACCGCCAAGGGCCAGCTGACCAACACGCAGACGCTGGCCTTCTCGGGCGCGCTGTGCACGGCGGGCAGCGCCATCCTCTATCTCTGGGTCAACCCGCTGACGATGTGGCTGACCTTCGCCACCTTCGTCGGCTACGCCGTCATCTACACCGTGGTGCTGAAGCCGGCCACGCCGCAGAACATCGTCATCGGCGGGGCTTCGGGCGCCATGCCGCCGGTGCTGGGCTGGGCCGCGATGACGGGTGATGTCGGCCCCGAAGCGCTGATGCTGTGCCTGATCATCTTCCTGTGGACGCCGCCGCATTTCTGGGCGCTGGCGCTGTACCGCGTCGAGGACTACCGCAAGGCCGGCCTGCCGATGCTGCCCATCACCCACGGCTCGGCCTTCACCCGGCTGCAGGTGCTGCTCTACACCATCGTGCTCTTCGCCTCGACGCTGCTGCCCTACATCTATGGCATGAGCGGGCTCATCTACCTGGCATCGGCGGTGGCGCTGGGCATCGGCTTCATGGTCTACGCCTGGCAGTTGTGGCGCGCCTACAGCGACGCCCTGGCGCGCCGCACCTTCCGGTTCTCGATCTGGCACCTGTCGCTGCTGTTCCTGGCGCTGCTGGTCGACCACTACCTCGGGCCATGGCTGTCCTCCATCACCCTTTGATCCGCGCCCTGGCGCTGGGCTGTATCGCCCTGGTGCTGGCCGCCTGCCAGAAGGCCGAGGCGCCAGCCTTCAAGTCCATCGACATCACCGGCGCCGAATACGCCCGTGAGCTGGACCTGAGCGACGCCGACGGCCAGCGTCGCCACCTGACCGACTTCAAGGGCAAGGTCGTGGTGGTGTTCTTCGGTTTCACACAATGCCCGGACGTCTGCCCGACCACGATGGTGGAACTGGCCCAGGTCAAGAAAGCGCTGGGCGCCGACGGCGAGCGTGTGCAGGGCGTCTTCGTCACCGTCGACCCGGAACGTGACACAGCCGCCGTGCTGAAAGCCTACGTCAGCAACTTCAGCCCCGACTTCGTTGCCCTGCGTGGCAGTGCCGAAGAAACCAAGGTCGCGGCCAAACAGTTCAAGGTCTTCTACGCCAAGGTGCCGGGCAAGACGCCCGAGAGCTACACGATGGACCACACGGCGGGCAGCTACATCTTCGACACCCAGGGCCGCATCCGGCTGTTCACACGCTACGGCAGCGGGGCCGAGGCGCTGACGCACGACTTGAAACTGCTGCTGGCCCAGCGTTGAAATGAAAAGCGGCCCCGCAGGGCCGCTCGGACGAAGTAGGTGCAGTTCAGGCGGTTTCCAGGGCTTTGCGCATCTTCTTCATCGCCGCCACCTCGATCTGGCGGATGCGCTCGGCGCTGACGCCGTAGACGGCCGCCAGGTCGTGCAGCGTCATGCCGCCCGAGCTGTCGTCGTTGACCTTCAGCCAGCGTTCCTCGACGATGCGCCGGCTGCGCGCGTCCAGCGCGTCCAGGGCCTGCGCGATGCCGTCGCCCGACAGCCAGTCGCGGTGGCTGGCCTCGATGCGCCGCGTCGGTTCGTTGCTGTCGTCGGCCAGGTAGGCGATGGGCGCGTAGGCTTCTTCGCCGTCGTCGTTCTGCGCTTCCATGGCCACGTCGCCCCCCGACAGGCGCATCTCCATCTCGATGACCTCGTCGGGCTTGACGTTCAAGTCGCGGGCCATCTTCGCCACTTCAGTCGGCGTCAGGGTGTTGCGGTGGGTGTCGCCGTCCGGCGCGTCGCTCTTCATACCCTGCTTCATCGAGCGCAGGTTGAAGAACAGCTTGCGCTGGGCCTTGGTGGTGGCCACCTTCACCATGCGCCAGTTCTTCAGAATGTATTCGTGGATCTCGGCCTTGATCCAGTGCATGGCGTAGCTGACCAGGCGCACCCCCTGTTCGGGGTCGAAGCGCTTGACGGCCTTCATCAGGCCGACATTGCCTTCCTGGATCAGGTCGCCCTGCGGCAGGCCGTAGCCCATGTACTGGCGCGAAATCGAGACCACCAGACGCAGGTGCGAGAGCACCAGGCGGCCGGCGGCCTGCACGTCGCCCTGATCGCGCAGGGCGCGGGCCAGGCTGGTTTCTTCGACGGCGGTCAGCATCGGCAGGCGGTTGACCGCCGAGACGTAGGCGTCCAGGTTGCCCAGCGAGGGCACCAGCGACCAGGGGTCGCGGACGGACAGGGCGGAAGTGCTGGCAGCGTTCATAGTGTGACTGACTCCTGCGGGAGACACGGATTGCACAAATATTAGCACTCTCGGGTTGAGAGTGCTGATTGTTGATTTGTTCTTGCATGTGGACCGTCGGTCTTCCATGGTTGACGGCTGCCCGAATCTCCACGACAGTCCAGAGCCGCGCGCGATGCGGCGACGGCGCCGACCGAGCGCCCAGGCAACCCCCGGAGACCTCACGCATGGACCAGCCCATCCGCTGGCGCTTGAACGGCCAGCCGGCGCGTTCGGACGCCGAAGCCCAGACGCCCTTGCTCTACGTGCTGCGCAATGAACTCGACCAGCACGGCCCGCGCTTTGGCTGCGGTCTGGCGCAGTGCGGCGCCTGCACGGTGCACGTCGACGGCCGCGCGACGCGCTCCTGCGTCACGCCGCTGACGGTGGCGCAAGGCCGTGACGTGACCACGCTGGACGGCCTGGCGGCGCGCTGGCGGCAGGCCCAGGGCATCACCGACCCGAGCGTGCTGCACCCGGTGCAGCAGGCCTTCATCGACGAGCAGGCCGCGCAGTGCGGTTACTGCATCAACGGCTGGATCATGACCGCCGCCGCGCTGCTGGCCGACAAGCCGCAGGCCAGCGACCTGGAATTGCGCCAGGGCCTGTCGGGCCTGAAATGCCGCTGTGGCACGCAGGTCAGCGTGCTGCGTGCGGTGAAGCGCGCGGCCCGCGTGATGCGCGACGTGCAGGCCCGCGCCGCGCAGGTCAGCGGCCGCAAGGTGCGGGCATGAAGGCGGCCCCTGACGCTGCGCCGGGGTTCGACCGCCGCAGCTTCCTGGCCGCCGGCACCGGCTTGCTGGTGGCGCTGGCGGTGCCGGCCTCGGCGCAGGCCGAAGGCGGCGACCTGGTGGGCGACGGCCAGCCGCGTGACCGGCTGGACACCTGGCTGGCGATCGATGCGCAGGGCCGCGTGCTGGCCTCGGTGGGCAAGATCGACGCCGGGCTGGGCATCCCGACGGCCTTCGCGCAGATCGTCGCCGACGAGCTCGACGTGGCCTTCGAACAGGTCAGCATCCGCATGGGCGACACCGCCACCACGCCCGACCAGCGCGGCACCGGGTCCAGCAACGGCATCACCGACGGTGGCGCCGCACTGCGGGCGGCCGGCGCCCAGGCGCGGGCTTTCCTGCTGGCCCGCGCCGCTGAGCGGCTGGCGCTGCCGGTGGCACAGCTGGCGGTGCAGGCTGGCGTCGTCCGCTCTCTGGCCGACCCGACCCGCACCATCAGCTACGCCGAACTGCTGCGCGGCGGCCGCTTCGAGCTGGCTTACGACGCCAAGGCCCAGCCCAAGGACCCGGCGCGCTACCGCGTCGTCGGCCAGCCGCTGCCGCGCAGCGACATCCCGCCCAAGGTGCGCGCCGAATACCGCTTCCTCGTCGACCACCGCCTGCCCGGCATGGTCCACGCCCGCGTGTTGCGCCCACCGACGGCTGGCGCCCGCTTCATCGGCATCCAGGCCCTGCCGGCCACGCCGGGCTTCATCCGCATCGTGCAGCAGGGCAATTTCGTGGCCGTGGTGGCCGAACGCGAAGAGCAGGCCGTGCAGGCCGCCCGCAGCGTGCAGATCGCGTGGTCGGAGCCGCAGCTGCGCTTCGCGAAGGACTACGACGCGCTCTACGAATCCCTGCGCACGGCGCCGAGCCTGAGCCGCAAGGTGGACCGCAGCAACGGCGATGTCGACGCCGCGCTGCAGGCCGCGCCGCGGCGCATCGCAGCGGCTTACGAATACCCCTTCCAGTCCCACGCCTGCATGGGCCCGGCCTGTGCGCTGGCCCAGGTCGAAGCGGCCGGCGTGACGGTGTGGATGGGCGGCCAGAAACCCTATCCGCTGCGCAAGACGGTGTCCGAGCTGCTCGGCCGGCCGGCCAGCGAGGTGCGCGTGATCTGGCTGCCCGGCCCCGGTTCCTACGGCATGAACGACGCCGATGACGCGGCGGTGGACGCGGTCATCGTCGCGCAGGCCGTGGGCCGCCCGGTGCGCCTGCAGTACGCGCGCAGCGACGCCACCGCCTGGGACCCGAAAGGCCCGCCCGGCGTCTTCCGCCTGCAGGGCGGGCTGGACGCCGCCGGCCGTGTCGTCGCCTTCGACTACCACTCGCGCGGCTATTCGGGCCGCACCCGGCCGTCGGGCACCCAGCGCTACGGCGACACGCTGGCCGCGCAGCTGATCGGCAACGGGGTGACGAAAAGCGAAGACCTGTACCAGGTCTCGGCCGAGAGCTACCGCTTCGACCACCAGCGGGTCAGCGGCGAGCTGATCGACTGGAGCGCTTCGCTGAGCACCGGCTTGCGCACGGCCCACCTGCGCGACCCCGACGGCATGGCCACCACCTTCGCCAGCGAGAGCTTCATCGACGAGCTGGCCCTGGCCGCCGGGCAGGACCCGGTGGCCTTCCGCCTGCAGCATTTGGGCGACGCCCGCCACCAAGCCGTGGTGCGCGCCGCCGCCGAGCGCGCGCAATGGCAGCCGCGGGTCGGCCCCAACCCGGCCAGCGTGGCGGCCAACAGCAGCAGCGCCACGCTGCGCGGCCGCGGCATCGCCTACGCGCCGCGCAACGGCGCGGTGGTGGCCATCGTGGCCGAGGTCGAAGTCGAGCGCGCCACCGGGCAGTGGCGGGCCACGCGCTTCGTCGTCGCGCACGACTGCGGCCTGGTCATCAACCCGCTGAGCCTGGAGCGGGTCATCGAGTCCAACATCCTGATGTCGCTGAGCCGCACGCGGCACGAGGAAGTGCGCTTCGACGCCGAGCGGGTGCTGAGCGTGGACTGGCAAAGCTACCCCATCCTGGACATGACCGAAGTGCCCGACCGCATCGACGTGGTGCTGGTCGGCAACCAGCCCGGTCGCAGCTACGGCGCCGGTGAACCTTCGACCCGTCCGGTGGCCGCCGCGCTGGCCAATGCCCTGTTCGACGCCACGGGCCGCCGCCTGCGGCGTGTGCCCTTCACGCCCGAACGCCTGCTGGCCGCGCTGAACGCCAAGCCCTTGGCGGCCTGATGGCATCCTTGCGGTTTTCCCTGTTTTTCCTGTTTACCCTGTCTCCTTCCTCTTCCGGCCCTCTTGCATGACGCACCCTGACTCCTTCCCGCCGGCCACGCGCCGCCGCACCCTGCAATTCGGTCTGGCCAGCGCGCTGGGCGCTGTGGCGCCCCGCGGGGCTCGGGCGCAGGGCGACTGGCCCAGCAAGACCATCCGCCTGGTCGTGCCCTACGCGGCGGGCGGCAGCAGCGACACGCTGGGGCGGCTGATCGGCCGCTATCTGCAAGACACGCTGAAGCAGACCGTCGTCATCGAGAACAAGGCCGGCGCTGGCGGCCTGATCGGTTCCAAGGAAGTGACCCGCGCTGCACCCGACGGCTACACCCTGGTCATCTCGGGCATCGGCTCGCACGTCATCGCGCCGGTGGACACGCCGGGCAGCATCGACCCGATGAAGGACTTCAGCCACATCGCCTTGCTGGGTGGCCCGCCGCTGGGCATGGTGGTGAATGCCGAATTGCCGGTGAAGGACGTCAAGGGCTTCATCGACTTCGTTCGTGCCAGCCCCAAGGGCCTGAGCTGGGGCTCGCCCGGACAGGGCACGCACGGGCATCTGACGGGCGAGTTGTTCCGCCAGGTCAACAAGCTGGACATGGTGCACATCGCCTACAAGGGCGCCGGCCCTGCGGTGGCCGACCTGCTGGGCAACCAGATACCCGCCGCCTTCATGACACTGAGCTCGTCCAACGCCCACGTCGACACCGGCAAGCTGCGTCTGCTGGCCGTGTCTTCAGCCAAGCGGGTGGCGGCCTACCCCAACGCGCCCACGTTCGCCGAGCTGGGTTACCCGCAACTGACGGGGACGACCTGGTTCTCGGTGTCCGGCCCGGCTGGCATGCCGGTGGCGGTGGTAGACAGACTGAATGCCGAGATCCGCCGCGGCTTGCAGAGCGCGCCCGTGCGCGCGGCGATGGCCGCCGAGAGCATGGAGTCGGGCGACTTCGACGCCACAGCCTTCACCCGCTTCGTGGCCGCCGAGATCGCGCGCTGGACGTCGGCGGTGAAGTCGCTGGCCAGCCAGCCCAAGTGAGCACCTGCCCGCAGCCCGGCGGCAGCCGGGCTGCCGCAAGGCCGAAGGTTCAGACTTCGATGGACACGAAGCCGTCGGCGTCGACCACCGTGCGGTAGGTCTTGATCGGCACCATGCAGGGCGGCGTCACGACGGCGCCGGTGCGGATGTTGAAGGCGCCATTGTGGAAATCGCATTCCACCGTGTCGCCTTCGATGCAGCCTTCGGACAGCGAGCCCGGCCCATGGGTGCACAGGTCGTCGGTGACGAAGAATTCGCCGTCCAGATTGAACACCGCCAGGGTCAGTGAGCCCTTCTCGATGCGGATGGCCTGACCCACGGCCACGGCGTCCGGGCGGCACAAGGCCATGCGTTCACAGGGTGCTGACATGCCCCAAGCTCCAATTGACAATTGATGAGCCCGAATGATATCGTCGTTTTGGCTAAAGGAACAGTGTTCCTCTATGATGAACAAGCAAATGCGTCTGTGAACATCTCGCAGACCCATACACCGCACGAGATCTTGAGCGCGCGGCTCACGCGGAGACAGGCATGCTGAAGCAAGAACAGAACGAGCTCGTCACCCGGACCGGCCCTGGCACGGCCATGGGCAACCTCTTCCGCCGTTACTGGCTGCCGGCTCTGCTGGCCGAAGAACTGGCCGAGCCCGACTGCGCGCCCGTCAAGTTGCAACTGCTGTCGGAAAAGCTGATCGCCTTTCGCGACACGCAGGGCCGGCTGGGCGCGATCGACGAGTTCTGCGCCCACCGCGGCGTTTCGCTGTGGTTCGGCCGCAATGAGGAAAACGGCCTGCGCTGCCCTTACCACGGCTGGAAATACGACGTCACCGGCCAGTGCACCGAAGTGCCCAGCGAAGCCGAAAGCGGCTATTGCGAGCGCATCAAGCTCAAGGGCTACCCGCTGGTGGAGCGCGGCGGCGTGCTGTGGATCTACATGGGCCCGCCCGAGTTGCAACCGCCGCCGCCCGAATACGAGTTCGCCACCGTGCCGGCCAACCAGAGTTTCACCAGCAAGCGGCTGCAGGAATGCAACTGGCTGCAGGCGCTGGAAGGCGGCATCGACAGCAGCCATGTCAGCTTTCTGCACAGCGGCGCGCTGAACACCGACCCGCTGTTCCGCGGCGCCAAGGGCAACCAGTACAACCTGGCCGACAAGAAGCCGGTGTTCGACGTGGCGCAGGCCGACGGCGGCCTCTTCGTCGGCGCGCGCCGCAACGCCGAAGACGACCAGTACTACTGGCGCATCACGCCGTGGATCATGCCCTGCTTCACCCAGGTGCCGCCGCGCGGCGACCACCCCTTGCACGGCCATTTCTGGGTCCCCATCGACGACCACAACAACTGGGCCTGGAGCTTCGACTACCACCCGGCGCGGCCTTTGCACGATGAAGAAGTGCAGGCCATGAAGGACGGCCAGGGCATCCACGTGAAGTACGTCCCCGGCACCTACATCCCGCTGCAGAACAAGACCAACGACTACCTGATGGACCGCGCCGCGCAGAAGGCCGGCACCCAGTACAGTGGCATCGAAGGCATCGCCATGCAGGACGCCTCGCTGCAGGAAAGCATGGGCGCCATCCAGGACCGCACGCGGGAGAACCTGGTCGGCACCGACAACGGCATCATCATGATGCGCCAGCGCCTGATCAAGGCCGCCAAGGCCTTGGCCGACAGTGGCACACAGCCCCCGGGTGTCGACCCCGAACACCAGAAGGTGCGTTCCGCTGCCGTGCTGCTCAAGCGCGACCAGCCCTTCAAGGAAGCCGCGCGCGACGCGCTGCGGGCGGTGCCCGGCACGCGCCAGTCGTCGGTCTAGATGCCCACACCCCAGGCGGAGCGGGCGGCGCGCGATGTTCGGCACGCTGGCCCAGGGTGCAGCCCACGAGGCGGCCTTGGCGCGCGTGGAAGCCTGGGTGCGCGAGCGCTTTCGCCTGCCACCCGAGGCCGTGGTCCTGATCGCCGAACTGGCCTGCCAGCTGCCCGGCTGCCCGCCGCTGGAAACGGTGATCGCCTTCTGGACGGGCCCGGTGGACGACGCCGTGCGCCACCATCACAAAGTCTTCAAGCCCGTGCTGCAGGTGCAGCCCGACGACCTGCCGCCCTGGTGGATGCGCGACGCGCTGGCCGTGGCGTCAGACTGGGCCGGCGACTGCTGTTGACAACGGCAAACGCACCAGCCATCACAAGAAAGAGACGCCCATGCCCGGCCCCTTGCTGAAAACCGTCACGCGCCTGCAGGGCAACAACGCGGCGCTGAAGGACGGCAGCGTCCAGCCGGCGGGTTTCGAGCTCGCTTTCGAGGACGTGCCGGTGCTGATCGACGGCTTCCGGCGCATGGTGCGCGGCCTCGAATTCGATGTCAGCGAAATGGCGCTGACGACCTACGTCTGCGCGCGCGCCCACGGCAAGCGCTTCACCGCCCTGCCGATCTTCCTGGTGCGGGCCTTTCACCACGGTGCCATCCAGATCAACACCGAACTGGGCATCCGGACGCCGAAAGACCTGGAAGGCCGCAAGGTGGGCGTCAACCGCGGCTGGACGGTGACCACCGGCCTGTGGGCGCGCAGCGTGCTGCAGCACCAGTACGGCGTCGATCTGAAGAAGATCACCTGGGTGCTGTCGGGCGACGAACATGTCGCCGAGTACCGCCCGCCGTCTTACGTACAGGCGATCGAGAAAGGCCGCAAGATGGCCGACCTGGTGGCCAGCGGCGAGCTGGCGGGTGCCATCGGCATCGAGGTCGATGCGCCGCACGTGCAGCCGCTGATCGCCAACGCCGCCCAAGCCGGGTTGGACGCCCTGCGCGACCACGGCCACTACCCCATCAACCACCTGGTGGTGGTCAAGGACGAGGTGCTGGCGGCCCACCCGGGTGTAGCCCAGGCCGTGTTCGAGGCCTTTGCCGAAAGCAAGCGGCGCTATGTCGAACAGCTGCGCGCCGGCGCCATCGCCCAGCCCACGGCGGTGGACGAGCTGTACCGCCGGGTGATGGCCATCACCGGCGCTGACCCCTTGCCCTATGGCATGGAGCCCAACCGCCAGATGCTCGAAACAGCGCTGGCTTCGGCGGTCGAGCAAGGGATCATCGACCACGCGCCCTCGCTGGAAGCGCTCTTCGCACCCAGCACCCACGCCCTGGTAGCCTGACACCCTTACCCTGGAACCCCGGAACCGACATGTCCAGCGCAGCACCCGCTCTACCCGCGATGACCGTACCCGCCCTGCAGCAGATGAAGCGCGAGGGCAGGAAGATCATCGGCGTCGTCGCCTGGGATTTCCAGATGGCGCAGATCATCGACCGTGCCGGCGTGGACATCGTCAGCGTCGGCGACACCGTGGGCATCAACCTGTGGGGCCACGCCAACCCGCTGGAAGTGACGATGGAGGAAATGCTCATCGTCACCAAGGCCGTGCGCCGCGGCGTCAAGCGCGCGCTGGTCAGCGTGGACTTTCCCTATGGCCCGCTGCAGCAGGGCACGCAGGCGGCACTGGACGCCGCCATCCGCTTCGTCAAGGAAGCCGGCGTCGACATGATCAAGCTCGACGGCGCGGCGGAATTCCCCGAGGCCGTGGCCGCCATCACCCGCGCCGGCATCCCGGTCTTCGCGCAGTTCGGCATCACGCCGCAGACGGCGCTGAAGCACGGCATCGACTACAAGAACACCCTGAAGGTGGGCGTGCAACTGCCGCCCACGCTGACCGCGCAACTGGTCGCCGAAGCGCAGCGCCTGGAAGCGGCGGGCGCGGCGCTGCTCGACTTCACGCACAGCGGCCCGGTGGCCGGCCCGGCGGTGGTGGCCGCCGTGAAGGTGCCGGTCATCGGTGGCCTGGGCGGCGGGCCCTGGCTCGACGGCCGCATGCGCATGGCCAACGCGGCCATCGGCTACGCGGCGGCCACCATCGACCAGCCGCCCGAGACCTATGCGCAGGTGGCCCGCACCACGCTCGACGCGCTGACGGCCCTGGTGGACGACGTGCGCGCCGGCCGCCAGATCAAGGGCGGCATCCCCATCGCCGCCAGTTGACATGGCCACGGCCCTCATCGACGGCATCGCCACCCGCTACGAGGTGATGGGCAGCGGCGCGCCGCTGCTGATGTTCGCGCCGGGCGGCTTCGACGCGACGCTGGAGAAGTGGTCCACGCAGGGCGTCTACGCCAAGACGAAGATGCTCGGCGCCCTGACCGCGAATTACCAGTGCATCCTGTTCGACCGCCGCGAGACCGGGCAGTCGGGTGGCCGCGTCGAACGCATCACCTGGGCGCACTACGTGGCGCAGGGCAAGGGCCTGCTCGACCACCTCGGTATCGCCCGGGCCCACCTGATGGGCGGCTGCATGGGCTGCGCGCCGGTGGTGGCCTTTGCCGCGCAGTTCCCCGAGGCCGTGCGCAGCATGGTCCTGTACTGGCCGGTGGGCGGTGCGAAATACCGCATCAACGGGCAGCTGCGCTTCGCGCAGCACCTGGCCTTCGTGCAGCAGGAAGGTCTGGCCGCCGTGCTGGCCCTGGCGCGCAGCGGCAGCAAGGGCTTCGGCGAAGATCCGCGCGGCGGGCCCTGGGTCAGCGTGCTGCGGCAGGACGCCGCTTTCGCCGCCGCCTATGTGGCGCAGGACGTGGAACGCTACAAGCTCAGCGTCGGCGGCATGGCCCGCGCACTGCTGGACCGCGACACCGCACCGGGCGCCGAGCCCGAACAGCTGCTGCAACTGGACATTCCCGCGCTCGTCGTGCCCGGCCGCGACGCCTCGCACGCCACCAGCGCCGCGCGCTACCTGGAAGAGTGCCTGCCGCGCGCCGAATACTGGAACGCGCTGCCCGCCGAACAGACCGAGGCCAGCGCGCCCGCGCGGCTGCTGCAGTTCCTGGCCAGCGTGGCCTGAACGCGACTGGCCCTCAGCACCCGAGCCCCCTCATGATCATCGACATCCACTGCCACTACACCACCGAGCCCGCGGCCCTGCACACCTTCCGCGACAAGCAGCTGGCCGGCCTGGCCGACGCGATGCGCAAGCCGGCGGCCAAGACGCTGGCCGACCTGGCCATCAGCGACGAGCAGATCGTGGCCAGCCTGCAGCCGCAGCTCAAGCTGCAGAAGGAGCGCGGCAGCGACCTGACCATCTTCAGCCCGCGCGCCGCCGGCATGGCCCACCACGTCGGCAACGCCGAGGTCAGCCGGCAGTGGACGGGCATCAGCAACGACCTCATCCACCGCCTGTGCACGCTGCTGCCCGGCAACTTCGTCGGTGTCGGCCAGCTGCCGCAATTCCCTGGCGTGGCGCCCAGCGAATGCATCAGCGAACTGCAGCGCCTGGCCGACCTGGGCTTCGTCGGTGTCAACCTCAACCCCGATCCCTCGGGCGGCTGGTGGAGCGGCCCGCCGCTGACCGACCGCAGCTGGTACCCGCTGTACGAGAAGCTGGTCGAGCTGCAGATGCCGGCCATGATCCACGTCAGCAGCTGCTGCAACCCCAACTTCCACCACACCGGGGCGCACTACATCAACGCCGACACCACGGCCTTCATGCAGCTGATCCAGGGTGACCTGTTCAAGGACTTCCCGGAGCTGAAGTTCGTCATCCCGCACGGTGGCGGCGCGGTGCCTTTCCACTGGGGCCGCTACCGCGGCCTGTGCCTGAGCATCCAGAAGAAGCCGCTGGCCGAGCACCTGCTGAACAACGTCTACTTCGACACCTGCGTCTACCACCTGCCGGGCATCCGCCTGATGACCGAGGTGGTGCCGATGTCGAACATCCTCTTCGCCTCGGAGATGCTGGGCGCGGTGCCCGGCATCGACCCCGACAACGGCTACCCCTTCGACGACACCAAGCGCTACATCGACCAGCTGACCGGGCTGGATGCGGCCAGCCGCCACGCGCTGTTCGAAGGCAATGCACGTCGCGTCTACCCGCGGCTGGATGCACTCTTGAAGCAGCGCGGCCACTGAGACCACCATGAGCAACGACCTGAACGACATCCGCCGCGACTTCACCCGCGTCGCCCCCGCCCTGGTGGAGCAGGCCTCGGCCTATGCCGCGTCCATCCTGGCCGACGTGGCTGGACGGCGCGGCACCATGGACGGCCGCATCGCGCCGCTGAGCCCGACCATGCGCGTCTGCGGCCCGGCCTTCACCATCGAAGTGCGGCCTGGCGACAACCTGATGATCCACGCCGCGATGGCGATGGCGCAGCCCGGCGACGTGCTGGTCATCGACGGCAAGGCCGACCGCAGCGCCGCGCTGATGGGCAGCATCATGCTCAACGCCTGCAAGCGCCTGGGCTTCGCCGGCGTGGTGCTGGACGCCTCCATCCGCGACACCGAAGAGCTGATCGCGCTGGGTTTCCCGGTCTGGGCCGTCGGCGCCAACCCCAACGGGCCGACCAAGAACGTGGCTGGCCGCATCAACTGGCCCGTCGGCTGTGGCGGTGCGGCCGTCAACCCCGGTGACCTGATCGTCGGCGACGCCGACGGCGTGGTCGTCATCGAACGCGAGAAGGTGGCCTCGCTGCTGCCGCTGGCCGCGGCCAAGGTGGCCGACGAACGCCAACGCATCGCCGACATCACCGGCGGTGGCCCGGTGCGCCCGAAGTGGCTGGAAGCGGCGCTGGTGGCGGCCGGCGTGCTGAAGGCCGGCCAAGCCCTGTAAGCCGGCGCCCCGGCGCCCCCGCGCCCGCTAACCCCGAACATTTGGAGACTGGTGATGGAAAAAGTACAAGCGGCGGTGAAGACCGGCCCGAGCACGATCGAGATCCGCGAATACGACATGCCCGAGGTGCCGGATGACTGCGCCCTGCTGAAGATGGAAGTGGCCGGCATCTGCGGCACCGACGTCAAGATGTACAAGGACCCGCTGAAGGGCGCGCCCGTCATCATGGGCCACGAGAACATTGGGTACATCGCCAAGGCCGGCCGTGAATTCACCCGGCGCAAGGGCTTCAAGGAAGGCGACCTGGTCTTCGTCGAGCACTACGTCGGCTGCATGAAGTGCGAGTGGTGCCACCGCGGCGAATACCGCCACTGTGAAGCCACCGACTGGCGCAACAACCCCGACGGCCTGCGCTTCGGCTACACCAGCACCGAGAAAGCGCCGCACCTGTGGGGCGGCTTCGCGCAGTACGTCTTCCTGCCGTGGAACAGCATCGTGCACAAGGTGCCGGCGGGCGTCTCGCCCGAACTCGCAGGCCTGGTCACGCCGATGGCCAACGGCGTCGAGTGGTCGCTGTTCGATGGCGGCGTGAAGTACGACGACATCGTGCTGATCCAGGGGCCGGGGCAGCAGGGCCTGTCGCAGACGGTGATCTGCAAGCAGGCCGGCGCCAGCATGATCATCGTCACCGGCACCAGCAAGGACGCAGCGCGGCTGGAAGTGGCCAAGCTGCTGGGCGCCGACCACGTCATCGACGTGCAGCAAGAGAACCCGCTGGAACGCATCCGCGAACTGACCGGTGGCCGGGGCGTCGACGTGGTGCTGGACTGCACCGCCGGCGCCGGCACCGTGCCCATCCTGCTGGGCATCGAGGCGCTCAAGCGCAAGGGCGGCCTGATGGTGGTGCAGGGCGAGATGGGCGACTTCCCCAACTTCCCGCTGGCCAAGATGACGCTGAAGTGGATCACGCTGAAGAGCGCGCGCGGCCACAGCTACCGCGCCTGCGAACTGGCGCTGGCCCAGCTGGCTTCCAAGCGTTTCCCGCTGGAGAAGGTGACCACCCACCGCTTCGGGCTGAAGGACACCGACCTGGCTATCCGTTCGGTGGGCAATGCGGGTGTGCCGGGCGTCATCCACGCCTCGCTGATGCCCTGGGAATAACGGTTAAGGTGAGCGACACCCGCATCCCGGTGACGGTGCTGACCGGCTACCTGGGTGCCGGCAAGACCACGCTGCTGAACCGCATCCTCAGCGAGGACCACGGCCAGCGTTACGCCGTGATCGTCAACGAGTTCGGCGAGATCGGCATCGATGCCGAACTGGTCACGCACAGCCACGAAGAGTTGTTCGAGATGAACAACGGCTGCATCTGCTGCACCGTGCGCGGCGACCTGATCCGCACGCTGCAGGGCCTGCTGGCGCGGCCCGGCACGTTCGATGCGGTCATCGTCGAAACCACCGGTCTGGCCGACCCCGGGCCGGTGGCGCAGACCTTCTTTGCCGATGCCAAGTTGCGCAGCCGATTGCGGCTGGACTCGATCACCACGCTGGTCGATGCACGGCACATCAGCGGTCAACTGGCCGACAGCCGCGAGGCCGCCGGGCAGATCGCCTTCGCCGACCAGATCGTGCTCAACAAGACCGACCTGGCAACCGAGGCCGGCTTGCAAACGGTCGAACGCCAGCTGCGCCGCCTGAACCCGCTGGCGCCCATCCAGCGGGCGCTGCGCAGCGGCGTGGCGCTGGACAGCGTGCTGGGCCGTGGCGGTTTCGACCTCGACCGCATCGTCACGCTGGAGCCCGGATTCCTGCACCCGGCACACGGTGCACCGGGTCATGTGCACGATGCCGACTGCGGCCACGATCACGATCACGGCGCTGCCGCTGCCGCTGCCAACGCCGGCCACCGGCACGACAGCGGCATCGCCAGCGTGTCGCTCACGTCCCAGCAGCCGATGGACGCCGCCCGGGTGCAAGCCTGGCTGACGCAGCTGGTGGCGGTGCAGGGCGCCGACATCCTGCGCGCCAAGGGCATCATCGACGTCGCCGGTGACGGGCGGCGCATGGTGTTCCAGGCGGTGCACATGATGCTGGAGGGCGACTGGCAGCGGCCCTGGCGCGCCGACGAGCTGCGCCGCAGCCGCCTGGTCTTCATCGGTCGGCACCTCGACGCCGCCGCGTTGCAAGCCGGCTTCGAGTCCTGCGCCGCACCCTGAATTCGCTTATGGTCGGCGGCGCGTCCGCGCTGCAAGGGCTACCCAGGACATCCACGCCATGACCGCCATCCCGACCACCCGCCGCCTGATCGTCGCCATCACCGGCGCTTCGGGCGTGGCCTACGGCGTGCGTGCCTTGCAGGTCTTGCGCGAGCTGGGCGGTGTCGAAACCCATTTGATCCTGACCGCGTCGGGCGCCCGCACCCTGGTCGAAGAAACCGACCACAGCGTGGCCGAGGTGCGCGAACTGGCCGACTGCGTGCACAGCGCCAAGGACATCGGCGCCAGCATTTCCTCGGGCTCGTTCAAGACCCTGGGCATGCTGGTGGCCCCTTGTTCGATCAAGACGCTGAGCGGCATCGCCCACTGCTACAACGACGAACTGGTGGTGCGCGCGGCCGATGTCTGTCTGAAGGAACGCCGCCGCGTGGTGCTGCTGCTGCGCGAAACCCCGCTGCACGCCGGCCACATCACGCTGATGGCGCAGGCCACCCAGAACGGCGCCCTCATCATGCCGCCGGTGCCGGCCTTCTACAGCCGGCCCAAGACGGTGCAGGACATCATCGACCAGACGGTCGGCCGTGCGCTGGACCTGTTCGACCTGGAAGCGCCGGGCATGCACCGCTGGGACGGGGGCGCGCGGGGCGCAACGCCCGCCGGATAGCGCCCTCAGCCAGCGCCCGCGCAGTCCAGCAACAGCCCGAGGAGCCCGCCATGAGCCACACCCCGCCGCTCACCCTGGTGCTGGGCGCCAGCGGCTACGTGGGCAGCAACCTGGTGCCCTTGATGGCTGCGCGCGGGATGGCGGTGCGGGCCGCAGCGCGGCGGCTGGAGGTCTTGCAGGCGCGCGCCTGGCGCGGCGTCGAGATCGTCGCGGCCGATGCGCAGGATCCTGCCAGCCTGGACGGCGCGCTGCAGGGCGTGGATCTGGCCTATTACCTCGTCCATTCGATGGCCGCCGGCGGCCATTTTCCGCAGCTCGACCGCGAAGCGGCGGCCCATTTCCGCGACGCCGCGGCGCGTGCCGGCGTGCAGCGCATCGTCTACCTGGGCGGGCTGCAGCCGCGCGGCGGCGCGTCGGCCCACCTGGCCTCGCGCGGCGAGACGGGCGACATCCTGCGCAGCGGGCCGGTGCCGGTGACGGAACTGCGCGCCGGCGTGATCATCGGGCCCGGGTCGGCGGCCTTCGAGATCATCCGCGACCTCGTCTTCCACCTGCCGGCGATGGTCACGCCGCGCTGGGTCAGCTCGCGGTCACAGCCCATCGCGCTGGCCGACGTGCTGGACTACCTGCTGGGCTTGGCGCAGCTGAAAGCGGCCGAAGGCGCGGTCTACGACTGCGGCGGGCCCGAGGTGCTGAGCTACCGCGACCTGATGCGCCAGTTCGGCTCACTGGTCGGCCGCCGCCCGCTGATCGTGCCCGTGCCGGTGCTCACGCCGCGGCTGTCGTCCTACTGGCTGGACCTGGTGACCGCCGTGCCCAGCAACGTGGCGCGGGCCCTGATCGACGGCCTGGAGCACGATGTGCTGGCCGACGACGCGGCGCTGCGTGCGCTGCTGCCGCGCCCCCTGATGACCTACCGCGAGGCGGCGAAAGCAGCCTTGGCCGCCGAGCGCGATCACGCGGCGGCCGCCGAGGGCCTGGCCCCCACCGACCCGCTGGAAGCCGAGGCCCGCGCCGAGGCCGCGACCGGCGCGCGCTGGACCGAAGGCAGCATGCTCTACCGCCGCAACCGGCCCGACTTCGCGTTCTACGCCAAGCACATGAGCGGCGTGGCCGTGGCCGAGGCCCCCGCTTCGGCGGTGTGGGACGTGGTGCGTTCCATCGGTGGCGACAACGGCTACTACTTTCTCGACGCGCTGTGGGTCTTGCGCGCCCGGCTGGACGAGATGTCCGGCGGCAGCGGCCTGCAGCGCGGGCGGCGCGACCCGAAGGAGTTGGAGGTCGGTGACACGGTCGATTTCTGGCGTGTCGCGGCGCTGGAGCCCGGCCGCCGCCTGACGCTGCTGGCCGAGATGAAGATGCCCGGGTCGGCATCGCTGGCCTTCGAGGTGCAGGCGCTGGGCGCGCAGCGCAGCCGCGTCGTCGCCACCGCGTCCTTCCACCCGGCTGGCGTGAAGGGCCTGCTGTACTGGCACGCGCTGGGCCCGGCCCATGCGGTGATCTTCCCCGGCCTGGCGCGGGCCATCGCCCGCCGGGCCGAGGCCGGAGGCGGCACGGCCCGGACGCCGGCGCCGCCCTGACGCCGTGCAACAGGATGTCGGTGTAGGCCAGGCTGTCGGCCCAGAACAGATGGCGTGGATAGGCCGTCAAGGCGATCAACACTGGCGCGGCGGCCGCGCCGTCAGGCCCTGCCAGTTGCACCCACCAGCGAGCCTTGGGTATGCGACCTGCACATGGCCGCCCAGCCTATGCGCTTCTGACTGGGTGGGTTCAGGACCCATGCGGGCCGCGCCTCACCACAGCGGCACGCCGCGCTGCACCTTGTCTAGCATCTCCTGCTGGAAAGCCGCCGGCCCGTAGCCCAGGCGCTCGCCCTTCACCGAGTAATAGAAGGGCGCCCCGCTCTGCCGCGCGTAGGCCTTCATCCAATCCAGCATCTCGGGCCCGGGGTCCTTGCCGGCGGGCAGCAGCACGTGGCAGGGGCCGTCGCGCCAGCGCATCGTGACGATGATCACGCCGCTGCGGTCGGGGCGGAAGGCCTCGGGGAAGGGGCTGCCCGGGGCCAGCCAGCCGCAGACGAAATTGCGGCAGGGTGATTGCGGTCGCTCGGCGTAGATGCTGCACGCGCCGCCGGAACCGCCTTCCAGGAAGTGGCAGGGCTGCCCGGGGTGCATGCGGTGGCCGCGGATCTCGCCCTCGGCCCAGCCTTCGCAGCAGGCCGTGCAGGGGCCGCACTGGCGCGCGGGCGCGGCAGCGCTGCCGCCATCGGCCGCCGCAGGGGGTGCCGGCGCGACGATCGCCACCGCGCCGTGGCAGAGCTTGTACTTGCGCTGGCTGCCGCAAGGGCAGGGGTCGTTGCGGCCGATCTTTGCCACGCGGGGAGCCGGTTTCGTGCAGGGTCGGCCAGTATCGCGCGGGTTTGCCCCGAGCGCCGCCGCGTTGACAAGGCGCTGCGCGCGCACGACCATCAAAGGCTCTCTATCCGGACCGACGTTCCTTCTTGTGGAACGGCTGTCGAACCAGGACCCCTCTGATGGAAAGCCCCGAACAGAACCAGCTGCTGACCCAGGTGGGTGCCGGTACACCGATGGGTGAACTGATGCGCCGCTACTGGCAGCCTTTCGCGGCGGCGGTGGACCTGGCCGACGCCTGGACGCAGCGTGTGCGCCTGCTGGGCGAAGACCTGATCCTGTTCCGCGACCGCAGCGGCGGCCTGGGTCTGATCGCCGAGCAATGCCCGCACCGCCGGGCGTCCTTCCTGCACGGCATCCCCACCGAGCGCGGCATCCGCTGCCCGTACCACGGCTGGGAATTCAGCGCCGCCGGGGCCTGTCTGCACCAGCCTTTCGAAGCCGACAACCCGGCCTTTCGCGCCAGCGTGGGCACGGTGGCCTACCCGGTGCAGGAGATGGGCGGCGTGCTCTTCGCCTACCTGGGCCCGGTCACGCCCGAACAGCCGCTGCCGCTGCTGCCGCGCTTCGAGGGCTTCCTCGCCGAAGGCGCCATCCGCATCCTGGGCCGCGTGGTGCTGCCGGTGAACTGGCTGCAGATCATGGAGAACTCGCTGGACCCGGTGCACACCGAATGGCTGCACGGCCACCAGTACGAGTTTCAGAAGGAGCAGGAAGGCGTCAAGGTGGCCATCAGCACGCCGCACCTGAAGATCGACTTCCGCGAATTCGAATTCGGCATCACCAAGCATCGGCTGCTGGCCGGCCACGGCGAAGACAGCGACGACTGGCGCATCGGCCACCCCATCGTCTTCCCCAATATGCTGGCGGTGGGCAACGGTGACCCGAAGGCGCGCTACCACTCCTTCCAGATGCGTGTGCCGGTGGACGACAGCCACACGCTCCACCTTTGGTACAACGCCTACCTGCCGCCAGCCGGCTCGCTCGTGCCGGCGAAACTGCTGGCCGAAGTGCACACCTACGAGGTGCCCTACCTGGACGCCAAAGGCGACTTCATCATGGACAACATCGACGGCCAGGACATGATGGCCTGGGTGACGCAAGGCGCCGTCGCCGACCGCTCGCTGGAACACCTGGGCGCTTCCGACAAGGGCGTGGCGATGTACCGGCGCGCGCTGAAACGCGAGATGAAGAAGGTGCAGCAGGGGCAAGACCCGATGGGCGTGCTGCGCGACGCCGAGCGCGGCCGCATCGAGTTGCCGACCGAAAAGAAGAAGCACCACAACAGCGACGGCTTCGGGGCCTTCCTGCTGCGCACGCACGCCAAGTACGCGCCGATTGCGCAAGAGCTGGTGCAGATCTACGAAGGCCGGACCGCGCCGCAACGGGCTGAGGCAGCGACATGAATACAGCCCTGGACATGACCGAACGCCAAGCCCGCGAAAAGCTGATCGCCGCCGGGCTGATCCTGGACGCCGCCGACCAGGGCGACCTGACGCGCGGCCACGTCTCGCTGCGCGTGCCGGGCGACCCGACGCACTTCCTGATGAAGCCGCACAGCCGCGGGCTGGACGAGATCACGCTGGAGAACATCGTGGTCTGCAACCTGGCCGGCGAGAAGGTCGGCGGCGGCGGCCGGCGCCACAGCGAGGTCTTCATCCACAGCGAGATCTACAAGGCCCGGCCCGACGTGATGAGCGTCATCCACACCCACCCCACGCACGCCGTGGCGCTGTCGGCCACGGGCCGGCCGGTGTTGCCCATCAGCCAGCCGGGTGCGGCTTTTGCCGGCGGCGTGCCCTACTTCACCGAAACCATCGACCTGATCCGCACCCAAGACATGGGGCAGGGCGTGGCCCGCGCGCTGGGCCCGCACAAGGCTGTGCTGCTGCGCAACCACGGCGTGGCGGTGGTGGGCGCCAGCATCGAAGAAGCCACGGTGCTGGCGCTGCTGCTGGAAGAGGCCTGCAAGATCCAGTTGCTGGCCCAGACCAGCGGCGGCGTGGGCGAGGTGTTCGCGCCCGACAGCGTCGAGCGCCTGCACCACAACATCACGCGCAGCGAGCAATACACCATCAACTTCGACTACCTGCGTCGGCGCGCCGAGCGCTCGGCGGGAGGCGCGCGGTGAGCGGCCTGACGCGGCGGCAGGCAGCCGCCTCGCTGGCGCTGGCGGCCTTGCCGTCTGCGGTGCGCGCGCAAGACGCCGGCAAGGCCGCGCGCGAGCTCGCGCTCTACACCGGTGCCGACCGCGAAGCCCGGCTCATCGAACTGGCGAAGAAGGAAAGCGAGCTGTCGGTCTACCACGTCTACCCCGCACTGCCGGTGGTGATGGCCGCCTACACGAAGAAGTACGGCATCAAGGTGCGCGCCTGGCGCGCCGGTTCAGAAGCTGTGCTGCAGCGCCTCAGCGCCGAGTCGCGCGGCGGGCGTTTCGATGTCGACATCGTGCAGAACAATGCGCCCGAAAACGAAGCCGCCTGGCGCGAGAAATTGCTGCAGGAAGTGTGGTCGCCGGGCCTGAAAGACCTGATGCCCGGCGCTGCGCCGGCGCACAAGGGCTGGGCTGGCATCACGCTGGACATCTGGGTCGCCAGCTACAACACCAGCGCGGTGAAGAAGGACGAACTGCCCAAGAGCTATGCCGATCTGACCGACCCGCGCTGGAAGGGCCGGCTGGCCATCGAGGCCAACAACCAGGTCTGGTTCGGCACCCTGCTGGGCGAGCTGGGCGAAGACGTCGGCAGCAAGCTGTTCAACCAGATCGTGGCGACGAACGGCATCTCGGCACGCAAGGGCCATTCGGTGCTGGCCAACCTGGTGGCCTCGGGCGACATCCCGCTGGCCTTGACGGTCTACAGCTGGATCCCCGAGCAGTTGAAGAAGAAAGGCGCGCCCATCGAGAGCATCGCCTTGCAGCCTTTGCTGGCGCAGCCCAGCACCATCGCGCTGCTCAAGCGCGCGCCCAACCCGGCGGCGGCGCTGCTGTTCCACGACTTCATGCTCGGCGAAGGCCAGAAGCTGCTGGCCGAAGCGCAGTTCGTGCCGGCCAGCAAGCTCATCGACAGCCCCTTCGGCCGTTTGCCGATGAAGCTGATCGACCCGGCGAAAGCGCTCGACCAGCAGGACCGCTGGCAGAAGCTGTTCGACGACATCGTCATCAAGAAGGCCAAGTAGGTGGCGGCTGCGGCGCCGGGCGGACGGCTGCGCGTGGGCATCGCCGGCATCGGCGCGGCCGGCCAGGCTTTCATCAGCCCTTTGCAGGACCATGCCGGTTTCGACTGGGTGGCCGTGGCCGAACCCGACGCAGGCCTGCGCACGCGCATGCAGCAGGCGCACGGCGTCAGCGGCCACGCCACGCTGGCCGCGATGCTGGCTGAGGCCACGCTGGACGCCGTCTACATCGCCACGCCCACGCCGCTGCACGCCGAACAGGTGGTGCAGGTGGCGGCGGCCGGCCGCCATGTGCTGGTGGAAAAGCCGATGGCCACGTCCCTGGCCGATGCACGGCGCATGGTGGCCGCCGCCCAGGACGCCGGCGTGGTGCTGCTGGTCGGCCATTCCCACAGCTTCGATGCGCCCATCGCCGCGATGCGAACGCTGATCGACTCGGGTGAACTCGGCCGCGTGCGCATGGTCCACACCTGGTGCTACACCGACTGGGTGCACCGGCCGCGCCGCGCCGATGAACTGGACGTGGGGCAGGGCGGCGGCGTCACTTTCCGCCAGGGCGCGCACCAGTTCGACGTGGTGCGCCTGCTGTGCGGCGGCCGGGCCCGCAGCGTGCGCGCCCAGGTCTTCGACTGGGACCCGGCGCGCCGCACGGCGGGCGCGCACACCGTCTTCATCGCCTTCGAGGACGGCGCGGCGGCCACCGTCGTCTACAACGGCTACGGCGGCTTCGCCAGCATGGACCTGGGCTACGACATCTCGGAATGGGGCCACCACCAGCCCGCCGGGCAGCGCCCGCGGCGCGTGCGCGCCGCCACGCCCGCCGATGAGCTGCAGGCCAAGCAGGCCCGCGCCGCCACGGCCATCCCGCCGCGCGCAGCGCACCAGCCCTTCTTCGGCCTGACCCTGGTCAGCTGCGAACGCGGCGACATCCGCCAGTCGCCCGACGGCCTGCTGGTCTACACCGCCGACGGCCAGCGCGAAGTGGCCGTGCCGCTGGACCGCTCGCCGCGCGACCGCGTGCTGGACGAATGGCACGCGGCCATCGGCGGCGGCGCGACGGCGCTGCACGACGGCCGCTGGGGCCTGGCCAACCTGGAGCTCTGCGTGGCGGCCCTGGCTTCATCGGCGCAGGGCGGCGAAGTCCTGCTGCACGAGCAGGTGGCGGCACAGCGCGAGCGCGAGGTCTAGAAAAGTCCAGAGGGCCTGCACCCCGGCAGGCCGAAGGCGTCGTTGTGGTGCGGCGGCGCCCGGCGGGCGCCAACTTGGGGTGCGGCTGCGACAGCGTGAGGCGCCGGGGCCGACCCGACGCCCCGCTGCCGTGCACGGTTTTTGCAACTCACCGAGGATGAGCCCTCATCTTGCCCCAACGACGCCCCGCGCGGTCTCGCCGATCCAGGCCTATCTGGAACAACTGCACCACCAGCATGCCAGCCTGAACACCGGCCAGGTGGCGACCTACATCCCCGAGCTGGCCAAGGCCGATCCGACCGGATTCGCCATCGCCATCGCCACGGTGGACGGCCAGGTCTATGAGGTGGGCGACTCGCGGCGGGCGTTCTCGATCCAGTCGGTCAGCAAGCCGCTGGTCTACGGCATGGCGCTGGAAGACGCAGGCCGCGCCCGGGTCGAGCAGGCCATCGGCGTCGAACCCACCGGCGACGCCTTCAACTCCATCAGCCTGGAGCCCGGCACCGGCCGACCGCTGAACCCGATGATCAACGCCGGCGCTATCGCCGCCGCGTCGCTGGTGGCCGGCGCGACCCCGGCTGCCCGACTGGCCCGCGTGCTGGCGGCGATGTCGGCCTATGCCGGGCGGCCGCTGGATGTCGACGAAGCCATCTTCGAGTCCGAACGCAGCACCGGCCACCGCAACCGCGCCATCGGCCACCTGCTGCGCAACTACGACGTCATCGGCGCCGATCCCGAGCCGGCGCTCGAGCTGTACTTCAAACAGTGCGCCGTGCGGGTCGATTGCCGCGACCTGTCGCTGATGGCCGCCACGCTGGCCAACGGCGGCGTCAACCCGGCCACCGGCGTGCGGGCGGTGCGCAGCGAGTTCATCGAATCGATCCTGAGCCTGATGACGACCTGCGGCATGTACGACTTCTCCGGCGCCTGGGTCTACCGCGTCGGCCTGCCGGCCAAGAGCGGCGTGGGTGGCGGCATCATCGCCGTGCTGCCCGGCCAGCTGGGCATCGGCGTGTACTCGCCCTTGCTCGACGAGCGCGGCAACAGCGCGCGCGGCGTGCAGGTCTGCCAGCAGATCGCCGATGAACTGGGACTGCACTTCCTGCAGCCGCCACGGCCCTCGGTGGCCAGCGTGCGCGCGCGCTACACGCTGGCCGGGGTGCGGTCCAAACGGCGGCGATCGGCGGACGAAGACCGCCTGCTCGAACAGCAGGGCCAGCGTGCCGTGGTCTTCGAGTTGCAGGGCGACCTGCGCTTTGCCACGCTGGAGCCGGTGCTGCGCGCGGTAGTCGATGCCGGCAGCGGCATCGACTACGCCGTGCTGGATTTCAAGGGCGTGAGCCATGTCGACGCCGGCGCCACGCGCATGCTGGCGCGGCTGGCCAGTTGCTGCGCCGCACGCGGCCAGGAACTGCTGCTCAGCCGGGTGCTGCGCGGCGACATGCTGGCCGACCTGGGCGCCGAACTGGCGCCGCAGGCCCTGCGTTCGGTCAGCTTCCAGCCTCAGCTGGACACCGCCCTGGAGTGCTGCGAGCGCGGCCTGCTGGTCCGCCACGCCGCGCCCGCAGCGGCGCGGGCCTTCGTGCCGCTGGCCGAGCACCGCCTGTGCGTCGGCCTGTCGACGGCCGATCTGCAGCACTTGCAAACGCGCCTGGTCCACCAACAGCATGAATCGGGCGCCCTGATCGTGCGCCGCGGCGATCCGGCCGATGCCCTGCACCTGCTGGTGCAGGGCGAAGTCAGCGTGATCGTCGGATTGCCGCAGGGCGGCCACAAGCGGCTGTCGACGCTGACCGCCGGCATGGCCTTCGGCGAGGCGGCGCTGGTCGCTGGCGGTGTGCGCTCGGCCGACGTGCGCGCCGACACCGCCGTGGCCGTCTGGGTGCTCGGCGCTGCGGCCTTCAGCGAGTTGAAGGCCCGCCACCCCGTGCTGGCCATCACCCTGCTGCACAACCTGCTCGGCAGCGCCAGCGAAACCATCCACCGCCTGACGGCCGAGGTCTCCGCGCTGGAGGGTTGAGGCCGCAAGCGGCCGAGGCTGCGCTGGCGCGGTGCGCCGGGCATGCTGGAATCCACCGTCAGCCGCGCCCTTCAGCCGGTGCGCCAGCCGTCGCCAGCGGGGGCTGGCCCGGACGCGCCCGGTTGCAGCCAGTGCAGCAAGGTGGC
The DNA here is from genome assembly GCA_040400915.1 of Rubrivivax sp. Lineage (GTDB taxonomy): Bacteria > Pseudomonadota > Gammaproteobacteria > Burkholderiales > Burkholderiaceae_C > Rubrivivax. The sequence continues at coordinate 54,816 of JBBAPI010000010.1, forward strand.
GCACAGCCGGTGCAAGGCCACCGGCTTGACGATGAAGTCGTTCATGCCCGCCGCCATGCAGGCGCGGCGCCCCTCTTCGAAGTTGTTGGCCGTCAGCGCGATGATGGGCACCGCCGACCAGCCTGGCAGGCTGCGCATGAGCCGGGCTGCACCGATGCCGTCCAGGCCCGGCATCTGCATGTCGGTCAGCACCAGATCGAAGCGGGCCGCCCGCGCCTGCTCGACGGCCTGCAGGCCGTCGGCCACGGCCACCACCGTCAGCCCGGCCATCTCCAGCATCTCCTGCATGACCGAGCGGTTGAACTCGTTGTCGTCGGCCAGCAGCACGCGGGCGCCGCCATGGTTGCGGCGCAGCTGCGCTTCGGCGTCCAGCAGCGGGTCGGCCGGCGCGGCGGCCTGGGGGTCGGGTGGCTGGCCATGGCCGCGCTGCAGCACGGCGGTGAACCAGAAGCTGCTGCCCGCGCCCGGCACGCTGTCGACGCCGGCTTCGCCGCCCATCAGCTCAGCCAGCCGGTGGGTGATGGCCAGGCCCAGCCCGGTGCCGCCGTAGTGCCGGGCGGTCGAGACATCGGCCTGCTCGAAAGCGTGGAACAGCCGCTGCGCGGCGCTGGCGTCGACACCGATGCCGGTGTCCTCGACCGCGAAGCGCAGGCGCAGCGCGCCAGCGCTGTCGTCGAGCAAGCGCACGCTCAGCGTGATGCCGCCGCTGGCGGTGAACTTGATGGCGTTGCTGGCGTAGTTCAACAAGGCCTGGCGCAGCCGGGTCGGGTCGCCGCACAACCAGCGCGGCACGGTGCCGGTGTCGACGGTGAAGCGCAAGCCCTTCTCCTGGGCCGCCTCGCCAATGATCGCCACGACGGGTTCGAACAGCGTGCTGAGCTCGAAATCGATGGCCTCGAGCCGGACCTGGCCGGCCTCGATCTTCGACACGTCCAGGATGTCGTTGACGACTTCCAGCAGGTGCCGGCTGGCGCTGTCGATCTTGTCCAGGCGCTGCTGCTGCTCGGGGGTGGCGCCGGCACGCCGCAGCATGTCGTTGAGGCCGATGATGGCGTTCATCGGGGTGCGGATCTCGTGGCTCATGTGGGCCAGGAAGTTGCTCTTGGCGCGGTTCGCTTCCTCGGCCTGGGCGCGTGCGTCGACGAGTTCGGCGGTCCGGCTGTGCACCAGGCCTTCCAGGTCGAGGCGGTGGCGTTCGAGCTCGGCATTCAGGCGCTTGCGCTCGGTGATGTCGGTTTGCAGCGTGACATGGTGGCTGACGCGGCCGTCGGCCTGGCGCAGCGGCGTGATCAGCGCCGATTCGACATAGGCGCTGCCGTCCTTGCGCCGGTTGTCGAGCTCGCCGCGCCAGCTCTGTCCGCTGGCCAGCGTCCTGCGCAGGGTCCGCCGCTGCTCGGGCGTCAGGTGCGCCGCGGCGCCCAGCAGGCGCAGCGGGTGCTGGCCCGCGGCTTCGGCCCGGCTGTAGCCGCTGCGCTGGACAAAGGCCTCGTTGACGTATTCGATGCGGCCGCGGACATCGGTGATCGCGATGCTCTCGGGGCTCTGCTCGACCGCCAGCCGGTACTTCTGCAATTCCAGCTCGATGCCCTTGATCGCGCTGATGTCGTCGATCACCACCCGCAGCACCACTGCGCCGCCGCCGCCGGCCGCGACGCTGGCGGTCAGCTGGGCCCAGAGCGGCAAGCCGTCGGCACGCTTCATCCGCAGCTCGCAGGCCAGCGTCGCGCCGCGCTCGACCAGCGCCTTGGTCTTGAAGTACCAGCCGTCCTGGTCTTCGGGCTGGATGAAGCGCGTCAGCCGCTGCCCGACCAGCTCGCTGCGGGACAGGCCGAGCCGGCTGGCGGCGGTCAGGTTGGCCTGCAGCATCAGGCCGTCCTCGTCCAGCGTGCAATAGCCCACCGGCGCCAGGTCGTAGAGGTCGAAGTACAGCGCCTGCGAGGCCGCCAGTTCGGCCTGGGCCTGGCGCAGTTCCTCGTTCTGCATCTCGAGCTCGATCTGGTGCACGCGCAACTCGTGCAGCAGCTGGGGCACGGCATCCGCCGGCAACAGGGTGTCGGCCGCTGCCGACGCGGCCGACAGGCGCTCGGCGCGCTGGCGCAGCGAGGGGTCGCTGTCGCTCATGCCGCCCCCGCTGGCGTTGCCGCTGCCGGCGGCGCAGCGCGTTCGGTGCTGGCCACGGCATAGACCCGGCCCTGGGCGTCGACCAGCGCGCTGGAAACCACGTCCACCTCCCGCACCGCGCCCGACTTGCACAGGCGCTGGGTCCGGTAGGGCTGCAGCACCTCGGCCTGGCCGAGCCGGGCCAGCCTGTTCAGCGACGCGCTGCGCAGCGACTCCGGGGTGCGATCGGCCAGGGTCAGCTGCAGGGCCTCGGCCTCGGTCCAGCCGTAGAGCCGCTCGGCCGCCGGGTTCCAGGCCAGGGTGCGGCCTTGCAGGTCGAGCACGGTGATGGCGTCGCTGGCATCGCGCACCACCACCGCCAGCCGCTGCAGTTCGGTGTTGGCGCGCTGCAGCCCGGCCTCGTTGCGCTTCATGTCGGTGATGTCGACGAAGGTCACCGCCGCGCCCTCGACCACGTTGTCCAGGGTTCGGTAGGGCTGCAGCCGCATCGTGTAGATCAGGCCGTCGCTGGTGCGGACCTCGATCGAGCGGTTGGCCAGCGCGTCCAGCACCTCGCGCAGGTCGGCGTCCAGCCTGTCGTAGCCGACCAGGTTGCTCTTGAAGTGGGCCAGGGGCCGGCCGACGTCAGACGGGAGCAGGTTGACGATCGCCGCCGCCGACGGCGTGAAGCCCAGCACGCGCAGCCGCTTGTCGACGAACACCGTGCCGATGCCGGTGCCGGCCAGCAGGTTGTTCATGTCGTTGTTGCTGCGCGCCAGATCGCCCACCTTGCCCTGCAGTTCGGCGTTGACGGTGGCCAGTTCCTCGTTGGTCGACTGCAGTTCTTCCTTCGAGGTCTCGAGTTCCTCGTTGGTCGACTGCAGTTCCTCGTTGACCGACTGCATCTCCTCGTTGAAGGCTTTCAGGTCCAGGTTCGACTGGGCCAGTTCCTCCAGCGAGATGCGCAGGTGCTCGTCGCGCACCCGCAGGTCTCCGGTCAGCGCGGCGATGCGCGCCTCGGCCTCGGGCAGGGTCAGCGGCGCGCCGGGGCTGGCCGCGTCTGCCGGCTTGGGCTCGGCCGGGTCCCTGGCCGGCGCTGCCGTCGTCTGCTCCAGCACCACCAGGTACAGCGGGGCAGCCAGCGGCGCCGCCGGGCTCGACAGCATCGGCCGCACCGTCAGCTTGACCGCCGTGGGCTGGCCGTTGCTGATCACCCGCAGCCCCGGCACCTGCACCGATTCGCCGCTGGCCGCGGCCTGCTTCAGCGCGCGGTCCAGGCCGGGCCGCAGCCCGTCCCGGGCCATCGCCAGGATGTTGCTGATGCCGGCTTCGCCCTGCGCGGGCTCCAGGAACTGGCCGGTGCGGCCATGCAGGTAGAGCACGTCGCCGTGGCGGTCGACCAGCGCGCCGGTCGCCACCACCCCTTGCAGCAAGGCCTGCTCGGTCAGCTCGCGCAAGGGCAGCCTGGCGGCCGCGCCGGGCTGTCGCGCGGTTGCGGCGCGCAGCGGTTGTGAGGTCTCGAGCCGGCCCTCCAGCGGCCAGACCGGCGGCAGCGTGGGGCCGCGCCGACCGGGTCGCAGGCGCGGCAGGTCGTCGCTGCGCTGGTAGAGCTTGGCCGTGCGGTCGGTCACCGAGAACAGCGCTTCGCCATCGCCGACGCCTTCGGAGGTGCCCAGGAACAGCCAGCCGTCCGGGCTCAGCGCATAGTGGAACAGCGGCACCAGCTTGCGCTGCAGATCGACGCCGAGGTAGATCAGCACGTTGCGGCAACTGATCAGGTCGAGCCTGGAAAATGGCGGGTCCTTGATCAGGTCCTGCTCGGAAAACACCAACAGGTCGCGGATGTGCTTGTGCACCCGGTAGCCGCCCCCGGGCTGGGTCGCGAAGTAGCGCGCCAGGCGATCGGGCCGGATGTCGGCAGCGATGCGGTCCGGGTACACCCCGGCGCGGGCGATGGCGATGGCCCGCGGGTCCATGTCGGTGGCGAAGACTTGCAGCGTGCAGCTGGATTTCAGCGCTTCGGCACGCTCGGCCAGCAGGATGGCGATGGAGTAGGCCTCTTCGCCGCTGGAGCAGGCCGGTACCCAGACGCGGATCGCCCCGCCCTGGGCCTTGCTCTTGAACAGCGGGCCGATGACCTGCTGTTCAAGCGCCTCGAAAGCGGCCGGGTCGCGGAAGAACTGGGTCACGCCGATCAGCATGTCGAAGAACAGCGCCTCGACCTCGGCCGGCGAGCGCTGCAGAAAGCGGACGTAGTCGGCCAGCGTGACGATCTGGTGCGCCTCCATGCGCCTGTCGACGCGGCGGTGGATGGTGCTGGGCTTGTACTGCGAGAAGTCGTGGCCGGTCTGTGCGCGCAGCAACAGGAAGACCTTGCCGAAGCCCGGGTCGAACTGCGCCGCAGCGGCGTCCGCATCCAACTCGCCGCCGCCGCCGTAAAGGGCGATCAGCTGGGCCGGCATCTGCCCCGGTGTCAGCTCGAAGTCGACCAGCCCGGTGGCCAGTGCGCTGCTGGGCATGCCGTCGAATTCGGTCGAGCCCGGGGTCTGCACCAGCGCCAGCCCGCCAGCGGCCTTGATCGCGCGCAGCCCGGCGGTGCCGTCCCTGCCGGTGCCCGACAGCACGATGCCGATCGCCTTTTCGTGCCGGTCGTCGGCCAGCGACCGGAAGAAGAAGTCGATCGGCAGCCTCATGGCCCGCGGCTCGGTCGCGTCGAGCAGGTGCAGCACGCCGCCCAGCAGCGCCATGTTGTGGTTGGGCGGGATGATGTAGACGCAGTCGGGCTGCACCTTCATGCCGTCGGTGACCTCGAAGGTCTGCATCCGGGTGTAGCGCCGCACCAGCTCGGTGAGCATGCTCTTGTGGTCGGGCGCCATGTGCTGCACCAGGACGAAGGCCATGCCCGGGTCGGCGCCGGCCGGCATGCCACAGAAGAAGGCCTCGAAGGCCGCCAGGCCTCCGGCCGAAGCGCCGATGCCGACGATCGGGAAGCGGGCCTGCTGCGGTTCGGGCGACGGGGCGTCGCCCGTGTGGCCTGGATCCTGTTGTGACGTCATGACGAGAGACTTCCTGGGCCCGTATCGAGCCATGCAAGCCAGCACGGTGCCGGCTCATTCCGAGGGGCGTCAGGGCGTCAAACTGACCGACCGTGACGCCTGTTCAAGAGACACCAAACAGCTTACCTGAAGCTTTCAGCATCGGCACCCGGCGTCGTCTACATGGTCTACAACCCTGCTTAAGCGGAACTTAAGCCGGACCTGAGCGTGCGCCGACTGGTTGAACGTCACCGCGCCGGCCCCGCTGGGGGGGGGCGCCAGCGGCGCACGAGGGATCGCCAGGCTGCTGCCCGCGCCAGCTGGCCCTGCGCCAGGGGCCGCTGCGGCCCGCCGGGGGTTAGCCCTGAGCCTGCGCGCCTTGACACCCCTGGGGCATACCCCTAAAGTGATGTATCGCTATGCGGACCAGTGTTCCGCCAAGAGGAACATCAAATACCATGAGCCCCGCCACGGCGAAAGCCATGCCCACCGTGGGTCCAGCCGGTGGCAACAGCCCTTACAGCACCGACGGCAACACGCCCGCGGCCTGGCGCCGCCTGCTCAGCTGGAAGACGTTGGTCATCACCGTGTGCGTGCTGTTCACGGTCTACATCGCCGTCGTGCCGCTGGGCTTCTTGCTGTGGCAGAGCTTCTTCACGCCGCAAACCGCCAGCAAGGCCGCCGAGTTCACCTGGGGCAATTACCTCACCGCCTACAGCAGCAGCGACACCGCGCGGCTGTTCTTCACCTCGGTGCAGTTCGCCATCGGCACGGCCAGCTTTTCCTTCATCGTCGGCACCACGCTGGCCTGGATGAACGAGCGCACCAACACGCCCTTCAAGAGCCTGTTTTTCGCGATGTCGCTGATCCCGCTGGTCATCCCCGGCATCCTGTTCACGGTGGCCTGGATCCTGCTCGGCAGCCCCAAAATCGGTCTGGTCAACCTGTCGCTGATGGCGCTGTTCAACCTCGACGGCCCGGTCTTCAACATCTATTCGATGTGGGGCATGATCTGGGTCGACGGCCTGCACTACAGCCCGGTCGCCTTCCTGCTGATGACGGCGGCCTTCCGCGCGATGGACCCGTCGCTGGAAGAGAGCGCGATGATGAGCGGCGCCAACGTGTTCCAGGTGCTCTGGCGCGTGACGCTGAAGCTGGCCTGGCCGGCCATCTTCGCCACCTTCCTGATCCTCTTCGTGCGCGCCATCGAAAGCTTCGAGGCGCCGGCGCTGCTGGGCCTGCCGGTCGGCATCCAGGTCTTCACCTCGTCGATCTACGAGGCCGTGCACCGCTACCCCAGCCAGGTCGGGCTGGCCTCGGCCTACGCCATCACGCTGCTGCTGATCACCACGGTGGGCATCTACTTCGTCAGCAAGCTCAGCAACAGCGGCAGCAAGTACGCGACCATGACGGGCAAGGGCTTCCGCCCGCGCCAGATCGACCTCGGCCCCTGGCGCTGGCTGGCCGCGCTGGTGTTCTTCGTCTACTTCAGCCTGATCGTGGTGCTGCCGTTCTCGGTGCTGCTGTGGAGCAGCTTCCAGAAGTTCTACTCGGTGCCGTCGATGCAGGCGCTGCAGAACCTGACGCTGGACCCGTACCGCTTCGTGCTGGCCTACCCCAACCTGGGCCGCGCGGTGGCCAACAGCCTGATCCTGAGCTTCGGCTCGGCCACGCTGATCATGCTGATCACCTCGGTGATCTGCTGGATCGTCGTGAAGACCAAGCTGCCCGGCCGCTGGCTGCTGGACAACCTGGCTTCGCTGCCGATGGTCTTCCCGGGCCTGGTGCTGGGCCTGGCGCTGATGATCTTCTACCTGAACGTCGACATCGGCGTCTACGGCACGATGTGGATCCTGTTCATCGCCTACGTGACGCGCTTCATGCCCTACGGCCTGCGCTTCAACACCACGTCGATGTTGCAGATCCACAAGGAACTGGAAGAGTCGGCCGCGATGAGCGGCGCGGGCTGGGGCACCACCTTCAGGCGCATCGTGCTGCCGCTGCTCAAGCCGGGTCTGCTGTCGGGCTGGATCTACATCATGATCGTCTCGATCCGCGAGCTCAGCAGTTCCATCCTGCTCTACAGCCCGGGCACCGAAGTCGTGTCGATCACGATCTGGGAACTCTGGGAAAACGGCCAGTACGTCGAGTTGTCCGCACTGGGCGTGATGTTCATCCTGCTGCTCTTCGTCCTGGTGATGATTTCGCAAGCCGTCGGCCGCAAGTTCGGCATCAAGGAATAAGCACCGTGCTGAAGATCACTTCGCTCCACACCGAATACAAGAACGAACTCGGCCAGCCCGTGAAGGCAGCGCAGGACGTCAACATCGACGTGCCCGAAGGCCATTTCTTCACGCTGCTGGGCCCCAGCGGCTGCGGCAAGACGACCACGCTGCGCAGCATCGCCGGGCTGGAGCGGCCCAACGGCGGCGACATCACGGTCGACGGCGTTACCGTGTTCTCGGCCTCGCGCGGCGTCTTCGTGCCGCCCAACCAGCGCGGCTTCGGCATGGTGTTTCAAAGCTACGCCATCTGGCCGCACATGGACGTGTTCACCAACACGGCCTTCCCGCTGCAGGTGGGCAAGAAGAAGTACAGCAAGGACGAGATCGACGCCAAGGTGATGCGCGTGCTGAAGGCGGTGCAGCTCGACCACCTGCGCGACCGCGAAGCCACCAAGCTGAGCGGCGGCCAGCAACAGCGCCTGGCCCTGGCCCGCGCCCTGGTGATGGAGCCCAAGCTGCTGCTGCTGGACGAGCCGCTGTCCAACCTGGACGCCAAGCTGCGCGAGCTGATGCGCTTCGAACTGAAGCGCCTGCAGCGCGAACTGAAGATCACCACCATCTACGTCACCCACGACCAGAGCGAGGCGCTGGCGCTGTCGCACCAGATCGCGGTGATGAACCAGGGCCGCATCCAGCAGATCGGCAGCCCGCGCGAGATCTACGAACGCCCGCAGACCAAGTTCGTCGCCGACTTCGTGGGCACCACCAACTTCGTCGACGGCACGGTGCGCAGCGTCGAGGCCGAGGCCGGCTACTACGTCATCGACACCGAGCTCGGGCCGCTGCGCAGCTACTCGGTCGAGGCCGTGCGGCCGGGCGACGCGGTGGTGCTGTCCATCCGCCCCGAGGACGTGAGCCTGACGGACCAGCAGCCGGTCGGCGACATCAACACCTGGCATGCGATGGTCGACCAGAAAGTCTTCATCGGCGAGGCCATGGAATGGCAGGTCAAGATCGGCCAGCGCGTGCTGCTGTCCAAGACCCACCCCTCGATCCGCACACCGATCGGCCAGCCCATCTGGGCGCAGATCCCTCCCTCCCAGTGCGTGGCCATGCCGGCCGCGGCCGAACTCAAGGCTGCAGCCTGAGCCATGGCGATGGCCAGCGACCGCGACGCTGTGGAAGGGCCCGATGGGCTCGGCAGCCGGCGCCAGGCGCCGGGCGAGCCGCGCCCCTCGCCCGTCCGTCGCCGCTTGCTGCTGGCCAGTGCGGCAGCGGCCGGGCTGGCGGCCATCGACGCCCAGGCGCAGACGGCGCCCGCAGTCCCGCTGACGCCGCCCGATCCGCAGCTGGTCGAGCGGGCGCGCCGCGAAGGCAGCCTGACTCTCTACGCGTCGATGGCCGAGAAAGACCTGCAGCAGCTGGTCGAGGCCTTCACCGCGCGGCACAAGATCGAGGTCAAGGTCTGGCGTTCGGGCAAGAACAAGGTGCTGCAGCGTGCGGTCACCGAGGCCCGTGCCGGCCGCCATGCGGTCGACGTGGTGCACAACCCGTCGCCCGAGATGGAAGCGCTGCACCAGGAGGGCGGCCTGCAGCCCTTGCGCCTGGCCCTGCACGACGGTCTGATCGCCGCGGCGCGACCGGCGCACGGCGCCTGGGCCGGGCTGCGCGTGTACCTGTTCGCGATGGCCTACAACACCGACCAGGTCAAGGCCGACGAACTGCCCAAGCGCTGGGAAGACCTGCTCGACCCGCGCTGGAAGGGCCGGCTGGGCATCGAGGCCAAGGACCAGGAATGGTTCGCCATCTGGGCGCAGACCATGGGCGAGGCGCGCGGCGTCAAGCTGCTGCGCGACATCGCCGCCAGCAACGGCCTGTCGGTGCGCAACGGGCACGCCTTGCTCAACAACATGGTCAGCTCGGGCGAGGTGCCGCTGGCCGTGGCCACCTACAGCTACCTGCCCGAACAGGCCAGGCGCCGCGGCGCGCCGGTGAACTGGTTCGTCGTGCCCCCGGCCATCGCCTATACCGACGGCATCGGCATCGCCCGCCGGGCACCGCGCCCGGCTGCCGCGCGGCTGTTCTACGAATTCGCGCTGGGCGAAGGCCAGGCGCTGCTCGCCCAGCTGTCGCACATCACCACGCAGCGCAGTGCCGAAGCCCCGCTGAAAGCGCTGCAGCCAGTGTTCATCGACCCGGCCATCGTGTTGCGCGACCTCGAGCGCTGGACCGCGATCTGGGAAGCCACCGTCGCCGGCCGCGCCATCACCTGAAGCCTGCCATGCACATCACCCCCGAGCAAAATCTGGCGCTGACGCGCAGCGGTCCCGGCACGCCGATGGGCGGTCTGTTCCGCAGCTACTGGATACCGGCGCTGCTGGCGTCGGAGCTGGCCGAGCCCGACGGTGCGCCGGTGCGCGTGACGCTGCTGTCGGAGAAACTGCTGGCCTTTCGCGACAGCCAGGGCCGGCTCGGGCTGGTCGACGAGTTCTGCGCCCACCGTGGCGTTTCGCTGTGGTTCGGTCGGAATGAGGACAGCGGCCTGCGCTGCCCCTATCACGGCTGGAAATACGATGTCACCGGCCAGTGCGTGGAGGTGCCCAGCGAGCCGCCCGAAAGCGGCTACTGCGACCGCATCCAGCTCAAGGCCTACCCGCTGCTCGACCGCGGCGGCGTGCTCTGGACCTATATGGGCGACCCGGCGACCCGGCCGCCCGAACCCGCGCACGACTGGGCCACGCTGCCGGCCGGTCAGGTCTACGCGTCCAAGCGCATCCAGCGCTGCAACTGGCTGCAGGCCATGGAGGGCGGGCTGGATTCCATCCACTCCAGCTTTCTGCACCGTTACTCGGTCGGTGAAGACCCGCTGCTCAAGCGCGACCCGGTCAGCGCGGCCTTGCTCAAGGGTGACCCGCGGCCGGTGTTCATGCCCGCCGAATCGCCGGGCGGCCTGGTCATCGCCACCCGCCGCAATGCCGGCGACGACCGCCATTACTGGCGCGTCACGCAGTGGCTGATGCCCTGTTTCAACCTCTTCCCGCCCTACGCCGGCAACCCGCATGGCGGCCATGCCTGGGTGCCCATCGACGACGAGAGTTGCTGGACCTTCAGCGTCGACTACCACCCCGACCGGGCGCTCAGCGCCGCCGAACTGCAGGCCATGCACGACGGCGCCGGTATCCATGCGCGGCTGCAACCGGGCAGCTTCACGCCGCTGGCGCACCAGGGCAACGACTACCTGATGGACCGCGCCGCGCAAACCGCGCGGCTGACCTTCAGCGGCGTGCGCAACATCGCCATCCAGGACGCGGCCATCCAGGAAAGCATGGGCGCGACCCAGGACCGCTCGCGCGAGCACCTGGTGTCGACCGACAACGGCATCATCAAGACCCGCCAGCGCCTGCTGCGCGCACTGCAGGACCTGGAGCGCGGCGTGCTGCCGCCCGGCCGTGAAGCCAGCCAGCAGCGGCAGCGCGCCTTCTCGGCGGTGCAACCGAAGGCGATGTCGCTGACCGAGGTCGTGGCCCGTGCGTCGGGCGACGCTGGGTCCGGGCCGGCCGGGGCGGCAGCATGACCACGGTGGGTGTGATCGGCGCCGGCCGCATGGGGCTGCCCATCATCGGCCACCTGGCGCGGCGCGGTTTCAGCGTCGTGGTCAACGACCTCGACGCCCGCAAGCAGGCCGTGGCCGAAGCCGCCGGCGCACGCTGGGTCGGCGACGCCGCGGCGCTGGCCGCCACGGCCGAGGTCATCCTGGTCTGCGTCGGCTACGACCGCGAAGTGCGCGAGCTGCTGGGCGCAGGCGGTGCCCTGCGCCAGGCGCCGGCCGGGGCCATCGTCGCCATCCTGTCGACGGTCACGCCCAAGACCGTGCAGGAACTGGCCGCCGAGGCCGAGCCGGTCGGCCTGCACGTCATCGACTCCACGGTCTGCCGCGGCGGTGACGCGGCCGACGCGGGCACCTTGCTGTCTTTCGTGGGCGGGTCGGCCGCGGTCGTCGAGCGCATCACGCCGGTGCTGCGCGCCTACTCGTCCGATGTCGTGCACACCGGCGCGGTCGGCAGCGCCCAGGTGGCCAAGGCGGCGAACAACCTGATTCTGTGGGCCTGCCTGGTGGCCGACCACGAAGGCCTGGCCCTGGCCCAGGCCCACGGCCTGGACCCCGAGGTGCTGCGCCGGGCGCTGATGACCAGCAGCTGCACCAACGGCCCGCTGGACCGCTGGGGCCTGCAGAGCATGGCCTGGGCCGAGGACGACATGGCCATCGTCAGCGAGATGGCCGAGGAGGCCGGCATCGGCCTGCCCTTGTGCGGCGTGGTGCGCGAGATCTGCCGGCCGCTGAGGCCGCGGCGCTACAAGCTGGACCGCTATGGCCGCTGACCGCGCGAGAGCGCTGCCTGTTGCTGGCGGCCCGCTGCTGCCGCGCCGGCGCCGCCTGGCGCTGGCCTGCGGCCTGGGTGCCTGCTTCGCCGCGGCGCCGGCGCTGCTGCGCGCGCAGGCGGCACCCGAAACGGCGCCGGTGGCCGGCCTGCAGGGTGCCGACCGCACCCAGCGGCTGCTCGATGGCGCGCGGCGCGAGGGCCAGCTCAACCTCTACACCTCGCTGACCGTCGACGACATGGCGGTGCTCAACGCCGCCTTCGAGAAGCGCCACCCGGGCGTCAAGGTGCGCATGTGGCGTGCCAGCGCCGACAAGGTGCTGCAGCGCGTGATGGCCGAAGCCCGCGCCGGCCGCCACGATGTGGATGTCATCGAGGCCAACGCCTTGTCGCTGGAATCGCTGCAGCGCGAGAAGCTGCTGCAGCCGCTGCGCTCGCCGCTGCTGGCGCGGCTGATTCCCGGTGCGGTGCCGGCGCACGGCGGCTGGGCGGCTTCCCGGCTGAACGTCTTCGTCCAGGCCTACAACACGCAGCGCGTGCCGGCGGCCGAACTGCCGACCCGGCTGGAAGACCTGCTGCAGCCGCGCTGGCGCGGTCGTCTGGCCATCGAGGGCAGCGACGACGACTGGTTCTCGGTGCAGGTGCGCCAGCGCGGCGAGGCGCAGGGCCTGCGCTTGTTCCGCGATCTGGTGCGCAGCAATGGCCTGTCGGTGCGCAAGGGCCACAGCCTGCTGACCCAGATGGTGGCCTCGGGCGAGGTCGACTACGCCCTGACGGTCTACAACTTCACCGCCGAGCAACTGCGCCTGAAAGGCGCGCCCATCGCCTGGCACGCGCTGCCGCCAGTGGTGGCGCGCAGCAACGGCGTGGCCCTGCCGCTGCGCGCGGCACACCCGCACGCCGCGGTGCTGTATTGCGACTTCATGCTCGGCGACGAAGGGCAGAAGATCCTGGCCGAGCGCGATTTCGTGCCGGCCAGCCGCAACGTCCCCTCACCCTTGGCCCAGGTACCGATCACCCTCGTCGATGCCGGGCAGTTGCTGGCCGACGGCGACAAGTGGGCCCGCCTGTACGACGAGATCGTCGTGCGTCAGATCAATTGAAGGAGCCGATATGAGCAACGACACCCCGGTGGCCACCCAGGCCGCCAGCCCACCGGCGGCGACCGCCGCCCCTGCTGCTGTTGGCGCCGAGTCCCCTGCTGCCGCGCAGCTGCCCAGCGAGTCGAACTACCACTCGAACAAGAACCGCGTCTTCGTGCGCGGCGTCCAGGGCAGCTACAACCTGAAGACCGAACTCGCCCGCCTGCGCGCCATGCCGCGCGTGCGCAAGGGTTCCGAGATCAAGTTCAACGACGGCCCGCAGGCCTTCAGCCGCCACTACGTCGAGCCCAAGGACGGCATCAGCCAGCTCTTCCACATCCACCTGGAAGAGTACGGCCCGGGCGGCCGCAGCCAGAAGCACGGCCACGTCAACGAAGCCGCCTTCTACATCCTGGACGGCGACGGCTACGAGATCCACGACGGCATCCGCTACGACTGGACGGCCGGCGACATCGCCATCGTGCACAACAACTGCGTGCACCAGCACTTCAACGCCAGCAGCACCAAGCCGGCGCGGGCGCTGGTGCTCAAGACCAAGCCCATGTACATGTTCATGAACATGCTGTTCCAGCAACAGGTCGAAGCGCGCTGCAACGATCCCGCGCCAGGCGGCGAAGGCTTCGTCTGCCGCGAAGAAGAAATCAACTTCAACCACCCCGAGGAGAGCTGAAATGGCATGGACTGAAGCCAAGGCGTGGCTGCAAGGCAGCGCGCACCAGGACCTTTACCAGCAGTTGCTCGACGACGCCACGCAGGCGCCGGTGCGCAATGCCAAGCGCAAGAAGGTCGTCAAGCCGGGCGACATGCCCTGGGAGCTGGCGCGGCAAGGCTTGCTCAAGCACCTGCTCAACGAAGGCATGAACACGCGCATGGAGACCATCGACGCCTACATGCAGATCATTCCGCCCGGCAGCCACAGCGGCAAGCACCGCCACCTGGCCGAAGAGTGCCTCTACGTCGTCGAGGGCCGTGGCTACGACCTGCACCAGGACTGCGACGTCGAGATCACCGACACCTACCACTGGACGCCGCAGGCCGAAATCAAGCGCTACGAATGGGAAGCCGGCGACGTGATCTACATCCCGCCGAACACCATCCACCAGCACTTCAACGCCAGCCCCGACCGGCCGGTGCGGCTGATCAGCGCGATCAACCGCATCTTCAAGGCCAGTGGCTTGAATGACCTGGAACAGCTGGAAGACGCACCCGAGTACGAGCCCGGCACCGTGCTGACGGCCGCGCGCGTGGCGCAGTTCCTGAAGCAGATTCCCGTGCCGGCCTGAGCCGCGCCCACCGCACCGAGACAGCCATGAACGCACCCGTCAAAAACGCCCTGGTCAGCGAGACCACCGCCAAGAAGTTCGAGACCGAGAAGGCCACGCCCTACACGCGCTGGATCGCCGAAGAGGGCCTGGACATCATCCCGTCGATCTTTGTCGAGAACCTGCACACCGTCGAGCTCAAGCCCTGGGCGCGGCGCGGCGGCAAGGGCGTCTACCTGAACCACGACGCCAGCCGGACCAGCAACGACTGCTACGTCTGCGAGATCGCGCCGGGCAGCGAACTGGCACCGCAGCGCCAGCTGTTCGAGGAAATGATCTATGTGCTGGACGGCCGGGGCAGCACCACGGTGACCAACGGCGCCGGCGCCAAGGTCAGCTTCGAGTGGAAGGCCGGCGCCATCTTCGCCATCCCGCTGAACACCACCCACCAGCACTTCAACGGCAGCGGCAGCGAAGCGGCGCGCTTCGTGGCCGTGACCAACGGCCCGCCCATCATCAACGCCTTCGGCGACACCGATTTCGTCTTCGGCACGGCCTACGACTTCAAGAACCGCTTCGCCGGCGAAAGCAATTACTTCGCCAACGGCGGCGAGCAGAAGGGCCTGCTGCTGGACACCAACTTCGTCGCCGACGCGGTGAACCTGCCGCTGATCAGCGCCAAGGAACGCGGCGCCGGTGGTGGCCACATCCGCTTCAGCATGGCCAAGGGTTCGATGAACAGCCACATCAGCCAGTTCCCGACCGCCACCTACAAGAAGGCCCACGCCCACGGGCCGGGCGCCCACGTCATCATCATGAGCGGTTCGGGCTACAGCCTGATGGGCACGGACGAGGACAACCTGAACCGCTACGACTGGGCCGAAGGCACCATGATCGTGCCGCCCAATATGTGGTTCCACCAGCACTTCAACACCGGCACCACGCCCGCGCGCTACCTGGCCTTCAAGGCCGAGGGCGTGTCCATCCGCAATGCCCAGGGCGTGCCCAAGGCCTGGATCAGCCGCCGCGTGGGCGGCGACCAGATCGACTACGCCGACGAATCACCGCTGGTCCGCGAGACCTTCACGGCGGCGCTGGCCCAGGTCGGCCTGACGCCGCGCATGGCCGAGGCCTACGAGATGGAATTGGCCGATCTGCCGGCCAAAGTGTCGCAAAAAGGCTGATTCCCCGGGGTGCCACGCATTGACACCGATGCCGGCTGAGGCGAACCTCACCCCGTTCCTTCCCAAGGACCTGAGTTCTTGCATGCAGAACGATGGACCGAACTGGCAGCCTGCTGTGCCGCAGCGGCTCGCGACGACGAGCACGATATTTACCCACGGAGACAAGATCCCATGAAGAAGCTACCCCTGGTGCTGGCCTTGAGCGCCGCCTCGCTCTGCACCCTGAGCCACGCCCAGAGCGTGCAGGTCTACGGCAAGCTCTACCCCTATGTCGAACAGGAAAACGGGTCCGGTTCGACGGCCGTGGGCACGCCCGTCTCCACCCTGTCCGCCACGCCCAACGGCCTGCAGGGCATCCCCAAGCTCAAGGGCATGTCGGCGGGCAATTCCAACCTCGGCCTGCGTGGCGTTGAGGACCTCGGTGGCGGCCTGAAGGCCATGTTCCAGATCGAAGGCACGGCCGCGGTCGACAACGGCAATGCCGCCGGCTTCACCTGGAACCGCAACAACTTCGTCGGCCTGCAAGGCGGCTTCGGCGAAATCAAGTTGGGCTTCATGGACACCGTGTTCAAGGAATACGGCGACACGCTGGGCATCCTGGGCATCAGCAGCGGCACGCCGGTGTCGTCCAGCAACGTCCTGCGCAAGGCGGCCTTCGGCACCAGCAACAACAGCCGCTTCCACGAGCGCCGTGCCAACAGCATCCGCTACGACTCGCCCGCTTTCGGCGGCATCCAGGGCGGCTTGCAGGTCGCCACGCAGGAAAACCCCACCAGCGTGCCCTCGGCCAAGACCTACTCGATGGGTCTGAAGTACGACAGCGGCCCGATCTACCTGGCCCTGGCCTACGAGATCCACGACAACTTCTTCGGCGGCTCGTCCAGTGCGCCCACGGCCATGCGCAACAACACCGCGGGCGGCACCGTGACTTCGCACGACACGGCGCTGCAGGCCACGGTTGAATGGCGCATCAGCCAGACCCAGAAGATCGAGGTCGATGTCATCAACAAGAACTACGACGAAAACGCCACCGTCACCGGGCGTTTCCAGAATTACAAGAACACCGCCTACTTGATCGGCTACGACGGCCGCTTCGATCTGTGGCGCGTGATGGCCCACTACGTGAAGTCGGGCGCCGGTTCCTGCACGCGCGTCGCGGCGGTCTGCGACACCCTGGGTCTGGAAGGCAGCCAGATCACGGCTGGCGTGGCTTACAACCTCAGCCGCCGCACCTATCTCTACGGCGCCTACACGAAGATCAGCAACGGGGCTTCGGCGCGCTTTGCAGCCACCGATCTGGGCGGCGTGCCCAACCCGGGCGAGAGCTCGACCCATCTGCTGGCTGGCATCGCGCACAGCTTCTGACCTGAACATGGGGGCGGTTGTTTCTGTGCGACGCCGCCGCCTGATCACCGCATCGGCCGCGGCCTTGTGTGTGCAAGGCGCGCCGGCCGTCCTGGCTCAGGACGGCGTGGCGCGCAGCCGCGAGTTGTACCTGTATGCCGGGGCCGACCGCGAAGCGCGCCTGGCCGAAGGCGCGCGCAAGGAAGGCGTGCTCAGCCTGTACACCTCGCTGAACACGCGCGACTCCGGCCCCATCGTCGAAGCCTTCGAGAAGAAGTACGGCCTGAAGGCGCTGCTCTGGCGCGCCAGTTCGGAAAAGGTGCTGCAGCGCGCCGTCACCGAGACGCGCGCCGGCCGCCATGCCTTCGACGTGCTGGAAACCAACGGCCCCGAGATGGAGGCGGCCTACCGCGAAAGGCTGCTCACGCCTTTCAACAGCCCGTACTTCAAGGACTTGCCACCGGCGGCGTTTCCCAAGCACCGCCACTGGGTGGCCGACCGTTTCAATTTCTTCGTCGTGGCCTACAACACCAAGCTGGTCAAGCCCGACGAGGTGCCGAACAGCTATGCCGACCTGGTGCACCCGCGATTTGCCGGCCGCATCGCCGTGGAGGCGGCCGACACCGACTGGTTCGGTGCCATGGTCAAGGGCATGGGCGAGGCGCAAGGCCTGGCCTACTTCCGCAAGCTGGCCGAAAACCGGCCGCAGATCCGCAGCGGCCACACGCTGATGGCCGAATTGCTGTCCTCGGGCGAACTGCCGGTGGCCGCCGCGATCTACAGCCATGCGGTCGAAAAGATGATCCTGCGCGGCGCGCCGGTGAAGTGGAAGGCCCTGGCGCCGACCTACGCACGGCCGAATGCGGTGGGTCTCTCGCCCCGCGCGGCCCATCCGCATGCGGCGCTGTTGTTCGCCGACTTCCTGCTGTCGCCGCAAGGCCAGACGCTGATCAAGGACCGCAGCCGCGTGCCGGCCAGCCTGGCTGTCGAGAGCACCCTGAACAAGTTTCCTTTCGACATGATCGACCCGGTCATCACGCTGGACGAGGCCGACAAGTGGGACAAGCTCTGGTCGGTGCTCTTCCTGCAAGGTCGCAAGGTCAGCCGCGAGACCGAGTGAGGGCCTGCGCAGGGACTGCTGCGCACGACCGCTGCGCAGGCCTGCTTTATTGAACTGAGCTGAGATGACGAACATGAACAAGCGCGAATTTGCCCGCCTGCTGACCGGCAGCGCCGCAGCCCTGGCCCTGCCGCGGGCCGCCCGCGCCCAGCCCAAGGCCAATATCGCCGAGCTGGCCGCCTACCCCGGTGCCGACCGCCAGCAGCGCCTGTGGGACGGCGCAAAGAAGGAAGGCGCCCTCAGCATCTACACCTCGGCGCAGAGCGACGACATGGGCGCCCTGGTGGCCGGCTTCGAGAAGAAGTACGGCCTGAAGACCACCACCTGGCGGGCTGGCAGCGAGAACGTGCTGCAGCGCACGGTGACCGAGGCCCGCGGCAACCGCCACACGGTGGACATCGTCGAGACCAACGGCCCCGAGCTCGAATCCATCCACCGCGAGAAGCTCTTCCAGCCGGTCAAGTCGCCCTACCTGGCGCAGCTGATCCCGCAGGCCCTGCGCCCGCACGGCGGCTGGGTCGGCACGCGGCTGAACGTTTTCGTGCAGGCCTACAACACCAAGGCGGTGAAGGCCGACGAGGTGCCCAAGTCCTGGGAAGACCTGCTCAACCCGCGCTGGAAAGGCCGCCTGGGCATCGAGGCCGAAGACCAGGACTGGCTGGCCGGCATGTGCGCCGAACTGGGCGAGGCCAAGGGCATCAAGCTGTTCAAGGACATCGTGGCGGCCAACGGCATCTCGGTGCGCAAGGGCCACACCCTGCTGACCCAACTGGTGGTGTCGGGCGAGATTCCCTTCGCGCTGACGGTCTACAACTACAAGGTCGAGCAGCTGAAGAACAAGGGTGCGCCGGTGGCCTGGCTGTCGGTGGGCACGCCGATCGCGCGGCCCAACGGCGTGGGCGTGGTGCGTGACGCGCCCAACCCGCATGCGGCGGTCCTGTTCTACGACTTCGAGATCAGCGAAGAGGGCCAGAAGATCCTGCAGACGCGCGACTTCGTGCCGGTCAGCACCAAGCTGGATTCGCCGTTCAGCAAGGGCCCGTTGCGCTTCGTCGACCCGGCCAAGATGCTCGACGACGGCGACAAGTGGAACAAGCTCTACGCCGAGATCTTCAGCGGCAAGAACCGATGAGCCGCTGACCATGAAGACCCTGCTCCGTGCCGCGCTGATGGCGGCTGTCCTGGGCGCCGCGGCGGCTGCGCAGGCGCAGTCGCCGCTGGCCACCTTCGAGGGCCCCGACCGTCTGGCGCGCATCGTCGCGGCGGCCAAGAAGGAAGGCGCGCTGACGCTGTACACCACCATCGCCGAGAAGGATCTGCCGACGCTGATCAAGCCTTTCGAGGCCAAGTACGGCATCCCGGTCAAGGTCTGGCGTGCCGGCACCGACAAGGTCCTGCAGCGCACGCTGGCCGAGTCGGCGGCCAGGCGCAACGAGGTCGACGTCATCCATTTCGGCTCGCCGGAAATGGAGGCCCTGGCGCGCGAAAAGGTGCTGCAGCCGGTGCTGTCACCGACTTACAAGGACCTGCTGCCCGGCTCGGTGCCGGCCCACCACCAATGGGCGGCAACGCTGCTGTCGGTGTGGGTGCAGGCCTACAACACCAACGTGGTGAAGCAGGCCGACCTGCCCAAGACTTACGCCGACCTGCTGAACCCGAAGTGGAAGGGCAAGCTGGGGCTGGAGGCCAAGAACCAGGACTGGTTCCAGTCCGTCGTCGAGATCATGGGCGGCGGCGAGAAGGGCCTGAAGTTCTTCAGCGACCTGATGGCGGTCAACGGCGTGTCGCCGCGCACCGGCCACACGCTGCTGACCAACCTGGTGGTCTCGGGCGAGGTGCCGCTGGCGCTCAGCGTCTACAACTACATGCCCGAGCAGGCCAAGCGCAAGGGCGCGCCCATCGCCTGGTTCGCGCTGGAGCCGGCCGTCGCGCGCAGCAATGCCGTCGGCGTGGCGCTGAAGGCGCCGCACCCGGCCGCCGCGCTGCTGTTCCATGAATTCATGCTGACCGACGCCCAGCAGCTGATGACCACCATCGACTACGTGCCGACCAACACCACGGTCACCTCGCCGCTGAAGGGCGTGAAGATCCTCATCACCGATCCGATCAAGTCGCTGGACGAGTCGGAAAAGTGGAGCAAGCTGTTCGACGAAACCGTGATCAAGAAGGCAGGACGATGAGCACGACGCTGACGGCCGAGACCCCGGCCCCCACACCCCAGCCGGGCCAGGCTTCTTTCCGCGAAGCCTGGTTCATCACCATCGGCCACGCGCTGACGCACTGGTACCCGGCCACCTTCTACCTGCTGCTGCCCCTGATCGGCAATGAACTGGGGCTGACCTTCAGCCAGATCGGCCTGATCATGACCTGCCAGTACATCGCCGGTGCGGTGGCGAATGTGCCGGGCGGCGTGCTGGTCGAC
This sequence comes from Rubrivivax sp., assembly GCA_040400915.1. Lineage (GTDB taxonomy): Bacteria > Pseudomonadota > Gammaproteobacteria > Burkholderiales > Burkholderiaceae_C > Rubrivivax. Next base: position 74,990 of record JBBAPI010000010.1, read on the forward strand.
ACGGTGGGCCGCAAGGGCCTGCTGATGGGCGTGTCGCTGTTCTGGGTCGGGTTTCCGTATCTGTTGATGAGCTTCACCCACAGCTACCTGATGCTGCTGGGCTGCGTGGCCCTGGTCGGCGTGGGCAACAGCCTGTGGCACCCGACCGCCATCCCGACGCTGGCGCGGCGCTTCCCCGACCGCAAGGGCCTGGTGCTGTCGCTGCACGGCATGGGCGGCAACGCCGGCGACGCCGTGGCGCCGCTGGTGGTGGGCGCGCTGCTGGCCACGCTGAGCTGGCGGCAGGTGGTGGTGCTCAACGTCATTCCCGGGCTGGTGGTGTCCTTGCTGTTGCTGGTCTTCCTGGGCACGCTGCGCCTGGGCAGCAAGAACGGCGCTACCAAGGGCGCTGCGGCCCAGGTCGATGACCAGCCAGGCCAGACCCTGGCCGAATACGCGCGCGGTCTGCGGGCGCTGTTCAGCAACCGCAGCCTGGTCCTGCTGTCGACCAGCGGCGCCTTCCGCTCGATGACGCAGAACGCGCTGTTGACCTTTCTGCCGCTGTTCCTGGCGCGTGAACTGAATTACTCGCCGCTCTATGTGGGCGGTGCCATGTTCGCCTTGCAGATTGCCGGCCTGGTGGCTTCGCCGGTGGCCGGGCATCTGTCCGACCGCATGGGCCGGCGCAGCGTGATGATGACCAGCATGGCCATGACCGCGGTGGTGCTGGTTTTCATGGCGCTGGCCGGCAAGAGCACGGCCTTCGTCTACTTCATCGCCGTGCTGGGCTTCTTCCTGTACGCGATACGACCGGTCATCCAGGCCTGGCTGCTGGAAGTGACGCCGAAGAACATGGGCGGCAGCAGCATCGGCGTGCTGTTCGGCGCGCAGTCGCTGGGCGCGGCGATCGCGCCCTTGCTGGGCGGCGTGATCGCTGACCGCTGGGGCCTGTCGGCGACCTTCTATTTCCTGGCCGGCACCATCGTCTGCGCCAACCTGTTCGTGCTGCTCATGCCGAAAGTTGACCCCCAAGCTCGCTAGCGCTCCCGCCAGTTGCCAGAGGCAACTGGCCCTCGGGCCGTCCAAGCCCGCGCAGGCGGGCTTGGAGCCGCGGCCCTCCTACCCCCCGAGGGGGCCGTCCGCCAGCAGCCCGGCGAAGCCGGTTCTGCGGCGGGAGGCTCGGTCAAGGCGCTGTTCCCCGGGTAAGAACGTGGTTCCGCATAAAAGAAACAACAGCTAAGATCGCGCCATGGAATCTGCCCCTGTCACCGGCCCCGGATCCGCCCTCGCTCCGGGTGAGAAAGAAGCGCCTGCGGGCCGACTGTCGTCCGTCACGTCGGCTTTGCTGGTGCTCAAGGTGTTCTCGGCCGAAGAGGCCGAGATCGGCATCAGCAGCCTGGCCAAGCGCCTGGGGCTGGCCAAGAGCACGGTGCACCGGCTGGCCGTCACCCTGTCGGCCGAGGGCTTCCTGGAGCAGAACCCCGAGAACGGCCGCTACCGGCTGGGCTTGAGCCTGTTCACGCTGGGTGCGCTGGCGCGGCGGCGCATGGACGTGTCCAACGTTTCGCGCCCGCTGCTGGGCGTGCTGCGCGACAAATACCAGGAAGCCACCACGCTGGCCATCCTGTCTGGCGCTTCCATCATGTACCTGCACAACCTGGAAAGCGGTCAGGCCATCGGCACGCGGGCCCACATCGGCGACCTGAAGCCGGCCTTCTGCACCGCCGAAGGGCGCGTGCTGCTGGCCTTCGCGCCGCCCGCCGTGGTGGCCGACGCGCTGGCCGGCGAACTTGCCGCGCGCACCGCCAGGACGCTGACCGAGCGCAGCGCGCTGCTGGCCGCGCTGGACGAAGTGCGGCTGGCCGGCTATGCCATCGACGACGAGGAAAGTGAAGTCGGCATGCGCTGCCTGGCTGCGCCGGTGCGCGACATCTCGGGCAAGGTGGTGGCCGCCGTCGGTCTGGCCGGCCCGACGCAGCGCCTGACCAAGAAAGACCTGCGCGCCTTGGCGCCCGACGTGGTCAGCACCGGCGAAGCCGTGTCGGTGCGCCTGGGTTACCGGCCGCGATGAGCACTGACAGCCACCGCATCCGCCTGGCCGGCGCTGACGTCGAGTTCGCCTGCGCGCCCGGCGACACCCTGCTGCGCGCCGCGCAGCGCGCGGGCCTGGGCTTCCCCTATGAATGCAATGTCGGTTCCTGCGGCAACTGCAAGTTCGAGTTGGTCGACGGCGAGGTGGCCAACGCCTGGCCGCAGGCGCCCGGCCTGAGCGACAAGGACCGCCAGCGCCAGCGCCACCTGGGCTGCCAGTCGCAGCCGCAGGGCGACTGCGTGGTCAAGCTGCGCACCATGGCCCGCTACGTGCCGCCGCACCGCCCGCAACGCGCACCCGCCGTGCTGCACAGCGTGCACGCACTGACCCATGACATCAGCGAATTCCGCTTCACGCTGGACACGCCGCTGGTCTTCGAACCCGGCCAGTACGCGCTGGCCTGGCTGCCCGGCGTGGTCGGGCCGCGGGCCTATTCGATGAGCAACATCGCCGAACGCCTGGACGGCCCCGGCGAGTGCCATTTCCAGGTCCGCCGCGTCAACGGCGGTGGCGGCAGCGCGGCCTTGTTCGACCTGCAGCCGGGTGCGCGCATCGAGATCGATGGCCCCTACGGCATGGCCTGGCTGCGCCGCGATGCGCCGCGCGACATCCTGTGCCTGGCCGGCGGTTCGGGCCTGGCGCCGATGGTCAGCATCGCCCGCGGCGCGATGGTCGAACCGCAGTTGGCCGGCCGCCAGCTGCATTTCATCTACGGCGGCCGCACCGCCGCCGACATCTGCGGGCAAGACCTGCTGCAGGCGCTGCCGGGCTATGGCACGCGCCTGCACTACAGCGCCTTCGTCTCGAGCGCGGCCGACGACAGCAGCGCCTACCCGGTCGGCTTCGTCCATGAAGCGGCGCAGCAACTGCACGGTGAACGGCTGCGCGACCTGGAAATCTATTTCGCCGGCCCGCCCGCCATGGCCAACGCCGTGCAGGCGATGTTGCTGGCCGCCGGCGTGCCGCCCGACCAACAGCACTTCGACCAGTTCTATTGAATCCGAGATGAGCGACCAACCCGTGGCCCACAGCCTGAACGACCACCGCTACGGCGTGGCGCTAGACGACCACGAGCACGGCGAAGGCGCCGACCACGACCACGACGATTTCAGTTCGGGCGCCGACGGCAGCCCAGGTGGTGCCGAGCACGCGCTGTGGGTGCAGGACAACGTCATCCTGCACAGCGTGGGCATCGACATCGGTTCGTCCAGCACCCAGGTGGTGTTCAGCAAGATCCACCTGCAGCGCGTCGCCGACCAGCTGTCGACGCGCTACATCGTGGTCGCCCGCGAACCGCTGTACCACGCGCCCCTGGCGCTGACGCCCTATCAAAGCGAGACGGCCATCGACGCCCAGGCCCTGGGCGCCATCATCGAGGCGGCCTACGCCGGCAGCGGCCTGCACCCCGACGCGGTGGACGCCGGCGCCGTCATCCTGACTGGCGAAGCGCTGCGCCGCGAAAACGGCCAGGCCATCGCCGCCATGCTGGCCGAGCAGGGCGGGGAGTTCGTCTGCGCCACCGCCGGCCACCACATGGAAAGCATGCTGGCGGTGTATGGCTCGGGCGCGGCGCGGCGGTCTTTCGACGACAGCAGCCGCATCCTGAACATCGACATCGGCGGCGGCACGACCAAGCTGGGGCTGGTCGAGAACGGCGAGTTGAAAGCCACGGCGGCGGTGCACACCGGCGGGCGGCTGCTGGTCGCTGAAGCGATCGCTGGCGAAGCCGGCCTGTGCCAGATCACCCGGCTGGACCCGCAGGGCCGGGCCCACGCCCGCCGCGCCGGTTACGACTGGCAGCTGGGCAGCCTGGTGCGCCGCGAACAACTGGCCGAGGTGGCCGCCGGCATGGCCGACGTGCTGGTGCGCGTGCTGACCCAGCGCTACACCGAAGGCGACCTGCGCGATCTGCTGCTGACCGACCCGCTGGACGATTTGCAAGGCATCAGCGGCATGATGTTCTCGGGCGGTGTCGGCGAATACGTCTACGGCCGCGAGCCGCGCGATTTCGGCGACCTGGGCAAGCTCTTCGGCGAGGCCATCCGTGCCCGCGTCGATGCCGGCGCGCTGCCCTGGCCGCTGCTGCCGGCCGGCGAGTGCATCCGCGCCACCGTGCTGGGGGCCAGCGAATACAGCGTGCAACTCAGCGGCAACACCACCTATGTGTCGGCGCCGGGCACGCTGCTGCCGCGCAAGAACCTGCAGGTGGTGCCGATCAAGCTGGCGCTGGAAGCCACGATCAACCCGATCGAGGTGACGCAGGCGCTGCGCCGCGCCTTCATCTCGCACGACCTGGTCGAAGGCGACAACGACGTCGCCATCTCGCTGCGCTGGGCCGGCGCGCCGGCCTTCCGGCGCATCAGTGCGCTGGCGCAAGGGCTGCTGGACGGCCTGCCGCAGACGCTCAAGCAGGGCCGCCACCTGTACTTCGTCGTCGATGGCGACATCGCCTTGACGCTGGGCAACCTGATCCACGAAGACAGCCGCGTCACGGGCGAGGTGCTGGTCATCGACGGCATCACGCTGTGGGGCTTTGACTTCATCGACCTGGGCCGCATCCGCATGCCGTCGCTGACGGTGCCGGTGACCATCAAGTCGCTGGTCTTCAGCGAAGACCCGCGCTCGCACGGCAAGTCCGACCCGGCCGAGTGGCATGCGCACGACGACGGCGCCTTGCACAAGCACGGGCCTGAACACGGCCATGGGCATGCGCACGGCCATGCCCATGGGCATGCACACGGGCCTGCGCACGGGCCCGATCACCACGGCCACCGCCACGCCGCAAAGCCATGACGCCTGAACTGCTCGGCCACGGTCAAGGTCTGCTCGCCGCGCTGGGCCTGGCGGCCTTGCTGGGCTTTCGCCACGGTTTCGACGCCGACCACATCGCGGTGGTGGACGGCATGACGCGGGCGCGCCAGTTGCACCGCTCCTACTGGACGGCGCGCGGGGTGGGCTTGCAGTTTGCCGCCGGCCACAGCGCCACCATCCTGCTGGCCGCGCTGCTGTTCTTCGGCCAGGGTGCGGCGCTGCCGTTGTGGCTGGACGGCCTGGGCATGGTCATCTCCACGGTGCTGCTGCTGGTCATCGCGGCCAGCAACTTCGCCCACGCACTCAGCCCGGCGGCCGACGGCGTGCGGCCGCTGGGTCCGGTGGCCGCGATGCTGTTCCGCCTGACCGGTCGCGAACTGCACCCGGCGCTGGTCGGCGTGGCCTTTGCGATGTCGCTGGATTCCCTGGCGCAGGCCGCCTTCTTCGCCGCGCGCGGTGGCGACATCAGCGGTGTCGGCGCGGTGGCGCTGATGGCCGGCTGTTTCGGCCTGGGCATGATGGTGGCCGACGCGACCAACGGCCTGCTGCTGGCCTGGTTCGCGCAGCGCAGCGACCGCCTGGCGCGCCAGGCCAGCCGCTTCAGCAGCGGCTTCATCGCGGTCATCGCGCTGCTGACAGCCGCCGCCGGCCTGGTGCGGGAATGGCAAGACGGCTTCGCCCAGGCCTGGCAACACGCCGGCGTGTGGGTCGGGGTGGGCCTGATGCTGACGAGCTGTGCGGTCTACGGGCTGCGCCTGCTGGTGCAGCGCGCCCGCCGCAGCACCCTGGCCGGCTGACGGCCCTGTCCTGGGCATGGCCGTCGACACGCCCGGCGACGCAGGCGCCCTGCACAGGCCGGGCTCGCCCTGGGAACTGTTCACCACCTTCACGCTGATCACGGTGCAGGCCTTCGGCGGCGCGCTGGCCCATATCGAACGCGCCGTGGTGCAGAAGAAGCGCTGGCTCAGTGCCGAAGAATTCCTCGGCCTGTTCGCCATCAGCCAGGCACTGCCGGGGCCCACCGGCATCAGCTTCTGCGTGCTGCTGGGTGACCGCTATTTCGGCCTGCGCGGCGCGGCGGCGGCACTGGCCGGCTTCATCCTGGTGCCCGCCATCGGCGTGCTGGCACTGGCCGCGCTGTTCCAGCATTTCCAGCACCTGCCCTGGCTGCAGGGTGCCTTGCACGGCATGGGCGCCGCCAGCGTCGGGCTCATCACCGTGACGGCGGTGCGCATGTTGCACAGCCTGCGGGGCGACCGCCTGGGCCTGAGCGTGGCTGCACTCGCCTTCGTGGCCGTGGCCGGGCTGCAGGTGCCGGTGGGCACGCTCATGCTGACACTCGGCCTGGCCTCGGTGGCCTGGGCCTGGCGCGTGCTGGGACGGGCCAGGTCCAAGGAGCAGCGTTGAGTGCGCAGGCCCTGCTGGCCTTGTTCCTGCATTTTCTGTCGCTGTCCGTCTTCGCCACCGGCGGCGGCATGGCGCTGGCCTCGGACATGCACCGCTATGTGGTCGACGAACACGGTTATCTGACCCACACCCAGTTCGTCAACGCCATCGCCCTGGCCCAGGCCGCGCCCGGGCCCAACATCCTTTTCGTCACCGTCATGGGCTGGCAGATCGCCGGCTGGAGCGGCGCATTGGCCACCACCCTGGGGCTGTCCTTGCCGGCGCTGGTATTTCCGGTTCTCATCTCGCGGGCCAGCCGGCTGGCGCAGTTCGAGCGCCTGATCCAGGCCTTGCAGCGGGGCCTGGGGCCGATCGCGCTGGGTCTGATGGCGGCCACCAGCTACCTGCTGGTGCGCCAGACGCCGGGGCCCTGGCTGGGGTGGGCTTTCACTGTCGTTTCGGTGCTCGTTCTGACTTGCACCCGGGTGCCGCCCGTGGCCGTCATCGCCGCCTTCGGGCTGCTGGGTGCGCTGCTTCCGTGGTGAAGCGGCAGCGCCCTGACGCGCCGATTCAGGGTAAGCCTGGGCCGCGGTGCAGGCGCCGAGGTCTGGAGTTGTGGCCCTTTATTCACTAGAGTAGAAACACCGCATGGCCTACCCCGGCCGCCTTCAACACCGCCTGAAAGTGCAGTTCCCACCATGGACATCCCACTCTTGCAGACCTTCCTGACGACGACCGCCGTGGACATCGGCCTGAAGGTCGCCGCCGCCATCGCCTTCTGGATCATCGGCCGCTGGATCATCGGCCGCGTCATCGCGGTGATGCAGTCGGTGATGAGCCGCAACCAGATCGACCCGACACTGACCAAGTACCTCGGGTCCATCGTCAACGTGGCGCTGAACATCGCCCTGGTGCTGGGCATCCTGGGCTACTTCGGCATCCAGACCACCAGCTTCGCGGCCATGCTGGCTGGCGCGGGCGTGGCCATCGGCGCGGCCTGGAGCGGCATGCTGGGCAACTTCGCGGCTGGCGCCTTCATGCTGGTGCTGCGGCCCTTCAAGGTGGGTGACTTCGTCAGCGTGGGCGGCGTGGTCGGCACGGTGAAGGAACTCGGCCTCTTCGGCACCACGGTGCTGACGCCCGACAATGTCTTCACGCTGATCGGCAACGGCAAGATCTTCGGCGACACGGTGCAGAACTTTTCGGCCATGCCGGTGCGCCGCGTCGAGCGCACCGCGCAACTGGCCGGTGGCGTGGACTACGCCGATGCCATCGGCCGGCTCAAGGCCGCGGTGGCCGCCATCCCCAACGTCAGCACCGACATGCCGCCCGAAGTCAACGTCATCGACATCAACCTGGTCGGCCCGGTGATTGCGGTGCGGCCCTATTGCCACACCGATCACTATTGGCAGGTCTATTTCGACACCAACGAAACCATCCTGCGCGTGGCGCGTGAAGCCGGCTGGCCGGCGCCCACGCCCGGCCAGGTGGTGCGTGTGCTGCAAGGCTGATCGCCATGCGCCGCATCGCCTTCACCGCAGCGCTGGCCCTGGCCTGGGGCTCGGCCTGGGCCCAGCCTGCCGACGACGTCGAGCGCGGCCGCCAGCTCTTCATGGCCAACGGCTGCTACAGCTGCCACGGCACCGTGGGGCAGGGCGGTGAGCGCAGCGGCGCGCCACGCCTGGCGCCCGAACCCTATCCTTACGAAGCCTTCAAGGTGCTGGTGCGCACGCCGCGCGAAGCCATGCCGCGCTTCGATGTGCGCTACCTCAGCGACGAGCAGCTGCAGCTCATCCACCGCTACCTGTCGGCGGTGACCAAGGGGCCGGCGGCCAAGGACATCGCGGCGCTGCAGGCGCTGGCACGCTGAGCGCAGGCGCCGCTCAAACACACCTCACCGATCTCAGGAGACACCCCGATGAACATCCGCCTCATGCCTTGGCTCACCGGCGCCCTTTTGTGCGTGGCCGGCAGCGCCCAGGCCCAGGTGCCGCAATACGGCACCAGCGTCAATTACGAGCAGGCGCGCAAGATCGTCGCCGCCGCCATCGCCGACGCCAAACGTCAGAGCCTGCCAATGGCCGTGGCCGTGGTCGACAACGCCGGCCAGCTGGTGGCTTTCGAGCGCATGGACAACACGCAGACCGCCAGCGTCCTCGTGTCACAGGACAAGGCCGTGTCGGCCGCGATGTACCGCCGTTCGACCAAGGCCTTCCAGGACCTGGTGGCCGGTGGCGGTATCGGCCTGCGCGTGCTGACGTTGCGCAACGCCAATGCCGTCGAAGGCGGTCTGCCGCTGATCGTCGACGGCAAGATCATCGGGGCCATCGGCGTCTCGGGCGGCAGCTCGGACCAGGACGGCGTGGTGGCCAAGGCCGGCGCCGACGTGGCCGGCAAGTGAGGCGGGCGCTGCCATGACCCTCACCCGCCGCCACCTGCTGGCCACCACCGCGGCCGCCGCGGCCGCCGGCCTGCTCGCTGCCCCGCGCGCCCGCGCCCAGGCCAGCCCCCTCGACAACGTCAAGGTCATCACCGGCTTCACGCCCGGCGGGACCTCCGACGCCATCTGCCGCCGCGTCGCGGCGAAGCTGCAGCCGGCTTACGGCAAGAGCGTGGTGGTGGAAAACAAGAGCGGCGCTGGCGGGCAGATCGCCATCCAGGCCGTGAAGACCATGGCGGGCGACGGCAGCGTCATCCTGCAGACGCCGATGTCCATGCTGGGCATCTACCCGCACATTTACAAGAAGCTGCCCTACGACCCCGTCGCCGATCTCACGCCGGTCACCCAGGGTGCGGTCTTCGACTTCGGCTTCGCGGTGGGCCCGGCGGTGCCGGCCAGCGTGAAGACCATGCCCGACTTCCTGGCCTGGTGCAAGGCCAACCCGGACAAGGCCAACTTCGGCTCACCGGCGGCGGGCAGCACGCCGCACTTCATCGGCGCGCTGGCCGGTCGCGCGGCCGGTGTCGATCTGAAGCACGTGCCCTACCGCGGCACCCAGCCGGCCATCCTGGACATGATCGGCGGCCAGTTGCAGGCCGTGTCGGGCCCGGTGGGCGAGTTCACCCAGCACGTCGCGGCCGGCAAGTGCCGGCTTTTGGCCACCAGCGGGGCGCAGCGCAACAAGTTCGCGCCCGGCGTGCCGACCCTGGTCGAACAGGGACTCAAGGACATGGCCTTCAGCGAGTGGTTCGGCTTCTACCTGCCCGGCAAGGCCGCGCCCGACATCGTGGCCCGTGCCAACGCGGCGATCCGGGCGGCCCTGGCTGCGCCCGAGACCATCGAAGGCCTGGAACTGATGGGTCTGGAATCGCGTTCGTCCACGCCGGCTGAACTGGCCGCGCTGCTGAAGGTCGATTTCGATCGCTGGGGGCCGCTGGTCAAGGCCATCGGGTTCACCGCCGAGTCCTGAGGGCGTGCCGATAGACGGCCTGGCGTTGCGGCCGAGGACTTCCCTCTAGGCGTCCACGATGGCCTCGCCGGTCTCGTCGGCGAGGCGTTCGAAGCGCGGCTGCCAGATGCCGTCGACGAGCACGTTCTCGAAGAACATGGCGTGCGGCCGCACCCACAGGCCGCTGACCTTGTACAGCGGCCGGTAGACCACCAGCGGCTCCAGCGTTTCGCTGTGCCGCGCGGCGCCGACGACTTCGTAGTCGCCGCCCTTGTAGTGGCGGTAGCGGCCGGTGGGCGTGGCGGGCAGGGCAGGCAGATCGCTCATGGCGGCAGCTCCTTCAGGTGAGGCTGCAACGATAAACCCGGCCACGCCGACCGGCAGCCTGCACGCTGCCCTTCAACGCGCCTGGCAGACCACGTCCAGCAGCGCCGGCTTGCCGCTCTTGACGACCGCGAGCGCGCGCTTCAAGGCCGCGTTCAACAGCTTGGGGTCGCTGATCGGCCCTTCGGCCCACACGCCGTGGGCCTGCGCCAGCTTGGCATAGTCGATGGCCGGGTTGTCGATCTCGTTGCCGATCAGCGCCTGGTCGGGCCGGCGGCGGTGCAGGGCGGCCATGCGTTGCAGGTGCATCACTTCCTGGTAATAGCCGCGGTTGTTGTGCATCACCATCAGCAGCGGGATGTTGTGGTGGGCCGCCGTCCACAGCACGCCGGCGCCGTACATCAGGTCGCCGTCGGGCTGGAAGGTCACGCTCAGCAGGCCCTTGTCGCGGTTGGCCAGCGCCGCGCCGATGGCCCCCGGCGCGGCATAGCCCACGCCCTGGCCGCCGCTGCCGCCCAGCATCTGGTGGTACTTCGTCGCTGGCCACAGCGACCGCGCCCAGGGGATGCGGTCGCTGACGACCAGGGCCCAGGGCTCGGCCTTGATCACGTCGTAGGTTTCCATCGCCAGCCGGGCGGTGGTGACGGGGCTGGCGTCCCAGCCGCGCGCGGCCGATTCCAGCAGTTGCGTGCGGGCCGTCCTGGCTTGCGCGCCGAGCGCCGCTGCGCGGGCCTGCGCCGTGCGCTGGCGCTCGGGCGTCATCAGCTGGGCGACGTGGTCGATCAGCGGCGCCAGGCTGCTTTGCGCGTCGCCGTTGATGGAGAGATCGGCCGCCTGGTAGCGCTGGAAGTCCTGGTAGTTGCTGTGCAGGAAGACGTCCTGCATCGAGATGTTGATGATCTTCACGCCCGTCTGAGCCACGAAGCGCTGGATCTTGTGCGGGTCGGAAAAGCTGTTGAACTGGCCCCAGGGGTCGGCCACTTCCAGCAGCAGCACCACGTCGGCCTCGCGCACCAGCGCGCGGCGGCGGTCGCTGTGGCACAGCGGGTGCTGGTTGGGGAAGTTCAGCCGCCCGCCCATGTCGACCACGGCCGCGCCCAGTTTTTCGGCCAGCTGCACCAGGCGGTCGACGCCGGCCTGGTCGCGTGCGCAGCGGTCGGCCACGATGACCGGGTTCTTGGCCGCCACCAGCCAGCGCGCGGCCTCGGCCAGCGCGGCGCTGTCGCCCTGCGCCGGGATGCTGCGGCTGAGCTTGGGGATGGTCAGTGCCGGGTCGTGGATGGCGTCTTCCTGCAACTCGATGTCGGCGGTGATCAGCACCGGCTCCATCGGCGGCGTGGTGGCGATCTTGTAGGCGCGCACCGTGCTCTCAGCGAAGTGCTGCAGCGAGCCGGGCGCGTCGTCGAACTTCACGAAGTCGCGCACCATCGCCGCCGGGTCCTGCACCGAGTGGTTCCATTCGGTGCCCGGCCGGCGTTTGTTGGCGTCGATGCCGTTGCCCGCGAACAGGATGATGGGCACGCGGTCGACCCAGGCGTTGTAGATGGCCATGGCTGCATGCTGCAGACCGACCGTGCCGTGCACGAACACGCCCATCGGCTTGCCGGCGGCCTTGGCATAGCCGTGGGCCATGGCCACGGCGGCTTCTTCGTGCAGGCAGGTCAGCAACTCAGGCTGGCGGTTGCCGCCGTAGTTCACCAGGCTCTCGTGCAGGCTGCGAAAGCTGCTGCCGGGGTTGGTACTGACGTATTGCAGGTCCAGCGTGCGGATCACGTCCATCATGAAGTCCGAACCCGGGCGCTCGATCAGGCGCTCGCCCGGCGCCGCTGGGGTTGCAGCCGCCGCGGATGCGGCGCCCTTGCCGCCTGCGCTGGACGGTGCATCGGCCGCGCCGGCGCTGCTGGCACCGGTGGCCGCAGCGGCCGCCGCAGCGGTGCCGGCAAGCGCCGCAGCCTGGCGCAGAAAGCCGCGCCGTTCGGGTTCAGGCGGGGCAGTGTCCTTCTCGCTCATGGCGGTCTCCAGGGGTCTTGTTGTGGGTGGCAGGCACGGTGGTCTGCGCATGGCGGTCGCTCGCTGCGACCAGCGCCCGCGCGATGGCCGGGTGGCTGGACGCATGCCCGGCGGCCACCACGCCCTGCCACTGCGCGCGCGGCCAGGCGCGGTGCAAGGCCTGCGCGGTGGCCGGCGGGGTGACGAGGTCGCGGCTGCCCTGCACGATGGTGCCCGGCAGGTCGCGCAGGCGCTCGGCGCCGGCCAGCAGTTCGCCTTCGGCGAGGAAGTAGCCTTTGATCGCGTGGTGCACGCCCAGCGTGGCCATGCGCAGCGCCAGACCGGCTTCGCAGGGTGGCGCGGGCGGCTGCGGGCTGGTGGTCTCGGCGTCCATCAGGTCTTGTTCCCAGCGCCACCAGGCCAGCGCGGCGGCGTCGCGGGCGGCGCCATCGGGGCCGTGCAGCCGGGTTTGTGCGGCCGTCAGCAGCTCATCGCCGGCTGCCGCGCCCACGCCTGCCCGCAGCCGTTGCCAGGCTGCCGGGTGGCGCAGCGCGGCGCCCTGTTCGCCATACAGCCAGCGCCGTTCGCAGGCGCGGCCGGTGAACACGCCGCGCAGCACCAGGGCGCGCACGCGCTGGGTGTGCCGCTGCGCATAGGCCAGCGCCAGCGTCGCGCCCCAGCTGCCGCCGAAGAGCAGCCAGTTGTGGATGCCGAGATGCGCACGCAGGGCTTCCATGTCGGCCACCAGATGCGCCGTGGTGTTGGCGTGCAGCGGATCCATCGAGCGCGACTGCCCGGCGCCGCGCTGGTCGAACAGCACGATGCGGTAAGCCCGCGGGTCGAACCAGCGCCTGTCGTTCGGCGTGCAGCCGGCGCCGGGCCCGCCGTGCAGGAACAGCGCCGGCACGCCGGCCGGGTTGCCGCTGACTTCCCAGTGCAGCGCGTGGCCGTCGCCCACGTCCAGCCAGCCGCTGTCGTGGCATTGAACCGGTGGGTACAGCACCTGCCAGGCGTGGGCGTTGTCGCTGTCGAGCATGGCGTTCGGAGCGGGCTCGGTGCGGGCTAGCGGGTTGCGTCAGCGCTGCCGTCAGCGCAGGGGCTGCAGGCCGCTGCGGCCGAGTGCCGCCGACTGCGGAAAGACCAGGCTCTTGATTATCACCGGCACCGCGCCCGAGGTGTCCAGCAGCGCGCCGATGTCGATGTAGTCGAAGGCCTGCAGCACGATGCCGTCGATGGAGACCAGCGGCTGCGCGATCTTCAGTTCGCTGTGCAGGTGGATGCCGACCAGGCCGCCGATGTCGCCATCGCCCACCAGCACGAAGGGCGCGCTCTGGCTGTACACGGCGATGGCCTGCAGGCCGGCCGCCACGCCGCGGCAGAAGGCGTCCAGCCGGCCGTAGCTGGCGCTACCCTGCCAGTGGTAGCACAGCGCCACAGCTTGTTCGCCACCGTGCAGGTCCATCGCGCGCAGCGCCGCGCGCACGGCGCCGGCCACCGCGTCGGCATCGACGACGTCGTCGTCCAGCGGCAGGTCGGGCGTGATGACCGGCAGGTTGCGCAGCGGCAGGGCGGTCAGCGGCTGGACAAAGATGGTCGCGCCGCTGACCTGGATGGTGTACTGCGAAGCACCAACCACGGTGGCGCGGATGCCCTGATCGGGCTCGGCGATGCGCGGCCCCCAGGCCTGCACCCGCTGCAGGATGGCGCGGGCCAGCGCCGGGCCCAGGTCGCCGTAGTCCTGCGCCTCGCGGCCGTAGACGTACTCAGAGACACCGCCTGAAAACATCACCACGTCGGGCCTGACGCCAGTGGCCAGCGGTTCCAGCCGCAGCAAGGCCGCTGTTTCGGCGCTCAGCGACGGCCCCTGCAGCGCCTCGAACAAGCGTTCGGCCATGCGGTCCACCAAGCGCGCGATGCCGGCGGCAGTCGGCACATCGCCCACCGCCAAGGGCAGGTCGACTTCGGCCGCCACGCGGCGCCCGGCTTCTTCGACGCGCAGCACGCGGCCGTGCGCGTCGAAGCTGACGATGCGCGCGCCGATGTCGATGGCCGTCTGCGCCACCACCGCGCCGCCTTCGCAGACGGCGATCTTGCTGGTACCGCCGCCGATGTCGACATTCATCACCCGCGCGCTGTCGCGGATGCTGCGCGCCGCGGCGCCCGAACCCATGGCGGCCAGCGTGGTTTCCAGCGCGTCGCCGGCGCTGACGGCGACGAATTTGCCGGCCTGCGCCGCGAAGACATCGGCGATGGCCCGCGCATTGCTGCGCCGCACGGCCACGCCAGTCAGGATCAGGGCGCCGCTGTCGATGGTGTCGGGCGTGACGCCGGCCAGCGCGTACTGCGCATCGACGAAAGCCCGCAGCGCGACGGCGTCGATGGTCACGTCGTCGGCATCGGGATTGGCCGACTTGGCGTAGGGCGTCAGCAGCACTTCGCTTTCGTGCAGCACCAGCCGTTCGGCGACGATGTAGCGGTTGTCCAGCCTCTCCAGCCGCAAGCGCGAGAACACCAGGTGCGACGTGGACGAACCGATGTCTACGCCCACGCTGACGAGCACGATCTCGTCTTCGAATTCCAGGCTGCGGCCGACGTTGCTGAAGTAGACGCGGCCGCCGTTTTCGGCCGCGACGGCCGCTGTTGCGCCTGTTACTGCGACCTCGACAGCCGGCTGGCCGACGTTCAACCCGCGGCCCCGACCGGACCGTCCTTGGACTTCTTGGCTTCCACGCCTTCGGGCTTCTCGTACCAGGCCGGGTCCATGCGCGTGGCGTGGCCGTTGGCGGTGAGGGTGGCCTCGTACTCGGCGCGCAGGTGCGGGTCTTCCATCCAGTACGGGATGGCGGTGCCGCCTTCGGTCACGTCCATCGCGGTGTAGTCGGTGTGCTTGGCGCCGGGTGCGCCGGGGTCGCGGCCCGGGTTGTGCGGGCCGAACCAGGCGGTCAGGCGCAGCGGGTCTTTGCCGGCGCTGAAATGCTGGTGGTACCAGCGCGCGCCGCCGGGCGCGGCGGTGACGATGCCGACCGGTTCGTAGTCCACGCGTCGCACCTTGTCGGCCTGCCCGGTGGCCCAGGGTTGTTCGCCCACTTTCTCGGGCCAGGTGTAGGTGTAGCCCTTGCCTTTCACGCAGATCAGGATGGCCGCGCTTGTGTGCGCGTGGGCCTTGCTGTAGCGGCCGTGTTCGTGCTGGCCGATCCAGTAATAGAACTGGTTGTTGGTCATGAACGGCTCGACTCGGCGCCAGCCGGGGCTGCGCCGGTTGTCCAGCGGCAATTCGCAATTCACGATGTCGGGGATGAAGTTGGTGCGGCGCATGGCCAGGCCTCGCACCGGGTCGGGTTCGATCTCGTCCTTGGCCTTGAAGAAGTCGTCGGCGCCGTTGAAACGGTCGCGGAAGATGTAGGGGTTGTTGAACACCGCGTCGACGTTGTTGATCATGTTCAACACATTCGGCGCGGTGTTGCCGGCCAGCAGCAAGGCGCCGCTGTTGGTGGCGTTCACGATTCGGAACCAGGCGTTCATCGGGATCGAGAACATCGAACCGGCCTGCCATTCGAAGACGTGCTTCTTGGTGTCGCCTTCTTGCCAGACCTCGGTGGTGCCGCGGCCTTCGACGACGAGATAGATCTCCTCGTACATGTGCTTTTGCGCATGCAGCGCGCCGGCCGCCGGCACTTCGACGACGAAGCAGCCCCACTTGGTTTCCGTGCCGAACAGCTGAATGAAGTGACCCTTGCCGCCAGTGCGCTTCCACGGGAACAGCGGTAGGTTCTGCACCTTGCTGATGCCCATGTCACGGAACACCGGGATGCCTTCGCTTTCCATGAAAGCGTCGTAAGGCGTGGGCTGCTTGCGGAATTCGCCGAAGCCTGCCTTCTTGTTGCCGCTCGGTTCGTGCCAGTGGGTCAGGTCTTTGTCGTGCGGCATAAATGTCCTTTGCGTGAGGTGGAAGCCCGCTTGAAGACTGTTCCTTCATAAGGAACGCTGTTCTTTCATTTGAACCGTGTTTGATTTGACCATACACTTTCCCGATGGTCAAAAAGATCTTTCCTTGGACTCAGGGAAGGCATTCAGGACTGGAGACCGACTTTGCAAGCTGGATGGAAATTGCGATTCGCTGGGCTGCTGCTGGCTATGACTACGACTGCGGGTGTCGGCTCGGCGTCCGCTGCGAACCCCGCAGCGCCCGGCCCCGCGATCTACACCTACAAAGGTGCCGATCGCCAGGCACGCATGGTCGAAAAGGCCAAGCAGGAAGGCGTGGTGGCGGTCTACAGCTCTTTGGCGCCCACCGAGGCCGCGCCGCTGATCGAAGCCTTCGAGAAGAAGTACGGCATCAAGGTGCAGATGTGGCGTGCCGTCAGCGACGCCGTGGTGCAGCGGGCCATCACCGAGATGCGCGGCAAGCGCCACGTGGTGGACGCCATCGAGACCAACGGGCCGGAGATGGAATCGCTGGCCCGCGAACAGGTGCTGGCGCAATTCCACAGCCCCTACACCGCCGATATCCCACCGGCGGCATTGCCCAAGCACGGGATGTGGATTCCGGACCGACTGAACTTCTTCGTCGTGGCCTACAACACCAACAAGGTCAAGGCGGCTGATCTGCCCAAGACCTATGAAGGTTTCCTCGACCCAAAGTGGAAGGGCCGCATTGCCCTGGAATCCACCGACGCCGAGTGGATGGGTGGCCTGGCCAAGGCCTGGGGCGAGCCGCGCGCGATGGACTTCTTCCGCAAGCTCGGCGCGATGAAGCCGGAGATGCGCAAGGGCCACGTGCTGCTGGCGCAACTGATCTCTTCGGGCGAAGTCGAGGTGGGCCTGACCGCCTACCAGGCCAATGCGCAGTCCTTCAAGAAGCGCGGCGCGCCGGTGGACTGGGCACCGGTGGAACCGATGCTGGCGCGGCCGCAGGGCGTGGGCGTGGCGCGCAACGCGCCGCACCCGCATGCCGCGCTGCTGTTCGCCGACTTCATGCTCTCGCCCGAGGCGCAGGAGATGCTGGCCGGCATGGGCCGCACGCCGATCAGCCGCACGGTGAAAACCGAGACCAGTGGCCTGAACTATGTTGTGCTCGACCCGGCCGTGGTGCTGGACGAGAGTGATAAATGGCAGCAGTCGTGGGACAAGCTGTTCATGGCCAAGTGATCCACAGACCCAAAAACGACAGAATGAACCGCATACCAACGCACCCGATGGAGAACCTGCATGTCTGAACCCCAAGTTGATCCCCGAGCACTGACCCCGCCGCCGGCCGACGAGGCGGTCTGGGAACGATGGACCAAGAAGCGCGTGTTCGTGCGCGCCCTCGAAGGCACCTACGGCGAATTGGTGAGCGAGCTGTTCAACCAGCCGCGCGTCTACAAGTCCAAGGACTGGAAGTGGAAAGGCGGGCCGCAGAACTTCGGCAAGAAGATCATCAACCCGCAGGCCGTCAAGGTGGCGCAATCCATCGAAGCCCACCTGGACGTCTACGCGCCCGGCGGCTACGGCCAGAAGCACGGCCACATGAACAGCGCGGTCTTCTTCGTGCTGAAAGGCAAGGGCCATGATGTGCACGACGGCAAGCGCCTGGACTGGGAAGCCGGTGATGCGCTGATCGTCGAGAACGGCTGCGTCCACCAGCACTTCAACGACGACCCCGATGGCGAAAGCATCGTCCTGATCATGAAGGCCAAGCCGCTGTTCCTGTTCATGCACATGCTGTTCCAGAAGGTCGTGGCCTACCCGCCGAAGGACCCGGAATCGGTCGCGCAAGAGAACTACACGCCGCCCACCCACATCTGAACTGAAGGCCAGCCCAACGTGACCCAGCAAATCGTTGACGCCATCGAGCGTGCCCGCGCCCACGCCGCCACCCGCGAGGTGGACTTCTTCGCCCAGGCCCTGGAAGCCTCGGCCGCCTTCCGCGAGGAATACGAAGGCCGCATGGGCGTGGTGAAGGCCAAGGACATGCCCTTCGAGCGTTCGCCCGACGGCCTGATCAAGCACATCATCCACGAGCAGATGCAGACCAAGGAATGCTGCCTGGACATCTACCAGCAGTTCCTGCCGCCAGGCAAGGCCAGTGGCAAGCACCGCCACCTGACCGAAGAGATCTTCTTCGTCGTCGAAGGCAGTGGCTACGACCTGCACTGGGACGTGCGTTTCGACTGCAAGGACGAGTTCGAATTCAGCTGGGACGAAACGCCCAAGCGCTTCGAATGGAGCCAGGGCGACTTCGTCTACATCCCGCCGTATTGCGCCCACCAGCACTTCAACAGCGACCCCCACAACGAAGCCCGCATCGTGGTCGTGAACAGCCGCATCGTGAAGCCGATGGGTTTCGACTGGTTCGAACAACTCGAACGCGCTGAAGGCTTTTAGCCATGTGCGGCGACCTCGAACCCGAGGACCGCATCGAGAGCGACCTCTACCAGCGCTTCCTGGTGCACAGCCAGGCGATGCTGGCGCAGCCTTCGGCGGACGGCGAGATGAACCGCTACCTCGACGGCTTGTTCAAGGACCTGCTGCGTCGCTGCATCGCCGACAGCGAGAAGACCGCTGACCCCAACGGCTATGCCACCATGGCCATGCAGTCGCTGGTGCTGGCGCGTCTGGCGGGTTTTCTGGCCGGCCAGGTCGCGCTGAACGAAGACCCGATGCGCAAGGTGATCGAGGCGGTGATGCTGGGTTATGGCGAAGCCGAAGCGCCGCCCGAGCGCGACCACCATGGGCATGATCACGATCACGACCATGACCATGCGCACGGTCCCGGGCACGGTCACGACGGGCATCACCACGGCCACTGACGGGCTCGCCCGGTGCCCGCGGCCTGCGCCGCCCCGCGTACGCCGGGTGCTGTCGGCTGCGGCCTGCTCGGTGGGGCTGGCGCTCAGCGCCTGCGGTGGCAACGGGGGCGGCACGGCGGCAGCGGCCAGCCCCGCAACCAGCCCCACAGCGGCCCCGGCCCCGGCCCCGGCGCCCGCGCCGCCGCTGGCCGCCAGCGGCCTGGCCGTGCTGATCGCCAACGGCGACGCCACCAGCGAGGCCATCGCCCTGGCCTACCAGAAGGCGCGCGGCATCCCCGACGCCAACCTGATCCGCCTGACGCTGCCGCGCGGCAGCGACACCATCAGCACGGCCGATTTCGCGACGCTGAAGGCCAGCCTCGACGCCCAGTTGCCGGCGACGGTGCAGGCCACCTTGCTGACCTGGACGCAACCCTCGCGCGTGGTCGGCAGCAGCTGCAGCATGGGCATCACCAGCGCCCTGGCCTTGGGCTACAACGCCCGCTACTGCGGCAACTGTGGGGCGCCCGTCACCTCGGCCTACTACAACGCTGACACGCGCCAGCCCTGGACGGATCTGAAGCTGCGGCCTTCGATGATGCTGGGCGCGGCCACGCTGGCCGAGGCACAGAGCCTGATCGCGCGCGGCGTGGCGGCCGACGCGTCGATGTTGAACAGCCGCGTCACGCCGCAGGCCTGGCTGGTGCGCACCAGCGATGCCGTGCGCAGCGTGCGCTACCCGGATTTCCAGGCCCTGGTGGCGTCCGGCCTGTCGGGCGTGGGTCTGCACCTCGTCGACAACGCCAGCGGCGGGGGCGCAGACGAAATCACCGGCCAGGCCGACGTCATGTTCTACCTGACCGGCTTGACCACGGTGCAGCTGGCTGCCACCAACCACTACCTGCCTGGCGCCGTGGCCGACGCGCTGACCAGCACCGGCGGCTACCTGCCCGGCGGCAACGGCCAGATGCCCATCACCACCTGGCTGCAGGCCGGTCTGACCGGCAGCTACGGCACCCAGGAAGAGCCCTGCAATTACACCGAAAAGTTCCCCCGGGCGACGGTGCTGCTGGCGCGCTACCGCCAGGGCGAGACCCTGATCGAGGCCTACTGGAAGGCGGTGCAGGCGCCGGGTCAGGGCTTGTTCATCGGCGAGCCGCTCGCGCGGCCCTGGGCCGTGCCGCCTTAACCTCAGAAGAGGGGGAAGAGGGCCCGGTAGTGCATGGCGCCGAACACGGCGCCATGCAGCCGCTCGCGCAGCGCCGCGGGGCCGATGTCGAGCGCGGTGGTGGCCAGGTTCTTGGCCACCGTCGCGGTCAGCATGTGCCGCAGCAGGTGGGCGCGCCGCAGTTCGGGCGCCAGTTCGGCATCGAAGCGCCCCTGCCAGCGTGCGCCCGTGTCGATGGCCTCGGCCACCAGGCGGCCGCTGGTGAGCGCATTGCCGATGCCGTCGCCGGTCAGCGGGTCGGCCAGCCCGGCTGCGTCGCCGACGCACAGCACGCCGCCGCGCTCGACGCGGTTGCGCCAGCCGCCCAGCATCACCGGGTAACCGACGGGGCGCGTCGAGGCGACCGCGCTGGCGCAAACGGCGCGCGCCAGCGGGTGCCGCGCCAGGAAGTGTTCGAGGAAGTCATGCACCGTGGCGCCGTCACGGCTGTCCTGCTTCCACAGGCCGACACCGATGTTGAAGCTGAGCGTGTCGGCATCGCCACCGACCGGGAAGACCCAGCCGTAACCGCGGCGCCAACGCGCATCGGCGCAGATCGCGACCTGATCGGTGGGCGCCGACACGGCCTGGCGCGGCACGGTCCAGTAGCCGCGCAGGCCGACCGCGTTGGGCGGACCGGCGCCGGCGCCGCGGGCGTCGACCAGATGATCGAAGGCGGCCCAGGCCGGGTCGTCGCGCACAACCTGCTTGACCATGCGCTGCTCGAGCCCGCAGCCCGCGGCGACGGCCTGCGCGACGACGAGGGCGTCGAGCTGTGCGCGGCGGACGCAGCGGCCTGGCCTTGCCAGGCGGTGTTCGCTGCGGCGCCCGTCGGGCGACAGCAAGGCGCTGCTTTGGATCAGCGCGTGGCCCGGCTCAGCGCGCGCCAGGGCGGCGCCATCGAGCCCTAAGGTGGCCAGTTCGCGCAGGGCCAGCGGCGTCAACCAATCGCCACAGGTCTTGTCGCGCGGGAACACCGCGCGGTCGAACAGCGTGACGCTGTGACCACGGCGCGCCAGATGCCAACCGGCAGCGGCACCCGCCGGACCGGCGCCGACGATGGCAACGCGGCTCATGAGGCAGGGGCGTCCAGGGTTTGAGGGCTCGCGCGACAGCGGGTTGCCGCGCGTGTTCGTAGTGTATGTCGCCGCTATACTGACTGCAGTTCTGCGTCTTCACGCCCCACCCGGTCGTCACCGCGCCAGCACACGGGCTCGGCCGAGCGACTCCCACTTGGCGAGAATCCATCTCATGACGCCGCGACCATCGACCGCTTCCGTCTCCGACTTCGGACTGCCGCTGCAGGCCTCGCATCGAAGCAGGGGCGACGAGAGCCGCTACCTGCGCGCCACAGTGGGCTGGACGCTGCTGCTCTACGCCGCGCTGGCGCTGGCCGTTGCCGATGTGCTGGCCGCCGGATGGCTGCTGGCGGTGGTGCCGCTGGTCTACGTGCGGCTGGCGCTGGCCATGCACGAACTGCTGCACCTGCGCGCCGGCGCCCGCGTGCCGGCTTTCCACCGGCTGGCGATGATCTTCGACACGCCTTTCGGTCTGGGCTTTCGCGAGCACCGCGCCATCCACCTGCGCCACCACCGCCACAGCGCCGGCGCGCACGACCCGGAACTGTTCCAGCTGCGCGGCGGCCACCTGCACGCCTTCGCGGCCGCCCTGCTGGTGCCCGAACTGTCGCTGTGGCACTGGCTGCGACGTCACGGTCTGAGCACGGCGCTGGCGCGCGAGGCGCTGCTGCGCTGCGTCTGCTTCGCGGCCATCGCGGTGCTCAACCCGCTGGCATTCCTGGTCTACTGGCTGGCCCTGCGCCTGAGCATCGGCGCCTCGGGCTTCGTCTTCCACCACCTGCTGCACCAACGTGACGGCCGGCTGGGTACCTTTGCCTTGCCGGGGACGCCGATGCTTTTCAAACTGGGCCGCCTGCTCTTTGGCGACGAACCGATGCTGATCCTGCAGCGCCACCGCGCGCACCACCTGTGGCCGCAGTTGCGGGTGCGCGAACTGCCCGATCTGCCGCCCGAGCTGGCCTTGCCGCCCGGTGCCCTGGACGACGCACGCCGCAGCGCGGCGGTCCTGCGATGAAGTGCGCGCACTGCCGGTCCGGGCTGGTGGCGGGCTCGAAGTTCTGCTCCGAATGCGGCAACCGCCAGCGGCTGGCCTGCCCGGGCTGCGACAGCACGGTCACCGCCGGCGCGCGCTTCTGCCACGAGTGCGGCCACCCGCTGGCGACCGCCCTCGCCGCCGAGATGCAGGCGGCCCCGCGTGAGTCCGAGCTGTTCGGCGAACGCCGCCACATGTCGGTGATGTTCTGCGACCTCGTCGGTTCGGTCGAGATCGCGCGCCAGCTCGACCCCGAAGACCTGCGCGATCTGGTGCGTGGCTACCGCCAGGCCTGCACCGAGGTCGTGCGCCACCACGGTGGCACGATGGCGCAGTTTCACGGCGACGGCATCGTCGTCTACTTCGGTTACCCCGTCGCCCAGGAAGATGACGCGCGCCGGGCCGTGCAGGCCGGTCTGGACATCGTTCAGGCGGTCCTGCAACTGGCGTCCGATGCGGCCAGCCGTTGGGGCATCGAGCTCGCGGTGCGCGTGGCCGTCAACACCGGCGTGACGGTGGTCGGCGACACCGACGCGAGCGCCGGCATCGGCCGCCTGGCCCTGGGCGACACGCCCAATATCGCGGCGCGCTTGCAGCAGATCGCCCAGCCCAATTCGGTCGTCGTCAGCCTGGTCACGCAGCGCCTGGTGGCGGGTTTCTTCCTGATGACGAGCCTGGGCGCGCAGCACTTCAAGGGCGTTGGCGAGCCGATCGAGGCTTTCAGCGTGCAGGCCGCCAGCGGTGCCCGCCACCGCCTGGAAGCCGCGCCCAAGGCCCGGCTGGCGCCTTACGTCGGCCGCGTCAGCGCCGTCGCTGCGCTGGCCCAGCGCTGGCTGGCGGCCAAGGAAAGCCCGGGCCACGCGGTCCTGCTGACTGGCGACCCCGGCATCGGCAAGTCGCGCATGCTGTCGGAGTTCCGCGAGTCGATCGCGCCCGGCGAGTGCGACATCGTCGAGTGCTACTGCTCGCCTTACTACAGCCAGACCGCGCTGTACCCGCTGGTCGCGCCGCTGCGCGAACGGCTGGGCATCGTCGACGCGCGTAGCGCCGGCAGCGCACTGCAGGGCCTGCGCGACGAACTGCTGCGGCGCGGCTGCGAAATCGACACCGCCTTGCCGCTGCTGGCCAAGCTGCTGGGCATCGCACCCGAGGCTGGCTACGAGGCGCTGGCGCTGCACCCGCTGACGCAGAAGCAGAAAACCCTGTTGGCGCTGGTGCAGATATTGACGTCCGCCACCGTGACCCAGCCGATGCTGATGGTGGTCGAGGATTTGCACTGGGTCGATGGCAGCACCTTGGAATTGCTGGGCGGCCTGCTGCGCGAGCTGCCGGCGAGCCGCGTGCTGCTGCTGATGACCTCGCGACCTGGCTTCGCGCCGCCGTGGGCCGACAGCGAGAACCTGACGCGCATCCCGATCAACATGCTGTCCGCCGCAGAAACCGAGACGCTGATCCAGCAGGTCGTCGGCGGCAAGCGGCTGCCACCCAAGCTGCTGACGCTGCTGGTCGACAAGACCGACGGCAACCCGCTGTACGTCGAGGAGATGACGCAGATGCTGCTGACCTCGGGCGCGCTGCGCGAGACGTCGGCGGGCTACGAACTGGACGGTCCGCTGCCCGATTCGATGGTGCCGGCCTCGTTGCAGGACCTGCTGATGGCGCGCCAGGACCGCATGCCGGCCGAGGCCAAGAAGGTGCTGCAGCTCGGCGCCTGCATCGGCCGCGAATGGACCTTCGACCTGCTGCTGGCCGTACTGCCCGAAGCCGACAAGGCCTTGAGCCTGGGCGTCGAGCAGCTCATCGGCGAAGGCATTGTCTACGCCACCGGTCGCGGCTTCTCGTTCAAGCATTCGCTGATCCAGGATGCCAGCTACGAATCGCTGCTCAAGCGCACGCGGCAGACTTACCACGAACGGATCGCGCTGGCCTTGCAGCGCGGCGTCGGCGGCGCATCTTTCCCCGAGCGCATCGCGCAGCATTTCACCAAGGCCGGCCAGCCGGTGCGCGCCTTGCCCTACTGGCTCGAAGCCGGGCAGCAGGCCGTCACCGGTTCGGCGATGGCCGAAGCCGAGAGCCACCTGCGCAACGGCCTGGAGGCCGCCACCGCCATGCCGCCCGGGCCCGAACGCGACCGCCAGGAACTCGCCCTGCTGTCGACGCTGGGCGCGGCGCTGACCATCCAGCACGGCTGGGCAGCGCCGCAGGTGGCCGATGCCTACCAGCGTGCGCAGACGCTGTCCGAAAGGCTTGGGCCGACGCCGCAGCTGTTCTGGGTGCTGTGGGGACTTTGGGCCTTCTACCTCGTCAAGGGCGAGCAGTTCCAGGCTTTCGAGTTCGCCCAGCGCATGGCCAGCGTTGCCGACTCGGAACGCAGCCCCAGCCTGCGCATGGAGGCCAATTTCGCGCTCGGCCTGAGCCATTACTACATGGGCAGCCTGGTGCTGGCGCAACAAGCGCTGGAGGCGGCCCTCAGCAGCTACGGGGCCGACCAGCACCGTGGCCAGGCCCATTTCACCGGCCAGGATGTCGGCGTGACGGCGCGCGCGGTGGCGGCCATGGTGCAGTACCTGCGGGGCCAGACCCAGCTGGGGCTGACACGTTCGCGGCAGTCGATAGCCCTGGCGACGGAATTGCGCCACCCCTTCAGCCACGCCTACGCCCTGGGTTGCGCCGCCTGGCTGGACGCCTACCACCAGGCCCCCGACGCCATGGCCGTGCACGCGGCCTCGACGGTCGAACTGGCCACCGGGCAATCGCTGGGTTTCTGGGCCGTATGGGGCACGGTCTTCGTCGGCCGCGCGCTCGCCGACCAGGGCCATGCGGCGCAGGGCGCGCGCCACATGCAGGAGGCGCTGGCCACTTACCGAAGCATGGGCAGCGGCATGGTGGTGCCCTTCTTCCTGGTCTTGCTGGCCGAGGTCGAGGCGGCCAGCGGCGACAGCACGCAGGCGCTGGCGCACCTGGCCGAAGCGCGCCAGGTCATCGCCTGGGGCGGCGAATCCATGATGGCGGCCGAAGTCGAGCGCCTGGAAGCCCGCATCCGCGGTGCGCTGGCGGCGCCCGACGACGCGACCGAGGCCGCGGCACTCGAGCAACTGTGCGCCCAAGCGCTGGCCATCGCACAAGAGCAGGGCAACCTGCTCTTCGCGCTGCGCGCAGCCACCGACCTGGCGGGTCTGCATGCCGCCCGGGGCGACCGCGCCGGTGCGCGTGCGCTGTTGACGGACGCCATCGCGGCCATCCCCGACACCAGCACCGCGCCCGACCTGGAACGCGCGCGCGGCGTCCTGCGATCGCTGACCGCGACCGAGGACAGTCCGAACTGACCATGACAAGGAGGCGGACGCCGCGATGAACCCAACCCTGATTGCAACGTGGACCGAGGCCACATTGAAAGCGGCACGTTTCGAGGCCGACCCGGTGGCCGACCGCGTGGTGGCCCAGGTCTACGCGACCGGCGCCGTCAACGACGTGAACCGCATGATGATGAGCCTGGTCCACCCGGGCAGGGTCCAGATCGACCCGGCGATGCAGGACCTGCTCGACGACTACCTGGCGCAGACCGCCGAGCTGCCCGACTGGGCCGACCCGGAGAAGATCCGCCAGGCCGAGGTCTTTTTCTCCAGCCACGGCGTCTTGTCCTCGGCCATCCTGTGCTGTGCCAGCCTGCCCGAGTGCTACCTCGACGCCAGCGACGCGCCGGTGCTGAGCTCGACGACGCAGCTGACGAAGCACTTCGACCGCCGCCTCTTCGAGACCTCGCACATGGTCGTCACCGCCATGCAGGAAGGCGGCATGGCGCCCGGCGGCCCCGGCGTGCTGTGCACGCAGCGCGTGCGCCTGATGCACGCCGGCGTGCGCCGCCTGCTGACCGCCAACGCCGAAGCCGCCGCGCGCGGCGACCTCGACCCCACAGGCCAGCCCGTGACGTCGCCGTGGAAGATGACCGCCGGCGTGCCGATCTGCCAGGAGGCGATGGCCTTCGTCGTGCTCAGCTTCTCCTACGTCGGTGTGCGCTCGCTGGAGCGCCTGGGCTTCACGCCGGACGCGGCGCTGCGTGACGCCTACATCCACACCTGGAGCGTTATCGGCCACGTCATGGGCGTGCGCGAAGAGCTGCTGGTGCACAGCTTCGACGAGGCCAAGCGGCTGTTCGAGACCATCAAGGCCGGCAAGCGGGGCGCGTCGAGCGACGGCGTGGCCCTGACCGCCGCCATGCTGGCCTGGATGGACGATGTGCTGCCCGAAGCGATGCAAGCCCTGCCGCGCGAGCTGCTGGTGCAGTTGATGGGCGAGGCCGATTCGGCACTGCTCGGCGTGTCGCTGGACCGCAAGCTGCACGAGGACGAATCCTTCTGGAACCACGCCGTCCACGGCCTGCTGGACGTGGTCGAGCCCTTGCTGCACCTGCCGGTGGCGCAACGCATGTCGGAAACGCTGTTCCACCTGCTGACGAAGATCGTCTGGTCGCGTCAGAAGGAGTGGGACGCCGAGGCCTTCGCCCTGCCGCCGTCGCTGCGTGAGCACTGGAAGATCGCCTTCTGAACGGCAGCTGACGACGGCCGTTCTTGGGGCTGGCGCGCCGACCCGCTGGCGGCGTGGCCAGGCGGCAGGCAAGGGAGACCGAGATGCGTTCCGTGTTCAAGTCGAAGTGGTTGCTGGCGGCGCTGGTCTGCGCCGCGCTCGTCGGCGCCTATGCAGGGTTCGGGTTTGGCATCGCGCCGGACCTTATCCGCCAGCAGGCGGTCGCCTTCGTCAGCCAAACCTACGGGCGCGAATTGCAGGTGGGTTCGGTGCGGCTGAATCCCTTCCTGCTGCAACTGGAAATCAACGACGTCGTCTTGCCCGACCAGGACGGGCAGGCCATGCTCGGCCTGAAGCGCCTGTTCGTCGATGTCGAGGTCGCGTCGTTGTGGCGGTGCGAGCTGGTCTTGCGCGAGGTGTCACTGGACGCACCCGGCGTGCATGCCGTGGTGCGGGCCGACGGATCGCTGAACCTGGCCGATCTGGCGCCGCCCGCTCGCGCAGAGCCCGCGCGCGAGAAGTCCGCGCTGCCCCGTGTCTGGATCGCGTCTTTGTCGGTCAGCGGCGGAAACTTCGAATTCGTGGACACCAGGCGCAAGCCGCGGCCGCTGGTCCGCAGCCTGGCGCCGGTGGCCTTTGCGCTGAAGGACTTTCGCACCACGTCCGAAGGCGGCGACTTCGTCTTTTCCGCCAGCAGCCCGCGCGCCGAGCGCATCGACTGGAAGGGCCGCCTGGCCTTGGCGCCCACGTTCAGTTCACAAGGTGACTTTTCGGTGGCCGGGCTGCGCGCACCCGAGGTGGCCGAGTGGCTGGGCGATGCGCTGCCCTTCGGCATCAGCGGCGGGGCCGCCGATCTGGCCGGCAGCTACCGCGTTGCGCTGGGCAGCAGCCTGGACCTCAAGCTGCAGTTGCCCAAGCTCACCCTGACCGGCCTGGCCCTGCGCGCGCGCGGCGCCGAGGCCGACTGGGTGCAGCTGCCCAGCCTCACGGTCACCGACACCGCGGTCGCCCTGCCCGAGCGCAGCGTCAGCGTGGGCAAGGTGGCCCTGGCGGGCCTCAAGGTCACGGCCTGGCTGGACGCCGACGGCTCGGTCAACCTGCAGCGTTTGCTGGCCACCGCCACGCCCGCCGCGGCGCCATCACCGGCCGCGGCTGCGGCCGTCAGGCCGCCAGCGGCCGCTGGCAAGCCCGCGGTTGCGGTAGCAGCGGCGCCGTGGTCGGTGCAGCTCGCGAGCCTGGATCTGGCCGACGCCGCCATCGACTTCGAAGACCGCATGCAGGCGCCGGTGAAGCGTTTCGCGGTCGTGCCCCTGAATGTGCGCGTGGCGGGCGCCAGCCTCGATCTGTCGCGGCCTTGGACGCTGGCGGTCGATGCCAAGCTCAATGGCCGGGCCCTCTTCAAGGTCGGTGGCAGCCTGACACCCCAGCCTTTGGCCGCCGATCTCGATCTGTCGCTGCAACAGGCCAGCCTGCAGATCCTGCAGCCCTACATCCTGCCCTTTGCCGACCTGACCATCCAGGACGGCCTGCTGGCCGTCGTGGGCAAGCTGCGCGCCGCGCCGCCCAAGGCCCAGGGTCCGATGTTCAGTTTCACTGGCGACGTCATGGTGAGCGATTTCAAATCGGTCGACAACGCGCTCAAGCAGGATCTGGTCAATTTCCGCGGCCTCGAGTTTCAGAAGCTGCGCTATGCGCATGCGCCTGACGCGCTCAGCATCGACCGCATCCTCGTCACGCAACCCTATGCCCGGGTGAGCATCGGCCGCGAGAAGGTGCTGAACATCAGCGCCGTGCTCGACCCCAAGGGCGTCGCGGCCGGCACGCCAGCCGGCGCGCAAACCGCCAAGGCGACGCCGCGCAAGGCGAGCGTGCCCGCACAGCGCGGACCTGCGGCCGAGAAGCTGCCGATCCGCATCCGCGAGTTGCGTGTCGCAGGCGGCCGCATGAGCTTTTCCGATGCCAGCGTGCAGCCGAACTTTGCCGCCGAGGTGTTTGCGCTCGACGGCGCGGTCACCGGCCTGTCCTCGGACCCGCGCGCGCGCGCGACGGTCGACCTGAAGGGCCGGGTGGACGAGTTTTCGCCGGTGGCCATCAGCGGCTCGATCCAGCCTTTTGCCTACGACCGCTACACCGACATCGGCCTGAAATTCCAGAACATCTCGCTGCCCGTGTTCAACCCCTACTCGGGGCAATTCGCCGGCTACACCATCGCCAAGGGCAAGCTCGACACGACGCTGCACTACCTGGTTCAGGACCGCAGGCTGGCGGCCACGCACAAGGTCCGCATCGACCAGCTCGAATGGGGCGAAGCCACGGCCAGCCAGGGCGCGGCGACGCTGCCAGTGAAGTTCGCGACCTCGCTGCTCAAGGACAAGGACGGCGTGATCGACCTCGACATCCCGGTCTCGGGCACGCTCGACGACCCCCAGCTGCGCATCTGGCCCATCGTCTGGAAGGTCATCACCAACCTCGTGGTCAAGGTCGTGTCGGCGCCCTTTACGCTCATCGCCTCCCTGTTCAGCGGTGCGCAAGAAGCCCAGTTCGTGGACTTTTCCTCGGGTGAGGCCGCGCTCGACGCCGCCAGCGCCGAGCGGCTGGCGGCGCTGGCGGGGGCGCTGGTGGACAAGGCCGAACTCCGGCTGTACGTGCCCATCGGCAGCGTGGCCGAACTCGACCGCCCGGCGCTGGCCGAGCGCCGCTACGCGCAGCAGTTGAACGCCGTGACGGCCGCAGCGCTGGGCCGCAAGCCCGACGACCCGACCCCCTTGCCGCCCTTCGACAGCTTGCCGCCGCAGCAGCGGCTCGAGGTGCTGGGCGCGCTGGTCCGGCAGCAAGGCGGCGTCGTGGCACCGCTGCCGGTGCCGTCGGCGGCGTCAGGCGCTGCGGGCGCCGAGGTCGCGGCGATCGCGGCGCTCGAAAAGCAGGCGCGTGCCGCCATCGCCGTGCCCGAAGCCGAACTCGGTGGCCTCGCACAGCAGCGCGCCGTGGTCGTGCAGCGTGCGCTGCTCACCGGCACGGCGCTGAATCCCGAGCGGGTTTTTCTCACCGCCGCCGGCAACGTCAAAGCACAGGGCGAGAAGGTGCGCTTCGAACTCGCCCTCAAGTAGCCGGGTATGACCGGGGTTCCGGGAAAGCCGACACCGGTCCCCTGGAACTCGCAGCCCGGGCCAGCAGTTCCTGCGGTCCCTGCGGTACAGCGACGTCACCGTGCGCGGACGCTTGGCGTCCGTGCCGCAGGTTCACCCCAGGCTGCTTCCAGCGGCGAGCCCGCGGTCCGGGATCAGAACTTGTAGCCGAAGCCGACCGTCAGCAGCGTGTCGGTGGACTTCGATCCTTTCGGTACGACGCTGGCGTACTGCGAAGTCATGCCCACGTTGAGCGTCCAGCCCCCGCTGATGGCCGTTGCCATCGAGGCGCTGAAAGTGGCGAGATTGCCCAGGCCGCCCTGGCCGGGGCGGTACTCGAAACGCTGACGCACGGTGGTCGTGTCGCTCAGCTTGTGCGACGACTCCTCACCCAACAGCAACTCGCCGCCGTTGGCCGAGGTGTGGTTGGTGAAATGGACGCTGGCGTAGCCGACGCCGCCGAAGATGTCGAAGTTGGTCGCCGCCGTGCGGATGACCTTGTAGCCCGCGCCCACATTCAGGCCGTAGCGGGACTCGGTCCCGGCCGCCTTGTTGGTTTCCACGCCGACGCCGCCGAAGGCGAACAGGTCCTGGCTGAGGTTGTAGTCATAGCGGCCCTTGAGCCAGATCTGGTCAGCCGTGGTGGTGTCGAGGCCGTTGACCTTGGTGCGGCCGTAGTTGACCAGGCCCGCCAGGTTGATCTTGTCGATGGCGGTCGCCTTGCTGGTGTCGGCAGCCAAGGTCAGGCTCATCGACGATGAGTTGCCCGACGCGTAGGCGCCACCCAGGGCCGTGTTGCCATGCCACTGGCCATCGGGCGCGGTTTCGGCGTGCGCAGTGGCTCCGGCGCAGAGCGAGGTGGCGACGGCGACGGTGATCTGCAGCCGGCGTGCAAAAGCGAGACGTGGTGATGCCATGAAAATAACTCTTCTGAACAAGGGGTTGAAAAGCCGCGGGACCCGGAGCGGGTCCTTGAGGTGCCCAGCCGAGACCGCGTCTGGCGCGCCCTGCGCTCTCGGCTGACGCGCGTGCTGTCGCCGAGCGACAGAAATGCTAGCGCAGATACCCATCGCCAGAAGTCGTGAATGCCCGCGTGCACAGTTGATGAAGACATCGCGAGGTCGATTTGGCCGTGGCCGCTCATCCTGTCGCCTGAAGGCCGCCTCGACCGCTGCGCGCACCCGGCCCAGGGCCGAGCCCGGAAATCGGGCGCCGGGGCAAGCCGAACGGCACCCTCCATCTTCCAGCGGCACCGGCCCAGCCTCAGCGGCGCAGGACCCGCCGCGCCCTGAACAGCAAGTAGCTGGCGATGGCCAGATTCAGCGCGTTGAACGCCAGCCCGTTCAGGAACGCGGCGTGGTACGAGCCGGTCAGGTCGAAGACCTTGCCCGACATCCAGCCGCCCAGCGCCATGCCGAACAGCGTGGCCATCAGCACCGTGCCGACGCGGGCGCCGGCTTCGGCCGGCGGGAAATGTTCACGCACGATGATGGCGTAGCTGGGCACGATGCCGCCCTGGAACAGGCCGAACAGCGCCGACACGACGTACAGCGACACCAAACCGTCGAAAGGCAGAAACAGCAGCAGCGCCAGACCCTGCAGCACCGAGCCCAGCAGCAGCGTGCGCAGGCCGCCGATGCGGTCGCAGATCAGCCCCGACACGATGCGGCTGACGATGCCGCAGGCCAGCATCAGTGACAGCATCTCGGCGCCGCGCGCCGCGCCGTAGCCCAGGTCGCCGCAGTAGGCCACGATGTGCACCTGGGGCATGGCCATGGCCACGCAGCAGGCCACGCCGGCCACGCACAGCAGGGCCTGCGCGTGGTTCAGGCTCAGGCCGAAGGGGCGGCTCGATGGCACCGCGGCGCCGGCATGCCGGGCCACAGCGGCCACCGCGGCAGGCGGGCGCGGGCGCATCAGCAGCGCCAGCAGCGGGATGGTCACCGCGCAGAACACGCCCAGGCCGATGTAGGTGGCGCGCCAGCCGTGGCTGGCCACGAAGTGCTGCACGATGGGCGGCCACACCGCGCCGGCCACGTAGTTGCCGCTGGCGCAGATGGCC
This sequence comes from Rubrivivax sp., assembly GCA_040400915.1. GTDB lineage: Bacteria > Pseudomonadota > Gammaproteobacteria > Burkholderiales > Burkholderiaceae_C > Rubrivivax. The sequence goes on from JBBAPI010000010.1 coordinate 106,760, forward strand.
ACCGCGATGCCGCGCCGCTTGACGAACCACAGCGAGGTGTCGGCCACCAGCGGCGCGAAGGTGGCGCTGCTGCCGAGTGCGCCGATCAGCAGGCCGTGCGCCAGCGCGAAGGTCATCAGGCTGCCCGACAGGCCGGCCGCGATGAAGCCGGCGCCCAGGCCACCGGCACCCAGCAGCAGCACCGGGAACAGGCCGTGGCGGTCGGCCAGCCGGCCCATCACGATGCCGCCCACACCGAAGCCGATCATCATCAGCGTGTAGGGGAAAGACGCCCCGGCGCGCGCCACGCCGAACTCGGCCTGCACCGTGGGCAGCACCACGGCCATGATGTACATCGAACCGCTGCCGATGGTCATCAGCGCCAGCGTCACCGCCAGCCGGGTCCAGGCGTAGGCGCTGTCGGCTGTGGCTGGGGTGTGCGTCACGCGGCGGATGCTGGTGCAGGGCTGGTGGGTGATCCGGCGTGCCGGCTCATTGCCGAATTTTGCCCGCAGCTTCAGCCGCCCAGGTAGGCGCCGCCGTTCACGTGCAGCACCTGCCCCGTCACGTAGCGCGCGGCCGGCCCGGCCAGGTAGGCCACCGCCTGCGCCACTTCGTCGGCCGTGCCCTTGCGGCCGAGCAGCGTCTGGTGCTTGGCGTGGTGATTCGGTTTCGCCGAAGCGCTGGCAGCCTTGCGTACGGTGTCGATCAAACCGGGTGACACGCAGTTCACGGTGACGCCGTGCGGCGCCAGGTCGTGCGCCAGCGCCCGTGTCATGCCCACCAGCCCGGCCTTGGCGGTGACCACGTGCACGCGCTCGGCCGCGCCGGTGTGGGCGGTCAGGCCGCCGATGTTGACGATGGCGCCCGAGCCTGAAGCACCCGCTGCCTTCAGCCACGGCAGCGCCGCCTGGGTGCAGAAGAAGGCGCCGTCCAGCACCACGCGCAAGGTGTCGTGCCAGTCTTCGGCGGTCAATGCCGCCAGGTCGGCTTCGCGCCGGACGGCCGCGTTGTTGACCAGCACGTCGAGCCGGCCCCAGCGCGCGGTGATGGCGGCGACCATCGCGCCGACCGCCGCGCGGTCGGCCACGTCGGCCACGCACAGCAGGGCCTGCCCGCCGGCGGCGGTGATCTCGTCGACGACGGCCTGGCCTTCCGCCACCGAAGCACGGACGTTGACGGCCACGGCGTGGCCACTGGCGGCCAGCGCCAGCGCGATGGCGCGGCCGATGTTGCGGCCGGCGCCGGTGACGAGGGCGACGGGCTGGGTGGGTGTGTTGGTCATCGTGGCGCGATCAAAAGGTCAGTGCGTTGGCGGCGATGACGGGCTGCGCAAGCAGGCCGTCCAGTTGCGCCAGCAGGGCATCGGAAGCCACACGGTCCTGCCCGCCGTGGGCGCAGTTGGCGTGGAATTTGTGTTGCAGGTCGGCGTCGGACAGCGGGTGCTGCGCGCCGCCCTTGAAGTAGCCCTGGCGGTGTTCGAACACCGTGCCGTCGGTCAGCGTCACTTGCAGGTGGCCGGTGAACTGCTTCGGGTACGGGTTGGTCGGGTCGACGACGTAGTTCACCTTGGCCATCAGCGCCAGCAGGGCCGGTTCGCTGACCTGCGCGTCGGTGTATTCCGACAGGCCCGCGTTGTCCTTCAGCAGCGCCACGGCGATGGCGTAGGGAATGCTGAACTTGGCCGCGTAGGCGTTCTGCGGCGCGCGCTTGGTGGCCAGCGGTTCCCACAGCCGGTGGACGATGCCCTCGGCGGTTGCGCATTCGATGCGGGCGATGCGTTCGGGCGCGATGCCGCGTTCGCGGAAGGCCCGCGCGCAGTCGATGTAGGGGTGGGCCATCGTGCCGCAGGCGTAGGGCTTGAAGGCGATGGTGGTCCACAGCCACTGCGTGCCGAAGCCGCTGAGCATGGCCGCGAAGTCGCCCTCGCCAGCAGCGGTCTTCAGGTTGGCGTAGCCGTGGAAGAAGCCGTGATCGCCCTCGAACACCGTGCGCGGGCCCTGGAAGCCGGCCAGCGCCAGGCGCACGGCGCGGTAGCCCGACTGCGCCGCCCAGCCCGGGTGCAGGCGCTTGGTCCAGGCGCCTTCGGCCAGGTATTCGATGATGCCGCCGGCCATGCTGCCGGCGATGCCGAAGGCGTTCACCAACTGCGCTTCGGTCAGCCTCAGCATCGCGCCGACACCGGCCACCGCGCCCATCACGCCGAAGATGGCCGTGGGGTGGAAGCCGGCCTTGTGCACCTTCATCGGCGCCACGGCGCACAGGCGGCAGGTCACTTCGACGCCCACCGCGATGCCGCGCAGCAGGTCGGCGCCGCTGCAGCCGTGGCGCTGCGCGGCCGCCAGCACGGCCGGCACGATGACGGCACCGGCGTGCACCGGGCCGCCTTCGTAGGTGTCGTCGAAGTCTTCGCCGTGGGCGGCGGTGCCGTTGACGAAAGCCGCGCCTTCGACGCCCATCGCCTGTGCAAAGCCGATCACCGTGCAGGGGCCGTCCTGGTCGATGCTGGCGATGGCCGCCGCGACATAGGGCTCGTGCCGCGCGGCCACGCAGATGCCCGCGATGTCGAGCAGCAGGCGTTGCGCCACCCCGGCCGCCAGCGGGTCGGCTTCGGGCGTGCAGCCCACGATGACCCGGGCCAGTTGTTGCGCGACCGAGAGGGCGTTCGCGTTGGCGTTTGCGTTCACGGCTTCAGCTTGCATGCTTTTTTTCCTTCTTGTCTTTGGCGCCGAAGAACTCTTTCCACGCCGTGTAGCCGGTCAGCAGCACGGCCAGCGCCAGCAGGCCCAGCGAGACCTTGTCGGTGAGGAAGATGCTGAGTTCGCCGCCCGAAATCAGCAGGCTGCGGCGGTAGTTGCTTTCCACCAGATAGCCCAGCACCAGGCCCAGCACCAGCGGCAGCACCGGCATCTTCAGCCAGCGCATCGCATAGCCCAGCAGACCGACCGCCACGACCAGGAAGATCTCGAAGAAGCTCTGGTGGATGGCGTAGACGCCCGACATCACCAGCGCCAGGATCACCGCGATCAGGAAAGGCTTGGGCCGGTTCACCAGCCAGATGCAGGGGCTCAGGATCACCATGCCGATCAGCAGCATCGCGATGTTGGCAATGAACAGGCCGCCGTACAGGCCGTAGACGACTTCGGGTGCCTTCTCGAACAGCAGCGGCCCCGGTTGCAGGCCGTGGATGAGGAAGCCGCCCAGCAGGACGGCCGCCGAATTCGAGCCCGGTATGCCCAGGCTCAGCAGCGGCACCAGCGCGGTGGCCGTGACCACGTTGTTGGCGCATTCCGGCGCGGCGATGCCCTCGGGCGAACCGTGGCCGAATTCCTCGGGCCTGCTGCTCCAGCGCTTGGCTTCCGAATAGGCCATGAAGGCCGCGATGGTGCCGCCGGCACCCGGCGTCACGCCTTCCACCGTGCCGATGACGGCGCCGATGGCCTGCGGCTTGAACAGGCGCTTGCTCATCGCCCAGTTCGGCAGCTTCAATTTGGCTTCCGACTTGTTGGCCTTGGCCCACGGCGGTTCGGTGATCTGCACCAGCATTTCCGTCACGGCAAACAGGCCCACCATGATCAGGATGGGCTTGACGCCGCCCAGCAGGTCGGCCGAACCGAAGGTGAAGCGCGGCACGCCGCTGACCGGGTCGGAGCCGATGAAGGCGATCGTCAAGCCGATCAGCGCGGCGATGGTGCCTTTCAAGAGTGACCCGCCCGAGAGGCCAGCGATGACGCTCAGGCCCAGGATGCCGAGCGAGAAGTAGGCCGCGGGGGTGAAGGCCAGCGCCACCTTGGCCAGGGCTTCGGTACACAGCACCAGCACGGCCAGCCCGAACAGGCCGCCCCACAGGCCCGAGATCAGCGAGATACCCAGCGCTTCGCCCGCGCGACCTTGCGCGGCCATCGCGTAGCCGTCCACCACGGTGGCCGAAGCCGAATTGGTACCCGGCGTGCGGATCAGGATGGCCGGGATGCTGCCGCCGTATTCGGCGCCGACGTAAACCGAAGCCAGCAGCACCAGTGCCGTCGTCGGGTCCATGCCCACAGTGAAGGGCAGCAGCAGCGCCATCGCGATCGACGGCGAAATGCCGGGCAGCGCGCCGCCCAGGATGCCCCACAGCACACCGCCGAAAGCGGCGACGATGATCGAGACGGAAGCCAGGTGGTTCAGAGCGTGGAGGAGGGCGTCCATCAGCACCGCCCGGCCGTTCCGAAGGTGCTGAGCGCCCCCTCGGGGGGTAGCGAACGCCCTTCGCTTGGGGGCTTCATTTCAACCGCCCCACAGGCTGCCGACCGGCATGCGCACCTGGAGCAGCTGGTCGAACAGGCCCCACAACAACGGCCCCGTCAGCGCCGCGCACAGCCACAGCGGCAGCTTGAACGCGGCACCGGCCAGCCAGCCGCTGGCCAGCACCAGCAGGCTCACGGTCAGCGGGTAGCCCAGCCGCGGCAGCAGCAGGCCGTAGCCGATGAGGATGAGCACCAGGCCGGCCGTGCGCCACAGGCCACCCGTTTCCTCGTCGGCTTTTTCACCTGCGGATTCGGCCTGCGCCTGGGCGGTCGATGCTGCGGCGTCGCGCCCCATGAAGGTCTTGATGAACAAGGCCACAGCCGCCACCCCCATCGCGATGCCTACGCCCTGCGGCACGCCGCCCGCGCCGACGGCGTCGGACAGCATGCTGTCCTCGATGCCGCGCGCGGCGGCCACGTAGCTGGCCGCGAAGACGGCCACGATCACCGCCAGCAGCCGGTCGCGCTGGCGGTCAGTGAGCTGCAGCGTCATTTGATGACGCCCAGTTCTTTCAGCGAGGCCGTCACGTCCTGCGCGAACTGGGCGGTGAACTTGCGCGCCTCGGCGCGGCCCATCAGCATGGGGATCAGGTTTTCCTTGGCGATGGCGGCCTTGTAGGCCGGGTTGTCCAGCGCCTTGCGCAGGCCGTCTTCCCAGGCCTTGGCGACCTCGTCGCTGAGGCCCTTGGGCCCGGCGATGCCGCGGAACTTGGTGACGACGACGTTGTAGCCTTGCTCTTTGGCCGTGGCCAGTTGCGGCAGGCCGTCCAGGCGTTTCTCGGTCAGCACGGCCAGCAGGCGGATCTTGCCGGCTTCGAGCTGGCCCTTCAGTTCCTGCATCTCGCCGATGCCGATGTCGTAGGTGCCGTTCAGCACGCCGATCATCTGGTCGCCGCCGCCTTCGTGGCTGATGATGGGCACCTTCACGCCCGTGCTGCGCGCCAGCCGCTCCAGCGCCAGGCGTTCCAGCGAAGCCGGGTTGCTGGCGCCCCAGCGGCTCTTGCCCGGGTTGGCCTTGGCGTAGGCGATCACGTCGCCCAGCGTCTTGTGCGGCGACTCGGTGCGCGTGTAGAGCACTTCGGGGTCGATGAAGACGATGGCGATGGGGTCCAGGCCGTCGTAACCCACGGCCGGCTTGCTCAGCAGCGTGGTCTGGATGTAGGTCGGTGTGGTGCCGTAGAAGGTGCCGCCGTCGGGCTTGGCGCCGGCCACGTGGGCCACGGCGGTAGCGCCGCTGCCGCCGCGGATGTTCTCCACCGAGAAGCTGGTCTTCATCACCGGCGTCAGGTACTGCGTCAGTTCACGCAGGAACAGGTCGGTGCCACCGCCCGGGCTGCTGTGCGTGACCAGGGTGACGCGGTTGACCGGGTAGGCGGCTTGTGCGTGAACCGCAGTGGCCTGCGCCAACAGACCCACCGCGCCCAGCGCGGCCAACCAGTGCTTGAGCTTCATGCGGCAGGACTCCGTGGTGTTGGTCAGCGCGTCGTGGATGCGAAGAAGTCGTTCAGGTCCGCGCACTGCGCGATACCCAGCGACAGCGCCCAGGCCTTGGTGGTCTTTTCGGCGCCCAGCACCGGTTCGGCCTGGCCGGCGAACTTGCCCAGCAGCAATTCGTTCGTCATCGGCTTTTCCACGCTGCCGATGGCGTTCTGCACGAAGACATGCAGGGTGCGCCCGTCGGTGGTGCGGATGGTCACGTCGGAAGCGGCTTCGCTGATGCTGTCGTCCACCACGGCCGTGACCTTGGCGCGCAGCGCCAGCACGTCGGCGCGGTTGACCACCTCGTCGGTGTATTCGTGCTCCCCGGCGCGGCCGAAGATCAGGCCCGCGGCGCACGAGTGGTAGACGCTGAACTTGCTTTGCAGTCCGTCGGCCGGCGTCTTCTTGCCGGTTAGCTCCAGCACCAGCGAGTGCACGCGCAGCGTGACCGACTCGACCTGGTCCGCCGTCAAGGCGTGGGCGTCGCGCAGTTGCACGCAACCGTCGATGCTGGGGTGGATGACGATGCCGCAGGCAAAGGGCTTGTAGGTGTTGAGCGCGATCTCCCAGCTGCCGTTCTGGCCGCCCAGGTTTTCGGTGATTTCCGACCAATCGGTCTTGTCGCTGAACACCTGCATCAGGCCGCGAGGTGCTTCCAGCGCGCGACGGGAAGCGGTGTAGCCGTGTTTCGCCATCAGCGCCGACATCAAGCCCACGCGCGCCGCGCCGCCCGGGTGGAAGGGCTTGGTCATGGTGCCGAACTGCTCGCGCAGGCCGATGGGCTGCGAAGCCGCGATGCCCAGTGCCATCTGCGTGCGCGTGGCGTCCAGGCCGAGCAGGCGCGAACAGGCCGCCGCGCTGCCCAGCATGCCGGTGGTGCCGGTGATGTGCCAGCCGCGGTCGTAGTGGTCGGGGTAGATGGCGTTGCCGACGCGGCAGGACACTTCGACGCCCAGCACCAGCGCGTCGATCAGATCCCGTCCGCTTTTGCCCAGGTGCTGGGCCAGTGCCAGTGCGGCCGGCGCGACCGGGCCGGCGGGGTGGATGATGGTCTTGAGGTGCGTGTCGTCGAAGTCCCAGGTGTGCGAGCTGATGCCGTTGACGAGCGCCGCGCTGGCGATGTCGACCTTTTCGCGCCGGCCCAGCAGGCTGGCCTGCGGCGCGGGCTGCAATTCCTGCACGGCGGCCAGCGCGGCTTCCACCGTTTCGTGGGCCGACGGCCCGATGGCGCAGCCCACCCAGTTGGCGAAGGTGCGGTGGGCTTCGGCATCGACCGCGTCGCTCCAGCCCCGGCTGGGGTGGCCGGCGACGAAGCGGGCCAGTTGTTCGGTGATGGCGGGCGCGTTGGCGTCGGCCTTGACGGTGGCATTGAGGGCCATGAAATTATCCTGAGAGTCAGCCGCTTCGGGCAGGTGGGGTCCGGTGCTGCATGTCTTAGAGGGCATGCCTTTGCGTTTCTTCATGCGGAACGATGGTCCAGCATGCCGAACATCGGATTAGGCCGGTGGTGCCCGGCCCTGTCAACCGGGCTGGTCCTGACGGCAGGGCTGGCAGCCCCAGCCACCGCGGGCTGCGGTCGTCGTGCAAGTCCTCAGCCACGGGGTGTGCCGTCCTGCGCCAGGTTGTCGATCATCGCCAGCAGCACGCGCCGGGTGGTCGCGATGTCGGCGTCGCGCAGGCCGTGCAGGGCCCGCGCGTTGATGTCTTCGGCCAGCGGCACCAGCGTCTGTTGCAACTGGCGGCCCAGCGGCTGCAGCGTGACGTAGAGCTTCTTGCGGTTGCCTTCGCGGTGGTCCAGCTTGACGTAACCCAGCGCCGCCATGGCGCGCAGCGCGACGCAGGTGGTCGGTTCCATCACGCCGGCTTCCAGGCTCAGCTCGCGCTGCGTGATGCCGTCGCGCAGCCACAGCACGCGCAGGAAGACCCAGTGACCGGGCTGCACGCCGTGCTGCGCCAGCCGGGCCTGCAGCGCGCGGTGCAGGCCGCGCATCGCGTCTTTCACCAGGTGGGCCATGCGGTCGTTGGGTACGGCTTCGCGCCAGTGGCGCAGCGCCCGCTGCGCGATCTCGGCTTCGCGCTGTTCGGCTGACGCGCGCGGCGGGTTCATCGCCTCAGGCGGCGATGCGCCAGGACAGGTCGACGGCGTGCACGTCCTTGGTCAGCTTGCCCACGCTGATGCGGTCGACGCCGGTCTTGGCGATGTCGCGGATGCTGTCCAGGTTGACGCCGCCCGAGACTTCCAGCACGGCACGGCCCGCGTTCAGCGCAAAGGCGCGGTGCATGTCGGCCAGCGTGAAGTCGTCGAGCAGGATGTGCTCGGCGCCGGCGGCCAGGGCGGTTTCCATTTCCGCGACGCTTTCGACTTCGATCTGCACGATGACGCCCGACTCCAGCGCGAAGGCCGCAGCCAGCGCCGGCGCGATGCCGCCGGCCGCAGCGATGTGGTTTTCCTTGATCAGGATGCCGTCCCACAGCGCCATGCGGTGGTTCCGCCCGCCGCCGGTGCGCACCGCGTACTTCTGCGCCTGGCGCAGGCCGGGCAGGGTCTTGCGGGTGTCCAGCACGGCGCAGCCCTTGGGGTTGGGCGACAGGCCGGCGATGGCGTCCACGTACTGCCGCGTCGCGGTGGCCACGCCCGACAGGGCCTGCAGGAAGTTCAGCGCCGGGCGCTCGGCGCTGAGCAGGGCGCGGGCGTCGCCTTCGATGCGGCAGACTTCGGTGCCGGCCTCAACCGCGCTGCCTTCGCTGACCGCCCAGGTGAGGCTGGCCGCTGCGTCCAGCGCCCGCACGCAGGCGTCGAACCAGGGCCGGCCGCAGATCACGGCGGCTTCCTTGGCCACCACGCGGCCGCTGACGCGGTGTTGCGCCGGCACCAGCATGGCGGTCCAGTCGCCACGGCCGATGTCTTCCTTCAGCGCGTCGCGCACATTGCGGGCCAGGGCCTCGCGCAGGTTTTCGTTGGTTTCGAACATGCTCAGGTTTCCGCTTGCGTCAGGGGGATGTCACCGCTTGAAGATCAGGCTGAAGGCCACCAGCACCAGGAAGCCCAGCAGCACTCGGCGAAACAGCACTTCGCTGAGTTTGCCGCGCAGCCATTTTCCCCAGCGCAGGCCCAGGGCCAGCGGCAGCAGGGCCAGGGCCGACAGCGCCAGGTCGTGCCCCGTGATGCGGCCGTGCGCGGCCATCGAACCGTAGAGCGGCAGCGCCCCGGCCAGGTAGATCACGCTGATGGTGCCGACGAAGACGTCGCGCGGCAGCCGCAGGCTGACCAGGTAGCTGATGATCAGCGGGCCGGTCAGCGACGACACGCCACCCATCATCCCCGACAGCGCGCCCACGCCGGCGCTCCACCAGCGTTCCTGCGACGGTGGCACGGTGAGGTGCAGCGGCAACGCGATCAGCGTGACGGCGATCAGCAGCACCACGGCCATCGACGTGCGCAGGGTGCTTTCGGACATCGCCAGTGTCATCGGCACGGTGATCAGCGTGGCGATCAGCAGCGTGGCGATCAGCGGCAGGAAGCGGCGCACGCCGGCCCAGGAAAAACCGGTGTCCCAGGCCTGCCAGCCGTTGCTCAGCAACACCGGCACGGCCACGGTGGCGATGGCGCGCGTGGCCGGCATGCCCAGCGACAGCAAGGGCACCAGCACCAGCGGCAGGCCGATCCCCAGCATGCCCTTGACGATGCCGCCGGCGATGAAGATCAGCGCGCCCAGTGCCAGCAGCGTGGCGCTGACGCCGAGCACGCTGAACTCCGCGAGGCCGGCGCTCAAATGCTGTAGCTCTCGTAGCTGTTGGGGTGGAAGAGTTCGTCCACTTTCATCAGCCGGCCCGACAGGCCCTGGCTGTGGTGGTGGCGCACGAAGGTTTCCAGCGTGCGGATGTTGGGCGCCACGCCGTAGCTCCAGTAGTCCTCGCCCATCGCGTCGCGCGCGGCCTTCAGCTGCTCTTCGACGAAGGGCAGCGTGACCTTGGTGGCCGAGGTGTCGGCCAGTTTTTCCAGCGCCACGGCCTTGGCCTGCGTGAAGGCCTTCAGCACCGCGCCGGGCAGCCAGGGGTGCTGCGCGGCCAGGTCCTTCTTGATGCCGACGACGTGCATGATCGGGAAGACGCCGGTGCGGCGGTAGTAGTCCTTGGCCGTGGCCGTGGGGTCGTCGAAGAGCCAGCCGACGTTGGGGTTCTTCAGCGCCGCGCCGCTGGGCGGGCGCGGCGCGATGAAGCCGTCGATGTCGCCGCGGTCGAGCATCTCGGAGATGGTCACCCCTTCGGGCGCGTTCTCCAGCTTCACGTCGGGCGGCAGTTGCAGCTTGATCTTCTCGGGCCGACCGGGCGTGTCGATGCCGCCGCGCACCCACTGCACGTCCGAAGGCTTGACGCCGAAGTCGTCTTCCAGCACCGCCCGCGCCCAGACGTGGGCCGTGAGCTGGTATTCGGGCAGGCCGATGCGCTTGCCCTTCAAGTCTTCGGGCCGCTTGATGCGGTCCTTGCGGACGTAGATGCTGGTGTGGCGGAAGGCCCGCGACAGGAAGACCGGCACCGCGATGTAGGGGCATTCACCCCGGCTGTGCTTGACCAGGTAGCTGCTGAAAGACAGCTCGCTGATGTCGAACTCCAGGCCGCGAAAGGCCCGGAAGAAGGTCTCTTCGGGCGACAGCGTCATGCACACCGGGTCGACACCGTCGATCTGCACGCTGCCGTCGAGCAGCGCCCGCGTGCGGTCGTAATCGCCCAGGGCGATGGAGAGTTGGAGCTTGGACATGGCGGCCTTTTGGGGTAGGCCGCGACTATAAACTTAGCGCCCTAAGTTATTTCAGGATGTTGCGCCGCAGGATCACCGGCTTGGCGTTCCAGCGCCGCTTGGCCATCCACGCGGCCAGGGCCGAATCCAGATAGTCGGCATGCCCCGGGAACCAGCGCACCAACTCATCGGCCAGGGAACGCACGATGGCGGTGTTGCCCGTGGCCACCAGCGCCTGCACCTCCTCGACCGACTTGAGCACCGCCGCGTGCTCGTCGATGTGGCAGTCGCGGGCCGGGAATTCGGTGTCCACCATCCAGTCGTTCTCGGCACCGAAATGGCGGCGTGCGTGGTCGGCGAAGGCGGCCAGGCGTTCGGCGACCTGCGCCGGTTCGGCCTGCTGCAAGGCCTGCACGCAGACCACGAAGTCGCGGTGTTCGGCGTCCATCTCGGCATAGCCCAGCAGCAGGCGGTCGTTCCACTCGATGAGGGGCTCGGCGGCCCGCAGCGGGGCGGTCGATGGGGTGGGGTCGTTCATGCGGCGCTCGCTTCGGCCTGTTGTTTCCAGAGATTCCAGGGTCGGTCGATCTGGCCTTCGCAGGTGCTGCGTGCGGCCTCGGCTTCGGCGGCTGTCAGGTATTCCGGTTCGCCCAAAGGCAGCGACTGCAGCAGCAGCCGCGCGTTGACTTCGGCATACACCGCGCGGTAGACCGCCACGCGCACCGAAGCGGCCACCACGGTGCAGCCGTGGCCGCGCATCAGCACCAGGCTGGCAGCGCCCAGGGATGCCGCCAGCGCGGCACCGAGTTCGCGGTTGCGGATCAGCAAGTCGCTGCCCGCGCCGAAGCCGTTGCGCACCTCGAACAAGGGCGAGCCCGCGCCCAGAAAGCCGCACATGTGGCACACCGGCCGAAAGCGCGCGCCCTTGGCGATGGCGAAGGGCAGCACCGCCGGCGAGTGGTTGTGCACCACGGCCATCACGTCGGGCCGGGCCCGGTAGATCTCGCTGTGGATGAACCTTTCCAGGTACAGCCGGGGTGGTTCGGCGGCCAGGGCTTCGCCGGTGGCCACCGCGTATTCCAGAATGTCGCCCGCCACCACCTGGCCGGGCGCCACGTTGCGCGCCATCAGGAAGCGGTCGCTGCGTTCCGGGTGGCGCGCGCTGACGTGGCCGAAGGCGTCGACGATGCGCTGGTGGAAGAGGATGCGGTTGGCGTCGACCAGGTCCTGGATCAGTTCGGCGGGCGCGGTGGTCTCGGCGGGTTCGGTCGGCGATGGGCTCATGGGGGTCAGGCAACAGCGGCATGGGCGCGCGGGGTCGTCAGGGTATCTCGACTTGTCACCGACCGGGCCGACCGACTACCCTCGCGCACCTTTTGGATGGAGTTCTCCGATGAATTGGAAGCCTGCACGCGCGGTCGTTCTGTGGCTGGTCAGCGCCACGGTGGCCCTGTCGGCCACGGCCCAGACCGACTGGCCGGCCAAGCCGGTGACGGTGGTCGTGCCCTCGTCCGCCGGCGGCGGCACCGACACCTACGGCCGCCTGCTGGCGCAGGCGCTGACCGAGCAGTTGAAGCAGACCTTCATCGTCGAGAACAAGCCCGGCGCCAGCGGCGCCATCGGCGCCACCGCGGTGGCCGGCGCGGCGCCCGACGGCTACACGATGCTGGTGGCCAGCAATTCGTCGCTGGGCATCAACCCGGCCCTGTACAAGACGCTGACCTACGACGTGGCGCGCGACTTCGCACCGGTCACGCGCGGCGTCATCGCGCCGATGGTCATCGTGGCCCACCCGGGCGCTAAACTGAAGACCCTGCGTGACCTGGTCGAAGCCGGCAAGCGCGAACCGCAGGCGCTGTTCTACGGCACGGCCGGCGTCGGCAGCCCGCTGTACATCGGCGTGCGCATGCTCGAGGAAGCGACAGGCGCCCGCTACAGCCACGTGCCCTACAAAGGCGTGGCCCCGGCCTATCAGGACCTGCTGGCCGGCCGCCTGCAGTTCATGCTGACCGACCTGGCCAGCGTGCGGCCCTACATCGACGCCGGCAAGCTGCTGGCGCTGTCCATCACCGACAAGAGCGCGCTGCTGCCCGCCGTGCCCACCTTCGCCGAAGCCGGTTACCCCGGCTTCAAGGCCTTCACGGCCTTCTCGGTGATGCTGCCGGCCAAGGTGCCACCGGCGCTGGTCAAGCGCATCGCCGCCGAGATCGCCCGGGCGATGAAGAACCCGGTCAACGTGCAGCGGCTGGAACAGGTGGCCTTGCTGCCGGTGGTCGACACGCCCGAGCAGTTCGCGGCCTCGCTGAAAGCCGAGCAGGCCGACTGGGGCGCCTTCATCCGGCAGCACAACATCACGCCGGACTAGGCGCCGCGGCGCGCCACGGCCGCTTCCCGCCAGCCGGCGAAGTTCAGCTGCTGAACAGAAAATTCAGCACGTCGCCGTCCTTGACCACGTACTCTTTGCCTTCGGCGCGCATCTTGCCGTGGTCCTTGGCGCCCTGTTCGCCCTTGAAGGCGATGAAGTCGTCATAGGCGATGGTCTGGGCACGGATGAAGCCCTTTTCGAAGTCGGTGTGGATCACGCCGGCAGCCTGCGGCGCGGTGTCGCCGATGTGTATGGTCCAGGCGCGCACTTCCTTCACCCCGGCGGTGAAATAGGTCTGCAGCCCCAGCAGCTTGAAGGCCGCACGGATCAGCCGGTTCAGCCCCGGCTCGTCCTGCCCCATTTCCTGCAGGAACATGACCTTGTCGTCGTCTTCCATGTCGGCCAGTTCGGCCTCGGTCTTGGCGCAGATGGCCACCACCGGTGCGTTCTGCTGCGCGGCGTATTCGCGCAGGCGGTCCAGGTAGGGGTTGTTCTCGAAACCGGTTTCGCTGACGTTGCCCACGAACATCGCCGGCTTGGCGGTGATCAGGCACATCGGCTTCAGGATGACGAGTTCTTCCTTGCTGAAGGCGATGCCGCGCACCGGTTGCGCCTGGTCCAGCGCGGCCTGGCATTTTTCCAGCACCTTGACCAGCGCGGCGGCTTCCTTGTCGTTGCCGCTGCGCGCGGCCTTCACGTAGCGGTGCAGGCTCTTTTCGACGGTGGACAGGTCGGCCAGGCAGAGCTCGGTCTGGATGATCTCGATGTCGGCGATGGGGTCGATCTTGTTGGCCACGTGGATGACGTTGTCGTCGTCGAAGCAGCGCACCACGTTGACGATGGCGTCGGTCTCGCGGATGTGGCTGAGGAACTGGTTGCCCAGGCCTTCACCCTTGCTGGCTCCGGCCACCAGGCCGGCGATGTCGACGAATTCGACGATGGCCGGCACGATGCGTTCGGGCTTCACGACCGCTGCCAAGCCGGCCAGCCGCGGGTCAGGCAGCTCGACCACGCCGACATTCGGCTCGATGGTGCAGAAGGGATAGTTCTCAGCGGCGATGCCGGCCTTGGTCAGGGCATTGAAGAGGGTGGACTTGCCGACGTTGGGCAGGCCAACGATGCCGCACTGGAGACTCATGGAAGCTGACTTTCGGGGTGGCACGTCGGCGACGTGCAAGCGCCGAAGTTTAAGACGCCGGGCCCGGCGCCCGGCGCTGGTGTCAGCGTCTGCGGCGCTGCACGCCCGCGCCGACAGCGAGCGCGCCCGCCAGCATCAGCGCCCAGCTGGCGGGTTCCGGTACCGCAGCCAGTGGTGCCCAGGAAGCGCCGACCTGGAAGTTGGTGAAGGCCTCGCCGTGGAAGATGTCGAAGGTGTTGCTCAGGGTGGTCGATCCCACCAAGCCGCTCGGCACACCGTTCAGGACGTTGACCAACTCGACGCGACCGGTCACCACGTTGCCGCCGGTGCCGTTGGGTTCCCAAAAGAGCCGCAGGTCGATCAGGCTGACATCGGCCAGCGTGGCGCTGCCCGACAGGAACGACGACACCGCCACGGTTTGAACGCCGCTCGTGGACAGGTTGGTCGAGGTGCCGGTGAGCCGGCGTATCTGCACGCCCGGGGCACCGTTGGTCATGCGCACCACGTCCAGCGTGATGATGTCGTCGAAGCTGGACCCTGCAACGCCCGTGGCGTCGCTGAAACGCACACCGTAGCGCTCGTCGGCACCCGGCGTGGTGAAGCCAAAGTAGGCCTCGGCCATGAACTGCACCTGGCCGTTGTTGAGGAACACGGTCCCCGTCGGGTTCGCCAGGTTCAGGCGGTAGGCCTGGTTCGAATAGGTCGAGCCGTTGATCTGGATCAGCGACGCTGCCGCCGCGTTGGCTTGATCGAAACGCACCCGTCCGATCGGCATGCTGCCGAACAGGGAAGCGGCAGGCGTCGTCAGGTCGCCCGGTGTGACTTCGGTGGGTGCGCTGCCGCCAATCACCGTGTACAGCGCCGCGGGTGTGGTGAGGCCGCCTGTGTAGGTCGGACCGGTGGTCAGATTGCTGTTGTTGAACAGGTCGGCAAAGCCCTGCGTGGCCGTCTCCGGGTCGGCATTGCCGACCCAGTTGCGGTAGGTCTGAACGGACCGCAGGTCGAAGGAAGTGGCCTGCGCAGCCAGGCTGGCGCACAGGGTGATGGCCAGGGCGGCGGCTCGGTTCCAGATGTGGCGTGACAATTCGTTCTCCCCGGGTTCGGTTTTTCAGGGCGCGTGATTGACTTCACGAGTTTCCGGCGTGCCCCGCGCGCTGGCATCCCTCGACTTGAGGGGCATGCCCGCACCCGTGCCGTCCCGGCCCGATCCTACCCAACCGCCCGCGAGGCCCAAGCCATGGACATCCTGACACCCCACCGCAAAGACCTGGGCGGCGGCTTCACGGTGCGCCGGCTGCTGCCGGCGGCGTCGCGCCAGGCCGTCGGCCCCTTTGTTTTCTTCGACCACTTCGGCCCGGTCGACGCCGGCCCGGCCGACAACCACGACGTACGGCCGCACCCGCACATCGGCCTGGCCACGGTGACCTATCTGTTCGAAGGCGCGATGCAGCACCGCGACAGCACCGGCGTGTCGCAGCGCATCGAACCCGGCGCCATCAACTGGATGACCGCCGGCCGCGGCATCGTGCACAGCGAGCGCACGCCCGACGACCTGCGCAGCCTGCCGCGGCGCAGCCACGGCCTGCAGTTGTGGCTGGCGCTGCCGGCGGCCGACGAAGAGATGGCGCCGTCCTTCGCGCACACGCCGGCGGCGGCCCTCCCCGAGATCGAGGTCGGCGGCGCGCGTCTGTGGGTGCTGATCGGTGCAGCCTTCGGCGCGGTCTCGCCGGTGGCGGTGCGTTCGCCGACGCTCTTCGTCGACATCGCGCTGGCCGCCGGTGACGCCTTCCCGCTGCCGCCGGCCGTCGAGCGCGCGGTCTACGTCATCGCCGGCGTCGCCCAGCTGGACGGCGAAGACATCCCGCCCGGCCGCATGGTGGTGCTGGCCGAAGACGACGAGCCCATGCTGTCGGCCGACGCCGATGCGCGCGTCGTGCTGGTCGGCGGTGAGCCGCTGGGGCCGCGCCATCTCTGGTGGAATTTCGTCTCGTCGCGCAAAGAACGCATCGCACAGGCCGCCGACGACTGGGCCGCGCAACGCCTGGGCGCGGTGCCCGGCGAGACCGAATTCATCCCGCTGCCCGACCAGCGGCCGGGCTGAGATGGCAGGCGGCGCGCGTGGCGGTCTGTTGATCACGCTGACCTCCGGCTCGCCGGGGCCGCGGGCGAGATGGGCAGGATGGGCGGTTAGGCTACAGCCCTTCTAGGCTCTGCGGCACGGGCTGGCATGCGCGTCGACGGTTCCCGTGTTTCCCAGGGCGACAAGCTCGAACTGATCGATGCCTTGCGCGGCGCCGCCGCCTGCGGGGTGGTGGCCTACCACTGTGGTCGTCACATCGAAAAAGCCACCGGTGACGCCTTCTACGCCGCACTGACTCACTTCGGGCATGTCGGCGTGGACCTGTTCTTCGTGCTCAGCGGTTTCATCATCCTGCACGTGCATCGCAGCGATCTCGGTCGGCCGCCGGGACTGTGGGCCTTCTTCGTGAAGCGGGCGACGCGCGTGCTGCCGATGTACTGGATCGCGCTGATCTGCACGGCGCTGATGGCCGGCCTGGGCAGCCGGCAATGGCCCGACGCTGCCCATTGGCTGCAGGGGCTGACCCTGCATCCCACGCGCCTGGAGCCTGTGCTGGGCGTGTCGTGGACGCTGACCCATGAATGGCTCTTCTACGCGGCCTTTGGTCTGGCGATCTGGAATCGCGCAGCGGGCCTGGCCGCCCTGGCGATCTGGGCCGCGGCGATCCTGCTCCACGCCGCTGGCGTTTTCGGTGTGCTCGCCTGGCCCGATGCCGTCCTGCGCCCCTACAACCTGGAGTTCCTGTTCGGCATGGCCACCGCCCTGTGGTTCCGCCGGCAGCCCCTGGCACGACCGCTGCGCTGGATGGCCCTGGGTGCCGCGCTGGTCGCCCTGGGCGCCAGCGCCGAACTCTGGGGTGTTTTGAACGGGCACGGTCTGCTGGCCCGCCTGGTCTACGGGCCGGCGTCCGTGCTGTTGGTGATGGGCGCCGCGTCAGCCGGTCCGGTCAGCCGTCTGCGGCCACCGCGCTGGATGCTGGTGCTCGGTTCGGCGTCCTACTCCATCTACCTGTTCCAGTTCGTCTTCATCGGCGTGACCTGGAAGCTGGTCTCGGCCCTCCAAGCGCCCGAGCGGATCGGCCACGGCCTGCTCATGCTCCTGCTGGCCTTCTTCGGCATCGTCGGCGGCGTGGCGGTCTGGCGCTGGGTGGAGACCCCCCTGCTGGCTCGATTGCGGTCGCGCAGACCCCGCTCTTAGTCAAAGCGCCAGTCCACCGTCACCCGCTGTCCGACGCCCAGCAGCCGCTCGAAGCCCGAGACCACGATGGCGTTCATGCCGAAGGTCAGCGCGCCGCCCACCCGGGCGTCG
Source organism: Rubrivivax sp. (assembly GCA_040400915.1). Taxonomy (GTDB): domain Bacteria; phylum Pseudomonadota; class Gammaproteobacteria; order Burkholderiales; family Burkholderiaceae_C; genus Rubrivivax. The sequence goes on from JBBAPI010000010.1 coordinate 124,136, forward strand.
GCGCGGTAGCTGGCCAGCGTGTCGCCCACGCTGTGCCCGGTTTCGGCGCTGGCCGGGTCCACGTCGGGGACGCTGCAGCGGCCGCAGGGCTTGACCAGGCGCAGCACCACCGGGCCGTCGGCGGTGGCGATGGTGATCTCGTGCAGGTGGTCTTCGTCGTAGGCCAGCAAACCCGTCAGCACGATGTTGGGCCGGAAGCGCGCCATGGTCACTGGCGCAGCGCCGCGCAAGGCCAGGCGGGCGTTCAGGTCGTCCAGGCTGGCGGTGTTGGTCACCAGCACGGGGAAACCGTCGGCGAAGGCGTTCTCGGCGGCGATGTCGCCGGCCCACTGTGCGTCGGACAGGCGCTTTTCCTCGGGGTCGAAGCGCACCAGGCGGGCCTGCACACCCAGGAAGTCGCTGAACCACTGCGCCGCCAGGTCACCCATGTCGTAGGCCTTGACGATGTCGTCCCAGACCTGGGCGCGGGTCGGCTTTTCCACCGTGTCCAGGCGGATGTGCAGGGCCAGCATGCCCGGTGCGCGCAGCACCATGTCGCTGCTGCGCAGGGTGGGCTGCACCAGCGCCAGGCGCGGCAGCACGCGCTGGGTCAGCATCGCGCCCTGCGCGTCGACCACCATCCAGGCGCGGTCGAATTCCAGGCCGGTCTCGATCAGCAGGCTGCTGCCCACCGCGATGCCGCCACAGGACTTGATGGGGTGCACCCAGACCGCCGCCACGGTGCAGGGCGGTGTCGTGGCGGAGTCGTCGGGGGCAAGCGTCACGGTGGGCCTCGTTCATCCAGGGCGGAAGTGGTGGAAAGCCGCGAAAAGGGCCATTCGAAGGCCGCGATTCTGACGCGGTCGCCTCCCTACAATCGCCGGCATGTCCAAACCCGACGTTCTTGTCCGTGGCGCCGGCGCTGTCGGCCTGGCCACCGCGCTGGCCTTGTCGCGCCAGGGCCTGAGCGTGGCCCTGCTGGGCTCGCTGGCCGAGCCGGCTGCTGCCGACGTGCGGGCCTACGCGCTGAACGCCGCTTCGGTGCAACTGCTGCAGACGCTGAAAGTCTGGGACGCGCTGCCGGTTGACGCCCGCACCGCGGTGCACGAGATGCACATCGAAGGTGACGCACCGGGCGCGGTGCTGGACTTTTCGGCCTGGAACCAGTCGCTGGGTGAACTGGCCTGGATCGTCGATGCGGCCGAACTCGAACGCGCGTTGCGCGCCGCGGTGCGCTTCGCGCCCCACGTCACCGTGGTCAGCCACGGCGTGCCGGCCACGCTGCAGGTCTTGGCCGAGGGCAAGGACTCCGCCACCCGCGTCAGCCTGGGCGTGCAGATGCCGCGCCATGCCTACGGCCAGCGCGGCGTGGCGGCGCGCTTCACCAGCACGCAGGCGCACGCCGGGCTGGCGCGGCAGTGGTTCCGCAGCCCCGACATCCTGGCGCTGCTGCCGCTGGACCGCCCGCTCCTTGAAGGCCCGAATGGCCAAAGGACGGGCCACGGCCTGGGCCTGGTCTGGTCGGTGCCCGACGCCCGCGCCGACGAACTGATGGCGCTGTCCGACGCCGATTTCACGGCCGCGCTGATGGACGCCACCGCCGGTGCGGCCGGGACTTTGACGCTGGCCAGCCCGCGCGCCCAATGGCCCTTGGCGCTGGCCCAGGCCCAGGCGCTGCACGGCCCCGGCTGGGTGCTGGTGGGTGACGCCGCCCACCTGGTGCACCCGCTGGCCGGCCAGGGCCTGAACCTGGGCTTCGGTGACGTGCTGAGCCTGGCCGCCACGCTGGCCGCGCGCGAGCCCTGGCGCAGCCTGGCCGACCCCCGGCTGCTGGCCCGCTACGCCCGTGAACGCCGCGCGCCGGTGCAGGCGGTGGCCCAGGTCACCGACGCGCTGCTGCACCTGTTCGCCAGCCCGGCGCCGCTGGCCCGTGAATTGCGCAACCGCGGCTTGACGCTGGTCAACCGCCTGTCCCCCCTCAAGCGCCTGCTGACGCAGGGCGCCCTGGGTCGCTAGACCTGCTTTTGAAAGACACCATGACGACTGCCCTGCGCCCCTGGTCCCCTCGCCTGCTGGCCGCCGCCGCCCTGACCGCCGGGCTGGCCGCCGGCAGCGCCTTCGCGGATGAGGCCGCGATCCGCAAGGCCCTGGTCGAACGCCTGCCCAACCTGCCCAAGATCGACGAGGTCAGCAAGTCACCCATCAGCGGCCTGTACGAGGTGCGCTACGGCGGCTCCGAAATCCTCTACAGCGACGAGAAGGGCGACCACATCCTGACCGGCTCGATGGTCGAAACCAAGACCCGGACCGACCTCACCGAAGCCCGCGTCGACAAGCTCACGGCCATCGACTTCGACAAGCTGCCGATCAAGGACGCGGTGCTGATCAAGCAAGGCGCAGGCACGCGCAAGATGGCGGTCTTCGTCGACCCCAACTGCGGCTACTGCAAGCGTTTCGAGCGCGACCTGGCTGCGGTCAAGGATGTGACCGTCTACACCTTCCTGATCCCCATCCTCGGGCCCGACTCGGGCGTCAAGTCGCGCGACATCTGGTGCGCGAAAGACGCCGCTGCCGCCTGGCGCGCCTGGATGCTGGACGGCGTGGTGCCCGGCAAGTCCAACACCGACGCCAAGTGCGACACCTCGGCCATCGACCGCAATGTGGCCTTTGCGCAGAAGTACAAGATCAACGGCACGCCGGCGGTGTTCTTCGCCGACGGCACGCGCAAGCCGGGCGCCATCCCGGGCGCGATGGTCGAAAAGCTGCTGCTCGCGGCCGCCGCCAGCGGCGCCAAGAAGCCGTGAACGCGACCTTGACCGGCACCGACGCCCACGGTCCGGCGAGCCTGACACCCACGGCCTGGCGCCTGGGCTACGCCGGGCTGCTGCCTTTCGTGTTCGGCGCCCTGCTGGTCTGGCTGGTCCGTGAAGACGCCCACCCCTACGTGGCGCTGGGCTTGTCGGGCTACGGCGCCGTCATCGTCAGCTTCCTCGGCGGCATCCACTGGGGCCTGGCCTTTCGCCATGCCGAGCCGCCCACGCGCCTGCTGGTCTGGGGCGTGGTGCCGTCCATCGTGGCGGTGCTGGCGGTGATGATGCCGCCCAGCGCCGGCCTGGTGATCCTGGGTGCGATGCTGGCCGCCTGCTACGCGGTCGACCGCCGGCTCTACGCCGAAGAAGGCGTGGCGCACTGGCTGACGCTGCGCTTTCGCCTCAGCGCCGTGGCCAGCCTGTGCTGCTTCATCGGCGCGGCCGGTAGCTGAACGGGTCGCCCGTGCTGGCGCGGCGCGGCGTGCCGCTGGCGGCCCTGGTGGTCGCCGTGTTGACGGCCCATCTCTGGCTGGCCGGGCGGGCCTGGCCCGACCGCATCGGTGAGGGCGCCGCCGACCGCGCACCATCGCGCCTGGCGGTCGCCTTCGTGCGGACCTTGGCGCCTGCCTTGCCGCCGGGGAAGCCGCCTGCCGGTCTCGCGCGGGCCGCCACGACCGCCGCGACCGCCGCCCAGGCGCCGCCGCGCGCGGCTTCAGCGGCCCTGGCGGACGACGATGAGGCGTCAGGCCCCGTGCTGGTATCGGCCCCCGCACTGCCCGACTTCCTGACCGACGGCAGCGGCCCGGCTGCAGCCACGCCGGCTGAGGCAACGGCAGTGACCGCTGCCGCGTCGGCCGCGGCTTCCAGCCCGCCGGCCAGCGCCGCTTCAGCCCCGTCGGCGGCCTTCGAATGGCCGCCCTCCACCCGCCTGAGCTACCGCCTGACCGGCAACTACCGCGGCCCGGTCGAAGGCCAGGCCCGTGTCGAGTGGCTGCGTTCGGGCGGGCGTTATCAGGTCTTCATGGACCTGGGCATCGGGCCGGCTTTCGCGCCGCTGATGAGCCGTCGCGTCAGCAGCGAGGGCGAGGTCACTGAACAGGGCCTGCGGCCGCGCCGCTACGACGAGGAGACCCAGGTGCTGCTGATGGCGCCGCGCCGCCAGAACATCCAGATGGACGAGGCCAGCGTGCGGCTGGCCGACGGCAGCCAGCGGCCGCGCCCGCCGGGCTTGCAGGACAGTGCCAGCCAGTTCGTGCAGCTGACCTGGCTGTTCACCACCCAGCCCGAGCTGCTGCAGGCGGGCCGCAGCATCACGCTGCCGCTGGCCCTGCCGCGCCAGGTCGAGCCGTGGATCTACGACGTGCTGGGCAGCGTGACCCTGGCCACGCCGGCCGGGCCGGTGGAAGCCGTCCATGTCAAACCGCGCCGTGAGGCCAAGCCCGGGGTGGACATGACGGCCGAGATCTGGGTCGCGCCCAGCCTGCAGTACCTGCCGGTGCGCATCCTGATCCGCCAGAACGCCGAGACCTACATCGACCTCAACATCGAACGCCTGCCCGAGCAGGCGGCGCCGGGCAAGTAGCGCGTCTCCCCGTTGGCGCGCCGGGCCGTCTGTATATTTCCGCCGCACCCCCAAGGAGACATCCACCATGACCGAAGCCCTGATCCTCACCGAGCTGCTGGGCAGCACCGAGCGCCGTGTCGGCCTCATCAGGCTGAACCGGCCCAAGCAGCTGAACGCGCTGAACGACGCGCTGATGGACCAGCTGGGCGCCGCCCTGCTGGCCTGGGACCGCGACGACACGGTGGGCTGCATCGTCATCACCGGCAGCGAAAAGGCCTTCGCGGCCGGCGCCGACATCGGCGCCATGGCCACCAAGACCTTCATCGAGGCCTACGCCGGCGACTTCATCACCCGCAACTGGGAAACCATCCGCCAGGTGCGCAAGCCCGTCATCGCGGCGGTGGCCGGCTTCGCCCTGGGCGGCGGCTGCGAACTGGCCATGATGTGCGACTTCATCATCGCCGCCGACAGCGCCCGTTTCGGCCAGCCCGAGATCAAGCTGGGCATCATCCCCGGCGCCGGCGGCACGCAGCGCCTGCCGCGTGCGGTGGGCAAGGGCAAGGCCATGGACATGGTGCTGACCGGCCGCATGATGGACGCCAGCGAAGCCGAGCGCGCCGGCCTGGTGTCGCGCGTGGTGCCTGCCGACAAGCTGCTGGCCGAGGCCATCGCCGCTGCCGAGGTGATGTGCGCACTCGGCGGCCCCAGCCTGATGGCGGCCAAGGAATGCGTCAACCGCGCTTTCGAGAGCGGCTTGTCGGACGGCGTCAGTTACGAGCGGCGGATGTTCCACGCGCTGTTCGGCACCGCCGACCAGCAAGAGGGCATGGACGCTTTCGTCAACAAGCGCAAGCCGGCATTCAAGAACGCCTGAGCAAAAAAATGCAGGGCGAGCCCTGCATTTTTCGTGGAGCGGAAGCGGAAGATTTACTTCTTCGCTTCTTCCTTCTTGGCTTCCTTCTTCTCTTCCTTCTTGGCTTCGGCCTTCTTCGCGCCGCTGGCAGCGCCGCTGGCGGCCATCGGGGCGCCACCGGCGTGCGAAGCGGCTTGCGCGTTGAAGGCAACGGCGGCGAAGGCAGCCAACATCAGGGAAACGAGGGACTTGGTCATGGCAATTCTTTCTGGATGATGATGCGGGGTGGGTCGGTGCAGGCGGGTTGCCCGGGACATCCTGACTGTGCGTCGGGCGGTCGGCCTGCCAGGATCACTACCCCATCACGATCCCAAACTCAGCCGACAGAGCGCACAACGGCCGTCTCCCGCGGTCGGTTGACAGGCTTTCTGCGTATTCCGCACCCAGACCAGCCTGGGATTTACCCTGAAAGTCGATGTCGCAAACGAAGGCCCATCGGCCTTCACGCACCCCTGAACCGGGTGCCGTGGCGGCAGGCCGTCTGTCGCCGTTGTTTCTGTTTCAGGAATGCTGCGTTCCTACACCGCTGCTTTTTCCGGGCTGGGGTTATCCCTAGAGTTCAGCCCATGGACGAAGCCGGTCAAGCATCCACCGACTACACGGCCTCTCCCCCCCCGTCGGATGCGTTGAAGGAAATCTCATGAAGACCAAGCTCACTTTCGTTGCCTATCCCCTGGTCGCCCTGCTGTCGCTGCTGGCGGCCGTGGCAGCCCATGCCCAGAGCGCGAACGACCCCATCGACCACGCCGGCTACGGCCCGACGCTGGCGGGCAGCACTTCCGCCGTCAGCCGGGACTTTGTGCGTGCTGAAGCCAGGGCCGCCCGCGACGCGTCGCTGTTCGACGTGAAGGACAAGTCCGGTTATGGCCGCACGGTGGTCAACACCGCATCGGTGCACACCCGCGCCGAAGTCCGCGCCGAAGCCATCGCTGCGCGCGAAGCCGGTTACGACCTGCTCTACCGCGAAGGCGGCGACCTGCCCTACGCCGCCCTGCAACGCGCCAAGGCCGCCGACACCGCCCACGTCCTGGCCGCTGCGCCGCTGGCCATCGCCAAGTAGGGCGGGACTTTCACGGCGTGACCCAGCACGCCGTGCCCCCGTCGAACACGGCGCGCCGGTGGCCCCGGGCGTCGAGTTCCAGCCAGTCGATGCTGTCGACGTGCGCACACACCAGGGCGAAGTGAACCCGTTCAGCGGCAGAACGGGGCAGGGCGCCGGGCTCGGGTGTGCCTTCCAGATCGCCCATCGGGCTGCCCGGGGCCTGCGGCGCCAGGTAGTCCTGCGCAGCCGGCGACAGCCGCAGCTTGGCCCAGCGCGATGCGACGGCCAAGCCATCGGTCTGGACGCTGAGGGTCACGCGCAGTCGCAGTTGCCACGACAGGCGTTTGGACCACAGCAACAGCGTGCCTTGCGGGTGGTGGCCGACTTGCGCCACCTTGGCACTGCGGGCATCGGTGTAGATGCGCACCTCGCGGGCTTCGCAGTCGGTTTCGCGCAGGACCACGGTCCGCGCGTCGGCCGTCTGCGCCGCGCCAGCCCCATCCACCGTCGCCAGCACGGGCGTGCGCCACTCGTGGTGACGGTCCAGCGGCGCGCGGGCCAGTTCGCGCCACAGCGCCGCTTCGATCTCGGCCAGGGTTTGCAGGCGCGGGGCCGGGTTCACGTCAGCTTTCGCGGCGCAAGGCCGGGAACAGGATGACATCGCGGATGCTCGGGCTGTCGGTGATCAGCATCATCAGGCGGTCGATGCCGATGCCGCAACCACCGGCCGGCGGCATGCCGACTTCCAGCGCGCGGATGAAATCGGCATCGAAGTACATCGCTTCCTCGTCACCGGCGTCCTTGTTGGCCACCTGCGACTGGAAGCGAGCGGCCTGGTCTTCGGCGTCGTTCAGCTCAGAAAAACCGTTCGCATATTCACGGCCGGTGATGAAGAGCTCGAAGCGTTCGGTGATGGCCGGGTTGCTGTCGCTGGCGCGGGCCAGCGGGCTGACTTCGACCGGGTAGTCGACGATGAAGGTCGGCTGCCACAGCTGCGCTTCCACCACCGCTTCGAACAGGCCGAACTGCAGTTCGGGCAGCTTCCAGTGCGCTGGCGCTTCCTCACCGTGGGCCTTCAGCTTCTCGCGGATCAGCGCGGCGTCGTCGGCCTGCTCGTGCGTCAGGCCGGCGTGCACGACCAGCGACTCGCGCACGCTCAGCCGTGCGAAGGGCTGGTCCAGCGCGACCGGCTTGCCGGCATAGCTGACGGCTGCCGAGCCGGTGGCCGCCCGCGCGGCGTGGCGCAGCACGGCTTCGGTGAAGTCCATCAGGTCGTGGTGCGTCCAGTAGGCCGCGTAGAACTCCATCATCGTGAATTCCGGGTTGTGCCGGACGCTGATGCCTTCGTTGCGGAAGTTGCGGTTGATCTCGAACACCCGCTCGAAGCCGCCCACCAGCAGGCGCTTGAGGTAGAGCTCGGGCGCGATGCGCAGGAACATTTCCTGGTCCAGCGCGTTGTGGTGGGTGACGAAGGGCTTGGCGTTGGCGCCGCCCGGGATGGGGTGCAGCATCGGCGTTTCCACTTCCAGGAAGCCGTGCTCGACCATGAAGCTGCGGATCGAACTGACCGCCTTGCTGCGCGCCACGAAGCGGGTGCGCGCGGTGTCGTCGGTGATCAGGTCGACATAGCGCTGGCGGTACTTCTGTTCCTGGTCGGCCATGCCGTGGAACTTGTCGGGCAGCGGGCGCAGGCTCTTGGTCAGCATGCGCACGCGGGTGGCCTTGATCGACAGCTCACCGGTCTTGGTGCGAAACAGCAGGCCCTCGCAGGCGATGATGTCGCCCAGGTCCCAGTGCTTGAAGGCGGCCAGCGCCTCGGCGCCGACGGCGTCCTGCGTGATGTAGAGCTGGATGCGGCCGTGGGTCAGGCCGAACGAGCCGTCCTGCACGGTGGCGAAGCAGGCCTTGCCCATCACGCGCTTGAGCATCATGCGGCCGGCCACCTTCACTGCCACGGCCTGCGGTTCGAGTTCGAGGTTCTCGATGTGGCCGTATTTCTGGTGCAGGTCGGCCGCGTGGTGGCTGGGCTTGAAGTCGTTCGGGAAAGCGATGCCACTGGCGCGGATGGCGGCCAGCTTTTCGCGTCGCTCGGTGATGAGCTGGTTCTCGTCGGCGGCGGCCGGGGCCGGGCTGGGGGTGGGGGCAGGCTGGGTCATGGGAGCGCATTCTAGAAACCTCACCTTGCACCGTCCCGGGCGTGCCGGCTCGCTTCCCTGGCGGCGCCTGGGTGGGGTGTGATAATTCCGCCCGCCCCGGCACCCGCCGGCGCACCCCCCTCCAAACCCATGAGCCGTTGGCGCGAGACCCTGCAGTCGCAGACCTATTTCCTCGGTCTGGCGGCCCTCAACACCGTGCACGGCCTGCTGCCCTTCAGCTGGCGACCGCTGCTTTACCGACTGTGCCGCTACGACATTGCCGCGACAGCCACCCTGCAGGGCGGCGTGCGCTTCTTCCACATCGGCCGCCTGCAGGTGGGCGCCGGCACGCTGATCAACCGCGGTGTGCTGCTGGACAACCGTGCCGGCATCACCATCGGCCAGCAGGTGTCCATCGCCCACGACGTGCGCATCTACACGCTGGGCCACGACCCGCACGATGCGGCCTTCGCCACCAAGGGGCAGGCGGTGCAGATCGACGACCACGCGGTGGTCTTCGCCGGCGCGATGATCATGCCCGGCGTGCACCTGGGGCGCGGCGCGGTGGTGATGGCCGGTTCGGTGGTGACCAAGGACGTGCCGCCGCTGCGCATGGTGGGCGGCAACCCGGCGCGCGACATCGGGCCGCGCGAGCTGGACCCGCAGTACCGCTTGAGCCGCCGCTACTGGTACGCGCATTGAATTCGCTGCACACCGGCGCGGCCGTGGCCGTGGTCGATGGCGGATCCTTCGTGCTGCCCTATGACCACGGCCTGATCGGCGGTCTGGTACGGCAAGGCCACGCGGTGACCGTCTTCGCTTCGCGCACCCGCTACAACGCCGAATTCCTGGACGAGCTGCGCGTGACGCCCGGCGTGACCGTCGTGGACCGCGCGGTCTCCGGCAGCATCAGCCCGCGCGGGCGCGGGCTGCTGGCCTACGCCAGCCTGCTGCGGGCCTTGTGGCAACAGCGCCGCAGCTTCCACACCATCAACCTGCAGTTCAGCGTGCTGTGGCCGCTGGAACTGCCGCTGTGGTGGCTGCTGCGCCGCCAACTCGTCTACACCGTGCACAACGCCGTGCCGCATGGCCACCGGGCTTTGCAGCACGCGCCGACACGCTGGATCGCCACGCTGGCGCGGCAGCTGGTCTTCGTCAGCGCGGCCACGCGTGACGACTTCCTGCGCCGTTATGGCGAGGTGTTTCGTGCCAAGGCCACGGTGCTGCCCCATGGCCTGCTGCCCCTCTCGCCGCGCGACGCGCCGCAGCCCGTGCGGCTGTGCGCCGCGCCGCAGGCCTTGGTCTTCTGGGGCACGGTCAAGCGCTACAAAGGCATCGAGCTGTTCGCCGATCTGGCGCGCTCGGCCGCGTGGCAGGCGCAAGGCCTGCCGCTGGAAATCCACGGCCGCTGGGACGCCGAACTGCAGCCGCTGCGCGATGAACTCATCGCGCTGGGCGTGCGGGTCGACGACCGCTACCTCGACGCCACCGCCATGCGCAGCCTGATGGCCCGCGAAGTGCTGTTCGTGCTGCCCTACCGCGACGCCTCGCAGTCCGGCGCGCTCTACACCCTGCTGCACCAGGGTTGCACCTTCGCCTGCAGCGACGCGGGCGACCTGGGCGCCTTCCTGCGCCGCCACCAGCTGCAGGGCCTGCTGCTGCCCGAGCGCAGCGTGGCGGCCATGCTGCGCGCCCTGCAGCATCTGCGGCAACACAGCGCGGCGGTGGCCCGCTCACTGCAAGCCGCACAGCAACACACAATCTGGGACACCAGCGGGGCCGACGCCAACAGCGTCTATGGCCCGGCGACGCGCGCATGAAACAACTCATCAAGAAGACCCTGGCTCGCTTCGGCTGGGAACTGGTCCACATCGCCTCGCGCGATCAGGCGGCGGTGGCCGACCTGTCGCCGGCCGACCAGGCCATCGTCAGCCGCGTGGCGCCTTACACGCACACCGGCCTGGACCGCCGCGCCGGGCTCATCCTGGCCGTGGACTACATCGTCAAGCAGAACATCGCCGGCGACATCGTCGAGTGCGGCGTCTGGCGTGGCGGCAGCATGATGGCCGTGGCGCTGGCGCTGATGGCGCGCGGCGACACCCGCCGTCACCTTTACCTCTACGACACGTATGAAGGCATGAGCGAGCCCACCGCCGAGGACCGCAGCCACACCGGCGAGTCGGCGCAGGCGCAACTGGCCCGCACCGCGCCCGGCGAGGGCGTGTGGTGCGAGGCCGGGCTGGACGACGTGCAGGCCAATCTGTGGTCCACCGGCTACCCGCGCGACAAGATCCACTTCATCCAAGGCAAGGTCGAAGACACGATACCGGCGCGCGTGCCCGGCGCCATCGCGCTGCTGCGGCTGGACACCGACTGGTACGAATCGACGCGCCATGAACTGCTGCACCTCTACCCCCGCCTGACCAGCCAGGGCGTGATGGTCATCGACGACTACGGCCACTGGCAGGGCGCGCGGCAGGCGGTGGACGAGTACTTCGCGGCCAGCGAGGTGCACCACTTTCTGCACCGCGTGGACTACACCGCCCGCCTGGTCATCAAGCCCTGAACGCCCGCTGATGAAGTCACGCCCGCCGCTGTCCCGCAGCCTGCCGCCCGTTTACGGCGCGGCCCTGCTGCGGCTGGCGTTTCCGGCGCTGCTGTTGCCGGTGATGGCGGCGCGCCTGGGGGCCGATGAGTTCGGCCGGCTGAGCCTGTTCCTGGTCTGGGCCGCGCTGCTGTCGACGCTGGTCGAAGGCGGCTTCCTGGCCGCCGCCACGCGCCTGGCCGTGGTCGCCGACGCGGCCGGGCGCTGGGCGCTGGCGCGGCAGATCTTCAGCGCGCGGGTGGTCTTGAGTGGCGCGGTGATGCTGCTCTCGGCGGCCGTGGCCCTGACGCTGTTGCAGGCGCCCTCGGCCGCCGAGGCCCTGGCCGGCGCGCTGCTGCTGGGCGTGGCCGCCTGTGCGGTGGGCTGGCAGGCCACCTGGTACCTGCAGGCCAGCGAGCAACTGCACCGCTGGGCCTGGGTCGAGATCGCGGTCTACGCCGTCTGGGCGCTGGCCGTGCTGGGGCTGGGCCACAGCGCGCTGGCCTACCTGGCGCTGCAGGTGCTGGCCACCACGGTGCTGGCCGGCGCCGGCTGGTGGTGGCTGCGTCGCGACCTGCGTGAGCCGGCCGCCACGCAAGCGCTGTGGACCGCCGCCGCCGTGCGCCCCGGGCTGCGCCTGGGCTGGACCATGCTGCCGGTCTCGGTGGCCGGCGCGGCCTATTCCTATGCCTTGCCGGCCGTCGCATCCGCTGCGATGAGCCGCAGCGAGCTGGGCGTCTATTTCCTGGCTGACCGCATCGTGCGGGCCGTACTCGGTGCGGCCGATCCGGTGTTCCAGATCGTCTACCCGCGCATCGTGGCGCACTTCCAGCTCGGTGCTCGCGCGGCCTGGCTCTACACGGCGCGCTGGGCCCTGCTGGGCGCCGTCGCTGGGGGCGCGCTGCTGCTGGCCGGCGTGCTGGCCTGGCCGTTGCTGAGCGCCGTCCTGGCGGCCCAGAAAGGCGCCTTCGACACCGCCCGCGCGGCCCCGGTCCTGCTCACGCTGGGCCTGTTGCTGCCCTTGCTGCTGTGCTGGAAGTTCTTCGGCTACGCGATGCTGGGCAGCGGCCGCTACGACCGCGCCTACCGCGCCTGCGTCGTTGTCGGCGGTGTCGCCGGGGTGCTGGGGGCCTGGCAGTTCGGCGGCGGCGGCGCGGCCGTGTTGTCGCGTGTGGCGGTGGCGGTCGAAGGGCTGGTCATCGCCGCCGCCGTGGCTGGCATGCTGCTCACGCATCGCCTTCAAGACCCGCGGCGCACCGCGAATCAGAACGAAAACAGGAAAGCCGGCTGAAGCCATGGGCATCGACGCACACAACCTGAACTTCCTGGCCCACGCGCAAGACCTGGGCGTCGAGTACGGGCGCACGCTGGCCATCGGCCGCCAGGCGCTGTTCGTCGAAGACCGCGCGCTGCAGGCGCATGCTGCCTGGCGCCGGCAAAAGCCGCTGCAGATGGCGGCGGTGGCGCCGGGCCGTCCGACTTATTTCGAGCCCTTGATGCAGCAGTGGTTCGGCGCGCAGCAGGCCGATTCGGTGGACGCGTCGGACTACGAAAGCGCCACCTTCGTGCACGACATGAACCTGCCGTGGCCGGTGCTGTCACCGCAACGCGGGCACTACGATGCGGTGCTGGACTTCGGCTGCCTGGAGCATGTCTTCGACTTCCCCACTGCCTGGCGCAATACCGTGGACCTGTGCCGCGTCGGCGGCCACATCCTGCACGCGCTGCCGGCCAATAACCTCTCGGGCCACGGCTTCTACCAGTTCAGCCCCGAGCTTTTCTACAGCCTGTACACGCCCGAACGAGGCTTCCAGATCAAGGCCGTGCTGTTCGCGCAGAAGGCCGACCCCGCGCACTGGTGGCGCGTGGCCAGCCCGCTGGACGTGAAGCGCCGCGTCAACCTGCGCAACAGCCACGAGGTCTACGGGCTGGTGCTGGCGCAGAAGCTGCGCGAACCCGGGCCGCTGACCGCGCCGCAGCAGAGCGACTACGCCCAGGACGAGTGGCTGCAAGCCGGCGGCAACGCGCTGGCCACCGGCGTCAGTGGCTGGCAGACGTCCCTGTCAGCGCTGGGCCTGCTGGACGCCGCCCGGCGTTGGCGCGCCACGCTGCAGGCGGTGCGCAGCGCCGGCCTGGCCCTGCCGGCGCCCGACTACCAGCGCCTGGACGTGGCGGCCTTGCTGCGGCGATGAACGGTGCTGCGACCCGGGACAGGCCGCACGAACGCGCCCCGCGCGTGCTGCTGCTGTGCGACCGGCTGGACCTGGCCGGTGGCGTCGAACGCTTCGTCTGCACGCTGGCCGGGCAACTCGATGCGGCGGGCATGAACGTGGCGGTTGGCAGCGTCGCCACGCCCCGCGCCGCGGTGCGCTATCCCTTGCCCGAGCGCGTGCGCGTGCTGCACGGCGCCCGCCCCTTGCCGGCGGGCGAGGGCGCCTGGGCGCTGCTGCGCAAGCAGTGGCGCACGGGCCGGGCGTTGGCTGCGTTGATCCGCGCCGAGCAGCCCGACGTCGTCATCCTCAACGGCCTGACCACCGGGTGCTCGGTGCTGGCCGTCACGGCGCTGACGGCGCCCGGCGTCGCGCTGCGCACCATCTGCTGCGACCACAACCACTTCGATGCGCGTTCGAAGCCCTGGCGCCGTCTGCGCGCGCTGCTCTACCGCCGCGTGGCGGCCGTGGTCAGCCTGAGCCGCGCTGACGCGCCGCGCTTCGCTGCCATCAACCCGCGCACCGAAGTCATCTACAACGCCGCCTCGCTGCGCGCCGAGGTGCCCGCCGCACCGGCCGCGCCCCTGGTGCTGGCGGTGGGCCGCCATGTCGCGCAAAAGGGCCTGGACCTGCTGCTGACCGCCTGGGTGCGGGTGCAGGCGCAGCTGCCGGCCGCGCGGCTGCGCATCGTGGGCGACGGCCCGCTGACCGCCGCGCTGCAGGCCCAGGCGCAGGCGCTGGGCGTGAGCGGCAGCGTGCAGTGGTTGGCGCCCACCGCGCAGGTGCAGGCGCAGTACCGTGCAGCCGCCGTCTTCGTGCTGCCGTCGCGCTACGAAGGCATGCCGCTGGCGCTGCTGGAAGCGCAGGCCCTGGGCGTGCCGGCGGTGGCCTGCGACTGCCCGACCGGGCCGGCGGAAATCATCGGCGCCGACACCGGCATCGTCGTGCCGCCCGGCGACACGCAGGCCCTGGCCGACGCCTTGCTGCGCCTGCTGGCCGACGCGCCGCTGCGCGAGCGCATGGGCCAGGCCGCCATCGCACGCAGCCAGGCGCTGTTCAGCCCGGCGCAGCACGTGCAGCAGTGGACGGCGCTGGTGCGCCGGGTGGCCGCCGGCACCCACCGCGGAGCGCCGGCATGACGGCCACGGCGGCGACAGCCGGCGTCATCAGCATCGTCGTGCCCTGCCGCAACGAGGCCGACACCATCGACGCCTTCCTCGATACCGCGCTGGCCCAGGTGCTGCCCGACGGCGTGACGCTGGAAGTGCTGGTGGCCGACGGCCGCAGCGACGACGGCACCCGCGAACGCCTGGCCGAACGGGCGGCCGGCGAGCCGCGGCTGCGCGTGATCGACAACCCGGCGCGCATCACCTCGGCGGCGCTGAACGCGGCCATTGCCGCGGCGCAAGGTGGCACCATCGTGCGCATGGACGTGCACACCACCTACGCGCCCGACTACGCCGCGCAATGCCTGCAGGCGCTGCGCGACACCGGCGCGGCCTGCGTCGGCGGCCCCTGGGTGCCGGTGGGGCAGGGCTGGCCGCAGGCGGCCATCGCCGCGGCTTTCGAGAGTCGTTTCGGTTCCGGCGGCGCGGCTTCGCGGCGCACCGACTACAGCGGTGAGGTCGACACCGTCTACCTCGGCGCCTGGCCGCGCGCCGGCCTCATCGCCATTGGCGGTTTCGACGAAGCCCTGGTGCGCAACCAGGACGACGAACTGGCGCTGCGCATCACGCGCAGCGGCGGGCGCGTCTGGCAGAGCGCGGCCATCCATTCGCGCTATGCGCCACGGGCTTCCTTCGTCGCGCTGTTCCGCCAGTTCCACCAGTACGGCTACTGGAAGGTGCCGGTGATCCGCAAGCACCAGTTGCCCGCGTCGCCACGCCATCTGGTGCCCTTTGCCTTCGTCGCGGTGCTGGCGCTGCTGGCACTGCTGGGCCTGGCCTGGACGCCCGCCTGGTGGGCGCTGGCCGCGGTGGTCGGCCTGTATGCCGCCGCTGGCGCGCTGAATGCCGTGGCGGTGGCGCAGGGCTCGCTGCTGCAGATGGGGGGCGTGGCCTGGGCCTGCGGCTGCATGCACATCGGCTACGGCATCGGCTTCGGCCAGGGCCTGCTCGACTTCGTGTTGCTGAAGCGCGGCGCGCGCGATTCAGCCACCCGCCTGACCCGCTGACCGCGATGTCCGTGATGCCGCCCAACCAGCCACCCCCCGCCGACGAGCCCCAGGCGGTCGCCGAGCGCTACGCCCGGCGCGTTGTGGGCGACCGCTACAACCCGCTGCGACCCGAGGTGCTGCACGCGCGGCAGGAACGCGAACGGGCGCTGGCGGCCCTGCTGGCCCGCCACGTGCGGCGCCCCTTGGCCGACCTGGACGTGCTGGAGGTGGGCTGCGGCGGTGGCGACAACCTGCTGGAGCTGATACGCCTGGGCTGCGACCCGGCGCGCCTGTTCGGCAACGAACTGCTGCCCGAACGCGCCGCTGCCGCGCGCCTGCGCCTGCCCGCCAGCGTGGCCCTGCACGAGGGCGACACCCTGCAGATGCCGCTGCCGGCCGCCAGCTTCGACCTCGTGCTGCAGTACACCGTGTTCAGCTCCATCCTGGACGACGCATTCCAGGCGCAGCTGGCGGCCCGCCTGTGGCAGTGGCTGCGGCCGGGTGGCGCGGTGATCTGGTACGACTTCACCGTCGACAACCCGCGTAACCCCGACGTGCGCGGCGTACCGTTGGCGCGCGTGCGGGCGCTGTTCCCGCAAGCCCGCATCGACGCCCGGCGCATCACGCTGGCGCCACCCATTGCCCGCCGCGTTGCCGGCCTGCACCCCGGCGCCTGCGCCCTCTTCAACACCTTGCCGCTGTTGCGCTCGCACCGGCTGGCCTGGATCGCCAAACCCGCATGAACACACCCACCCCGCCCAAGCTGCCTTTCCTGCCCTTTGCGCTGCCGGAGATCGGCGAAGAAGAGATCGCCGAAGTCGTCGACGCGCTGCGCAGCGGCTGGGTCACCACCGGCCCCAAGACCCAGCGCTTCGAGCGCGACTTCGCGGCCTACCTGAGCCGTGACGAAACCCTGCACTGCATCGCCGTCAACTCGGCCACCGCCGGCCTGCACCTGGCGCTGGAGGCGGTGGGTGTGGGCCCGGGTGACGAGGTCATCACCACCACCCACACTTTCACCTCGACCGCCGAGGTGGTGCGCTACCTGGGCGCCGATGTGAAGCTGGTGGACATCGATCCGGCCACGCTGAACATCGACCCGGCGGCCGTCGAAGCCGCCATCACGCCGCGCACCAAGGCCATCATGCCCGTGCACTACGCCGGCCTGGCCGCCGACATGCCCGCGTTGCTGGCCATTGCGCAGCGCCACGGCCTGAAGGTCATCGAAGACGCGGCGCATGCGCTGCCGACCACCCGCGCCGGCCAGCGCGTGGGCACCCTGGCCAGCGACGCCACGGTGTTCAGCTTCTACGCCAACAAGACCATCACCACCGGCGAAGGCGGCATGCTGGTCACGCGCGATGCCGAATTGGCGAAGCGCGCCAAGGTGATGCGCCTGCACGGCATGAGCCGCGACGCCTTCGACCGCTACACGTCCACCGTGCCGAGCTGGGCCTACGAGATCGTGGCGCCGGGCTACAAGTACAACCTGACCGACATCGCGGCGGCGCTGGGCATCCACCAGCTCAAGCGCCTGGACGCCTTCCACCGGCAGCGCGAACTGCTGGCCGCGGCCTACGACGAAGCGCTGGCCGGCCTGCCCATCGTGCTGCCGCCGCGCCCGCCGGCCGGCGACCTGCACGCCTGGCATCTGTACGTCATGCGCCTGGGCGATGGTGCGAAGGTCGAGCGCAACGTCTTCATCGAAAGGCTGTACGCCGCCGGTATCGGCTGCAGCGTGCACTACATCCCGCTGCACCTGCACCCCTACTGGCGCGACCGCTACGACCTGAAGCCCGAACAGTTCCCGCACAGCCAGCACGCCTTCGAGCGCATGCTGAGCCTGCCGCTGTACACGCGCATGACGCTGGACGACGTGCAGCGCGTGGCCGAAGCGGTGCGCGCGGCGCTAGGATGAGGGTCGGAGGCCCGCCACCATGAACGCATTGACACAGCCCAAGCTGACGCTGGAAGCCTATCTGGCGTGGGAGAACGAGCAGCCCGAGAAGCACGAGTTCCATCAGGGCGAGGTGTTCGCGATGGTGGGTGCACGGCGCGCGCACGGCCGGGCGGTCGCCAACATCGCGCGCCACCTCGGCAACCAGCTCTCAGGTACACCTTGTCAGGTCTTCACCGAAGGCATGAAAGTGCAGATCGGCGAGGACACCGTCCTCTACCCCGATGTCTTCGTCACCTGCGACAAGGCCGACCTGGCCACCGAGATGATCTTTCGCGCGCCCACGCTGGTGGTCGAGGTGCTGTCGCCCTCCACGCAGGCTTACGACCGCAGCCACAAGTTTGCGCTGTACCGGCGCATCCCCGCTTTGCAGGAATACATCCTGGTGGACCCTGAAACGCGCCGCGTCGAAGCCTTCTGCCGGGGTCCTGATGACCGCTGGGTGCTGGACGACATGAGCGAGTCCGAAACCCTGGAAGCGGCCAGCGTGGGTTGCCGCGTGGCCATGGTGGATGTCTTCGATGGCATAGACCCGCCTGCTGAAAGCCAGACAGCGGCTTGATCAAACGCCTTTTCGATGTCTGCGCGGCCGGCCTGGGCCTGCTGCTGCTGTCGCCCTTGCTGCTGGCCATCGCGCTGTGGATCAAGCTGGACAGCCCCGGGCCGGTTTTCTTCCGCCAAGAGCGCGTCGGCCGCTACGGCGTTCCCTTTCGCATCCACAAGTTCCGCAGCATGCGCACGGGCGCCGCCGGCTTGCAGCTGACGGTGGGCGTGGACCCGCGCATCACCCGTGCCGGCACCTGGCTGCGCAGCAAGCGGCTGGACGAGTTGCCGCAGCTGATCGACGTGCTGCAGGGCACGATGAGCCTGGTCGGCCCGCGCCCCGAGGTGCCGCGTTACGTGGCGCACTACCCGGCCGCGCTGCGTGACACCGTGCTGGCCGTGCGGCCCGGCATCACCGACCCGTCGTCGCTGGACTTCCTGGATGAAGCCAGCCTGCTGGCCGCCGCTGCCGACCCCGAGCGCGAGTACATCGAGCGGATCCTGCCCATCAAATTGCAAGGCGCAGCGGACTACGCGCAGCAGGCCTCGTTGTGGACCGATCTGGGCGTTTTGCTGCGTACCGTGCGGCGCTTGCTGTCTCGGTGAGGCCTGCAACAAGGCCTGCGCACACGAACTGTACAATTTCAAAATCCAACTTTGAAACAGCCGTGTCCTACGTTCCGCCCGATCTGATCACCCGCGACGCCGTGCCCACGCTGCAGCGCATGGCGCGGGGCTTTCCGATCTTGGCGGTGACCGGCCCGCGCCAGTCGGGCAAGACCACACTGGCCCGTTCGGCCTTCCCCAAGCTGCCGCACATCAACCTCGAAGATCTTGACACGCGGGAACTGGCGCTGGCCGATCCACGCCGCTTCCTGGCTCGATTTGAGGATGGCGCCATCCTTGACGAAGTGCAGCGCGCCCCGGCGCTCTTGAGCTACCTGCTGGGCATCGCCGATGCTTCGCCCCGCATGGGCCGCTTCGTGCTGACCGGTTCGCAGCAATTCGGGTTGATGGACGGCATCGGCCAATCCCTGGCCGGCCGCGTGGGCATGCTCACCCTGCTGCCGCTGGCGCAGTCGGAACTGGCCGCGCAAAAGACCAGGCGCACGCTCGAAGACACGCTGTGGCGGGGCAGCTACCCCGCGTTGCACGCCAGCCATCGCGACGTGGACGCCGCGCAGTGGCTGGCCGCCTACCTTGTCACCTATGTCGAGCGCGACGTGCGGCAGTTGCTCAATGTCGGCAACCTGGCCACCTTTCAGCGCTTCCTGGCCATGTGCGCAGCGCGCAGCGCGCAGTTGCTCAACCTCAACAGCCTCGCGTCGGACTGCGGCATCAGCCAGCCCACCGCCCGGCAGTGGTTGACGGTGCTGCAGGCCAGCCACATCGTCACGCTGCTGCCGCCCTA